>NZ_FNBO01000001.1:0-476626 GCF_900102375.1 Halorubrum xinjiangense
CTGGCCATGCCAAATGGCCGTTACTCCTATCCTCGGCGCCGTTGACCCTCTCCTGTTGTTTTTGCCAGCAGAAGGTCGCTGGTGCGTTAGCGGATTTGGAGTTACCTTTGGGCTTACTCAGGCCGACAGGCACGAGACGAACCCTTCGAGGATTCGTGTTCACCACGTCGGCGTTTCGGATACTGCCTCGTTACTGTGGGCGGACAGACCGCCTCCAAAGGTCGTTCGGAATCCGCTCCGTTCCGACCTGACCTTACCATTATATATCGATTCTTGCTATTTGAAAGTGTGTATTGGAAATTCAGGCCGTGTGACTATCGGTGGAAATGTAACAGTATGTCGGTTTTATCACCCGCCTAAAGGCGGGTGTATTCACCTTACAGTCTGTATAAACAGAGCCGCACGCCCCGCCGCCGCGGCTCCTCGCGCTTCTACTCCTCCCGCCGGAACGCCCCCTCCCCGTGCTTCTCGACGGCCGCGAGCAGTTCGTCGCGCTGGCGGCGGACCTCGGGCGGAAGCTCGGCGTACGCGTCCTCGAACACCTCGCTCGGCTCGGCCTCGATCGACTCGGCGAAGTCGATCGCGTCGGCGACGACGTCGTCGGCCTCCTCGCGGATCGCCGCGACGCCCTCGTCGTCGATCCGACCCGTCTCGCGGAGGAACGCCTCCATGCGGTCGAGCGGGTCGAGCGCGCGCCACGGGTCCACGTCGTCGGGGTCGCGGTAGGCGGTCGGGTCGTCGGCGGTCGTGTGCGCGCCGAACCGGTACTCGACGAACTCGATGAGGACCGGGCGCGGGTCGTCCCCATCGGAGCCGTCGCCTCCCGACTCGTCCCCGTCGCCTCCCGACTCGTCCCCGCCGCTCCGCGCGCGCTCGGCCGCCTCCCGCGTGACCGCGTAGCTCGCGAGCGGGTCCATCCCGTCGACGCGGACGCCCTCGAAGCCGTAGGCGGTCGCCTTCTGCGCGAAGGTGTCGCTCGCGGTCTGTCTCTCCCTCGGGATCGAGATGGCCCAGCCGTTGTTGTGACAGCAGAAGAGGGTGGGCGTGTCGAAGACGCCGGCGAAGTTCATCGCCTCGTGGAAGTCGCCCTCGCTGGTCGCGCCGTCGCCGAAGTGACAGGCGACGACGCGGTCCTCGTCGCGGTGGTCGAACGCCCACGCGGCGCCGACCGCGTGCGGGAGATGCGCCGCGATCCCGATGTTGAGGGGGAAGACGTTGCCCTCGGCGATCGCCTCCGTTCCGGACTCGTGACCCATCCAGTACGGGAGGTACTCGGCGAGGAGGTCGCGGACGACGACCGCGCCGTGCTCGCGGTACTGGTAGCTGATCAGGTCGCGGTCCGCGAGCGCGTGCGTCGATCCGACCGCAGAGCCCTCCTGGCCCGCGCAGGGCGCGTACGTTCCGATCCGCCCCTGTCGCTGGAGGCTCACCGCGCGCTCGTCGAACCGGCGCGTGACGACCAGGTCGCGATAGATCGCGCGGAACTCCTCGTCCGACAGGTCCGGGACCGTCGCGTCCGGCAGGGGGCTGCCGTCCGGGCCGAGCACGCGATAGACGTCCTCGTCGGCGAGGGGGTCGGCCGCGGCGTCGTCGGTGTCAGCGCGGTCGGCGGCGTCAGTGCGGTCGACGGCCTCAGCGCGGTCGACGGCCTCAGCGCGGTCGGCGGCGTCAGCGCGGTCGGCGGCGTCAGCGCGGTCGGCGCCGTCGGCGCCGTTCTCGTTCATGCGGATCGGTGTGCGCGCCGGTCACAAGGAGTTAGCGGTCGGGTCGGCCGCCGACCGCGCTCGGCTTCGCCGCCGGAAGAAGGCGATCGGCGGACCGATCAGCGTTCCGACGGCCGTCGACACCCCGAACACGAGCGCGATGAGGGTCAGCGTCGGTCCGGCGGCGAGCAGGTCGACGCTCCAGACGCCGAGGAACCATGCGGTCCAGCAGAGTCCGGTGACGAGCGCCGTGAGCGCGCCGAACGCGACTCCAGCGGGATACGTGTACGCGCGCCGGCGTTCGACGAGCAGCCACCAGACCGCAGCGCCGACGAACAGCGCCGGCGCCGCGAGGAGGGGTACCGGGAACGACTCGGGGAGCCCGATAACCTGGGTGAACACGCGAAGGATGTCCGACAGCACACGGGCCGTGACCGCGCCGCAGCCGAAGGCGTAGACGCCGGCAAAGAGCGACCACAACTGCGGAGACGAGCGGCCGGACACGGGCGAGGCGGAGCCATCCATACGCCGAGATCGCGAACGGTCGGTAAAGGACTTCCCGTGAGTGAAACGCTGATTTAAGCCACGCCTGCGGCGCGTCCGCGGGCGGAGTCGTCTCGGTCAGCGCGACCGCTGAGGGCGCTCACGCGTCGGCGGGCAATCCACCCCGCTCACGCGACGGAAATCGCCAGCTCGAACGGGTACCTCCCGTGTTCGTCCGGCGTCTGGTCCGGGACGCCCCAAGAGACGCCGAACAGCCCGCGGCTCACGTACGTGTCCGCGGGGAGGTCCTCGGGGACCGCGTACGTCGCTGCCATCTCGTCGCCCGCGCCGAGCGACTCCAGCGCCTGGCCGTCGCTGCGGTTCGGTCGCGGCCCCTCGATGCCCTCGGTCTCGACGATCTCCAGCGAGCGCCGCTCGCCCTCGTGGAAGGTCCAGAGGGCGCTCGGCAGCGCGCCACGGCTCGTGAACGTGTACGGGCCCTGGGCGTCGCCGTCGGCGTTCTCCGGCGCCGGCGCGACGGTGAGCGTGAACTGGCGGGGCGCGTCCTCGCTCGGCTCGACCGAGACCGACACCGGGAGCCGGTCGTATCGCGGCTCGCCGACGGCGATGTCGTACACCGTCCCGTCGATCCGGTAGTAGACCGGCTCGTCGCGCCCCGCGGCGAACGCCTCGTAGGCGTCCGGCACCTCGTCGGCGAAGAGCTGGCTGCGGTCGTCTCCCGACAGCGCGGGCGCCCGGTGTTCCGACGCCAGCGCGCGCTCGAAGAAGGTGACAAGCTCCGCGTCGAGTTCCGACTCGTCGATCACCGGGCGCTCCCACATGTCCGCCGTGGACAGCTCGCGTGCCGTGATCGTGTACGGCGGGTCCTCGTTCTCGACGGCCGTCTCGATCCGGGTGACGCCCAGCATGTCCTCCAAGTAGTCGTACTCGTCGAGGAACGCGGCGACAGAGTCCGGGCGGACGCACCGACGGTACTCCCCGCGCGCCACGTTCGTCCCGTAGGCGGTCAGCGCGTGCACGAACGTCTCGACCGCCTCGGAGCGGAGGTCGTCGCGCTGCCCCGCCTCGCGGAGGACGCGGTCCTCGTCGTACCCATCGGCCTCCTCGTCCGCGAGTTCCGCGGTGAACGTCGGGAGCGTCGGGTCAAATGCATAGCGCGTCCCGTCGATATCGACGTACGGCTTCAGCTCGCCCCGGTCGTAGACGCGGAACTCGTCGACCGCGGCCAGCAGCGCGTCGCTCGGGTCCTCGGTCTCGAACCCGCCGTCGCGCGCGGCGGCGAGCGGGTCGCGCAGCGCGTCCGGGATCTCGGACTCGGGGACGACGTTTTTGGGGTCGATCCCGCGGCTCGGCGAGGGCTCGTAGGCGGTGACGACGTGGGGAACCGTCCGGAGTTCGACGTCGAGCGACGGGGTCGACCCCTCGCCGTCGTCCGATCGCCCGTCGTCGGTCCCGTTCGTCTCGTCGTCGGTCCCGTTCGCCGCCGGGTCCGTGACGGTCTCGCCGACGCACCCGGAGAGCGCGACGACGGAGCCGCCGACGGACCCACCGATAGCGGAGAGGAGGGCTCTGCGGTCCATACCGGGCGTTCGCAACGAGCGATAAAAACCTTCCGTGGGCTGTGTCGGGTCTCGCCGATCGAAACCCGGCTCAGGGCGTGATGACGGCGCGCCCGTCGATCTCGCGGTGTTCGAGCTTCTCGGCGACGGTGTTGATCTCGCCGAGATCGTAGCGGCTGGTGTGGAGGTCGACGTCGCCCTGCTCGACGAGCGCGACGAGCTCCTGCAGCTCGGCGTACCGCCCGACGATGTTGCCGACGAAGGAGAACTCGCCGTTCACCAGCGCCTGCGCCGGCTCGTGGACGTGGCCGCCGTAGCCGATGATGTGGTGGTCGCCGCCGGCGGCGGTGATCTCGGGGGCGTACGCGGTCGTCACGTCCTCGCCGACGAAGTCGAGCACCTGCGCCGCGCCGGTGCCGTCCGTGATCGCCTCGATCTCGGCGGTCACGTCTTTCTCGCTCGGATTTATCAGGTGGTCGGCGCCGTAGCTGTCGGCGAGGTTCAGCGCCGACTCCTTGAGGTCGACCGCGGTGATCCGGGCCGCGCTCATCGCGTCGAGACACTGGAGGCCGATGTGGCCGAGCCCGCCGACGCCGATGACGACCGCGTGGTCGCCGGGGTTCAGGTCGCCGACCGCCTTCTTCGCGGCGTGGTACGCCGTGATCCCGGCGTCGGCGTGGGGCGCGATGTCGATCGGCTCGACGCCGGACGGGAGCGGGATCACCGAGCGCTCGCTGGTGTGGAGGTACTCGGCGAAGCCGCCGTCGGTGGTGAGCCCGTTGAACGCGTCGTTCTCGCAGTACATCGTCTCGCCGAGCCGACAGGGGCGACACGTGCCGCAGGTCTGAACCGGGTGGCAGATCACCGGGTCGCCCGGGGAGACCAGGTCGACGTCGTCGCCCGTCTCGACGACGGTGCCGGCGTTCTCGTGGCCGAGGGTCAGTGGGAGCTCCTGGGGAACGTACTCGGCCCACATCCCCTCGATGATGTGGTTGTCCGTCTGGCACCACCCCGCCCCCTCGACCTCGACGATCACGTCGTCCGGGCCCGTCGCCGCCGGCCGGTCTACCTCGTCGATCGTGAGCCCCTCGCTCATGTCGTCCGTGTACTCGTGGAGCCTGGCTGCTTCCATGCGTGTGATCGTCACGCGGAATTCACATAAACGTTCGTCGGAGACTCCGGGAGCCGACCGCCGTCCGGGGAGGAGGCCACCGGGCGAGACGTCGCCCGCGTCGGACTCACGACAGCCGGGCGAGACGCCGGCCGCATCGGACTCACAACAGCCGGTCGAACGCGCCGAGCGGCGGGAACCGGAGGGGCTCACCGACGTCGCCGGCGTCGGCGTCGTACACGATCGGCGCGAGCGCGGCCGCGTCGTCGACGAGCGGGGAGTCGAGCCCCGTGGTCCTCGCGTCGTTGACCGGGACGCCGGCGGCGAGCCGGGTGAACGCGGGCAGCAGCAGCAGGTCCGCGCCGCGATACGTCCCCTCGCCGCGGAGGACGCAGGGCCGGCGGTCGCCCTCGATCTCGATCGTCGGGTGGACGTGGCCGATCACGTAGCGGTCCGCCGCCGCGGACGGTTCCTCGTGGCCGTGACAGACGACGGTGCGGGGCGCGTCGGGCGCGTCGCAGCCGACGCCCGAGGTGTCGCCGCCGTCGGTCCCGCCGAGGACGACCTCCTCGCGGACCGGGCCGTCCCACGCGCTCGCGAGGGCGGCGTCGTGGTTGCCCGCGACGAGTTCGAGGGCGGCGCCGCTCGCCTCGCAGCGGTCGCGGAGCGCGTTCAGGGTCCCGCGAGCCCTGTCGGTGACCCGGTCGAAGGTGTGGACGACGTCGCCCGCGACGACGACCGTCCCCGGGTCGAACCGGTCGAGGAGGGCGCCGAGCCGGTCGGTGAGGTCCGCGCGCTCGCCGAGCGGGAGAGAGACGGCGGAGGCCTCGCCGCGGCCGACGTGGAGGTCGGCGACGACGAGCGCGTCGGCCTCGGAGAGGTACACCGCCCGCTCCGCGAAGGCGACGCCAGCATCAGGGGCCGAGCCGATCACCGGCCGTACCCGGTCGAGCGCTCGCGGCGGCGGTCCGCGTCGCGGTCGGCCGGGCCGCCGTCGGCGTGGTTGCGAGCGGTGGCGTACGCCTCGCGGACGCGCCGGAACGACTCCTCGTCGCCGCCCTGGTCCGGGTGCGTCTCCTTGACGCGCTCGCGGTAGGCGCCCTTCACCGCGTCGAGGTCGGCGTCGCGGTCGAGGCCGAGCTCGTCGAAGGCGTCACCGACGGGGTCTGCGCGGCCGGCGGGGGCGCGCGGTCGCGACGCGCCCGCGGAGCGGTCGGCCCCGAAGCGACCGCCGCCGAAGCGGCCGGAGCCGCCGGCGCGTGAGTTCGTCGACTCGTCGGTCGCCCAGTCGGGCTCGTCGACGTCGAAGGGGAGCCGGCGGCCGAGCCCGCGGCCCGGCATCTCGTGCTCGCAGAGGACGGTGTAGACGCCCTCGCCCTCCAGCCGGAAGTAGTCGTGCGCGTCGAAGGTGATGGCGACGCCCCGCTCGGGGAGGTAGAAGGGAACCGAGACGCCGTCGAATCCGTGGTCCTCGGCGAAGCGCTCGCCGGCCGCGGTCAGGTACGTCCGGATCTCGCGGCGGCGGCGCTCGTCGCCGGCGGCGCCGCGGCGTCCGGTCGCGGCGGCGGGAGGGGGGACGAACCGGTCGCCGAGGTAGAAGGCGAGCGCGACGACCGCGGTGGCGACGGCACCGAGGCCGATCCCCCAGAGGACCCACCGCGGCACCAGCGTCGTGAGCTCGGCGAACACACCCGCCGTAGCGGCTCCGCGGTAATCAACCTCCCGCCGGCGCGTCGGCTACGGCGACAGCGGATTCGCGAGAACAGCGGTGCGTCAACTACGGCGACAGCGGATTCGCGAGAACAGCGGTGCGTCAACTACGGCGACAGCGGATTCGCGAGAACAGCGGTGCGTCAACTACGGCGACAGCGGATTCGCGAGAACAGCGGTGCGTCAACTACGGCGACAGCGGATTCGCGAGAACAGCGGTGCGTCGTCGCTCGCCGGTCAGATCATTCCTTTCGCTTCGAGCCCGTCGAGGATGTCGTCGACGAGCGCTTCGGCGTTGTCGTAGGGAAACTCCTGTTCACTGCCGAGCTTCGCCGCCATCTCCATCGCGGTGAAGCTCACATCACCGGCCTCGAACTTCGTCCCCGGACCGTCCGGCAGCGCCGGGACGAGGTCCATCTGGTTCTCGACGGGGAAGTCTGCGCCGCCGAACGCGTCCATGAACTGTTCGCGGAGTTCCGCTTTCACGTCGCTCATACACACGATATCCCGAGAGCGACCGCAAAAGGGTTGCGGAACAACGGTAAATGTATTTAGGGTTGTCTTTTCCGGTGACGCCCTCTGAATGCGTGACGCACCGACTCGAACACCGCCAGAGCCCCAGCCGTTCGCTTATAAATCGGTAATAGTAGATCGACAGCGAACACCGCCAAAGCCCCAGTCGCGAGGCGGGCGCACGCTAGTTGCGCTCCTCACTCGGTCGCTACGGCTCCCTCGTTGCGGTGCTTACGTCGCCTGCGCCCGCCTCGCGACTGCCCCTTTGAGTCCCGCCCCGCACAGCGACCGCAACCGCACCTCACGCCTCCCCAGCGTCGTCGGCGGTCCTCCGCTTCGCTCCGGATCGCCGACTCCCTCGCGCGTGCGACTCACGGCCGCCTCCGGCGGCCGCTCGTCGGCACGCGCCACCGCGGTGGTTTATAAGTGATTCTCGTTGCCGTTCATCGTATTTCCCTATCGCCTCGCCGCGACGAGAGTCGAGAACGGGACCTCGGCGGTGTCGATGACCCGGCTGTCGTCGAAGGCCGACGGCCGTGCCGGATCCTGCGGACCTTTGTCGCTGGCGCGGTCACGTCTTCGTATGCCACGCGAGTTCGACTTCGACTTCGACCTGCTCCGAGAGCTGACCGAGGCGCGCGGCGTCCCCGGCTACGAGGACGACGTCCGCGAGATCGTCCGCCGCGAGTTCGCCGACAGCGTCGACCGCGTCCGGACCGACGCGATGGGCAACGTCGTCGGCACGATCGAGGGCGACTCGGACTACTCCGTCGCCGTCGCGGCCCACATGGACGAGATCGGGTTCATGGTCCGCCACGTCACCGACGAGGGGTTCGTCCAGGTCGACCCGCTCGGCGGCTTCGACGCCCGGGTGCTGCGCGCACAGCGCGTCACCGTCCACGGCGACGAGGACCTGACGGGCGTCATCGGCTCCGTCCCGCCGCACACGCTGACGGAGGAGCAGCAGGAGAAAGACGACGAGGTGAAAGACATCTTCATCGACCTCGGGCGCGACGCCGAGGCGGTCGAAGAGCTCGTGAGCGTCGGCGACCTCGTCACGCTCGACCAGACCACGACGCGCATGGGCGACCGCGTCACGGGGAAGGCGCTCGACGACCGGATCTGCCTGTTCGCGACCTTCGAGGCCGCCCGCCGCATCGAGGACCCAGACGTGACGGTCCACTTCGCGGCGACGGTCCAAGAGGAGGTCGGCCTCCGGGGCGCGCAGGCGCTCGGCGTGGACATCGACCCCGACCTCGCGGTCGCCTTGGACGTCACCGTCGCCAACGACGTGCCGCAGATCGGCGACCCGGCCGACGCCGTCACAGAGCTCGGCGAGGGGACGGCGGTGAAGCTGAAGGACTCGTCGGTGATCACCAGCCCGAAGGTTCACAGCCGCCTGACGGAGGTGGCGGAGGACGAGGAGATCGATCACCAGCACGAAGTGCTGCCCGCGGGCGGCACCGACACCGCGGGGTTCCAGAACGCGGCGGGCGCGAAGCCGGTCGGCGCCATCTCGATCCCGACGCGGTACCTCCACACCGTCACCGAGACCGCGGACGGCGGCGACGTCGAGGCGACGATCGACCTGCTGACGGCCTTCCTGGAGTCGGAGACGGGCGAGCACGACTACACCCTCTGAGCGGGACGTTCCGTCGTCGCGCCGTGATTGGGATCAGTCGTCGCTTGGGACCGCCGCTCCCGGGTCCCGGTCCGCGCGGTGGGCGGCGCGCGCCTGCCACGCGAAGCCGGTGGTCGCGAACGCGATGAAGGCGGCCGCGAGTAGGAACCCCGTCTCCGTGCTCGTCCCGTCCATCGTGACGCCGACCAGCACGGGCCCGACGACCTGCCCGACCTTCCACGAGACGGAGCGCAGGCTCATCGCGCTGGCGACGGAGTCGTACGCCTCGCCCTCGCTGACGAACAGCGACATGCTCGCCGGCAGGCGGATCGAGTCGGCGATCCCGAGCAGGGAGTAGGCGGCGAACAGCGCGAAGAAGGCCCCACCGAGTGTCTGCGAGTCGCCGAGATAGGAGACGGTGACCGGCGCGAGGGTCCCCTCGAAGTACGCCGCGAGCGGGATTATCGCCGTGCCGACGCCGTACAAGAGCGCGCCGACCGCGACGAACAGGTACGTGCGCTCGTAGCGGTCGGTGAGGTCGCCGACGAACCCCTGCGTCAGCGCCTTCGTCGCCTTCCCGCCCGCCATGATCCAGCCGATAGCGAACGCGGAGATGCCGAACGTCGTCCGCGCGTAGATGGGGAGGAAGATTATCACGGCCATCTTGCCGACGCTAAACGTGAACCGGAAGAAGACGAGCGCGCGCAACATCGGGAGCCCGAGCAGCGACCGGAACGTCTCGATCCCGCCCGCGTCCTCGGGGTCCTTCCGGCCGCCGGGGTTGTCGCGGAGGAAGGCGAAGACGAGGGCGAACGCCGCGAGCGTGACGAGGGTCAAGACGAGGTACGTCTCGGAGAAGCCGTACGCGTACAGGAGGTAACCGCCGACGAGGTCGCCCGCGAGCGAGGAGAAGGAAGCGAACTGGTTGTACGAGCCGAGCCACCGGCCCTGCTCGTCGTCCGGACTGATCTCGCCGATCACCGTCGCGCCCGTGATCCAGAGGATGCTCGCGCCGAGCCCCTGGACCATCCGCACGAGGACGACGTGGACCGAGCTGTCGACCAACGCGAAGCCGACGAAGACGGCGACGTTGATGAGAAACCCGCCGAGCAGCCACCGCTTCGCGTTGCCGGTGTCGACCTTCCGGCCTAAGGGGAGGACGATGACCAGTTGGACGATCGCGAAGGCAGTACCGAACAGGCCCTCGATGAACCCGGTGGTACCGAACAGGTCGGCATACAGCGCAAGCGCGATGAGGATCGTCGAGTACGCCTGGCTGCGCGCGAACGCGGTCCCGGCGAGCGCCGCGAACTCCCGGTCCCCGAGCAGCCGTACCGAGTTGCCGAACTGGGCCACGGTCGTCTCCGATCCGGGCCAAGGACAGCCCGGGAAAAAAGCGGCGTCGATCCGGCGGTCCGCGTGGGGTTATGGTTTCAGAGCGGAAAGGGATCGAGCCGACTCCACCAGGGGTTTCTTAAAAATTCGAGAGCGTTGGCGACGACGATTGATAGAAGACGACGCGGTGGCGCGCGCCTGCGAGCGGCCGCCCTCGGCGGCCGCGAGGAGCACGCGCGAGGGAGTCGGTCGCCGAGCGAAGCGACGGCGACCGACGAGGTTGGGGAGGTAAGAGGTGCGGGGCGGTGCTGTGCGGGGCGGGACTCAAAGGGGCAGTCGTGAGGCGGTCGCAGGCGTTCACGAGAGCAAAGCTCTCGTGAGCCAATCAGAACGCTCCGCGTTCTGATGACGACGTAAGGACCGCAGGGCGGGAGCGAGCGAAGCGAGCGACCGAGGACCGCAGCGAGCGTGCGACCGCCTCGCGGCTGGGGCTTTGAAGATGTTCGTCGTCGATCTACAATCAGTTATTTATAAGCGAGCGGCTGGGGCTTTGGCGGTGTTCGCCGCCGATCAGCAGTCGAGTATTTATATGAGAACGGCTGGGTCTGTAGGGCGGCTTCGTCACCAGTTCGGTATAGCCTATATATACACGTCTCAGTCGTGCCGGAAGCAGCGCGACCCGGTGAACGCCATCGCCATGTCGCGCTCGTCGGCCGCGGCGATCACGTCCTCGTCGTTGACAGAGCCGCCGGGCTGGATTATCGCCTCGATGCCGGCGTCGGCCGCCTCCTCGACGGCGTCCGGGAACGGGAAGAAGGCGTCCGAGGCCATCACGGCGCCTTCGGCGGACTTGCCCTCCGCGTCCTTCTCGGCCTTCATCGCGGCGAGCGTCACGGCGTCGACGCGGGACACCTGCCCCATCCCGACGCCGACCGTCTCGGTGCCGGTCGCGAAGAGGATGCCGTTCGATTTGACGTGTTTCAGCGTCTGCCAGGCGAACAGCATCGTCTCGACCTGCTCGTCGGTCGGCTCGCGCTCGGTGACGACCTCCAACTCATCGGTTGTCGGCGACTGCCGGTCGCGCTCCTGAACGAGGCGACCGCCGACGACCGGTTTCTCGGTGAACCGCTCGGAGAAGCGGTCGTCGCCCTCGCCGAGCGGGCCCACGTCGAGCACGCGCAGGTTCTTCTTCTCCGTGAGCACGTCGAGCGCGCTGTCGGTGTAGCCGGGCGCGACGACGACCTCTTTGAACGAGTCGGCGACGGCGGTGGCGGTGTCGGCGTCGCACTCGCGGTTCAGGGCGACGATGCCGCCGAACGCCGACTTCGCGTCGGTGCGCAGCGCGCGGTCGTACGCGTCCGCGAGGTCCGAGCCGACCGCGCAGCCCGCGGGGTTCGTGTGCTTGATCACCGCGGCCGCGGGCTCGTCGAACTCCTTGACGAGGTCGAGGGCGGCGTCGGCGTCGTTGTAGTTGTTGTACCCCATCCCTTTCGCGCCGGGGTTCAGCTGGGCGGCGTCGACGACGCTCGCCTCCTCGCAGCCGTCGTCGACGTACAGGGCGGCGTCCTGATGGGGGTTCTCTCCGTACCGCAGCGAGGCGCTCCGCTCCTCGGAGACGAACCGTCGCTCCGGGAAGTCACCGCCAACGTCGCCCTCGACCGCGACGCGTTCTGGGCTCCCCTCGGCGTCGCGCTCGACGGTGACGCGGTCCTCGGCGAACCAGCGGACCGCCCGCGGGTACGCCGTGAACTCGGCCTCGCGGAGGACGCGCGCCTTCAGCGAGTCCGCGTCGTCGTCCTCGTACACCGGGATCGGCTCCTGGGTGACGACCGGGCCGGCGTCGACCGCCTCGGTGACGACGTGGACCGTACAGCCGGTCGTGCGGACGCCCGCGTCCAGCACCTGCTCGTGGGCGTCCGTGCCGGGGAACGACGGGAGCAACGAGGGGTGGACGTTCAGCGTCGTCGGGACGGCGTCGAGGAACTCGTCGGTGAGCACGCGCATGTAGCCGTCGAGACAGACGAGGTCGACGTCGTAGTCGGAGAGGCGCTCGACGATCCGGCGCTCGTGCGACTCGCGCGACTCCCCCTCCTCGCGCTCGACGACCTCGGTCGGGATCCGGCGCTCGGTCGCGGCCCCCAACACGGGCGCCTGCTCGCGGTTCGTCAGGACGACCGACAGCTCCGCCCCGCCGGGCGCGGCGTCGGCGATGTGTCTGAGGTTCCGTCCCCGGTTGCTCGCGAGTCCCGCGATCTTCATGTGTGAGCCTCCGACCGATCGGGTATATCGATTGCGGTCCGCGCCGCGAGAGTATCCACGTTTGCGGATCGGAACGCGGTCTCGACGCGTCCCGAGGGCGAGACAGATCCACGTCCGTGCGTCGCCCCATCGACACGCTTTTGCTGGCTCCGGGGGCAGTCGCGGACATGACCGACGACTCCGAACCGACGGCGGACGACCCCGGACCGACGGCGGACGACGCCATCGCCGGGCTCTCCCGGTCGGACCCGCTCGCGGCCGTCTCGCCGCTCGACGGCCGCTACGCCGGCCGGACGGCGCCGCTGTCTCCGTACGCGAGCGAGGCCGCGCTGATGCGCGCCCGGACCCGCGTCGAGGTCGAGTACCTGCTCGCGCTGGCGTCCCTCGACGCGACGCCGATCGGCTTCGACGAGGCGACCGCGGCGGCGCTCCGCGAGCTGTACGAGGAGTTCGACGCCGAGGACGCGCGGCTGATCAAGGACCTCGAAACCGAGGGCGCCGCGGGGTACGACGCCACCAACCACGACGTGAAGGCGGTCGAGTACTTCCTCCGCGTCCGGCTGGCGGAGCTCGCCGAGGGCGGGCCGGACGGGGACGCCGACGCCCCGCTCGACGACGCCGAGTCGCTGTACCCGTGGATCCACTTCGGGCTCACGAGCGAGGACGTGAACAACCTCGCGCACCGGCTGCTGCTCAAGCCCGCGGTGAGCGAGGTGATCGTCCCCGCGGTCCGCGAGGTGCGCGACGTCTTAGTCGATCTGGCACAGGAACACCGGGACGCGCCGATGTTAGCCCGCACGCACGGCCAGCCCGCGACGCCGACCACCTTCGGCAAGGAGATGGCGGTGTACGCCGCGCGGCTCGGCCGCGCACTCGGACGGGTGGTCGTCGCGAACGAGGACCTCTCAGGGAAGCTGGCGGGCGCCTCGGGCACCTACGCCGCGCACCGCGCCGCCTACCCCGACGTCGACTGGCGGGCGTTCTCCGCGTCGTTCGTCCGTGACCTCGACCTCGAGCACACCGGGCTCGCGACGCAGGTGAACCCCTGCGACGACCTCGCGGCGCTGTTCGACGCGCTGCGGGGCGTCAACAACGTCCTCCTCGATTTAGACCTCGACGCGTGGTTATACGTCTCCGACCGCTACCTCGGTCAGGAGGCCGTCGAGGGCGAGACGGGGTCGTCGACGATGCCCCACAAGGTGAACCCGATCGACTTCGAGAACAGCGAGGGGAACCTCTCGAAGGCGAACAGCGACCTCACCTTCCTCGCCGACTACGTGACGACCTCGCGGCTCCAGCGCGACCTCTCGGACTCCACCGTCAAGCGCAACGTCGGCGCCGCGCTGGCGCACTGCCTGATCGGCTACTCCAAGGCCGGTGACGGGCTCGACAAGGTCGTCCCGAACGAGACCGTCATGCGCGAGGAGCTGGACGCGACCCCCGAGGTGATCGGTGAGGCGGTCCAGACGATCTTGCGCCGGGAGGGCGACACCGAGGCCTACGAGCGCGTGAAGGCGCTCTCGCGCGGGCGGTCGGTGACGCTCGACGACTTCCGCGACCTCTTCGACGACCTCGACGTCGACGACGCGGTCCGCGAGGAGCTGAAGGCGCTGACCCCGGCCGGCTACACCGGGGTCGCCGACGAGCTCGTCGACGATATCGACGAGTAGACGGCACGAGGTCGACGAATAGCCACGACGAAGTCGACGAATAGCCCGACACGAGAGCGACAGCGCGGGTGCCGGGGCGCCGGGGCGGCGCAGGCGACGAACGCGGAGTAGCGGCACAAGAGGTTTATCGCTCGGCGGAGACGGAGCGACCGATGCCCTCCGAGAACGACGAGACGAAGTACTCCGTCTTCGGCGACGGCGAATCGAGCGACGAATGGGACCGCGCGGCCGACGGCTCGGCCGGGGGCGGCGACGCCGCGACGGCCGACGACCGCCGGCAGTCGCTCGGCGGCGACGGCGACGACGGCTGCCCGAAGTGCGGCGGCACCGAGACGGAGACCGACGAAATCGCCACCAGCGGGACGGGGCTCACCAAGATGTTCGACGTCCAGAACCGTCGGTTCGTGGTGGTCTCTTGTGCGGAGTGCGGCTACTCCGAGCTGTACAAGGGCCAGTCGTCCGGGAACGCGATCGACTTCTTCCTCGGCTAGGTCCGGCGGGCCGGGCGGCGGCCGCCCCGCGCCGTCGCCGAGCGACCGATTTTTGTCGGACGGCGAACCAGTCGCGGTATGGTCTCCCTCCGACCGCTCGCAGCCCTCCCGGTCGTCGGCGTCGTCGCCGACGGCCGGACGTATCGCCACCTGCTGTACCTGCTGATCGCGGTCCCGCTGGCGGTCGTCTACTCGGGGTTCGTCTCGTTCGCGCTCGTGTTCGGACTCCTATTTTCGGTCGTCCTCGTCGGGATCGGAATCTTAGCCGCCGCAGTCATCGGCTCGCGGCTCGTCGCCGGGCTCGAACGGTGGCAGGCGAACCGCCTGCTCGGCACCGACTTGGTCGCGCCGGACGACCTCCCCGCCGCCGCGGACGACGGCTCTGCGGGCGCGGTCGCGACCGTTCGCGCCTACCTCGCGGCGCCGTCGACGTGGCGCGGGCTCGGGTTCCTCTCGCTGAAGCTCTGGCTCGTGGTACTGGCGTTCGCGCCGCTCTACGTATTCGTGAGCGCGTTCCCGCTACTCGCTGCCCCGGTTCGGTACCCCTACGCGCCGGAGTTCGGCGAGCTGAACGGCGAGCCGCTGGTGTGGTCGGTCGACACCGCACCCGAGGCCGCCCTCGCGGCGGGGCTCGGACTGGTCGGCGTCCTGGTCGCCCTCCACCTGACGAACCTGATCGCGGGCGGCGCCCGATTGATGGCCGTCGCGCTCCTCGGCGACGAGGCCGGGGACGACGAGGGCGGATCGGCCGATAGCGACGGCAGCGACGGTATTACCGTCGACCGCGAGCCCGGCGACCGCAAGCTCGGTGACCGCGAGCCCGGCGACCGCAAGCTCGGTGACCACGACACGCCCGACCCCGATGCCGAGGCCGACGAATCGGTGCCGGACGCAGACGGATTCGAGTTCGGTGACGACCCGGACGACCCCGCCGAGTCGGAGTTCGACTCCGACGATGGCGACGACCGGGCCGACCGCGATTGACCCGCCCGGAGCGCTTATTCGCTTCCGAGCGTCAGGACGGATATGGCACCGACGCTCGTGAGCGCGGCCGTGGGGGCGCTGCTCGCGGCCGCGCTGCTGGGGCACGCGTTCGACCGGCGCGGGGTCGCCGTCGTCGTCGCGGCCGCGGTCTTTCCCTCCCTCGACGCGGCCGCGAGCCTCGTCGTGCCGGGCGCGACGAACGCCCTGCTCCACGCCGTCTGGGCGCCGGTTCTCGTCGGCGGACTGCTGTACTGGGACACCGTGCGCCGACCCGCGGGGGCGTCGACGCTCCGCGACCGCTTCGGTCGCCGCGGGGTGCGGGTCGCGTGGGTCGCGCTCGCGTCGTTTGTCGTCGCCGGGATCGGGTCGGCGCTGTTCGCCGGCGAGGGGGCGGCGCTCCTCTACCCGCTGGAGGACGCGCGCTACGTCGTCCGCGGGCGGCTCGTGTTCTCGACGCGGGAGGGCGTCGTCCAGACGTTCCTCGCGCTGGGCGCGGAGGGACCGGGAGTCCTGCCGCTAGAGCGCGCCGGCGGAGCGGTCGCTGACCCGGTGGCTTCGTGGATCAACCCCGACGGACGCCCCGGTCTCGACCCGGGCGCCGCCCGCGAGTTCCGGTTCGTCGACGGCGGGTGGCAGCTGGTCATCGTCGCCGCCGCGGCCGCGACACTCGCGGTCCGGTTCCGGCGGCGCGGCGGGGGCGGGAGAGGAGGCGAAAGCGCGGCGACCGACGGCGAGGTGAGCCGCTAAATGCCCTCGACGGTCGTCCACGCCGGGTTTGCGCTGCTGCTCGCGGCGGGGCTGCTCGGGGCGTACTACGACCGGCGGGCGCTCGCGGTCCTGCTCGTCGTCCTCGTGCTCCCGGAGGCCGACAGCTTCCTCGGCGTGGTCATGGCGGGCGCGCACCGCACGGTGGGGCACAACTTCGTCCTCCCCGCGGCCGCCGCGCTGGCGCTGTACTACGACACCCGCGTGCGAGAGCGGTCGTGGATCCGCGAGCGGCTCTCGCCTCGGTGGATCGCGGTCGCGTGGGTCGCCGTCTTCGTCCACGTGTTCGCTCACGTCGCGCTCGACTGGACCCACCTCGACGGGGTGAACGCGTTCTGGCCGCTCCGCGACCGCTTTTTCGCCCTCGACGGCGAGATACTCTACTCGACGGCGGACGGGTTCGTCCAGACGTTCGTCGACGTCCGCCTCGACCCGGAGACGGGTTCGCGGACCGTCGATGCGGGCGCGGGCGGCACCAGCGAGTCGGTCCACGTCAACAACCCGGTCCAGCCGCGCGACCCCGACGTTGACGTCGAGGAGCCGGTCGACCGCCGGTTCCCCATCGCGAACAGCGGGTGGCGGCTCTACCTGATCGGGCTGGGGCTGTTCGCGCTCGGCGCCCGGCGGCTCCAAGGCGAGAGCGTCGGGGAGGACGCCTGACGAGCTCGCGGGAGTCGACCGACGGCGGCGCCCCTAACATGGTATGACCGCAGGGTAAACGTTCCCGGACGCGTAGGGTGATGTAATGTCACATAAACCGGACCCGGACCACGCGGCCGAGCCGCTCGCCGGGGAGTCGATCGCGCTCGTCGGTGCCGGCTTCGGCGGACTCTCCGCGGCCTCGTACCTCGCCGACGCGGGGGCGGACGTGACGGTGTTCGAGCGGAACGAACACCCGGGCGGGTACGCCGGACGGATCGAGCGCGACGGGTTCCGGATCGACACCGGCCCTTCCTGGTACCTGATGCCGGAGGTGTTCGACCGCTTCTTCGAGCACTTCGGGCGCTCGACCGACGACTACTACGACCTAATCGAGTTGGACCCGCTGTACGAGGTGATCTGGAAGGACGGCGACCGCGCGTCGATGCCCGCCGACCGCGAGGGGCAGAAGGCGCTGTTCGAGTCGTACGAGTCGGGCGCGGGCGAGGTCCTCGACGAGTACCTCGCGGACGCGGCGGAGGCGTACGAGCTCGGAATGGACCGGTTCGTCTACCCCAGCCGGTCGCGGCTGCGCGACATGGTCGACACCGACGTGCTCCGCTCGGGCCGAGCCCTGCCGAAGCTCCGGGAGATGGACGACTACGTCGGCGACTACTTCGACAGCGAGAAGCTCCGACAGATCGCGGAGTACAAGCTCGTCTTCCTCGGCGGGTCGCCGTACAACACGCCCGCGATCTACACGCTGATGAGCCACGTCGACATGAACCTCGGCGTCTACCACCCGGTCGGCGGGATCGCGAGCGTCGTCGACGCGATGGCCGACCTCGCGCGCGAGCTCGGCGTCTCGATCCGGACGAGCGAGCCGGTGACCGCGATCGAACCGTCGGTCGCCGCGTCCGTCCCGAAGTTCACCGTCGAGACGGAGCGGCGCGGGGGGGACGGTGACTCGGCCGCGACGCCGTCAAGCGACCGCTTCGACCGCGTCGTGGCGAACGCGCCGCCGCCGCACGTCGAGCGCGACCTCCTCCCCGCGGGGACGGTCGACCGCGAGTCGTACTGGGAGTCGCGGACGTACGCCCCCTCGGCGTACCTCGCGTACCTCGGCGTCGAGGGCGATGTCGACCTGGACCACCACACGCTCGTCTTCCCGACGGACTGGCGCCCGCACTTCGACGACATCTTCGACGAGCCGGCGTGGCCCGACGATCCCGCGTACTACGTCCACGTCCCCTCGAAGACGGACCCCGAGGCGGCGCCCGACGGCCACGAGGCCGTCTTCCTGCTCGTCCCGCTGGCGGCCGGGTTAGAGGACGACCCGGAGACCCGCGAGCGGTTCCGCGACCTGGTGTTCGACGACCTCGCCGAGCACGCGGGCGTCGACTTCCGCGACCGGATCGTCTTCGAGGAGACCGCCTGCGTCTCCGACTTCCGGCAGCGGTTCAACGCGCCGCGCGGCACCGCGCTGGCGCTGTCGCACACGCTCGGACAGACGGGCCCGCTCCGCCCCGCGCACCGCGCGCCCGGCGTCGACGGCCTCTACTACGTCGGGGCGTACACCAACCCCGGCATCGGGATGCCGATGTGCCTGCTCAGCGGCGAGCACGTCGCCGAGGCGGTCGTCGAGGACGCGACCGGCGGCGGTGTCCTCCCGTCGGTCGTCCCGACGTCGACGCTGCGGTGAACCGCTCGGGGGACCGGTCGCTCACTCGACATCGGCGTCCGGTGCGCCGATCGGCCCCGGTTCCTGCGCCGCGATCCAGTGCGTGACCGTTCCCGCGTCGCCGAACAGCGGCCGCAACGTGATCCGATTCGCGAACGGGGTGCCGTCACGGCGCCGGTTGCGGAGTTCGACGGTGACCGTCGACCACGTCGACAGCGCCTCGCGGATGTCGGCGCGAGCGGCCCCGTCCGCGCGGGCGTTTCGGTCCGCGCGGGCGTTTCGGTCCGCGCGAGCCTCCTCATCGGCGCGAGTGCCCTCGTCGGCGTCGGGTCCCTGAAGCAGCCGGGGGTTCCGGCCGCGGAGCTCGTCGAGCGCGTAGCCCGTCCGGTCCCGAAACCAGCGGTTGACGTAGACGATCGGCGTGTCGCGATACGCCGGGCCGGTGAGGGTGAGTCCGAGCGGGAGGTCGTCAAATACGCGCACGCGATCGACGAGAGTCGCCTCGCGCTCCGTCCGGTCGGCGGGGTGGACGGCTTCCGGCACCGCCGAGACGACATCGCATCCGTGTTCGTCCGCCAGCGCCGACAGCCTGGTCCGGAATGCGCCGCGGTCGGCGTCGATCGCCGCGAGAACGTCGCGTCGGAGCGTCACGCAGTCGCTTGGCCGCGCGGCGACAAGCCGGTATCGGTCCGCGACGAGCCCCCCTCCCCCGGAGAGCGAGGGTGGACCGGACACCGAGGGGCACGAAGCCCTCGACCGGGCTCGGTCCCCGAGAATTGCCCGTGGCGTTTATTACACAGATAATTCAGATATACCGACGTGAATCGAAGCAGCGAGTCGGCGCGGGGCACTCTGTCGCTTCGGGTCGTCGATGGCGGGGAGAGGCGGAGTCGCGAGCGCGGCACGAAGGGTGGACGGCGATGACGCTCGGCGCAGGGGGTGGACGACGATGACGCTCGGCGCGGGCGCGCCGCTGGCGCTGGTGCCGCTCGTCGTCGTCGCCGCGCTGCTCGTCGGCCTGCTGTGGCCGGCCTCGCGGGCGATGCCCGTCGCGTGGCTGGCGGCCGCCGCGGTGGCGTTCCTCGCGTGGGGGATGCCGGTCGAGTGGATCATCGCGGCCTCGGTCAACGGCGCAATGGCGGCCGTCGAGATCCTGTGGATCGTGTTGGGCGCGCTGGTGCTCCTCTACACCCTGATGAACTCCGGCGCGGTCGACCGGATCAACGCGGGCTTCGCGTCGATAAGCGACGACCGGCGCGTCCAGGTCGTGCTGCTCGGCTTCTTCCTCGCGACGTTCATCGAGGGCGTCGCCGGCTTCGGGACGCCCGCGGCCGTGGTCGCGCCGCTGCTCCTGGCGCTCGGGTTCCCGGCGTTCGCCGCGGTCGTCGCCGCGCTGATCGGCCACGCGGTCGCGACCGTCTTCGGCGCGGTGGGGACGCCGGTCATCGTCGGGTTCGAGCAGCCGCTCGACGCGGTCGCCGACGCGATCGCCGCCGGCGGGTTCGAGTCGGTGGCGACGTACTCGACCGCGGCCGGCGGGTGGGCCGCCGTGTTCAACGGCCTCCTCGGGGTGTTAATGCCGTTCCTCGCCGTGGCGATGGTCGTGTACTTCTTCGGCGCGGTCGACCCCGACGAGCGCTCGCTCGGGCCGGCGCTCGCCGTGGCGCCGCTCTGTCTGTTCGCCGGGGTCGCGTTCGCGGTGCCGTACGTCGCGGCGGCGTGGTTCGTCGGCCCGGAGCTGCCGTCGCTCATCGCGGCCATGGTCGGCGGCGGCGCCGTCGTCGCGGTGCTCCGGGCCGGGTACCTGCTGCCCGACGATGAGTGGACGTTCCCGCCCCGCGAGTCGTGGCCGGACCACTGGGTGGGGAGCATCGAGCCCGGCAGCGAGACGGCCGGCACCGGCGCCGCGACGGGCGGCGGGGAGGCGGACGGGGGCGGTCCCGGCGATGTCGACGGCGCCGAGATATCGCTGTTGCGCGCGTGGTCGCCGTACCTCGCACTCGTCGTCCTCCTCATCGGGACCCGCGTGATCGGCCCGATCGCGACCTTCCTTCAGGAGGGACCGTTGATGACGATCGCGCTCTCTGACATCCTCGGCACGACGATCGACGGGGCGATCGGCTGGGCGTACGTCCCGGGGACGTGGCTGCTCGTCAGCGCGCTGATCGCGGTGCCGGTGTTCGGGATGTCGGCGGACGAGGTGACGAGCGCGTGGCGCGAGGCCGGCGCGAAGATCGTCTCGCCCGCCGTCTCGCTCGTCTTCGTTATCGCGATGGTCGAGGTGATGCTCCAGACCGCGGCGCACCCGGGCGCGACCGCCGACGGCAGCATGATCGTCGTGCTCGCGGACGCGACCGCCTCGACGTTCGGCGCCGCGTACCCGCTGTTCGCGCCCGTGGTCGGCACCCTCGGCGCGTTCATCGCGGGGTCGATCACCGTGAGCAACGTTACGTTCGCGGCGTTCCAGTTCGAGATCGCCCAGGAGCTCGGGCTCTCGACGCAGCTGCTCGTCGGCGCGCAGACGATCGGCGCGGCGATCGGTAACACGATCGCGATCCACAACGTGATCGCCGCGCTCGCGACGGTCGGACTCGTGGGGAAGACCGGTCGCGTCGTCCGGCTGAACCTGATCCCGGTCGCCTACTACGTCGGGGTCGGCGGACTACTGACCGCGGGGTTCGTCTACCTGTTGTTCCCGACGCTGTTCTGAGAGGGGACGCAAGGATCTGCGGTGAAGGCAATCGGCGGCGGGGACGCTCCGCGGCGGGGGAGATCCGCGGCGAGGGGATCCCCGGCGATCCCCCCGTCCAGCATGCCGAGACGTGACCGGGCGATGAAACGAACGTTATACGTCTCCGCCGTCGAGGGGCGGACGACGATGCCCGACACCCGAGCCGTCGCCGCCGCGGTCCTGCTCGTCGCGCTGGCCGGCTGCGGCGGCATCGGCGGCGACGCGGCGCCCGGCGGCCTCCTCGGCGACGCCTCGCTGTCGATCGAGACCGTCTCCGCGCCGGCGTCGGTGACGCAGGGAGAGGAGGCGACGGTCGCCGCGACCGTTCGACAGAGCGTCGACGCCGACGGGACCGCGCCGCTCTCGGTCGCGATCCGACTCGACGGGCGGACGGTCGCGAGCGAGAACCGCTCCGTGCCGCCCGGCAACGAGACGACGGTGACGGCCGCCCTCGACACCGCGACGCTCGACCCCGGCGAGTACGAGATCGCCGTCTCCGCCGGCGACGTCACCGAGACGCGGACGATCGTCGTCGAGCGCGTCCGTCCGGCGACGTTCGCGGTCGCGGCGCTCGACGCGCCAGAAACCGTCGGCTACGGCGACGACCTCGTCGTCGACGTGACCGTTCGGAACCGCGGCGACCGCGCCGGGACCCGCCCGGTGACGGTGCGGTTCGGCGACGACGAGAACGCGTCGCGGACCCTCGATATCGCTCTCGACGGCGGGGAGTCCGCGACCCGCTCGGTCACGCTCGAAGCCGTCCGAGGGGACGAGGGCGACCACCGGCTCGTCGTCGAGACCCCGAACGAGACCCGCGACCGGACCGTCGCGCTCGATCACCCGAGCCCGTACGGGAAGACGGCGCTCCGGCTGTACGTGGACGACGAGGGGGTCGACCGGAACGTCTCGGACGTCGTCGCGGCCGCGACGAGGTACTGGGAGCGCAACGACGAGCGCTACCTCGGCTACCCGGTCGCGTACGATCGCGTCGGCGAGGAGGACCGCGCCGACGTCATCCTCCGGTTCGACCGCGTGGAGCGCTGCGGCGTGGAGGGCAACGACACGCGGTACTTCGGCTGCGCCGACCTCCTCGTCGACGAGCCGCGGACGCCGATGACCGCGACCGTCGACCCCCGGATCTCCGACGCGGAGATGAACGCGACGATCATCCACGAGCTCGGGCACGTTCAGGGGCTCGAACACGGTGCGGAGCCGGCCGGGCTGATGAGCGCGACGAGCACGCTCGCGACCCACCAGCCGGTGAAGGTCCACCTGCGCGCCGACGACGGCGCGGTCACGGGCCCCGTCGAGGACGAGGTGGCCGCGGCGCTCGACCACTTCGCGGGCCGCGACGACCTTGCCGGGAGCGACGCGTTCGCGTGGGAGTTCGTCGACGAGGCGCGCGACGCGCACATTCAGATCACCTACGACGAGCGCGGCGACGTCTGCTTCGCCGACGGTGGCGGCTCCTGTACGGTCGCGGGCGAGTACTACGGGCAGGAGGACGTGCGACTGGAGTCGTTGGACGACGAGGTGGTCGCGTGGCACGTCGGCGCGTCGCTCGCGCCGGTGCTGTTGGAGGAGGTGCCGCCGGAGCTCACTGGCGAGGCGGAGCGGCGGGAGCGGGAGGCGTGGCCGGAGTGAGAGCGGGCGAGCGAGCCCGTCCGTCCTTCGGCGCAGTCTCGGAGCGACAGAACGCTTATTCCACGGTGACGACTACCATTACCCATGAGTACTGGCCGGGAGATCCGTCTGATCGAAGAGGATGAGGGCGGTTGGTCGGCGATCGACCAGGAGCTGAACGTCGCCAGCCAAGGCGAGACGCGCGAGGAGGCGCTTTCGAACCTCGACGAGGCGGTCGAACTGACGAAGGAAGCCCGCGAGGCGGACACGGACGCGCCAGAACCGGACGCTCCCTGGTTCGAGGAATGAGCGGTCCGCCGCGAAACTTCTCCGGCCGAGAGATAGTCACCGTCCTCACTTCTTTCAATTACCGCAAAGACCGACAGCGCGGAAGCCACGCGATTCTGAAGTACACGAATCCCGACACCGGCGAGGTCCGAACCGTCACCGTCCCGCTACACGACCGGGTGAAGATCGGGACGCTCCAGTCGATCGCAGACCAGTGCGGCGCGGAGGACTTCGACGCGTGGTGTCGCTGGATCGACGAGCATCGCTGACGCGGTCACACGCGAGTTCCTTCTAAGCCGCTCCCCGCCGGTATCGGCGACCTTGTCGACCGCTGCGCCACAAGAGAACGAGGAAATGAGGCGACTGGAGGGTGCTGAATGGACTCGCGGGGGTCCCGCGAGCGAACGGAGTGAGCGAGTGGGACCAAGCGAGGGAACGACTGAACGACCGAAGGGAGTGAAGGAGTGGACTCGCGGGGATTTGAACCCCGGGCCTTCCCCGTGCCAGGGGGATGATCTACCACTGATCTACGAGCCCGCGAACGCATCTTTTCGTTCCCCGCTGGATATATTAAGGCCTTCGACTCAGGGACGCGGTCGGTCCGGAGGCGGATGCGGCGTCAGATTCGGTCTGAATCCACGTACACGTCGAGGTCGACGTCCCGCGTCGAGCCTTCGAGGTCCTGAACGGCGCGCTCGACGACGCGCTCCGCCTCGCTTCGGATCAGCGGGATCGCCTTCTTCAACACCCAGTCGAACGAGACCAGCCGCGGCAGGTCGAGCGCGTCGGAGCTGGCCGAGCCGGGGTCGAACTCGACTTCGAGCGCGACCTCGCAGGGAGCGTCGTCGCTCGGGTCGGCGGTTTCTTCATCGGTCGCTTCGTCGCCCTCGTCGGTCTCGGCCGGCGTCACGCGCCAACACCCGCCGGCGTCGATATCCTTCGTGATCTCCCAGTCGATCCGCTCGGGCGGCTCGACGCCGGTCACCTCCGAGCGGGCGGTGTAGGAGATCTTCCACCACGCGAACGTGAGTGCGTACCGGGTCCCGGGACCGCCGTCGCCGGTGACGGTCCGGACCTCCCGGAGGTACTCGGAGTAGTTCGCGTACCGCGGGAAATCGAGCAGGAACGCGTACACCTCTTCGGGGTCGGCGTACACCTCCGTGCTCACGACGAGTTCGTCCACGTACTGGGGTTCGGGCGGCGCTTATTAAACGAACCGGCGACCAGATCACTCTCGCTGAGACGAGTCGGTCGCCGCTTCAGGCGTCGAGCTATAGCTTTTATAAATGGTTGCTGGTGGATCGGCGGCGAACGCCACCAAAGTCCCAGCCGTTCGCTTATAAATGGCTGATCGCGGATCGGCGGAGAATACCGCCAAAGCCCCAGCCGGGAGGGCGGCGCACGCTCGCTGTCGTTCGAAAGGCGCTTTGCGCCTTTCGTCATGACGAGACGCCGGAGGCGTCTCGAACCACGCGCTTCAGTCGCTCACTCCGTTCGCTCCTTCCAGTGCTTGCGTCGCCTGCGCCGCCCTCCCGGCTGCCCCTTTGAGTCCCGCCCCGCACAGCACCGCAGCCTCACACCTCCCCAGCCTCGCGGCTCCCTCCGCTTCGCTCCGGTCGCCGCGTCCCTCGCGCGTGCTGCTCGGCCGCGGAGCGGCCTCACAGGCACGCGCCACCGCACTCGGTCGGTTCTTTATAAGTGATCCGCGGGGCGGGAGCCGAGATCGTCGGAACCCGGAACGGGCCGCCGAGGCCGCCGGATACATGGGGATCGCCGCGTTGCTACCCGCATGGCCGCTGACGACCGCAACGCCTTCGAAGTGTACCGCGACCGGGTCGACCGACCCCTGGGTCGGCTGTTCCGTGAGTACGGGGCCTCCGAGGCTCACTGGCTCGTGATCGGGATGGTCGCTAACGTCGTCGCCCGCGTCGCGGGGCTGCTCCCGCCGGTCGTCCTCGGCGTCGCAATCGACGCCGTCTTCACCGGCACCGGTCCGTACACGCTTCCGATCGTCCCCGACGCGTTGCTCCCCACCGAAGAGAGCGCGCAGTTCCGGCTCTCGGTGCTGCTCATCTTCGGGTCGTTCATCGTGACGGGCGTGTTCACGTACATCTACGGCATCGCCGCGAACAACTTCGCACACCGCGTGATGCACGCGGTCCGCACCGACTCCTTCGACCAGATGCAGCGGCTCGACATGACCTTCTTCGACGACAAACAGACCGGCGAGGTCATGTCCGTCCTCAACAACGACGCCTCGAACCTGGAGGTCTTCCTCGATAACGCCCTGCAAAACTCCGCCCGTTTGGGCGTGATGGTGGTCGGGATCGCGACCGTCCTCGTCTACTACAACTACGAGCTCGCCGTCGTCACTCTCGCCGCCATCCCGCTTATGTTCCTCTTCACGCTCTGGTTCATGCGAGCCGTGGAGCCGCGGTACGTCGCGCAGCGCTCGGTCGTCGGCGACCTCAACACGGCCCTCGAGAACGCGCTCTCCGGCGTTGAGCTAGTGAAGACCTCGAACACGGAGGCCCACGAGAGCGAGCGCGTTGAGGACGCCTCGTTCTCGTATTTCAAGCGCACGATGTCGATCCTCCGTCTCAACTACGTCTACCGGCCGGGGATGGAGCTGCTCGCCGGGCTGGCGTTCGCCGCCACCTTCGCGGTCGGCGGCTTCTGGCTCGCGAACGGCCCGCCCGGCCCGTTCTCGACTGAGCTGACGGTCGGGACGTTCGTCACCTTCGTCCTCCTCACCCAGCAGTTCGTCGCCCCGCTCGCGGAGGTGTCGAACATCATCGACCAGTACGAGAACGCGAAGGCCTCCTGCGAGCGCGTGTTCGGCCTGCGAGACATCCCGGTCCGTATCGAGGACGACGACGACGCGGTCGAACTCGGCGGCGGGACGCGAAGCGACGGCGGAAGCCAGGGCGACCGCAAAACCGATGAGACCGCCGACCACGGCGGCGTCAGGGGCGCCGTCGAGTACGACGACGTCTCCTTCGCGTACCCCGAGAACGCCCTCGTCGACCCCGAAGACGCCGACGAGGAGGTCCTCCGCGGCGTCTCCTTCACCGCAGACCCGGGCGACACCGTCGCCCTCGTCGGCCCGACCGGCGCCGGGAAGTCGACGCTGCTCAAGCTCCTCCTCCGGCTGTACGACGTCACCGACGGCGCGGTCTCCGTCGACGGCCACGACGTCCGCGACGTGACCGTCGAGAGCCTCCGCTCCGCTGTCGGCTACGTCGCGCAGGACACCACGCTGTTCGACGGCACCATCGCCGAGAACATCCGCTACGGGCGGTTCACCCGGATCGACGATGAGGACGAGGGAGAGGAGATCCGCGAGCGCGTTATCGAGGCCGCGAAGGCCGCGGAGGCCCACGAGTTCATCTCGTCGCTGCCGAACGGCTACGAGACGCGGATCGGCGAGCGCGGCGTGAAGCTCTCCGGCGGCCAGCGCCAGCGGCTCGCCATCGCGCGGGTTGTCCTCCAAGACCCCACGATCTTGATTCTCGACGAGGCGACCTCGGCGGTCGACACGGAGACCGAGATGCTGATCCAACGCTCGCTCGACCGCCTCGCGGCCGACCGGACCACCTTCGTCATCGCGCACCGCCTCTCGACGGTGACCGACGCCGACACCGCGCTCGTGTTGGAGGACGGCGAGGTCGTCGAGCGCGGGACCCACGACGAGCTGCTCGCCGCGGACGGCCTCTACGCGAAGCTCTGGGGTGTTCAGGCCGGCGAGATAGACGAGCTGCCGGAGGAGTTCGTCGAGCGGGCCCGCGAGCGCCACGTTGACCGCGCGGTCGAGCGGGCGACCGCCGAGAGCGAAGTCGAGTCGGAGACGCTCGAGTAGCGGGCTACTCTTTTTATTCAGTCGTCGCCCGAGACCTGCCCGGCCGCGTCGGCGTCGGCGTCCGGCACCGCGGCGGCGGGCGCGGGCGGCTCCTCGCGCACGTCGGCCCCCTTGCCCTCGGCGATGACCTCGGCGTACGCGTCGGGGAAGACGCGGACGAAGTCGCCGAGCGCGGCCTCCCAGTCGTCGAGCAGGTCGGCCGCGCGCTCGCTGTCGGTGTACGCGCGGTGGTTCTCGACGAGCCGCCGGAGCATGCGCTCGTCGGACTCCTCTAGCGTCTCGGAGACGGACACCATCCCGCGGTTCACGCGCTCGTCGAACCGGTCGTCCGGGTCGTACACGTACGCGATGCCGCCGGACATCCCGGCCGCGAAGTTGCGGCCCGTGTCGCCGAGGACGGCGACGACCCCGCCGGTCATGTACTCGCAGCCGTGGTCGCCGACGCCCTCGACGACCGCCCGAACGCCGGAGTTGCGGACGCCGAACCGCTCGCCGGCGACACCGTTGACGTACATCTCGCCTGAGGTGGCGCCGTACAGGCAGACGTTGCCGGCGACGACGTTCTCAGTCGGGTCGTACGCCGCCTCGGCGGGCGTGTCGATCACGATGCGGCCGCCGGAGAGCCCCTTGCCGACGTAGTCGTTGGCGGCGCCCGACAGCTCCAATGTGATCCCCGGCGCGAGGAACGCGCCGAAGCTCTGTCCGGCCTGACCGTCGAACCGGCAGGAGACCGTGTCGTCCGGGAGTCCCTCGCCGCCGTGCTCGGAGACGACGCGGTTCGAGAGCGTCGCGCCGACCGCGCGGTCGACGTTGCGCACGTCGCGGGTGAGCGCGACCGGCGCGCCGTCCTCGATGGCCGGCGCGGCCTCGTCGATGAGATCCCAGTCGAGCAGGTCGTCGATGCCGCCGTGCGCCTGCTCGCGGACCTTCGTGCGGGCCTCGCCCGCGGGCTCGGCGATGACGGCCGAGAGGTCGAGGTGCTTCGCCTTCTCGTGGTCGGTGTCGCGCTGGGCGAGCAGCCCGGGGCGACCGATGAACTCCTCAAGCTCGGTGTAGCCGAGCTCGGCCATGATCTCCCGGAGCTCCTGGGCGATGAACGTCATGTAGTTGATGACGTGGTCGGGCTGACCGGGGAACCGCTGGCGGAGGTCCTCGCGCTGGGTGGCGACGCCGACCGGACAGGTGTTTTCGTGACACTGCCGGGCCATCACGCAGCCCGAGGTGACGAGCGACGCGGTGCCGAAGACGTACTCCTCGGCGCCCAAGGCGGCCGCGACCGCGACGTCGCGGCCGGTCTTGAGCCCGCCGTCCGCGGTGACGCGAATGCGGTCGCGAAGGCCGGTCGCGCGCAGCATCTGGTTCGCCTCCGCGAGCCCCAGCTCCCACGGCAGGCCGGCGTTCTTGATCGATGTCTTCGGCGAGGCGCCGGTGCCGCCGTCGTGGCCGGAGACGTGGACAACGTCGGCGTTCGCCTTCGCGACCCCGGCCGCGATGGTGCCGATCCCGGCCTCCGAGACCAGCTTCACGTTGACATCGGCGTCGGGGCTCCCGGCCTTCAGGTCGAAGATGAGCTGCTTGAGGTCCTCGATCGAGTAGATGTCGTGTTGGGGCGGCGGCGAGATGAGCCCGACGCCGGGGGTCGAACACCGGACGTGCGCGATCATCTCGTTGACCTTCTTCCCGGGGAGGTGGCCGCCCTCGCCGGGCTTCGACCCCTGCGCCATCTTGATCTGGAGCTCATCGGCGTTCGCGAGGTACTCCGAGGTGACGCCGAAGCGCCCGGAGGCGACCTGCTTGACCGTACACTCCTTCTCGGTGTCGAAGCGCTCCGGAAACTCGCCGCCCTCGCCCGTGTTCGACTTCGCGCCGAGCCGGTTCATCGCGATGGCGTTGTTCTCGTGGGCCTCCGGCGAAATGCTCCCGAGGCTCATCGCGGCCGTCGAGAATCGCTCGACGATCGACTCGACCGGCTCGACCTCCTCGACCGGCACCGGGTCGCGGTCGGAGTCGAACGAAAGGAGGCCGCGCAGCGACTGTAGCTCCTCGGTCTGGTCGTTCACCAGCTCGGCGAACTCGCGGTACTGCTCGTAGTCGCCGCCGCGGACCGCCTGCTGGAGCGTGCCGACCGTCTGGGGGTTCCAGCCGTGTTTCACGCCGGACGAGCGGTGCTCGTACTCGCCGATGGTCTCCAGCTCGGGGTCGGCGCCGAACGCCATCGCGTGGCGGGTGCGGAGGTCGTCTTCGATCTGCTCGATCCCGATCCCCTCGGTGCGGATCTCGGTCCCCTCGAAGTACTCGGCGACGAAGTCGGAGTCGAGCCCGACCGCCTCGAAGATCTGGGCGCCCTGGTACGACTCCATCGTCGAGATGCCCATCTTCGCCATCGTCTTCAGGAGGCCGTCCTCCAGCGCGTGCCGGTACGCCGCGAGCGCCTCGTCCTCGGCGGCGCCGTCCGGGCCGGCGACCACGTCGGCGATGGAGGCGTACGCGAGGTACGGGTCGATCGCGTCCGCGCCGTAGCCGACGAGCGTCGCGATGTGGTGGACCTCGTGGGGCTCGCCCGACTCGACGACGACGCCAGCGCGATTGCGCAGCCCCTTGCGGACGAGGTGGTGGTGGACCGCGCCGGTCGCGAGCAGGCTCGGCACCGCGAGGCGGTCCGGGCCCACGTTACGGTCGGAGAGGACGACCACGTCGGCGCCGTCCTCGATGGCGGCCGCGGCGTCCTCGCGAACGCGGCTCACGGCGTCGACGAGCGAGCCGTCGCGGTCGTAGGTGACGTCGACGGTGACGGCGGTGAACGAGGGACCGTCGGCCGCGTCCCCGTCGCCCGGCGTCCGCTCGCCCGGTCCCGGCAGGTCGCGGAGCGCGGTCGTCTCGGCGTCCGTCAGGACCGGCGTGTCGGCGACGATCTGCTCGGCGTGTTCGGGCGTCTCCGCGAGGAGATTGCGCTGGTTCCCGATCCGGGTCTCCAGCGAGGTGACGAGCTCCTCGCGGATGTAGTCGATCGGCGGGTTCGACACCTGCGCGAACAGCTGCTTGAAGTAGGTGAAGAGGGGGCGGTCGACGTCGGCGAGGACCGAGAGCGGCGTGTCGTCGCCCATCGATCCGACCGGGTCCTTCCCCTCCTTCGCCATCGGCTCGACGAGGTGGTTCAGCGAGTCGGTCGTGTACCCGAACGCGGCCTGGTGAGCGCGGACGGTCGGTTCCGTCTCGTCCGCCTCGGCCGCCTCCGCACCCTCGCCGTCTGCCTCGCTCGCCTCCGCAGCCTCACCGTCCGCCTCGTCGATCGAGTCGCCGTCGATCCCGGCCGCGACGCCGTCCTCATCGGTGAGGTCGGCGAGGTCGACCTGTCCGCGGTCGACCCATTCGCCGTACTTCTCGTCGGTGAGCTCCTCGAACACCTCGTCGTCGGGGACGATCCGGCCCGCCTCGGGGTCCGCGACGAAGATCTCGCCGGGCTGGAGCCGACCGCGGCGGCGCACGTCGGCGGGTTCGGTCGGGAGCGCGCCCACCTCGCTGCCGACCACGAGGCGGTCGTCGGTCGTCACCTCGTAGCGACAGGGGCGGAGGCCGTTGCGGTCTAAGACGCCGGCGACGCGCTCGCCGTCGAAACCGATGACGAGCGCGGGGCCGTCCCACGGCTCGACGAGCGACGCGTGGTAGTCGTAGAACTCGGCGCGGTCGTCGTCCATCAGGTCGTCGCCGCGGAACGCCTCCGGGATCAGCATCCGGAGCGCGTGCGGGAGGTCGCGGTCGGTCTGGAGGAGGAGTTCGAGCGCGTTGTCGACGCTCGCGGTGTCGGACTGGTTCGGGTCGTCGATCACCGGTTTGATCGTGTCGAGCTCGGCCCCGAACGCCGGGTGGTCGAGGTCGTTCTCGCGGGCCCGCATCCAGTTGACGTTGCCGCGGATCGTGTTGAACTCGCCGTTGTGGACGATGTTGCGGTACGGGTGCGCGAGGTGCCACGCGCCGAGCGTGTTCGTCGAGAAGCGCGCGTGGACCAAGGCGACGTGGCTCGCGAAGCGCTCGTCGGTCAGGTCCGGGTAGTAGTCCGCGAGCTGCGAGCCCTTCAGCAGGCCCTTGTAGACGACGCGCTGGCGGTCGAGCGAGCAGACGTAGAAGCGGCCGGCGCCGTCGACTTCCGACACCGCGTTCTCGATCTCGCGGCGGGCGGCGTACAGCGCGCGGTCGAACCCGAGCAGGTCGGGATTGGCGTCGTCCGGGCGGTTCTCCTCGCTGGTGAACCGCTGGGCGAGCCCCGCGCCCTCGACGGGGGCGACGAACACCTGTGACACCTCCGGCTCCGATTCGAGCGCCGTCGCCCCGAGGTCGGCGTTGTCGGTCGGGACGGAGCGCCACGCGAGCACCTCCAACCCGTAGACGGCGCACACCTCAGCGATGACGTCGTGGATCTCCGCCTGGACGCCCGGTTCCGGCGGCATGAACACGGAGCCGACCGCGTACTCCTCGGGGAGGTCGGCGTCGACGACCTCGCGGAAGAACGCGTCCGGACGCGCGACCATGATCCCGGCGCCGTCACCGGTGTTCTCCTCGGCGCCCGTCGTGCCGCGGTGTTCGAGGTTTTCGAGCAGTTCGACCGCGTCCGCGACGGCCTCGTGCGATGGTGCGCCGTCGAGGTCGACGACGCCTCCGATACCGCAGTTCGACCGGTCGTCCGTCTGTGCCGCGAGTCCCCCCTCCTGACCCGAGGGCTCCGAGTCGCGTACGCCCCGGGTGGTACTACGTGACTTGGTCATACACTCGCATACGAGTGAACACTTAAAGGTATGACCCTGATAGGGGTAGGATCCATCGTACACACATTAGGGTATATAAGGTAATTATTCATCACGGGTGGTGACCAGATCACACACCAGCGGATCGATCAGAAGTCACGCGATTTCGAGCGATAGAACGACAGAATCAAGAATTTTCTACTGTGAACGTCTCGCATACTCGGATAAGAGTGTCGGAACGTCCAATAAGCGGCTACTCTTCGAGGGGGACAAACGAGCCGTTGATGTCCCACTCGTGGATACAGTAGACGTTGCCGGGTTCGTCCGCGATCCGCCACCCCTCGGCCTCGGTGTCCCACCGCTCATCGCGACCGCACAGTTCGCACGTGCGCTCTTTCGGCGGTGTGATGGTCACGCTCATACGCGAACGAACGGCGTCGGCGAGCAAAAGGATACCGGCGAGCGGCGACGCCGACCGACCGCAGGAACCCGATCCGACGACGCGCACCCGGACCGTTCGCGCCGTCGCACGCTCACGATCCGGGTCCACGGCGCCGAGCGAGCAGCGAGGCGGCCCCGACCGCCGCGAGCGACGCGAGGGGGCCGAATCCGGGGAGGTCGTACGCCGTCGATCGGATCGGCGCGTCGTCGTACCCGAGGTCACTCGCGTCGGTCTCGTCCGCGGACCGACCGCTCGGCGCGGACGAATCGCCCGGCGCCGACGAATCGCCCGATTCGGAGATATCTGATGAATCCGTCGACTCGTCCGATGGTGTATCCGACGGCGCGTCGTTGCGTTCGCCTCCGGCGTCGTCAGGCTGCGCGCCGACCGACCGAGACTCCCCGCCTGCGGGGCCCTCCGCGCCGCGCTCGGGCCGACCGGCGTCGAACAGCCCCGACGGCCCCGCAGACCGCGGTATCTCGGACGTACCGGGAGCGATGGAGATCCCCACCCCGGGACGCGGCCCCGAGCGGTTCGCGTCCGACTCGGACGACCCTCCGGCCGAACTCGGCCCGCCAGCGCCGGCCGCGGTGCCACCACCGGTCGAGTCGGGAGAATCGGCGGCGCTGCCGGACCCAGCGGAGCCGCCGGTCGAACCACTGCCTCCAGCCGAACCACTGCCTCCAGCCGAACCACTGCCTCCAGCCGAACTACTGCCTCCAGCCGAACCACTGCCTCCAGCCGAACCACTGCCTCCAGCCGAACCACTGCTGTCGCCGGCCGAACTGCTGCCGCCGGCCGAACCACTCCCGTTGGTCGTGCCGGATTCTGACGGGCCACCGTCGGTTGGTGCCCCGGACGAGTTGGACATCTCGGCGTCGGCGGACTGGTCCGTATCAGTCGTGTTGCTGTCGGCAGTCGACGTCTCCGAGTCGGCGGACTGGTCCGTATCAGTCGTGTTGCTGTCGGCAGTCGACGTCTCCGAGTCGGCGGACTCGTCCGTATCAGTCGTGTTACTGTCGGCAGTCGATATCTCGGTGTCGGCGGACTCGTTCTTCTTAGTCGTGTCGCTGTCGGCAGTCGACGTCTCGGACTCGATAGACTTGTTCGTCTCAGTCGTGTTGCTGTCGGCAGTCGACGTCTCGGACTCGATAGACTTGTTCGTTTCAGTCGTGTTGCTGTCAGCAGTCGACGTTTCGGAGTCGGCGGACTCGTTCGTATCAGTCGTGTTGCCGTCGGCAGTCGACGTCTCGGTCGCCCCGTCGGCCATCTCGTTTTCCGTGGCCTCGTCGGTCGAGTTCGGTGCGGCGTAGGCCAGTTCAGCCGTCACGCGGTGGCGGCTGTCCGCCGCGGTCCGGCGCAGTCGGTCGTCGTCGACGCGAAACGCGGCCGCGAACGTCTCGCCGGGATCGGGTGCCGTCTCGGTGCCGAACGCGCGCTCGCCGTCGGCGACGAGGTACAGCCCCTCGCGGTCGAGGTGGACCGCGGACTCGTTCGGCGTCGTCCCGAGCGCGTCGCCGTCGACGGTCTCGTTGTCGTCGCTGGTCTCCGCCGGCGCGACCCCGAACGAGAAGCCGTCGAGTCGGTCGAGATCCGCGCCGCGGTCCAGCGAGGCGTTCGCGGTCGCCGGGAGACCGGTCAGTCCGGTCGCGTTCACGGCGTACACGACGGTGTCGTTCGCGGTGGCGTTCGGTTCGGGCGTGAGCGTGCCGTCGTCGATCGCCTCCCGGATCGCGGTCGCGTTTTCGAACCCGTCCGGGGAGACCTCGCGCGTCGTGTACGCGGTCAGGTTGTTCGTCGAACGGGGGCCTACGGTGACCGTGGCGGTGTCGTTCGCGATTTCGGTGCCGTGTTCCGACCGCAGCGTGAGGTCGTACGTCCCGGGCGAGAGCGGACCGGTAGATCCCGTGACCGATTCGACGCTGACACCGCTCCCGGTCGCGGCGAACTCCGACGGGGAACCCGGTGACGCGTAGGTGTTGAGTGTGACGGGGCTAGGGCCTCTCTCGCTGGTGTTCAGTTCGAGTGTGGTGGTGGTGTTACTAGTCGTATTGGTAAGTGTCAAGTTCAAGTATGGAACACTATGGAAGACCGACGTTCGAATGTAATTCCCGTAAACAGACCGATTTGGGGTGTGATTTAATTCTATTCCCTTCTCGCCCTTACCAATGATGTTGAAATTTTCTGAGTTTCTTTTTGATGAGTGAACGTAATATGTACCAGAGGAGAGCCTAGATGTGTTGTATCCGACTTTGGATGAATTATTTATTCTAGTTCCCACAGAGACGACACGAGCTTCGTTTTCATCGACTACTTTGTGTAGTTCGATAGAATTTTCTTTTAATGATGAATTGATATAAATATGTTGTCCAGAATATACCGGCTTATTTAGTGAACGATTATAATTGATTTGGATATCAGTACCTAAATGAGATTTATTCGTGTTGAATGGTTCTTCTATTGAAATTATTCCAGCATCCGCAACACCGTCAGAGACGAACTGGTTATTTAGATCCGAGTTCCGGAGCAACTCGAAGTTTTGAGGAGAGATTTGGTCGCCAGTCTCGTGGCCGCGTGAAAGTTGAATTGCCGCAGCATAGCGGTTGCTGTGGTAAATTCCTGATTTATTGTTGGGAGTATTGAAATAAAGGGCAACATTATCATTCCATCCAGTCAGGACCCTAGAGTTAGCAATAGTTACATTTTGTAACATATACCCGGTTGAGTTGACTGGGTGTAACGAAACAAAAAATGGCGTTTCGTCTTGAATAGTGTCTTTGACTGTAGCGCTAGAAACTATGATTTTGTCTGTCTGTGGAGACTCATACGAGCGATTTTTGAGATTAACCTTCGCATTGAGTATCCGCCCTGTATCCCTTGATAAAGCAGACTGTGCTACGTTGTGGGATAAACTATCCCGGATCTCGTAGTCAGCATCTCCAAGCGTAGAATTAGCAATAAGAAATGCCTTCACATCACCACCAGGATAGGATGTATCAACAGAAACCGTTCGTCTTGTTCTAAGAACATTTTCAGGAAGAGGCCGAATTCCAATGATTTCATTCTCATCCCCGCGAGCAATGAACAACGTTGAATTTACGTTTCCACTGACATTGTCGATCGTTATTCCAGTGGTTGTTCGACCACTCCGATGGAGTTGAGGGGAAGCGGTGGCCTGATCATGAACCTCAATAGAGCCGTCAATTATTTTGAATGGATCCGAATTTGTTTCGTTAATATTTTCTGGAGGATTCTCGCTGCCAGTATTGTAAACACTAATATTATACGTTAAGTTCTCCGATTTTTGGGCTGTACTTGTATTAATACCGGATATTCTAGCAGAATCGATCTGTACGGAGCGGCTGGAACTATCTGGACGAATAGTGGCTCTTAGGATTATCCTATCTTCTGATCTTAATCGTGTTGTGTTGGTTATAGATCCACGTTGAATGCTTTCGATCGAAAATGAGGCAGAAGATGTGTTAACATTCTTTGACTTAAGACTAGTTAGATTTATACGTAAATTGAATTCATCGTTGACATGCGTCTGATTTGTAACTATTATCTCTATATTGCTAATATTCTGCTCAGATTGACCAATCCGAATAGATTCTGCGTCACCAGTCTCATTTAGAATAGGAGTGTCGTCAGAGGTTTGGGCTGCGACGGTGCCTGTACCCGGCAATAACACAACAGCACCGATCATCAAACAGACGACGATACCGATTGACAGCCAACGGAGCGATCGCGTCCGGATCATAGCGAACGAGCCGCGGATGCCAGAGCGATCGCTCCCGGGGTCACACGGCGTCGGTCATCGACCCGTTACCCACGAAGCGGCTCTTGTCACACCGCGGGATCTCTCACTCGGGCCGATCGATTATAAGTGTGTTACGGACGTGAAAGCTTCCGCTCAGAGAAATAATCGCATGACTGCGGCGTCAAATATTCGGATAATCGGCTACGCTTGCGAGAACAAGTTTGAAATCCGAAAGGAACTGACCGACGAAGAGGGAACTCGCTGAGCCGAGTCAGTGCTCGACCGCTTCCATCATCGAGAGCAGCTGGTCGGACTGGTCGATCTGGACGGGGTGGATACCGACGAGCGCGATCACGTCGTCGTCGTGCTCAACGGTCACGAGATAGAGGACGACGGGCACGTCCTCGACGGATTCGCTCGAGTTGCCGCCCCCCTCGACGTCGGCGCTGATTGTCGTCTCGAAGATCGAGACGGTGGTCTCCTCGCCGAGGACCGTCCGGGTCTCCTCGCCGCGCGACTCGATGTCGTCCGTTTCGATGTCGGCGTTCCCGCCCCCGACGTCTTGCTGGTTGATCTGGTTGAGGAGCCGCCGGATGAGGTCCGCGCCCTCGACCCTAACGAGAGGGTTGACCGACTGTCCGGCGACCGACGCGTTCGGCGTGCTCGCCACGAACAGTGCCGATTGCGTTTCCGAGTTGACGTACCGGGCGACCCACGTCGTGGCCGTCACCTCCGCGTTCACGCCCGTGGCGTTGAACTCCCGGTCGACGGTGTACGACTCCGGATCTTCGCCGGAGTACGCGGCGTCCGCGTACGCGCTCTCGGGGACGCGTGCGGGGTCCGCGTTGAACTCGTAGCTCCCGTCCTGGCCGGCGCACCCGGCGACCGCGACGGACGTTGACGCGGCGATCGCCGCGAGCAGCTCTCGTCGGTTCATGTGTCGTGCTAGGTCTGTACAGTTCTTTAAGCCTATCGACGCGTCTATCGGTCGCGAGAACCCCGCAGTCGAAGGCACAAAGTTCACGTCGGGGCGCGCGCGACGTGAGGCAAATGGAACGTCGAGGGCAAACCGGGCTGGTGGAAGCGCTCTTCTTAGACGTGGTTCGCCTCCACGAGACGTGGATGGAGATCGTCTTCCCGCGACAGCTCGATCCGAGCGCCGTCCTAGGGAAGTGGAAGCCCGAGACGACCGTCCAGTCGGTCGGGTACTACCTCTGGGCGGTGCTGGGCGCGCCGCTCGTCGCGGTCGCGTACCCGCTGCTGCTCGTCGGGTTCGCCACGCGCTACTACGCCGCGAAGCTCGACTCGGCGGTCACGCGCATCGGCGTCGCCGGCGCCGTGGTCGTCGCCGCGGTCGTCTGGGGGACGCTGACGGTGATCACGCACCTCCAGCTCCCGTTCGACGCCGTGATCGCGGTGGGCGCCGCCAGCGCGGTGGCGGTCGTCTCCGCCGCCCTCGCCGCCGGCTTCTCGAAGGTCGGCGGGCGGTTCGTCAGCGTGCTGCTCGCGTACCCGTTCGCGATGACGGCGCTGTTTTTACCGCCGGTCGTCGCCGCGCTCGTCACGCCGACGCTGGAGGAGCTAATCCTCCCGCCGAGCTACGAGCTCGCGCGGTGGATCCTCGACACGTTCCTCTCGGTGGGCGGGATAAACGAGACGCTCCGCGGCGCGTTCAATCTGGAGACGTTCGGCGAGCAGTGGGGGCTCCCCGGACTCGGCTACGTCCTGATGTGGATCGGCATCTCGGTGCCGCTCGGTTGGTTCCTCGGGCTGCTCGTCGCGCTGGCGAACCTGATCCGGCCGGCGCCAGACGCCTGAATCGTCGACTCACTCCTCTGAGTCGTACTACTTCTTGCGGTCGTACCGCTCGCTCGCCGTTTCGAACGCGGACGCCGAGCGTTCCGTCTCTCGCCGCCGCTCGCGTTCGGCGACCGCCTCGGGGTCCGGGCTCGCGTCGTCATCGATCCGGGCGATCGACTTGTGGACCTTGGCGTGACACCAGCGACACAGCCCGACCGTGATCTCGTGGGCGTCATCGCCGCCGTACGAGAGATGGTGTTCTTCCACGAGCGGGCGGGACTCGTCGTGCGCCAGTCGCACGTTATCCAGTCCGCACCGAACGCAGGTCTTCGCGTCAGTCGTCGAGCGGTAGTGCGGGCAGGCGCGCCACTCGCCGTCGGCGCCGACGTGACAGTCGTAGCCGTCGGCGCGCCGGTCGGCCGAGAACGCCGGGTCGTCGCCCGCCCGGGTCAGCGCGAAGCGGCACCGGCCGTCGTCGGTGAGGTGGTCGCAGACGCCGGCGACCGCGTACGGGTCGTCGACGCCGACGGGAGTCCCGTCGGGGGTGCGCTCCATATCGGGCGGTGGGGGCGGACTCACTTCAATTCGGTCGCTCGAGGAGGAAGAGCGGTCACCGAGCGCGCGGGACCGCGGAGGCCTCAGATGAGGCTGGCGCCGTCGAAGTCCGTGCGGCCGTAGTCGACGTCGAGCAGTCGGAGGAGCGTGGGCGCGACGTCGAGGAGGTCCGCGTCCTCGACCGTCGCGTCCGGATGGTCGACGAACAGCGCGGCGTCGTCGAAGGCGTGCATCCCGGTCCGCGGCCCGTCGGGGTCGAACACCGCGTCCTTGGGGCGGAACCCGGACTTGAGATCGAACCCGTCGTTCGGGAGGACGACGAGGTCGGGCGCGATGGCCGCGTGGTCGCCGCGGAACACGGTCTCTCGGTCGACGACGCGGTCGGCGACGGGCTTCCCTCCCGGACCCGTCCACGACTCCAGCGCCTCGCGCAGCTCCGCGCGCGTCTCCTCGTACTCGGACTCGGAGACGACGCCGTTCGGCTCGCGGCCCTCCACGTTGAGGTAGAAGCGGCCGGGGACGAGCGAGTACGCGCGGGCGTCGTCGTCGATGTTCGCGAGGGCGTCGTGGTCGTCGTTCGCGTAGGAGAGCCACCCCTCGCGTTCGAGCCACTCGTTGCAGTAGACGTCGTAGCGCAGCCGCCGGAACCCGTGCGTCGAGCCGACGACGAGCGTGACGTCGTCCTGGAGCGCCTCGCGGACCGCACCGATGTGTTCGTCGAGCGCGGCGTGGAAGGAGAGCAGTTCCTCGCGATACGTCCCGCCCTCCTCGTAGTCGCCCCACAGGAAGTGGTTGACGCGGTCGGGGGCGGTGAAGACGCCGACGAAGAGGTCCCAGTCGTCGCGCTCGACGTACCGCTCGAACGCCGCGGCGCGGGCGTCGAGCGTCTCGCGGGCGTGGTCTAAGAACGCCGTCTTGTCTTCCTTGTGCCCCAGCTTCGCGTTGACCGACAGCCGGTAGTCGCTGCCGGTGAGGTGCTCGCGCAGCTCCTCGGGGTGCGCGGCCGCGTCGAGGTCCGGCGAGAGGTAGCCCGAGACCATCCGCTGGACGGTCCGCTGCGGCGGGAATGTGACGGGGACGTTCATGACTGTCGCGTCGAGCCCCGCGTCGGTCGCGCGGTCCCACACCCGGGGGGCCTGGACGTCGCGCCCCATCGGCACGTAGGTGTCGTAGGATCCGACCTCGCGGTCCTGGAACCCGTACACGCCCGTCTCGCCCGGGTTCTTCCCCGTCGTGAGGCTCGGCCAGCACGCGCTCGACTCCGCCGGGACGATGCTGTCGATCCGTCCGCCCTCGCCGTCGTCCGCCATCGCCGACAGCGTCGGGAACGTCTCCGGGTTGTCGGCGACGAGCCGGTACGAGAGGCCGTCGATCCCGATGAACGCCACGCGCGGCGTGTCGCTCCCTCGCAGCCGGTCGAAGAGACCCATACACACTCATCCGCGGTCGAGGGCAAAAGGATTGACATCGCCGGTGGGGGCGTTCGAGGGTCGATCCCGTCCTCCCCGGCGCCGATGACCACCGGCGACGGGGTCGAGAGACCCACATAGCCAACTGGCCGCGGCGGAAGGTCCGAACGATGCCCAGGGAGCCCGTGCGCGTGTCGCTCGCGGACGCCGACGACCGCTTCGCGGCGGCGCTCGGCGACGCGCTCGACCGACTCTCGGACGGGACGACCCTGCGGCGCGAGCTCGCTCGGGAGGCTTTTTGACCGCGACCGCGAGGGGGTTGACATGGAGACCAGACGCGCGCTGCTCGTCGACGCGTTCGCCGCGGAGCCGCTGGCCGGGAACGCCGCCGGCGTCGTCCCCGAAGCGGAGGGGCTGAGCGACGACCAGATGGCCGCGGTAGCCGCCGAACTCGGCGCCTCAGAGACGGCGTTCCTGACCGACGCCGACGGCGCGGCCGACGACCGGCTCCGCTACTTCTCGCCGACCACGGAGGTCGACCTCTGCGGGCACGCCACGATCGCGACCTACGGCGTCCTGTTCGCCGAGGGCGCGATCGACGGCGGCGAGCGCACGGTCCGCACGAACGTCGGCGACGTCGCGGTCGCGGTCGACGACGACGGCACCGTCTGGATGCGACAGCAGGCGCCGAGCGTCGAGGTCGTCGACGTCGACGTCGAGCGGGTCGCGACCGCCCTCGGCGTCGACCCCGCCGCGCTGCGCGACGTGGGGGCCGACCTCCCGGTCGCGGTCGCGTCGACCGGGCTGCCGTTCCTCGTCGTCCCGGTGAACTTCTTGGAGCGCCTCGGCGAGGCCGACTCGGACGACGCGGCGGTCGAGCGCCTCGCCGAGGAGTTCGACGTCGCGGGCGTGTACGCGTTCACCTTCGACGCGCTCGACGCCGACTCGACGCTCCACGGCCGGGCGTTCGCGCCCTCGCTCGGCGTCTCGGAGGACCCCGTGACCGGGACCGCGAGCGGAGCCGTCGGCGGATACCTCCGGCACGTCGACGCCTTCGAGGGCGACGATCCCGACGAGCTCCGGTTCGAGCAGGGCCACTTCGTCGACCGGCCGGGGCACGTCCGCGTTCGCGTGGCGGCGGACGGGGTCCGCGTCGGGGGGCGGGCGACGGTCGCGCTCGACGGGGAGATCCGGATCCCCGACGAGGAGGACGACGAGATCATCGAGGCCTGACCACGTCGGCTCGATAGCGGGCGTCGGCTCGATAGCGGGCGTCGCCCCGCAGCAGAATCCCGCGCCGCGGACAGAACGTTTAGGCTCGCTCGCGACATAACGCATTCATGGAGTTCGACCTTCCACGCGCGGCAGCGGTCCTCGTACTGATCGTCGCGGTCGGCGCCGGCGGACTCATCGGCGCGGGGATGATGCCCCTCCAGACGACGCTAATGATGGTCGTCCCGTCGATGCTCGTCTTCGGCGCGCTCGCGTTCGCGATCGGTGTGAAACACGGCGAGTTCCGGGCGGGACACGCCTAATCCCGGACCGGTACCGTCTGTCCCCCACACGGGCGGGGACCACGACCCTTTTGAAACGTCGTTGCGAACCGAGAGCCGTGCTTCCCGGGTCGCCACTCGTCGAACTACTGTTGATCGCCGGCGGCGTCGCCCTCCTCTACGCTGGCGCCGAACTGCTCGTGTCGGGCGCGAGCGACCTCGCGCTCGCCGTGGGGCTGAAGGCGCCGACCGTCGGCGTCACCGTCGTGGCGTTCGCGACCACCGCCCCGGAGCTTTTCGTCTCCCTCCTCGGCGCCGTCACCGTGTCGACCGACATCGGCCTCGGCGCCATCGTCGGTTCGAACATCGCGAACATCGGCCTCGTGTTAGGGATCTCCGCGCTCATCCGCCCGCTCGACGTCTCCGACACCGTGTTCCGCCGGCACGTCCCGTTCATGGTGCTGGCCGCGCTGCTGCTCGTCGGCCTCGGCTGGGACGGGCGGATCGGTCTCGTCGACGGCGTCGTGCTGCTCGCGGCGCTCGTCGCGTTCACCGCCGCGGTCCTCCGCAACGTCCAGCAGAACCAGTCGGCGATCACCGACGCGCAGCGCGACGAGATGCCCGACGCGAAAGCGCGCGACGTCGCGATGGTGGTCGGCGGCATCGTGGCGCTCGTCCTCGGCTCGCGGTGGCTGATCGACGGCGGCGAGTCGCTTCTGTCGGCCGCCGGCTTCTCCGACATCTTCATCGGGCTCACGGTGTTGGCGCTCGGCACGTCGCTGCCGGAGTTAGCCGCCAGCGTCGTGGCCGCGGCCCGGGGCGAGGCCGAGTTCAGCGTCGGCAACGTCGTCGGCTCGAACATCTACAACGTCCTCGCGGTCATCGGCATCGTCGCGGTGGTGACCCCCATCGGCGTCGCCCCGAGCGTCCGCGGCTTCGAGTTCCCCGCGCTGCTCGCGTTCACGGCGGTCATCGTCGGCATGATGGCGTACGGCGAGCGGATCACTCGGGTCGACGGCGCGGCCCTCACGGTCGGCTACGGCGTCTTCGTGTACCTCCTGCTCCCGTAGCGGGGGACCGACCCGCCGGGCCGAGACGGGAACGAAACGGGACTGAGACGAGGCGCGAACCGACGGGTATTCGGTCGCGGGCGGCGGAGCCGGTGACGTGATAGCGATCGTCGTCAGCCGGGCCGACGGCGCCTCGGCGCACATCGGCGAGCGGCTCTTGGAAGTCGGCGACTGGGAGGCGCGCGAGGACGGCTCGCGCCCCGACGCCGACGGGGGCGGGACCTACTACCGGACGGCGGGGTTCGAGCTCCGCGAGTTCGACGACCTCCACATCCGCCTCTCGGACCCGACCGCCGCGTTCGACTGCGACCCCGCGTTCCTCGCGTTCGTCTCCAGGCACTCGGGCGAGACCGGCGAGCTCCTCACCGCGCACGTCACCGGGAACTTCGGCGGCGCCGAGTACGGCGGCGACCCCGAGTCGCTGGCGCGGGCCGCGCCCGGCGCCGAGAAGCGCGTCGTCGAGGCGCTCGGGCGGCACGCGCCCGAGGGATACGAGGTCGGTATCGAGTGTACCCACCACGGGCCCACGGACGTCGGCGTCCCCTCGCTGTTCGTCGAACTGGGGTCGGACGAGCCGCAGTGGGAGGACCCGGAAGCGGCCCGGGCGGTCGCGCGGGCGATCCTCGATCTGCGCGGCACTGGCGCGGACCTAGTCGGCGACGGCGACGCCGGCGATGCGGCCGACACCGAGCGCCGCCCCCGCCACGTCGTCGGGTTCGGTGGCGGCCACTACGCGCCGCGGTTCACCCGTATCGTCCGGGAAACGGAGTGGGCGGTGGGCCACGTCGGCGCCGACTGGGCGCTCGCCGACCTCGGCGCGCCCGACGCGAACCGCGACGTGATAGCGGCCGCCCTCGAGCGGAGCCGCGCCGAGCGCGCCGTGATCGACGGCGACCGCCCGGATCTGGCCGCGGTGGTCGAGGACCTCGGCTACCGGACGGTGAGCGAGACGTGGGTCCGCGAGGTGGGCGACGCGCCGCTCCCGCTCGTCGAGTGGCTGGAGGCCGAGATCGGTCCCGTCGAGGAGGGACTGCGGTTCGGCGCTGTCGCGCTCGACGGCGACGGGATCGACGACGGCAATAACTCTGACGCGGCCGACGACCGCGACAACTCCGGCGCGGCCGACGACCGCGACGACTCCGACGCGGCCGACGGTGACTCCGACGCGCTCGGCGACGCGGTCCGCGTCCGCGACCTCCCGGCGGACCTGCTCGCGCGGGCGCAGGGGCTCGACGCCGACGCGGCGCGGGAGGCGGTCGAGCGCGTCGCCGTTGCCTTCGACACGGAGCAGGGCGGCACTCGCGCCGCCGGCCGCGTCGCCTTCGCGACGGCGGCGGAGGCGCCGGGGTACGCCGACCTCGTCGCGGGGTTGGCGACGGTGTTAGAGACGGGGTACGACGCGGTCGAGGTGGCGCCGGATCGGGGCGCGGTCGTCGCCCGCGAGAACGCGTTCGACCCGTCGCTGGCGGCCGAGCGGGGCGTGCCTGAGGGGCCGGCGTTCGGGCGGTTGGCCGACGGGGAGGCCGTCGAGGTCGACGGCGAGACCGTCGCCCCCGATGACGTGTCGCGGACGCGCACGGATCGGTTCCCGATCGACGCGGGTACGTTCGAGTGATTTATAAGTAGCGGCGCGCTCGGCGGTGGCGCCCTCGACGCCCGTACTCTCGGCGGTCGGCGGCGGACGCCGGTGATTTCGGCGTCCGACTCGCGTCAGACGAACGGGCAAAAATAAATACGTCCGGGTCGCAACCACACCACATAATGGACTCTATCGTTGAGGACGCCATCGACGAAGCCGAAGAGGCCCCCGCAGACGACGCCGGGGGAGCCGGCGAGAACGCCGCCGGAGGGAGCGCCGGCGCGCCGCCGCAGACCGGGACGATGACCGACGACGAGCTGCAGGACGTCCTCCAGGACCTCCAGACGAACATCACGGTCGTCGGCTGCGGGGGCGCCGGCGGCAACACGGTCAACCGGATGACCGAGGAGGGGATCCACGGGGCGAAGCTGGTCGCAGCCAACACAGACGTCCAGCACCTCGTCAACATCGAGGCCGACACGAAGATCCTCATGGGCCAGCAGAAGACGCAGGGCCGCGGCGCCGGCTCGCTCCCGCAGGTGGGCGAGGAGGCCGCCATCGAGTCCCAAGAGGAGATCCAAGACGCCATCGACGGCTCCGACATGGTGTTCGTCACCGCCGGGCTCGGCGGGGGCACGGGGACGGGCTCCGCGCCGGTCGTCGCGAAGGCGGCCCGCGAGTCGGGCGCGCTCACCATCGCCATCGTCACGACGCCGTTCACGGCCGAGGGCGAGGTCCGACGGACGAACGCCGAGGCGGGCTTAGAGCGGCTCCGCGACGTGAGCGACACGGTCATCGTCGTCCCCAACGACCGCCTGCTCGACGCGGTCGGGAAGCTCCCCGTGCGGCAGGCGTTCAAGGTGTCCGACGAGGTGCTGATGCGCTCGGTGAAGGGGATCACGGAGCTCATCACGATGCCCGGGCTCGTCAACCTCGACTTCGCCGACGTTCGCACCGTGATGGAGAAGGGCGGCGTCGCGATGATCGGGCTCGGCGAGTCCGACTCCGACTCGAAGGCGCAAGACTCCGTGAAGTCGGCGCTGCGCTCGCCGCTGCTCGACGTCGACATCTCCGGCGCGAACTCCGCGCTGGTGAACGTCACCGGCGGCACGGACATGTCCATCGAGGAGGCCGAGGGCGTCGTCGAGGAGATATACGACCGCATCGACCCCGACGCGCGGATCATCTGGGGGACCTCGGTCGACGACGAACTGGAGGGCGAGATGCGCACGATGATCGTCGTGACCGGCGTCGAGTCGCCGCAGATCTACGGGAGCAACGGCGAGCCGCCGGAGGGCGGGGCGCCGAGCGACGTCGAGGACATCGACTACGTCGAGTAACGGGAGTCCGGCGTCGGGGGCGGAGGGCGGTCCCGCGGGCGGCGAATCGCGCCGCGGCGCTCCGGGGTCGCATCAAAAGGTAAAAACCGTCTCGTCTCGAATCTCCTCGTAACATGGACGTTCCGTACGACCTCAACAGCTACATTCGGGTGCTGAAGCTGGCGAGCACGCCGAGCACCGACGAGTTCCTCCAGGTGTCGAAGATCGCTGGCGCCGGAATCCTCCTCATCGGGTTCATCGGCTTCCTGATCTTCGCGATCATGAGCCTGCTCCCGGGGGTCGGCGCGTAATGCCGATCTACTCGGTCAAGACGACGGCGAGCCAGGAGCGAACCGTCGCCGACATGCTCGCCGAGAAGGAGACGCCGGAGATCCAGGCCGTCATCGCCCCCGACCAGCTCACGAGCTACGTGATGGTCGAGGCGACCGACGGGGCCGCATTCGGGCGGATCCTCGACGAGATCCCGCACGCCCGCGGCGTCATTCAGGGCGGCGACGGCCCCGCCGAGAGCCCCTTCTCCGAGGTCGAGCACTTCCTCTCGCCGACCCCGGACGTGGAGGGGATCGGCGAGGGCGACATCGTCGAACTGATCGCTGGCCCGTTCAAGGGCGAGAAGGCCCGCGTCCAGCGGATCGACGAAGGGAAAGACCAGGTGACCGTCGAGCTGTACGAGGCGACGGTCCCGATTCCGGTGACGGTCCGCGGCGACCAGATCCGCGTGCTCGACAGCGAGGAGCGGTAGTTCCTCGTTTGAACGAGCGGCGTGACACGCCACGAGCCGACAGCGAGGAACGGTAGCGCCACATACTGAGCGAGCGGCGCGATACGCGGCGGCGTCGCGGCCGGCGGGTCCGGCGCGCCGACTTCTGGCTCGCACGCAACGACAAGGGCTTTATTCGACGACGACGGACCACTCCGGTATGCTCGGCCACGGCGCGCCAGCGGTGTTGAGCGTGATCCCCGACACGTTCACGTTCGCGTGGATCGTCGCGGCCCTCTTCGCGGCGGCGTGGCTGCTCGACAGCCGCGGGCTGTCCGCGGGGCGCACGCTCGCGGCCGCGACGTGGGCACTGTTCGGGCTCTTCTGGCTGTCGACGGTGCCGTACTTCGCGCTCGAACACCAGAGCTACGTGGAGTCGATCCTCGCGCTCGTGGGCTTCCCGGCCAGCGTGTACGCGGGGTACCTTCTCTACGACGGCCGGGCGTCGCTTTTTACCCTCACCCGGGCCATCGCACTCATGTTATTCATCTACCTCCCGTTCGAGACGATCCCGGCGTTCACCGTCGCCGGGGTCGCGTTCCCGGAGCCCCGTCGGATCCTCATCGAGGTCGTCGCGACGCAGACGGGGATGCTCATCGACCTCCTCGGGTACGCGCCGGAGGCGGTGACGAGCAGCGAGGGGTACGACGCGGCGTACTCGTGGACGCTGGCCGACGGCCACACCGTCGTCATCCACATCGTGCTGGCGTGTACGGGGCTGGGGAGCATGGCCATCTTCGGCGGCCTCGTCGCCGCCGTCGAGGCGCCGCTCTCCCGGAAGCTCCGTGCGCTCGCGGTGTCGATCCCGCTCATCTACGTCCTGAACCTCTTCCGGACGACGTTCATCTCGGTGGTGTCTGGCAACCAGTACATGCACTGGTACCCGGACCTCGTGATGACGATGTTCGGCGCGACAGACCCCTATCGGGTCTCCTTTCTCATCTCCGACCGCATCATGAGCCAGCTGCTGGCGGTCGTGGCGCTCATCGGCATCACCTTCCTCGCGGTGCGGGAGCTGCCCGAGCTGGCGGTCATCTTAGAGGACGTCCTCTACCTGATCACCGGCGAGGAGCACGACCTGACGGAGGCGCTCGACCTCCCGCGCGAGCCGACGAACCGGTAGGTCGGAGGTCGGTCCTCGACTCTGCCGAGGCCGTCACGTCCCTGACTACCCTCCCAAAATACATAGCGCTATATAGCAAGCTATAGACGTGCGAGACGGGTACGACGGGCCATGACTGCGAGGACGCGAGACGGACCGCCGGGCTCCGCGGGCGGATCGCGGCCGCGAGGGGGTGGTCGCCGGTGATGGGCGCGGTCGACCCGTTCGTCTACCTGGAGACGAACGTCGCCAAGCTCGTGTTAGCGACCGCGCTCGGGATGTTCCTCGGGCTGGAACGCGAGTGGTCACAGAAGTCGGCGGGGATCCGGACGTTCGCGCTCGTCAGCCTCGCGGCCGCGGTGTTCTCGATACTCGACGAGACGGGGCTGCTCGTCGTCGGGGGCGTGCTCGTGGTCGCCAGCGCGGTGCTGTTGGCGGTTCGGAGCTTCGTCGAGGCCGACGTCGACGGGCTCTCTTTGACGACGTCGGCGTCGATGCTCGTGGCGTACGGGGTCGGCGTCCTCGTCGCGGAGGGCCTCTTCATCGAGTCGGTGACGGTGGCGGTGCTGTCGTCGCTCCTGCTCGTGTTGAAGCGGGAACTCCACGAGTTCGCGTGGGGGCTCTCCCGCGAGGAGGTTCGCAGCGCGGTGGAGTTCACCATCCTCGCGTTCGTCGTCTTCCCCCTCCTCCCCGCTGAGACGATCGACCCGTGGAATGCGGTCCAGCCGCGGCTCGTCTGGTCGCTCGTGGTCGCGGTCAGCGCCATCGGCTTCGTCAACTACGTGCTGGTGAAGCGGTATCAGGGGCGCGGCTACGCGGTGACGGGCTTCTTCGGCGGGCTCGTCAACTCGACCGCGGTCGTCGCCGAGATGGCGAAGCGCGCGAAGGGCCGGGCGGACCTCGGCGAGATAGCGGTGGGGTCGATCCTCCTCGCGAACGCGGCGATGGCGTTCCGGAACGCCGCGGTCGTGGCCGTCTTCGTCCCCGAGGCGGCGCTCGTCGTCGGGGCTCCCCTCGGCGCGATCACCCTCGCGGGCATCGGCGTCGCCGTGTGGCGCAGCGACTGGCGGACGACGATGGAGGCCGAGCTCACCTCGCCGTTCAGCCTCGGGAACGCGCTCACCTTCGGCGCCCTCTTCTTGGTCGTGCTGCTCGCCTCCGCCGTCGCAGAGCAGACGTTCGGTGCGGGCGGGTTCGTTGCCACCTCGTTTCTCGCGGGGCTGGTGTCGTCGGGAACCTCGACCACCACGGCGGTCTCGCTGCTCGGGACCGGACAGATCGGCGTCGACACCGCGGTCGCGGGCGTGGTCGCCGGCACCGCCGCCAGCATCCTGATCAAGACCGCCTTCGCGGCGAGCATCGCGCGCGAGCTGGTCCGGCCGGTGTTCCTCTGGAACCTCCTGTTGATCGTCGTGGGGGTACTCGCCGGGCTGCCGCTCTTTCTGCTCTGAGGAGCCCCGGCCCCGGCGTGCGGCCCATATCGGGGAGGACCCCTACGAGAGGTGTTCGGCGATGTCCGTCGACGAGACCATCCCCACGTAGTCGTCGTCGACGACCGGGAGGTGTTTCACGCCGTACATCGTCATCATCGCGGCGACCTCCTGCATCATCAGGTCGGGCGTCACCGTCTCGACGTCGTCGGTCATTACCTCGCGGACCGTCGTCGCCTCGGGGTCGCGGCCGTCGGCGACCGCCCCGACGACGTCGCTCTGCGTGACGATACAGCCGCCGCCGGTCGTCACGACGAGCGCGCTGATCTCCTCGTCGCGCATCCGGCGGGCGACCTCCCGGAGCGGTGCCTCCGCTCCGATCGTCTCCAGCGGCGTCGACATCACGTCCGCGACGCGGGTTCTGTCATCGAGATCCATACGTGGACGTGTGTTACCACATTTCATTACTCTTCCGGAACGCACAACCGGGCGGGGGCGGCTCGGAGCCGGTCGGCCGAAGCCAACCGGATTCGACCGAGTTCGAAGCGTGACCGGATTCGACCGGGTTCGAAGCGTAACCGGATTCGACGCCCGGTCGGTCCGTCACCGCGCCTTCGAGAGGTGCGCTGTGAGGTCGGTCGTGGACACCATTCCGATCGGCCGGCCGTCGCCGTCGGTCACCGGGAGGTGGGTGTAGCCGTGGGCGGTCGGCTCCGCCAGCTCGGCGACGGTATCCTCGCGGCCCACCGTGACGACATCGGTGGTCATGAACGCCTCGACCGGCGTCCGGTCCTTCGGGTCGTTGTCGCGGACGAGCGCGACGAAGTCCGTCGCGGTGATCAGGCCGGCCAGCGCCCCGTCGGGCTCGACGACGAGAATCGAGCTGACCCCGGTCTCGCGCATCTTCTCGGCCGCCTCGGCCGCGGCGGCACCGCGTTCGATCGTCGTGAGGTCGGTCGACATGAGTCGGTCGACGGGCACGTCTTTCATGGTTCATGATAACGTTCGGCACGGTAATCAAACGTGCGGTCGGTCCGGGAGCGCCGCGGAGTCCGACCGCGTGCGGTCCGAGGGCGAGGGATTCACTCCTCGACGAGCGACTCGGGGGCGCCGGCGAGGCCGACGAGGGCGTCCGCCTCGACGTGGTGGAGGTCGCCGGGAATCACGAGCAGGTGGAGCGGATCGCCGAACTCGCGGTCCGCGAGCGCGCGCAGCCGGTCGGCGGCGACGACCGCGTCTGGAGAGCCGGCGCGCGCGACGACGACCGCGAGCTCGGCGCCCCAGTTATCGGCGAGCAGGCCGGCGGCCACGTCCGCGGTCATGTACTCCTCGTGGTCGGGGTCCGGTCCGGTCGGTCCCGTCCCGACCTTGATGTCGAGGTAGACGACGGTGTGGAGCCCGCGCTCCCGGTTCGCCTCTATCGTCTCGATCACGCTCGCGGGCACGTCGTCGCCGCCGTGCGCGTACGGGAACGGCAGCGTCGTCGCCTTGCCGAACCGGTAGTTCTGGAGCCCGGTCAGGCTCGACGCCGCCGACTGGGCGGTGACGCCGTGGACCACCCGCGTGTCGATCCCGCGCTCCTCGGCGCGGAGGCGGAGGTCGGTGTGGGTAGTCGAGATCATCGTGTCGCCGGCGGTGAGGAACGCCGCGTCGCCGGACGCGGCCGCCTCGAGTATCGGCTCCGGGTTCCGCTCGACCCCGTCGCGGTCGCGAACCTCGACGTCGACGTCGTGGTACGCCTCGAGGTCGGCGACGTCGGCGCCGACCAGCCGGCTGGTGTAGAACTCCGCGAAGACGCGGTCGGCCTCGCGCAGCGCCTCGCGCCCCTCCACGGTGACGGAGCGCTCGTCGTAGAGGCCGAGTCCGATGAACGTGAGCATGCGAGCGTTCGGCGCGCGGCGCAGTAAAAGGGCGCGGACCCCGGCCGGCGGTATGCGACGGCGTGGCAACCTAATAGACCTTCATGATTGTCCCTTGGGATTCCATAGCAAGCCCTAAGAGGGAACCAACATAACTTCGGACCACGAGGCCCACTCGGGCTCACATACCACTATGACTGACGACGAACTCATCTGGCGGATATCGGGGGGGTCCGGTGACGGGATCGCTTCGACCAGCCAGAACTTCGCGAAGGCCTTGATGCGATCGGGGCTCAACGTCTTCACGCATCGGCACTACCCGTCGCGGATCCGCGGCGGTCACACCTACACGGAGGTCCGCGCGTCGGCGGACCCCGTCGAATCCCGGGGCGACGGCTACAACTTCCTGCTCGCCTTGGGCGACTCGTTCGCCCGCAACCCGCAGGAGGAGGCCGTCTACGGCAACGAGGAGATCAAGCCGCTCTCAGAGAACTTAGACGAACTCCGCGAGGGCGGCGTCATCGTCTACGACGAGGGGCTGCTCGACGCCTCGGAGATCCCGGACTTCGACGAGCGCGTCGAGGAGAACGACTGGCACGTATACCCCCTCGACCTCCGCGGGCTCGCCCGCGACATGGGTCGCGAGGTCATGCGCAACACCGCCGGCGTCGGCGCGACCTGCGCTTTGACCGGCATGGAGCTCGACCACGTCGAGGACCTGATGCGCGACGCGATGCCGGAGAAGATCCTCGAGCCGAACCTCGAGATCTTAGAGACGGCGTACAACCAGGTCAGCGAGGAGTACGACATCGACGCGCCCGACGTGTCGGTCCCGACGGGCGAGCACGACGAGACCCAGCTGCTCATGTCCGGGTCGGACGCCATCTCCTACGGCGCCATCGACGAGGGGTGCCGGTTCATCGCCGGCTACCCGATGACGCCGTGGACCGAGGTGTTCACCATCATGACGCAGAACCTGCCGAAACTCGGCGGGATCTCCGAGCAGGTGGAAGACGAGATCGCCGCGGCCGCGCTCGCGGTCGGCGCCTCGCACGCCGGCGTCAAGGCGATGTCCGGCTCCTCCGGCGGCGGGTTCGCGCTGATGTCCGAGCCGCTCGGGCTCGCGGAGATGACGGAGACGCCCGTCGTCCTCGTCGAGGCCATGCGCGCCGGCCCCTCGACCGGGATGCCGACGAAGCCGGAGCAGTCCGACCTCGAACACGTCCTCTACACCTCGCAGGGCGACTCCCAGCGGGTCGTTCTCGCGCCGGGTACCGTCGAGGAGGCGTACGAGCAGTCCCGGATCGCCTTCCGGCTGGCCTACGAGTACCAGATCCCGACGATCCTGCTGTACGACCAGAAGCTCGGCGGCGAGATGAAGAACGTCCCGAAGAGCCACTTCGACCGAGAGCCGAACCCGACGCTCGGGAAGACGCTCTCCGAGGACGCGCTCGCCGACGAGCCGCACTCCGGCGACGGGAAGTTCCACCGCTTCCAGCACGACGTCGAGGACGGCGTCTCCCCGCGGTCGATCCCCGGCCAGAAGGGCGGTCGCTTCCTCGCGACCGGCAACGAGCACGACCCCACCGGGCACATCGCCGAGTCACCCGACAACCGCGTCGCGCAGATTGACCGCCGGACCCAGAAGCTGGAGGCCATCCGCGACGACCTCGACGGGGAGGACACAGGTTCGTACACCGGTCCCGAGGACGCCGAGTACGGCATCCTCACGTTCGGTAGCCAACAGGGAACCGTCGAAGAGGCCGTCGAGCGCCTCAACGACGCCGGGATCTCGGTGAAATCGTACGGCGTCTCCGACATGCTCCCGTTCCCGACAGAGCAAGTCGAGGCGTTCGTCGAGAGCGTCGACGAGGTCCTCGTCGTCGAGATGACGGCGTCGGGACAGTTCCGCGGGCTCGTCCAGAAGAACCTCGGCCGCTACGGCGAGAAGCTGTCGAGCCTGCTGAAGTACAACGGGAACCCGTTCGAGCCGGCGGAGGTCGTCGACGGGTTCGAGGCCGCCATCGTCGAGGGCGACGGCGACGCGTCCGGCCATCAGACCACCTTCGTCCCAGCCGCAGGTGACTAACCAATGAGCACGTTTTCAGCAATCGGCGACGAGCGAGAGATCGACCGCGACGAGTACACCCCGAGCGTCGAGCCCCAGCCGACCTGGTGTCCCGGCTGCGGTGACTTCAGCGTCCTGAAGGCGCTCAAGCAGGCGCTCCCGGAGGTCGGGCGGACCCCCGAGGAGACCCTGCTTTGCACCGGAATCGGCTGTTCGGGCAAGCTGAACAGCTACCTCGACACGTACGGGTTCCACACGATCCACGGGCGCTCGCTGCCCGTGGCCCGCGCCGCGAAGCTCGCCAATCCCGACCTCGAAGTGATCGCCGCCGGCGGCGACGGCGACGGCTACGGGATCGGCGGGAACCACTTCATCCACACGGCCCGGGAGAACCACGACATGACGTACATCGTCTTCAACAACGAGATCTTCGGGCTCACGAAGGGGCAGACCTCCCCGACCAGCCCGAAGGGCCACAAGTCGAAGACGCAGCCCCACGGGAGCGCCAAGGAGCCGATCAAGCCGCTCTCGATGTCTTTGAACGCCGGCGCCTCCTACGTCGCCCGCACGGCCGCGGTGAACCCGAACCAGGCGAAAGAGATCATCATCGAGGCGATCGAACACGACGGGTTCGCGCACGTCGACTTCCTTACCCAGTGTCCGACCTGGAACAAGGACGCGCGCCAGTACGTCCCGTACATCGACGTACAGGAGTCGGAAGACTACGACTTCGACACTACGGATAAGGTCGAGGCCGCGGAGATGATGCGCGAGACGGAGGAGGCGCTCCACGAAGGGAAAGTCCTCACCGGTCGTTACTACGTTGACGACGACCGCCCGTCCTACGGCGCGGAGAAACAGGCGATCGGCGAGATGCCCGAGGAACCGCTCGCCGAGCGCTACTGGGACGACGACTACGAGTGGGAGCGCTCCCACGACATGTTCCTCGACAAACACGCCTGAACGGGGCCGGCGGCCGTTCACGGCGCGGTGAGTTCGTTTTTTGATTCGCAAGGTATTTTTTCATTGGTGACAAACGGAGAGGTATGAGTACGGTATCGACGGAAGAACGGATCCTCTCCGTGTTAGAAGAGGACGCGCAGGCGTCCTGCGGGGAGATCGCCGAACGCGCGGACGTCTCGAAGCCGACGGTGCGGAAGTATATCGACCGCCTCGAAGAGCGGGGCGTAATCGTCGGCTACTCCGCGGAGATCGATCCGAAGAAGCTCTCGTCACAGTCGATCGCCATGGTCGGGATGGACGTCGACTCCGGTCAGTACGTGGAGGCCACCCGCGAACTGAAGTCGCTCGACGAGGTCCAGGCGCTGTACACCTCCTCGGGCGACCACATGCTGATGGCCGAGGTACGCGCCGGCGACGGCGACGAACTCGGCGACGTCATCTCCGAGAAGCTGCTCGGCGTCGACGGCGTCACCGCCGCACATCCTTCGTTCCTTCAAGAACGGCTAAAATAAAACCGCGTTCCGTTTTCCACGTCGCGCCCGCGTCAGGCGAGCACGTGCGGGTCCGCGACGACGACCGACTCGTCGCCCGCCGGGCTCCGGCGGGTCCCGCGCCGCGCGAACCCGTGCGCGCTGAAGAACTCCTGCGCGCTCGGTTGGTCCGCGGGGACCGTCGCGCGCAGGGTCTCGACCCCGCGGTCGGCCAGCGCGTTCCCCACGCGGGCGAGCAGCTCGTCCGCGACGCCCTCCCCCGCGCGGTTCGGGTGAACCCACAGGGCCAGCAGCTCCGCCTCCGCTCCGTCGGGGTCCGGGTGGGCGATCGCCAGACCGACGGGCCCCTCTTGATCGTGTTCCATCAGGAACGACCACTCCGCCTCGGCGGCGGCCTCGCGGACGCCGGCAGCGGACACGTCGAGTAAGGGCGCGCCGATGTCGTCGAACACCGTCTCCTCGCGGGCTCGCGAGACCGCCGTTCGCAGGTCCTCTGCGTCGTCGGGCCGAGCCGCCCGGACATCCATGTACGACCGTGAGTAAAGAACGCACCTATAGGTTTCGGGGTGCGAATTGTTGTCACAGTAATCCGGGACCACGCGGTGGACGGTGTCGGCTCGGGACGGCGCGTCGCGACTTCGCGGTCGACCGGCTCAGGCGATCGGGAGAGCTACGCGACCGGCTCGATCCCGATCGTCACGGCGACGCCCTCGACCGTCCACTCCTCGACGAGGCCGCCCTCGGCGTCCGCGGCGTCGCTCGGGTCGTCCAGCCACGCGTCGGCGCGCACCTCGCCGGCGATCAGGTCGGCGTGGTCGTCCACGAAGCCGGCGACGCGCTCGTCGTCGACCGCGACGCCGACGCGGATCCGCGCCTCCACGTCCAGGTCGAGCTCCTTGCGCATCTCTTGGATCCGGCGGATCACGTCGCGGGCGTACCCCTCGGACTCGATGTCGGGAGTCAGCGAGGTGTCGACGTAGACGGTGCCGCCCTCGAAGTCGGCGCCGGAGACGTTCTCGGGCGGCTCCGCGACGTACTCGACCATCTCGTCGTCGAGGTCGACGGGCTCGCCGTCGACGGTCACCTCGCCGCCCTCGACCGCCGATCGGGTCGCGCCCTGGACCGCCTCCATCACCCGCTGCGCGTCGCCGCCGAACGCCGGCCCGATGGCGGCCATCTGCGGCTCCGCGGTCTCGACAAGCTCGTCGAAGGCGTCGGTGACGACCACCTCGCGGGCGTTGACGCGGTCGGCGATCAGCGCTTCGAGGCGGTCCACCGCGGCCGAAACGGTCTCGTCGTCCGTCTCGACGACGACGCGCGGGACGGGCCAGCGGAGCTTACGGCCGGCCTGCTGGCGCGCGTTCGCGGCCGCCTCCTCGACGTCGCGGAAGACCGCCACGTCGCGTTCGAGGTCGGGGTCGCGCAGGGCGGCGTCCGGCTCGGGGTACGACAGCGCGTGGACCGTCGTCGCCTCGCCGTCGAGCCGCTGGTACATCCGCTCGGTGAGGTACGGGGCGATCGGCGCGAGCAGGCGGATCACCTCGTCAAGGACGGTCGCGAGCGTGGCGTAGGCACCGCGCTTCGAGGCGGAGTCGGCCTCCTCCCACATGCGGTCGCGGACCGCCTTGACGTAGAACCGCGAGACGTCCTGCGTGACGAACTCGATCACGGCGTTGACCGCGTCGCTGACCTGATAGTCCTCCCAGGCGTCGGCGACCTCGGCCTCCACCGACTGGAGCCGCGAGAGCACCCACTCGTCGACGAGCTCGAGCTCGCCGTCCGCGAGGTCTGCCTCGGCCGGGTCGTAGCCGTCGAGCTCCATGTACTCCAGCGGGAACCGGAACACGTTCCAGAGGATGTTGAGCTTGCCCTGTAACTCGGCGAGCCCGTCCCACTCGAACGCGAGGTCGACGCCCTGCTGGTCGTGCGAGAGCAGGTAGGTGCGGAGCGGGTCGCGGCCGGCGCGCTCGATCGCCTCCTCCGGGGTGACGATGTTCCCGACCGACTTCGACATCTTCCGGCCGTCCTCGTCGTTGGCGAAGCCGTGCATCAGCACCTCCTCGTACGGGACCTTGCCGACCGCAGCGGTCCCCATGCCGAGCTGCGACCAGAACCAGCCGCGCGTCTGGTCGTGCGCCTCGATGATCAGGTCGGCGGGCCACAGCTCGTCGTGTGCTGCCTCGTCGCTCGGGTAGCCGAGCGTGCCCCACGTCGCGACCGAGGAGTCGAGCCACACGTCGAACACGTCCTCGACCCGGCGGTACGTCGTCCCGTCCTCGACGATCGTGAGGTCGTCGACGGCGGGGCGGTGGAGGTCGATCGAGTCTGGGTCGACGTCCTCCTCGACGCGCTCGGCGAGCTCCTCGCGGGTGCCGATGACGATCATGTCCTCGTCGAGGTTGCCGGACGCGGCGTCCTCCGGCACCCAGATCGGGATCGGCACGCCCCAGTAGCGCTGCCGGGAGACGTTCCAGTCGGGCGCGTCCTCGATGAAGTCGCGGAACCGGTTGTCGCGGGCCCACCCCGGGTGCCACTCCGAGTCCTCCATGTTGTCGAGGAGGTCGTCTTTCACGTCCGTGATCGAGATGAACCACTGGTCGGTGACCAGCTGGATGATCCCGGTGTCACAGCGCCAGCAGTGGCCGTAGCTGTGGTCGACGGTGCCGTGCGCGAGCATGTGGCCGTCGGCGACCAGATCGTCGATGATGTCGTCGTTGGCGTCGCGCACGAACTGGCCGGCGTACTCGCCGGCGGCCGCTTCGAACTCGCCGTTGGCGGCGACCGGACAGTAGATATCGAGTCCGAGCTCCGTGCCGCGGTGGAAGTCTTCCTCTCCGTGGCCCGGCGCGGAGTGGACGAGGCCGGTGCGATCGGCCTCGACGTAGTCGGCCGCGTACACCTCGCCGGCGCCCTCGAAGTCCGGGTACTCGGCGACGCGGTCGGCGAGCGGGTGGTCGTACGCCCAGCCGACGAGCTCCTCGCCCGTCAGCTCGGCCTCGACGTCGTACGACTCGTAGCGGCCCTCTCCGAGGACGTCCTCGACGCACTCCTCGGCGACGTAGAGGAGCTCCTCCTCGTCGCCCTTCTCCGCGCGGACCGCGTTGTAGGTGAGGTCCTCGTCGACGGCGACGAAGGTGTTCGCGGGGATGGTCCACGGCGTCGTCGTCCAGATGACGAGGCTCCCCTCGCGGTCAGCCAGCGGGAACTTCACGTAGATGGAGGGGTCCTCGACGTCCTCGTACTCGACCTCGTTGTTGGCGAGCCCCGTCTCGCAGCGCGGGCACTGCGAGATGGAGCGTTTCCCCTGCTCGACGAGGCCGTTGTCGGCGACCTCGGAAAACGCCCACCAGGCGGCCTCCATGTACTCCGGCGAGATGGTCTCGTAGGGGTTGTCCCAGTCCATCCACGCGCCGATCGATTTGAAGTCCTCGTCCATCGCCGCCCGGTTTTCTAAGGCGAACTCCTTGCACTTCTCGATGAACGACTCCATTCCGTACTCCTCGATGTCCCGCTTGTTTTCGAAGCCGAGCTCCTCTTCGACTTTCACCTCGATCGGGAGCCCGTGCATGTCGTAGCCGGGGCGGTCGGTGACGCGGTGGCCGGTCATCCGCTTGTACCGGATGACGGCGTCCTTCAGCGTCTTGTTCCAGGCGGTCCCGAGGTGCATCTGTCCGGAGGTGTACGGCGGGCCGTCCACGAAGAAGAACGGCGGGTCGTCGGCGTGCGCCTCTTTCGCCGCCTCGTAGGCGTCGTGCTCGTCCCAGTACTCGTCGACCGCCGACTCGACGTCGGCGGGCGCGTACTGGTCATCGATCTGCTCCATACGCGTTGGTCTGCGCGCGCGTATTTGAATACGGCGGAGTCGTGGGAACGGTTCGGTCGGTACGGCGGAGTCGCGAGAGGGGTTCGGTCGGTACGGCGGAGTCGCGAGAGGGGTTCGGTCGCGGGAATCGCGATCGGCGCCGCGGACGGTTCCGGACCGACGACGCCGGAGAGACGGGTAATCGCCCCATACCAATACCGACTTGCTCCGTGGGCCTCCGCATGGACGTCGCACGTTCGACGCTGATCGGCGCGGCAGTACTGTTCGTCGCGGTCGTCGCGACCGGCGGCGCGGTCGCCGCGGATCCGGTCACGCTCACCGTCTCGGTGACCGATCAGGACGGCGACACGCTCGGCGGCGTGACCGTCGAGGCGACGTGGGAGACCGAGTCGGGGGAGACGGAGACCGCGTCGGGGACGACGGCGAGCAACGGGAACGTGCTCCTCGACGTCCCCGAGGGGGCGAACGTCGAGCTGGACGTCGACGACGACACCTATGTCCGGAACAGACCGCTTCGGGTCACTAACGCGAGCGCGACGGCCGTCGCGCTCGGCGTCACGCGGAGCGGGACCGCGACGGTGACCGTGGTCGACGGCGAGAACCGGTCACAGGCCAACGCGACGGTCCGGATCCGCGAGGACGGGCGGACGGTCGACCGCGGCGAGACCGGCGCCGACGGCGTCTACGAGACAGCGCGCCTCGAGCGCGGCGCGTACGAGGTCGCCGTCGTGAAGCCGGGGTACCTCCGGACGGAACGCGAGGTTACGGTGGCGCTGAACGCGGAGACGACGGTCGGAATCGAGCGGGGGGCAACGACGCTCGACGTGCGCGCCCTCGACGACCACTTCGACCCGCCCGCCCGGATCGAGACGGGAGCGGTTCAGGTGTCCTCGTCGGTGTACGAGGCCGAGGTGAGCGTGACCGAGGGGACGGCCTCGATCAACGTCCCCGTGAACGCGGTGTACACGGTCGAGGTCGTCAAGGAAGGGTACGACGCTTCGCCCGAACGCGTCAGGGTGCGGGAGTCCTCGGTGAGCGTGAACGCCACGGCACAGCGGGCCGCCACCCTCTCGGTCACACCGGCGAACCAGCGCGTCCTCGTCGGCGAGACGACCCGCGTGACGGTGCGGAACGCCTACGACGAACCGGTATCGGGCGCGACCGTCGAGGTCGACGGCGACGCGGTCGGTGAGACCGACGACCGCGGGGAAGTCGACGTACCGGTGTCCGCGGCCGGGAACCGAACGGTGGTCGCCCGGGACGGCTCCGTCGCGTCTGAGCCGGTGACGATCGAGGGCGTCGACAGCGCGGAGGAAGCGGACGCAAACAGCTCTGACGGCGCGGGAAGCGGGGGCGATGACGACGGCTCCGGGAGTACCGACGACGACTCCGGGAGTACCAATGACGACTCCGAGAGTACTGACAGCGACTCCGGGAGTACTGACAACGACTCCGGGAGTACCGACGACGACAGCCCCGGACTCGGGGTCGTCGCGGCCGTGCTCGCTCTCCTGGCGGTCGGTCTCGGGAGCCGCGTTCGCCGTCGGTGAGGCGTCAGACTGAGGGGGCGAGCGAAGGTCGTCGCGGGCATCGACCGGCGCCGGCCGGGGACGTTGCCGCTCACCGCGGGTCAACCGCGCCGTCGGCGAAGTAGTCGGCGAGCCGCTCGGCGGCCTCGGTCGCGCGCGGCGTCACGAGGGCGAACCGGATCCACTCGTCGCGGGCGGTGCCGAACGCCTCGCCCGGCATCCCGGCGACGCCCGCCTCGTCGACCAGGCGCTTGACGTTCGCCATCGTGCCGGGGAACCCCTCGAAGCGCGCCAGGACGTAGAAGGCGCCCTCCGGGCGGCTGTACTCCGCGCCGGCCGCGTCGAGCGCGTCGGTGAACGCGTCGACGCGGTCCGCGAGCAGGTCGCGCGACGCGGCGTAGTAGTCCGACGGCGTCTCCGCGAGCGCGTGGTAGACCGCGTACTGGGAGGGGCGCGCCCCGGTGACGTTCACGAGCATGTGCCGGGTCTTGGCGTCGCCGACGTGCGCCTCCGGGAACACGCCGTAGCCGACGCGGAGCCCGGTGATCGCCATCGACTTCGAGAAGCCGCTCGTGACGATCACGCGGTCGGAATCGAGGGTGAGGGCGGACTCGAAGGAGCCGGAGAGGTCGAAGCGGTCGTACACCTCGTCGACGACGACGAGCGCGTCGACCGCCTCGGCGACACCGACGACCTCGCGGACCGCGTCGAGGTCGTAGACGGCGCCGGTCGGGTTGTTCGGCGTGTTGAGGACGATGAGGGCGGTGTCCTCGCTGGCGGCCTCGCGGACCGCGTCGACGTCGAGGCCGCCGTCGCGCTCGGTGGGCACGAGCGTCGGCTCCCCGTCGAGCAGGTGCGTCTTTCCCGGGTAGTACGGGTACACCGGGTCCATGAGCAGCGCCTCGTCGCCGGCGTCGCGGTTGAGCGCGCGCGCCATTGCGAGGTAGTTCGCCTCGCCGGTGCCGTTGGTGACGACCACGCACTCGGGGGCGACGTTTTCGCGGGTCGCGATCGCCGCCCGCAGCTCGCGGAGCCCGTCGCTCGGCGGGTACTGGAAGTCGGCGGGCGGCAGGTCGGCGTACTCGCGGAGCGCCTCGCGGAGCGCGGCGGGCGGCTCCCAGTCGGGGTTGCCGCTCACCATGTCGATGACGTCGCCGTCGGCGGCCGCGGCGTACTGCATCACGTGGAAGAACTTCGGCTCCTCGTACTCCATACGGGCGGGTCGAGCGCGCCCGCCGTGGCTCTTTCGACCCGGGAGCGGTAGCGCGGGACGGCTCGTGGTAAGCACCGCTTACGTCCCTCGCCGCGATCCGGTGGTTTGACCTACCGACGCGCACAGCCAGCGGTATGAACAAACGCGGCCACGTCCTCAACGGGCTGCTGCTCGCCTTGGGGCTGGGGTTCATCCTCGAACCGAGCCTTACCCTCGCGACCGCCGAGACGATCGCAGAGATCACCGTTCCCGTCGTGTTGGGGGCGCTGTTCCCCGACGTCGACACCGCCTTCGGGCGCCACCGGAAGACGCTCCACAGCCTCCCCGTGTTGGCTGTCTTCCTCGCGTACCCGATCGTCTTCGGGAACCTCCAGTACGTGTGGATCGGCGTGTTGACCCACTACATCCTCGACGTGGTCGGGAGCCGGCGCGGCATCGCGCTGTTCCACCCGCTCTCGGACAAGGAGTTCGGGATGCCGTCCGGCGTGACGACGAGCAGCAAGTACGCCGACCTCGTCACCGTGATCATCACCGGTATCGAGCTGGCGGCCTTCTGGGCGATCCACACCTACGTCGTGAACCTCGATCTGGACCTGTCCGCGGCGTCGGAGGCGGCGGCCGGATTCGGCTTATAAGTGAGTCGGCGTCGGGCCGGTCTTGTGGGGATCGACGGCTCCGAGGAGGTCGTCAACGATCCGGCCGTCCACTTATAAATAGCCGGTGTAGGATCGGCAGCTACGAGCGCCAAATCTCCGACCGCTTATTTATAACTAGTTGTTAGCAGATCAGCGGCGGACACTGCCAAAGATTCGGCCATTCGCTTATAAATGAGTGACTGCGGATCGATAGCGAACACCGCCAAAGCCCCAGCCGCGAGGGCTCGGTGCGCTCGCTGCGCGCCTCGTTCGTTCGCTCCGCTCACTCACTGCGGTGCTTACGTCGCGCGGCTTCGCCCTCACGGCTGCCCCTTTGATTCCCACCCCGCACAGCGCCTCACGCCTCCCCAGCCTCGCCGCTCGCTCGGGGCTCCCTTCGGTCGCCCACGTCGCTCGCGGCGTCCCTCGCGCGCGCTCCTCGCGGCCGCCGCCGGCGGCCGCTCGCAGGCACGCGCCACCGCAATCTCTCTACTCGTAAACGCTCACGTCGTCGAACCGGCCCTCGTAGGCGACGTTCGAGGGGAGGGTCGGCTCGTTGCCGGAGAGAAACATCCGGTCGAGTTTCACCCACGTGTTCTCGTAGGCGAGGTGTGCAAACTCCACGAGGCCGCGGAGCCGGTGGCCGGCCCCGCCGCGGTGGATCACCTTGCGGGGGCGGCGCTCGCGGAACGCGTCGGCGACCGCCTCGGCGTCGTCGAGGTCGCCCTCGAAGGCGGTCCACGCCTCGCCCGCCGTGCCGGGGAGGTGCGCGTACGACGAACCGAAGCCGGCGCAGCCGGTCGCCTCCGCGGTCCGGCGCGCCCTGACATTCTGGTGGGGGAGCAGCTTCGTGTTGTACGTCTCGACCGCGTCGATCCGGTCGGCGTGGGCGTCGACCTCCGGCCGCGTGAGCGAGATGGTGGCGAAGCCGGGATGGGGGACGAGGACGGCGGCGTCCTGCCGCTCGAACTCGGCCATCGCGCCCTCGAAGGTGATGTAGTCGGGGACCGGCTCGGAGAGGCCTAAGACGAGGAGGTGCCGCCGGTTTCCCCAGTCGCCGGTGAACACCTCGCGAGCGGGAACGACCGTCAGCTCGTCGTCGGTGTACCGGGCCGCACGCTCGCGGATCGTCGGGAGGCGCGTGAAGTGCGGCGCGTACACGAGCGCGTCGATCCCGCGGGCCTTCGCGCGGGCGACGACCTCGTCGTCGAGCACCTTGACGTGGGCGTCGACGCGCGTTTGCGATCGGGTCACGGTCGCATGGTCGTCGCGCCCGCGCAAAGGCGTATCGTTCGACGACGACGGTGCCGCGACCGCGGACAGGGACGGTTGTGGCAGCAGGCACCGGTCGACGCCGGGAGGAGAGTCCGCCGGCTTGGGAAACCGTTAATCCCCCTCGGGCGAGAGTTCGGGTATGGCCCCTCGCTGGACGTGCGGCATCGGCGACTGCGACGCCGCCTTCGACGACGTGGAGGCGGCGATCGTCCACCAGACGAACGACCACCAACGCCACGAGTGCAAGGTCTGCGGCACCATCGTCCCGGACGGCTACTTCGCGATCCGCCACGCGTTCGACGAGCACACCCGCGCCGAGTTCGTCCGCGCGTACGACGCTGACTCAGCGGCCGTCCGCCGCCGCGAGGAGATCAAAGGCGAGATCGAGGCCGCGGCGGACCTCCAGCGGGTCGTCGAGGACCTCGACCGCGGCGTCTGACCCGGCGTTTCGCTCGCCCGGGGTTCCGCCCGCTCTGTCTCCCTCCCTCCGAGTTATAAGACGCGCTTCCCGAACGCGCTCGCTGCCAGCTCCGTCGCCAGCTCGGCCGTCTCGTTGTGCTGGTCCAGCGTCGGATTCACCTCGACTATCTCCATCGAGCGGAGCGCGTCCGTCTCGTCGACGATCTCCATCGCGCTGTGCGCCTCGCGGTAGGTGACCCCGCCGCGGACGGGGGTCCCGACGCCGGGCGCGGCGTTGGGGTCGAGCCAGTCCAGATCGAGGCTGACGTGGATCCCGTCGACGCCGTCCGCGGCGACCGACAGGGCCTCCTCCGTGACCTCCGTGATCCCCCGCTCGTCGATGTCGGACATCGTGTACGCGGCGAAGCCGCGCTCTTTGATTAGCTCCGCCTCCGCTCCGTCGACCGAGCGGAGCCCGACCAAGGCGACGTTCTCCGGCGAGAGCCCCGGCGCGTTCGCCCACTCGGTGTCCGCGAACTCGTCGATCCCGAGCGCGGCCGCCAGCGGCATCCCGTGAACGTTGCCCGACGGCGTCGTCGCGGGCGTGTTGAGGTCGGCGTGCGCGTCGAACCACACGGCGCCGATCTCCGCGTCGCGCGCGGACCCGGCGAGGCTCCCGATCGCGATGGAGTGGTCGCCTCCGAGCGCGAGCGGCACCTCGCCGTCGGCGAGCGTCGCGGCGACCTCGTCGCCGAGCCGGCGGCAGACGTCTTCTGTCTCCCGGAGGAACTTCGCTTTCCCCTCGCTGGGCGCGTCCGCGTCCGGGTCGCGCTCCTCCGCCCGCGGGACGAGGAGGTCGCCCCCGTCGACGGTCTCCACGCCGGCGCCGGCGAGCTGGTCCGCGAGCCCGCCGTACCGGATCGCCGAAGGCCCCATGTCGACCCCGCGTCGGTTCGCCCCGTAGTCGGTCGGCGCGCCGATGATCCTGACCGTGGTCATACCGGCTACGCGGCGCGCCGCCGCTTCAATGGTGGGGGATCGGCGCGCTCGCGTCGCCCCGGATTCGTCGGCGACCCCGCCGTCCCCCCTCGCCGGATCGGACACCGTTTTGCGCCCGGCCCGCCACGGGATGCTCATGGACAGCTCCGATCCCTACTCGGTCGACCCCGGCGACATCGAGCCGATCGGCGCCGTGATCGCGGTCGCGTTCACCGGGGCGGCGATCGGACTCGTCGGCGCCGCGGTCTCGTTCGTCGCGGTCGACTTCGGCGTCGCGCTGATCGGCGTCGGCGTCGTCGTCGCGCTGTCGAGCCCGCTCGCGTACGTCCGGATGAAGCGGCTGCGCGGGGAGTGAGCCGGCGCCCTCGCGCGGACGGCGACCCGCTCACCGAGCGGATCTCACACGATCATTTATAAGTGAATTCCATCGCATTTAAGCGGGGGCGTCGTGTATTCGCCACCATGTCATCGATCGAGCTCACGTCGAGCCAGAAAAGCATCCTCACGGCCCTCATCAACCTCTACGGGGAACAGGAGGACGCCGTGAAAGGCGAGGCGATCGCCGAGGAGGTCGACCGCAACCCGGGGACGATCCGCAACCAGATGCAGAGCCTCAAGGCCCTCCAGCTGGTCGAGGGCGTACCCGGACCGAAAGGGGGGTACAAGCCCACCTCGAACGCCTACGAGGCGCTCGACATCCAGCGCATGGACGAGCCGGCCGACGTCCCGATCTACCACGAGGGCGAGCAGGTCGAGGGGACCAACGTCGACGGGATCGACCTCTCCAGCGTCCACCACCCCGAGCTGTGCCGCGCCGAGATCCACGTCCAGGGCTCGGTCCGCGACTTCCACGAGGGCGACAGCGTCACCGTCGGCCCGACGCCGCTCTCGAAGCTCGTCATCGACGGGACCGTCGACGGGAAAGACGACACCGCGAACGTGCTCATCCTGCGGATCGACGACATGCGGGCGCCCGACGAGCCGGCCGAACACTGACTGCGAGAAGTCCTTCGATCGCTTCGAGAACAGTTCTATCGGAAATCGCGAGCCGTCCGTCGCCGAGCCGCCGGACTAGTTCGTCGCCGAAAAGCGTCGAAATCGGTGTCGAAAGAAGCGTCGCTACCGCGAGTCGCCCGGGCTCACATGTCGCCGAACGCGCCGACGCCGCGGCTCGCGGAGGAGACCTTGGCGATCCAGCGCGTGGCGATGGCCTTCTTCAGCAGCTTCGCAGGCGTGCCGCCGAACGTCTTGATCGGCATGCCCATCACGTCGTGGGCGACCGCCTCCTCGCCGACGGAGATGACCGTCCCCTTGTCCTCGTGGGTCCACGAGCGGAGCGGCGCGCCGCGGGCGGCGCGCGCGAGGTTGGCGCCCGCGACCTCCGCGGCCTGCCAGGCGGCCTGCGCGGTCGGCGGTGCCACGTCGTCTTCGCCCTGCTCAACGAGCGCGGTGTCGCCGATGGCGAACACGCGGTCGTCGCTGGTGGCGAAGTCGGAGCCGGCGTGGACGCGGTTCGAGCGCTCGTCCTTCTCGATCTCGACGTTCTCGAGCTCGGGCTGTCCCGTAATTCCGCCGGTCCAGATCAGGACGTCGTAGGCGAGCTCCTCGGGCTCCTCCTCGTCGCCGCCGCCGAGGTAGACGGCGTCCTCGTCGGCCTTCGAGATGAAGTCGCCGGTGAGGATCTCGATGTCCGCGTCCTCCAGCCGCTGGCGGAGCGCGCCCTGAATCTGGGGGTCGTTGCCGGGGAAGACCTCGTCGAGCCCCTCGACCAGCTTGATCTCTATCGGCGCGCGGTGTTTGTCGCGGTACTCGGCGATCTCGCCGGCCGTCTGGATGCCGGAGAGCCCGGCGCCGCCGACGATGACCTCGACGGGGTCGGAGCGGGTCGCCTCGGCCGCCGCCTCGCGGACCTCCTCGTGGATCGCCTTCGCGTCGTCGAGCCCCTTCAGCTGGTGGGCGTTCTCCTCTAACCCCTCGATGCCGAAGAAAGCGGTCGTGGAGCCGACGCCGAGCAGCAGGTAGTCGTAGTCGACGGTCGTCCCGTCGTCGGTCTCGACGACGCGCTCGTCGGTGTCGACGTCGACGACGCGGCCCTGGACGAAGTCGGACTCGGGCGACTTGATCTCGTCGACGGGGATCGTGATCTTGTCCTCGACCGCGGGGTTGCGGATCGCGCGGTGGACCTCGTGTAAGACGAGGTGGTAGTCGTGTTCAGAGACCCACGTGAGTTCCGCCTCGCCCTCGCCGACCTCGTCTTCGAACGCCTTCACCGCCCCTGCGCCGGCGTAGCCGGAGCCGACGACGACGACCTGTGTACTCATGCCAGTAAGTCCACGGTGCGCGGATAAAGTCGCTTTGGAACGCTCGCAGGCAGATAACGTCAACGCGGCGGGGCGACGCGGCCGCTACAGCGAGAGGCCGGCGTGCCAGCGGTCGGCGCCCGCCTCGCGTTTCACCTCGTCCATGCGAGCGAGCAGCTTCACCGCGAGGCTCGCGGTCTCGGCCGCGCGCGACTCGCCCTCCGCCCGGAACTCGCCGGTCACGCGGTTCGCGTAGACGGAGCAGACCGCGCCGGCGCGGAGCCCGTACACGTTCGCGATCGTGAGGATCGCCGACGCCTCCATCTCGATGTTCTTCACGTTCGCGTCCTGAAGCTCCGCGACGAGCTCGTCCGAGCCGGCAGCCTCGAACCCCTCGAACCCGGGGCGGCCCTGCCCGGCGTAGAAGGAGTCGGCGCTCATCGTAACGCCGGTGTGGTAGTCGTGGCCAAGCCGCTCGGCGGCGGCGACTAGCGCGGAAACGACCTCGCCGTCCGCGGCGGCGGGGTAGTCCTCGCGGACGTACTCGTCGCTCGTCCCCTCCTGGCGGACGGCGCCGGTCGTGATCACCAGGTCGCCCACGTCCATCTCCGGCTGGATCGCGCCGCAGGAGCCGACCCGGACGAACGTGTCGACGCCGACGCGCGCGAGTTCCTCGACCGCGATGGCGGCCGATGGAGAGCCGATCCCGGTCGACGTCACCGAGATCGGCGCGCCGTCGTAGCTGCCGGTCGCGGTGCGGTATTCGCGGTGGCGGGCGACCTCCTCGTGGTCGTCCCACAGCGCCGTGATCTTGTCGACCCGCTCGGGGTTGCCCGGGAGGAGGACGGCGTCCGCGACGTCCTCGGGCGCGGCCTCGACGTGGTAGCCGGCCTCGTCGTTGGGGTCCTCGCTGTCGTCGGTCATGTCTTCGCTCTTCGGCGAGCCGTTTAAAAGTAGTTCCGTCTCGGTCGCTCGGGGACGTGTAGCGGGCATCGGGCCGCCGTGCGTCAGTCCTCCCTGGCGTCGTCGAGCGTCCCCTCCGAGATGGTGTTCGGGAGCAGCTCGCCGAGCGTGTACTCCGTGGCCGCGTCGCCGCCCTCATCGCAGGCGACGACGAGGTCGTCGGCCGCGAACTCGGCGAGCGTCTGGCGGCACATCCCGCAGGGGGTGACCCCGTCGCGGACGCCGGAGGAGACCGCGATGCGGTCGAACTCGCGGTGGCCCGCCTTCACCGCCTCCGCGAGCGCGACCTCCTCGGCGTGGAGGCTGTTGGAGTAGTTCGCGTTCTCGATGTTACAGCCCGTGTAGACGGTGCCGTCGGCGGTCCGGAGCGCGGCGCCGACGCGGTACTCGGAGTACGGGACGTGGGCCGCCTCTAAGGCCTCGCGCGCCGCGGCGATCAGCTCGTCCATACGGGCGAGTGACGCGGCGGGCCGATAACTGTACTGTGTCGCGATCGCGAGGGAGCCGGCGGCCCGGTCAGCCGTCCGTCCACGCCGAGAAGCCGCCGTCGATGAGCGTGTCAGCCTGCTGGCGGATGTACTCGCGCTGGGTGTTGACCACGGCCGCCTCGAAGTCGTCGCCGTCGTCGAGGCGGGCGCGGACGCGGTCCCGCTTCCAGCTGGCCGGGGTCGTGCGGTTCGCGACGCGCCAGCGGAGCGGCGCGATCCACGCTGCGGCCTCGTCGTCGGCGCAGCCGGCGGTCCGGAGCCCCGCCTCGGCGTGGTCGAGGAGGTCGGCGTACAGCGCGTCCGTGTCGGTCGTGCGCTCCCCGTCGCGGCCGATCCACGTCATGTCGGCGTCGAGCCCGTCGGCGACGGCGGCGTAGAAGTTGTCGCAGGCGGTCTCCCAGTCGAGCCCGATCACGGGGTGTTCGCGCTGGGCGAGCGCCTGCATCAGCCCCGCGAACGCCCCCTGGAACGCGATGGAGTCGCGGACCGTGGGCTGCCCGGGGATCGGGCGGAACTCGATCCGGGCGTTCGCGGCCGAGCGGCTCGACCCCTCGAAAACTGGGCGGACCCACCGCCAGTAGCTGCCGTGTTTCGTCCGGAACGTCGCGAACGCGTCGTCGAAGCGGTCGCTGCCGCCCGGGTCGGGCATCGGGATCAGCGTCTCGTCGGCCGCGATGCGGTCTACCGCCGTCTCGACGTCGTGGACGTCCCGCGGGAACCGCACCTTGTCCGCGTCGGTCCGCGCGTTGAGGACGGACTCGAACACGTGGATCCGGTTCTCGGTCGCCCCCTCGGCGAGGACCCGCTCGCCGTCCCAGCCGTCGTCGTAGAGGTCCGGCGGGAAGAAGGGTGAGTTGACGCCGAGCGCTAAGAGCGGCCCGGCGATCCGGAGGGCGTATCGGAAGTGCCGCGGCAGCGTCTCGGCGTGGGCCACCTGATAGTGCGGCTGGATCGACGTGATGAGGCTCTCGGGCATCACCGTCTCCGCCGACAGCGACACGCCCGGCGCGGAGAGCTCGACCCGATCGCCCGCCGGCCGTGCGTCCGCCGACCCGTCCCGGTCCGCCCTCTCGGGGTCCGCGTTGGCCATCGCGTGGTACCGGACCGCGTCGCTCATGTTGACCGCCACGGTCACGCCGTCGACCGCGACGCTGTCGGTGAGGTACTCGCGGGCGGTCTCGCCCGCCGGCGGGATGGTCCAGAGCCCGTCGGAGACGAGCCGCATCCCCTCGACGCCCGCGGTGTTCTCCGCGGCCTCCAGCCGCGCGCGGACCTCGGCGAGCTGGGCGCGGAGCCCGTGGTCGGAGAGGGGCTGCGGGCTCGTCGACATCTCGGCGTTGTGGAGCCCGAGCTCCTTCTCGAACCCCATCAGCTCCAGCAGGCGGCGCGGCACGCGCATCAGCGCGTACTCGCCCGCCCGCGACTCCTCACTCCACCGCCCGTCGCCGACCGCGTAGAACTCGTACTCGAAGCCGACGATCGACTGGTGGTTGTCGAAGGAGCCGTCGCGCAGCTCCTGTTTGACGATCTCGGCCTCCTCGGCCGCGCGCTCGGCGAACGCCTCGGCGTCGACCGAAAGCGCCTCCCGGACCCCGTCGGCGAGCGCGGACTCCGTGGTCATGCGACCGGGGAAGGACGCGGCGAGGTAAAAAGGCCTCCGACCGGCTACTGGTTCGCCGAGCGCGCGTCGAGCGCGACGGGGATCGACCGGCTCGCGACGTCGCCGGCGAACGCCTCGCCGTCGGCCTCCAGCATCTCGAAGGTGTCGTAGTGGATCGGGACGACGAGGTCGGGGTCCATCGCCTCGGTCAGGTCGGCCGCCTCGCGCCGGTCGGCGACGATGCCGCCCCCGCCGATGTTCGCGAGGAACACGGAGACGTCGAGCTCGGCGAACCCGTCCAACGCGTCGGAGTCGCCGGGCCAGAAGACGGTGCGCCCGCCGAGCGACAGCAGGAAGCCGCAGCCGAACCCTGGCGGGTGCGGCACCGAGCCGTCGGCGTCCGCGTTCGGCCCCTCCGGGTCGTTGTGGGCGGGGACGGACCACACCCGCACCTCGCCCACCGGGGTCTCGACGTCGACGCGGTCCTCCTCGCCGACGCGGACGACCTCGTAGTCGGCCGCGAGCGCGTCGATCGACTCCACGTTGCGGTCGATGCCGGCGGGGTCGACGGCGTCGTAGATCACGACCGTCGCGTCCTCGCTCGCGACCGACCGGATCCCGTCGCTGTCGTAGTGGTGGTCGTGGGTGACGACGACGAGGTCGCCGTCGCGCGCCCAGTAGTCGTCGAGGACGCCGTACCGGCCGGGGTCGGTGTAGACGACCGGACCCCCGTCGGTCTCCAGCCGCGCCGTCGCGTAGCCGAGCCACTCCACCGCGAGCTCCTCGTAGCGGACCGTCATGTCACCGACTGTGGCCCCGGTCGTCTTGAGGGTGGCTATCGCTCTTCATCGTCGATCACGGTGAGGTCCCACGCCGCCGCGAGCGCCTCGTCGTCGATCGACCGCCCCAGCGCGTGTTCAGGGACCAGCGGCATCGGAATCGGGACGTACCCGGCCTCGCGCATCGCCCCGAACCCGCCGACCGTCTCGACGACGGTCCCGTCGTCCCCGCGGCGGACGCGGAACCGCTTGTCCGTCGGGTCGCGACGGTACGCGAACGGGAACGACTCGGCCGGCGGCGTCTGGAGGCTGTCGACGCCCGCGAGGACCGCGACGGGCGCCCCGTCGACCTCGCAGACGAGCCGGGGGACGACCGGGCGGCCCTCGTCGTCGATCGCGGCGGCGTCGACGTCCTCGCGGCCCGTCACCGGGCCGACGGGAGTGTCAGTCTCGCGCCAGCCGAACGTCGGCTCGCCGAGGCCGTCGGCGCGGACGCAGGCGTACCCGCCGCCCGAGACCGGGATCCGGTCCGGGCCGAGGTGGAAGGTGCGCCGACCGTCGCTTCGGGCGGCGAGCAGCGGCGGGTCGGCGAGGAGGTCGCGCACGGCCGCGGCGGTGTCGGGGTCGCGGACGGCGAACAGGACGCGGCGGTCGCGGTCGAGCGCGTGCCCGAGCCGCGAGGTGATCACGACCGGCGTCGCGTCGTCCGCGGCGAGCGGCTCCACCGCCACCCGGTCGTCGCCGCGGGTCGCGACCGCCGGCGGCTCGGCGCCCGTCTCCGGGCGCTCGACCGCGAACCCCGCGGCCGCGAGCCGGTCTGCGGCCGCGTCGGTGAGGTCGCGCCGCGTGGCGTCGCCGAGCGGGCCTGGCATACGCGACGCTACGGGCCGGATCGTCAAGGGGTTTCGCGTGTCGGAAGGTCAGTCGTCGCCGGCTACCGCGTCGCCGGCCGCCCGGCCGACTCGGCTCAGTCGTCGCCGGCGAGCCGGCGGACGCGGGCGAGCGAGTCGGCGTCGTCGACGTCTTTGTCCTCGCGGACGCCGACGAAGCGGGGGAATCGGAGGGCGTAGCCCGCGGAGTACGTCGGCGAGGTCTGGATCTCCTCGTAGCCGACCTCGACCACCAGCTCGGGGTCGAACGCGACCGTCGTCCCCGTCTCGTCGACGACGTGCGGCTCCAGCCGCGCAGTGAGGTCCGCGAGCGCCTCGTCGGTGATCCCCGTCGCCACCTTGCCGACCGTGGCGTACCCCGCGGGCGCGAGGTCGTCGTCGTCGTCGCGGTCAGTTCCTTCCGCGCGAACCGCGAGCAGGAACGTGCCGAACAGCTCTGCGCGGCGCCCCTCGCCCCACTCGGCGCCGACGACGACGGCGTCGAGCGTCTCCACGTCCGGCTTGCGCTTCAGCCAGTCTCGCCCGCGGTCGCCGGGGGTGTACGCCGCCTCGGGGTTCTTCAGCATGACGCCCTCGTGGCCCGCGTCGAGGGCGTCCCGCTCCGCGGCGGCGATCGCGTCCGGGTCGGCCGCAAGTTTGAGGTCCGCGGCCGCGTCCGGGAGGACGGCTCGGAGCCGCTCGTGACGGTCGCGGAGCGGCTCGTCGAGCAGGTCGTCGCCGTCGGCGTGGAGGCAGTCGAAGGCGTGGAGCCGCAGGGAGACGGTCTCGCGCATGCGCTCGACGTCGTGTTTGCGGCGGAACCGCCGCAGCACTTCTTGGAACGGGAGCGGGTCGCCGTCGTCGTCGACCGCGACGACCTCGCCGTCAAGGATGACCGGGACGTCGACGCGTTCGGCGACGTACTCGACTATTTCTGGGAGCGCCTCGGTCACGTCGTCCATGTTCCGGGAGTAGAGCTGCGGACCGAGTGCCTCGCCGTCCGCGTCGTCTCCGTCAGGCCCGGCTCCGGCGTCTGTCGCGTTCCCCTCGGGCGCGTAGTGGACCTGGACGCGGGCGCCGTCGAACTTCGTCTCGACGGCGACCTCGCCGAACGCGTCGACCGCGTCGGTCGCGGTGCCCGCCTGCGCGAGCATCGCTTGGACCGGTCGTCCGACCCGAAGCGACTCCTCGCGGAGCCCCGGGATCCCCTCGTCGCGGGCGCGGACCGCGACCCGGCCGTAGTCGTTCGTCACCTGAAGCGCGCGTTCGACGGCCGCGACCGCCTCGTCAGGGGCGGCGAGTCGGGGGTCATCGGTCGCATCCGCGCCGGCTGATTCGGGCTCCTCCGCCGACGCGAGGAACGCCTCCGCGACCGCGTCGCGGACCGTCCCCTCGCCGACGCCGAGCCGCATCTCGCCGAGGACGAGCCGGGCAAGGAACGCCGCCTCGCTCGGTGAACACCGGGTGAACAGCCCGAACAGCGCGTCCCGCTTGCGCGACTCGCTCCCGTCGCCGCTCGCGGCCGCGAGGTCGCGGAGCGCCTCGTCGAGCGCGGCCACCGTGAGCGCGTCGCGGCCGGCCCCGAACGCGGCGAGCCCCTGCTGGCCGCCGAAGTCGTAGTCGGCCGCGACGGCGCCGATCTCGCCGCGCTCCGCGAGGCGGTCCTCCACGTCAGCCGCGGAGACGTTCGGGCCCGCGGCGCGGGCGATAGCCTCGCGGCAGAGCGCGGGGCCGACGTCGAGGGTCCGGGTGTCGTGAGCGGGGAAGACGCGCCCGAGGAGGAACCGGACGACGACGGGCAGGTCGTCGGTGGGTCCGTCGGTCGATCCGTCGCTCTCGGGGCCGTCCCCCTCGGCGCTGTCCCCCTCGGCGTCGCCTCCGGCACCGTCGCCAGCGCCGGCGTCTGCGAGTAGGTCGGCGACGGCGAGCGTCGTCTCGATGTCGCCGTCGTTCGCGGCCACCCGTTCCGCCCGTTCCGCCAGCGCGGCGAATTCCATACGCGTCCGGTCGGCGGCCGGCGGGCAAAAGCGGTCCGTCTCGGGCGGGCGAGGCAATCGCGCCGGCGGCGCGGTCGGGGAACGCGAGACGGGCCGCCGGGGAACCGCTTTTCACCTCCGGTCTCGTACGTCCCGGTATGTACGTCCGCGACGCCAAAAACCGTGACGAGGCGTGGTTGTTGGACGCGATCGAGCAGTTGGGGCTCGACGACGTCGCCTTCCGGTCGCGGGACTACGTGATCGCGGTCGACGAGGAGTCCGGCGACCGGGCCGGGTTCGGCCGGCTCCGGCTCCACCGCGGCGACGAGAGCGAGGCAAACCGGATCGAGCTCACCGGCATCGGTGTCCTGCCCGAGTGGCGCGATCGCGGGGTCGGGGCGCACGTCGTCGAGCGCCTCGTCGACACCGCGGCCGCGGACGGGTTCGAGACGGTGTACGTGCTCACCGACCAGCCGGAGTACCTCGCGCAGTTCGGCTTCGAGCGCGTCGACACCGACGACCTTCCGCCCGCGCTCGGAGAGCGCCTCACCGAGAAGCGAGAGTTCCTCGGCGGCGGGGTCGTCGGCCTCGAGCTGGCCGTCGACGCGTTCGAGATGCCGAGCGGCCTCCGCACGGCGTTCAAAGACGCCGAGCCGACCGGCGACGACGAACCGGAAGAGTCGGCCGAGGATTTCGGAATCGACCCGGACTCGGCGACGTACAAGTACGACACCGGTCGCTGAGCCGCGACGATCACCTGTTTTCTGCGGTCGCGGTCGGCGCGTGCCTGCGAGCGGTCGCCTCCGGCGACCGCGAGACAGCACGCGCGAGGGACGCCGCGAGCGGTGCGAGGTGCGAGCGAAGCGAGCACCTCGGTTGCGAGCGGTGAAACCGCGAGCAGCGAGCGGCGAGGCTGGGGAGGCGTGAGGTGCGGTTGCTGTGCCGGGCGGGCCTCGCGGCTGGGGCTTCGGCGGTGTTCGCCGCTGATCTGTTATCAGCTATTTATAAGCGAGCGGCTGGAGCCTCGGCGGTGTTCGTCGCCGAGCCGTCGTCAATTATTTGGCTCTGTCGAAAGTCTATTATTCAGATATATTATCACTTGAATCAGCGGGTGAATAAAAGTTGCGTATCTTGTACGGAATCAACTACAGATTCACCGAACTGGAGTACTCAATATACGGCAGGGAGGGAGAGATGTGGACTTCCAAGTGCCTCTGACAAGTGTAGGTTGGAAGTCAAGAGAATATAACAGGTATAGCAATAAGTGAGTATTGCTTGATGTGTACGGGTGTATGAAACCCTGTCGACCCTCTAACTACTCGTTTTTCTCCCCCTCATCTGAATCATCTGGACCACCATCAGACTGGCCTTTGCCAGTCTCCTCACCTTCTGAGGCAAGTTGTTCCCAAAAATCCTCTTCAAGAAATCGGGTGATTTCTTCAGCGCTGGCGTCTTTTGGTGGTCGATCCATCGTTCACACTTTTCTTTGTCGAATAATAAATTGTCCTGTCGGTGACCTACTATATTTTACTCAGGCGACCGCAACGCCGCAGCGTCACCACTCGTCGGACAATTCAGCGTATGAATGACGGACAGGCGGGGTAGCCCGGCGTTCCGGCACGGGGTATCCCGATTGCCTCCTCCACCCCGCGACCCGACGAGCGACGGGCGTTCGGCGGTGGGCTGCTCGCTTCCGCGCCTGACCCAGTGTCGCCGACGAACCGCGACGGACCGCTCCTGCGAGCGGGCGCCGCAGACCGCTGTCCCCGGCGGACGAGGCTTCCACGTTGGCTCTCGGGGCCCGCGCCGGTCTGACCGGACGTGCCCGCTGTTCGGTCCCCGCTAAAGACTGCCTCACGGGTGACGAGCGGGGCCTAACCGCCCGACCTAGTCCGTTTGACGATATTCGGGTGCGGCATAAGGGCCTTTCGTTCGGCGGACGCCGGCGCGGGCCGCGGGCGGGTCCGTGGCCGCGGTCTGCGAGCGGGTCCACAGCCGTGGTCCGCGGCCGCAACGGATCGCGGACGGCGCAGCTACGTCAACACCGCCCGAGCGTGCACCGCTGCGGCGAGCGGCACGGGGACCGACAGCGCGACGACGGCGCGCGCGTGCCACACGAGCCAGAGGTGGTCGCGGAACACCGGGCTCGGCTCGACCGCCAGCGCCCACGTCGCCGCGCTCGCGGTCGTCGCCAGTCCGAGGACGACCGCCACGCCCGCGAGCGTCCCGGGGTCGACGTTCCCCCGCTCGACGGAGGCGATGACGACCGCGGAGAGCAGCGCGAACAACGCGATCCCGGTCCAGCCGACGACCCCGGAGGCGTAGTACGCAGCCAGCTGGTCCGCGTACTCCGGCCCCGAGACGACCGCGTACGGGGCGACGAGCGCGACGACGGTGGCGACGGCGGCGGCGATCCCGACGCGGCGCGAGACGGCGCGGAGGTCCATACCCGCCCTCGGGACGGAACCGCGGTAAAAGGACCGGATCGGGCGCGGCAGGCGAACGAGCGCGCGCACAAACCAGACGCCGGACCTGACCGGACCGGGCGCGACCCGCTCCCGTAGCGTTTTGCCCCGTCGGCGCCCACTTCGTGGCATGTCACTCGACGTCGACCCGCCGGAGCCGCCCGAACTCGCCGCCGTCGATCCCAACGAGTACGAGGACGCCGAGGTCGCGGGCGGGGAGTACCGCCGCGACGAACTCGAGGCGTTCCTCCGCGAGGGCGCGTGGGAGGAGGCGTTCGGCGAGTGGGCCGCCGGCAGCGACATGGACGAAGAGGACTGGGAGATCGCGCTCGACCTCGAATTAGTCTCCCGGTTCGACTTCTTCTGGGACGACTTCGCCGACCGCGTCGGCTACCACGCGCCCGGGCTCCCCGAGGACTGGAAGGAGCGGGACCTCCACCCCGACCTCGACTCGTGGGGGACCGTCTCCGCGATCAACGCCGGGCTCACGGAGCTGGGACAGATCGTCTGCGAGACACTCAAGGAGGAGTACATCGACTGGGAGGCCGACTTCGACGCGCCGGACGACCTGCCCGACTTCGAGACGTAGCGGGGCGGCGGAGGCGGCCCCGCCCGGTTTTATGCCCCGCTCAGTGTCCCCAGAGGTTCCCGTCCGGGTCGTAGCGCGCGTCCATGATCCGGTCCCACTGCTCGTCGGAGAGGTCGAGGTCGGCCGCCGCGACGTTCTCGTCGAGCTGGTCGACCGTCCGGGCGCCGACGATGGGGACGCAGGTGAACTCGTCCCACTCGGTGAGCCACGCGAGCGCGACCTGCGCGGGCGTCGCGTCCAGCTCGCCGGCGACCTCGCGGACCGCGTCGAGCACCTTCCAGCCGCGTTCGGAGAGGTAGAAGCGCTCGAACCGGTCGTCGAAGCTCGCGCGCGACCCGTCGGGCGCGATCACCTTCTCGGGATCGTCCGGGTCCGCGCGCTCGTACTTCCCGGTGAGGAACCCGCCCGCGAGCGGGGAGTACGGACAGACGGCCAGATCCTGGTCGATACAGACGTCGAGGTACTCCTTGACGTCCTCGTAGTAGCCCGCGTGGTGGAGCGGCTGGACCACGTCGAAGCTCGCGTAATCGTTGACGTCGGCGGTCCACTGCGCCTTCGTCAGCCGCCACGCCGCCATCGTCGACGCGCCGAGGTGGTGGACCTTCCCCTCGGCGACCAGCTCGTCGAGCGCGCGCATCGTCTCCTCGATGGGAGTCTCCTCGTCCCAGCGGTGGATGTAGTACACGTCGAGGTAGTCGGTGTCGAGCCGGTCGAGGGTCCCCTCAATCTGCGCGCGGATGTGCTTCCGACCGAGCCCCGAGTCGTTGGGGCCGGGCTCGCCGCGCCCGTCGAACGGGAAGTACACCTTCGAGGCGATGACGTAGTCCTCGCGGTCGCGGTCCGCGAGCCACTCGCCGATGTACTCCTCGCTCGTTCCGTGCGGCGACCCGTACACGTTGGCCGTGTCGATGAAGTTGATCCCCTGGTCCGCGGCCGCGTCGAGGAGCTCGTGCGACTCCTCGCGGCCCGTCTCTACGACGCCGTTCGTCTCGCGCCCGAACCGCCACGTGCCGAAGCAGAGCTCCGAGACGCTGAGCCCCGTGTCGCCGAGTCGTCGGTAGTCCATACCCGCTCATCTCGGGGGCGACACGTAAAGCGTGGTGGCACCGGCGGGCGAGGCCGCGGAGCAAAGTCGGCCGCCTGAAAAGCCGCTACCCGAAGTTCTCGACCTTCGCGGCGTCCGCGTCGCCGCCGGCCGCGTCGACCGCGGCCTCGGCGTCTCCGACGAGGTCGGCGAAGCCGTAGACGAAGATCGTCTCGCATTCCCCGCCAGTGAGGACATCGGCGACGGCGTCGGTCAAGGAGTCGTCCGCGTCGAGGAGCCGAACGTCGGCGCCACGCTCGCGGAGGGCGTCGATCCGGTCGGCGTGGGCGACGTCGTCGTCGCGGTAGACGACCGCGGCCTCGGCACCCTCGTCGAGCGCGCGCTCCGCGATGGCGACCGCGGGGCCGACCCCGGGGCCGCCCGCGATCACGACCGCGCGGGCCTCGCCGGCGTAGTGCTGGTCACCAAACGGCCCCGAGAGCGTCATCTCGGTGCCGGCCTCGGCGCCCGAGAGGAACGCCGAGAAGTCGCCGCCCTCCTCGGGGTCGATGCCGACCGTGACCTCGAACGTCTCGCCGACGCGGGGCGACGAGAGGGTGTAGAAGCGCGCGACCGACTCGCCGTCTATCTCGGTGCCGAGCTTCACGAACTGTCCGGGTTCGGCCGCGAACCCCTCGGGCGCGCGGAAGCGGAGCGCGTACGTGTCGGGGCCGACCGACTCGATCGACTCGACCGTCGCTGTCGTGTCCATACCACGGATCGGCGAGGGAGACACAAACGCCTTCCTGTCGGCGGCGGTCCTGCCCGTGTCGAAACGGGTACGCACGGTGCGCTCTGACCCGCCGGACGGCTTTCGACGCCGCGTTCCGGTGGCCCGTTCGCGACCGAGAGTGTTCGACGGTCGTCGAAAACCGGTCCGACGCGAAGGGTCGATCGTGAGGAATGCGGTGGATGTATGTTCAGTTCTATGCGCTCTCTGACCGAATAGACCGCTTAGAGCCGACAATATTCGCGAGAACAAACACGTTCGTCCAGAAACACCTCGGTGGCTCCTTCCAGAAGCCTTTTGATGAGTCCGCCAGAACCTTGCGCATAGCACATGGCCGCGGATTTCAACTGGGCTGTCGGCGGAGAAGCCGGCGACGGCATCGACTCGACGGGGAAGATCTTCGCACAGGCGCTTTCCCGCGCGGGTCGACACGTGTTCACGTCGAAGGACTTCGCATCGCGGATCCGAGGCGGCTACACCGCCTACAAGGTGCGGACCTCCGTCGACAAGGTACAGAGCGTCGTTGACCGGCTCGACGTGCTCATCGCGTTGACTCCTCGGACGATAGAGGAGAACCTCGACGAGCTCCACGAGGGGTCGGTGATCATCTACGACGGCGAGCGGACCACGATGCAAGACGTCGAGATCCCCGAGGGGATGATCGGTCTCGACGTGCCCCTGAAGAGCCTCGCGGAGGAGGCAGGCGGCGCCATCATGCGGAACGTCGTCGCGCTCGGCGCGGCCTGCGAGGTGGCCGAGTTCCCCATCGAGAACCTCGACTCCGCGCTCGAGAAGCGATTCAAGGACAAGGGACAGAAGCTCGTCGACAACAACAAGGAGGCGGCCCGCGCGGGCCAGTCGTACGTCGCCGACGAGTACGTCCACGAGTTCGACTACGACTTAGAGACCACCGACGAGGACTACGTCCTCCTCAACGGCGACGAGGCGATCGGGATGGGCGCCATCGCGGCCGGCTGCCGCTTCTACGCGGGCTACCCGATCACGCCCGCGACCGACGTGATGACGTACCTCACCGGCCGCATCGATCGGTACGGCGGCCACGTCGTCCAGGCGGAAGACGAGCTGTCCGCGATCAACATGGCGCTGGGCGCGGCCCGCGGCGGCGCCCGCGCGATGACGGCGACCTCCGGGCCGGGGATCGACCTGATGACCGAGACGTTCGGGCTGATCGCCACCTCGGAGACGCCGCTCGTCATCTGTAACGTGATGCGCTCGGGCCCCTCGACGGGGATGCCGACGAAACAGGAGCAGGGCGACTTAAACCAGATGCTGTACGGCGGCCACGGCGAGGTCCCCCGGTTCGTCCTCGCGCCGACGACCATCGACGAATGCTTCTGGAAGACCGTCGAGGCGTTCAACCTCGCCGAGAAGTACCAGCTCCCCGTCTACCTCACCGCGGACCTCTCGATGGCGGTCACCGAGCAGACGTTCTCCCCGGAGACGTTCGACATGGACGAGGTGGAGATCGACCGCGGCAACGTCGTCGACGAGACGACGATCGACGACCACATGAGCGAGTCCGGCGGCTTCCAGCCCCACGAGATCACCGACGACGGGGTCTCGCCCCGAGCGTTCCCCGGCACGGCCGACGGCGCGCACATGTCCACCGGCCTCGAACACGACGAGCAGGGCCGCCGGACGGAGGACACGGAAATGCGCGTCGCGCAGGTCGACAAGCGCAACCGGAAGGTGGAGACGGCCCGCGAGCGCGAAGACTGGAGCCCGCGCGAGTTCGGCGACGCGGACGCCGACGACCTCGTTATCACGTGGGGGTCGAACGAGGGTGCGCTCGCCGAGGCGGTCGAGATCCTCGACGACGAGGGGCAGAACGTGCGGGTCCTCTCGGTCCCGTACATCTTCCCGCGGCCGGACCTGTCGGCGGACGTCGAAGCCGCCGAGACGACAGTCGTCGTCGAATGTAACGAACAGGGGCAGTTCGCGGACCTCGTCGAGCACGACGTGCTCGAGCGAGTCGACCGCGTGAACAAGTACAACGGCGTGCGATACAAGGCCGACGAACTCGCAGCGGAGATCAAGTCGACCCTCGAAGCGGGGGTGGAGGCGTAACCAATGAGCTCAGAGATCCGATTCACCGACTTCAAGTCCGACAAGCAGCCGACGTGGTGCCCGGGGTGCGGCGACTTCGGTACGATGAACGGCATGATGAAGGCGCTCGCGGAGACGGGCAACGACCCCGACAACACCTTCGTCGTCGCCGGTATCGGCTGTTCCGGCAAGATCGGCACGTACATGCACAGCTACGCGCTCCACGGCGTTCACGGGCGCGCGCTCCCCGTCGGCACCGGCGTCAAGATGGCCCGGCCCGACATCGAAGTGATGGTCGCCGGCGGCGACGGCGACGGCTACTCCATCGGCGCGGGCCACTTCGTCCACGCCGTCCGGCGCAACGTCGACATGACGTACGTCGTGATGGACAACCGCATCTACGGGCTGACGAAGGGGCAGGCGTCGCCCACCTCCCGCGAGGACTTCGAGACGTCGACGAGCCCGGAGGGGCCGAAACAGCCCCCGGTGAACCCGCACGCGCTGGCGCTCGCCTCGGGCGCGACGTTCATCGCGCAGTCGTTCTCCTCGGACGCGCTCCGCCACCAAGAGATCATTCAGGAGGCCATCGAGCACGACGGGTTCGGCTTCGTGAACGTCTACTCCCCGTGTGTCACGTTCAACGACGTCGACACGTACGACTACTTCCGCGACTCGCTGGTCGACCTCAAGGAGGCGGACCACGACCCGACCGACCGCGAGGCGGCGAAAGACGTCATCCTCGACAACGAGAAGGAACACCAGGGCGTCATCTACAAAGACGAGTCGTCGGTGCCGTACCACGAGCAGCACGGCGTCGACGAGGACATGTCGGTCATCCCGGACGGCGCCCCCGAGGGCGCGACCGACCTCGTCCGCGAGTTCTACTGAGACCGCCGCACGAGGCGGGTAGAATTCCGACCTCTCGTAACGGCCAAAACCGGCCGAACGAGGGCGTTCGCACGGATTTTTCGTCGGGTTTCAGCAAGCCTAATTAGGTGGGTCCGCAACTGGCGTGTATGGTTGATCGCTACGACGTCGCTATCGCCGGGGCGGGTCCGGCGGGCGCGCAGTGCGCTCGCGACCTGGCGACGCGCGACTACGACGTCGTCGTCTTAGAGACGGAGTCTGAAGACGAGTTCCCGCGGCAGAGCAACAAGTCGACGGCCGGCACGTTCCCGTCGATGATGTCCTCGTTCGGAATCCCCGACGACGTCGTGATGTCGTACACCGACGACGTCGTGTTGGAGTCGCCAAACGAGTACTACGAGAGCTACCAGCCGGGGGCGGTGTTGGAGTTCGCCGACTTCAAGCGGTTCCTCGTGGAGGACGGCCGCGAGAACGGCGCCGAATACCGCTTCGACGCGCGGGTCTCGCGGCCTGTCCTCGACGACGACGGCGTCATCGAGGGCGTGCGGTACAACGGCGACGAGGAGGTGTACGCGGACGTCGTGATCGACGCCACCGGGCCCGCCGCGCCGCTCGCGAGCGCGCTCGACGTCGTCGACCTCGAACGCGAGAACCAGGCGATCGGCATCGAGTACGAGATGGAGGGCGTCGAGATGAACCACCCCCAGTACGCGGACCTCCGGCGCGCGATGATGCTCCGACTCGACCACAACATCGCGCCCGGCGGCTACTCGTGGATCTTCGCCACCGGCGAGGACACCGCGAAGGTCGGGATCTGTTACATCCAGAACGACCGGCACCGCGAGTTCGCCGAGGCGGGCAAGACCGTCGACGGCTACCTCGACGACTGGATCGACCGCGACCCCCGGTTCGCCGACGCCGAGCAGATCGACGAGACGGTCCACCGCGGCTCCGCGCACATCCAGCGCCCAGGGCAGATGCACACGGACAGCTTCATCGCCATCGGCGACACCGTGCCGAGCATCGACCCGCTGTGGGGCGAGGGGATCCACAAGGGAATGAAGTCCGCCCGCGCCGCCGCGGCGACTGTCGACCGCTGTCTTACCGACTCGGAGCGGCGCATCGACGCGGAGAGCCTCGCGGTGTACGAGACGCTGTGGCACCGGGACGTGGCGCCGCGCGCGGCGTCGCGGCTGGCGCTCACGGAGCTGCTGTACCTCGCACCCAACGAGCGGTACGACAGGCTGATGCGGGACCTTCAGCGGACCGACGACGACATCTTAGCGAAGGCGAACCGCGGCGAAAAGGCCGGAATGGCCCGGCTGCTCCACCTCGACGACGTTCCGCTGCTCGCGAAGTACGCCCGCGAGCGGTTCGATATCTGAGACGGCGGAGCCGGATCGGCGAGAGGACCCGACGGCTGTCGCGCCGCTCGCGTACCGAAACGGGTTGCGTAAAAAAGAGAACCGGAGCGCGTCGCGTGCGGTCGCTATCGCTCGTCGAGGGGAACGAACGCGGCGTCCTCGGGCCCGGTGTACCGGGCGCGCGGGCGGATGAGGCGGTTGTCCTCCTGGTACTCGGCGACGTGGGCGATCCAGCCGCCGACGCGGCTCATCGCGAAGATGGGCGTGTACATGTCGACCGGGATGCCGAGCGAGTCGTAGACGGAGCCGGAGTAGAAGTCGACGTTCGGCGCGATCCCCTTCTCGACGAGCCCTTGGTCGGTGAGGTACTCCTCGATGGCGGTGGTGTAGTCGAGCCACTTTGTGTCGCCGGACGACTCCGCGAGGTCGCGGAGCTTTTCCTCTAAGATGTTCGCGCGGGGGTCTTTCACCTTGTAGACCCGGTGGCCGAACCCGGGGATGCGTCCGCCGTCGTCTCGCGTGTCTTTCACCCACTGAACCGGGTCCTTCGAGGAGTCGTCGATGTCGTGGAGCACCTCCATCACGTCTTGGTTGGCGCCACCGTGGAGGGAGCCGGAGAGCGCACCGATACCGCCCGTGACGCTGGAGTAGACGTCCGCCATCGTCGAGCCGATCACCATCGCGGTGAACGTAGAGGCGTTGAGTCCGTGGTCGGCGTGGAGGGTGAGCGCCATGTCGAACGTCTCCTCGCTCACGGCGTCCGGCTCGGTCCCGGTGAGCATATAGAGGAAGTTCCCGGCGTGCGAGAGGTCGGGGTCGGGGGCGACCGGCTCCTCGCCCTGCCGGACGCGCTCGAACGCGGCGAGGACCGTCGGGATCTTCGCCGTGATCCGGCGGCCCTGACGGAGTGTGGCCCCATCGTCGTCGCCCTCGTTGTCGGGGTCGTACGCGGACAGCATCGACGTCGCGGTCCGGAGCGCGGCCATCGGCCGCTCGCCGGCGTCGGCGAGCGCGCGGACCGTCTCGATGACGCCGTCGTTCACCTCGCGCTCCGCCGCGAGGTCGGCGACGAACGAGTCGAGCTCCGCGGCGGTGGGGAGTGAGCCGTGCCACAGCAGGTACAGCACCTCCTCGTAGCTCGCGCCGCGCGCGAGGTCCTCGATGTCGTACCCGCGATACACGAGCTTCCCGACCTCGCCGTCGACGTAGCTCAGATCCGACTCCGCGACGAGGACGCCCTCGAGCCCGCGTTTTAACTCATCGGCCATACCACGTCGTTCCGACCAACGGCAAAAAAGCGTTATCTTTCAGGAGGAATACGGTACGTCGATCGTGGTACTCCGCCGCGTCGGACGACGACGTGACAGGGTTCGGAAACGTCACAGCGGGAGAACGGGAGACCCGAAACGCCGGCTCAGCGGGCCGGGACGACCGTCACCGTCCGGTTCCGGTCGATCGCGTCTTCCAGCTCCTCGGCGATGGCGGAGCCGCGGGAGACCTGCACTTCGCCGCCGCGGCCGACGGTGGCGGTGAAGAGGTACTCGCCGTCGGCGCGCACCTCGACCGTCTCGCCGACCCCGTCGTCGACGTCGATGACGACGTGTCGAGAGGTGATCTCCGGCGCGACCACCGTCCCGCGCTCGGCGCCGACCTGACCGTCGCCGCGGCCGTTCTCGCCGGCGCCGCCCGAGGCGCTCGACCCCGACCCGCCGGGCTTCTCGTCGTGCGTTCGGACGTCGATGTCGATCCCGAGTCGGCTCTCGATGTCGGCGATACGACCGCCGCCTTTCCCGATCACGGTGCCGATGTCCCCCTCGGTGACGTAGACGACCGCCTCGTCGTCGCCGTTGAGCTCCACGTCGACGTGCCCGTGGGCGACCGAGCGGATCTCGCGTTCGATCTCCTTTTTCGCGATGCGGCCGACGCCGGACTCGCTTTCGGCCTCGCCGCCATTCTCGTCGAGCGGAACCGTGACGACCTGCCGGTTGAACGTGTAGATCTCGTACTCCGGGCGCCCGGTCTCGAAGTTCGACACCTGTATGACCGGGCGGGCGAGGTCCTCGGCGGTGAGCCCGGCGGGGACCTTCACCTCGGTGGTCACGTCGTAGACGGTGTGGACCTCGCCGGCCTCGATGTAGACGACGGTGTCGACGATCTGCGGGATCATCCCGAGCTCGACCCGGCCGACGAGCCGCTGGAGCGCGTCGATCGCGCGGGAGGCGTGAACGACGCCGACCATCCCGACGCCGGCCATCCGCATGTCCGAGAACACCTCGAAGTCGTTCGTCTTCCGCACCTCGTCGTAGACCGTGTAGTCGGGCCGGACGAGGAGGAGGGAGTCGGCGGTGTTCTCCATCTCGCCGCCGAGCGCGCCGTACTGCGTGATCTCCGGGCCCACTTGGAGGTCCCGCGGCTTCTCCATCGTCTTCACCGCGTAATCGCTGTCGTTTAAGAACTCCGCGACCGCCTGCGCGAACGTCGACTTCCCGGCGCCGGGCGACCCCGAGATGAGCACGCCGCGCTTCCGCTCCGTGAACCGGTCGCGAAGCTCGTCTGCGAACTCGTAGTCGTCGAGGGTCGTCTTCGCTATCGGTCTGACCGCGGTGATTTCGATGCCGTCGGCGAACGGGGGCCGCGCCACCGCGATCCGGTAGTCCCGGAACTGGACGATGTCCATCCCGTCGTCCGACAGCTCGATGAACCCCTCGCTCGACTGGCGAGCGAGGTCCACGATCGAGTTGGCCCACTCGCGCATCTGTGCCTCGTCGCTCGGCTCCTCGGCGATCTCGACGTAGCGCATCTCGCCGAGCGTCCCGCGCTTCGCCTTCGGGACGGTGTCCGTCTTGAGGTGGACGGACATCGTCTCCTCGGTGAAGAAGTCGCGGATCGGGAGGTCGTCGACGACGCCGCGGGCGACCGGTTCGACGTACTCGACGTCGAGCCCCTTCGCGCGGGCGACCTCGGCTTGGACCACGTCGCTGGAGAGCAGCGTCGCGTCGTGGTCGGCGGCGAGGTCGCGGATCAGCGCGTCCACGTCGCCCTCGTGGGCGTTCGAGCGGGCGTCGCCGCTCGCGCGCTCGCCGACGTACCGCAGTTCGATCGTCCCGTCGTCGGCATAGTCGGCGAGCCGCTTGAGCTCGCTCAGCCCGTCCCAGCCCGATTCGAGCCCGTCGTTCGCCTGCGACTCCAGTTCGCCGACGACCGCCTCCGGGACGAACACGGTGACCGACTCGTAGGCCCCGTCGGCGACGCGTTCGGACACGCGGCCGTCGACGACCGCGCTCGTGTCCGGTACTACGTTCATACCGAGGATCGGTCCGGGAGGCGTATAAGGGTGTTCGACCGGGGGCGCTCACCGGGACGAGTCGCCGTCGCGGCTCGCGTCCCCGTCGTCGACGGTGACCGGGACCGCGTCGGCGACGGTCGCGGCGAGCGACGTCTCGCGGATCGCGTGCGCGCTCACCAGCCGGTGACAGACGACGTAGCTGGCGCCGGCGGCCGCGAGCGCGAGGATCAGGTTCCCGACGAGGAGCCGAGCGACGATTCCGGGGCCCGCCGCGAGCGACACGGTCGCTGGCGTGGCGCCCGGAACGGGGCCGAGAATCGCGGTCCCGAGCGCGAAGCTCGCGCCGTACACGCCCCACTTCACCGCGGGATTGAACACGATAACCGACGCGAACATCGCGATCCGGTTGACGCGCTCGGAGAGCCACGCGAGCGCGACGAACGCGAGCAGCCCCGTTCCGAGCGTTGGGAGCATCGTAATGAACACGCCGACGGAGAAGCTGCCGGCGGTCTCGCGGGACGTGTGTTCCTCGGTAAACGACCGCCTGACCGCAGCCGCGGCGCGACCGAAGGCGGCCTCGGCGCGGCGGCGTATCATCGTCTGACGTACGGGAAAGCGGCGAATATAGCTGTCGGCCCCCAAAACCGTTCGTCGCCCGCGGCCGACTCCGTTCAGTCGTCCGCGGCGACCGCCTCTGCCTCCGACTCGTCGCCCGCCAGCCGCTCGGCGTAGGCGGTGAAGTTCTCGAACAGCGCCTTCGCCTCGCAGGCGGCGTCGTACGCCTCGGGAGTGATCGATTCGAGGACGCCGTCCACGCGGGCGTCGCCGATCCGGTCCCGCTTGCCGTCCGTCACCTCGCGGGCCGTCTCGATGTCGTACTCGGGGTGGAACTGGACGCCCCAGCAGTGCCCGTCGCGGAACGCGTGGACGCCCCGGTCGTTCTCGGCGAGCAGCGTCGCGGACGGCGGGAGCTCGACGACCGCGTCGCCGTGAGTCGTGAAGGCGGTAAAGGAGTCGCCGATCCCCTCGAACAGCGGGTCGTCACGGATTCGGCGGATCTCGTTGTAGCCGATCTCGAAGCCATCCATGCCGGCGACGCGGCCCCCCAGCGCCTCCGCGAGCACCTGATGGCCGTAACAGACGCCGAGGACCGGGACGCCGGCCTCGGCCGCCTCGGCGACGTAGTCGACGAGCGGCGGGATCCACGCCTCGTCCCAGTAGACCGAAGAGCGCGACCCCGTCACCACGACGCCGTCGAACTCGGCGTGGTCGGGGAGGTCCCCGGCGGTGGCGTCGAACTCGACGAGGTCCGCGTCGATCTCTCGACGGAAGTTTCGCCGGGTGCTCTCGCCGTCGTGAGCGGCGTTAAGCAGGGCGAACCGGAGCCGTGTCATTAACCCTACTGAGGGCGACGAACGCAAAACGGTTGCGACACGGATCCGCAATCGGCGTCGTGAGATAAGTCCGGCTTACTCGGAGGCGCGACCGGATAACCCGGAGACCGAGTCGACGACGTAACGTCGAATTACTCGGCGGGCGTGACGGGCTACTCGGAGAACGGGTCGGCTCCGTGCTCCGCGAGCCAGCCGACGAGCAGGTCGTTGACCGCGGCCGACGCCTCGACCCCGACGAGGTGCCGGGCGCCCTCGATCGAGTGGAACTCGCCGCGCGGGAGGCCCTCAGCGAGCGTCTCGCCGGCCGTCACCGGACAGACGGTGTCGTCGCTCCCGTGGACGACGAGCGCCGGCGTCGTGACCTCGAAGAGGTCGTCCGCCAGATGGAATCCTTCGACCGCGGCGCGGTGCGCCTCGTACGTCTCGCGGTCGGCGTCCTCCGCGAGGCGCCACTCCGCGATCCGCGAGAGCACGTCTGGGTGCGCCTCGCGGAAGTCGGGCGACAGCAGGCCGGAGAGCGAGCCCTCGACCGCGGCCGGGTCGGCCGGGTCGGCCCAGACGCCGTCGGGGTTGTACGCGTCGCCCGCGGGGGGCGTTCCCACCACGGCGACGCTCGCCGGCCGCGAGGTGGTCAGCGCGGCGGTAAGGGCGACCATACCGCCGAGTCCGTAGCCGACGAGGTGGGCGTTCCGGATCCCCTCGGCCGCGCAGACCGCGTCGAGGTCGGCCGCGAGCGACTCGACCCGGTAGGGACCGGGCGGGGCATCCGACCGACCGATCCCGCGCGTCTCCGGCGTGATAACCGTGTGCGGCCCCGCCAGCGCGGCGTGCTGCCAGCCGAACTGCCAGGCGCCGAGGCCGACGTCGCCGCAGAAGACGACCGCCTCGTCGGGGTCGCCCGCGTCCGGGGCGTCGACCTCGTACCGGACCTCGACGCCGGCGTTGGTCGCGTAGGGCATGGTAGGTCGCGGGAGCTTCAGGCCTCCAGAAGGCTCCGGAGGACGTCCGGCGCCGCGTCGAGCGCGTCGTCGAGCGCGTCCGCGTCCGGGCCGCCGCCCTGCGCGAAGTCCGGCGGCCCGCCACCGCCGCCGCCCACGCGGCCGGCAAGCTCGGAGACAACCTGCCCGGCGTTCACGTCGACGCCGTCGGGGACGCCGACGACGAAGCTCGCTGAGCCGCCGGCGCCGCTACCGATCACCGCGACCCTCCCGTCGTCGACGTGGGCGTTGGCGGTCGCGCGCAGTTCGTCGGCGTCGCCGTCGAGCCGCTGGATCACCGCGGTCGTGCCGGCGACCTCGACCTCCTCGGCGTCGGCGCCGCCGGAGGCGCGCGCGGCCGCCAGCTCCTCTTTCAGCGACTCGATCTCTTTGCCCCGCGCCTTCCACTCCTCGAAGAAGCGCTCGGCGGTTTCGGGCACGTCGGGCGGGTCGACGTCCAAGGCGTCGGCCGCGTCGTACAGCGCGTCCTCCGTGCGCTGGGTCGCCTCGACCGCCGCGGCGCCGGCCGCGAACACGAGGCGCTCGACGCCGTCTTGAACCGGCTCCGTCTTCAGCACCTTCACGGCGCCGATCTCGCCGGTCCGGTCGACGTGGGTCCCCGCGCAGGCCTGTACGTCGGCGTCGCCGACGTGGATCAGGCGGACGTTCGTTCCCGGCGGGACGCCGCCCTGGTACAGGTCGAAGCCGTGTTCCGCCTCCGCTTCGTTGCGATCGGGCCACTCCTGACGGACGGGCACGTCGTCGCGGACGAGTTCGTTGGCGACGCGCTCGATGGCCTTCACGTCCTCGCGGGTGATGCGCTCGAAGTGGCGGACGTCGAGCCGCGCGGAGTCGGTCCCCTTCTGGGCGCCAGCCTGTCGGACGTGGTCGCCAAGGACCTCGCGGGCGGCGTGGCCGATCAGGTGGGTCGCGGTGTGGTGCGCGCGGAGCCGCTCGCGGCGGTCGCCGTCGACCTGCCCCTTTACGAACTCGCCTTTCCCGGGGTCCGCGTCCGTGCGGTGGAGGACGACGCCGTCGCGCTCCTGGACGTCGGTGACGTCGACGGTGGTCTCGCCGACCGTGAGCTGGCCCCGGTCGGCCGGCTGCCCGCCGCCCTCGGGGTAGAACATCGTCTGGTCCAACACGACGTCGTACCCCTCCTCGGCGTCGATCACGTCGAGGACGACCGCCTCGAACTCCGTGCGCCCCTGGTCGTCGTAGAACAGCTTCTCCGTCTCGGGAAGGTCGGCCAGCCGCTCGTCGCGCTCGTCGGCCGTCGCCGCGGCGTCTTCCTCCTCGTGGCGGTCGGCGACGAGCGCGTAGAAGTCGTCGGGCACGTCGACGGCCGCGCCGCGCTCGTCGGCGATGTCGGCGACCATGTCGGGCTGGATCCCGTGGGAGTCGTACAGCTCGAGCAGCTCCTCGGTCGGGATCGGCTCGCCGGTGCCGGCGTACTCGTCGGCGAGCTGTTCGACCTTGCGGGCGCCGCGCTCCAGCGTCCGCTCGTACTTCCGCTCCTCGCTGCGGACGATCTCGCGGATCGTGTCGCGGTTCTCGTAGCCGAGCCGATCGGCTTGCATGTCGACGAGCTCGTCGAGGGGCGCGTCGACGCCCACCTCGTCGACGAGCCGCTTCATCCGCCGTAACACCATCCGGGCGAGGTAGCCCGTGCCGACGTTCGAGGGAACGATCTCGTCGCCGAACATGTACGCGAGCGTCCGCGAGTGGTCGGCGATCGCGTAGATCGACTCCAGGGGTTCGACCAGCTCTCGCAGCCGGTCGACGTCGACGTCGAGCCGGTCTGCGATCTCCCCGCGGGCGGCCTCGACGTCGTCGACGTCGTCGATGTCGAGCCGGCCGGAGAGCTTCGCGGCGCGGTGGACGAGCTCGCGTTCCGCCTCCGTGTGCTCGATGCCGGCGTTGTCCTTCAGGAAGTCGATGGCGTCGGGGTAGACGGCCTCGTACACCGTCGCGGTCCCCTGGCTCATCCACGTCCACCGCTCTAACCCGTACCCGGTGTCGACGATGTACGTGTCCATGAACGAGTACGTGTTCCCGTCTTTCATCTCGTAGTCGCCGTCCGGGTCCTGCTCCATACACATGAAGACGAGCGTCGCCAGCTCGGCGCCCTTGTAAATGACCTCGATGGCGGGGCCGGCGTTGCCGCCGCCGACCCACGGGTCCTCGATGTAGGTGATCTCCTCCAGATCCGCGCCGAGGCTCTCGAACAGCTCGTCGCAGTACCGGACCGTTTCGTCTTTCCAGTACACCTCGCCGTGGTAGGCGTACTCGCCCTCGTCGACCGCCTCGCGCGTGTTGAACGCGTGGTGGGCCATCATCTCGAACGCCATCGTGTGCCGGCCGGTCTTGCCGACGTTGTCGATGTCCTGCATCCGGATACAGGGCTGTGAGATGGTGAGGGGGTTCGCCGGCGGCGGCGTCTGTCCCGAGGTGACGAGCGGCTGGAAGTCGTAGATGGACGCCTGCGTCAGGAGGACGTCGTCGCGCCACCGGTTCGCGGCGACCGGGTACGGGTCGATCCGCTCGTGGCCGTGGTCTTCGAAGAAGGAGAGGAACGCCTCGCGCATCTCCGACAGCGAGTGGGCCTCCGGAAAGCCCGGGTCGTCGATGAAGCTGTAGTCCTCACAGGGCGGCTCGCCGCACAGGTCTCGCCCCGCGTCGCGGGTCCAGAAGTGCGCGCCGCAGGAGGGACACTCCTTGCGCTCGAACCCCTCCTCCTCGAAGTAGTCGAGACGGTACTCCGCTTCGAGATCGCTCATTACACGAACGTGGCCCGTGTTGCTCCAAAAGGGTTCCGGGGTCGCTTTCGTCCGCGACGGCACCGCTCGGCGCCGCGAGACGGGCTCGACGGGGGACTTCCGGAGTGAGCGGCGACCGACGGGTCTCGCATGCGGCCGGAAACGGCGACGATCGGGCGGAAAACGGCGAAATATCCGCGTTTCGGCGGTCGGTACGAAGATTTATGCTCTCGGCGTGGCCTTTCACGAACAATTGTGACTTCTGCGCTGGGCGAGTGCGTGCGTGTCCTCGTGCTCGACGACGACCTCGAACTCGCCCGCGACCTCGGGACTCACCTCGACGCCGAGCGCCGCGACGCCGGCGAGGACGGGGCGGTCGAGACGCACGCCGCCGCTCCGGACGGCGTCGGCCAGGAGCGTCTCGTCGAGGCCGACGTGACGGTCATCGTCGACGAGGCGGGGCTCGACCGGGTTCGGTCGGTCGAGCGCGTCGGCGCCGTCGTCGCGTACGTCGACGACCCGACGGGCCGGACCGCGACCGACCCGATCGTGGACGCGGTCGCGGGCTCGCCCGCGTCGCTCTCGGAGACGGTGTCGTGGCTGCTCGCCAGAGATCGACGGTCCGTCGTCCGGTCGAAACCCACGCTGACCCCGTCGAGGATCGAACAGCTCAACGCCGGGATGACGGAGCTCGCCGCCGTCAGGTCGGTCGACGAGGCGTATCGGGCCGCCATCGCGGTCGCAGGTCAGGTGTTTCCGGCGTATCAGGCCGTCGTCGCCGTCCGGGACGGCGAGTGGGTCGAGCCCGTGGTCGCCTCCAGCGGGACGCCCGTCGACGACTGTAACCGCGTCCGCGTCGGCACCGGCGTGGCCGGCAGGACCGTCCAGACCGGCGACGTCTCCATCGCGCCGAACCCGAACCCCGACAGCCAGTTCGAAACACTGCTCACCGTGCCGGTGGGCGACGACGTCGTCTTCCAGCTCGCGGCGGACGAGACCGATGACGACGCCGAGTTCGACGACGCCGACCGCCGGCTGGCGGAGCTGCTCGCGTCGCACCTCGAAGAGAGCCTCGACCGGATCGCGGTCACGGAGACGCTGCGGAGCGAGCGCGACAAGCTGCTCGCGCTGTTCACGAACGTCCCCGACCCCGCCATCGCCTACGACTACGTCGACGGCGAGCCGATCGTCCGGCAGGTGAACGACGCGTTCGAGGAGACGTTCGGCTTCGACGCCGAGACCGTCCTCGGCGAGTCCGTCGACGACTACATCGTTCCCCCTGGCGCTGAGCCGGAGGCAGACGACCTCAACGAGCGGTTACAGCGCGGCGAAAACGTCCGCCGGGAGGTGACGCGGACGACGGCCGACGGACCGCGACACTTCATCCTCCACGTCATCCCGATCCGGCTCGACGCCGCGAACGCGGCCGGCTACGCAATCTACACCGACGTCACCGACCGGCGCGAGCGCGAGGAGACGCTCCGTCGACAGAACGAGCGGCTCGACGAGTTCGCGTCCATCGTCTCCCACGACCTCCGGAACCCGCTGTCGGTCGCGGAGGGGTACGTCGACCTCGCCCGCGAGACGGGCGAGGCGGACTCCCTCGAGAAGGCCGCGGACGCCATCGATCGGATGGACGAGCTCGTCGGCGACCTGCTGTCGCTGGCCAGAGAGGGCCGGTCGGTGGGAGAGACCGAACCCGTCTCGCTGTCCGAGGTCGCCCGAGAGGCGTGGGAGAGCGTCGACACCGCCAACGCGACGCTGACCGTCGAGTCCGACGCGACCCTCGACGCCAACCGGACGCGGCTCCGCGAGCTGTTCGAGAACGTCTTCCGGAACAGTGTGGAACACGGTTCCACGAGCAGTCGGGCAGAGCCCGACGACAGCGTCGAGCACGGCTCGACGGGCAGCCGGACGGAGTCCGGCGACAGCGTGGAGCACGAACGCGACTCGCCCGACGAACCGCTCAGGGTCCGCGTGGGGGCGGGGACGCTTCGCGACGACGACGGGGAGCCCGTGTCGGGGTTCTACGTCGAGGACGACGGGGTCGGGCTCCCGGAGGAGGCCGACCGGGTGTTCGAGAGCGGCTTCACGACCGACGAGTCGGGCACGGGGCTCGGGCTCGCCATCAGCGAGCGCATCGCCGAGGCGCACGGCTGGACCGCCCACGCGCTCGCCGGCGCGGACGGCGGGGCCCGCTTCGAGTTCCGGACCGGTTGAGCGACCGTCGGACGCGCGCCGGTCCGAAACGACCTTACGCCGCGCGCGAAGGTATCCGGTATGGTCGAGAACGTCGTCTACCCCGCCTACTTCGACGCCGAGCTGTCGCGCTCGGAGGGACGCCGCGTCCCGACGGATCTGGCGGTCGAAGCGCCGACCGTCGACGAGATCGCCAAGGCCGTCCAGCAGGTCGGCTACGACGCCGTCGTCGAGCGTGACGCAACGTACTCCCGGGAGTTCGAACCCCGCGGCTCCGTCGTGGTCAAGGGCACCGAAGACACCGCGAAAAACGACCTCGTCCAGGCGATCGCCGCGTACCTCGGCGTGCTGCGGGAGTAACCGTGCGGCGCGTCGGCACCGTCGTCCGGACCGCCGGGGGGCTCGCGATCGCTCGCGGCGACCCCGGCGCGGACCCGCCGCGTATCGGCGCGAGCGTCGTCGACGAGTCGCTCTCGACGGTGGGCCGCGTCGTCGACGTGTTCGGCCCCGTCGATCACCCCTACGTGGCCGTCACGCCCGGCGACGGCGTCGGACTCCCCGATCTCGTCGGCGGAAAGCTGTACGCGCGGTAGCGTCGCCCGCCGTCACTCCGCCGCGACCGCGTCGGCGGCGTCGGTCACGTCGAAGTCGGCGAGCGTCTTCTCCGTCCGCGCGAGCCGCTCGGCGACGATCAGTTTCTCCCGTCGCTCCAGCCGCTCCCAGTCGAGTTCGGCCGGCGGCGACGCCTCCAACGCCTCGAACCGGTCGACGACCGACTGGTTGGCGAACCGCTCGAACGAGTCGCAGTTCGGGCAGGTCCGCGAGAGGTGCGACGTGTCGAACGCCCGCGTGACGACCTCCTCGAGGCAGCTCAGACACCGATAGGTGTGGGTCCGGGACACGAGTAGATGGAGGGCCCGAACGAATGAGTATCTGTGGTCGGCGGGACGGGGTTCGTCGAGCAAAACCGAGCGCCCGCGGAGAAATCGTCGGCGGCGCGACCGACAGCGAAACCGAAGATCGACCGGCGGAACGCGCCGGTCAGAACAGCGCGGAGGCCGCCGCCTCGGCCGTCTCGATGACGGGCCCGAAGCCGGGTAAGAGTAGCACCGTCGCGACCGCCGCGAAGACGACCGCGGCGTACAGCGCCGTCGGCCGCACGTCGATCGTGTCGAGCGCGCTCGGCGACGCGGGGTCGTCTAAGAACAGCGCCTTCACCACCCGGCTGTAGTAGTACAGCGAGACGACGCTGTTCACCGCGCCGAGGCCGGCGAGCCACAGGAAGCCGTTGTCGATCGCCGCCTGGAACAGGAAGTACTTCGAGAAGAACCCGGCGAACGGCGGGAGCCCCGCGAGCGAGAACATGAACACGGCCATCGCGACGGAGGCGACCGGCGCGCGCCGCCAGAGCCCCGCGTAGTCCGCGAAGGTCTTGCCGACGCCCCACCGCTCCGCCATCGCGACGAAGAGGAACGCGCCGGTGTTCATGAACCCGTAGACGAGCAGGTGCGCCATCGCGGCGCCCATGACGGTGCCGTTGGCGGGCCCGTCGACGGTGAGCGCGGCGACGCCGATGAGCGCGTACCCCGCGTGGCCGATAGAGGAGTACGCGAGCATCCGCTTGACCTCTTCTTGAACCGCGGCCGCGAAGTTCCCGAGCGTCATCGTGACGGCCGCGAGGACCGCGAAGGCGAACATCCAGTCGATGTTCGCCGACGCCGCCAGCTCCAGCGGGAACGCCTCGGTGAACACGCGGAACGCCACGACGAACCCGGCGGCCTTCGAGGCCGACGAGAGGAACGCGCTCACCGGCGCGGGCGCGCCCTCGTACGCCTCCGGCGCCCAGAAGTGGAACGGGACGGAGGCCGTCTTGAACGCGACGCCGCCGATCATCATCACGACGCCGACGCCGAGCACGCCGGCGAGCCCCTCGACGGGCGCCGACGCGATGTCGGCGAGGATGAGCGACCCGGTGGCGGCGTACACGAGCGAGATCCCGAACAGGAAGATGGCCGACGAGAGCGCGCCGACGAGGAAGTACTTCAGCCCCGCCTCCACGCTCCCGCGGTTGTGCTTGAGGTACGCGACGAGCACGTACGACGGCAGCGACACCATCTCTAAGGCGACGAACACGACCGCGAGCGAGTTCGCGACCGCGAGCAGCGCCATGCCGGTCGCGGCGAACGTCACCAGCGAGTAGAACGCCGCCGGGTTGGCGTGGTCGTGGAAGTAGTCGTTGGCCGCGACGACGACGAGCGCCGTCACGGACGCGAAGATGGCGGTGAAGAACAGCGCCATCGTGTCCACCTTGATCGCGTCGGCGAACAGCGTGATCGCGCCGCCGGTGTCGACGCTGCCGGTCCCCGAGGCGACGAACCAGACCGTCGCCGCGAGGGAGGCGAGCGCGCCGAGCGCGCTCACGGCCGCCATCGAGGTGTTCGACCGCTCGTCGGGGCTGATGGTGTCGACCAGCAGCAGCGCGAGCCCGGTGAACCCGAGCAGCAGCACCGGGAGCAGCGCCGCGACCTGCGGAAGCGCGTTAACCATCGACCGTCACCCCCTCGACGACCGGCAGGGCAGCGTCACGGATCATCTCGAAGAAGATGTCGGGCGCGACGCCCAGCACGATGATCGCCACCAGCAGCACCGCGAGCGGGGCGACGTCGTGGAACGCCGCGGGCCCGACGTCGTAGTCGGTCTCCAGTTCGAACGGCCCGAACAGCGTGCTCTGCATCGCCGACAGCAGGTAGCCGGCGACGATGACGATACCGAACATCGCGAGCGCCGTGAACACCGGGGCGTACGGGAGCGCCGGTGCGGACAGCGAGCCGACGAAGATGAAGAACTCGCCCGCGAAGCCGGCCATCAGCGGCAGTCCCATGTAGCCGAAGGCGCCGGCGACGAGGATGCCCACGGTAATCGGCATCCGGTCGGCCATGCCGGCCATATCGTCCACCATCCGGGTGTGGGTGACGTTGTAGATGACGCCGACCGCCATGAACATCAGCCCCGAGATGAGGCCGTGCGCGACCATCTGGAACGTCGCGCCGCCGACCCCGTACTCGGTGAAGACGATGAGCCCGAGGATGACGTAGCCCATCGACGAGACGGACGAGTAGGCAACGATCCGCTTGAGGTCTTTCTGTGCCAGCGCCAGCATCGCGCCGTAGATGACGCTGATGACGGCTATCGCCGCTATCGGGACCGCGAGCATCGACGCCTGCTCGGGCAGCATCGTGAAGTTGAACCGGAGCAGCGCGTACGTCCCCATCTTCAGGAGGACGCCCGCCAGGAGCACCGACGCCGGCGTCGGCGCCTGAACGTGAGCGTCCGGCAGCCACGTGTGGAACGGCACGATCGGGACCTTCACCGCGAATCCGAGGAACATCGCGAGGAACGCCACCATCGCGATCCGGTCCGGCGGGATGCCGAACCACGCGCTCAGATCGCCCGTCGCGATCGCCTGCGCGATCTCCGGCAGGGCGAACGACGACACCGAGTCGCCGAGCGCGAACACGAGGCTCATGAAGCCGATGAACATCAAAAGCGACGCCGCGTTCGTGTAGACGAAGAACTTGATCGCGGCGTACTTGCGGCGCGGACCGCCCCAGATCCCGATAAGGAAGTACATCGGGACCAGCACCGCCTCCCAGAAGACGAACCAGAGGAAGAAGTCGAGCGCGGCGAACACGCCGAGCAGGTTCGCCTCCATGAACAGCATGAGCCCGTAGAACTGGCTCTGTCTCGTGTCGACGGGCGTCCACGCGCTGAGGATCGCCAACGGCACGAGGAACGTCGTGAGCACGAACAGCGGGAGGCTGATCCCGTCGAGCCCGACGAACCACGAGACGCTGCGACCGCCCACTTCGAGCCACTCGATCTGCGTCGCGTACGCGATCTCGCCGCCGAGCAGCGCGTTACCGCCGGCCTCAAAGCCGGACCACAGGTAGAGGCTGCCGACGAACGGGATCAGGCTGACCACGAACGCCAGTCGGCCGGCCCACTCGTCTGGCGCGAGGAACACCGTCAGCGCACCGACGAACGCGGCCGCCATGAGCGCTTCGAGTATCACAGGAACCACCCCCCGGTCGCGCCGAGCACGAGCAGCAGCGCGACGAGTCCGAAGGTGAGCAGCGCGGCGTACTGCGAGACGACCCCCGACTGGAGCTTCCGGATCCGGCCGCTGCCGGTCAGGCTCACCGAGGAGACGCCGTTCACGACGCCGTCGATGATCCCTTGGTCGAAGGTATTCGCGCCGCCCGCGACGTCTTCCGTCCGATACGCGAGCCAGACCTGCAGTTCGTCGAGGTAGTAGTTGTTGTACAGCACGTCTTTGACCCCGCCGAGTTTGGCGGTGTGTTCCGTCGGCGACGCCACGTTGTAGAGCCGCCAGGCGAGTCCGAGTCCGAGCAGCGCGAGGCCGAGCGAGACGGCGGCGCCGACGAGGACGGTTCCGACTTCACCGCCGACGAGGTACGCACTGCTGTACGGGCCGATGTCGGCGTAGTGGTGTGAGGAGAGCCCCTCGATGCCGCCCCACTCGTTGTCGAGCCAGCGGTGGAGCAGGTCGATCCCCTCGAGTCCGAGCACCTTCTGGACCGGCACCATGTTGATGAGGCCGGTGACGACCGCGAGCGACCCGAGGACCGTCAGCGGTCCCTTCACGTTCCAGCGAACGGGTTCGGGGTCGCGGGCGGTGTCGCTGCGGGGCTCGCCGTGGAAGGTCAAGAACACCATCCGGAAGGTGTAGAAGGCGGTGACGGGCACCGCGAGCAGCCCCATCAGGTAGCCGCCGAGCAGCAGCGGGTCGTTGAGGCCGTGGACGAGCGCCTCGTAGAGGATCTCGTCTTTCGACCAGAAGCCGGCAAACGGGAAGATGCCCGCGAGCGCCAGCGAGCCGGCGAGGAACGTGTAGTAGGTGACGGGCATCCGCGATTTGAGCCCGCCCATGTCCCACATGTCCTCGTTGTGGTGCATCGCGATGATGACCGACCCGGCGCCGAGGAACAGCAGCGCCTTGAAGAACGCGTGGGTGGTCAGGTGGAAGACCGCGGCCACGTACCCGCCCGCGCCGAGCGCGAGCATCATGTACCCGTACTGCGAGATGGTGGAGTACGCGAGCACCTGCTTCAGCTCGTCTTTTACGAGCCCCATCGTCGCCGCGAACAGCGCCGTGAAGCCGCCGATGAAGGCGATGACCGCCATCGTCGTCGGCGTCAGCACGTAGAAGCCGTACATCCGAGCGACGAGGTAGACGCCGGCCGCGACCATCGTCGCGGCGTGGATGAGCGCGGAGACGGGCGTCGGGCCCTCCATCGCGTCGGGGAGCCACGTGTGAAGCGGGAACTGCGCGGACTTGCCGACGACGCCGCCTAAGACGAGCAGGCCGACGACTGTCAGCCACGTCCCGAGGTCGAGGCCGCCGGGCGTCCACGCGACCGAGCCGGAGCCGTTGAGCGCCGCGTCGGCGAGCGCCGGGAACGACTCTGGGCCGGCGAACTGCGCCGTGCCGAAGGTGGCGAACACCGCGACGACGCCGACGAGGAAGAAGTAGTCGCCGAAGCGGGTGACGAGGAACGCCTTCTTCGCCGCCGACGGCGGGCCCGGCTCCCGGAAGTGGAAGCCGATGAGCAGGTACGAGCAGAGCCCGACCAGCTCGAAGAACATGAACGCCATCAGCAGGTTGTCGGCGACGACGAAGCCGAGCATCGACGCCGTGAAGAGACCGAGGCCGGCGTAGTAGCGCGGTAGACCTGTTTCGCCCTCGTCGTTCATGTAGCCGAGCGAGAACACGTGGACCAAAAGCGCAACGAGCGTCACGATGACGAGCATGAGCGCCGACAGCGGGTCGATCAGGACGCCGAACGTGAGTTCGATGTCGGTCGGCCCGATCCCCGCGCCGCCCTCGCCCGCCCAGTAGTACAGCGTCTCATTGTACGCCCGTCCGCCCGCGACGGCGGCGGCCACCCAGATCGACAGCAGGAACGACCCCGCCGTGGCCGCGATGCCGCCGAAGGCGCCGCCCTTGGGGAGGTACTTCCCCGCGCCGAGCGCGACGAGGAACGAGAAGAACGGAAGGAGTACGATCGCCGGAACGTATGCGAATGCGTTCACCATCTTACCACCTCATCTCCGCGGGAACAGTCACGTCAGTCGTGCCGAAGTTGCGGTATAACACGAGTATGATGCCAATGCCGATGGCGACCTCGGCGGCGGCGAGCGCGATGACGAACAGCGCGAACACCTGCCCCGTGAGGTCGCTGTAGTACCACGCGAACGCGACGAAGTTGATGTTGGCCGCGTTCATCATGAGCTCGACGCTCATGAGGAAGTACAGCGCGCTCCGCCGCGTTAACACGCCGAACAGCCCGATACAGAACACCGCCGACGCCAACAGCAGGTACCACGACGGCGGGATCGAGGACGCGATGCCGGTCACCGGCGGTCACCCCCGTCGCGTCCGCCGTCGGTGAACGCCTGCCCGAGCGCGGAGACGACCGTGTCGTCCTCCTCGCGCTTCGCCAGGTAGACGGCGCCGTCGACCGCGACGTCGAGCGCGACCGCGGCGATCAGGAAGGCCGCGAGGAACCCCTCGGACGGCACCGAGCCGAGCTCGTACTCGGCGAGGTTGAAGAGGGCGTACCCGATGTTGTGGACGATCGAGGCGTCCGCCGGGAAACCGACCTCCTCGAAGCCGAACGTCGCCGCGTTGACCGTCGCGGCCAACACCGCGAACAGCCCGCCCACGGCGATCGCGGGTGCGATCTTGGAGCCGCGGCTCTCGTCGTTGCTCACGCGCTACTCACCTCCGTTTCCGAATCCGATCGCGTGAGCATCACGGCGAACGTGACCAAGATGAGGACCCCGCCGACGTAGACGAGGATCTGCATGGCGGCGATGAACTCCGCCCGCAGCATCACGTAGTGCACCGCGACGCTCGTGAGGGCTCCGCCCAGAAGCAGCGCGGCGTGGAACACGTCGCGCGCCAGGACGACCCCGAGGGCGAACGCCAGCGTGACCGCGGCGAACAGCCCGAACGCGATGGTAGCATAAACCATTGTGTTTGTCTCCTATGAGAACCCCTTTGAAGATTTCGAGACGTGCCCGCTACTGGTAGTCGACCTCGCCGTCGCCCTCCCCGATCCACGCGCCGCGATCGGGGTTGCGGGACTCCAGCGGGTCGATTCCCTTGTACCACGGGACGTTCTTGAGCTGTTCTTTGTTGAACACGAAGTCGTCTTTCGTGTCGGCGGTGAACTCGAAGTTCTGCGTCAGCAGGATGGCGTCGACGGGACAGACCTCCTCGCAGAGCCGGCAGTAGATGCACTGCCCGATGTGGAGGTTGTACTGCTCGCCGTTGCGCTGGTCGTCCTGAACGATCTGAATCGTGTCGTTCGGACAGACGTTCTCGCACTGCCGGCACCAGATACACCGCTCCTGGCTGAACTTGTGGACCCCGCGGAACCGCGGGCTCACCTCGGGCGCGTCCTCGGGGTATTCCACCGTGAACGTCGTCCCGTCCAGCGCGTGTTTCATCGTCGTCGCCATGGATTTCATAAGTCCGATCATATCAGGCGATCACCCCCACGATTACGGCCGTGAGCACCAGGTTCGCGAACGACAGCACCAGCATTCCCTTCCAGCCGATCTCGATCAGCTGGTCGATACGGACGCGCGGCAGCGCCGCGCGGGCCCACTGCGTGAACAGGAAGAAGCCCCAGATCTTCACCACGAACCAGACGAAGCCGATGCTCTCCGGGCCGGGCCCGGAGGCGCCGCCGAGGAACGTCACGGCGAGGATCGCCCCGCCGAGGAAGATGTGGACGAACTCCCCGAGGTAGAAGAGGACGAAGTACGCGGAGGAGTACTCCGTCTGGTACCCGCCGACGATCTCCGTCGGCGCCTCGGGGATGTCGAACGGGTTCCGCCCGATCTCGGCCATGTTCGCGGTGAGGAACAGCACGAACGCGAACGGGTTCACGAGCGCGTACCACGACGGGATCGAGACCCCGGCGATCGTGACGAGCGTCTCCGTCTGCGCGCCGACGATGCCGCTCATCTGGAGCGTGCCGGCGAAGATCACGACCGACATCGCCGTGACGATGAGCGGGATCTCGTACGCGAGGTTCTGCGCGACCGCGCGGAGGCCGCCGAGCAGCGAGTACTTGTTGTTCGACGCGTAGCCGGCCATCACCAGCGAGACCGACGCGATCGACGCGAACGCGAACACCAGCGCGAACCCGACTTCGGGGTCCGCGAGGTGGAGGTTGATCGGGCCGAGCTGCCCCATCGGGATGACGGAGAAGCCGAGAAGCGCCGACGCCGGCAGGAGGATCGGCGCGATATCCCACGAGGGCCGATCGACGCCCTCGGGGATGATGAGCTCCTTCGCGAGGAGCTGGACCGCGGCCGCCGGGATGATTAACAGTCCGTAGGGGCCGATCCGGTCGACCGCGATCCGGTCGGTGAACGCGGCCGTGATCTTCCGTTTCGCCCACGGGCCCGCGACGCCCGTGAACGCGAGGATGATGTTTCCGACGACGAACGCGGCGACGAGCGAGGCCGCGACCTCGCCGATGACGCTATCGAGGCCGAGCGTGTCGACGATGAACTCGGGGAACAGCTGCGCGGGCGCCGTACCCATCAGCGGTCCACCTCCCCGAGGACGATGTCGAGGCTACCGAGCGCGGCGATAACGTCGGGGATGTACTCCCCGTTCGCCATCTCCGGTAGCGTCTGAAGGTTCGAGAAGCACGGCGAGCGGATCTTGAACCGAGCCGGCTTGTCCGTCCCGTCGGCGCGGATGTAGATGCCGAGCTCGCCTTTGGCGCCCTCGACGGCGCGGTAGATCTCCGTGTCGTCGTCCGGGCGCAGCGTGCGCGGCACGTTCGCCTGAATCGTCCGCTCGTCTTCGGGCCAGTCCTCGAGCAGGTCGACGCACTGCTCGATGATCTTCGCGGACTCTTCGACCTCGCGCATGCGAACGAGGAGGCGGCTGAAGTTGTCACAGCCCTCCTCGGTGACGACGTCCCAGTCGAGCTCGTCGTAGTAGCCGTACGGGTCGTCGCGGCGCAGGTCGTAGTCGACGCCCGACGCGCGGGCGACGGGACCGGTCGCGCCGTAGTTCTTCGCGACCTCCGGCGGGAGGACTCCCGTGTCGATCGTCCGCATCTGGAACACCTCGTTCGAGGTGATCAGGTTGTGGTACTCCTCGATAGACCCCGGGAGCTGGTCGAGGAAGTCGCGGGTGTTCGAGAAGAACTCCTCACGGGGCTCGGGCAGGTCCCAGACGACCCCGCCGAGCCGGAAGTAGTTGAACATCAGCCGCTGGCCTGTCAGATCCTCTAAGAGGTTCTGGACGCGCTCGCGGTCGTTGATGGCGTACATGAACGTCGCCGTGAAGTCGCCGTTGATGTCGAGCGCGAACGTCGCGAGCGCGAGCATGTGCGCGGCGATCCGGCACATCTCCGCGCCCATCGTGCGGATGACCTGCGCGTACTCGGGGACCTCGATGTCGGCGAGGTCCTCGGCCGCGCGGGCGTACGCCCACTCGTTGAGCAGCCCCGCCGAGATGTAGTCCCAGCGGTCCGGGTACGGCATGATCTGGTGGCGGTACGTCCCGGACTGCGCCATCTGCTCCTCGCTGCGGTGGAGGTAGCCGATGTCGGGCTCGACGTCGGCGACCTGCTCGCCGTCGAGGACCGTTTTCAGGTGGAGGACGCCGTGGGTCGCCGGGTGGTGCGGTCCGATGTTGAGGAACATCGTGTCGGACTCGGCGTCCTTGTGGTGGTCCTCCAGCGGGTTCGCGTGCTCCGGCAGCGTCGCGATCTGCGGCCGGTCCTTGTCGTAGTCCATCGACAGGGGGTGGCCCTGCCACGTCTCCGGCAGCAGGATCCGGCGCAGGTCGGGGTGGCCGTCGTACTCGATCCCGATCAGGTCGTACGCCTCGCGCTCGTGCCAGTCGGCCGTGCGGAAGACGGGTTCCGCCGACTCGGAGACCGGATCGTCCTTGTCGGCGGGGACGACGATGCTGACCTCTTGGGTCGGGTCGTCGTACTTCTTCAGGTGGTAGATCGACTCGTAGCGGTTCTCGTACTCCTGAGCGGAGACGACCGAGAGGTGGTCGTACCCCGCCTGCTCTTTCAGGGTCCGAAGCGTTTCCTGAACGGTGTCCGGGCGGATGACGAAGCCGGGCGCGTTCAGATGGTCGTCGCGGTCGACGACGAGGTCACCGAGCAGCGCCTCCAGCTCGTCGGGGGTGCGCTCGATCGCCGCGTCGTCGACGCTGTCTGGTCGTTCGAGGCTCATGGGGAATCAGCGAAGTTGTACCGCATGACGAGCTCGTCGTCGTCTATCTGGTCTGCCAGCTTGTCGACGAGTTCGTCGCGTTCGAGGTCCGAGAACTCCTCCAGCTCGTACGGCTTGACGGTGACGGGCGCGGCCTCGCCGTTGGCGACGCGCTCTTGCAGCTTCACGACGCCGTACACGAGCGCCTCGGGACGAGGCGGGCAGCCCGGGACGTGGATGTCGATCGGGATGACCTCCTCGGCGCCCTTGATCACGTTGTACCCCTCCTGGAACGGGCCGCCGGAGATGGTACACGAGCCCATGCCGACGACGAACTTCGGCTCGGGCATCTGGTCGTAGACGCGCTTCATCCGCGGGGCGAACTTCGAGACGATCGTCCCGGGGACGATCATCACGTCGGCCTGTCGCGGCGACGCGCGGGGGACGCCCGACCCGAAGCGGTCGAGGTCGTGTTTCACCGCGTAGGTGTGCATCATCTCGATGCTGCAGCAGGCGATGCCGAACTGCAGCATGAACATCGAGGAGCCCCGACACCAGTTCAGGAACTTGTCGAACTTGGTGAGGATGAACGGCGAGGAGCCGAACGCCTCCCGGAGCCGGGAGTTGAACCGGTCCCCCTGCCCGGTCATCCGGGCGTCTCGGGTCTCGGTTACGACCTGCGATTCGTCGGTGATAAACGGTTGATCGCTGCTCATTAGTTGATGTCCTCCGTCGTCTTTCTGCTGGTCGCGCGGGGGCTGCGAGCCCAGCTGATCGCCCCCGACCGCCACGCCCAGACGAGTCCGACCGCGAGGATCCCGACGAACGCCAACATCGGCCACAGCAGGTCGGCCATCGGCACGCCGGCCTGAACGGCCGGACGGTAGATGACCGCCCACGGGAACAGCAACACGGTCTCGATGTCGAACACGACGAACAACAGCGCGACCATGTAGTACTGGATGTTGAACCGGATCCGCGTCCCGCCCGTCGGGGTCTCGCCGGACTCGTAGGTGGTACTTTTACCGGTCTCAGGCACGCTCGGACGGAGCAGCGCCGACACTGTCATCATCGCTATCGGGATGAGCAGGCCGACGACCGCCAAGGCGCCAATCGCTATCCAATCGCTCATATAGGTCTCCGTAACGTGCTGGCGTTTGGACCGCCCCCTCATAAGCGTTGAGTCTTGTGCGTCCCCGGGCGTGCGGGCCGGTATCGACCGTTCGCGGTCGAAGCGCCCGCCAACCGTGCGAGAGCCTTCGATCCGGATCGGCGTGCGAATCGACGGAAGCGCAGCGACTCGACGGCGGACGAGCCGATCTCCATTTATAAGTGAACACCGTGCGGTGGCGCGTGCCTCCGAGCGTCCGAAGGACGCGAGGAGCACGCGCGAGGGAGTCGGTGGTCCGGAGCAACGCGGAGGACCACCGACGAGGCTGGGGAGGTGTGAGGTGCGGGGCTGTGCGGTGCGGGGTGGGACTCAAAGGGGCAGTCGCGAGGACGAAGCACGGCGACGGAAGCACCGCAGCGAGTGAGCGGAGCGAACGAGCGAGGAGCGCACCGAGCCGCGCGAGTCCTCGCGGCTGGGGCTTTGGCGGCGTTTGCCGTTGATCTGTTGAGGACTACTTATAAACGAGCGGCTGGGGCTTTGGCGGCGTTTGCCGTCGATACGTCAGCGGTTATTTATAAGCAAGCGACCGGGATTTGGAAGGGTTCACCGCGCCGCAGACACCTCCCGTACGCGTTTATAAATCCGAGAGTCACCTTCACCGATCGCGGAACTCGTCGATGCCGAGGTCGTGGAGGGCCGCGGAGACGTCCGCGACGCCCGCCTTCTGCTCGTCGTGGAACTCGACCAGCCGCTCTTCGATCTCGTCGTGTTCACGCGCGAGTACCTGCGCCGCCGACAGCGCGGCGTTGTACGACTTCCCGGCGTCGACGGCGACGATGGGCGCGCCCGTCGGCATCCCGATGACGGAGTCGACCGACTTCTCTTGGACCGGCACGCCGATCACGGGCACCGGGTAGGCGACGGAGGCGGTCATGTTCGGCAGGTCGGCGGATTTCCCGCCCGCGCCCGCGATGATAACATCTAGCCCGCGGTCGGTCGCGGTCTCCCCGTATGCGTACATCAGCTCCGGCGTGCGGTGCGCGGAGACGACGTAGCTCTCGTAGGTGAACCGCGCGTCCGGCGCCTCCTCGAAGTCGGTCTGCTCCGCGAAGCCGAGGGCGTCGAGCGCCTCGTAGGCGTCCTCCATGACGGGGAGGTCCGAGTCGGAGCCCATGATGATCCCCACGTCCGGGGTGGTCGCCGGGTCCGCGTCGGCCGCCGCCTCAGCTTCGAGCCGCTCGATCAGGTCGTCCACCGTGGTCATAGACGGGCGTTCGGCGGAAGGCGGTAAGGAAGTGCCGGATGCGGCGACTACGCATATCAGTTGGTAGCCGCGGTTGCTGCCGTGGTCGACACCGCCGAAGCCCCAGCCGCTCGCTTATAAATGTCTGTTCGCAGATCGGCGGTGAACACCGCCAAAGCCCCAGCCGGGAAGCGGGCGCACGCTCGCTGTGCTCCTCGCTCAGTCGCTCGTTTCACTCGCTCCTTCGCTGCGGTGCTTACTTCGCCTGCGCCCGCTTCCCGGCTGCCCCTTTGAGTCCCGCCCCGCACAGCACAGCACCTCACGCCTCCCCAGCCTCGTCGGTCGCCCTCCGCTTCGCTCCGGACGACCGACTCCCTCGCGCGGTGCCGCTCACGGCCGCCAAAGCGGCCGTTCGCGGGCACGCAGGGAGGCGCGACGCGCCTCTTGCAGCCGGCGGCAGAGCCGCCGGCGACGCCACCGCAGTTCGTTTATAAGCAGATGTCGCCGTTGCCCGAAATCTACGCGTCTTGGAACGTCAGCTCGTCCCGGAGTTCCCGCGCCCGAGAGAGCAGCGCGTCAGGGTCGGTCTCGCCGTCGCCCGGCGAGTCCGCGTCCCGCTCGGTCACCGTCAGGTGCCCCATCTTCCGGAGCGGGTACACGTCGGCTTTGCCGTACCAGTGGAGGTCGGCGTCAGGCGCGTCGAGGACCGTCTCGACGTTCCGGAGCGTCGCCGCCCCTCGCTCGTCCACGTCGCCGAGGAGGTTCGCGGTGACCGCGGGCGCGACGAGGTCGGTCGGGCCGAGCGGCCAGCCGAGGACGGCCCGGACGTGGTTCTCGAACTGCGACGTGCGCGCGCCCTCGATCGTCCAGTGGCCGGAGTTGTGTGGCCGCGGCGCGATCTCGTTGACCAGCACCTCACCCTCGCGGGCCTCGAACAGCTCGATCCCGAAGACGCCGCGACCGTCGAGGACATCGAGTACGTCGCGGGCGACCGACTCCGCTTCGGCGACGACCGCGTCGTCGGCGCGGGCCGGACTGACGCTCTCGCGAAGGATCTCCTCGCGGTGGACCGTCTCCGTGACTGGGTAGGTCCGCGTCTCGCCGTCGGCGCCCTTCAGCCCCATCACGGCGATCTCGCGCTCGAAATCGAGGAACTCCTCGGCCATCGCGGCGCCGCCGACCGCGTCGAGCGCGTCCGCGGCCTCATCTGGTGTCTCGACCGGGACGTTCCCGCGGCCGTCGTAGCCGCCCTCGCGGGCCTTCAGCATGACGCCGCCGAACTCCTCGACGACGCGTTCGAGCCCCTCCGCGGTCGCGACCGCGACGAACTCGGGGACGGGGATCCCGGCGTCAGCGAGCGCCTCCTTTTGAACCAGTTTGTCCTGAATCGTCTCCAGCGTGCCTGGGTCGGGGTGGACCGGCACGCCGTGCTCCTCGCTCGCGGCCGCGAGGACGTCCGGGTCCGCAAGCTCGATCTCGAAGGTCAGGGCGTCGACGCGGGCGGCGAGCTCGTCGATCGCGTCCGCGTCGTCGAAGTCGCCGACGATCTGGTCGCTCGCGACGGGCGCGGCCGGGCAGTCGGGCGTCGGGTCTAACACGACGAGGTCGACGCCGAGCGGCGCGGCGGCCTCGGCCAGCATTCGGCCCAGCTGTCCGCCGCCGACGACGCCGAGCGTCGGCCCCGGAAGAGTGATCGACATGTGCGCGTCGATACCCAACAGAGATGAATAAGTATTGCCAAACACGCGACCGAATACGCATGAACACGGATCAATTCGCGGCGAGTCGGCCGGAGAGCGTCAGACCGAGACGCGTTCGAGGTCGCTCTCTAGCTCGTCGACGAACTCGTTGTACGCCGCGACGAACCCGTCGAACCGGTCGGCGTACTCCCGGACGTCGGCCGCGGAGGGCGCGCCGTACTGCGAGAGGAGGTAGAGCCCGCCCGACCCGCCGATCCGGAGGTACGAGACGGTCCCCTCGTCGTACTTCAGCTCCCAGCGGTCGCCCTCGACGCGCGCGGTGAACGTCCCGTAGTCGTCCCCCTCGTAGCGGTGGATCTCTCCGGCGATGACCGCGCAGGTGTCGCGGATCCCGTCGAGGACGCGGTCGCGCTCGGCCACCAGCCCCTCGGTCGTCGCCGGCTCGGGGAACTCGGCACTCACGCCGTCGAGGACGCCCGACAGCGAGTCGACGTGGTCGTTCCACGCCGCCACGAACGCCGCGTAGTCATCCAGCGCGGTCGAGAGCGCGGCCGGCTCCGGCGGCTGCTTCGTCGAGATGACGTACGTGTCCGAGCCCGACTTCGGCGAGAACAGCAGGAACTCCAGCTCGCCCGCCTCGTGTTTCACCGTCCACTCGCCGCCGGGCGTCGACAGCGTCTCGCGGCCGTAGTCGCCGCCCTGGAGCCGCGCGAGCTGGAAGGCGATCCGTCCCGCGTGGTCGCGCACGGCGGCCACGATCTCGTCGCGTCGCTCCGCGACGGCCGCGGCGTCGCGCACGTCGAGGTCGATGCCGAGGTCTGCCTGCGTCGTCACGGGATCACTGGGCGCGCCACCCGGTTAACCGGTTCGGGTCGGTCGTCGGCGCTCGACCGCCGGCTCGCTGCGACGCAGTCACGCGATCGTCTCCCGGAGCTCGCGGATCCGCTCCGGCTCGTCGATCCCGGAGCGGATCACGACCGCGGAGACGGCGTCGCCGTCGGGGACCGGGGCGTCGCCGCTCAGGATGGCGTCCGAGCCGGTCTCCTCGGCGAGCCAGCGCCGCCCGTCGGCGATCGCCTCCCGGTTGAGCCACGCCGGCGGGCCGCCGACCACGAGCAGGGTCCGGTCGGCGCGCCCCTCGGGGACCTCGACCGTGTTCTTCCCGCGGGCCGCCTTCCGAATGACCGTCTCGATGGCGGATACCGCGGCGCTCGTGTCGACCTCGGCCGGCTCGGAGGAGCCGAACAGCCCGAGCCCGAACCGCGAGCCAGAGTCGGGGGGCTCCACCGCCTGCGTCGCGTGGCCGATCGCCGCGATCTCGCCGTCGCTCCCGACCGCGCGGGCGACGTCGCTCGCGTCGAGCACCTGCTGGGGCGTCGCCGTGCCCTCGGGCGTCTCGCCGGCGCCGAACAGCGCCGCGACCCGCTCGACGACGACCTCGTTGAGCCGGTCGCGGGCCCCGCCGAGCGTCTCGCTCGGGCGGAGCCACGCCGCGTTGTCGAAGGGGAAGACGGCCGCGCACTCGTCCGAGAGCGCGTCGAGGGTCCGCGCGGCGTTCCGCTCGGCCAGCGGGCGGTGGGGGGTCGGCGGCGCCGACTCGCCGTCCGGAACCCCGCTCGTCGGCCCGTCGTCGTCCGGTTCGTCCGTTTCGCTCGGGACCGGAAGGATCCCGAACGCGTAGACGGGGGCGTCGTAGAGCCGCGAGAGCTCCGCGGCGAGCGCGGGGGCCGCGCCCGCGCCGGCCGCGCCGCCGAGGCCGACGACGATCAGGAACGCCTCCGCGAGGGACGGCTGCTGGTCGTCCATCGTCCGATCGAGTTCGCTCGCGTGGGCGTCCCCGAGGCGGCGCCCGGCGTGGAGGTCGCCCTCGAGCCCGTCCCCGCCCGCGGCGTCGCCGAACCGGTACCGGCGCTCCTCGCCGAGCGCGTCCAACGCCTCAAGGGCGTCCATGTCCGTGTCGAATGCGTGTACGCCCGCGAGGAAGGGTTCGGCGTCGTGGCCGGCCGCGAGGCGGTCGACGATCCGCCCCCCGGCTCCGCCGAGGCCGATGACGTGTAGTCGCATACGTGGGCCGGTCGTCGAGCGGGGATATATGACTTCGGCTCGCCGCGAACGAGGGGCCGGGCGGCGGCGTCGGAGCCGGCGGCGGCGGCGGACGCCGACTCAGAACTCGTCGATCCGGCGCTGCGCCTCGGGGACCTGTGGACCCGGGTCCGGCTCCGCGCCGAGCAGGCGCAACAGCGCGGTGTCCGCGAACGTCAGCGCCAACACGAGGATGATCGGCGCGAGGAACAGCCCGTGGAATCCGAACACGACCGGGCCGAAGATGTACGCGAGCATGAGCAGGCCGACGTGCGTCGTCTCGCCGCTGAAGTACGGCCGGAGGACGATGTCGGGGATGGTGTCGACGACCACGGCCGCGACCGCGAGGAACCCGGCGACGTAAGCGAGCAGCGAGAGCTCGCCGTCGATCGCGATCGGGATCGACATCGCCGCCGCGATCGGGATGTAGACGATCTTCATCCCGATCACAGGGATCAGGCTGGCGACGCCGGTCAGCGCGCCCGCGAGCGTCGGGTAGGGTATCTCGACCGCGGCGGGGGCGACCGCGTTGTACCCGAGGTAGGTGACGACCGCGATGACCGAGATGGCGATGACGTTGAGGAGGTTCCCGTACAGCACCGCCTCCAGCTCGTCGTCGGCGGTCTCGAGGTACTCGCGGACGAGCGCGTCGTCGTCGAATCGCAGGAGCCACTCGTGGAACCGAGAGCCGTCGATGAGGAGGTAGTAGGTGACGACGATGGTGATGAGGAGGTTCAACGCGAGCCCCGAGAGGGTGCTGGCGAGGAGCGACGCCTGGTCGGAGACGAGCTCGATGAGCGGGTCGAACTGCCCCGAGCGGTACGCCGCGAGCAGCTCGTCCATCGTCGGGTTCGACAGCTCCGCGAGGTCGCCGACCACCGAGTTCTCCGCGCCGATGGTGTCGGCCACCGGGTACGTCTCGATGAACCGCCGCGCCTCCAGAACGAGCAGGACCAGCGTGTAGCTCACCAGCCCGATGAGCGGGACGCCGATGACGGACAGCGACACCACCGCGCGCACCCGGGCGGGCAGTCGGAAGCGTTCGAGCCGGTGGTAGAACCGCCGTGTCGAGTAGTAGAGGAAGACGGCGACCGTGAGCGGGGCGACGAACCGATAGGCCACGTAGCCGGCGACGATCGCGACCGCGAGGCCGAAGAGGGCGACGACGAACCGCTTTTCGTCCATGGGCCACGGTCGCCAGCGCCGGACATAAACCATGGTGGTCGTTGCGGGGGTCCCGCGGCCGCGACGGACCTCGTAATCGCGGTCGCGCGGATCCCAAAGCCCCTAACTGCGGGGGGTGAAGGAGGACGCATGAGCGAGATTCACCCGGACCAGCGCGTCGCCGTGCTGGCGGACTCACAAAACCTCTATCACTCGGCACAGAGCCTCTACTCCCGGAACATCGACTACTCCGGCCTGCTCGACGAGGCCGTCGCGGACCGGTCGCTGGTGCGCGCTATCGCGTACGTGATCCGCGCCGACTCGCCGGAAGAGGAGAGCTTCTTCGAGGCGCTCCGCGACATCGGCTTCGAGACGAAGATCAAGGAGATCAAGACGTTCGCCGACGGGTCGAAGAAGGCCGACTGGGACCTCGGGATGAGCCTCGACGCCGTCTCCTTAGCGAGCCACGTCGACACCGTGATCCTCTGCACCGGCGACGGCGACTTCGCCCGGCTCTGCTCGCACCTCCGCCACGAGGGCGTCCGCGTGGAGGCGATGGGGTTCGGCAACTCCGCCGCCGACGAGCTGATCGAGGCCGCCGACGACTTCGTCGACCTCGCCGAGGAGGAAGACACCTTCCTGCTGTAGTTGGTCGCGAATCGCGGCTTTTGGACGGCGGCCGTCCGTCGGTTATCCGAGCAGCGCCGCAACCGCGTCTTCGACCGCCGCCGCCGCGGCCTCGACCTCCCGCACCCGGACGTACTCCCGCTCGGCGTGCGCAACCGCGCCCGCGTCGTCCGCGAGATCGCCCGGCCCGAACACGACCGTCGGCGCCGGTGCGAAGTAGGAGGCCTCCGTCGCGGCGCCGAAGGGGCGCACGTCGCCGCCGCGTTCGCTCGGAAGACCGACCGCGTCGACCGCCTCGCGCGCCGCCCCCGAAACGGTTCGGACGAGCTCGTGGTCCGGGTCCGTCGCGAACGCCTCGAGGAACGGCGACTCGCGGTCCGTTAGCGAGACCGCGGCGTCGACGCCGGTGTGGTCGCCGCCGTCGCCCGTGCCGCCGGGGAGTGACTCCCGCACCGCGCCCGCGAGCGACGACCGGAACTCCTCGGCGGTCTCCGGGGGGACGCTCCGCCGGTCGACGGTGATCGCGCAGTCCGCCGGCACCTGGTTCGTCGCCGCGCCGCCCTCGATGACCGTGGGGGTGAGCTTCGGCGGGCCGAGCTGGGGATGCGCGTCGGCCCCGTCGTCGAACGTCCGGATCGCGGCGAGCGCGTCTTCTGCGGCCGCGACCGCGTTCGCGCCCGCGAACTCCGCGGCGTGGGCCGCCGTGCCCGACAGCTCCACGGTCCCCTGGAATCGCCCCTTCGCTGCGGTACACGCGTCGAGGCCGGTCGGTTCCCCGACCAGGTACAGGTCGCCGTCGAGCCGGTCGTCGGTCCCCGGGAGCCGCCCCGTCAGCGCCGCCGCCCCGAGCGACAGCGCCTCCTCGTCGGGGGTGAGCGCGAGCGTGATCCGCCCGCGGTCGGGGTCGGCGGCGAGGAATCCCGAGAGCAGCGCCGCGAGCGGCCCCTTCGCGTCGCAGGCGCCGCGCCCGCGGATCACCTCCTCGCCGGCCGCCGCGTCTGGCTCGGAACCGCCCCGCTCGTCCTCTCGCGCCGCGCCGCGCTCGAACGGGACGTGCGGCGTCACCGTGTCGAGGTGGGTGTTCAACACGAGGTGCGGGCCGGCCTCGGGCGCCGGCGAGCGCTTCTCCGCGAGGACGCAGCCGTCCGCGACGACCGCGGGGTCGGCGCCCCGGTCGTCCAGCAGGTCGACGACGAACTCGCGCATCTGGGCGACCGACTCGTGGGAGGGAATCCGGACCGCGTCTTCGAGGAAGGAGACCGGGTCGAATCCGGATCCGGCGTCCGCGTCGGCGTCGCCCCCGTCGCTCATCGCGGGTCGGCGGGGAGCGTCCCCGAGAACTCGTGGGCAACAGGGCCGGTGAGCGTGGCGTGGCCCGCGTCGGGGACCGTTATCTCCAGTTCGCCGCCCGGCGGGCGGCTCACCGCGGACTCGCCGTCGATCAGCCCGAGCCGGCGAGCGGCCGCGACGACCGCGACCGCGCCGGTGCCGCAGGAGCGCGTCTCGCCCTCGACGCCGCGCTCGAAGGTGCGCTGGTCGATGACCGCCGGTCCCTCACCGCTCCCGTCGTCGACGACCGCCGCGAGGTTCACGTTCGCGCCCTCGGGGAAGACGTCGGCGTGGCGGACCGGTGTCGCGACCGCGTCGAGGTCGACCGCGTCGATCCCCTCGGGGTCGTCGCGGCCGCCCTCGACGAACGCGACCGCGTGCGGGACGCCGGTGTTAACGGCGGTGACGGTCAGTCCCTCGACCGGTTCGTCGACCAGCGGGTCGTCCCCGAGCGCGCCGTCGCGGGCGACCGGAACGCGACGGGGGTCGAACGTCGGCTCCCCCATCTCGATGGTGGCCGCGGTCGCGTCCGCGGTCACGGTGGCGCGGCGGGTGCCGGCCTGCGTGTCGATCATGAACTCGCGGTCCCCGGTTCGATCGTGGGCCCAGCGCGCGACGACCCGAGCGCCGTTGCCGCACATCGTCGCCGTCGAGCCGTCCGGCTGGACCAGCGTCATCACGACGCGGGTCGGGTCGAACCGCTCCTCGACGCTGACGAAGAGGACGCCGTCGGCGCCGCGCCGGTCCGCGGGCGCGTCGCGCTCGGCGGCGTCGGACCCGAAGTCGCGGCCGGCGACGCCCGTCTCGCGGTCGCAGTGGGCCCGCGCGAACGCCGCGCGGTCGCCGACGTTCTCGGCGGCCGCGTCGACGACGAGAAAGTCGTTGCCCGTCCCGTGGTACTTCTCTACCGGGACGGCGTGAGTGCTCATCGGCCGCCCTCCGGTCGGTCGGTTCGGTGACGCTCGGCCGCGTCTCGTTCGACCGTCGTCAGGTCGCCGAGCGTCTCCCTGCTTCGGGCGACCGTCGCGGTTCCGTCGTCGAGCGCGACCTCCGCGGGCCGCGGTCGTGAGTTGTATTGGCTCGCCATCTCGTATCCGTACGCGCCCGCGACGCCGACCGCGAGGAGATCCCCCCTGGCCGGGTCGGCGAGCGCTCGGTCTCTACAGAGGGCATCGCCGGTCTCACAGATAGGTCCGGCGACCGTGACAGGGGTTGCCTCTCGCTCGGCGACGGGGGGCGCGTCGCTCCCGTCGCGTCCCCGTCCGCCTCCGAGGTTCCGGATCGGGTGATACGCGCCGTACATCGCCGGCCGCAAGAGGTCCGTCATCCCCGCGTCGACACCGACGACCGTCTCGTCCGGCGTCGGCTTCACGGTGTTCGCGCGCGTCAGGAGGACGCCCGCGTCGGCGACGACGTAGCGCCCGGGCTCTATCGCGAGGTCGACGACGTCGGGGAGCGGCGCGACCGCCTCGCGCGTCGCCTCGGCGACCGCCGGGAGGTCGAGCGCCGGGGCGTCTTCCTCGTAGGGGACGCCGAAGCCGCCGCCGACGTCGACGTATTCGAGGTCGAGGGGGTCGACGTCCGCGGTCGGTTCCTCTCCGCTCGGTTCGGCCAACTCCCGCGCCAGTTCGCCCATCCGCGCGACAAGCTCGCGGTGGCTGTCCAGCTGGTCCGGGTCGATGCCGGAGCCGGCGTGGGCGTGGATTCCGACCACGTCGAATCGCTCGGCCGCGTCTCGCGTCGCCTCCGCGGCGCGGTCGTACGGGATCCCGAACTTCGCGGCGCCGCCGGTGGTGACCTTCTCGTGGTGGCCCGCGCCGACGCCGGGGTTCACGCGAACGCAGACCCGACCGTCGTAACCCCGCGCCGCGAGGCGGTCGAGGGTGTCGACCGCGCCGACGGTGACGGTGAGGTCGGGCTCCGCCTCGGCGACGCCGGCGACGTAGTCGAGGTCGCGGGCGGGCGGGTTGACGGCGGTGTAGTGGAGCCGCGAGCCGCCGAAGCCGGCCGCGAGCGCGCGGTCGACCTCGCCCGCCGAGGCGCACTCGGCGCCGAGGCCGGCGTCGCGGACCGCCTCCAGCACGGCCCGGCCGGTGTGCGCCTTGACGGCGTACCGCACCTCGGCCTCCGGGAACGCCGCGAGCAGGCGCTCGCAGTTCTCGCGGACGCGGTCGAGGTCCTGGACGTACAGGGGCGTCTCGTACTCGGTCGCGAGCCCGCGGAGCCGCTCGGCGTCCCAGTCGCTCACGCGGCGGACCGGGGGGTTGTCGGCGGCGGGCTCGCCCGCTGCCTCCGTGCCTGCGTCGCCCCTACCACCCGCGTCGCCGTCGCTCATTCGCGGAGCGCGTCCTCCCGCCGCGTCGCTTCGAGGGTGTCCTCCTCGACGTGCGTCGCGACGACCGCGGGCTTGTACGCGCCGCCCTCGAAGAGGTCGTGGTCGCCGACGGACGATTCGACCATCCGGGTGAACGCGCGGCGCTCGGCAGGGAGGTGGCCGTAGATCACTTCCTCCTCGACGAGGTCGTAGACCGGGATCCGGGGCGTCAAGAGGGTGTTCTCCCCGACGATCGAGTTCTCGCCGACGCGGAACCCGGAGGTGACCCGGCAGCCGGCGCCGAGCGAGACGCCGTCCTCGAGTATCACCGGCGCGTCCTCGACGGGTTCGAGGACGCCGCCGATGAGCGTGTTGGCGCCAAGCTTGACGTTCTCGCCGAGCTGCGCGCAGGAGCCGACGGTGTCACAGGAGTCGACGAGCGTGCCGTCGCCGACGTACGCGCCCATGTTGACGAACGAGGGGCTCATCATGATGCAGTCGCTGCCGAGGTACGCGCCGCGGCGGATCGCCGTGCCGTCCGGCGTGTTCCGGGTGCCGCGCTCCGCGAGGTCGTCGGTGTCGCGCAGCGGGAGCACGTCGTGGTAGGTGACGCCGCCGTACTCGCGGGGCTCCGTCTCGCGCAGGCCGAAGTTGAGCAGGATCCCTCGCTTGACCCACTCGTTGGCCGCCCACGAGGTCACGTCGTCGCCGGTCTTCTCGGCGGCGCGGACCTCGCCGGCCTCCAGCGCGGCGAGGAACTCGTCGATGACCGCGGCGTCGGCGTCGGTCGCGTCCGCGGCGGTCAGCCCGTCTTGATAGCGGTTCCAGAGGTCGGTGACGTCGGCTTCGAGGCTCATTGGATGGCGTATAGATGAGTGACGGTATTTACCCGTCGATATCCGGATACTCGACGGTTATTCATCGACGGCCTCGTCGGCCCGGTCGTCGCCGGCGCCGCCCGCGTCCAGCACGTCGCCGAACCCGTACCAGCCCGTGTCGCGGTCGGCGAGCCACGCGGCGGCGTCGAGCGCGCCCTCGGCGAACACCCCGCGGTCGCCCGCGCGGTGCGTGAGTTCGAGCGTCTCGCGGTTGCCCGCCAGCAGGACCTCGTGCTCGCCGGTCACGTCGCCCGCGCGGCGGGCGTGGACGCCGATCTCGCCCGGGCTCCGCGGAGCGTCGCCCTCGCGGCCGTGGACGCGCTCGTCGAGGTCGTCGCGGGCGGCCTCCACGTCGTCGAGGATCGACTTCGCGGTGCCCGAGGGTGCGTCGCGCTTCGCGTTGTGGTGCGTCTCGGTCAGTTCGACGTCGTAGCCGGGCAGCGCCGCGGCGGCCTCGCGGACCGCCCGACGCAGCGCGGCCACGCCGCGCGCGAAGTTCGACGCCTTGAGGACGGGCACCGCCTCGCTCGCGGCCCGGAGGTCGTCGATCTGCGCGTCGGCGAAGCCGGTGGTCCCGGTGACGAGCGGGACGCCCGCGTCGGCGCACGCCTCGGCGTACGCGACCGCCGAGGCCGGCCCGGTGAAGTCGACGAGGGCGTCCGGCGTCTCGCTCGCGAGCAGGTCGTCGAGGTCGTCGGCGTCGTCGACCGCGACGCCCGCCACTGGGTCGGCCGGGGTTCTGTTGACCGCGACCGCGACGGCGACGCCCTCGCGGTCGGCGGCGGCTTCGATCACTTCTCGACCCATCCGGCCGCCGGCACCGGTGACGGCGATCCGGAGGTCGCCGTCGCCCGCGCCGCCGGCTGCGCCGCCCGCGTCGCTCATTCGGCGCCCTCCGTCGCCGGGGGTTCGAGAGCCGTTTGGTCGAGCGCTCCCGCTGCGTGCTCGTCGTACGCGGCCAGCAGCTCGCGGAGCGGCTCGCGACGATCCTCTGAGAGCCGCGAGAGCGGCGGGCGGACGCGGGGGCCGCCCCGCCCGCGGAGGTGCATCGCCTCCTTCACCGGGATGGGGTTCGTCTCGGCGAACAGCTCGCGGACGAGCGGCGACAGCTCGTGGTGGAGCGTCCGCGCGCGGTCGTAGTCGCCCGAGAGCGCGGCGCCGACCATCGCGCAGGTCCGCTCGGGCTCGACGTTGGCGACCACGCTGATCGTCCCCGTCCCGCCCACCGAGAGGACCGGGAGCGTGAGGCCGTCGTCGCCCGACAGCACCGCGAACGCCTCGTCGCGGGTGCGCTCGATCACCTCGCTTATCAGGTTCAGGTCGCCGGAGGCGGCCTTGTACCCCCGGATGTTCGGGTGTGCTGCGAGCTCGACGGTGACGTCGGCCGGGATCGACTGGCCCGTCCGGCTCGGCACGTTGTAGACGATCTGCGGGAGGTCGACCTCGTCGGCGACGGTCCGGTAGTGGTCGAGGAACCCCTGCGGCTCGGGCTTGTTGTAGTACGGTGAAATGAGAAGTAGGCCGTCGGCGCCGGCGTCGGCCGCGCGCTGCGACAGCGAGAGCGCCTCCGCGGTGTTGTTCGAGCCGGTGCCCGCGATCACGGGGATGTCGTCGAGCGCGTCGCGGACCGTCTCGATCACCGCGACGTGCTCGTCGTGGCTCATCGTCGCCGACTCGCCGGTGGAGCCGACGGGGACGACCCCGTCGACGCCGGCCCGCTCCAGGTAGCGGGCGTTCGCGGCGAGCTGCTCGTGGTCGACCGCGTCGTCGTCGGTGAAGGGGGTCGTCATCGCGGGGTAGACGCCCTCGAAGGGCGCGTCCGTCGGTTCGCTGTTCGTCTCCTCGTGCGTCGCGTATGGTGTCGTCGTGGTCGTGTCTGTCATGGGTGCTGCCGCGAGTCCGGGTCGGTAAGCGGACCTGTGCGCGCGCCGGGGGTCGTCCGGGACGGGGTCGCCACTCCCGCCGGCGGACGGTTCACGCGCGTTTCTTCGAGAAGAGCCGCGCCGCTGGCGTCGACGGCTGACCGCGTACGGACGCGGGACGGGTCACACCGGTGTATGGATCGGTCGCGCGCTTATAGGTTGTGCCTCGGGTCGAAACTGCCGCCGGGGTCGGTCGCGGGTCCGGCGTTCACTGGCGCGTCGGTCGCGGGTCCGGCGCTCGCGGGCGCGTCGGTCGCGGGTCCGGCACTCGCGGGCGCGTCGGTCGCGGGTCCGGCGCTCGCGGGCGCGTCGGTCGCGGGTCCGGCGTTCGCGGGCGCGGTCAGGCCCCGAGCAGGTCCGCGAGCTCGTGGAGCGTCTCGACGGTGACGTCCGGGTCGCCGCCGAACGGCTCCCACGGCGTTCCCTTCCGGTCGATCCACGCGGCCTGCATCCCGGCGTGGCGCGCGCCCAGCACGTCGAACCAGCCGGCGGTCGCGTGGACCACCTCGTCGATGGGCGTCCCGGTCCGGGCCGCGCCGTGGCGGTAGAGCTCGGCGGCCGGCTTGAACGTCTCCACCTCGTCGGCGCTGATCGTGTCCGCGACGAGGTCCGCGATGTCGGCGTGGTCGACGAGCGACGCGAGCATCTCGGGGTCGCCGTTCGAGAGGACGTAGCAGTCGTAGCCGGCGTCGCGGAGCCGCCCGATCGCGTCGCGCACGTCGTCGAACACCTCCAGCTCGTGGTACACCGCGAGGATCTCGTCGCGCTCCGCGTCGGGGAGGTCGACGCCGTGTGCGGCGAGGGCGTGCGTCAGCGCGTCGCGGTTCATCTCGTAGAACGGCTGGTAGGCGTCGACCGCGTTCGCGACGAACGTGTACGCCAGCGACCGCGACCGCCACAGCCGCGACACCGGCTCGGGGTCGGCGACGCGGTCCGCGAGCGCCGCCTCGGCGGCCTCCACGTCCACGAGCGTGCTGTACGAGTCGAACGTCACCGTCGAGACGCGGTCCGGGTCGAGCGCCATACCCGGGGCCACACCGGGCGGCCGGATAAGCGGTCGGGGCGCCGGCAGGATCCGTCGCGGTTCGGGCACCGAGTCGCCCGCTCCGGGCGCCGAGGGCGCGCGCCTCGCACATTTATCCCTGCCGGGCGACTGGTTGAGACGCATGAACGACCCCGCCGACGGCTCCGGCCCGACCGACCGCGACGACTCCTCCGACCGTGACGAGCCCGCCGACCCGACCGCGGATCACGATCCGACCGCAGAGGGCGCGCCGGCCGCGCGCGAGGGAGTCAACGCCGGCACCGACGCCGACCGGCACGAGTACGACCCGGACGCCGACCACGCGTTCCCGGACGACCGGCTCAACGAGGTCATGTCGCGGCTCACGTCGGACGAGGAGATCGTCACCTACCTGGAGGCGCAGAACGTCAACCCGGTCGCCCGGAAGGGGTATAACGACCACGGCGCCAAACACGTCGAGATCGTCCGGGACCGCGCGCTCCGGCTCTACGACCTGCTCAAGTCCGGCGGCGTCGAGTTCAACGGCGCCCGCCAGCAGGGGCTTGACGAGGCGGACGAGCCGGTGATCGTCGCGCTGGCGGCGACGCTCCACGACATCGGCCACGTCGTCCACCGCCACGACCACCCGTACTACTCGATCCCGCTGGCGGCGGACCTCTTAGACGATCTCCTCCCCTCTTTTTACGACGTGGCCGATCAGGTCCGCGTGAAGGCCGAGGTGCTCCACGCGATCTTATGTCACCACACGGAGGAGCAGCCGCTCACGCTGGAGGCCGGCGTCGTCCGGATCGCCGACGGCCTCGACATGGAGCGCGGGCGCTCGCGCGTCCCCTACGAGGAGGGCGGCCGCGGGATCAACACCGTCTCCTCGCAGGCGATCGAGCGCGTTTCGCTCCGCGAGGGCGACGAGACCCCGGTACAGGTCGTGATCCGGATGAACAACGCGGCCGGCGTCTACCAGGTCGACTCGCTTTTGAAGGCGAAGATCGACGGGTCGTTGCTCGAAGACCGGGTCCGGACCGTCGCGATCAACACCCACAGCGACGGGAACGACGGGAACGGGTCGATCGTTGATCGGATCGAGCTCTGACCGGTCGGCGAGGCGGGGTAGGGCGGTGGGGTAGGGCGGGGCGTCCCCGGCTCAGGGTCCGCGAAGCGTGTCGCCCGCCCCGTTCCGGTGGGCGGCCTCGTCGACGACGCTCGTCGCGGCGACGGTCGTCGTCCGCGCGAAGTACTCCGGCGTGAGCCCCCCGCACAGCTGGCTCCCCTCTGCGGTTCCGCCGCCCAGCACGGGCGCCGCCTCGAACCCGTTTGAGCGAGCGCCCGTCGCCGCGATCCCCGGCTGGTTGACGACGAGGCGCCCGGGGGCGAGCCGCGCCGCGACCCGGCGGGCGCGACGCTGTTGGGTGGTGTGGACCGCCGCGGCGTGCGATGAGCCGATCTCGGCGGCGAGGTCGAGCGCGGCGTCGAACCCGCTCCGACCGTGGACCGCGACCGCGGGGATCCCTGGCAGCGTCGCGAGCCGGTCGTCGGCGCCGTCGGGCTCGGCGACGAGGAACGCCGCTTCGCGGGCCGGGGTCGGGAGGTCGAGCGCGGCCGCCAGCCGGCGCGGCGAGTTCCCGCGGGGGTCCGCCTCGTCGCTTCCACCTCCTCCGAGCAGCGCGCGGAGGCGGTCGCGCTCGGCGGCGTCGAGGACGTACCCGCCCTCGGCTTCGAGCGCAGAACACAGCGGGTCGACCGCCGGGGAAACCGTGACGACCGCGGCGTCGCCCGCGGGGTGGGCGCCGAAGTCGTAGGTCGCGCCCACCGAGACCCGCGTGGCCACGGCCTCCGCCGGGACCGAACCGTCCGCGACGGCGACGACGCCGTCGGCGCTGGTCGCGGCGTTCGGCGTGCCGCACCGCTGCCCGGCGGCGACCGTCGCCGCGGAGCCGGCCGCGACGACGAAGTCCGCACGCTCGAACAGCGCGTCGGTCCCCGGCTTCGAGGCCGGCGCCGGCAGCATCGAGACCGCGCCGGTCGGCGCCCCCGCGTCGGCGAGCGCGCGCCTGACGGTCTCGACGACGACGTCGCACGTCTCCACGGCCGAGGGAGAGGGCGCGAAGACGACCGCGTTCCGGCCGGCGAGCGCGTACAGCGAGACGACGGCGGGGATCACGACCGGGTGCGTCGCGGGGACCGCCGCGCCGACGACGCCGATCGGTCCGGCGAGCGTCACCGTGCCCGTCGCGCCGTCGCGGTCGACCACGCCGGCGGTCGGCGCGTCCCGCAGCGTCCGTCTGGCCGCGTCGAGCGCGGTAGCGACCTTCTCGGTCTTCGTTCCCGGGTGGCCGCGCCCCGTCTCGTTGGCCGCCGACCGCGCGAGGCGACTGACCGTCTCCCTGTCCGCCAGGCGCTCGCCGACCGACCGCACGAGCGCGGCGGTGTCGTCGGGGTCTCGGCATGCGAGTTCGTCCGCCGCTTTTCGCGCGGCCGCGACGGCACGCGACGCGCGGTCGGGCAGCTCGGAGGTGCTCGCTCCGTACCGGCCGCGCGCCGGAGTCGCTCCGTCCGGGTCGGTCCCGGCCGCCGCGTTGACACGCTTTCGCCCCGTCTCGTCGCCTCGGTCCGCTTCCGTCTCACCGGTCCCGTTCGCCGCGCCCGGATCGTCGCTCTCGCCCGCGGGGTCCCCGTCCATGGGTCCGATTGCGGCGTCGTCCGGCTTATTCTCACCCCGTGAAACACTGTGTCACCGCGCGCGGCGAGTCGTCACCGAAGAAACAGTTATGTCGGTGGGGTCGGTGCGGGGTGACGTATGACGGAGCCGTCGGAGCTCGTGGGCGTCGTCGAACGCCGCCTCGACTTCCTCGAACGGCTCGCCGCGGAGCCGCTGCGGAAACACGAGCTCGTCGACGCGCTCGGCCACTCCCGGTCGACGGTGAACCGCGCGATAGACGAGCTGGAGGCGGCGGGGCTCGTGGCCGGCGAGACGGACGGCTACCGCACGACGCTCTCCGGCCGCCTGCTCGCGAACGGCTACCGCGAGTTCCTGACGGTCGCCGACGACCTCGCGGCCGCGGGCGACGTGCTCGACCCCCTCGGCGCGGACGCCGACGTCGACTCCGCGGTCCTCCGCGACGCGGAGACGTACCGGGCCGCGGCCCCGGACCCCTACCGGCCGCTCGAGGTCCTCGACGACGCGCTCGCCGACGCGGACGCGATCGCCGCCGCGCTGCCGGCCTTCCCGTACCCCCAGGTCGCGGAGCGGCTCCGGCGCGCGGCCGGCGGCGGCGGGACCGTCGACCTCGCGCTGGCGGACCGGGCGTACGGACACGCGGCCGAGCGCTTCGCGGACGACCTCGCCGCCGTCGCGTGCCGGGAGGGCTGTCGGGTCGCCGCGGTCGACGCCGTCGACGCGGGGGTGGTCGCGGCCGACGAGACCGCGCTGCTTCTCACCTTCGACGGCGACGGCACGCTCCACGGCGCGGCGGCGTCGACCGACCCCGAGGCGGTCGCGTGGGCGGAGGCGGCGGTGCGCGAGCTGGTCGACCGCGGACGCGACGCGGGCGAGGCGCTCGCGGCGATGGACCGGGCCGAGTCGGAGACGGCCGGCGGCGAACGCCCCGACGGCTCGCGGGGGGCGGACGAGAGGGGCACGAGCGCCGCCGGCAGCCTCTTCGGACAGATCGGTCCGAGCGACGCCGGTCCGGGCACGCTCTCGACGCAGGGGTTCCACGCGGTCGACGAGGACCGGCTCACCGGCGACCCGGACCCGTACGGACCGCTCCGCGCCACCGCGTCGTTCTCGGAGGTGGACGCAGGATACGTCCTCGACAGGACCGCGGCGCGGGGCCGCGACCGGCGTTCGCTCGCCGGGCTGCTGGTCGACGGCCTCGCCGAGGGAACCGACCACGCGCTGGTCGGCCCGCCGGGGAGCGGGAAAAGCACCGTCTGCCGGAGCGTCGCGGTCGAGTGGTTCCGGTCGGGACGCGGCCCCGTGACGTACCGCCCGAGCGACGGCGGCGACCCATTTTCCGCGACGGAGCGGCTGCGCAAGCGCGTCACAGAGGGCGACGGCCACCACCTCGTCGTCGTCGAGGATGCCGTCGATCCGGGGGCCGCGGAGGCTATCGGCGTCGCCCGCGAGCTGGCCGACCGCGACGACGTGTCCTTCCTGTTCGACGCCCGCGAGGGGCCGTACGACGACCCCGACGGACTCCCGCTGTCGCCCGCCGACCTCCGCTACCGCCGAGCGATCGAGACCGTGCGGATGCCGCGGCTCGACGAGCGCGAGGTGGAACGGTTCGTCGACCACGTCGCCGACCGTACCGGAACCGTGCCGGCGGCCGACCCTGCTGCGCTCCTCGATGACGTGCGGCGCACCGACGACGAGCGCGTCGGCGAGCTGCTCGCGCTCGTCCACCGCCTCGTCCGCGCGACCGGCGACGGCGCGGGCGGCGTCGGCGATGGCGGCGGCAGCGCCGCGGCCGGGTCGTTGGCCGGCGGCGACGCCGGCAACGCGAGTGGTGCGACGGGCGTGCGCGACGGCGACGCGGGCCCCCAGTCCGGGCTGGAGGCGGCGGTCGCGGAGGCGGTCCGGGAGGTCCGGAACCGCCCGCCGCCGACCGCCGACGTCGCGGTACTCGTGAACCTCCTCAACGTCGCCAGCGTGGGCGAGGTCTCAACTCTGGCGTACGCGCTCGTCGACGGGCCGGAGCGGAGCGATGGATCGGAGGCCGGCGGGTCGGGGGCCGACGGCGATCCCTCGACGACCGCCGACCGCTCGCCGACCGTCGACGGGGTTCGCCGCGCGCTCGACCGCCTCCTCGGGAGGGTCCTCGTCGGGTCGGGCGACGGGGAGTACCGCGCCGTCCACGACGAGTGGTCGGTGCTGTTCTTAGAGCGGCTCGTGGAGCGGGAGCCGGCGCCGGTGGTCGCCAGACGCGTGGGCCGGACCGTCTCTCGGGTGCTCGCGCTCGCGGACGATCCCGCGCGTCGCTCCCGAGTCCGGCGGGCCGTCGGCGGTGACGCGCCGACGGTGAGCCGGATCGAGCGCGACCCGGCCGCGTGGGCGGCGGAGACGGTCCGGGCGGTGTACGGCGTCGGGCGGCGCTACCCCCGGCTCGCGGCGCTGTACGGGCGCGTCCGCTACGCCTGGATCGACCTCCCGGACGCGTGCCCGGACGACCTGCGCGACCGGCCGCCGGAGTGGGTGGCGCGGATGTACATCGACGCCGGCGACCTCGGCGGCGCGACGGAGGCGCTCGACGCGTGGCGGCCGGTCGACGAGGCGGGAGCGGCCGAGCGGCAGCGCGGGTACGGCGACGTCGCGCGGCGGCGCGGCGAGTACGACGTGGCGCGCGAGCGGTACGAGCGCGCGGAGGAGCTGTTCGACGCCGCGGGCGACCGCGGCGGCCTCGCGGCGGCGGTCCGGGGCCGAGCGCAGGCGGCGCACTTCGACGGCGACTACGAGGTCGCCTACGAGGCGGCCTCGAGAGCGTACGCCATCGCGGCCGAGGTCGGCGACCCGATCGCGACGGCGAAGGCGCTGATGGACGTCGGGAACGCGCTTGACGGGCTCGACGGGACCGACGCCGTCCTCGATCACTACCGGGTCGCCGGCGGCCTGTTCCGGGCCTACGACGACACCCACGGGGCGGCGAACGTCCGGGCGAACCTCGCGGTCGCGCTGCGGCGCCGTGGTGACCTCGACGCGGCCAAGCGTTCGGCGAGCCGCGCGCTCGACGGCTACCGAACGGTCGGCGACAAACACCGCGAGGCCATCTCGCTTTTGAACCTCGCGGTGGTCGCCGAGCAGCGCGGCGCGGTCGGCGAGGCGATCGCCCGCGCGGCGGAGGCCCGAACCATCGCCGAGCGGATCGGCTCGGAGCTGTACGAGGCGTTCGCGCTGAGCCACCTCGGCAGCGCGGCGCACGTCGCCGGCGATCTCGACCAGGCCGAGCGGTTCCTGACCGCCGCGCTGGATCGCCTCGACGCGCTCGACGCCGACACGCGCTGCGCGATGGTGACCGCGATCCTGGCGGAGGTGGCGATCGACCGCGGCAACCTGACCGAGGCCGAGCGGCGGATCGAGCGGACCGCGTCGCTGCTCGACGACCACGCGGGCCGCAAGCGGCTGGCCGAACTGGACCGGGTCCGGGGGCGGCTGGCGCTCGCCCGGGGCGATGGCGACGACGCGGCGTCGGCGCTGGAGTCGGCGGTCGAGTCGGCCCGTGACGGCGGGTTCACGCAGGTCGAGGCGCAGGCGCTCGCGGCGCTGGGGGCCGCGGCGGCCGAGCGCGGCGACGCCGTCGCGGCGGTCGACCGGCTGACCGCGGCCCTCGATCTGGGCCGCCGGATCGAGGGCGCGCGGGCGACCGTTTCGGCGGCCGATCGGCTCGCCGACCTGCTCGCGGGGAGCGCCGCCGGGTCGAGTTCGATCGACCGCGAGGCCCTGACCGAGGCGCTCCGGGAGTCGCCGCCGGAAGCGGTCCCGGCGGAGTCGGCCGCGGACCCCGAAGCGTACAGGGAGATCGCCGACCGCTGGCGCGTCGACGGCGAGGACGTCGCGGCGGCGTACCCCCCGCTCGGCTGAGGGGAGCGGTCACGGTACAACCGGGAACCGGTGTCGCAACCGCTTTCAGCGCGCGCGGGGAACCGCGACCATGACCGACGCCGACACGCTCGCGGACCTGCGGACCGCCGCCGACTACCAGTTCGGCGCCGGCGCGGGCGAGGCCCTGTTCCCGCCGGACGACGCCCTCACCGTGCGCCGATCGAGCGGCGGCCGCCCGCGGCAGGTGATCGACGGCGACGTCGACGACACCCCCGGCAGCAGCGAGGGCGACCGGCTCGTCTCGTACGGCACCGACGGCCGGTTCACGCTCGGGCTCGCGGGCGGGAAGCGGATCGCCGACGCGTTCCCCGAACCGCGACACCGGATGGTCGTCGGCGAGGAGAGCGAGCCGTTCGTGCGCGAGGGGCGCAACACGTTCGCGAAGTTCGTGACCGCAGCCGACGACGGGATCCGCCCGGGCGACGAGGTCCTCGTCGTCGACGAGACGGACGAGATATTCGGGGTCGGCCGCGCCGAGCTCTCCGGCACTGAGGCCGAGGAGCTCGGCTCCGGCGTCGCCGTCAAGACGCGCGACGGGAACCCCGCGGACGACGACTAACGAATTTCTCTGCGGTGAATTCTCTGCGGTGGCGCGTGCCTGCGAGGCCGCCTTGCGGCCGAGCAGCACGCGCGAGGGAGTCGGTCGTCCGGAGCGAAGCGGAGGACGACCGACGAGGCTGGGGAGGTGTGAGGTGCCGTGCGGTTGTGGTCGGGCGGGACTCGAAGGGGCAGCCGCGAGGCGGGCGCAGGCGACGTAAGCACTGGAGGGAGCGAGCACCGCGAGCGACCGAAGCGCGCAGCGAGCGTGCGCCCGCCTCGCGGCTGGGGCTTCGGTGGTGGTCGTGTCGATCGGCAGTTTATAAACAATATCATCGTACAGCCGAGCGGCTGGGGCTTCGGTGGTGGTCGTGTCCCTCAGCGATTTATAAACACAGTCGTCGTACGGCGAATATATTTAAAAGAACCCCGCGAGCCCCAGCGCCTCGAGCAGCGGGACCCCGGCGACGACCGAGCCGATCAGGTAGCCGCCGATCGCGCCGCCGTTTAAGAGGGGAAGCCCCGCGTGCGGCCGACCCTGTATCACCCAGCGCATGAGGACGATCAGCCCCGCGAGCGTCCCGACCATCGCGAGCAGTGCGGGGAGGTTGACACCGAGGAGCGGGACCGCGAGGTCCGCCGCCGGCGAGAACCTCGCCGCGCTCGCGATGAGCACCGTCGGGATGACGGCGTCGCCGAGGCCGATGAAGAAGGCGTCGCGGTCGCCGTCCTCGTCGGGTTCGGCGGCCGCGACTTTCTCCTCCTTGTCGGCGGAAGCAGCCTCGGGATCCGCATCCGCGTCCGCCTCCTCGCCCACGCCCGAAGCCTCCTCGCTCGCTCCCTCGCCGTCGAGCAGCGAGTACGACAGCGACAGCGGGATCACCAACACGACGGGGATGTTCAGGTCCATCACGCCCTCCGCGAGCGACAGCATGTGTTCGGTGCCGTACACCGAGATCGCGTCGTAGACGGCGAGGACGGCGAGGAGGATTAGCGCGGGCAGCAGGCCGAACGAGATGCCGAAGAGGCCGGCGGCGCCCGCGCCCATCAACACCCCGGCGGTGTCGATCACGTACCACTCCGGGTGGACGAGCAGGCCGACGGCGACCGCGACCGCGGGGACAGCGGCCGCGAGCGGCGAGACGAGCGCGGAGAACACGTACCACGAGAGCCACGCGGAGACGCCGACGATCAGCAGCCGGATCGCCCCGTCGAAGTCGTAGCGGAACGCCGCTAACATCAGTCCGGTCATCGCGACGATGGCGACGACGTACAGCACGCTGTTCGTGGGGTTATCGGGGTTTTCGACCGCCTGATAGCCGCTCGCGGCGAACTCGGGGACCAGCGCCAGCGCGCCCACCTGGACGACTAAGAACAGCCCGACGACGAAGGCGACGCCGCGGTACTCGCGGGGGAACATTCGAACGCGGATTCGTCGGCCGAGGGTTTCCTCCTTGCGCTTCGACCCGGCCGGCGAGGAACGCGGTCGCTGTCCGGCGAAGTGGAGCGCGCACAGAAAGGGGTTCGGGCTCGGTGTGGGAGCGGGTGGACCCGAACCCAAGCCGACGGACGACGGACGGTGGAAGCGAGTGGCCGACCGGCCCGCCCGAAGCGGGATGGGGCCGGCCGGATGCGTCCGCGGCGTTTACTGCCTTTCCCGAGCGACGTATGAACTTACCGGCCGAGTTATCACGAGAGATACTCGGATCGGAGAGACGGCGGCAGCGGCGTGCGGTCGAAGAGGGTGCGACTGGACGAGGAGAAAGAGATGCGACTGGACGGCAGTCGAGGGCGGAGCGAAGAGAGCAGAAGGGGTGGAAGGGGTGGAAACGCGGAAAGGGTGGAAGCGAAGGGAGGCGGGCGAAAGGCGAGGCGGCGAGAGGCGGGCGGGCGGCGGCCGGACAGCGGACCCCCGGGCTGTCGTCGGCGACGCCGCCCAGCGGTCGGGACGGGCGCGCGGATCGATTAACGCCGAATTCCAACGAGAAAAGCGTCGGTCTTCGGCATGTTCGGCTACGTGCCTCACGCGTATAAATATGTGAGATCCGGATCCGGATTCGAGTCCCGATCGCGGACGCGGGAGGCAACGGACTCGGCCCGCGGACCGGAACCTCACCGGCGGTCGCGGAGCGCGGGGAACTCCTCGCGGACCGCCGCGACCCGCTCGGGGTCCACCGTCGCGGTGACGACTCCGGGCTCGTCGCCGACGGACGCGAGCGTCGTTCCCCACGGGTCGTACACCGCGCTCCGCCCGCAGAGCGCGTCGTCGCCGAACCGCCCGCTCCCGTTGACCGCGGCGACATACGTCAGGTTCTCGATGGCTCGCGCGCGGCCGAGCGTCCGCCAGTGTTCGATCCGCGGGTACGGCCACGCGCTCGGCACCACCACGCACTCGACGCCGGCTTCGACCATCCCGCGGAACTGCTCGGGGAACCGGAGGTCATAGCAGGTCGTCACCCCGACCCTGACCCCGCCGAGGTCGACCACGGGCGTCCGCTCGCCGGGGACCATCCGGTCCGTCTCCTCGGAGCCGTACCCGAACAGGTGGCGCTTCCGGTAGACGAGGCGCCGCTCGCCGTCGGCGTCGAACAGCACCGCGGCGTTGGCGAGCCCCGACTCGGCGGGCACGTCGAGGCCGTCCGCGGCCGACGCCGACAGGTCCTCGACGACGGTCCCCGCCAGTACCGCCACGTCGTTGTCGTCGGCCGCGGCCGCGAACCGGGAGAGGCGGTCGCCGGCGAGGCTCTCCGCGGCGCGGCCGTACGCGTCGAACGCGAAGTAGCCGACGTCGAACAGCTCGGGGAGCACGACGAGGTCGGCGCCCGCGGCCGCGGCCGCCCGAACGCGGTCGAGCGCCCGCTCGACGTTCGCCTCGATTTCGCCGCCCTCGACCGCCAGTTGGACGCCGGCGAGCCTCATGCCGGGGAGGCGAGCGAGGCGCGGAGCGCGTCCTCTAAGTTGTCCAGTTCGGCGTCGAAGTTGCGCTTGAAGAAGGACTCGACGCCGGGGAGCCGCCCGTCGACGACGAACTCGTTGGCGAGCCGGCAGCCGCCGTCGTCGGTCTCGGTGATCTCGTGTTCGCCCGTCACGCGGAAGGCGCGCGACTTCCCGACGAACTTCACCCGGTTCGGGGGGTCGCGCTCGACCTCCTCCGTCTCGACGTCGATCGTCGACCGGATCATCGGTATCGGGAGCGCGACGTGCCAGGTCGCGTTCCGGTCGTCGTGGACCTCGAAGGAGTCGACCACGCTGATGGCGCCCGCGCGCTGCTCCGCGTCCGAGATGAACGCCCACACGTCGGCCGGCGGCGCGTCGAACTCGAACGTCCGGGAGACTCGAACGGTCATACGTTCCCGTTTGGGGCGACGGGGGTTAAAAATGCGCGTCGACGGAGTCGGGTTCGGAGAACGCGGCGAGCGCGTCGGGACGCGACCGCGGCCCTACCGCCTCATCCTTCCGGCGTCACGCGCCAGGTCGTCGACTTGGCGCGGCCCCACTTCTCGATATCGACGTCGTCCGACTTCTCGGCGAGGCGGGGGAGCCGCGAGCCGACCTGCTTCGCGGTGAGCCCGATCGCGTCGGCGATCGTCTTCGAGCGAACGTACCGCTCGCCACGGGTGACGCTGTCCGTGAGGTACGCGAGGATTCGCTGTTCCTCCTCGGTGTACTCGCTCATTATCAGATATACACGTCTGACGTCCTTAACGGTTTCTCGTCTTCGCGACCGATCGGCCGGACGGGAACCGAGCGCGGACCGGCCGCATCGATCGACGCGGGACCACCCAGGTCGGTCGACGCGGGACTGCGGCGCGATCGGTCAGTCGAACAGCTGAACCGCGCCGACGGCGAACGTCGCGAAGACGAACGCGGCCGCGAACCCCCACGCCTTCCCCAACTGCCCGGGGTAGGCGAACATGACTACGGCGCCGACGACCGCGACGGCACCGAGCGCGAGCGCGACGCCGACCTCCTTGTCCGATTCGATGGAACCCTCGCTCATACGAACCGCTTCGCGGGGGGCCACTTAGTTCATGCGAACCGCGCGACGCGGTCGGCCAACGGCGGCGGGCGCCGGCCGCGTCAGCGCGAAGCGACCGCCGCGGTCAGATGATCTCGACGTGGTCAGACGCCTCGTTGAGCGCGAGGTTCGCGGCGATCTCGGCGTTCCGCATTGCGTACTCCGCGGTGTGCTGGAGGCTGACGAGCACCTCGCGGGTCATGAGCAGCGTCTCGTTGTCCAGGTCGTCCGGCAGCTCGGCGAGGATTTCCTGCTCGCGGTCCTCCAAGCGCGAGAACAGGTCGCGGCACTCGACGGTGAGGTCGTAGTCGCGCTCGACGACCGCCCGCACCGCGAGCGCGGTCAGATCGTCCACCTGGTCGGTGAACTCGCGGATCTGTCGCATCGTCGCGCTGTCGACGTCGAGGGTGTGCCCGTCGGCCTCCATCACGATCTCCGCGATGTCCTCCGCGTTGTCGGCGGTGAGTTCGAGGTTCTTCGCGACCGAGCGGTAGCCGATGAGCGGGAACCCCTCCTCGAGGCCGACCGCGCGCGCGAGGTTCGGGTTCTGGTAGGCCGTGAAGATCAGCCGGAGGAGGAGGACGAATATCTTGTTCGCCTGCCGCTCGCGGTTGAGCGCGCGCTGCGCGAGGTCGGGGTTGCCGTGCGCGAGCGCCTTCACGCCCTCGCCGCGCATCGTCGAGCCGGTGTTCTCCAGCCGTTCGAGCAGGTTGTCGAGGGTGAAATCCTCCGGATCGACCGAACAGCGGATCGAGATGTCCTCCGGGGTCTCCTCGATGACGCCGAGCCCCATCAGCTGGGTCTCAGCCTTGTACACCGCGTTGATGTGTTCGCTGTCGAGCGTCCCCTCGCTGCGGACGTGGATCACGCGCCGCCCGAGCACGTACTGCGCGACGATCGCGCGTTCGAGCGACCGCGCGTCGAGGCCGTCCGCGTTGATGACGGCCTCCGACTCCTCCGTGCTCACGGACTCGGGAAGCACCGTGAGCGTCCCCTTGCCACCCATCCGCAGCGACACCTCGTCGCCTTTGTTCACGCCGTGTTCCTGCGCCCACTCGGCCGGGAGAGTCATCGCCAGCGTCGACGGCCCCAACCGCTGGACCTTCCGCGTTTCCATACGCGACCGTATCGCGGGATACACCTTAACCTTGTTCCCATGTTCATTATATGCTTTATCGAATATACAAGGGATAGCGTTCGAGAAGGGGTCGCACTCCCGACACCGAGTCGCGCCCTATCCCCGACCGCGTTCGAACCCCGCGTGCCGAGTGATTCGAGCCTATCTTGCTGAGTGATTCGCGCCGTCCGTCTCATGCGATCCGCGCGCTTATATCGGTCAGGCCGGGATACACTGTATGACCGAGCGGGTGCTCGTCGTCGACGACTCCTCCTTCCAGCGGACCGTCGTCCGGGACGCGCTGGAGGACCGATTCGAGGTCGTCGACGAGGCGGAAAACGGCGCAGAGGCGGTCGAACTCTTCGAGGCGTACGAGCCCGACGCGGTGTCGATGGACGTCGTGATGCCGGAGGTGACAGGGATCGAAGCGACCGCGACGATCAAAGAGCAGCGGCCCGACGCGGTGATCGTGATGTGTACGAGCGTCGACCAGCAGGAGAAGATGATGGAGGCGGTGAAGGCGGGCGCCGACGGCTACGTGACGAAGCCCGTCGACGCCGACGAGCTGGTCGGCGAGTTCGAGAGCCACCTCGGGTGACGTTGTCGCGGAGCCGGCACGGAGTCAAGCGGGGTCGAACGACCGGAGGAGCGACGCGAGCGCGCTCGCCAGCTCCTCGAACCGATCCATCTCCATCGAGTCGGTGGTCACCCACACGCCGTGGTCGTTGGCGATCACGCGCGTGAGGTAGCCGTTCTCGAACACGCGAACCGTGAACTGGTACTCGCCGAGCTGGGTGTCCGCGTACATCGTCTGCGCGTGGAACCCGTGCCGCTCGTTCTCCGCGAAGCCGATCAGGTCGGCGGTCCGGCTCAGGTCGCTGCGGAGGTACAGCTGCTCGACGTCGTCTTCGGTGAAGTACGTGAGGCTCCGCAGCTCGTCGCCCGTCGCCGTGCGGGCGGCGCTCAGCAGCTCGTCGGCGTGGTCGTCCGGTGGATGTGACATACAACCACGATCAATGCTCACATACATGAGCGTGTGGGTGACCGCAGCACCCGCAGGGGCGGCGGCGTTGCGGGTGGCCCCTAGCGGCGGTGCGGGCGGCCCCCGGCCGCGACCGGGAGGGACAGAGTTTAGCGACTCCCGCGTGATCGCTCGCCTGATGAGCGATCACGACGACGTCTGCGTCCTGTTGCCGACGATGAACGAGGCCGAGACGGTCGCACGCGTCGTCACGGGCTTCCGCGACGCCGGGTTCGAGAATGTCCTCGTGATCGACGGGGGGTCGACCGACGAGACGCAGTCGATAGCCCGCGAGGCCGGCGCGCGCGTCGTCGAGCAGTCGGGCCGCGGGAAGGGACAGGCAGTCAGGGAGGCGGTCCGCGACCACGTCGCGGCGCCGTACGTGCTGATGGCCGACGCCGACGCCACCTACGACGCCGACGACGCGGCGGCGATGCTCGACCCGCTCTTCGACGGCGAGGCCGAGCACGTCATCGGCAACCGGTTCGCGGACATGCGCCCGGGCGCGATGACCCGACTCAACCGGATCGGCAACCGCCTGATCAACCTCGCGTTCCGGACGATCCACCGCGAGGGCTACCGCGACATCCTCTCGGGGTACCGCGCGTTCACCCGCGAGTCGTTCCGGCGGCTCCACCTCACCGCGGACGGGTTCGGGATCGAGACGGAGATGGCCGTCGAATGCGTGAAGAACCGCGTCCCCGTCTCCGTTGTCCCGATCACGTACCGAGAGCGCCCCGGCGGCTCGGCGACGAATCTCCACCCGATCCGCGACGGCGGGGTGATCTTCTTGGAGCTGTACCGGAAGGCGAAGACGAACAACCCGCTGTTCTACTTCGGGAGCGTCGGCGCGGCGTCGACCGCGGCGGGGATAGCGATGGCGGCGTTCGTGTTGTACCGGTACCTCGCGTTCGGTATCAGCCACGAGGTGGTCGCCGTCGGCGCGGTCGGCGCGACGATCCTCGGGATCCAGCTGCTCGTGTTCGGGTTCCTCGCGGACATGATCCACTCGCTCCACCAAGAGCAGATCGCGCGCTATGAACGCGCCGTCAGCGACGAGACATCGGATCGACCGTCCGAGAACGCGAGCCCCGACGCCCCCGAAGACCGCGGCTCCGGGCGCGACGACGAACCGGCGCGGCGCGAGGCGGCCGACGAAGCCGGCGACTGATCGCGTCGAAACGCCGGCAGAGACGGGATTTTCGGGCGATTCGATCCGGGATACCGGCCGTTTTTATCGTTCCGGGAACATTCGTGAACATGAGCTCCCGTGGCACGTCGTTACGAGACAGGATCCGCGAGCCGGAGTACACCGGAGCGAACCGGTGTGTCCCGTGTACCGTTCTGAACGGGATTCTCGCCCTCGCGCTGACCGCAGCGGCCGCGGTGTTCGGGCCGGTGGCCGCGGCGGTCGTGCTGGTCGCGTCGCTGGGGAGCATCTACTACCGGGGATACCTGGTACCCGGAACGCCGGAACTCACGAAGCGGTACCTCCCAGACCGCGTGCTCCGACTGTTCGGGAAGGCCCCCGAGGGACCCAGGGACGGCTGGGAGGAGGTGTCGACCGCGCGGTCCGGCGAGGTGACGGTGACCACGTTCGAACCGGACGGGACGGTCGACGAGACCACCGGCCGGGCCGGTAGCGACGCCGACGAAGCGGCCGACGCCGAGACCGCAGAGCAGGTCGACGCCGACGAACCGGAGTTCGAGACGATAGAGCGAATCCGCGACCAGCGGGAGAACGCCGTGGATCCGATCGAGTTCCTCCTGGACGTCGCCGTCGTCGAGCCGACGGACGACGGCGAGGACCTGATCTTCGAGGACGACTTCGCTGAGGCGGTCGAGTCGCGCGTCGCCTCGCTCGAACGCGAGGAGGTGCGGGCGGAGACGCTCGCCGAGATGTTCGGCGTGAGTCCGGACGACGTCGCCTTCGAGGACCGGTCGTATCCCGCGGTGACCGTCCTGCGACGCGTCCGGAAGTGGCCGGGCGACGGCGCGTACCTCGCGGACGTGGCGTCGCACCTCGCCCTCATCGAGCGCACCGACCGGTGGCTCGACGTGCCGGCCGAACAGCGGCTCTCGATCCTCCAGTCGCTCCGGTCGTTCCACGCTTCGTGCCCGGTGTGCGGCGGCGACGTCGCGGCGACCGCCGACACCGTCGAGTCCTGCTGTATGGCCCACGAGGTCGTCGCGATCCGCTGTGCGGACTGCGGCGAACACATCCTCGAACTCGACCCGGAAAAGGTCGCGACGCCGGGCGAAGACACGGGCATAACGCCCTGACCGCGCTTTGGGCGGACCTCACCCCATCTCGACCCGCGGGTCGAGGTAGCCGTACGCCAGGTCCTGAACGATGGTCCCGATCACGCCGACGGCGATCACGACGATGGTCCCGCCGAGAAGCACGGGGAGATCGCGGTCGGCGACCGCCCGCAACAGCAGGAGGCCGAACCCCTCGATGCCGAACAGGACCTCCGTCACGAACGCCGCGAGGACGAGCAGTCCGATCGCCTCGGTGAACAACATCGAGAAGAACGGAATGGCGGCGTTTCGGACGACGTGAGCGGCGACGCGGTACCCCGAGGCGCCCTTCGCCCTGACGAGCGAGACGAACTCCGCCGTGGCGTACTCCCGCGAGTGGGCCCGCGAGTAGCTGACGTATCCCCCGAGCAGCGCCGTGAACGTCAGTCCGATCGGGAGCAGGTGATCGAAGAGGAGCGGCGAGCGGTCCAGCCGCCCGTCGAGCGTGAGCGAGAAGAGCATCCCGCCGAGCCAGAAGCCGGGCAGGGCGAAGAGCAGATAGGCCGTCGCGACGCCGCCGGACCCGACGCGGCTCTCCGGGTACAGCGCGGCGAACATCCCGATCGAGACCCCGCAGACGACGGCCAAGCCGATCGCGGGGACGACGTACGCGGCCGTCCGGGCGGCCGCTTCCATCACGAGCGGAAACACCGGTTCGCCGGTCGACATCGAGCTCCCCCAGTCGAGGGTGACCATGTTTCCGAGCCAGTCGACGTACACCTCGGTAAGCGGCCTGTCGAGGCCGCGCGCCGCGAAGTACTCCGCTCTGATCTCCGCGAGCGCGTCGGGGTCGTTCTCGCCCGCGAACCTGGCGACGCCGATCTGCCCGGACAACACCCAGTCTTCGGTGAGCGTGAACAGCGCGAATATCGTCGTGAGGACGGCCCAAGCGGTCACGAGACCCATGAGCGCCCGCTTCGCGAGGATCCGGAGCGGGTTCATCGGATCGCACCCGGGTTCGGCGCGCGCGTCGTCGCGTGAGCGGTATCTGGAGGGAGGGCCGGCCGAGGCTTCGAGATCGATGCGGAGGACACGTTTGCGGGCACCACGAACGCGAAGATATTAAATCAGGGGCGTGTCCGCCGCGAGTCGCCGATTCACGGAGAGGGGGAGATACTAGTTGCCGTCGCGTCGCGAATCGGGCAGGTGGTTTTAACGTCCGTCCGTCGATACTACGGTTACCCTCCATATGCCGCCAACAGAAGACGCTCCGCAGTTCGAAGACCTCGATTGGGACGATATTCAACGGTCGAAGCGAACCGTCACGGCCGAGCGGGCGGCGCTGGTCGTCGGTGTGGCGCTTATCGCCCTCGTCCGGGCGTATCAGTGGTTGTCGGCGGGGCCGTATCTGATCGGTGACCTGCGGCCGGCGACCGTCGATTGGGTGTTCCTCCTCGCCGCGACGGTCGTCGCCGCCTACGGCGTGATCCCGTTCGCGAAGCGGCTCCGGCGGCGGCGAGTCTCGCTCTTCGACGCGCTTCGACGGCGACCCGCGGTGGCGCTCTCGAGCGCGTTCGTCGCCGGGCTCCTCGCGGTCGGGGTGGCCGGTCCAGCGCTCGGCGGCTCCCCGCCGCTCCGGTTCCACCACGCCTTCCACCCGCCGGTGGGATTCGCCAGTACGGTCCCCCCGCAGGAGTGTCTCGGCGTCGAGACGGGCGGCGCGTTCGACCGGGTGTGTCACGGGACGTGGGAGTACCCCCTCGGAACGAACAAGCGCGGGCACCCGCTCGGCTTCCTCCTGATAGCGGGCGCCCGAACCGCGGCGTACGTGACCGTCATCTCGGCGGCGTTCATCGTTCCGCTGGCCGCGGCGGTCGGCGTCGTCGCGGGAATCCGCGGCGGCGTCGTCGACGACCTGCTCTCGGCGTACGTCGACGTTCAGCTGTGTATCCCGGCGCTGCTTCTGTACTTCATCGGCTACGCCTACTACGGGCCCTCGCTGCTGTTGCTGCTCGCGACGTTCGGACTGCTCAGCTGGGGCGGGATCGCCCGGCTGGTTCGAAGCGAGGTGATCCAGCGCCGCGGGGAGGGGTACGTCCTCGTCGCTCGGAGCCTCGGGGCGTCCGGAGCGTACGTCGCTCGGCGACACATCATTCCCAACAGCACGAACACGCTCGTTCCGGCCGTGTTCCAGCTGCTTGCGCTGTTCGTCCTCATCGAGGCGGGCGTCGCCTTCCTCGGGTTCCACGAGGTCGGCACCTACTCGTGGGGGTCGACGATCAGCGAGTCGAGCAACGCGGCGATCGCCGGACAGCTCCAGGAGCGGGCCGAACAGCCCGCCTACAAGATCTGGTGGGCCTCGACGCTCCCGGCCGCCGCGCTGACGGCGACGCTCGTCGCGTTCAAGACGCTGGGAGATGGCGTTCGGGACGCGCTCGACCCGAGGGGTGACCGCTCGTGAGCCGCCGACGCGACGGCCCCGTCGAGACCCCGCTTCTCTCCGTGCGGGACCTCCGGACGCGGATCCGGACAGACGGCGGATGGCTCCACGCGGTCGACGGGGTGAGCTTCGACGTCGACCGGGGCGAAACGGTGTGTCTGGTCGGCGAGTCCGGCAGCGGCAAAAGCGTCACCTGCGAGTCGCTCACCGGGCTCGTCCCCCAACCGCCGGCTGAGGTGTCGGCCGACGCCGTCGAGTTCGACGGGGAGTCCGTCATCGATCGGTCGGCGACGGAACTGCGGTCGATCCGGGGGCGTCGGATCGCCCACGTGTTCCAGAACCCGCAGAGCGCGCTCGATCCGGTGTACGCCGTCGGCGAGCAGGTGACGGAGTCGATACGGATCCACGAGGACGTGAGCCGGTCGGCGGCGCGAGGCCGCGCGGTCGATCTGCTCCGGCGGGTCGGCATCCCCCGTGCGAGGGAGCGCCTCGACAGCTATCCGCACGAGTTCTCGGGCGGGATGCAACAGCGACTCGCCATCGCGGTCGCGCTGGCTGGCGACCCGGACCTGCTCATCGCCGACGAGCCGACGACCGCGGTGGACGTCACGGTACAGGCGCGGCTGCTCGACCTGTTCCGGTCGATCGTCGGCGACGGGACGAGCATCCTGCTCGTGACCCACGACCTGCGAGTCGTCGCCGCCGTCGCCGATCGCGTGCTGGTCATGTACGGCGGCACAATCGTCGAGCGGGGACCCGTCGAGGCGGTGTTCGGCGAGCCCTCCCATCCGTACACCCAGGCGCTGTTCGACAGCTACGGGGAGACCGATGGACCGTCTATCGACGAGCGGACCGCTCGCGGCGAGATCCCGGCCGACGGCTGCCGGTTCCGCGCGGAGTGCCCGCACGCGATAGACGAGTGCGCCGGCGGCGCGCAGCCGCCGTTCCACCGGGTCTCCGGGGCGGCCGCCCACGCGGCGTCGTGCGTTCACTACGGGGCGGACGGGGACCCGTCACCGATCCGCGAAAACGCGACGTCGCCGATGGACAGCCGAGCGGAGCGAGAGTCGGAGGGCGAGATCGCGGAGTCGTCATCGACGGCGACCCCAAACGCGGAGGGCGAGCCGCGATGAGCGGGGACCCGATCTGCTCGGTCCGCGACCTGAAGAAGCACTACCCGATCACCCGCGGGCTGCTCCGTCGCGAAGTCGGCCGCGTCCGCGCCGTCGACGGCGTGAGTTTCGACGTCGAGCGCGGGGAGGCCCTCGGGATCGTCGGCGAGTCAGGGAGCGGCAAGACGACGACGGCGCACACCGTCTTGGGGCTCGAAGAGCCGACTGCCGGCGAGGTCCGGTTCGACGGCGAGCCGGTGTCGGAGCTGACGGGCGAGGAGCGCGACGCGTTCCGCCGCCGCGCGCAGCTGATCGTTCAGGACCCCAACGACGCGCTCGACCCGCGGATGACGGTCGGAGAGGCGGTGGCCGAACCCCTCCGGATCCACGGTCTCGACGACGCCGAGCGGCGGAACGCGATCGTCGCGGACATCCTCGAACGCGTCGGGCTCTCCGGAGACGACGCGGACCGCTACCCCCACGAGTTCTCCGGCGGCGAGAAACAGCGGATCTCGATCGCGCGGGCGCTCGTCGTCAGCCCCGACCTCATCGTCGCGGACGAGCCGACGAGCGCGCTGGACGCGAGGGTCCGGTCCGAGATCCTCGACCTGCTGGACCGGATCCGGCGCGAGTTCGACATCGCCGTCCTGTTCGTCAGCCACGACCTCGACGTGATCCGACGGAGCTGCGACCGGGTCGCGGTCATGTACCTCGGCGAGATCGTCGAGCGAGGCGCGACCGATTCCGTGTTGGCGGACCCGGCACACCCGTACACGCGGGTGTTGCTCTCCTCCGTCCCCTCCCTCGACCCGACGGACCGAGAGCTCGGGCGGCCGCTGACGGACACGGTCCCGAACCCGAGCGATCCGCCCTCAGGCTGTCGGTTCCATCCCCGGTGCCCCGACGTGATCCCGCCGGCGGACCTCTCGGTGTCGGAGTCGACCTGGCGGGCGATCGCGGGCTTTCGCTTCTCGGTCCAAGCGGGAGAGCTTCCGGAGGCCGCCGTCGGGGACCCCGAAAGCGAGACGGGGACGGGCGGTGACCGCGCCGGCGAGGGACGCACCGCAGCGACAGTTCGACGCGCCGTCGGCCTAGCGGAAGAGCTCCCCGACCCCGACGCGGAGGCCGCGGTCGAGGACGCGGCCGCGGCGCTCGCGGCCGGCGACGTCGACGCCGCGGACGAGACGCTGGCCGCCGCCTTCACCAGCGTCTGCGAACGCGAGGCCCCGGCGGCCGTCGACCGGCCGGCGGACGCGGGAGCGGAACGGGTGACGACCGGCACCGTCAGCTGTCTCCGGCACGGTCGGAGCGGAAGCGCGGAAGCGGTCCGCCCGGACGGCGACGCCGAGACCGAGAACTGAACTCGGTGGGACGGGCGAGGAGGCGAGTGAGACGGGCGAGAAAGCGAGTGCCGCCGAGTCAGCGGACGATCCGTACCGTCGTCTCGTCTGTCAGGCCGCGCGTCTCGGCGTCCGTCGCGTTGACCGCGACGCCGATGGTGTGGCTCCCGGCGTCCGCCGGCTCCCACTCCCGTTCCGAGACCCTGAACAGCTGGTCCCACCGCTTCCGGAACTCCTTGCGCTCCCCGCGATCGAACGACAGTGTCCCCTCCTCGTCGGGCGGGTCCCGAATCGGAACCTCGGCCGCCTCGACGTTGCCGTCGACCGTCCACTCCCAGAGGAGCGGCGAGACCGTCGGGATCGATATCGGGAGCGGCAAGCGGTTGCGGAGGGTCACCGTGAAGGGGACGGGTTCGCCAACCCCGTACTCGTCTTCCGGCGTTTCGACGGCGACCGACACCGGGAGGTGACGCAGCCGTCGCGGGATCAGCAGGTCGCTCAGCGTCGACGACGGGACCGACCGCAGCGCCTGTAGCTTGGTCGGTCGCTCCTTTTCCGACGGGGCGTGTGCCTCCTCGTCGTCGCGGTGGAGGGCGTTCGACTCGTAGATCCGACGCATTAGGGTAGCTACGAGGAGCGAACGATAAAACATTACGCCGCACGGCCGACGCGGTCGACGCCGGGCGACCGAGACGGCTGGCGGCGGCTACGCCGCGTTACCGAACAGCTCCCGCTCGGAGTCGAACCGGTCGTCGAACCGGAGACACGAGATGTGGTGGTTCTCGCTCACCTCGTAGGCGTCCGGTTCGTGCGTCGAACACGGCGAGGTGAACGCGTCCTCCAACGACGTCGCCGCCTCGGAGAGCTCCTCGTCGCGGAGCAGGTCGATCGCCTCCGACACCGCGGCCTCCGCGTCGTCGTCCGGCAGGCGCTCCGGGAGGTCGAACTCGGTGCGGACCATCTCACCGAACTGCTCGCGCGATGCGTCGGTCGGGGACGTCCGGGATCCTGTCACCTCGCCTTCGAGCTCCGCGGTCACCGATCCGACGGAGTCCGCCTCTCGCGTCCGGAGCTTCATGTCCATGACCGACCGCCACGTCTCCTGTGAGAGGTCGTAGTCGGCGTCGCGGATCACCTTCGGACACCGGGTGTGGAACCGGCAGCCAGACGGCGGGTTCAGCGGAGAGGGAACGGTGCCGGAGAGGAAGATCTGTTCCCCCTCCCAGAGCGGGTCCGGTTCGGGGATCGCCGAGAGGAGCGCCTCCGAGTACGGGTGATACGGCGGTTCGAACACCTCTTCGGTCGGCGCGATCTCGGCTACCTCCCCGAGGTACATAACCGCGATCCGGTCGGAGATGTGTTCGACGACGCTGAGGTCGTGCGCGATGAACACGTACGAGAGCCCGAACTCCTCTTGGAGGTTCTCCATGAGGTTGAGGATCTGCGCTTGAACGCTCACGTCGAGCGCGGAGACCGGCTCGTCACAGACGATGACCTCGGGGTCGACGGCGAGCGCGCGGGCGATGCCGATCCGCTGCCGCTGGCCGCCGGAGAACTCGTGCGGGTACCGGTTCGCGTGGCTCGGGTTCAGCCCGACGGTCTCGAGCAGTTCGTAGATCCGCTCTTTCCGCTCCTCCCCGGACGCGATGTCGTGGATGTCCAGCGGCTCCCCGATGATGTCGCCGACGGTCAGGCGGGGGTTCAGACTGGAGAACGGGTCCTGGAAGATGTACTGGATGTCCTTCCGGAGGTTCCGGAGGTCCGAACTGGACAGGTCCGTGATGTCCTCGCCCTTGTAGTAGACCGAGCCGCCCGTGGGTTCGATCAGGCGGAGCATGCTCCGGCCGAGCGTCGTCTTGCCGCACCCGGACTCGCCGACGACGCCGAGCGTCTCGCCCTCGCGGAGTTCGAGGTCGACGCCGTCGACCGCTTTCACCCACTGCGACCGGCCGAGGAGCTTGTCGATGAACCCTCCGGTCGAGTCGTAGTACTTCTCTAACCCCTCGACGCGGAGGATCGGGTCGGCGCTACTCATCGCGATCACCGTCGACGTACTGCGCGGCGGCGCCGTCCGCCGGCCCGGTCGTCTCGACAGAGTAGGTGAGCCCCTGCGAGAGCCCCTCCGTGTACTCGAGGCAGGCGGCCGAGTGCTCGGTGCCGAGCGTTGCCTCCTCGCCCGAGTCCACGTCGGTGAGCGGCGGCTCCGTCCGGGTACACTTTTCCTCGGCGAACGGACAGCGCGGGTGGAAGCTACACCCGGACGGGAGCTCGACGAGGTCGGGCATCACCCCCGGGATGGTCTGAAGCCGATCCCGCTTGTCGTTCACGCGTGGTATTGAGCTCATGAGCCCGACCGTGTACGGGTGTTTGGGGTCGTAGTACAGCTCCTCGACGGGCGCCTTCTCGACCGGTTTCCCGGCGTACATCACCATGACGCGGTCGCAGACCTCGGCGATGACGCCGAGGTCGTGCGTGATGAGCTGGATCGCCGTGTCGAACTCGTCGGCCAGCTCCCTGAGCTCGTCGAGGATCTGCGCTTCGATCGTCACGTCGAGCGCGGTCGTCGGCTCGTCCGCGACGATGAGGTCGGGGTCACACGAGAGGGCCATCGCGATGATCGCCCGCTGTTGCATCCCGCCCGAGAACTCGTGCGGGTAGTCGGAGAACCGTTCCTCGGCCTCCGGGATGCCGACGCGGTCGAGCAGCTGGATCGTCCGCGCTTTCGCCTCCTTCGAGGAGTAGTCCAAGTGGTGTTCGATCGCTTCCGCGATCTGCCCGCCGACGGTGTAGACCGGGTTGAGCGCGGTCTGCGCGTCCTGGAAGATCATCGAGATCTCGTTGCCGCGGATCGAGCGGATCTCCGACTCGGACATCTCCAGCAGGTCCTGCCCTTTGAACAGGATCTCGCCGCTCTCGATCCGACCGGGGCTGTCGATCAGCCGCAGTACGGAGAGCGCGGTGACGCTTTTGCCCGCCCCGCTCTCGCCGACGACGCCGAACTTTTCGCCCTTCTCGATGCGGTACGAGAGGTCGTCGACAGCGGTTACCACGCCCTCTTGCGTGTAGAAGCGGACGGTGAGGTCCTTCACTTCGAGCAGCGCCACTACTCTTCACCCCCGCGACCGACACCCGTCTGCTGTGCGTCCAGTGCGTCGTTGATACCGTCACCGATCATGTTCATAGACATCACGAAGATGAAGATCGCCGCGCCGGGATACACCGTCGCCCACCACGGGATCTGTCCGCCCGGTCCCTGGATCAGCGTCGACCGCGTCGCGTTCAGCATCGTTCCCCACTCGGCCGAGCTGGGGTCTAACCCGAGGCCGAGGAACCCGAGCGCGGCGACGCCGATGACGACGCTACCGATGTTGAGCGACGCCAGAACGATGAGCGGCGGCATCGCGTTCGGCGCGATGTGTCTGAACACCACCGAGCGGTCGCGCGCGCCGAGCGCTTTCGCCGCCAGCACGTACTCGTTTTCTTTGATCTTCAGCACTTCTCCTCTCACGAGGCGGCCGTACCCGGCCCAGCCGAAGAGGCTGAACGCTAAGACGAGCTGCCAGTAGCCGCCGCCGAGGATGGCGACGATGATGAGCGCCAGGATGAGTCCGGGGAACGCGAAGATGGTGTCGACGATCCGCATCATCAGCTCGTCGACGTTCCCGCCGTAGTAGCCCGAGACGGAGCCGTAGATCAGCCCGAAGGAGGCCGTCAGCGCGACGACGACGAACCCGATCGAGAGGCTGTACCGGCCGCCGACGAGGAGCCGCGAGAACAGGTCGCGGCCGGAGCCGTCGACGCCCATCGGGTACTGCCACGACGGCGGGTCGTACACGTTCACGCTCGAATCGACGCCCAGATACAGGATCGTCGTCGGGTCGTACGGCGCCAGCGAGAACGGCTGGACGACCACGCCGAACATCTCGATAGGACGTGCGAAGAACGACGCCAGCGCCATCACGAGGACGACGAGAAGTGCGCCCATCGCGGAGCGGTTCCGCTTGAACTTCCGGAAGCCGCGCCGCCAGCGACCGACCGTTTCGCCGCTCGATTCGTCGGTCCAGTCGGACATCGGCTCTCGGTCTCTGACGCGGTCCGAATCGAAACCGGAGATGCGGATCCGGCCGCGTTCGTCGTGAGTGTGTCGGTCAGTCATATCGGATCCTCGGGTCGAGCGCTGCGTACACGATGTCGGCAACGAGGTTGGCGAGAATGACGAAGAACCCGGTGAACAGGGTGATCGCCATCACGACGTTGATCTCCCGCTGGTTGATAGCGTTAATGAACTCCCGTCCCAGTCCCGGCCAGTTGAACACGGTTTCCACGACGACCGAACCGGCCACGATGGACGCCGTGAGCGTCGCCGCGAGCGTGACGACCGAGATGAGGGAGTTCCGCAGTACGTGTTTGAGGATCACCGTCCGCTCGGGAAGCCCCTTCGCGCGGGCGGCTGTGACGTACTCCTTGTTCAGTTCCTCCGTCATCGAGGTCCGCATCACGCGCATGATACTCGCCGCCGAGGCGGTCCCGATGGTGATCCCCGGGAGGAGCAGATACCACAGCATCTCAGGAGAGATGAGGGACTGCCTCGAAGGGGCCAACACGGGGAAGAGACCCAGATACAGCGAGAATATCAGGATCAACATGAGCCCGAGCCAGAAGTTCGGGATCGAGATCCCGGACAGGGCGAGGAAGCGGCTGACGGTGTCCCCGAGCTGGTCTTTGTTGACCGCGGCGTAGATCCCCGCGGGGATGGCGATGATCAGCGCGAACGCCCACCCGAAGAGACCGAGCGCGATGGTCTCGGGAAGCCGTCTCCACACGATGTCGGAGACTTCACGGCCCGTCTGGAGCTCCAGACCGAAGTCGCCGACGAGCACGTTCGAGATCCATTCGAGGTACTGCTGCCACACCGGGCCGGAAAGTCCCCACCGCTCGCGGAGCGCGGCCTCTTCGGCCGCGCTCACGTCCGGATTCAACGCGACGAGTCGGGTGACCGGGTCGCCGGGAGTCAGGTGGAACAGCCCGAACGTGATCACCGAGACGCCGAACATGATCGGGATGATCGACAGCGTTCGTTTCAGTATGAAGCGTTGGAGGCTCATCGTTGCGTGGGTCTCACGGCGGGTTCAGTTGTCAGTAGACGTAATGAGGTCATTTGTGTGATCGAAACGGTGTCTCCGCGGAACGCCTCAGTTGTCCGCGGCGACCTGCTCGAGCAGCTCTTCGGCGCGTTCGACGTTGTACTCGTTCATCGGCCGAAGTTCGTCTTCCAAGGCCTCGGCGTCGGCGGTCCCGCTCCCCTGTGCCAGCTGCGGGATGGGCGTCCACGCCGGACGACCGTAGCCGCTGAACACGTTCTCGACGATCCGTTCGCGCGGGATCAGGTGGTTGATCGCCTGCCGCAGGCGCGCGTCGTCGAACGGCGCGACGTTGACCGGGTACTGGATGTACTCGTAGCCGCCCGTCTCGATCTCGTAGAGGAGGAAGTCCTCCGAGGAGTCGAACTCGTCGAGCGTCGACGAGTTCAGGCCGTACGTGGAGTCGATCTCCCCGTTCTGGAGCGCACCGGATCGCGTGGAGTCGTCGGGAACGATTTCGACCTCGAAGCCGTCGATGACCGGGCCGTCCGGGAAGTCGCTGGAGCCGTCGAACCAGCTGAACGCCTCGCTGACGCCCTTCTGTTCGGTCCAGTAGTTGTCGAACTTCGTGACCTCGAAGTACTGCTCGTCCTCGAACTCGGAGAACTCGTAGGGGCCCGTTCCGATGGGAGTGTTACCCTCCCGCGGGTCGATGGTACCCTTCTCGACTTCCCCGATCTGCGTGGCGTTGAGGATACTCAATGCGGGCAGCGAACGCTCAGCCTCGGCGTCGGCGACTTGGGCGTAGATGTCGACGGTGTACTCGTCGACCTCAACCGCGGTTAGCACCGAGTCGAACGTCTGCGGGGCCAGCACGGAGTTCTCGGCGTACTCGTAGGTCGCGACTACGTCCTCCGCTGTGAGCTCGTCGCCGTTGTGGAACTCGACGCCCTCCTGCAGGTTGTACCGGTACTGCATCCCGTAGGTACCGTCTTCGGCCGCCTCGACGGCGTCGTCCGGGAGCAGAACGCGAACTTCGTCGTCCTCCGCGGGGCTGTCCTCGGGGTGCTGGACGATGACCTGCTCGTCCGTGTCGACCGCGCCCTCCTCGGTCGTGCCGACGGTCGACATGTAGTCCGCGTACGCGGTCCGGTCGACGTCGGTCGTGTCAATCAGCTCGTAGCTCTCGGCGAGCCACGGGTGGACGTTACCCTGCGTGTCGTTGGCGATCAGGCCCTCGTAGATGAAGCCCTGCGCCAGCGTCGACGTCGTGTCGCTGCTGTGCGGCGGGTCGAACGACTCGATGTTCGCGCCGATGGCGATGGACATCGTCCCGCCCTCGGTGAGATCCGAGAGGTCGGAGTCGCCCGCGGCGTTATCGCGGTCGATCCACATGATCTGCTCGTCCTGCGGCGCGAACATGTTGTAGCTGTACATCCCCTCTTGGAAGGGCCACATCTCGAACCCGTGGATGTCGGTGTTCGAGACGGAGGTGGCGAGGTTGAAGTGGGTGATCGAGCTGTACCGCTCCTCGGCGAGGTAGTTCCAGACCTCGTCGTAGCGCTCGCCGCGGAGCTCGGAGTCCTCGGCCACCTCGACGCCGTACCGCGCGTCGTCCATCATCTCGTCCAGCTCGGAGTCGCTGATCCCGTTGAGGTTACAACACGCGCCGATGTTGCTCGAGTGGTGGAGGGCGTTACAGAAGCTCCCGGGGTTGAACGTCCCAGACAGCCCGATACAGGGAACGTACCCGTTGTTCTGGTACTCGGGGTCGAGCACGCGACCGACGTACGTGTTCCACTCGTACGTCTCGACCGTCGTGTTGAAGTAGCCGGTCTGCTCCATCGACTCGGCGATCAGCTCGACCATCTGGAGCCGGTCGCTGTTGTCGGCGTTGACTTCGAGCTGAACGTCGAGGGGGAAGAGCTCTCCGTCGCCGCCGTCGCTGCCATCCGAACCGTCGCCGCCGTCACCGCCGTCGGATTGGCCGCCACACCCGGCCAGGCTGGCCGCTCCAGCCGCTCCGATGGTGGCGATAACGTTGCGTCGATTTATAGTTTGATTGTTGTTAGATGCGTTGTGCCGACTTGGCATACAACATGCTACAACTGACTACTATAATATGTTACGATACGTCGGTAAACCGTATTCAACACTCATAATTGGACAAATTCAATTTATACGACGAAAACAAGTTTGAAATAGGAATGGACAGGCTCAGCAGGTGACAATCAGACATGAATAATGATTATGGAATGAATCAATATTTGCGATTTGAAATGATACTGCTTCAGAATACGTCAGCTTTGGCACAACAATGTCGCCGTGTATCGGATCGAGAGACGCGGCGCGACGGACGGAGTTCATGTTGGCGGAACCCCGTGAGATTGCTCTCCCAGACGAACCGTAACCCGGTCACGCGTGGTGAAACGGTCCGCGGTCGCCGGTCGCAGGCCTCGACAGTCGGCGAAGTCCCGCGACGAGTGGTGACCTCAACCCGGCGGTGAGTAAACGGCGACCGCGTCGACGCGTTCTCACAGAAGCGGGTCTCGAGACACTCAGATAAGAGATATTCTACATTATCTAACCCCGAAGTATCGAACGAAGGCAAGAGAGCCCCCATATCTGAGTAAACCGACAGATCTATCGGAGATATGATAGTGAGTCTGAAGTTTTTTGTATACGCGTTCGTAGCATGGTGTATGTCATCTCGAGACATGGAAGATGGTGACGATCCCCGACACGTCAACCGGCGGCAATGGCTCTCCGCGCTCGGCCTCGCCGGCGCGGTAACGCTTGCCGGCTGCTCCGGAAACGGCGGCGGCGGCGGCGGCGGCGACGGCAACGACACCGACGACGGCAGTGACGGCGGCGATGCGACCACGCAACAGGACGTGTACGCGACGGCGAGCGCCGCCTCGTTCACCACGCTTAATCCGATATACAACACCGAGAACGGCGCCGGGAACGCGATCGCTCGGACGCTCGATCAGGGGTACACGTTCGACGAGAACAATGAGTACGTTCCCCTGCTCTACGACATGTCCACCGAAGACGGTGAAGTGTGGACGTTCGAGGTCCGCGAGGGTCTCGAGTTCAGCGATCCCTACGGCGAGGTGACCGCGAGCGACTTCGTCTACCTGATTCAGGAGGTCCATCAGAGCAGCTGGGCGAACTCGGCCGCGACGACGAGCTGGCAGGGCGTCACCGTCGAGGAGACCGGTGAGTACGAGTTCGAGGCGACGCTGGAGAGCCCGTCGCTCCTCTGGCCCGAGAGCTACGACCCGCTGCTGTACCCGATCCCGCAGGAACTCCTCGAACCGTACGTCGAAGAGGAAGACACGGAGGGTCTCCAAGAAGACGAGGAGCTTCTCGAACTCCAGTTCGCCGGAAACCTCGGTCCGTACGTCCTCGACGAGTGGCAGCGGGACGCCGGGACTCGGTACAGCCGAAACGACGACTACTACCTCCAAGACGTCGACGAGCTTCCGGACGTCTTCAACGACGCGCCGTACTTCGAGGAGGCGGAGATCCGAGTGATCGAAGAGGAGGCCTCGCGGCTCGGTGCGCTGGAGACGGGCGAGGTCGACTCGGCCGCGATTCCGCCGGAGCAGGTCGAGTCGTACCAGAACAGCGAAGAGATCTACGTCAACCGGATCCCGCAGCCCTACAACGAGAAGATCTCGGTCAACATGCGCGACAACGGGTGGAACACCGGTCCGGGTAACATGTTCCGGCACACCCCGTTCCGGCAGGCCATGGCGGCCGCGATCGACAAGGAAGGACTGATCCAGGGCGTGTTCCGTGACTTCGCCGAGACGCATTTCACGTGGCAACCTCGGTTCAGCGAGTTCTACCCGCCGGAAGAGGAAATCCCGCAGTTCGGCGTCGGCGAGAACTACGGTAGCGAGGTGGCCCGCGGACTGGCCGAAGAGGCGTTCGCGGAGTCAGAGTACGACTACGGCTTCGACGGGGACGCGATGGTCAACCCCGACGGGGACCAGATTCAGCTCGACATCTACCACAGCGCGGGCCAAGACACGGAACAGCTGATGGCCGATTTCATCGCACAAGAGCTCGGCGAGAACCTCGGCATCGACGTGACCGTCGAGGCCATCGACGGCACCAGGTTTAACAACGAGTACTGGACCACGAGCGACTTCCCCACGCCGGAGACGAACGACGAAGGCGAGGTCACCGAGGTTCCGGACGAACTCGTCGATACGGTGAACGGAGAAGAGGTCGAGTGGACCGCTCCCACGTCGACCAATCCCGGCCCCCGTAACGTCACGACCAGCCAGGACTGGGACATGTCGGTCGTGTTCGGGCTGAACACGTACCCGCGGAACCCGATCACCAACAACGCCTTCTTCGACGGCCCGACTGCGTTCTACAACCCGGTGGGCTACTACCCCGGGTTCGACGCGGAGTCGCTGTTCGAACAGGCACAGGCGGCGACCTCGCAGGAGGAACTGGCCGACGCACTCGTGGAACTGTTCGCGAATCTCGCGGAGGAACAGCCCTACATCATGCTCGCGTTCCCCGACAGCACGGTCGGGTACCGCGAAGGACTCGAGGGGCCGATCGAGAACTTCTCGAACGGCTGGAACCTGCCGGCGTGGAGATACGAGTAGGACGACTCGTTCTGACCACACGGCATTTAACATATCAACATGGGATTTGGAAGGTACGTAACCGCTCGCGTTCTCTGGGCCGGAGTTGTATCGCTGGTCATCACCACGATCACGTTTCTGCTGCTGTCGGCCGCACCGAACCCCGACGTCCAGCAGGCGGCCACGCAGGCGGCGCTCCAAGGGGGGAACCCCGCAGAGGCGACCGAGCGGGTCAGAGAGCTCCGAGGGCTCGATCAGCCGCTCTACGTGCGGTACTTCGATTTCATCCGAGGCGTCTACACGCTCGACTGGGGCTGGTCCGAGAGCCGGAGCCAACCGGTGCTCGAGGCGGTCGGAAGCGCGCTGTACTACACCGCGCAGTACTCGATCCCGTGGACGATCCTCACGATCATCCTTGGACCGCTCGTCGGCGTGTACTCGGCTGCGAACATGTACAGCTGGAAGGACCACGCCGCGACAGGGTTCGCGTTCTTCGGATACGCCATCCCGAACTTCTTTTTCGGGATCATCCTGCTTCTGGTCTTCGGCGTCTGGCTCCAATTCATCCCCGTCACGTACAACACCGACGTGGCGGTGTTCAGCGTCGAAAACGCCGTACAGCTCACGATACCGGTGTTCGTACTCGTCACGGGCTCGATCGGGGCTGTCATGCGGGTCTCCCGGAACGAGTCGGCGGAGTTCCAGAACGCGGACTTTATGAAGACGGCGAAGGCGAAGGGCGTCTCACCGCTTCGTGCGTACGCGTACCACGTCATGCGGCCGACGCTCGTTCCGCTTTCGACGACGCTGGTCGGTCAGCTGCTCGCGCTGTTCCTCGGGTCGTCGCTGCTCGTGGAGGTCGTCTTCGCGATCCCCGGGCTCGGCCGGCTGACGTACAAGGCGCTGATCGCACAGGACACGAACCTCGTGTTGGGCACGACGCTGTTCTTCACGTTCGTCGCGGTCGTCGGGAACCTCCTCGAAGACATCGTGTTCACCGTACTCGACCCGCGAATCAGCTACGATGACAGATAACTCACCGAACAACGATGGCAACTAAGAAATCCGAAGAGTTCGACCAAGTCGACTGGAACGAGATCTCGCGGTCGGGGAGGTTCGACCTGTCCATCAACTCGATCGGGATGCTGGTGACGACGCTCCCGCTCGTGCTGCTGGCCGTGTACGACTGGCAGTTCCTCGGCGAGCGGACCCCGACGTTCCAGTTCGTCGGGGTCGACCGAGGGCTCGAGTCGGTGGACTTCTTTTTCATCTTCACGCTCCTGCTGGCGTTCTGGTTCCTCGTCTTACCGCTGTACCAGAACCCGCGAATGACGCGGTACTACTGGAAGGAGTTCAAACAAAACCGCCCGGCGGTCGTGAGCCTCGTCTGGCTCGGCGTCGTGTTCGTCGGCGGCATCGTCGGACCGATCGTGATGGACCCGCCCCAACAGGAGCTGCTCATCGCTTACCAGCCGCCGGTGTTCACCTCCGTCGTGGACACGACGCCGGCGACCTGCGTCGGCGAGGTGATGAACGGGCGGTGTTACGGAACGTGGGAACACCCGCTCGGGACGACGAACGCCGGCAAGGACGTGTTCACGATGATCGTCTACGGGATGACGATCAGCATGCAGATCGCCTTCATCACGACGACCATCGTCGCGACGATCGGGATCTCGTTCGGGACGCTGAGCGCGTACGCGGGCGGCTGGGTCGACGAGATCATGATGCGGTTCGTCGACATCATCCTCTCGTTCCCGACCTTCCTGATGTTCCTGCTCATCCTGTACATCTACGGCGGGGGACTCGGGATGTTCATCGTGGTTTTCTCGCTTTTCGCCTGGGGCGGCACGGCCCGGTACGTCCGGAGCAAGTCGCTGTCGATCTCCGAAGAGGAGTTCATCAAGTCCAGTCGGATCAGCGGTGCAAGCACGTATCACGTCATCCGCGGCCACGTGGTCCCGAACGTCGCGAGCAGCATCATCACGCAGCTCACGCTGCTGATCCCCGGCTTCCTGCTGTTCGAGGCGCAACTGGCGTTCCTCGGCATCGGCGACTCGACGGTCCCCTCGTGGGGACAGCTCATCTCCGCCGGCCGGAGCGACCTCTCGTTCGCTCCGTGGATCGTGTTGGCGCCCGGTATCGTGCTGTTCTTGACCATCCTCGCGTTCAACTTCCTCGGTGACGCGCTGTTGGACGCGTTGAACCCCGAAGCGGAGGCGGAGAACACATGACGTCCGACGATCAGCCACTGCTCGAGGTCGAAGACCTCACGACGACGTTCAGCACCGACGACGGAACGCTCACCGCGGTCGACGGGATCGACTTCGACGTCGAGACCGGGGAGACCGTCTGTATCGTCGGCGAGTCCGGGTCCGGAAAGACGGTCGCGACGGAGTCGATCACCAAGATCATCAAGACGCCGCCGGGGCATATCGAGGGGACGGTGCGGTACAAAGGCCGCGACCTGCTGTCGCTTCCCGAGTCGGAGCTTCGGCAGATCCGTGGCAACGAGATCGCGCACATCTTCCAGAACCCCCAGGAGGCGATGAACCACTGCTACACCGTCGGGTGGCAGATCACCGAAGCGCTCCAGATCCACCGGGACGTCTCCGACGAAGAGGCCCGCGCGAAGGCGGTCGACCTCATGGACCGCGTCGGGATCGCGAACGCGAGTTCGCGGTTCGACGACTACCCCCACGAGTTCTCCGGCGGGCAGAAACAGCGCGTGATGATCGCGATGGCGCTCGTCGGTGACCCCGACCTGCTCATCGCCGACGAGCCGACGACCGCGCTCGACGTCACGGTCCAGGCGCAGATCCTGCGGCTCCTCGACGACCTCCAAGACGAGTTCGACATGGGGGTCCTGTTTGTGACGCACGACCTCGGCGTCGTCGCGGAGATCGCCGACCGGATCGTCGTGATGTACGCGGGGAAGGTGATGGAGCGGGGCGACGTCCTCGACATCTTCGATCGCCCCGCACACCCGTACACCCAACAGCTGTTAGAGTGCCTGCCGGAGTTCGGCGGGACCGGCGGGGGGATACCGGGGACGCTGCCGGATCCGCACGACCCGCCGGACGGGTGTCGCTTCGCGCCCCGATGCGAGTACGCCGAGGAGGCGTGTCGCACCGGCGAGCAGCCCGAGGAGGTCGAGGTCGCCCCGGACCAGCAGGTCTCCTGCGTCCACTACGGGCCGGGCGGAAACCCCTCGATAGTGAGAAGCGAGGGGCACGGCCCCGGCGACGGCGCAACAGGCGGCGACAGCGAGGTGGGTCCCGCCGATGACTGAGCCGCTGCTCTCGGTCCGCGACCTGAAGAAACACTACCCGATCCGCAAGGGGCTGTTCAACCGACAGGTCGGCGCCGCACGCGCCGTCGACGGGATCAGCTTCGACATCGAACAGGGCGAGACGCTCGGGCTCGTCGGCGAGTCCGGCTGTGGGAAGTCGACCGCGGCGAATTCAGTCATCCACTTAGAGGAGCCGACCGCCGGAGAGGTCATCTTCAACGGAAACGGACGCGAGGGCGCGACGCGAAACACCGACGGAACTCACCCCAACGACGTGACGAAGTTCGACGACGGCGAACTGATGGAGTTCCGGCGAGGCGCACAGATGATCTTCCAGGACCCGTCCTCGAGCTTCGATCCGCGGATGCCGATCGGGAACGCCGTTGGAGAGCTCCTCAAGGTTCACGGGATGAGCGACCGCCACCGGCGCCGCGCGATCGTCGAGGACCTGCTCGAACGCGTCGGCCTCTCGGCGAACGACTTCGACCGGTACCCGCACGAGTTCTCCGGCGGACAGAAACAGCGAATCGCGCTCGCGCGCGCGCTCGTGTTGAACCCGGACCTCATCATCGCCGACGAGCCGGTGAGCGCGCTCGACGTCTCCATTCAGGCGGAGATCCTCTCGCTGATCGACGACCTACAAGAGGAGTTCGGGCTGTCGCTACTCTTCATCAGCCACGACATGTCCGTTATCCGCCAGATCTGCGACCGCGTGGCCGTGATGTACCTCGGCGAAATCGTCGAGATCGGGCCGGTCGAGGAGATCTTCACGAACCCGCAACACCCCTACACCGAGGCGCTGCTGTCCTCGATTCCGACGCCGGACCCGCGGGCGGAGCTCGGCGGCATCGAGCTGAGGGGCACCGTCCCGAGTCCGACGAATCCACCGAGCGGCTGCCGGTTCCACACCCGGTGCCACAAGGTGATCCAGCCAGAGGGGGTCGACATCGATCAGGGCGACTGGCGGGGGCTGTTGAACTTCCGTGAGAAAGTCATCACCGGCGAGATAGACATCGAACAGGTCCGTGAGAACGTCGCCGGCGGCGGGACCGAACCGACCGACTCAGAGGTTCGAGCGGAGGTCCGGCGCGAGTTCGACATCAGCGAGACGGTCGACGACCCGGACCTCGAGGAGACGCTCTCAGAGGCGATGAACCTTCTATTGGAGGACAACGCCGAGATGGCGGGGGAGTTCCTCTCGGAGGAGATCACGACGCCGTGCGCCGAGACGGAGCCCGGGACGACGGTTCACGCACCCGATCACGAGTCCGCCTGCCTCAGGCACGAGAGCCGAGCCGCCGCGGAGCCGAACCCCGCGGACGACTGAGACTGACGCGACCCGGTTCGAAGCGGATCAGTCGGCCGCCGACGCGATCGACGCGGGGTCGATCCGTCGCGGCTCCGGAACGTCCGCGTCTCCCGGAGCCACCGCCACGTCGCCGCGCGGTTCGTCGTCCGCCTCACCGTCGCCGGTCGACGGCGCGAGCACCGCGGTCCCGGCGACAGAGAGCGGAGCGACGAGCCCGGCCGCGAGCGCCGGCGCGTCGGAGAACGGTCGGCGGAGGACGACGCGCGTCCCCTCGTCCATCTCGCCTGCCTCGACGGCCGCCGCCGCGAGCGAACACAGTTCGCGGTGGCTGCGCTCCCGGTCCGGCCCCGCCACGACGGGGTCGTCCGGTTTCACGTCGCTCGGCGGGGTTCCCGGATTCTCGCTCCACAGCTCCTTTTCCCAGTGCGTGGTGTCGGGACGCTCCGGCGAGCCGCCGAAGGCGGCGAGGTTCGTGCCCGGGGCCGGATCGAAGGTCGCCGCGGTCGCGACCGGTGCGAGGACGACCCGGTCGCCCGCGTCGATCCCCGCCGCCGGGTCGAAGCGGACGGGCGCGCCGACGGCGGCGGCGCCGAGGAACGCGAGCGTCGTGTGAAACCCCGGCGTCGACTCGACGGCAACCGTCGCGCCGGCGCGGGCGCCGAGGTACCGAAACACGTTCGCCGCCTTGTAGCCGTTCGTTATCAGGTCGTGGTAGGTCCGCTCGCGGCCGTCCGGCGTGACGAGCGCCGCGTCCCGGGAGCGACGGTCGCGCGCGAGCAGGTCCCCGACGAGGTCCATATGCGACCCTCGGGGCGCGCGAGCCTTAACGCTGCGGCGTCAACCGATCGGGTCTCGCCGACGGATCCGGTCCCCGCGTCGCCGACGCTCAGGGTGCGCCGGCGATGACCATCTTCGAGCCGTCGGCCGAGAAGGTGAGGTCGCGCGTGGATCCGGGGTCGACCCGGACGGCATCGCCGGGTGCGAGGTCGACCGCGTCCCCGTCGACGGTGAGCGTCGCCTCGCCGTGAAGCAGCACGTACACCTCCTCGTGGTCGCCGTCGGCGTGGTCGTGTTCCATCCCCTCCCAGCCGTCGTCGGCCTCGACGACGGTCACGCCGAGGTGCTCGCAGTCGAGCGCGTCGCGGAGAAAGTACATCCCGGGCGCGCGCGGTTCGACATCGTCGTAGGCCGTCGCGTCGTAGCCCATGCGTGGTCCGACGGTCCGGGGGACGGAAAAGCTACGGACTGCGGAGCGTCAAAAGGAGCTCTTCAGCTTCTCGAAGAAGCCGCCGCCGACATCGATGTCCTCGCCGCCGGCCTCGGCGAACGCCTCCAACGCCTCGCGCTGCTCGTCGTTGAGCGACTCGGGGACGACGACGCCGACCTGTACGTAGAGGTCACCGCGGCCGCGACGACGGAGCCGCGGCATTCCCTTCCCCTGAAGCCGGAACGTCTCGCCGCTCTGCGTGCCGGCGGGGACGTCCATCTCGACGCTGCCGTCGACCGTCTCCACCTCGACGGTGTCGCCGAAGACGGCCTGCGGGAAGGAGATGGCCTCGTTGACGCGGAGGTCGTCGCCGTCGCGCTCGAACCGCTCGCCGACGTCGACGTCGACCTCGATGAGGAGGTCGCCCTTCGGCCCGCCGTTCTCGCCGGGCGCGCCCTCGCGCTCCATCCGGAGGCTCTGTCCGGAGCGGATCCCGGCCGGGATCTCGACCGAGAGCGTCGCCTCCTCGCGGACGACGCCGTCCCCGCCGCAGTCGGGACAGTCCTCGCTGTACAGCTCGCCCTCGCCCTCGCAGCGGGGGCACGTCGACGTCTGCTGGACGCGGCCGAGCGGCGTCTGCTGGACCTGCTGGACCTGTCCGCGGCCGTTACACTGGGGACACGTCTCCACGTCCGCGTCCGGCGGGTGGCCCGCTCCGTCGCAGGTGTCGCACTCGGTCGGTCGCGTGAGCGTGACCTCCTTGGTCGCGCCGTGGAACGCCTCCTCGAGGTCGATCGTCAGCCCCGTCTTGAGGTCGCGGCCCTGCCGGGGTCGGTTGCCGCCACCGCCGCCGCGGCCGCGACCGCCACCGCCCCCGAAGAACTGGTTGAAGATGTCCTCGAACCCGCCGGCGCCTCCCGCGCCGCCCGCACCGCCGAATGGACCGCCCGCGCCGCCCGGACCGGCGCCGCCGCCGGTCGCGCCGCGCTTGTCGGCCTCGGTGAACCGGTCGTGGCCCATCTGGTCGTACTGCTGGCGCTTCTGCTCGTCGGTGAGCACCTCCTTGGCCTTCTGTATCTTCTTGAACCGCTCCTCGGCGTTCTCGTCGTCGCTGACGTCGGGGTGGTGTTTCGCGGCCTGCTTGCGGTACGCCTTCTTGATCTCGTCTTCGCTGGCGTCCCGCGACACGCCGAGGACGTCGTAGAAATCTTCGCTCATGCGTTGCGTTCGTTGATTGGTGTTGATCGACGGGTCGGTTTAAGCGGCGGGTTCGAAGCGTCGAGAGCCGGGTCGGCGGGGGTTACTCGTCGTCGTCTTCGTCCACGTCCTCGAAGTCGGCGTCGACGTACTCCTCGTCGTCCGCGTCGCCGCCGGGACCGGCGCCGCCGGGGCCCGCAGCGCCGCCGGGACCGCCGGCGCCGCCCATCCCGCCCATGCCGCCGGGACCGGCGCCGGCCGCGCCGCCCGCGCCGCCCGGACCGGCCTGCGCGGCCTGGCCCTCGTACATCTGCTTGCCGATCTCCTGGAGCGCCTCGGTGAGCGCCTCGGTGGCGGACTCGATCTCGTCGGTGTCGGCGTCCTCGTCTTCGAGGACCGCCTCGACGTCCTCGATCGCGTCCTCGATGTCGCCGATGAGGTCCTCGTCGAGGTCTTCCTCGTTCTCTTCGAGGAGCGTCTCCGCGCGCTGGATCGTCGTCTCGGCCTCGTTGCGGGCCTCGATCCGCTCGCGGCGGGCCTCGTCCTCCTCGGCGTGCTTCTCGGCCTCCTCTTGCATCTCCTCTATCTCCTCGTCGGAGAGGCCGACGCCGCCCTCGATGGTGATCGACTCGGCGTTGCCCGAGCCCTGGTCTTCGGCCTCGACGTTGACGATGCCGTTCTCGTCGATGTTGAACGAAACCTCGATCTGCGGGGTTCCGGCGGGCGCCGGCGGGATGCCGGAGAGCTGGAACGCGCCGAGCAGCTCGTTCTCCTCGGCGATCTCGCGTTCGCCCTGGAAGACGCGGACGTTGACGGAGGTCTGGTTGTCCGCGGCCGTGGTGAACACCTTCGACTCCTCGGTGGGGATCGTGGTGTTCTTCTCGATGAGCCGCTCGAAGAGGCCGCCCTTCACCTCGATCCCGAGCGAGAGCGGGGTGACGTCCAGCAGCACGATGTCGTCGACGTCGCCGGAGAGGACGCCGCCCTGAACCGCCGCGCCGAGCGCGACCGCCTCGTCCGGGTTGACGTTCTTTTTCGGCTCCTGCCCGACGAGCTCCTCGACCTGCTCTTGGACCTGCGGCATCCGGGTGGAGCCGCCGACGAGGATGACCTCGTCGATGTCGGACTTCGAGTAGTCGGCGTCCGCGAGCGCCTGCTCGGTCGGCTCGACGGTGCGATCGATGAGGTCCGAGGTGAGGTTCTCGAACGTCGCGCGGGTGACGGACTGTTCGAGATGGACCGGACCGCTGTCGGTCGCGGTGATAAAGGGGAGGTTGACCGTGGTCTCTTTCTTGTTCGACAGCTCGATCTTCGCCTCCTCGGCGGCGTCCTTCAGCCGCTGGAGCGCCTGCCGGTCGTCGCGGAGGTCGATCCCGTGGTCGTTCTGGAACTCGTCGGCGAGGTGGTCGATGAGCGCCTCGTCCCAGTCGTCGCCGCCGAGGTCGTTGTCCCCGTTCGTGGCGACGACCTCGTAGACGCCGCCGCCGAGGTCGAGGACCGACACGTCGAACGTGCCGCCCCCGAGGTCGTACACGAGAACGGTCTGGTCGGACTCGTCGTCGAGGCCGTACGCCATGGAGGCGGCGGTCGGCTCGTTGACGATGCGCTCGACCTCGAAGCCGGCGATCTCGCCGGCGTCCTTCGTCGCCTGGCGCTGCTTGTCGTTGAAGTAGGCGGGGACGGTGATGACCGCCTTCTCGACGTCGTCGCCGAGGTACTCCTCGGCGTCGCGCTTGATCTTCTGGAGGATCATCGCCGAGACCTGCTCCGGCGTGTACTCCTCGTCGCCGATCTCGACGGTGTAGTCTTCGCCCATGTGCCGCTTGATCGACTGGATCGTGCGGTCGGGGTTCTGGACGGCCTGATTCTTCGCCGGCTTCCCGACGAGCCGCTCGTCGTCGTCGGCGAACGCGACGACCGAGGGCGTCGTCCGATCGCCCTCGGCGTTGGCGATGATCTCGGGCTCGTCGCCCTCCATCACCGCGAACGCGGAGTTGGTGGTACCGAGGTCGATACCGAGAATTTTGTTGCTCGCCATCTTGGTCACAGATAGCGGCTTGTTTCGGTTAAAGGTTACTAGATGCTGCCGTTCGGCCACGAGAATGAACCCGCCGCGGTCATGCGTTTTCTTGATCGTGTGAGTCGCTCACATCGATGTCTTTATACAGATCCGCAAACGCAGCGGCGGTTCGGTACCGGCCCCAAAGTCGGGTGCGACTCTCGTCTCCGATCACCGACTCAGATCTCTATCTTAGATGCCCGTCTTAGATGTCCGTCTTAGATGTTCGTTTTAAATGCCAATCTCAGATCCCGCTTACGAGGTCCTCCAACACGGCCTCGGGGTCATCCGCCTTCGCGACGCCGGAGGCGAGGAGGACGCCGGCGGCGCCGAGGTCGCCCGCGGTCGAGACGTCTTCGCCGGTCGAGACGCCGGCGCCGCAGAACACGTCGACCGCGGGGTCGACTGCCTCAGCGGCCGCGACCGCGTCCTCGACGATCCCCGGGTCCGCGGTGGCGACCGAGACGTCGCCGCCGATGAGCTCCGGGGGCTCGACGGCGACCGCGTCGGGACCGAGCGCGGCCGCGGCGCCGACCTGCGCGGGGTTGTTCGCGCAGACGATGGTCTCCAGGTCGGCGCGCTCCGCCGCGCGCACGGAGCCGTCGACGTCCGCGAGCTTGAGTCGGTTTTCGGAGTGGTTGACCAGCGTCCCCTCCGCGCCGTTGTCAGCGACGGCCTCGGCGAGGGTCGACCCGGTGTGCGAGCCATGCGCGTTCGGCGAGACGTGCTGCGCCCACGTCTCGACGCCGGTGTCCGCGACGCGGGCGACGTCGGCCGCCTGCGGCGAGACGGCGATCCGCGCGCCGGACGCCTCGGCGACGTCGCGGGCCGCAGTCGCTACCTCGATCGGATCGCACGGGTACGCCTTGAGGTTCACCAGGATGAACATACGCCCACTCGGGGAGCGCGGCGCAAATAGGTTCGTGCTTCGCGACGCTCGCTCTCGGTCGCCGTGCGCGCTCGCGAGCCGCAGAACCGAGTGCCCCGCGGGCCCGAGAGCAGAAACGACCTTATACCCCGCTGCTGTGGGTCCGGCAAGGGATGTCCCTCATCGAGCTCATCGCGGGCGTGGAGGCGCACGAGGCCACGCTGACCGTGTTCAACGCCGATCCGGCGGTTACGGAGGAGCTCCGGGAGTACTTCGCCGACCGCAACGTCCGGATCGTCGACGACCAGACCGCCTCCGGCCCGGAGGAGTTCGCGGTGTTGGCGCGGGACGGGGAGTTCGTCACGGCCGTGACCGTCGACGACCTCTTGCCGGGCCGAGAGGGGGACGGAAGCGGGGAGACAGACGGCGACGGGACCGCCGGGGGCGTCGGGAGGCCCGTCTTGGACCACCTCGACGAGACGATGTTCACCTCCTACTCCCGCGAGGACATGGTCGCCGCGTCGCGGGAGATCGAGGACCGCGCCTGGCGGGTCGGGGACGGAGAGCTCCACGCGGGGTTCCAGACGCTCGACGTGCTCACCGGCGAGGCGGACACCTACGACCTGCTCGGCGAAAAGGAACGGCTCGACGTCCACGCGTACGCCGCGGACGAGGGCGAATCGCCCGACATCGAACACTACACCGTTCACGTCGGCGAGACGGCCGAAATCCGCGAGACGTGGTTCGTCGCGTACGACGGGGGCGGGTACGAGGACGCCAAATGCGCGCTGCTCGCGGAGGAGCGCGCTCCGGGAGAGTTCTACGGCTTCTGGAGCTACGACCCCGAGACGGTCGATTACATCATCGACTACCTCACCGAGCGGTACGGGGGGTCGGAGCAGACGGACGACGGCGGCGCGACGGTGTGAGACCGCCGAAAGGTCAGAAATCACATCGTCGGCACGCGATACCGCGTCTGAGAAGACGTGCGAGCCGCGGTCCGGACGGGCCGGTCGTCAGTCCTTCCGTTTGACCACGTCGCCGAGGGTCATCGTCCCCGCGTCGTCGGTCTCCCAGTCGGCGTCGTCCGACGACTGCCCCTCGACCAGCGAGATGTCGAGCGCGCGTTCGAGCTTGCGCTGGACCTCGTCTGTCGGGAGCGTGTCGCCGCGTTCGAGCTTGCGGATGAGGCTCGCCTTCTCGTTGAGCTGGTCGGCCAGTTCCTCCTGGCTCAGCCCGCGCGACTCCCGCGCCTCCCGGATCCGCTCGTCGTAGTCGGTGGCGATCTCGTCCATGTCGTCGAACATGTCGCGGGGTCGAGTCGAGCCGCTCGACGAGCCGGACGAGCCCGAGGAGCCGGACGACGATGACGACTTCCCGGTGCTGGAGCTGGTGGAGTACTTGCTGCCGCCGGAGCTCGTCGACTCGTCGCGGACCTCGGTGCCGAAGTCCGTACACGAGCTACAGAGCTCCAGTTCGGCGCCTTCGACCTTCGTCGTCGTCAGCGAGGCCTCCTCGGCGCCGCACATCTCACACTGGGGCATACGCGACGCTAACGCTCCCGTTGGTATAAAGGGTGTGCCGCGGCCTCGCGGCGGGGGGAGAGCCGACGTGGTCCGGCGCCGCACGGACCGCAATCGTGCCGCGGCCGGTACCGACTTGTCGCCGCGGCCGGCAGAGTGGATATGGACGTCCACATCACGCGCTCAGACCTCCGAGGGGCCGCCCGCGCGCCGCCGTCGAAGAGCTACACCCACCGTGCGCTGCTCGCGGCCGGCTACAGCGACGGCGCGACCGTCGAGTCACCGCTGATCTCCGCGGACACGCGGGCGACCGCCCGCGCCGTCGCGGCGTTCGGCGGGTCCGTCGCGCCCGCGAGAGGACAGGCGGAATCTACTTCAGAAGCCGACGGCGACTTCGCCGGCGCCGACGCGCTCGCGGTCGAGGGGTTCGGCGGCCGCCCCGCGGTCCCCGACGACGTGATCGACTGCGCGAACTCGGGGACGACGATGCGGCTCGTCACCGCCGCGGCCGCGCTCGCCGACGGCACGACCGTCCTCACCGGCGACGGCTCCCTCCGATCGCGGCCGCAGGGGCCGCTCCTCGACGCGCTCGACGAGCTCGGGGTCCGCGCGGAGTCGACGCGGGCGAACGGGCAGGCCCCGCTCGTCGTCGCCGGGCCGCTCGCGGGCGGCGAGGTCGCCATCCCCGGCGACGTCTCCTCGCAGTACGTCACCGCGCTGCTGATGGCCGGTGCGGTCACCGACGAGGGGGTCGAAGTGGAGCTCACGACCGACCTCAAGTCCGCCCCGTACGTCGATATCACGCTCGAACTGCTCGCCGACTTCGGCGTCGAGGCGACCCCGATCGACGCGGCCGGCGATCCCCTCGACGGCGCCGCCGGCGCCGCCGGCTTCTCGGTCCCCGGCGGGCAGACCTACGAGCCCGCGGGCGGCAGCTACGCCGTGCCGGGCGACTTCTCCTCTATCTCGTACCTGCTCGGCGCGGGCGCGGTCGCGGCCGTGCCCGGCGAGACAGTCCGGATCGAGGGCGCCCGCCCGAGCGCGCAGGGGGACGCCGCGATCGTCGAGATCGTCGAGGAGATGGGCGCGCCCGTCGACTGGGACCGCGAGGCCGGCGAGATAGCGGTGGAGCGCGCGGACCTCTCCGGCGTCACGGTCGACGTGGGCGACACGCCCGACCTCCTGCCGACGATCGCCGTGCTCGGCGCGGTCGCGAACGGTGAGACCCGGATCGAGAACTGCGAGCACGTCCGCTACAAGGAGACCGACCGCGTCGCCGCGATGGCCGAGGAACTGGAGAAGCTCGGCGCCGAGACGACTGAAGAGCCCGACGTCCTCACGGTTCACGGCGGCGAGAGCGATCTCGAGGGAGCCACTGTCGACGGCCGCCACGACCACCGGATCGTGATGGCGCTGTCCGTCGCCGCGCTCGCCGCCGAGGGGACGACGACCGTCCGCGGCGCCGAGCACGTCGACGTCTCGTTCCCCGGCTTCTTCGACGCGATGGCCGACCTCGGGATGGACGTCGAGCGCGACGGCGCGATCGAATAATCCTTTATAAATAAACGGCAGTGCGGTGGCGCGTGCCTCCGAGCGCCCAACGGGCGCGAGGAGCACGCGCGAGGGACGCGGCGACCGAAGCGAAGCGGAGGGAGCCGCGAGGCTGGGGAGGCGTGAGGTGCGGTTGCGGTCGGGTGGGACTCAAAGGGGCAGCCGCAAGGCGGGCGCAGGCGATGTAAGCACCGCAACGAGGGAGCGAACGCAGTGAGTGACCGAGTGAGGAGCGCAGCGAGCGTGCGCCCGCCTTGCGGCTGGGGCTTTGGAGGTGTTCGCGATGGATCCGTTATCAGTCATTTATAAGCGAGTGGCTGAGTCTCTGTGGGTGTTCACTGTCGATCCATACTCACCATTTATAAACGATCGACTGAGGATTCAAGGAAGTTCGCCGCAGAAACTGCGTAGCTATCTTCTCGGGACCGACGGGTACACAAACCCGCCGCGACGACAGTTCGGTATGGACGACATCGACGTCGAGCCCGTCGACCGCGTCGACGAGCCCGAAGACGAGAGCGCCGTCGAGCCGGCCGACGACGAACCCCTCACCGTCGACGACGATCTCGCCGACCTCCCGGCGGGCGTCGAGGCGCCCGACTACGTGCTGTACGGCGGGAAGGGCGGCGTCGGGAAGACGACGATGGCGGCCGCGACGGGGCTCGCCTCGGCCGCGGGCGGCGTCCGGACGCTCGTCGTCTCCACCGACCCCGCACACTCGCTCTCGGACACCTACGAGACGGAGATCCCCGCGGAGCCGGCGCGCATCCGCGAGGAGATTCCCTTATACGCCGCCGAGATCGACCCCGACGCCGCGATGGAGGAGGGGATGTTCGGCGCCGACGCCGACCCCCTCGGCGGCCTCGGCGAGATGGGCGACGCGATGGGCGGGATGGGCGGCGCCGGGGGTCCCGGTGACGGCGACGGGATGGCGGGCGAGGACGGAGAGGGGCTCGGCGGCCTCCTCGGCGGGACGATGCCCGGCGCCGACGAGGCGGCGGCGATGCGCCAGCTGCTGGAGTACTTGGACGACCCGCGGTTCGACCGCGTCGTCGTCGACACCGCGCCGACGGGTCACACCCTCCGGCTGCTTCAGCTGCCGGAGATCATGGACTCGATGCTCGGCCGCGTGATGAAGCTCCGCCAGCGCTTCTCCGGGATGATGGACGGGATAAAGGGCATGTTCGGCGGGGGCGACGACGACCCCGACCCCTCTGCCGACCTCGAAGAGCTGCGCGGGCGCATCGAGCGCCTGCGGGCGGTCCTCCGCGACCCCGCGAAGACCGACTTCCGCGTCGTGATGATCCCCGAGGAGATGAGCGTCGTCGAGTCCGAGCGGCTCGTCGCGCGCCTCGACGAGTTCGAGATTCCGGTGAACACGCTCGTCGTCAACCGGGTGATGGAGGGCGTCGGCGACGTGACCGGCGGGGACGGACCGAGTATCGACCCCGACTGGGTGGTCGAGCCGAACCCGGACACCTGCGAGTTCTGCGCGCGCCGCTGGGAGGTCCAGCAGAACGCGCTCCGCGAGGCGACAGACCTGTTCCGCGGCCGCGACGTGAAGCGCGTGCCCCTCCTCGCGAACGAGGTTCGGGGCGAGGCGGCGCTGCGGGTCGTGGCGGCCTGTCTGGCGTAGGCGCGCCGGAACTCAGCCCTGCGTGCGAGTCAGTAGCTGGTCGCGGACTCGCTCCGCGAGCCCCGACAGGTGCGCCTGCCCGAACAGCCCCACGAGGATCGCGCCGACGGTGTTGTACGTGAGATCGGAGATTGTGTCTTCGAGCCCGTGTTGGGCGAGCGGCATGTCGATCCCGGTCTCGGTGGCGATGATGTCGAGCCCGAACTCGAACAGCTCCCAGAGCACGCCGAACGCCAGCACGACGACGACGATGAAGACGAACGCGAACCGCGACGGGATCCGGATCCCGTCGCTGTGGAGGTCGACCCCCCGGAGCGCCGTGTAGCCTGCGGCCGCGACGACCGAGGCCGAAAGCGAGTGGGTAACGTGGTCCCACCACTCGATTCGCGCGTAGAAGCCGGCGGACCCGACGGTGTGGAGGAAGACGGCGGAGGTGATCCACAGCGCGAGCCACGGGTCGAGCGGGAGGTCGTACCGCCGCTCCGAGGCGGCGGGGATCAGCGTGACGAAGAACCCGATTATCCCGTTGCTTATCGCCTTCTGCTCGCCCGCGAGGAAGCCGTACGCGACGATGCCGACGAGGAGGACCTGCATCGCGCCCGTGAGCCGGCGCTGCGACGCGAGCGAGGGGCGGGGGAGCAGCGTCATCGCCGCATCACCCGCCGGATTGCGCGGCGGAGCACGAGCCCGCGTTGCCGGAAGTAGCCGTCGAAGAGTACCCCGGCCGCGAGCCCGGCCAGCGTGACGTAGATCCACTCGATCATCAGGGCGTCGTTCGTCGTCAGGAACTCGGTGCCGACGCGCTGGTCGAGGTTCCAGCGCAGCACCGTCCACACCGCCGCCGTCGCCAGCGTCGCCAGCACGACGAAGGCGACCGCGAACCAGTGAGTGAGCCGCAGCGTCGTGAACATGTGGAGGTCGACGACGATCACGAGCGCCAGCGCCGCGATGGCGACGTACGTCGCAAACGTCCCCAGCTCGCCGCCGAGGAACACCCGAACCAGGACCGGCAACAGCGCGAGTCCGACCAGCTCGGCCGGGAGCATCGCCCGCCAGTCTCGGGCCGCGGCCGTCGGCGCGAGCACGACCGCGCCGAGGCCGACGACGATCGCCGCCGACAGGAGGTCGTACGCGAGCGCGCTCTCGACGAGGACCCCCGCCAGGACCGCGATCATCGCCCACGCCGCGAGCGCGTTGACCCGCCCGTCGCGGACCAGTCGCGCCAGCCGGTCCTCGACGGACTCCGGCTCGCCGGCGAGCGCGTCGTCGGACTCCGAGTCACCGGGGTCCGCGTCGGCGCCGGCGTCGCCGTCGCGGCGTCGGTCTCCGTCCATGTCCGGTACGGAGGCCGGCGAGGGTTATAAGCTGTCGTTACCGTCCGCCGTCGGACGTACCGATCGGCCGTCGCTCGGCCGCCGAACGGACGCCCTTTTATCTTCCACGACCGTCCGATCGGTATGAACTGCCGGCGGTGTGGGACCCCGTTAGCAAAGCCCGGGGACTACTGTCTGACCTGTAACACCGCCAACGCCGACGCGGTCGTCGCCGAGTTCGAGCCGGACCGCGCGCACCTGACACTGCTCCGCGAGGACGACGTCGTCGGCGAGACGACGGTCACCACGCGACCGGAGGACGAGGAGCGCCTGACCGAGGTCCAGCTGCGGAACTTCGCGGGTCGCGTCGCCGACGAGATCCGCCGGAAGCGCCCCGACACCGTCTACGCCGCCGGCGAGCGCGAGCCGCTGCGCGAGACGCGCGCACAGCTCCACCACGAGTTCTACCGCGTCCCCGACGGAGGCGCGGACGAGAGCGGTCGGGGCGGCGGAACCGCCAGCGACTCCCCGAACGACGGCCCCGAGACGGAGGTGAGCCCGGTCGTCCGATGGGTGCTCGACCGACGGGGCGACCGGTCGCTGGCGGTGGTCGAGACCCCGCCGCGCGAGAAGATCGGCGGGTCGCACTCCACGCTCATCGGCGACCGCAAGGGGCGGAAGGCCGTCCAGACCGTCGCGGAACACCCGCACGTCAAGAAGATCGTTCCCGGCCCCATCGACGCCGGCGGGACGGGCTCGCGGACGGGCCTCCGCGCGAAGGCGACGCGCGCGGGGACGAACGGCAACGTCCGGCTCCTCCTCCGGGACGGCTCCAGCGTCCAGGAGAACCGGATCGTCACCACGGCGATGGACCGCGAGACCGGCGAGCGCGTCCGCGAGGACCTCAACGAGGCGCTCCGCGACGCCGAGCTTCAGGACGCCTAGCCGCGGGACCGACGCGGGCGGAGCGCGTCGTCCCGTCGGGCTCCGCCCGCCCGACCGTGATCGGATCTGTCCCTCGCCGTGATCGGATCTGTCCCTCGATGCGTCGATCTCGGGCGTGCGGCCCGGAATCGACCGCTACCGACCGCCTCTCTGTCGCGAGGTTTTTCACGAAACCGGGCGTTGCGACGGGTGTGAGTACCTTGGTATCGCTCGGTGCGGGCGTCGTCTTCGGCCTGGCGCTCGCGGCGCCGCCCGGCCCGATGAACGCGGTGATCGCGGAGGAGTCGGTCCTCCGCGGCCGTCTCGCCGGCTTTCAAGCCGGGCTCGGGGCGGCGACCGCCGACGCGGTCTTCTTCGTCCTCGCGTACGTGGGGGTCGTCGCGGTCGTGGAGTCGCTCCCGCTGCTCCGAGCGGCGATGGTCGCGGTCGGTGGCGTTTTGATGCTGTACTTCGCGGTCGACGCCGCCCGCGGCGCCCGCGCGTCGTTCCGGCCCACGTCGGGCGACGAGCCGGCGATCGGATCGGGGGAGGGGTTTCGCAAGGCGCTGGTGCTCGCCTTAACGAACCCGTATCAGGTGCTGTTCTGGCTGACCGTCGGCGTCGGGATGCTCCGGCCCGGCGAGCTCGACGTCCTCGCGCGCCTCCCGGTGGTCGGTGCGGACCTGGCGGGGACGTTCGTCGTGGCCACCGGCTCGCCGGCGCTCATCGGCGGCTTCTTCCTCGGCGTGCTGACGTGGATCGTGGGGTTCCCGACCGGTCTCGTCGCCGCCGAACGCCGGATCGAGACGCTCGCGCCGGTCGTCGCGATCGGCTCGGCGATCGTCCTCGCCGGCTTCGGCGTTTACTTCCTCTACGACGCGGCGACGACGATAGACGCGCTGGCGCTCCTCGCCGGAGTCGTGTGAGTGGCGTGGGGTCGACCAGAGCGCGGACGAAGCGGCCGCGACGCCGGGGTCGCTGTCGCTTACTTATAAACGGCTGCTGGCGAGGCGAGGGCGAACGCCGTTGAATCCCAACCGTTCGCTTATAAACACCTGATAACAGATCGGCGGAGAACACCGCCAAAGCCCCAGCCGAGAGGACGCCGGTGGCGGCCGCTCGGAGGCGCGCCACCGCGTCGGACGCGGTGCGCGTTGTCTATTTATACGTAGCTGCCGCGATCCGGCTCGGTCCGCGGCGGCGGGTTCCGCTTCGCGGGCTCGGCGATCCGTTCGAAAATCCGCATCTTCTAGACCCTCCGGTCGCGTATCTGAGCCATGTTCGAGAAGACGACGTGGATCAAGCTCCCGCGCAACGTCCTCGTCGGGCACGACGTCATCGACGACCTCGGGGAGGCGGTCGGCGAGCTGTACCTCACGGGGCGGCCGCTGATCGTGACGAGCCCGACGCCCAACGAGATCGCCGGCGACCGCGTCCGGGCGCAGTTCGACGACCCGGCGACCGCGGTCGTCGAGGACGCCTCCTTCGCCGCGGTCGAGGAGCTCACCGAGACCGCCGAGGCGGTCGACCCGGGCTACCTGATCGCCTTGGGCGGCGGCAAGCCCATCGACATCGCGAAGATGGCCGCCGACCACCTGGACGTCGGCTTCGTCTCCGTCCCGACGGTCGCCTCCCACGACGGTATCGTCTCGGGGCGCTCCTCGATCCCCGAAGGGGACACGCGCCACTCCGTCGCCGCCGACCCGCCGCTGGCCGTCGTCGCGGACACGACGCTGCTCGCGGAGGCGCCGTGGCGGCTCACCACCGCGGGCTGTGCCGACATCATCTCGAACTACACCGCCGTGAAGGACTGGCGGCTCGCCCAGCGCCTGCGCAACGTCGAGTACAGCGAGTACGCCGGCGCGCTCTCGGAGATGACCGCGGAGCTCCTCGTCGAGAACGCCGACATGATCCGGCCCGGCCTAGAGGAGTCCGCGTGGGTGGTCGTGAAGGCGCTCGTCTCCTCCGGCGTCGCGATGTCCATCGCCGGCTCCTCGCGGCCCGCCTCCGGGGCGGAGCACCTCATCTCTCACCAGCTCGACCGCATCGCGCCCGGCAAGGCGCTCCACGGACACCAGGTCGGCGTCGCCTCGATCATGACCGAGTACCTCCACAGCGGCGAGAACGGGCGGTGGAGCGCCATCCGCGACGCCCTCGACGAGCTCGACGCCCCCACGACCGCGAGCGAGCTGGGGATCGACGACGCGGAGCTGCTCGCCGCCCTGACGAGCGCCCACGAGATCCGCGACCGCTACACCATCCTCCAGGGCGGGATCAACGAGGAGGCCGCGGTCGAGGTCGCGACCGCGACGGGCGTCATCGAGCGGTAGTCCCGCCGGGGCGAGAGCGGGCGAAACCTCCCGACCGGCGGGAGGACCCGAAGCCGACTTATCGCTCCGCTCCCTCCCTCCGATATGTCTACCGCCAGCGTTCGCGAGCGGGCGAAAGAGCGGGCCACCGCGATAACCGTCCTCCTCACCGTCGTCGGCTACGGCGCCGTCGGCGGCGTCTTCCTCGTCCCCGAGTTCCAGGCGCTGTTCCCGACGCTCACGAAGGGGACGGTCGACCTGCTCGCGCACGCCATCGCCGCCGTCAACACGGTCGCCGTGCTCACCCTCTCGCTCGGCTGGTACTGGATCCGCAACGACGAGGTGAAGAAACACGCCGCGGCGATGACGACCTCCTTCGGTCTCATCCTCCTCTTCCTCGCGATGTACCTCCCGAAAGTCGCCGGCGGCGGCACCAAGGAGTTCGTGCTGGACTCCTCGTACGCGTGGGTCCCGCTGTGGGACTGGGTGTACCCCGCGTACCTGATCATGCTCGCGATCCACATCCTGCTCTCGGTCGTCTCCGTGCCCGTCGTCCTCTACGCCATCGTCCTCGGGCTCACGCACAGCGAGCAGGAGCTGCGCACCGAGACGCCCCACCGGCGCGTCGGGCGGATCGCGGCGAGCGCGTGGATCCTCTCGCTCGCGCTCGGGGTCGTCACCTACCTTCTCTTAAACCACCTGTACGACTCGACGTTCGCGGCCGCCGAGGCCGCGACGGTCCTTCTGCCGGTCGTTCCGGTCTGAGCGGCTCTCCCCGCCTAACCGCCCCGTCACCCGGCCGCTCCGCCGCCCAACCGGCACGCTCCCGCCGCCCAACCGGCACGCCCCCGCCGCCCCACCCTCGCCGCCCGGTTCCGGCCGCCCCCGCCGCCACCGAAACGCTTGAGCGGCGGCCGCGACACCCCTACCCATGACACAGTGGATCGGCGAGACGTTCACGAGCGACGCGGGCTGGAACCACCTCCTCAACCTCGTCGACGTCGGCGACCGGATGGCCGGCTCGGCGGGCGAGCGCGAGGCCCTAGAGCTGACCCGCGACGCGTTTGCCGACGCGGGCGCGCGGAACGCGGCGATCGAGGAGTTCGAGATCCAGGGCTGGGAGCGCGGCGACAGCGCGGTCCGGGACGCGGCGACGGGCGAACCGGTCGCGGTCGGCCCGAACGAGTGTATCGCGCTGCCGCGCAGCCCGAGCGGCGAGGCGAGCGGCGAGTTCGTCGACCTCGGCTACGGGATTCCAGAAGACTTCGAGGCCGACCTCAACGGGAAGGTCGTGATGGTCTCGTCGGACACCCCCGACGCCGTCGACCGGTTCATCCACCGTCGCGAGAAGTACTACCGCGCCGTCGACGCCGGCGCCGCCGCCTTCGTCTTCGCCAACCACGTCGAGGGGACGCTCCCGCCGACCGGGAGCGTCGGGACCGCGGACGCGCCGATCGGGGCGGTCCCGGCGGTCGGCGTCTCGAAGGAGACCGGCGCCCGGCTCGCGCGACGGAACGAGGGCGACGACCTCACCGTCGCGGTCGACTGTAAGACGCCGACGGCGACGAGCGGGAACGCCGTCGCCGAGTTGGGGCCCGACACCGACGAACACCTGATCGTCTCCTCGCACGTCGACGCCCACGACCTCGCGGAGGGGGCGATGGACAACGGCGCCGGGACCGCGACGATAGTCGAGGTCGCGCGGGCGCTCGCGGCGCGCGAAGAGGAGCTCGACGTGAAGGTGCGGTTCGCCGCCTTCGGCGCCGAAGAGGTCGGGCTCGTCGGCTCCTCGGTGGCCGCCGAGACCGCCGACCGAGCGGCGGTCCGCGCCGTCGTCAACGTCGACAGCAACGTGTTCGGCCGGACGCTGCGGCTCGACCACCACGATTTCGACGCGCTGGCCGCCGCCGCCGAGCGCGTGAGCGACCGCTTCGACCACCCGATCGCGACGGGGAGCGATCTGGTCCCCCACAGCGACCACTGGCCGTTCGTGAAGCGGGGGATTCCCGGCTACATGGTCTCCGGCGAGACCGAGGGACGCGGCCGCGGCTGGGGCCACACCCACGCCGACACCCTCGACAAGCTGGAGTCGCGCAATCTCCGGGAGCAAGCGATCCTCCTCACCGAGTTGGTCGTCGACCTCGCCGAGGCGGACGCGTCGATCCCCCGCCGAGACACCGACGAGATCGCCGCGGCGCTCGAAGCCGAGGGGAAGGCGACGGGGATGAAGCTCACCGGCGACTGGACGTTCTAAGCAGCGAGCAGAGAGAGGAACCGCAAGCGGCGGAAGAAAGCGCGGTCGGGGGCGGAGTCCGTCAGGCGACGACGAACTGGTTCCAGATCCCTTCGATGAGGAAGAACAGCGCGTAGTACGACGACCACACTAACACGACGAGCGAGGCGGCGATCGAGCTCTTCGGCGCCTCGATCTCCATGTCGTTGCGGGCCTCGACGTTGCGCGCCTCCAGCTCGAAGAAGTCGGCGATGAACATCGCGAGCACGAGCACCGCTAGGATCGTCCCGCTCACCGGCGAGTCGAGGATGAAGAGGAACGAGAGGAGGACGAGCCCGACGTTGGTGAACACGTGCGGAGTGTACGCCTCCACGCTGTCGGCGTCCTGTCCCTGGTCGACGTGTCGCTTGTGCGCGAGGTGCCGCGTCGCGAGGTTCGCGACGGTCATCACGAAGATCGCGTACGGCAGCGCCGGCCCGGCGGCCGCCAGCCAGCCGAGGGGAACGAGGAACTGCAGTGGGTCCATATCCACCATTTCCGTTCACGACGTATTAGAGTGTTTCCGATCGCTGCGCTCGCGTCAGGGGCGCGAACGCGGCGACGGTGGGCGAGGCGTCGCCTCACTCGGCCGTCGGCGAGAGGAGATCGACCGTCGCCGCGACCTCGATATCGACCCCGCGGTGCGGCTCGACGGTCCCGCTGCGGGCGCCGTCGATAACAAGCGCGACCGGTTCCTCACCGCGCTCGACCGTGACGCGGACGCCGCCGCTCGCGACCCACGTGTCGGGACGAGTCGTGAACGGCGCCACGGGGACGACCGAGAGGCCGCCGCCGGGCGACACCACCGGGCCGCCGGCCGCAGCCGCGTACCCGTCGCTGCCGAGCGGCGTCGCGACCACAGCGCCGTCCGCGCGCACCGAAACCGACTCGCCGTCGGGGAACCCGATCCCGTACTCGGAGATACGCGCCGGTTCCGCCGTCACGAAGGCGACGTCCGCGGCCGCGAACTGCGGGCGATCGTCGTCCGTGCCGCCGACCGTCAACACCGGATGCTCGACGCGGGCGAACCCGTCGAACGCGGCCGCGTCCCCCCTGACACCGTCGACCACGTCCGCGAGGCGGTTGGCCGCGAGATCGGGGTCGATCGCGTGACGCTCGTCGCCGACCGGGAGGATCGGAACCGAGCGCGAGCCCTCGCTCGCGGCCGCGCGCATCGCGCTCCGGAGCGCGGCCGCACCGACGGCGACGACGGCGTCCGCCGCGGAGCGGTCGACGAGAGGCGCGTCCGCGGCGGTCGCCGCCGATCGGATGGCCGCCGCCGGCTCGCCGCAGCCGAGAACCGCGAGGCGGCGCGTCGGCTCACTCATGCGCAGGGCTGGGGCGAGCGGCGGTGAAAAGCTCTCGGTTCGTCGGCGGGTGCCGACGCGCCGCGGACGGACGAGACGGAAGGGTCAGAGAAGCGAGACGAGCGGTTTCGCGGTCAGTTCGCGGCCGCGTCGTCGTCGCCGTTGAGAGCCTCGCGGAGCTGGCGGCTGGCGGGGATGAGCACCCAGAACGTCAACGCGCCGATGACCATCAGCCAGAAGAACACGTCGCCCGCGAGCAGGCCGGCCTCGCCGTACGCCGTGTTCACGCCCTCCGCCGGGTTCACGAGCTGTGACACCTGGTAGTATGACGGTGTCCGGTACCAGCCGCCGAAGGTGATCCACCCGAGACCGCCGATCGCGAACAGGGCGAAGCCCTTCATGAACTCGTCTGCCATTATCTCACGTTTCGCTGGGGTCGTCTTGAGACTTTCCCATCTCTTGTCCGCGGAACCGGGTCCCGAGCACGTACACGGCGGTCCCGAGGACGATGAAGCCCACGCCGGTGATCGCCAGTATCGCCACGAGTACGTCTTCGGGGGGCAAGATCCCGGCGCTGTCGAGCAGGTAGACGATCGTCGTCCGGATAAAGCTGATCTGGAGCGTCGCAGCGTCGATGAGCGTGAACCCGACGAAGTAGGTGACGACCGCGGCCAGCGTCGAGAAGACGGTGACGGCCTTGTACAGCCGGAAGGGGACGACGACCTCTCGGCCGCTCGATCCCTCTCGCGGGCCCGTCGGTTCGTTGCGCGGGTCGGCGTCGTCGTCGGTCGCGATCGGATCGCCGGTCTCGTCGAACGACTGCGAGGAGTCGCCGTCTGTTGAGGATGACATTGGTATACGGAGCGTCGGAACGGCGGGAGCGGGGCCCGGAACGGGAGCCCGGTCGCGCCTCGGTCGCTTTACCGCGGCGGAGTGGTTTCGGCCGCTTACTTCGGCGGCCGCAGCATGTAGTACCGGCGGTTGAGGTCGTACATGTACCCCTCGCGCATCGTCTTCAACACCGCGTAGGTGATCACGCCGCCCGCGACCGGGAGCATGAACACGAGCGAGAACAGCAGCTCGAGCGGGACCGGGAAGAAGTTCTGGATGGCGAGCACCGCAAGCGTGATCGCCAGGATGACGCCGGCCACACCGAGCGCGGCCCAGCCCGGCTCCTCGACGGGGCGCCGCGCGTTCCCCTTGTTGAGGAAGGGAACGAGCGTGATGACGCCGAAGATGGCGCCGTGGGCGATGAGCCCGAGCAGCTCGTTCGACATGACGATGTTGCCGCCCAGCACCGCGAGGTCCGGGTTGATCGGGTCGAGCTTCAGCAGGCCGAACGACCAGTAGAGGTACCAGTCGGGGAGGATGATGGCCGGCGTCGAGCCGGGGTTGGCCGGATCGCCGAAGTGCCCCGGCATGATCGAAGCCACGAGGAGCATGATCCCGAGGAAAAAGGACGTGATCGCGAGGTTCCGGATCGTCTCGTGGGGCCACGTCGGGAAGCCGAGCACGTCGCGCTCGACGTACGTCGACTCCGTACGGAGGTCTTCGTCCTCGCGCCGGGAGCGCTCGAAGTACTGGTAGGTGAGCTGGGCGAGCCCCTGGCTCCGCTCTTTCCGCTCGGACCAGGTCGGCGTCTCGTCGTCCGGCGGGACCGTCGCCGGCGGGCCGCCGTCGGTGCGCGCCTCCTCGTCGGTGCCTCCGTCCGTCATGGGGGTGGTGTCGTCGGTCATTGGATTAGTGCGGCTCCGCGATGCCCTGCACCCAGACGATGCCGACGTGGATCGCGATGAGCGCGGTGACCACGAACGGCAGCACGAACACGTGCAGGATGTACATTCTCACGAGCGTCGCCTGTCCGAGGGTGAAGCCGCCGAACAGCAGCTGGGCCGCCCACTCGCCGATTATCGGGGTCGCGAGCGCCAGTTCGACGCCGATCTGCGCCGCCCAGAAGGACAGCTGCTTCCACGGGAGGACGTACCCAGAGAAGCCAAACAAAAGCGTCAGGGCGATGAGGACGACGCCGAGGATCCAGTTGACCTCGCGCGGCTCCTTGTACGCGCCGGTGAAGTAGACGCGCAGCATGTGGAGGAACACCGCGGCCACCATGAACTGCGCCGACCAGCGGTGGATCGACCGGAGCATGAAGCCGAACTGGACGTCCGTCATGATCATCACCATCGAGTCGTACGCCGCGGTGGGGTCGCCCTGCGCGGCCGCGCCGGCGGTCGACGGGGCGTAGTAGAACCCGAGCAGCGCGCCGGACACTGCCGCGAGCAGGTACGCGATGATAGAGAGGGACCCGAGCGAGTACAGCGGGTACCAGTACCAGAACTTGTTGTCGAGGTCGTACTGCTCGGTGTGGCTCTTCGGCATCTGGAGGTTGGCGCGGTAGTACATCGTCTCCAGCAGCTCGAGGTAGTCGACGATGCGGAGCCGCTTGTCCAGCCAGATGAGCGTGGTCAGGAACGCCGTCTCGATCGCGGTGAGGTCCTGACTCTTGAGCCACGCGTTGTGGTCCATATCGTCTTGTTTTTTCAGGCTCATTGTCGAATCACTTCTTGTAGTACGGGTACACCGCGCGCTTCAGCGTCTCGGCGAGTCCGCCGGTGTCGATTCCCTTGCCCTCCTTGTCCTCTTCGCGGACGTACAGGTCCTCCCACTTGCGGCGGCGCTTCTTCACGATCATCACGTCCGGGAGGAACTCCTTCCGGTACAACAGGAGGATGAACGCGAGATCAATAAAGATGAAGGCCAACAGCGCGCCGACGTACATGTTCCCGGCCTCCGTCGAGGCCCACGCGGACATCAGTCCGTAGGTGAACAGCGCGACGAAGACGACCTCGATGACGGTGAGGAGGACGATCGCAATCGCGGCGGCGGTGCTCTCGCGGGCCGGCTCGTACCGGTGGATATCGCCGTACGAGGAGCCGCCGGAACTCATCTCGCACCTCCGTGGCCGGTGTGGGCGGACTCGCCGTACTTGAGCATGTAGAACGTGAACACGAACGTCAGCCCGATGCCGAGGATCGCGGAGATGCCGACCCAGTGGGCGTGGAGCGGCACGCCGACCTTGGCGATGTCCTCCGGCCACCCGGTGTTCGCGCCGCCGACCTCGACCGTTTCGACGTCCTCGCCGACGGCGATACCGCCGTGCATGCCGACCGCGGTGTGGGGGACGCAGTGGTAGTGAGTGATACCGGCGTCCTCGCCAGCGGTCTCGTACTCGTATGTGTACCCCTCCTCGCCGACCGGGTCGCCGCTGTCGAGGGCGGCCGGGCCGCCGTCGTCGACCGTCTGGACGTTGTGGTCGCCGCCGTTTCCGGTCCACTCCCAGACGATGGTCGTCCCCTCGTCGACCCACACTAGGGTCGGGTCGAACGCGAGGCCGTCACTGCCGGCACCGACCGAAATGGTCACTTCGTCTTGGCCGCGGGCGTCGGTGTACGACCCGACGTTCCCGTCGGCCGCCCCGCTCGGCCAGTCGGGCTGTACCTCCTGTGCGGCCACCGTTCCGGTCGCCCCGGCGGAGGCCGCGACGGCGGCGGTCGCGCCGCCGGCCGTCCGCACGAAGTCCCGCCTTTTCATACAGACTCACTCAGGACGGGGTTCGCTTAAACCCACCGACTGAAACCGCCAACACGGAGGAGGCTTCGGGGGCTGAAACCGCCGAAATCGGCGGATTACGCGTCTCGGTCACGATCGGTTGCGGCGGCCTCCTCGTCGGTCACCACGCCGTCCTCGACGGGGACGAACTCGGGCCGCTCTTTCGCCTCGCGGAGCGCGCGCAGACGGTCCCGGTACTCCTCCGAACGGAACCGGTCCGAGAGCCGCGCGTTCGCCACCATCGCGAACAGGAAGACGCCGACCAAGAGGAAGACGATCCCCATCGCGGGGGCGACGATGGTTCCGAGGTCGGCCACGGCGCTCGCGACGAGGAGCGCCGCGCCGGCGAGCACCTGAACCGCCGCGACGGCCTGTATCACGAGGTTGCCGAACTCGCCTGACCCCTCCGGGACGCTGTCCGGGTGCGGGAGCGACCAGTCGTCCGGCGGCTCGGGCACCTCGTACGAGTCCATCGCCGCCAGCGCGACGACCGGCTCGATGTCCCGGAGGACCGTCCCCTCGCCGCGGACCTGACCCGTGGGGCTGATGATCGCGTACCCCTCGTCGGAGTAGACGAGGATACGCTCCTCGCCGTCCTCGCGGACGCGCTCGAGGACGCCGAACACGTCTCGGGTCGCGATCCGCGACTTCAGTTCGGCGTCGACGCGGTCGAGGAGCCTGTCGCCGGTGATCCACGTGTCGGGGTCGAAGGCGGCGTCCCACTCCTCGGCGCTCATCTGAGCCATGTCCGACGGCCCAAAGTCGTCGAAGTCGTACTCCGACTCGACGCGCTCGCGGAGGGCCTCGATGTCGGTCTCGTCCGCCCGAGTCCGGTCGGCGTCGGCGGGCGAAGCGCCTCCCGCCGGAGTCCCGTCGGCGTCGCCGTCCGGAGATCCGTCGTCTCCGGTCGCCGAGTCCGGGTCTCTCGGACCGTCGGGCGCCGGATCGGCAGACTCCTCCGGCGGCGACTCCGACTCTGACCGCGTCGAGGTGTCCTCCATCGGCTCGGTGTACGTGCTCCTGACGCTAACTGTTTTCGTCCGCGCCCGGCCGCCGAGAACCCGGGACCGCACGCCGAGCGGCGGGAGTCCGGGCACGGATCGCGGGGCTTTACGCGCCGGAGCACGTAGCCGCGGACATGGTCGACGAGTCGGTCATCGCGGCGCTCGCCGGGATGTCCGTGACGACGAGCCTCCCCTTCCTGCTGTACGGCGCCTGGATCATGATCGACGCGGAGACGGTGTCGTGGAACGTGCTGATGCGGCACCTGCGGTACATCGTCGCGGGGCTGGTGCTCACGACGGTCCCCATCGTCGGGTGGATGATCCCGCGCGTCCTCGACCAGCTGACGGGGATGGCGATCCTCCACGCGTTCTTCGGCGTTCAGGCGTACGCCCTTCTGGCGTTCGCGCTCACCGGGATCGTGCGGATCTTCCAGGCGAAGCGGAACGCGGACGCCTACGAGGACCTCGACGTCGACATCGACGAGATCCACGAGGACATGGGCCACTGGCGGAAGCGGCTCCGCGCCGGCGTCGCCGGCTTCATGCTGCTGTGGCTGTGCGCGTGGGTAACTGGGCTCTACCGCCTGTACACGCTCCACCTCGCGTCGATGATCTGACGGCGGCGCGGGGGCGACTCGCATCGATGATCTGACCGGGACCCGCCGGCGGAGCCACCGCGACGCCCGCCCCCGCGACCGACAGCTTCAATCCGCGTTTGGCCCTAACGGTGGTATCGTGGCAGTCACCTTCGATCTCTTCGGGACCCTCGTCGACGTCGAGTACCCGTCCGACCCGGCGGAAGCGGTCGCGCGCGAACTGGAGTCCCGCGGCGTGCCGGTCCCCGACGACTGGCACGTCGCGTACGGGGAACGGCACGTCGAGGCGCCGGCCGGCGCAGAGGTCCCCCTCCCCGCGCACGTCGCCCGCGCGCTCGACTCCCGCGGCGTCGACGCGGATCAGAACGTCGCCAGACACGCCGTGATCGCGGCGTTCGACCCGGACGTGACCCGACGCGACGGCGCGCTCGACGCGGTCCGGGGCGCGGGCGAGCGCGGCCCGGTCGGGCTGCTCTCGAACTGCGCGGTCCCCGAACTCGTCCCGCGGACGCTGATCCGCGCCGGCCTCCGCGGCGAGTTCGATGCGGTCACGACGAGCGTCGGCTGCGGCTGGCGCAAGCCGCACCCCTCGGCGTTCGAAGCCGCGGCGGAGGCGCTCGGCGCGACCACGACCGGGCTCGTCCACGTCGGCGACGACCCGGAGACGGACGGCGGGATCGTCGCTGCCGGCGGTCGCTTCGTCGACGTGACGGAGACGCCGCTGTCCGAGGTCGTCGGCGAACTCGAAGCAGAGCAGTAGGCGGCTCGCCGGGGGAGAGGACGGCGATATCCCGAGTCAGTCGAGTCCGTGGTCCGCCAGTCGCGCGCGCCACGCCTCGTCGACCCGTCCCTCGGCGACCAGCTTCTCGACGTGCGCGGCGACCGTCGCCAGCGCGAGGTCCCGCACGCCGGAGAGGTCCTTCGCGTAGGCGCCGTCGACGACCGCGTCGAGGTCCGCGGCGCCGCCGTCGATCGCGGCGATCACGTCGCGCTCGCGGGCCAGCCGATGATCGATCAGACGGTCGCACACCGCCGTGGGGTCGTCGATCGCGGGCCCGTGTCCGGGAAGGAGTCGGTCGTAGCCGGCGTCGCGCACACGTTCGAGGCTCGCAAGGTACGCCGAGAGGTCCCCCTCCGGCGCGGCGACCGCGACGCTCCCCTCGGCGACGGCGAGGTCGCCGCAGCACAGCGCGGACCGGGTCGACGGCTCCCCCGCTTCGGGCCCGCCGACCGCGAACCCGACGTGGTCCGGCGCGTGTCCCGGCGCGTCGACGACGCGGACCCCGGTGTCGCCGACCGTCTCGCCCGGCGCGACCGTCTCGTCAGGGGCGACCCCGGCCGCCGCGGCGAACCGGTCCGCGTGGCCCTCGCGCGCGACGACCGTCGCGTCGGTTAGCGCCGCGTAGTCGGCGACCGCGCCGACGTGGTCCGGATGGGCGTGAGTGACCGCGATCGCGTCGATCGATGGACCGGCCGCGTCGGCCGACCCCCGCTCCGCGAGCGCGGCGTCGAGCGCGTCGGTCCGGCTCGCCGGGTCGACGAGGACCCTATCGAGGAGGTACGCGTTCGTGGTCCCGCCCGGGGCGCGGGTGTCGACGGGGACCTCGATCCGGGTGACTGCGGGGTCGTCGACCGATCTCGGCCCGTCGCCCGCCATCGCTCAGTCCCCGCGGCCGAGCGACGACCGCGCGGCCGGGCCGGGGCCGGATCCGGGCCGGTCGCGGCCGGGGATCGGCACGTCGGTGTCGCCGGCGACGGCGTACGCCGCGAGGTCGACGGTCCCCGGAGCGACCGCGTCGACGGCCTCGACGGAGTCGTAGGGCCGTCCGACCACCACGTCGCCGGCCGTGCTCCGGTTGATCCCGGGGATCGCGGTGAGCTCGTCCATCGAGGCCGCGTTGACGTCGAGGGGGTACGGCACGCCCGTCACGGAGCGGTAGCCGTGGTCGGTGATCGCCACGTCGATGCTGGTGCCCAGCTCGCGCTCCCCCGGGACCGCGACGAGGAGCGCGTAGGTGCCGAGCTGGCGCCCGAACGTCTTGCCGTCCTGATGGTACTCCAGGTGGACGTCGGGGAGGACAGTTCCCGGCGGGACGACGCGGTCGAGCATCGGGTTGTCGATGGTCTCGCGCACCTCCCGCTTGTACGCCTGGAACTGCTCTTTGTGCTCCTGCGCGATATCGGCGCCCGTCTCGGCCATCTCCGTGCCCGCGAACGCCATCACCTGCCGGATGTTGATCCGGCGGAGCATCAGCCCCTCGTCGTACACTGTCTGGAGGAACTCCTTGTTGTGTTCGTACGTCTCGGGGCGCTCGCCGGTCAGGCCGTGGACGAGGTTGATCCCGGGGAGGAGCTTCGGCAGCCGCGGCGAGGCGTCCGGACCGGTGGAGGGACCGGTGACGCGGGTGGTGTCACCGGGCGTCGTCTCCGGGGTGTCGCCCGGGCGCCAGCCGCCCTCCTCGTTGACGACGCGGACGGCCTCTAAACACTCCTCGGCGGTGACGAGCAGGTTGTTCTCCTCTTGGACGACCGGGTCGGCCGATTCGAGCCCGAACGCCGCCGTGTCGCCGGGCGTGTTGTGCGCGGCGATGACGCGGATCGCCTCCCGCGACGCCTCGGGGTAGTCCGTGATCGTCACGGGGTTCATGTTGTCGAGGTGGAGCGTCCGGAGGTCGGGCGCGACCTCGCGGATCCCGCCGTACAGCTCACGAAGCGCGTCGGGGTCCGGCGCCTCGCCGTCGCCGCCGAACGCGAGGATGTCGGCCTGCCGGCCGAGCCGGAAGTGCCGAACGCCGCGGTCGGAGAGCGCGTCGACCTCGTCGACGACCGAGCGCGGCGCGCGGAACGCCGGGTCGCCGTACAGCGGCTCCGTACAGAACGAGCAGCGGTACGCGCACCCGCGAGAGGTCTCCATCTCGCAGATGAGGTAGTTCGGGTGGTTCGGGTGCTGCTCGACGACGAACGCCCCCCGCCGGGCCCAGCGGTCTACCTCCTCGTTCGTCCGCATCCGGTTGCCGTACCCCTCTAACCCCTCGCGGACGAGGTCGTGGGCCGCGGCCTCGACGTCGCCCATCGCGACGAAGTCGTAGTCGAGGTCGTCCCGCTGCGTCTCCTGTGCGCCCGCGTTCTCCTCGCCGACCCCGAACCGTACCGGGCCGCCGAGCAGCGTCACGCCGTCGGCCGTCCAGCCGAGCTCGCGCACCTCGTCTGGCTCCGCGGGGGTCCCACCGACGTACTTCCCGGGCACCGTCATCCCGCCGACGTACACCATGAGGTCCGCGTCCGCGACGTCGGCGTGTTTCGACCGGTCCTCGCGGAGCTCGTCGATGGTGTGGTAGGTGATCTGCGACTCCGGGACGCCGGCGTCGACGAGCGCGCCCGCCGTGTACCGGGGGTACGTCGAGAGGTACGGCGGGACGCCGAAGTGGGCCGGCTCGTCGACGTACCCGTCGACGATGGTGACGGAGAGGTCGTTCGGGTCGGCCGGGAGCGACCCCCGGGCCGACGCGGGCGAATCGGTCATGTTACCCTCCGTACTCGGCCGAGACGGGAAAAGCGTGCGGAAGGTCGGCCGGGAGGGACGCCGGATCGCTTATGATGGAACGCGCGGAAGCGCCGGCTATGCCCTCCAACACGCCCGCGACCGGTGAGACGTGCTCGGGCGACGGCACGCCCCCGGCCGCCGACGAGCCCTCTCGCTGGCAGCGGGTGGGGAACTACCTCTCGTTCGCCGCGCTCTGCGGGCTGGCCGCGATACAGTTCCTCGGTGCCGAGCCCCGGCCGTGGGGACTCGCGGGCGGCTGGGCCGCGGCGACCGCAATCGCTCTGGGACCGATCGCGTGGCTCGCCCGCGACCGCCTCTCGCCGGACCGCTACGAGACGCTGACCTACGTCGCCTTCGGCGCCGCGATCCTCTCCATCGCCGTCGGGCTGGGCGCCGCGCTCGCGTTCGGGGTCCCGTATTACCCGTACGGTCCCGGCTTCCTCGCCGGCGTGGCGCTCGGCACTGCGGTCGTCTCGGTCGCCGAGCGTGCGGTCGTTCCGGAGCGGCTCCGCGGATCCGCGGTCTGATTGCCTCCGGGGAGTCGGCACACCTCCTCGACCGCCGCCGCCACGCCGTTTAAGCCCTCGCCGACACAACTGGTTGGTATATGCCATCGACGATGGAGGTCAAGTGCGTCAGCGACGACTGCGAACTCGACATGTTCGAGAATCACTACACCTACGACGTGCCCGACGACCACGCGGTCGAGGACCTCTCGTGTCCGTACTGCGGCGGGAGCGACCTCGTCGAGATCGAGGTGTGAGCGCGTGAGCCGACTCGTCGAGACCGGTCGGTCCGCGCTCCGGAGCGCCCTCGAACGCGTCGGCCGCGGGTGGGGTCGCGTCCAGGAGCGCCGCCCGCTCTCCACCGACCTCCTCGAGAGCGACGACGCGTACCTGGTCGTCTTCGACGCCCCCGGCGTGCGCGGCGAGGACGTCGACGTCACCTTCCTCGACCGCACCGTCGAGGTAAACTTAGAGCGCTTCCGCGACTTCTACGACGGCTATGACCTCGTGTTCCCGGGCCGCGGCGTCTCGCTGTCCGGGAGCGTCACCCTCCCGCGCGACGCCGACGTGACACCCGAGGGGGCGAACGCGACGCTCACGCGCAACGGCACGCTCCACGTCGAGATACCCAAGCGCGGCGGGTCGAGCGACGTCGACGTCGTCGAAGAGAACGACTGACGCGGCGGCTGTTTTTTAGCTCTCCTCCGTCCGAGTCGACAGCGACATCCCCTCCGCGATCTCGAACGACTCGTCGCCGTCGAACCGCGCCGGGTCGAACGCGCCGATCCACGGGGAATCCGGAGCGTCGAACGCGACGCCGGCGAGCGACGCCAGCACACCCTCGGCGACCGTCTCGCCAGTCGCCGGCGCGCGCATGAACCCGTGTCCCTGCCAGCCGGCGGCGACGAAGAGCGTTGGAGAGACATCGCCGTCCCCGTCCACCGGCCCGACGAGCGGGTCGCCGTCGGGCGTCGCGGTACAGAGCCCGGCCCACGCCCGGGAGACGTCGAGGTGGCGGTCGACTCGCTCGGGAGCGTCGCCGCGATCGGTTCCGGCGAGCCGCTCGTCGAGGACGGCGGCGATGTCCTCGCGGAACCAGTCGTCCGCCTCGCGCCGGTAGTCGTCGGGGTCGGCCGGGACCGGTTCCGTGCCGTCACCCGCGAGCAGGCCGTCCGGGTGTGGGCGGAGGTACGCGTCCGCGCTCGCGTCGTATACCATCGGGCCGTCGTAGGTCCCTCGGGCGACGAGCGCCTGAACGCGGTAGGGGACGACCGGGACTGAAATCCCGGCGTCCGCGAGCAGCGACCGCGTGTGTGCCCCGGCGGCGACGGCGACCGCGTCGAAGGCGCGCGTTTCGGCCCCCGAGTCCCCGTCGGCTCCGGCATCGCGGACGCGGAGCTCTCGGCCCGTATCGGTCCGCGAACCGAGCGCGACCGCCGTCTGCGTCTTGACCGCGACGCCCTCCCGGGCGGCCCGCTCGCCCAGCGCGCGGACGTAGCTCGGCGGGTCGGTCCAGCCGGCCCCTTCGGCCACCGCCGCGACGGCGAGGTCGGCGGTCCGGAGGGCGGGGAAGCGCTCGCCGAGCGCGTCGGGGTCGACGAGCGACACTTCGCGACCGTGGTCGCGCATGCGCTCGACCATCGCCGGGACGGCGTCGGCGTCGGGGTCGCCCTCGCGGACCGCGATCACGTACGGGCAGGAGAGAAAAGAGAAGCCGGGGAGCGACCGGTCGAAGGCGCGGAACCGCTCCAGCGCGCGGGCGCCGACCGCGGCGTCGACGTCCTCGGCGTAGGCGTCGTAGAGGACGCCCGCCGCGCGCCCCGAACTCTCGGCCGCCAGCTCGCCGCGCTCGTAGAGCGTCACGTCGGCGCCGCGAGCCGCGAGATCGCCGGCCGCCGTGACGCCGACCGCGCCGCCGCCGACGACCGCGACCGACGGCGCCGGCTCGACTTCCTCGGTCATGGGTCGAGATACGCGAGCGACGACGAAAAGCCACCGGGACGACGACCTTTGTTTATAAACGAACGCTGTGCGGTGGCGCGTGCCTGCGAGCGGCCGCCCCCGGCGGCCGCGAGGCAGCACGCGCGAGGTCGCCGGCGCTACGCGCCGGCTGCCAGAGGGACCTTCGGTCCCTCGCTGGAGTCGGCGGTCCGGAGCGAAGCGAAGGACCGCCGACGAGGCTGGGGAGGCGTGAGGCGCTGTGCGGTCGCGGTCGGGTGGGACTCAAAGGGGCAGTCGCGAGGGCGGCGCAGGCGACGCAAGCACTGGAGGGAGTGAGCGAAGCGAACGACCGAAGCGCGCAGCGAGCGTGCGCCGCCCTCGCGACTGGGGCTTTGGAAGTGTTCTCCGGCGTCCTGCTGCCAATCGTTTATAAATGATCGACTGGGGCTTTGGAGGTGTTCGCTACCGATCCACAGTCAGTCATTTATAAACGAGCGATTGGGGCTTTCGAAGTGTTCTCCGGCGTCCCGCTGCCAATCATTTATAAGCGATCGACTGGGGCTTTGGAGGTGGTCTCCGTCGATCCGCAATCAACGATTTATACTCGATCGGATCGAGAGCTCTCACAGAACCCAACTTAAAGAGGTGACACGCGTGTCCCCGCCCACGTTATACGGGTCGAACCCCAACTATCGAGTATGAATCAGCTCGTGGACGGCGAGTGGCGCACGGACACCTACGAAACGACCGACGAGGAGGGCGCGTTCCAGCGCGGCGAGACCACCTTCCGGAACTGGGTCGCGGGCAGCGACGTACCGGACCACGTCGACGCGGAGCCGGACGAGCGCTTCCAGCCGGAGGCCGGCCGGTACCACCTGTACGTCTCGTACGCGTGCCCGTGGGCGCACCGGACGCTGCTCGCGCGGTCGCTGCTGGGCCTCGAAGACGCGATCGGCGTCTCGGTCGTGGACCCGTACCGGGGCGAGGACGGCTGGCAGTTCACGCCGGAGAAGGACGGCTGTACGCCCGACCACCTCCACGGCAGCGACTACCTCCGCGAGCTGTACGTCGAGGCTGACCCCGACGCCACCTGCCGGGTGACTGTGCCCGTGCTGTGGGACACCGAAACGGAGACGGTCGTCAACAACGAGTCCAGAGAGATCCTCCGAATCCTCTCGACCGCGTTCGCGGACCTCGGCAACGGCGCCTCGCTGCTCCCCGACGCCGAGGACGACGCGACCGTCGCGGACGTCGACGAGACCATCACCGACATCTACGAGCCGATCAACAACGGCGTCTACCGCGCCGGCTTCGCGACCTCGCAGAGCGCCTACGACGAAGCGATAGACGACCTGTTCGACGCGCTCGACCGCTACGACGACCACCTCGCGGACCAGCGCTACCTCGTCGGCGACTCGCTCACCGAGGCGGACATCTGCATGTTCACCACGCTGGTCCGCTTCGATCAGGTGTACCACACCCACTTCATGTGCAACCGGAAGTTCATCCACCAGTACGAGAACCTCTGGCCGTACCTGCGCGACCTCTACCAGACTGAGGGCGTCGCGGAGACGGTGAACATGGCGCACATCAAGGAGCACTACTACACCACGCACCCGGACGTGACTCCCTCGGGCATCATCGCGCGCGGCCCCGACCTCGACTTCGAGGCCGCCCACGACCGCGGCCGGCTCGCGGGCGCGCCGCCGACGCCGACCGCCGACGACTGAGTGAGAACGGCGCCGACTGGCTGCGGCCATTTTTGGATGCTGACACCTTGGCGCGCCTTCGAGCGGCCGCCATCGGCGGCCGCGAGAAGCCCGCGAGGGAGGCGGCGGCTCGGCGCGGCTCCGCCCGCGCCGGGCCGCCCGCCGAGGCTGGGGAGGCGTGAGGTGCGTGGCCGTGCGGAGCGGTACCGGACAGTGCGGAGCGGTACCGGACGGTGCGGAGCGGTGCCGACGATCGAACGCGAGTCGGACCGCTCGGCCGAAACCGAACCACGAAAGCGAGAAACGAGAACAGCAGACGGACGGCCGACGGACCGCGCTCGGTCCGTTACCCTTCCATCCCGCCGAACGAGAGGCCGTCCTCGACGGAGCGCTGCGCGGCGAAGTAGACGATCGCGACCGGCAGCGCGAACAGGTTCGCGAACGCCGCGAACCGCGTCCACGGCGTCGAGAACCGACCCTCCGTCGCGATGTTGTACAGCTCCACCGAGAGCGGGTAGTTCTCGGGGCGCAGCAGTGTCTGCGCGATGATGAACTCGTTCCAGCCGGCGAGCCAGACGAAGATCAGGACGACGGCGAGCCCCGGCTTCGTCAGCGGGAGGATCACCTCCCGGATCGTGTCGAGGAAGCTCGCGCCGTCGACCATCGCCGCCTCCTCGTAGGAGACGGGGATGTTGTCCATGTACGTCTTCAACAGCCACGTGTTGAACGGGATCGCCCCCGCGGCGTAGAACAGTCCGAGGACGAACAGGTTGTTCGTCAGGCCGTACGAGCTGAAAAGCGAGTACAGCGCCACGAGCGTCGCGATCGACAGCCCGGCGCCGATCTGCGTGAAGAGCACGTAGCCGTAGAGGATGCGTTTACGCGCCACGAACTGCCGGCGCGAGAACGCGTACGCCGCCGGGACGATCATCCCGAACCCGGCCGCGAGCGTCACGCTGACGATGTAGAGGCTGTTGAACAGCGCGCCGGGACCGGTTTCGGTGCCGGCCCACCGGAAGCTCACCAGCCCGCCGCCCCCGCCGAGGACGAGCTGGGGGTACCCCCAGTCGCCGTCGACGAAGAAGAAGTCGGACTCGAAGATCACCCACCGGTACGCGCCGAGGTTGTACGTCGACGGGTCGGGGAAGATTCCGCTCGTGTTGAACAGCCGCGACCCCTCCGCCAGCGACGCGGTCGTGATCCAGAACAGCGGGAACAGAAGCACGAGCACCATCACGAGCCCGAACAGCGTCATGATGACGCTCTTCGTCACGTCCCACGAGCTGCGCTTCCCCGTGCGAACGTCGTAGACCGCCCGCTGGACCAGCACCGAGAACCGCTTCGGCGCGGTCGCGAGCCCGACCAGCTTCGAGCGCACCAGCGCGAGCGCGCCGCCGATCAGTCCGGTCGCGGAGTCGAGGGGGCTCATTCGTCACCCACCCCCTCGGCGAGGCCGCCGTAGCGCACGGCCACGTACATGAACATGCCGACGAACGCGATCCCGACGATCAGGATGGCGGCCGACAGGCCAAACTGGTTGAACGTGATCGCCTCGCGGTAGCCGTACACGATGATCAGCTCGTTCTGTCGCGACGGCCCGCCCTGGTTGAACACCCACGGGATCAGGAACTGCTGGAACGACGTCGCGGCCGTGAGGATCGACGCGAACAGCACCGGCCCCTTGATCGCGGGCAGCGTCACGGTGCGGAACCGCTGGAGCGCCCCAGCGCCGTCGACCATCGCGGCCTCGTGGAGCGACCGTGGCACGTCTTGTAAGGCGCTCACGATTATGATCACCATGAACGGGTACGCCAGCCACACCTCCGTGGTGACGTACGCGAAGAACGCCTCCCAGCGACCACTGAGGAAGCCGATCGGCACGTCGAACAGGAGGAGTTCCGGGGCGGACAGCGACGACATGAACTCGTTATATCGACCCAGTATCGTGTTGAACACGCCGTAGCGCGCGTCGCTGAACATCCCGCGCCAGACGGTGATCGTGAAGATGCCGGGGAACCCCAGCGGGACGATGACCGCCGCGCGCATGTACCGCTTGCCCGCGACGCGCACGTGGTTCAACAGCAGGGCGATCCCCACCGCGAGGAACACCTTGATCACGAGCGAGACGGCGACGAACAGCCACGTCGTCGTCATCGACGTCCAGAACTGCGAGTCCCCGATCAGCTGGACGTAGTTCGCCAGCCCGATCAGCTCGGCACCGCCGCCGATCACCGACCCGGCGAACGTCGCGTCGGTCAGCGAGATGTAGAAGAGATAGAAGATGGGGTACAGCATGAAGCTCGAAAAAAGCAACACGCCGGGCGCGACGAGGAGCAGCCCCCAGTCGCGACTGGAGAACGGCAACGCTGACTGCAGCCGCGCCAGTCCGCTCACGCCGGTTCCGGATTGCGAAGAGGCCATCGCTCCGGGAGGTGCCTACAGCGCCTCCCGGATCTCGGAGGCGGCCTGGTCGAGCGCAGCGTCGCCCTCCTGGTCGCCGTTGAAGACGCGCTCTAACGCGTCCGTCACGGGCGTCCAGACGCTGTCCATGTCGGGGTGCGTCGGGATCGGAACGCCGTGGTCGACCTGCTGGGCGAACGCCTGGACCTCGCTGGAGAGGTCGTCGTTGCCCACCACGTCGGCCAGCACGGGGATGTACCCCTGCTCTTCGGCGTTGGTCTGGATGATGTCTTCGTTAGTGGTGTACCACTCGGCGAGGCCGGTCGCGGCGTCGACCGTGGACTGGTCCGCGTCGGCCAGCATCGACGAGAAGTAGAACAGCTGGATCCCGGAGTACGAGCGCGGGTTGTTCCCGTCGACGGTCGGCAGCGTCGTGACGCCGAGGTTCTCGATCTCGCCGCTGAGGTTGCCGAGCTCCCACGGGCCGTTGATCGCGAACGGCGCGAGTCCGTCGGCGAACGCGACGATCTGCGACTCGTAGCCGGGGTCGGACGGGACGTAGTCGAACAGCGTTTCGAGCGCGGCCATTCCCTGCTTACACTCGTCGCTGTCGACGCCGACTTCGAGGTTCTCCTCGTCGAAGATGTCCCCGCCGTACGCCTGGATGAAACCGCTGACGAAGTACGGGTCGACGACCGGGTACGACAGGCCGTACTGGCCGTTGTCCGGGTCGTGGTGCTCGTCCATGATCGACACCATCTCCTCTAAGCTCTCCGGCGGCTCGTCGACCATGTCCTCGTTGTAGAACAGCGCGACTGTCTCGGAGGCGAATGGGAGCCCGTAGAGCGAGCCGTCGAACTGTGCGGCCTCGCGGGCCGCCTGCGTGTAGCTGTCGAGCGAGACATCGATCTCGTCGCTCGCGTCGTAGAGGAACGGTGGGTCCTCGCGGACCGCGAACCGGCCGACCCAGTCGTGCGCCCAGATCCACGAGTCGGGGCCGTCGCCGGCGGGGATCGCCGTTTCGAGCTGCTGGTCGAGATCGCCGCCTGGCGCCTCCTTGTTGATCGTGTTCCCCGTGTCCGACTCGTACTGGTCGATGAAGCCGGAGATCGCCTCGTCCTCTGCGTCGGAGAGGTCCGCCCACAGGCGCGCGGAGCCGGTGTCCCCACCGTCGGAACCGTCGTCGCCGTCCGAACCGTCGCCGCCGTCGCTTCCGTCCGACCCGTCGCCGCCGTCACCGCCGTCACCGCCGTCACCGCCGGTGCTGATACAGCCCGCGAGCCCCGCGAGCGCAGTCGTTCCCCCCATCGCCTTGAGCAGCGTTCTACGTTTCTCGTTCATGTGGCTAGAACAAATGATGAATTATATTTTCATACATTTAGTGTTTGGGGTACATCCCGATCGATCCGGATCGATCCGTGTCGACCGTGAGATTCGACGATCGACTGTCTCGGCGCAGCGGGTCGATATTTGAGAAGAGATTCTTCACCAAATATCAGGAAAACAGCAAAGAACTCATATGCCAGCGGACCAGTTTTGAGGAAAATGGCACGAGTCACGCTCGATACGCTCCGGAAGGAGTTCGACCGGGGAACCATCGTCGCCGTCGACGACCTCGACTTAGAGATCGACGACGGGGAGTTCGTGACCGTGGTCGGGCCGTCGGGCTGCGGGAAGACGACCACGCTCCGGATGGTCGCGGGGCTCGAAGAGCCGACGTCGGGTACCGTCCACTTCGACGACGAGGACGTCACGGAGATCCACGCGAAGGAACGCCCGGTCGCGATGGTGTTCCAGAACTACGCGTTATACCCGCACAAGACCGTCCGCGAGAACATGGCGTTCGGGCTCAAGATGAGCACCGACATGACGAAAGAGGAGCGCCACGAGCGCGTCCGCGAGATGGCGGAGATGATGGGCATCGCCGACCTCCTCGACGACAAGCCCGACGAGCTCTCCGGCGGGCAGAAGCAGCGCGTCGCGCTCGGCCGCGCCATCGCGCGCGAGCCCGAGGTGTTCCTCTTCGACGAGCCGCTCTCGAACCTCGACGCGAAGCTCCGCACGGAGATGCGCGCGGAGATCCAGAAGCTGCAAAAGGAGTTCGGCGTCACCGCGATGTACGTCACCCACGACCAGGAGGAGGCGATGACGATGGGCGACCGCCTCGCCATCTTAAACGACGGGAAGCTCCAGCAGGTCGGCGCGCCCACGGAGGTGTACCAGAACCCCGTGAACGAGTTCGTCGCCGGCTTCATCGGCTCGCCGTCGATGAACTTCCTCGACGTCGACGTGGAGACGGACGGAACGACGGCGACGATCCGCGACGAGTCCTCGGGGCTCGCGCTCTCGCTCAGCCGCGAGTACGTCGCCGGCCACGACATCGAAAGCGGCCCGTACACCCTCGGGATCCGCCCCGAGAACATCGAGATCATCGAGGAGCCGACCGGCGGGGAGACGCTCACGTCGACCGTCGAGGTCGTCGAGCCGATCGGCTCCGACAACTACGTCCACCTCGACGTGAACGAGGACTTCCTCGCGCGGTCGCCCGCCGACGTCCAGCCCGAGGCCGGCGACGAGGTCGGCGTCACCTTCGCGGAGGAGAATCTCCACCTGTTCGACGCCGAGACCGGCGAAGACGTGTTCCTCACCGACGAGGAGATCGCGGCCGCGGTCGCTTAAGAGGGGTCGATTTTCGGATCGGGCCTTCGCTGTGAACCGATCGTTCGTACTTTCTCACCGTTTTGAGAGTGAGCGTCGTCGGTAGTGAGCAAGCCTCCGAGGGTTCGGTACCCCAGTCACTCCTCGAAGGACGCCGAATACACCCGCCCCTGAGTGTGATGTTCCGTCGCGGACACGTATCGAAACCCGCCGCTGCGCGTTGCCTCCACGCGGTAGCCCTGTGATGCTAACGCGTCGTTACAACCACTTTTGGCACCGTCGTCAACGCCGGCGACCAGCAGGTCCAGACGCTCTTGTGACTGTTGGTACTGAGCGTAGACCAGTTCGAGGTCGGCACAATCGGTCGATCCGTACGTGACAGTCCCTTCTACAAGTATCGTCTCGCCCTCGACCGTGATCGCAGGTGGAGAGTCGGCGTCGATGTCAGTTTCCACCTGTTCGAACGTGACGTCGAAACCGACCACCGGAAGCCTGTCGAGACACCCACCGCTGACGGTGGCGAGTACCGTTCCGGTTCCGGCGAGGAGGGCTCGTCGGTTCATGGCTGAAACCACTTAAGCCAGCGGAATATGTGTTATCCCGGCCGTTTTGGTTCCGGATTATCCCTGTCTCGAATCGGATACTACGGGCCTTCGGAATGGCCCGTTCCGCGCGAGCATATTCCTGACAAGCAGGAGTTTTGGCAGCGCCTGGTTTATAAATAACTGGCTGCGGATTGACCGAGAACACCGCCAAGGTCCCAGCCGTTCGCTTATAAATAGTTGACAACGGATCGGCGGCAAACACCTCCAAAGCCCCAGCCGCGAGGACTCGCGCGGCTTGCTGCGCGCCTCGCTCAGTCGCTGGCTCCTTCGCTGCGGTGCTTCCGTCGCCGTGCTTCGTCCTCGCGGCTGCCCCTTTGAGTCCCGCCCCGCACAGCACCGCGCCTCACGCCTCCCCAGCCTCGTCGGTGGTCCTCCGCTTCGCTCCGGACAACCGACTCCAGCGAGGGACCGAAGGTCCCTCTGGCAGCCGGCGCGTAGCGCCGGCGACCTCGCGCGTGCTGACTCGCGGCCGCCGAGGGCGGCCGCTCGCAGGCACGCGCCACCGCAGTTTTGTTTATAAATAGCGCACTCGCAGAGCTTCAGTCTGTCTCGCGTCGCCGCGGACGACAACGGCTTGAAGTGCGCGCTCGTCAGACGGAGCGTACGAATGGAGCCGCCAGATATCGAGCGGTTGGACGAGCGGACCGTCCAGCGGATCGCGGCCGGTGAGGTCGTCGAGCGCCCCGCGAGCGTCGTGAAGGAGCTGGTCGAGAACAGCCTCGACGCGGGCGCGAGCCGCGTCGCGGTCTCCGTCGAGTCGGGCGGCACCGAGGGGATCCGCGTCCGCGACGACGGCGTCGGTATCCCCGAAGGCCAGCTGGAGGCGGCCGTCGCGGAGCACGCCACCTCGAAGATCGGCGACATCGAGGACCTCGACCGCGGCGTCGCCACGCTCGGCTTCCGCGGCGAGGCGCTGTACACCGTCGGCGCCGTCTCCCGACTGACGGTGCGGTCACGCCCCCCGGACGCCGAGGCTGGCGCGGAGATCACCGTCGAGGGCGGCGAGGTCGGCGAGGTCCGTCCCGCGGGCTGTCCCGCGGGGACGACCGTCGAGGTCGACGACCTCTTTTATAACACGCCGGCCCGCGAGAAGTTCCTCAAGCGGACCGCCACGGAGTTCGACCACGTGAACACGGTCGTGACCGGCTACGCGCTAGCGAATCCCGACGTCGCGGTCTCCTTAGAACACGACGGCCGCGAGACGTTCGCGACCGAGGGGAACGGCGACCTCCGGTCGGCCGTCCTCGCCGTCTACGGCCGCGAGGTCGCCGAGTCGATGATCGACGTGGACTGGGCGCCGGAGGGCGAGGGGAACACGGACGGAGCGGCTGACGCCGACGAACCCCCGGTCAAGCGAGTCACGGGGCTGGTCTCGCACCCCGAGACGGCGCGCTCGACCCGCGACTACCTCTCGACGTACGTCAACGGCCGGTACGTCACCGCGAGCGCGCTCCGCGAGGCGACTCTCGACGCCTACGGCGGGCAGCTGGCGCCCGACCGCTACCCCTTCGCGGTCCTCTTCGTCGAGGTCCCGGCCGGCGACGTGGACGTGAACGTCCACCCGCGCAAGCTGGAGGTGCGCTTCGACGAGGAGCCCGCGGTCCGGTCAGCGGTCGAGACCGCCGTGGAGGAGGCGCTACTCGATCACGGCCTGATCCGCTCGACGGCGCCCCGCGGCCAGTCGGCGCCCGACGAGACCGCCGTCGAGCCCGAGACGCCAGACGTCGAGGCCGTCGGGGGCGCGAACACCGACCACGAGCGCGCCGCGCGTGAGGGGCGCGATTCCGGGGCGTCGGCGGGCGTCGCAGACTCGCCCGACGCCGGCGACGACGCGTCGCCGACCGAATTGGACCCCTCGGACGACGCGGCCTGGGCGGTCGACGGCCTGGGCGGCGAGGACGCGGACGAAGACGCCCGTCCCTCGCCGCGGAGCTGGCAGGAGGACGCCGCGGGTCGCGATCCGGACCTGCCGACGGACCCCGGCGACGCCACAAGCGGGACCGACAACGCCGGGAGCGGGACCGGCGACGACGCCACAGATACCCTGACCGACGCGGTCGACCGCGCCGCCGACAGCGCGGACGCGGGCGCGCCGTCCCGAACGCCCTCGGTCGACGAAGACACGCCGGCCCCGGGCGAGACGGAGTCCAGCGACGACGCGACGCGCCCGACCGCCCGATCGCGCTCCGCGACGCGACAGCGGACCCTCGACGGCGACGGGACGGAACGCGAGCGCGAGTTCGACTCGCTGCCCTCGCTGCGGGTGCTGGGACAGCTCCACGAGACGTACGTCGTCGCCGAGGTGCCGGACGGGCTCGTGTTGATCGACCAGCACGCGGCCGACGAGCGGGTGAACTACGAGCGGCTGAAGGCCGTCTTCGCGGACGGCGCGGACGCGCAGGCGCTCGCGGAGCCGGTCCGCATCGAGCTGACCGCGCGTGAGGCGGCGCTGTTCGAGGAGTTCGTCGACGACCTAGCCGATATCGGGTTCCGGGCGGAGCGCGCGGGCGACCGCGAGGTGGCGGTGACGGCGGTACCGGCGGTCTTCGACGCCGCGCTCGACCCGGACCTCCTGCGCGACGTGCTCTCCGCGCTGGTCGACGACGCCGCCGCGGCCGACGACCCGGTCGCGGACGTCGTGGACGAGCTCCTCGCCGACCTCGCCTGCTACCCCTCGATCACCGGGAACACCTCGCTGACCGAGGGGCGCGTCGTCGACCTCCTCGACCGCCTCGACGACTGCGAGAACCCCTACGCCTGTCCGCACGGGCGCCCGGTCGTGATCCGGCTCGACCGCGACGAGATCGGCTCCCGGTTCGAACGCGACTATCCGGGTCACGGCGGGCGGCGCACGGAGTAGCGTTTCCGGGGCGACCCCGGCGATGCCGTGGGGAGAGTCGTGGCTCGGCGACGAGCGGAAATATCACGACTGATACCCTCGGGGGGCAGTTTAACACGGTGGTTCTCCTGATCGATCACATGCTGATAGCAGCGGTGAAAGACAGCTACGGGGCGAAACTAGGCGCCGGCTACGTCGCGACGGGCGCGTTCGTTATCGCCGTCGGTCTGGTCACCGACGACGCCAACGCGACGGTCGTCGCGGCCGTCGCCGGACTGTTAACCTTGGGGTCGATCAACGCCGCCGAGACGATCGCGAGTGTCACCGAGATCGGCGCGCAGACACGGCGCGTCGCGAACGGCGACATCGATCAGGCGGTCCGGTCGACGCGGACCGACGAGTTCGGGCGACTGGCCGGATCGATCGAGGAGATGAGAGTCTCGCTGAAGGATCGCTTGGGGGAGATGGAGCGGACGCAGGACGAACTCGAAGACGCTCGGTCGGAAGCGACCGAGATGGCGGACCGATACCGACGGACCGCCGACCGCTACGCCGAGGTGATGGAGGAGGCGGCGACCGGCGACCTCACGCGGCGCGTCGACGTCGACGAAACCGACGAGAGCCTCGCGACCGTCGGCGAGTCGTTCAACCGGATGATGGACGACCTTCAGGGGACGGTGGAGACGGTACGAGAGATGGCCGACCGGATCGAGGCCGACGCCGGGGAGATGGCCGAGATGAGCAACGAGGTCGAGCAGCGCGTCGCCAGCGCGACAGGGAGCGCGACGACGATCCGCGGGCAGGCGAGCGACCAGCGCGCCGAGCTGGAGTCCATCGCGGCCGACATCGAAACCGTCAGCGCGTCCGCCGAGGAGATCGCGGCGACCGTCGACGACCTGTCTGACCGGAGCGAAACGGTCGCGGCGACGAGCGACGACGCCCGCAGCTCTTCCCAGAGCGCGCTCGACGAGATGGCCGAGGTCGAGTCGGAGGCGGAGCGCGCCGTCGACCGCGTCGAGCAGCTCCAAGACGGGATGGAAGAGATCACCGAGATCGTCGACATCATCGGCGAGATCGCCGAACAGACCAACATGCTCGCGCTGAACGCCTCCATCGAGGCCGCCCGCGCCGACGGCTCCGGCGACGGGTTCAGCGTCGTCGCCGAGGAGGTCAAGGGGCTCGCCGAGGAGACGCAGTCGCGCGCGAACGAGATCGACAAGATGATCGACGACATCGCCGACCAGACCGAGGAGGTGACGGTCTCGATTCGGTCGACGCAGGAGCGCGTTCAGACCGGGACCGACACCGTCGAGTCGACGCTTTCCGACATCGAGGCGATCGCCGACTCCGTCGACGAGATCAGCCGCTCGCTCGGAGAGATCCGGCGGACGACGGCCGACCAGGCGGACACGGTACAGGACACGGCGAACTCCGTCGACGACATCACGGAGCTGAGCACGGAGACCGCCGAGACGGCGGAGCAGACGGCGACGGAGATCCAGGAGGGGCAGTCGGTTGTTGAGGACGTGTCCAGCTCGCTGCGGGAGTTCCAGACCGACGCCGTGACCACGCTTCAAGACCGAGTCGCGGCGTTCACCGTCGAGGGGGGTGAGTCCGCTTCCGGCGGTCCGGCGGCCGACTCCGGGACGGCGCACTCGCGGGCGACGACCGACGGGGGTGCGCGATGACGAGCGCCGTCACCGTCGCGTACGGCCTGGCGGCGGCCGCCTTCCTCGTCGGAGTCGGGATCGCTGCGGTCCTGTATACGAAACTGGAGGGATCGAGGGACCGCAGCCGACTGGCCGCGCTGGCGGTTATCCCCGGCTTCGCCGGGATATCGTACGTCGCGATGGCGTTGGGGATCGGAACGGTCACGATCAACGGGACCGAGCTCGTCGGGTTCCGCTATGTCGACTGGGTCGTCACCACGCCGCTCCTAGTCGGCTTCATCGGCTACGTCGCGGGCGCGTCCCGCCGCGCCATCGCGGGCGTGATGCTCGCCGACGCGCTGATGATCGCGTTCGGCACGGGAGCGGTCGTCGCTGACGGGACGCTCAAGTGGGCGCTGTTCGGCGTCTCCTCAGCGTTCCACCTCTCGCTTTTCGCGTACCTGTACGTGGTGTTCCCGCGGACGGTTCCGAACGACCCGATGCAGAAGGGACTGTTCAGCCTGCTGAAAAACCACGTCGGACTGCTGTGGCTGGCGTACCCGTTCGTCTGGCTGATGGGCCCCGAGGGGATCGCCTTCGCCGGTGCGGTCGGTACCGCGATGACGTACGTCTTCCTCGACGTGCTGGCGAAGGTGCCGTACGTCTACTTCTTCTACGCCCGACGGCAGGCGTTCATGGACGTGACGTCGGCGTCGACGGCGGCCGTCGAGGGCGACCCGACCGCGCTCGGCGACGACGCCCCGACCACGGCCGACTGAGTCGGCGGGCGTCTCGCCGCGGCCGACCGCCCGAGACTGCGTTCGTCCCGCGACCGCAGAGAGGTACGTTTTAGGCGACCCCGGTGGACCCACTGACATGGAACGCGTAGCGATCGTCGGCGCGTCGATGACCCGGTTCGGGCAGCGCGACGCCTGGGTGCGGGAGCTGCTGGCGGAGGCGGGCGCGGCCGCGCTCGACGACGCCGGCGTCGACGGCGACGACCTCGATCACCTGTACGTCTCGAACATGGCCAGCGGCGAGTTCGAGGGGCAGACCGGCGTCCCGAACGCGCTCGCCCACGACCTGGCGGCCCAGCCGGCCTACACCGCGCGGATCGACCAGACCTCCTCGTCGGGCGGCGCGGGCGTGTACGCCGCGTGGCAGTCGGTCGCCTCCGGCGCGAGCGACCTCACAATGTTGGTCGGCGGCGAGAAGATGACCCACCGGACGACGGCGGAGGCGACCGACGTGATCGCGTCGCTCACCCACCCGGTCGAGTACAAACAGGGGGTCACGCTCCCCTCCTTCGCGGGGCTCACCGCCCGGCTCTACCTCGACACCTACGACGCGCCGCGCGAGAGCCTCGGGAAGGTCGCCGTGAAGAACCACAAGAACGGCGTGGACAACCCCCACGCGCAGTTTCAAAAGGAGGTCGACCTCGACACGGTCCTCGACTCGCCGATCGTCGCCGACCCCCTCCGCTTGTACGACTTCTGTCCGATCACGGACGGCTCCGCGGCGCTCGTGTTCTGTCCCGAATCGGTGGCCGAAGAGTACGCGCCCGACGGCAACTACGCCGTCATCTCGGGGATCGGCGGCGCGACCGACACCCACGTCGTCCACGAGCGCGCGGACCCGACGACGATGGGCGGCGTCGTCGACTCCTCCGACATCGCCTACGAGATGGCCGGGATCGGCCCGGACGACGTCGACGTCGCGGAGCTTCACGACATGTTCACCATCCTCGAGTTCCTCCAGAGCGAGGACCTCGGCTTCTTCGAGAAGGGCAAGGGGTGGAAGGCGGTCGAGGAGGGCGTCACCGACCGCGACGGCGACCTCCCGATCAACACCTCCGGCGGCCTCAAATCGAAGGGCCACCCGCTCGGGGCCAGCGGCGTCGCACAGGTGTACGAGATAGTCCAGCAGGTCACGGGCGACGCCGGCCCGCGGCAGGTCGAGGCCGACACGGGCCTCGCCTGTAACGTCGGCGGGTTCGGGAACTGCGTGACCACGACGATTCTGGAGGGAAGCCAATGAGCGACCACGAGACGACTGACGACGCGGCCGGAAGCGACGGACGAGGGAGCGACGAGCCGGTGAACGGCGACGAACCGGCCTTCGAGGCGGCGGAGTACGCGGACGGGACGGTCACGTACCCGCCCCACACCGTGGGCCCGAACGGCGCCGAGCGCGTCGGGACGGTCGACCTCCGCGAGTACGCGGGCCGGGTCGTCACGTGGACGACCTCGACCGCGACCCCGCCGGGCGTCCGCGAGCCCAACACCCTCGCTATCGTCGAGTTCGAAATGGACGACGGGTACGACGGACCGCCGGTCCGCGCGCTCGGGCAGATCGCGGAGCGCGGGGACGGCTCCGGGGAGACCTTCGACGTCGACATCGGCGACCGCGTCGAGCCCGTCTACGCCGACGAGCTGCGCGAGCCGGGCGCCGGCATCCGCGAGCCCGAGAGCCAGGAGTGGGACGGGTTCCGGTTCCGGCCGGTAGAGGAGTAGTCGAAGGGGAGTCGGACTCGTTTTCCGCGGTTCAGACCCGGCGGTAGTCCCCGAGCCGCGTCCCGTCGAGCAGGTACGCGTCCGCGCTCGGCAGCGCGGCGGGGAGGTACGGCGCGAGGAACGACTGCCCCTCGACGTTGACCCAAGTGCCCCCAGATCGCTCGTTGAACGCCGGGAAGACGACGATTTCGGGCGGATCTGAACAGTTCCCCTCGTTTCCGCCGTTCTCCACGAACGCCGCGGGGTCGAGTTCCCCGCGGAGCCACGCGCGCTCGACGCGCGAGCCGCCGACCGCGTCCTCCAGCCGCACCTGCGGGTGTTCGTGGCCGGTACATACCACCTCGGCGTCGAGGAGCGCGGGGTCGGGCCACGTATGGCCGTGACAGACCGCGACGTCGGCCGCGGAGTCGCCGGCGAGAACCCCGCCCTCGGGGCCGATCACGGCGAGGTCGGCGGCGAACGCCTCGGCGACGCCCGCGTCGTGGTTCCCCTCGACGAGCGTCATCGGGACGCGGTCGGTGACGGTGGCGATTAGCGTCTCCAGCTCCTCGCGCTCGTCGCCGTCGGGCGCCCCGATCCGGTGCGCGAGGTCGCCGAGGACGACGAGCCGGTCGGCGTCGGTCTCGCGGATGAGGTCGCAGAGGCGCTCGCGCCGCGCGTCGGCCCGGGAGTCCAGTTCGACGCCGCGCTCGTAGCGCAGGCCGACCTCGATGCCGGCGTGGACGTCCGCCACGAGCAAAGCGCGCTCCCCGCCGAGGTCGGCCACGGCCGCGGGCTCACCGACGACCGGCTCGACCCGCGCCATCAGATCGGCTTGAGCAGTCCGTCGCCGGGCTCGTAACACTGCCCGCTCATCAGTGCGTCCTGGATCGCGTCCTCGACGGCGCCGGGATCGACCCCGTGGTCGTCGGCGACGCGCTCGACGACCGCCTCGCGGGGCGCCCCGTCGCCGTCGTCGAGGTCGCCCATCGCCGCGACCGCTGCGGCTTCGAGGTCGACCTCCTCGTCGTCGCCGTCGGCGTCGGTCTCACCCTCGGCGTCGGCGGCGGTCGTGGAGTCGGTGGCGTCGGCCTCGTCGCTTTCGGCACCGGGCGCGACCGCGTCGTCCGCGTGCGCCGCGGAGTCCTCGGCCGCCGCGGGGTCGTTGGCCTCCTCGGCGAGATCCTCCGGGTCGGGCACGTCGATGTCGGCCTCGCCGGGCTCGTCGACCTCGGTCCCGGTCGCGAAGTCGGTGCCGAACTCGGACTCGATCTCCTCGCGCTCCTCGTCATCGAGCTGGTACATGTCGTCGGCGTCGGGATCGAGGTCCGCGGTCGCGTCCGCGTCGCTTCCGGCGTCGAAATCGCCGACAGCGTCCGCGTCGCCGCCGGCATCCTCATCGCGTCCGGCATCAAAGTCGCCGAGACCGCCATCGTCGCTCGCGGCATCGGCGGTGTCGGCGGCGGCGGTATCGTCGTCAGCCGCGGTATCGTCGGCGGCCCCGGCGTCGACGGCGGCCGGCTCGGTAGAGTCGCCCGCGTCGCCGAGCGACTCGGGTTCGTCGGTCGAAGCCGGCTCCGACTCGGTGGTTGCGTCCGTCCCGGGTTCGGCGGTTTGGTCGACGTCCGGCTCGGTCGAGTCGTCGAGCGACGCGGCGGCATCGGTAGTCGCCGACCCGGAGTCGGCGGTCGATTCCGACTCCGCGGTCGGTCCGGCGCTGCCTTCGCCGGGGGACGGTGCCGACTCGGCGTCGGCGTCTTCCCCGCTGGCCTCGTCGCTTCCGGGCGTCGCCGACGGCTCCGCGACCGTCACGTCGGTGTCGGGGAGCGGGCCGATCGCGGTCGCGTCCCCCTCGTCGGGCGCGAGGTCGAGGGACCGGACCTCGTCGCGGTCGCCCGCGATCATCTCGAGGGCGTCGACCGCCATCTGGCGGACCGCCTCGGCGTAGGCCGCGGTGGTGCCGTAGTGGTCGAGCGCCTTCGGGATCCCGGCCGCGAGCGGGGCGGGGGCGCCGCCCGCCTCCAGCCCGGCGCGGAGGTCGTCGCCGCGCAGGTCGGAGTCGAGCGCCGTCGCGAACACCGCGAGGCGGTCGAGCGTCGCCTCGGCGGCGGAGACCACCCAGCGGTCGCGGGTGTCGGCGTCGACCTCGTTGAGGCTCTCCGGGCGGACGGAGGTGAACACGCGGTCGGAGTCCTCCGGTTCGAAGGTGCGCGCCTTGCCGGTGAGCGCGACGAACGCGGGCGGCTCGGCGCGTTCGAGGAAGGTCTGCGCCTCCGGCTGGTACTGGCCCGCGTAGGTGACGAACGCGCCCGAGGGATCGACGACGCGGCCGCGGCGCGTCTCGTCGTTGACGCGCTCGACCTCGGTGAGCACGCCGGCGGTGAACAGGCGGTTCACGCGCGCGCCGGTCGGGGTGACGACATAGTTCGGGGCGCGCTCCTCGTCGCTCTCGGAGTAGGAGAGGGAAGCGTCGTCGAACTCGGCGGCGAACACCCGGTAGGCGACCTCCCGCGTGCCCGGCCCGTCGTCGCTCATTCGCCCACCTCCGCGAGCGCGGCGCGGGCGTGGTCGGCCGGGTCGTCGGCGGCGAGCTCGAACTCGACCGCGTCGAGGGTGGCGCCGTAGTCGTCGACCGAGAGGTTCCCGCGGACGCGGTAGGCGCGCCCGACGAGCGAGTCGGCGATGTCGTCGGCGACGACCGACTTGTCCATCGCGTCCTTCGCGGCGTCGAGGGCGTCGTTGAGCCCGCCGCCGTACACCTCGGCCGTGAGCTCGTCGTCGAGAACGACGGTGACCGTGTCGGTGCCGTCGTCGAGGATGGCCTTCACGCGCAGGTCGTCCTCGCCGTCGACGTCCCCGTGGCTGCGGCACTGGCCGTTCTGGACGACGCGGCCGCACTCCGGACAGCGCTCGATGAGCCCGGAGCCGTCCCGGACCTCGAGGACGTTCCCGACGACCTCGACGTCGAACATCCCGCCGGAGCCGACCGCGTCCGCGACCGAGAGCCGCGGGGCGTCCTCGGCGACCTCGACGGGGTCGGGCAGCGGCGTCACCGTCGAGAACTCGGTGAGGTTGATCGAGGGGACGCCGCGGAACTCACGGACGTACACGTCTTCGATCCGGAGGTCTGCGCCGGCCTCGATCTCGGAGCGCGGCTGCCAGTCGGTGAACGGGAGCTTCGCTGTCTCGTCGCCGACGACCCCCTCGAGGATCTCCGTCTCGCCGTCGCGCCCGGAGATGGTCTTCTCGTCGACCTCCAGCACGCGGACCTCCACGTTGCGGCCGCGGTCGCCGGCCGCGATGTCGACGAGGCTGCGGTCGCCGCCGACCTCGTGATCGACTTCGACCGACTCGTCGGCGATGGCGACCGTCGTCGAGTCGTTGAGGTTGAGCTCCGGTGCCCCCTCCCACTCGCGGACGCCGGCGTTGCCGATCGTCAGCGAGTCGCCCGGCTCGAAGCCGAAGTCCTGCCAGGCGGTGTAGGAGATGACGCCGGTCTCGTCGGCGATCTCCCCCTCGCGGATCGTGAGGTCGTCGCCCTGGTACCGGATCGTGCGCGTCCCCTGCGTCAGCACGCGGACGGTGACCGTCACGCCGTCGTGATCGGTGGTGATCTCGCCGACGTCGACGGCGTCGGGGGTGGGCGAGGAGCCGCCGCCACCGCCGCCGTGCTTCCGGCGGACGCTCTGTTTCGCCTCGTCGATGGGGACGCTGTACTCCAGTAAGTTCTCCAGGTCGGCTTTGACCTCCTCTTTGTCGACGCCGAGGTCGGAGGCGAGCTCCTCGGCATGGCTGTTGACGTCCATCGAAGCGAGGTTCGGCGCGGCCGCACAAAAGGATTCACCACCGACGGGGTCTCCACGACCCCCGACGCGCCGTCGGCACAGCTAAACCGCTCCCGGTCGCACGGGCCCACATGGACGACACCGACATCGACGTCGACGCGCGGATCACCGAGGACCGCACGGTCATCGACGTGACGGGCACGAGGGACGTCGCCGTCGTCGTGCGGTCGGACGACGGCGAGCGGATCTACCTGCCGCCGGAGGGGTTCGACGACCCGGTCGGCGGGTCGCCGTACACCTCGCCGTATCAGGGGGCCGGCGCGGGCGGCGAAGAGAGCCCGTACGGCGGCGCGACCGGCAGCACGCGCGGCGTGATGGAGACGGCTGACGGATTCCGGGTCACGCACCCGCAGCCGGTGACCGAGTTCGACGTGTTCCGGGGCGGGAGGGACTGAGCCGGGGGCGTCGCGGAGGGGGAAGCGGGATATCGGCGGTCAGGCGACGTCTTCGTACACGGCGAGCGTGTCCTCGGCGACGTCGCTCCACTCGCGACGCTCGTACGCCGGCGGCTCCTCGCGGTCGAGCGCCTCGATGAGCCCGTCGACGATCGACTCCGAGTCCGTCTCGACCTCGACGAGGCAGCCGTCGGGGAGCACCTCGGCGACGCCGGAGGGGGTCGCGACGACCTGCGTCCCCGCCTCCAGCGCCTCCGTGATCGTGATCCCGAACGGCTCCGCGTAGGAGGGCGAGACGAACGCGTCCGAGGCGGCGTAGTAGTCGCCCAGCTCCGCCTCCGGGACGTAGCCAACGAACTCGACGCGGTCCTCGATGCCGAGCAGCTCGGCGAACCGCTTCAGCTGCTCGGTCTGGTGGCCCGACCCGCCGACGACGAGGGTCACGTCGCGGCCGCGGAGCTTCTTGGTCGCGTACAGGAGATGAGAGATCCCTTTCTGGTCCGTGTGACGGCCGACGAAGAACAGCATCTCGCCGTCGATACCGAGGTCGTCGCGCACGTCCTTCCCGGAGAACTGCGGCGTCGAGAAGCCGTTGTACACGACCCGCGAGTCCGCGTCGTACAGCTCTCGGATGTCCTCGCGGACGATCTCGCTGACCGCGATGTTCGTGTCGGCGGCGTTCGCGAGCCGGCGCTCGGTCTCGACCTCGCGGCTCGGCGGGTCGATGTTGCGGTCGCTCGCCAGCGAGTGGAACGAGGAGATCCAGGTGGCGTCGGACTCGCGGGCGGCGGCGCGGCCGGGCCCGTACCCGAACCAGTCGTGGGTGTGGATCACGTCGTGGTCGGGCGCGAGCTCGGCGAAGCGGTCGGAGAGCTGCCCGACGCGCGCCGCGACGTCGCCGTCGCCGGTCTCGACGGGTTCGAGCCCCGGCTCGTCGTCGGGCGCGAACTCGGCGGGCAACACCAGCGTGGCGTCGACGCCGAGGTCGTCGCGCAGCCCGGTGAACAGTTCCCCAACGTGGACGTCGAGCCCGCCGGTGATGTTCGGCGGGTACCCCCACCCCAGCATGAGTACGCTCGGCGGCATACACCCCCGTTTCGGGAGTCGGCACTTAGGTATGCCCCTCGTGGCGCGCGCTGGAGCGAGGCCCAAGCGGCGGAGGTATCGGAGAGAACCGGGCGGAGAAGGGAGTTAGAGCAGTCGGACCGTACGGATCGCAGTCAGGCCGTGCGAACCGCAGTCAGGCCGCGCGGACCGCGTCGCGCAGCGCGTCGGTGCGCTCGGTGATCGACCCGGCGGCGTCCGCGAGCACGTCGAGCGGGTCGCCCTCCGCGGCCTTGACGGTGAGGACGGGCTCGGTCTGGCCCCCGGACTGCTCGGGGTTCATGTCGTAGGTCGCGGCCGCGACGTCGTCCGACTCCAGCAGGGCGCCCTTCAGCACGTTCATGAACGTGTGGTCCTCGCCCGCAATCTCGATGTGGAGTTCCGTGTCGGTCTTCTCGATGACCCGCAGTTCCATACCCGTGAGGTCGGGCGAGCGGCGTTTCAAGCTTTCGTCTCCCGAATATCACCGGATGCGGACGGGTCGCACGCGACCCGAAAGCGTATGCTGCCCGCTCCGCTGGCCGCCGTATGGAGATCCGACGGTTGCCCGCGACGGAACCGGCCGCGGAGCGATACGCGAGGGAACTGTGGCTCCCGTACCACTGCGACCTCGCGGCCGCGGCGGACGGCCACGCGCTCGCCGACCGGCCCGACGAGGAGCTGATCGCCGCGGAGGCCGCGTTCCGGCTCGACCGGCTCGAAGAGACGGACAACCGCACGTGGGTCGTCGCGGTCGATTCGGGGGCCGATCCGGGCGAGGTCGATACCGCGATCCTCGACCCCGAAGATCCCGCGCCCGTCGGCGTTCCCGACCCCGACCGCGACCTCGTCGCGTTCGTTTCGACGAGCGTCGACGCGTGTCCTGAGGTGTTCGACCGCCCGGACCGACTCGTGGTCGGCGACGTCTACGTGGCCGAGTCGTACCGCGGAACCGGGTTGGCGGACCGGTTGATGGAGCGGGCGGAGGTTGACGCGCGCGAACAGGACTGCGGCGAGCTTCGGCTCGACGTGGACGTCGACAACGAGCGCGCGATAGCGTTCTACGAGAAGCAGGGGTTCGAGCCGTACCGGAAACAGCTGACGCGAGAGGTGGAGTGAGTGGACGATTTATAGGTCGTTGTTCGCGGAGCGGCGATGAACTCCGCCGGATCCGCGATCGCCCACTTATAAATGGTTGTTAACGAACCGGCGGCAGACACCGCCAAAGCCCCAGCCGCTCGCTTATAAATGGCTGACAGCCGGACAGCGGTGGACACTTCCAAAGCCCCAGCCGCGAGGGCGGCGTACGCTCGCTGTCGCCCGAAAATCTTCGATTTTCGGGATGACGAGAGAGCTTCGCTCTCTCGAACCACGCTCCTTGGTCGCTCACTCCGTTCGCTCCCTGCGGTGCTTGCGTCGTCATCAGAACGCGAAGCGTTCTGATTGGCTCACGAGAGCTCCGCTCTCGTGAACGCCTACGCCGCCCTCGCGACTGCCCCTTTGAGTCCCGCCCCGCACAGCACCGCAGCCTCACGCCTCCCCAGCCTCGTCGGCCGCCCTCCGCTTCGCTCCGGGCGGCCGACTCCCTCGCACGCGCTCCTCGCGGCCGTTTAAAAACGGCTGCTCGGAGGCGCGCGCCACCGCATTCCCCACAGGCGCAGGAATTGTGTTTATAAATAGAATCACCACACCACGCTCTCACTGGCGGTGACCTGCGTGCGCAGTGCGGCCGCTAAACGGTCGATAAACGCAAAACGGGTCGCGTCGGTCGGCCGAGTCGTTACTCGTCGGCGTCGACCGCGACTTCGTCGGCGTCGACGTCGACGGACGCCTCCTCCTCGGCGGCGACCTCGCTCGGGCGCGCTTCGAGGGTCAGCTTCTGGACCTCGACGCGGCGCAGCGGGTAGATCTCCTTGGCGTCGCCGTAGATGGCCGACGAGAGGTTCCCGTCGACGATCGCGTCGACGAACGCCTCGAAGGTGCGCTCCTCGGCCGCGGCGTGGACCTTGTCGATCATCACGCGGCGGATCGCCTTCTCCTGGGAGCGGTCCGCCTTCTTCGTCGTCAGCGCGACGGGCTGGACGCGGACGCGGTAGTCGTCCGTCGTCAGCACCGTGATCGACGCCTCGACCTTCGAGGCGCCGCGGCGGACGAGCGAGCGCAGGTAGTCGCGCGTCAGCTCGTACTTGATGAACTCGGTGTACGCCGAGTCGCTGCCGACGTCGGTGATCTTGAAGGTCAGCTTCGTGTTGTTCGCGTTGGAGTCGCCCGTCAGCTGGTCGAGCGTCGTCGTGATCGTGCGGCCGACGACCTGCTGAGGCTCCTCGGCGAGGGTCTCGCCGAGCTCCTGTCGGTCGAACTGTTCGGGCGCCAGCACGTTGTACCAGCGCTTCTGTTCTCTGCTCTTGGATACGGATCGTTCGCTCATGTGTCGGGTTATGTGTCGGTGTCGGTCGTCTGCGGTTCGTCTCCGGAGTCGAAGGTGTCGATGGAGTCGGCGTGTGCGACGGCAGCGGCGTCGGCGTCCGCGGCGGTGGTCCGCGACGCGTCCGCGGCGGCGTGGTCGCGTGCGCGTTCGACGACGCGGTCGGCGACGCGCAGGTTCACGAGGTGGTCGTCCAGCGTCGACTGGAGCCCGCCGGTCGTCGGGCGCGCGACGGTACAGGCGACGACGTCGCCGTCGACGCGCGTGCGCATCGAGTCGGTCTCGTCCGGCCCGAGCGCGGCCGCGACCGTCGCGGCGTCGGCGTGCGTCGTCCGGACCGTCGCGGTCCGGTCGGCGTTGTCTCCGGTCGATTCGGGGGCGCCCTCCGCCATCTCAGATCGCCTCCCTGAGTGCGGCCAGCGCCGCTGTGATGTCGGAGTCCTCGGTCGATATCCCGCCGCGTGCGGGGGTCCCCCAGCCGTCGCCGCCGACCTCGCCGGCGGCGGTCCGGCAGGCGTCGCCGAGGCCGATCGGGCCGGTGGCCGCGTCGTCCGCTGCGCGGCCCCCGCCGGTCGAACTGGCCGCGAGCCGGCCAGCGCCCTCGTCGAGCGCGACCGCGACGGGCTCCGGCGACCGGAAGTCCCGGACGAGCCGGGCGACCGTCGGCAGGACCGCCGGCGAGGCGTCGACGCGGGCGACGACGCAGCCGTCGTACCGGCCGACCGTCGCGGCGTCGAGCGCGCGGTGGGCCGCCAGTCCGTGGCGGCGCCACGCGTCGAGCGCGGCCGCTCGGAGCGACGCGTCGGGGTCGCTCGCGAGGGCGAGCGCGATCCCCGTTCCGGGCGCCTCCCGGGCGAGCGCGTCGAGCACGTCGGCGTAGCCGCCGACCGTCTCGAACGGGCCGTCGGTCGCGTACGGGCGGAGCGCGCGCTCGACCGCCGAGGCCGCGCGCTCGCTCGCGTCGTCGCCGTCGACCGCGTCGACCGCGACCAGCGACGCGAAGCGCCGGCGGCCGTCGGTGTCGGGGTCGACCGGGAGCCCCAGCGGGGCGAGCGCGTCGCGCGCCGCCTCGGGGTCGCCGGAGTACCGCGTTACCGCGAGCGTCGAGGCCGCGAGGGCCTCGGCGCGCGAGGGCGCGTCGGTCTCCTCGCCGTCCACGTTTCCGCCCGAGACCGGAAGCGCGACGCCGGGGCGCCGCTCGACGCGCCCGGCGCGCTCCGCGGCGTCGAGCGCGTCGCCGGAGCCGTCGGCGCCGGGTATCGACCCGGCCGCGACGACGCCCGCGAGCGCGACCACGGGGTCGGGTTCGACGCCGAGCGCGCGGGCGACCGCGAAGGCCGCCGTGCTGGCGGGCCGTCCCGTTCCGGGGATCGCGTGCGGGCCGCGGTCGACGCCGACGGCCACCGCGACGCCGTCGTCGACGTCGTCGGGGACCGGGTCGGGGTCGACGCGCGCCTGGAACGGCGTGTCCGTCGCTCGGAGCGCTCGCGCGAGCAGCCCCGCGGCTGCCAGCGCGTCGCCGTCGTCGGTCGCGACGAGCCGGACGAACGGCGCGTCTGCGAGGACGCCGGCGAGCGCGTCAGGGGTGAGCGTGGCGGACGTCGCTTCGGTCATGGATTAGGTCTCGTGGGCCGCTGTCGACGCGTCGGGGCCGCGTTACTCCTCGAGGTACTCGACGGCGTTCTCGTAGGTGTACGTGAACTCCTCGTCGATCTCGTCGCCGCGGTAGTAGTTCGCGAGGCGGCGGATCTTCGACTCCGTGTTCTGGAGCGCGCGCTTGTTCTGGTAGTCCTGCCCGTTCTCCTCCATGTGCTCGCGCAGGCCGATCGCCTGCGACATGAGGTTGCGGAGGTCTTCGGGGATGTCGGCGTCGGCGTCGTGTTCCGCTAAGATTTCGGTGACCTTCTTGCCGGTCGCCAGCTTCACGTCGGGGACCGGGACGCCCTTGACGCCCTCGTCGCGCAGCTTGAGGCCGATGACGCTGGGGTCGTGGCCCTGCTCCGCCAGTTCGACGACGCGGGACTCGATGTCCTCCGCGTCGACGTCGCTCCACTCCGGGGTCTCGTCCGTCGCCGGCTTGTCCGAACCGGACGAACCGCGACGGCGCGTGTGCATTCGTGCCATTGTCTGTCTGGTTGGAACGGCACAACCGCAACGTGACCGCGACTCCGCGCGACGCGGCTACGGATCGCTCGCGGACCGAGCGTGTCCGACCGGGCGGCCCGCGCGAGCGAGCCGACCGACCGCGACGCCGGAGGCGTCGGCGCACTGCTACATTCCCAAGCCGCGGGCGAAAGGGCCCCGGCGAGTCGGATCTGCAGCTGTGCTGTTCCCGTATGCGAGGTCGCCGTCGGGGTTCTTAAGCGTGTTCTTGTGGGTCGGAGCGGCGAGACCGTCCTCGCGCTCGGCCCGCTTGGTTCGTTCCGCGTCGTCCGGGGTTTCGTTCCGCTTGGTTGCGGATTTCGTTCCGCGCGAGTTCTCCACAGAAGGGAGGATTTAGGTGGGTCGTCGGTATCGGGAGGTTTGTGAACGATCGATGACCGACACGGCAGACGGGGGTCCGCCGGCGACCGATGGCGGGGAGCCTCCCGACGGAAGCGAGTTCGGCGTCGGCGAGCAGGACAGCGACGGCCAGCGGATCGAGTTCCGCGGCGGGAAGTGGGCAAGCACGGTCCCGCTCGCCTTCTTCATCGGCTGGGCGATCCTCCAGAGCGGCGTCCTCGGGATCGGTGACACGAACGGGCTCGTCGTGGGCGCGCTGATCGGGACGACCCTCGGGATGTTCCTCGTGCGCGGGGACTGGAAGGCGTACGCCGACACCATCTTCGAGGGGATGACCCAGCGCGTGGCCGCGACCGCAATCGTCGCGTGACTGTGGGCCGGGATGTTCGCCCAGACCCTTCAGGTCGGCGGGTTCGTCGAGGGGCTCATCTTCGCGGCCGACGCGCTGAACGTCGGCGCTGCGACGTTCCCGGCGGCCGCGTTCGTGCTCTGTGGTCTCCTCGCGACCGGCATCGGCACGGGGTACGGCGCGACCGTCGCGTTCGTCACCCTGTTTTTCCCGGCCGGCGTCCTCATCGGCGCGAACCCGGTGCTGCTTTTCGCCGCCATCCTGTCGGGCGCCGTCTTCGGCGACAACCTCGCGCCCGTGAGCGACACGACGATCGTGAGCGCGGTGACCCAGGACGCCGACATCGGCGGCGTCGTCGCCTCGCGGTTCAAGTACGCCATCGTGGCGGCGGTCCCGGCGTTCGCCGCGTACCTGATCGCCGGCTCCGTCATGTCCGGCGTGGAGCTCGAGGGCGCCGTCGCGCTCCGCGAGTCCGCGAATGCGCTCGGCTTGGTCCACCTGCTCTCGATGGGCATCGTCATCGTCACGGCGGTCGCCGGCCGCCACATCGTCGAGGCGATCTCGTGGGGGCTCCTCGTCGCGGTCGGCTTCAACCTCCTGTTCGGACTCTCGAGCGCGAGCGACATCGTCGTCTTCACCGTCACCGAGGCCGGCGCGCTCTCCGGGCTGCCGGTCGTGGAGGTCGGTGAGACCGCCGGCGTCGGCGGGAGCCTCTACGCCGGCGCGGTCGGCTTCTTCCCGCTCATCGTCCTCACGCTGCTCATCGTCGCCATGGCGCAGATCATGATCCGCGGCGGCGGCTTCGAGGCGATCCAGACGTTCCTCCTCGACCGCGTCGCGACGACCGTCCGCCGCGCGGAGCTGACGATGGTCCTCGGCACCGCGACGATCAACGGGATGATCACGATAAACACCGCGGCCGAGATCGCGATCGCCCCGTACGTCGCCCGCATCGGCGAGAAGTTCAACATCAACGGCTACCGGCGCGCGAACATCTTAGACGCCAACACCTCCGCGCTCGGCTACATCTTCCCGTGGGCGGGCGGCGTGCTGGTGGGGTACCAGGTGATGGTCGGTCCCAACGGTCTCGGCGCCCAGTACGGCTCGGAGATGGTCGTCAACCCGATCGAGGTCGTGCCGTACGTCTTCCACGGCTGGTTCCTCGTGGCCATCTTCGTCCTCGCCGCGATCACCGGCTTCGGGCGGGAGTACATTCCCGACCGCGTCTCCGAGGAGGTGTCGCGCGCGTGAGCGTCTTCGACAAGTTCCTCGCCGGCTGGTCGTTCCGCGGGTCGACGCCGGACTACGCCGCCGGCGACGTCCTCGAAGTGATGGTGACCGGCGAGGAGGGCGGCGCCCACGTCGCCCGCATCGGCGACTCGACGCTGCGGATCGCGGACGCGCCGGACGACGCGGTCAACACGCGGATCGTCGTCGACGTGGAGTCGTGGGACGACTCGGCGCACACCGGCAGGGCGACCTACCGGAAGACGGTGGGCGAGAGCGCGTTCTAATCAGTGCCCGAGGCGTACTTTTTCGAGGTCGTCGATTCTGTCGTTTATTTATAAATAGCTGTCGGCGGATCGGCGGTGAATATCTCTAATTTCTCGGATTCTCGTTTATAAATGATTAACTGCGGATCGGCGGCAAACACCTCCAAAGCCCCAGCCGCTCGGCGATACGTGATCGACTATTCCGCGGTGACCGCTTCCAAAGCCTCAGCCGCGAGGGCGGCGCACGCTCGCTGTCGCCCGAAAATCTTTGATTTTCGGGATGACGAGAGAGCTTTGCTCTCTCGGACCACGCGCTTCAGTCGCTCGCGTCGCTCGCTCCTTCCAGTGCTTACATCGCCTGCGCCGCCCTCGCGGCTGCCCGTTTGAGTCCCACCCCGTACCGCACAACACCGCACCTCACCCCTCCCCAACCTCGTCGGCCTCCCTCCGGTCGGCCGACTCCAGCGAGGGACCAGAGGTCCCTCTGGCAGCCGGCGCGTCGCGCCGGCGACCTCGCGCGTGCGATTCGCGCCCTCCGGGCGCTCATCGGCACGCGCCACCGCAGTTGGGTTAAATACCACGTTTCAGAGGCGGGGTTCAGCCGCCGAGAGTCACCGCGAATCGCCGCGAATCACCGCGAATCGGCGGGGAGCGGCGCGGACCGGGGCGCTTTTTATGACCACGCTCGAATCGAAGGACGTGCTATCGGTCGAGCTACACGCGCACTCCGCGCTGTCGTACGACGGGCGCGACCCGGTCGAGCTCCTCTTGGAGCAGGCGGCCGCGGTCGGGCTCGACGCGCTCGCCGTCACCGACCACGACGAGATCGACGCCAGCATCGAGGCGGCCGAGAAGGCCGCCGACTACGGCCTCGTCGGCATCGTCGGCATGGAGGTGACCTCGGCGGTCGGCCACGTCCTCGCGTTCGGCATCGAGGAGCGCGTCGAGAGCGGCCTCCCCTTCGACGAGACGCTCGACCGCATCCGCGACCAGGGCGGGATCGCGGTCGTCCCCCACCCCTTCCAGAAGTCCCGCCACGGCGTCGCCGCCCACATCACCGACGAGCAGCTGGCGAGCGCCGACGCCATCGAGGTGTACAACTCCCGGCTGTTCACCGGGCGCTCGAACCGACAGGCCGAGAAGTTCGCCGTCCGCAACGGCCTCCCGATGACCGCCGGCAGCGACGCCCACATCTCCGAGATGGTCGGGCAGGCGGTGACGGAGGTGGGCGCCGACGAGCGCTCCGCGGCCGCGATCCTCGACGGCATCGCCGACGGCCGGACGAGCGTCGTCGGCAAGCGCACCCCGTGGCGGATCTCGCTCCGCCAGTTCGGCGGCGGCGCCAAGCGCCGCGCGCTCCGCGCGCTCGACGTCCTCCGGTGACCGCATGACGAACGCGCCAGCCACCGACCTGCGCGGTGCCTCCGCGAACCGCGTCCGCGCCGCGCTCCGCGACGCCGACCCCCTGCCCGGCGGGCGCGGTTTCGCCGGCCTGCTGGCCGACCCGCCGGACAGCGAGGGGTCGGACCGCGACTCGCCGAACCGCGACGGACCGGTCCTCGTCCGCGACGTCCTCGGCCGACACCCCCTGTTCGTCGAGTCCGCGGCGCTCGACCCCGAGACTGACCGCCGGCCGACGGCCCCCGACGCGTGGGCCTTCGACCGCGACGCGCTCGCCGATCCGGAGTCGGTCCCGGCCGGAAGCGTCGTCTCGACGACGGGGACCGAACGCATCTGGCGGCTCCCCGACTCCGAGCCGACCGCGGACCGAGGGGCTGCGCTGGCGGCGGTCGACGACGCGGTGAGCGCGGCGCTCGACGGCCTCGCGGCCTCGGCCCGGCCGGCGGGCGGCGACGGGGACGAAGACGTCGTCGGAACCGACGGCGACCTCGCGGTCGCCTTCTCCGGCGGCGTCGACTCCGGGCTCGTCGCGGCCGCCGTTCCCGAGGCCCCCTGTTACGTCGCCGGCTTCGAGGGGAGCCACGACGTCGCCGCCGCGCGCGACGCCGCGAGCGCGATGGACCGCGACCTACGGGTCGTCGAGATCACGCACGAGGACCTCAGGCGCGCCGTCCGCGCGGTCGCGGCCGCGACCGGTCGCCGGAACCCGATGGACGTCGCCATCGCGGTGCCACTGTACCTGACGGGGGAGGCCGCCGCCGCGGACGGGTTCGACCGGCTCGCGGTCGGGCAGGGCGCGGACGAGCTGTTCGGCGGCTACAGCAAGGTGGTCGACCCGGCAGACGACCCCCGCGTCGACGCCGACACCGTCCGCGGGGCGCGGACCGAGACCGTCCGCACGCTGCCCGACCAACTGGAGCGGGACGTGCTCGCGCTGCGCGCCGCCGGCGTCGAGCCTGCGACGCCGCTGCTCGACGACCGGGTCGTCGCCGCCGCGCTGGCGCTCCCGGGCGACCTGCTCGTCGACGGCGACGAGCGGAAGGTCGCGCTCCGGCGCGTCGCGGCCGGGCGCGTGCCGGCGTCGGTCCACGCCGCGGACAAGAAGGCGGTCCAGTACGGAACGTACGTCTCCCGCGAGCTCGACCGGCTGGCGCGGCGGGCCGGCTACAAGCGGCGGATGGACGACCACGTGGGGAAGTACGTCGCGGCGCTGTGTAGCGAGGAAAAACCGGCCGGTGAGGGCCGGAGCTGACCAAGTCGCCGCGTGGAGTACCAGTCCTGCGGCCGACGCCCGATCGGTCGGGCGTCTGCGTAGAGATCCGCAGGACAGGTATAAAATCCGGGCAGTAGCGACAAATATGACACCCTCGCGACCGAGTAGAAAACGATCGTCCGCAGACCCGACCGATTACTGACGGATCGGCGCATTGGGAGTCCGCTTTGCCGGGGAAAACGCACGTCCATCCGCCCGAAAACCGACCGGTTCGTTGGCGCGGCGAGCGGCCGCCGCGTCAGCGGACGAGATACGGGTCGCTGCCGGCGATGAACCGGCCGAGGTCGCTCTCGCGGCGGAAGTCGGTCGACCGGAGCTCCCGGAGCGAGTCGACGAGGTCGTCGGCGTCGCCGTCGGTCCAGTCGGCTGGGTGTTTGACCGGGACGACGAGCCAGCCGGCGCCGAGCAGCTCCTCGCCGTGGAGCGCGTCCATGTCGATCTCGGTCTTCCAGGCCCGCGCGGTGTAGGTCTCGAGGACGTGTTCTGTCGCCCGCGCGCCGACCGGGAGCAGCACGTGTGCCGCGATGGCGCGGAGTTCGGCGTCGAAAAAGCGCTCCATGTCGTCGTAGGCGTCGTCGTCGGGCGCCCCCTCGCTCGCGCACATGTGGAGGTACGAGAGGAACGTCCGGTCGGTTCGGACGGGATCGACCGCGGTCGGATCCCCGTCGCGCGCGACGCCGTCGGGGGCGACCCCGTCGGCGAGCCGGGCGATCAGTCCGGCCTCGGAGAGCGCCGACAGGAAGGCAGGCGACCACGGCTCCCCGGTGAAGGGGACGCCCGCCGCGGTCCCGCCGTGGACGCCGGGGTAGTCGCCGACGACGTGGAAGTCGGCGTTGGCGTCGCCGTAGCCGGGGACGAACGAGGGGCAGTCGGGACGCATCCCGAAGGGGTTCCGGATCCGGTCGGTGACGTTCTGCACGCCACCTGTTAGGCGCGCACGGCGTTAAATCCCGTTCGGTCCGGCACGAATCCCGTTCGGTCCGGCACGACGCGGTCCGACGGGGCGGAGCAGCGGGATGGGACAGCGGGACGGAGCCGCGCGAGAGCCGTCGATGCGAGGCGCACGAGGCGACGAGGATTCTCATAAGTTATGGCGATAAACGTGGTCAAACCGGTCTGGGATACGCGTCGATCGGCGCGGGATCGGAGAAGTTTCAGGATCGTTAATTTATGACCCAAAACCGCAAGACCGCGTCGGGGGCTGCTCGTCGGCGACCACGGAAGATATTTATATATCCCCGCGTTCGGGTCGGGCAGAAGTCCAATGTTCGACCGCATCCGAACCGCGGCCCTCTTCGGGCTGCACCAAGCGTCCGTCGCCGTCGGGATCTCGCTGTTCCCAGTGGCCGTCTTCGCGCGCCGGCGGCTCGGTATCAACGTCCCCGTCGGCCGACTCGTCGAGACCACCACCGAGGCGTTCGAGGCCGCGGACGAGGAGTGATCGGGCGGCCGTCGTAGCTCGTTTTGCGGAGCCGACCGAACGCCGAGCCTATTCCGAGCAACCGCGCCGCCGGCCGGTCCGCCGGTCGCGCCGCCACCGCGTCGTCAGCAACCGCAGCCCCGCGACACCGCAGCCCCGCGAGGAGTACCGTCCCCCGCCGCGGTCTGCTGGTCGCGACCCGGTGACGGATAGGCCCGTCGGAACCGGTCGGCGGCCCCCGAAGGGTTGCCTTTATCAGCGCGCCGAGCCAACGAATGTGTAATGCGAACACCGACTGGCGACCTCTCCGACGGGCCGGCCGCCGACCTGGGCCGTGACCAGCCCGTCTTCGGACCGGAGCTCGGCGAGTTCGAACACAGCGAGCGCCGCGCCGCGAAGGCGGAGGAGGACGGCGAGATGAAGACCGGGACCACGACCGTTGGCATCAAGGCCGACGAGGGCGTCGTGATGGCGACCGACATGCGCGCCTCCCTCGGCGGCATGGTCTCCTCGAAGGACGTCCAGAAGGTCGAGGAGATCCACCCGCGCGGCGCCTTGACCATCGCGGGCTCCGTCTCGGCGGCCCAGAACCTCATCTCGACGCTCCGCGCCGAGACGAGCCTCTACGAGGCCCGCCGCGGCAAGGACATGTCGATGGAGGCGCTGTCGACCCTGACGGGGAACCTCCTCCGCTCCGGGGCGTTCTTCGTCGTCCAGCCGATCCTGGGCGGCGTCGACGACGAGGGCGCACATATCTACTCCATCGACGCCCTCGGCGGCACGACCGAGGAGGAGTACACCGTCACCGGCTCCGGGTCGCAGTACGCGCTCGGGGTCTTAGAACAGGAGTACGACGACGACGTCACCATCGACGAGGCGAAAACCATCGCCGCGAAGGCGATCCAGTCCGCCGTCGAGCGCGACCTCGCCTCCGGTAACGGGATCAACGTCGCGGTCGTCACCGACGACGGCGTCGAGATCACCCGGTACAAGGAGTTCGACGACCTGCTGTAAGGCGGCTCGCCGACGGGGCGAGTTCGCCGATCGTTTTTCGTTGCCGCGTTCCGACGAAGTCCACCCGCTACCGGCGGGACCGTCCGTCGGTCCGTTCTCGATTCACCGCCGGAGGCCCGGCGGCGCCCGGATCCCGTCGCCCCAGTAGAAGCGTGGACCGAGGAGGAGGTAGCCGCACGAGAGGAACAGCAGCGCGAACGCGAACCCCTCGCCGATCCACGCCGGGAGCGCGCTCATCGCCATGTGGCCGGCGGGGGTGACGATTACCGCCGCCTGAACGACGCCCATCACGAGCGCGTCCTGCGCGTGGAGGTCGGGGTACGTCACCGTCGAACCCATGAGCAGCGCGAACGCCGCCGTCGCCGCGACGAGGAGGAGCGGGGCGGTGTAGCCCGCGATGACGGCGGCCGCGAGCACCGTCGCGGCCAGCGTGGTCGGGACGCCGACCGTCTCGCGGGCTCCGTCCTCGTCGACCGTGTAGAGCCCGAGCCGGGCGACCGCGGCGGCGACGAACAGCCCGCCGGCGCCGACGCCGGCGGCGACGAGGAGGGGGTCCGTCGCGAACGAGCGCCCGTCGCGGACGACCGCGGCGACGAGGGCGGCGGGCGCCACGCCGAAGGAGGCGACGTCAGCCAGCGAGTCGAGGTACGGGCCGGCGGGCGTCGACCCGCGGTGGCGGGCGACGACGCCGTCGAGCCCGTCGGCGACCGCGGCGAGGAGGACGAGCCGGGCCGCGAGCGCGACGTCGACCGTCGCGGCGACGACGGCGAGGAAGCCGACGGCGGCGTTGGCCACGGTCACCGCGTCCGCGAGCCCGAGCCGCCGGGCGAACCGCAGAGGCATACCGTATCGGTCGACGAGCCGGGTTTTAGGGCTTGTTATCTCGTCGACCGCGGGCGGGGAGTCCGCTCTGCGAGGCGCGCGCCGCGGGCCGGAGCGCGGCCGCGGTCAGGGAACGTACCAGATCCCGCGCCCGAAGTCGAGCCACTCGCCGACGACGACGTGCGGCATGGCGATGACGCAGACGAAGATGGTGTAGAAGGCGACGGCGCCGGAGAGCAGCGAGCCGCCGGCCAGCGGGTTCGGCGCGACGGTCCACAGGGCGGTCGCGACGCTCGCCGTGACCAGCGCGCCGACGACGAGGACGCCCCACGCGACGACGAGCGAGACGCCTTCCGTGCGGTCGGGTTGCTCCTGTTCGACGACCATGCTCCGCGCCGACTGGCGCAGCGAGTACCACAGCGGGAAGTAGAGCCCGATGGCGACGACCACGGGCACGAGCGCGAAGTACGCGACGAGCAGCAGCGTTTCCGCGGCGTCGAGGAGCCACGACCGGCTGACGCCGCCGGTCGAGCGCAGGCTGGTCGCGAGGCCGCCGCCGAGGTGCGCAACCACGCCGAGTCCGAACGCCCCGCCGAGCGCCGTGGTGAACGCCTCGGGATTCGACGCGGCCGGCCCCGCCAGCTGACCATCGAAGACGCCCAGCATGATACCGGTGAACCCGTAGAACGTTTCCGTCCAGAAGACGGCGGGGACGATCATCACGGCTCCGCCGCGTATCAGGGCGGCGAGCGCCCGCTGTGGCTTGGTCGGCAGGTGGTCCGTCCCGACCAGGGCGTCCATCACGCGGAGGTCGCCGTGCCCCCCCTTCGCGACCGCCGTCCCGAACGCGAGCGCGAGCGCGGGCAGCGGCGCGACGACGAACAGCGCCACGAACGCGGCGACGAAGCCGAGGTACAACACCACGTACCGCGCGCCGAACGGGAGCCCCCGCCGCCGGAGGTTCGAGAAGTGTTCGTACCCCCCGTGCGGGAGATTCAGCGCGACCATCCCCACGAGATACGCGATCATCTGGGTCCGGAGCGACACGTCGGTGCCGGCCGCGGACAGCGCGCCGAACCCCACCGCGAGCAGGAGTAACGCCGCGCGGGACGCACCGATGGCCGTCCGTTCCGGTTCACCGAGCAGCCGCCGCACCGGACTCACCGTCGACGTCGACATGAGTGTGGATACGGGCGTTACGGGGTTAGGGCCTCGTCGTCATTATTCGGGCTTTTATATCCCCGTTCGCGACGCGGTGCGAAGAGAAACCGAGCGGTACGGGCCGGGTCAGGTGGATCACCGGAGTCAGTACGCGTGGATCACCGGAGTCAGTACGCGTGGATCACCGGAGTCAGTACGCGTGGATCACCGGAGTCAGTACGTGTGGATTACTTCGCCGCAGCGCGTGCACTCGATCGTGTCTGACCGGAACAGCCGCTCCTTCTTTTCGGTGGGACCGTTACACTCCGGACAGACGCCGAGGTTCCGACCGTCGGCGACGCGGGCGGAGAGGTCGAGGAACTGTCCCTCGAGCCTGTCGATCTGCTCTGACTGCTCCTCGACGACCGACTTGAGCTCCTCGATGGTCTCGTCGCGCTCCTCGACCGCGGTCGACAGCTCGTCGATGCGTCGTTCGTACTCGTCGATCGCCTCGACGTCGATGGTGACGTCGTCGGTCGCGGCCGCTTCGGCCTCCACTTCCGCAGTGGTTTCGGTGGTCGATTCTGCCTCCGCCTCGGTGTCGTCGTCTGCCATGTGAAACGACTGGGGCCCCAGGTTCATTACTTTCGGGCCGACTACGTTTCCCCCGAGGGGTGATTCGACACCGGCCGGGGGCGCCGAGAGGTCCCCGCGATGGACCGCCGATCGACGTCGATACCTAACTGGGTTGGCATCGGTCTCAATAGCATATGTACAGTATCGTCATGTGGGTATGGACCCGATAGCGCTACAGGCGGGATACGACCTGCTCGGGGACGGACGCCCCGAGACACTTTGGTTGGGTATCGGCACGTTACTAATGCTCATCGGGACCTTCTACTTCATCGTCAAAGGATGGGGGGTTACCGACAAGGAGGCCCGTGAGTACTACTCGATTACGATCCTCGTGCCAGGGATCGCGTCGGCAGCGTACCTGTCGATGTTCTTCGGCATCGGCCTGACGGAGGTTCAGGTCGGCAGCGAGATGCTCGACATCTACTACGCGCGGTACGCGGACTGGCTGTTCACCACGCCGCTGCTGCTGCTCGACCTCGCACTGCTGGCGAAGGTCGACCGTGTGAGCATCGGAACGCTCGTCGGCGTCGACGCGCTGATGATCGTCACCGGTCTCATCGGCGCGCTCTCGCACACGCCGCTCGCGCGGTACACGTGGTGGCTGTTCAGCACGATCTGTATGATCGTCGTGCTGTACTTCCTCGCCACGAGCCTGCGCGCCGCGGCCAAGGAGCGCGGGCCCGAGGTCGCGAGCACGTTCAACACGCTGACCGCGTTGGTGCTCGTCCTCTGGACGGCCTACCCGATCCTGTGGATCGTGGGCACTGAAGGCGCCGGCGTCGTCGGCCTCGGCATCGAGACCCTGCTGTTCATGGTTCTCGACGTGACCGCCAAGGTCGGCTTCGGCTTCATCCTGCTCCGCAGCCGCGCCATCCTCGGCGACACTCAAGCGCCGGAGCCCTCCGCGGGCGCCGACGCCCAGGCCGCGGACTGATCGGGTGAGCCACCCGACGCAGCGGAACAGCACGGTTCAAGCGTTTCCAGCGTTCATTTTTCGACATGACCGACACTACCACCGAACAGCCGCCAGTGCTGCGTACGCGGTCCGTCGTCGGCCTGGCCGTCTGCGTCGTGACTGCGCTCGTCGGAATCTTCCTGATCCCGACGCTACAGGAGCCGGGAGGCGGACTCAACGTGCGGTTCTGGACGATGGCGGCGCTGGAGCTGCTCGCGATGGGCGGCGTCGTCTACTTCGTCCTCAACCTTCACGAGGAGCCGAACTAACGGCGGCGGCCAGTCGCTGAAAAGCGAGACGGCGGCCGCTCACTCCGCCGGCGGATCGCTGCCCGGCCGCTCGGCGTCGCCGCGCCCGCCGCGGGTCGAGGGCGACGTCGCGACCAGTGCGCGCTCGAAGTGGTCGCGGCCGACGACCGCCTCGGCGGGCGGCCCATCGTCCACGATGGCATCTTCGATCGACAGGAGTCCGGCCTCTCGGACCAACGCGGCGATGTCGCCGCCGCTGTACCCGGCGGTGCGGTCGGCGAGGGCGTCGAGGTCGACGTCCGGCGCGGTCGGCATCTCCCGGGCGTGGATCGCGACGATCTCGCGGCGCGCCTCGCGGTCCGGAAGGGGCGTCTCGACCGCCTTCTCGATCCGTCCCGGGCGGAGCAGCGCCTCATCGATGCTCTCCGGGCGGTTCGTGGCCGCGATGACGGCCACGTCGGTGAGCGGCTCTAACCCGTCGAGCTCGGTCAGCAGCTGCGACACGACGCGCTCGCCGGCGCCCGTGTCGTCGCCGCTGCGCTTCGGCGAGATGGCGTCGACCTCGTCGAAGAAGACCACCGCCGGCGCGTTCTCGCGCGCCGTAGCGAACAGGTCGCGGACCGCCTTCTCCGACTCGCCGACGTACTTGTCGAGCAGCTCCGGCCCGTTCACCGGGATGAAGTTCGCGTCGCTGAGGCTCGCCGCGGCGCGCGCGAGCAGCGTTTTCCCGGTCCCCGGCGGCCCGTACAGCAGCACGCCTGACGGGGGGTCGATGCCCAGCTCCGCGAAGCGGTCGGCGTACTCCAGGGGCCAGTACACCGCGCGCACCAGCTCCCGTTTGGCCGCGTCGAGCCCGCCGACCTCGTCCCAGCCGACCGCGGGGAACTCGACGGTGACCTCGCGGAGCCCGGTGGGGTCGACGTCGTCGAGCGCGTCGTCGAAGTCCGCCATCCGGATCGCCGTGCGGCCGTCCCGGCGGACCGCGCGCTCTAGGGCGGCGTCGACGAGGACGGCCAAGTCGGCGAACACGTAGCCGTTGAGCCGCCCGGCGACCGCCCCGAAGTCCACATCCATCGCCAGCGGCGCGCCCTCGGAGAGCGCCTCGAGCGCGTCCGCGCGCTCCGCGATCGTCAGCGGCTCGACCGCCAGTTCGCGGTCGAACCGGCCGCCCCGGCGCAGCGCCGAGGGAACGCCGCTCGGGTCGGTGGTGACGCCGATCACGACGGTCTGATCCCCGGCGCGGAGGTCGTCGATAGTCGACCGGAGGCGGTCGGCCAGCGCGGATCCCCCGCCGTCGTCGGCCCCGAGCGCTTCGAGGTCGTCGAGGAGGACCACGGTCGGCTCTCCCGCCGGGACGGCTTCGACGACGCGGTCGAGCCGGTCCGTCTGGTCGCTCGTCGGGTGGCCCCGAAGTCTGGCCGCGGAGACGCGGACGAGCGTCGCGTCGGTCGCGGCCGCGACGGCCTCGACCAGCGCCGTCTTGCCCGATCCCCGCGGCCCGTGGAGGAGGAGGCCGAGCGTCGGGCGGCCCGCGGACGCGAACGTCTCCGCGGCGTCGAACCGGGTCGCGACCGCGTCGCGGAGGCGCTCGAACGTCGCCGTCGAGACGAACGCGTCCCCCGCGTCGGTGCCGCCGGGGCGCTCCGCGACGACGCCCGGGTCGGCGCTGTCGGCGACAGTGATCTCGGTCTCGTCGTCGACGACGGCCGGCGACGAGGGGGCTACGTCCCGCACGTCGAACCGGAGCGTGAGCGCGCCGCCGAGGCGCGTGACTTCGACCTCGTCGCCGACGGCGACGACCCGCCGGGCGAGCCGGCCGCGGATGGCGTCCTCGCTTCGCTCCAAGTCGACCGACTGGCGGAGCCGCAGCGTGACCGACGACGCGACCGGGAGCGTCGACGGCGACACAGTTGCGGCGTCGCCCGGGTCGAGCCCGGCGGTCCGGCGGAGTCGCTCGGGCAGGAAGACGGCCCGCGACCCGGCGTCGACCGCGACGACCGGGGCGGCGACGCGGTGTGCGCCCTCGACGACCACCGAGTCGCCGAGGCCGATCTCGAGGTCGGCGAGGACGGCTTCGGAGAGCCCGACGCGGTCCCCCGGAACCGACGTGGGCGGCTCTCTGACGGGGACGCGCACGCTCATGGTCCGGGGGCTCGCTCGGAGGACGACTCGTCGGTGGCGACGGTCCACACCATACGTCGAACTCACGCCCACCGACCACAAAGTAGCCACGGCCTAACTGGACAGTCGCGCCTCGGCGATCCTGCTTGCCGACCGATCGAAGTCAGGTTATTTCGCCGTTTATTGATCTAAAAATCTCATAAGTTGTTCAGAAGACGACTGTACGTTTGTTTTATCCATAATAACCGATCGATCAGAGATAAATCAGACCGGGAGAAAACAGGTAACCATTAATCCGTAGGATGTAAACTACCGTGTATGGCGAACGCTCGAGCGCTCCTCGTCCACCCGGAGGAGGGGAGCGATCGGATCGTGACGGCGCTCGACGCCGCGGGGTTCGACGTGACCCGCACGGACACCGCGGCGTCCGCGGTCGCGAAGGCGACGACCGGCGAGTACGACTGCGTCGTCAGCGAGTACGCGCTGGCCGGCGACGACGGGGTGGCCCTCGCGACCGCGATAGAGGAGTCCGACGCCGGCGTGCCCGTCGTGATGTTCACGGCGACGGACGAGGAGGGCGTGCCGGAGGCCGCCTTCGAGAGCGGCGTCGACAGGTTCCTCCAGAAGAACGGCTCGGCGTCGATCGACCGGCTCGTCGCCGACGTCTCGACGGTCTGTTCGGGGGTCCCGACCTCGGAGCCGCGGCAGGACGTCTCCGACCACGAGCCGACCGCGTCGGAGGTGACGCGCGCGGTCGAGGACGCGCCGATCGGGATCAGCATCAGCGACCCCGACCTCCCGGACTACCCCCTCGTGTACGTCAACGACGCCTGGGAGGAGCACACCGGCTACCCGGTCGAGGAGGCGCTCGGTCGCAATCCGCGGTTCCTTCAGGGGCCGGGGACGGACCCGGAGACCATCGACGAGATCGGGGAGGCGATCGCGAACGAGAAGGAGGCGACCGTCGAGATCCGAAACTACCGGCGCGACGGGACCCCGTTCTGGAACGAGCTGACGGTGGCGCCGATATACGACGAGGACGGCGATCTGGCGCACTACGTCGGGTTCCAAAACGACATCAGCGACCGGAAGGAGGCGGAGCGGCTCGCCGAGGAGCGCGCCGAGAAGCTCGCGACGGAGCGCCGCTCGCTCGACAGGGTTCTCGGCCGGGTGAACGGATTGTTCAGCGACATCAGTCGCATCCTCGTCGAGAACCGAGACACAGGCGTCATCGCGGAGCGCGTGTGCGAGGTCGTCGCCGGCGAGCCGGGGTACGCCGGCGGCTGGATCGGCGAGGTGTCGTCGGCGACCGGGCGGCTCGAGATCCGCGCCGCGAACGGCGTGGCGGTCGAGCCGGGCGCGACGTTCGACGTCGACGAGACGCCGAGAGAGGTACAGGAGGCCATCGAGAGCGAGGAGCTCCGGACCGGGTCGATAGAGGACGCGTCCGACGGCCCGCTCGAACCGAAGTCCGCGGGCGGGCGGCGGCTGCTCGTCGTACCGCTCACCTACGGCGATCGCCACTACGGCCTGTTGGGGATCTACGGCAGCGGCGCGGACGTGCTCGACCGCCGCGAGCGACGGGTGTGTGAGTCCGTCGGGAAGATGATCGCGAACGGGCTCCACTCGATCGAGACGACGGAGATGCTCACGACCGACCGCGTCGTGGAGCTCGTAGTCGAGATCCGAGACTCGACGGGCCCGCTCGCGCGGATCGCCGACGCGGTCGGCGGGGAGGTGGAACACCTCGGGACGACGCGGCTCGACGACGACGCCTGCGAGCTGTACTTCCGCGCCGACGGCGAGGACCCGGACCTCGACGAGCTCGCCGCCCTCCCGCTGGTCGAGTCGATGCGGACCGTCTCGGAGACGAACGACGGCGCCAGCTTCGCCGTCACCGTCACCGAGTCGCCGCCGCTCACGCAGCTGGCCGACCACGGCGGCGTCGTCGCCGAGGCGACCGCCACGCCGGAGGGGGCGACCCTGACGATCGAGGCGCCGCCCGAGCACGACGTCCGGTCGATCCTCGACGTGTTCCGCGACGAGTACGCGGGCGTCGAGCTCCGGTCGCGCGTCGAGCGCGAGAGCCGGGACCGCACCGTCGCGGAGTTCGCGGCCGCGGTCGACGAGCGGCTCACCGAGCGGCAGCGCGCCGCCCTGAAGACCGCGGAGCTGAACGGCTACTTCGAGTGGCCGCGACCGGTCGACGGCTCGGAGATCGCAGAGCAGATGGGGATCACCCGACAGACGTTCCACCAGCACCTCCGCGCGGCCGAGCGGAAGCTGGTCGAGGCGTACGTCGACCCCCGGTCGGACGAATGAACCGGGAGTGCGCCGCGAGCTCGGGAGGCGACGCGTGAGCGACGAGGAGCCCGGCGACGGGCCGTTCGCCCCGGAAGCGGACCCGTTCGCCGCGAGCGACGCGATCGTCGTCGCGGCCGACCCGGAGACCGTGTTCGCGTTCCTCGACGACCCGGCGAATCACGCGGCGATCACTCCGGGGCTCACGGACGTCAGGGACGTCGAACCGCTGGAGAACGGCGGGAAGCGCCTCTCGTACACCTACCGGATGGCGGGGATCGGGATCGACGGCGAGATCGTCCAGACGGTCCACGAGCCCCCCGAGCGCCACGCCTTCGAGCTGCGCGGCCGACTCACCGGCACCATCGACCTCCGGCTCGACCCCGTCGACGGCGGGACGGAGCTGACGTACGCCGCGACGTACGACCTCCCGGAGAACGCGCTCACGAGGGTCGGCGCCCCCGTGATCCGTCGGTTCAACGAGCGACAGCTCCGCGCGGCGCTGGAGAACGCCGCCGCGGAGTTCGACGCGGACGGGTGAGGGCGTCCGGAAGCCTCGGCGCGGGAGAGTGGCTGTCACGACTCGACGACCGGGGGACTGCGGGCCGATACCCGGCGGCGTGCGAACTATTAAGCGTGCCATGCCCTAAACAGGGGGCATGGATCCGATCACCCTCCAGTCCGGACTCGGCTTCGGGCTCGTGAGCGTCGGCCTGCTCGCGCTCCTGCTCGTGGTCGTCACGCTCTGGCAGTCGTTCGAGATCGTCGACGCCTACGAGAAGAAGACGCTCACCGTCTTCGGCGAGTACCGGAAGCTGCTCGAACCGGGTATCAACCTCATCCCGCCGTTCGTCTCCCGCACGTACCCGTTCGACATGCGGACCCAGACGCTCGACGTCCCCCGCCAGGAGGCGATCACCCGCGACAACTCCCCCGTGACCGCCGACGCCGTCGTCTACATCAAGGTGATGGACGCCAAGAAGGCGTTCTTAGAGGTCGACGACTACAAGAAGGCCGTCTCGAACCTCGCGCAGACCACGCTCCGGGCCGTCCTCGGCGACATGGAGCTCGACGACACGCTGAACAAGCGCCAGGAGATCAACGCGAAGATCCGAAAAGAGCTCGACGAGCCCACCGACGAGTGGGGGATCCGCGTCGAGAGCGTCGAGGTCCGCGAGGTCAACCCCTCGAAGGACGTCCAGCAGGCGATGGAGCAGCAGACCTCCGCCGAGCGCCGCCGCCGCGCGATGATCCTCGAAGCGCAGGGTGAACGCCGCTCCGCCGTCGAGCAGGCGGAGGGTGACAAGCAGTCGAACATCATCCGCGCGCAGGGGGAAAAGCAGTCGCAGATCCTCGAAGCGCAGGGGGACGCGATTTCGACCGTCCTCCGCGCCCGCTCCGCGGAGTCGATGGGCGAGCGCGCCATCATCGAGCGCGGCATGGAGACCTTAGAAGAGATCGGCAAAGGCGAGTCCACCACGTTCGTCCTCCCGCAGGAGCTCACGAGTCTGGTGGGGCGCTACGGCAAGGCCCTCTCCGGCTCCGACGTCCAGGAGATGGAGGGACTCGACGGGAAGGAGTTCGACGACGACACCCGGAAGATGCTCGGGCTCGACGACATCGACGAGATCCTCGGCCAGATCGAGGAGTCCGCGGAGATGAACGTCGAGGAGTTAGAGAAGGAGGCGGAGGCCGTGAAGTCGGGCGACGCCGGCGCGAGCATCAGGTCCGCGGACGAGGTCATTCAAGAGATGGACGACGAGGAGGCGGCCGCGGAAGCGGAGACGGAGAAGTAGATCGGCGCGAGGCGCCGCAGCGAACGGGATTTTCCGCCGCTGACCCCCGCGAGCGAAGTGCTTTTGTCGAGGCGTAGACTAGTACGGGTGTGACAGAGGGGTTCGACGGCCAGAAGCGTGAGACGCTCCGGCGGTTCGCCGCGGTCGGAGCCGCCGCGCCGTTCGTCGGGACCGCGAGCGCCGACGACGCCGACGACGAGAACGAGACGCGAGAGGCGATTCGCGGCTACGTGCCGACGACCCCCGGCGCGCACTTCTCGAAGCTCCGCGACGACCTTCGGCTCGGCACTGGCGAAGCGCAGTACCATCTCCGGAAGCTGGAGAAGGCGGGCGCGATCGAGTCGGTGAAGGACGCCGACTACCGGCGCTTCTTCCCCGCCGGCCGGTTCGACGAGACCGACAAGCGGGCGCTCGGCTACCTCCGCCGGGAGACGCCCCGCGGGATGGTCCTCGCGCTGCTGCGCGACCCCGACGCGACCGGCGCTGACCTCGCGAGCGCGCTCGGCGTTTCGCGGCCGACGATAAGCGCCGCGGCCGCCGACCTAGAGCGCGCCGGCCTCCTCGACCGGACCGACGGCTACGCGCTGACCGAGCCCGAGCGGCTGCTCACGCTCGTCGTTCGCTACGCCGACTCCTTCGACGCCGAGGCCGTCGCGTTCGCGGACGACGCGGCGTCGCTGGTCGCATACGACCCGTAGGCGCGGCCGTCGAGACGATCGCCGGTCAGGCCGTGACCATCCACGTCGTCCCCGACGAATAGCCCCACTTCTCGACGTCGACGTCCGTGGCGGCGTCGGCGACGGCCCCCATGTTCGCGCCGACCTCCTTCGCCGAGAGGCCGAGGTCGTCGGCGATCAGCCGCGACTTGAAGTACGTTCGGTCGGCCGCGTTCTCGCGGAGGTACCGCAGGATACGCGCCTGTTTCGGGGTGAGGGCGGTCGACTCGGCCGCGACCGCGTCCGGGTGGGCAGTGCTCATACCGGTTCCACGTCGGCACGCCGCATAAGGCGGTTGGTAGACGGGGTTAACACGCCGCAGTCAGGCGGTTTTGCCTGTCATCGGGACCGTGAGAACCGGCCCACGGCCGGGTTTGGGTACGGCCTTCGAATCGCAGCGGTGCGGCGGTACGGCGGCACCGACGCGGCGCTGCCGCCGCACGGGGGTCAGTACAGGTCGGAGACGAACGGACCGAGCGCACCGCTCACCGCGGCCGCAAGCGCCTCGGCTCGGTCGACGCGGCCGTCCGTGAGCGCGCCCGCGGCGCCGCCACGCTTCGCGACCCCATCGGTGCCGAGGAGGTCGTCCATCACCGGCCCCAGCTCTTCCCCGTCGTCGATGCGGGCGGCGACGTCCGCCGGGAGTTCGAGGCTGGGACCGGCCGCGCGCCCGACGCGGTCGCCGTCCGTCACCGCCGCCCACATGATCAGGTAGCGGCCGTCGGTCCCGTGGAACTCCGCGACGCCGCCCTCGACGCCGACGCCGAGGTCGTACGTCGGTCCGGTCGCCGATTCCGCTTCGAGGGCCGCAGTCGCTCGGTTCTCGGCGCCGGCGACGGTCTCCGCGTGGCCCGTCGGCTGTTCGCTGACGCCGGAGTCGACCGGAACGGACTCGACCGCGACGCCGGTCGGGTCGCCGGGGAGGTCGGCGGCCGCCGCCGCGCCGAGCGCCAGTTCGACCGCGCGCCGCTTCACCGGGTTGCCGCTGCCGACGCCGACTCGTAGGGTCGTCATGCCCGCGAGTCGTCGCCCGCGGCCGAAAACGCCTCTGGATGGAGCAAGCGCGCCAGCCGCTCGACCCCGTCGAGGAGCGCGGGGCTCGGCTGATTGAGGAGGGAGTCGTCGAGGACGTGGACTGGGGCGTCGACCCAGTCGCGCTCGGCGACGGCCGCGGGGTCGACCCGGTCGCCGTGCCCGCAGACGTGGACGACGACGTGGTCGGGGTCGGCCCGCTCGACCGCGGCGGGGTCGACCTCCCGGGAGCGCTCGCCCGGCTCGACGAACGGGTAGCGGCCGCCCGCGGCGCGGACCGCGTCGGGGACCCAGTTGCCGGCCGCCATCGGCGGGTCGGACCACTCCTCGCAGTAGGCGGTCGGGCGGGGCCGGTCGGCGACGGCGTCGGCGATCCGAGCGAGTCGGTCGCGGGCGTCCGCGGCGAGTCGCTCGCCCGCCTCGGGCCGGCCGACGTCGCTCCCGCGGGCGGCGAAGCCGTCGACGGCGTCGTCAAGGGTCGCCGGCTCGCGGTGCGCGACGTTCAGGCCGCGGTCGCGGCAGTCCTCGGCCAGGTCGGCCTGGAGCCCGTCGCTCGTGAGGACGACGTCGGGATCAAGGGCGGCGACGCGGTCGAGGTCGGGGTTCAGCCAGCCGCCGACGACGGTCGGGGAGTCGGGTCCGTGCGCCGACCCCGCGTCGGCGTCGGCCGGGAGGTCGCAGTGGGCGGTGACGCCGACGAGGCGGTCGGCCGCGCCGAGCGCGGCGACCGTCGCTGTCGCGCTCGGGGCGAGCGAGACGACACGGGGCGCGGTCATGGCGTTCGTTCCGGCCGCGAGCGTGTCAACAGTTTCGGTCCTGGCCACGGGAGGGGGAGCCCGAGCTGAACGAGGCCGGACCCGAACCCGCAGCCACCGATCGGAAGCCCGGCATCGCCAGTGGGAAGTCTGTCGCCGCCGATCGGAAGCCCGACGCCGCAGAGCGGGAGACCGGCGAAAACACGTGATAGATCGTGTCCTTTCGTCGAGATTCGAGCGACACGTTCCGGTCGTTTTAAGTTGTGTTCCGCCGACGGTAGAGTAAGATCGCTTCGGGCGGTTTCAGTTTCCCGGGGCAACCGAGCTATGAGTGAACGACTACACACACGGGGGAGTCGCTCCCGAACAGAGACGAAGGAGGAAGAGTCGGAGAGCACTGACGAAACGCTGAGCTGTCCGGAGTGCGGCGGGCACGTCGTCAACGACGAGGAACACGGCGAGACGGTCTGCAGCGACTGCGGGCTCGTCGTCGAGGCCGACTCGGTCGACCGCGGGCCGGAGTGGCGCGCGTTCGACTCCCGCGAGAAAGACGAGAAGAGCCGCGTCGGCGCCCCGACCACGAACACGATGCACGACAAGGGGCTCTCGACGAACATCGACTGGCGCGACAAGGACGCGTACGGCCGGTCGCTCGGCGCGCGCCAGCGCCAGAAGATGCAGCGGCTCCGCAAGTGGAACGAGCGGTTCCGCACCCGCGACTCCAAGGAGCGCAACCTCAAGCAGGCGCTCGGCGAGATCGACCGCATGGCCAGCGCACAGGGGCTCCCGGACAACGTCCGCGAGACCGCCTCCGTCATCTACCGCCGCGCGCTCGACGAGGACCTGCTCCCCGGCCGCTCCATCGAGGGCGTCTCCACCTCCTGCGTGTACGCCGCCGCGCGGATGGCCGGCGTCCCGCGCAGCCTCGACGAGATCGCCGACGTATCGCGCGTCGAGAAGGCCGAGATCGCGCGGACGTACCGCTACGTCGTTCGCGAGCTCAAGCTGGAAGTGAAGCCGGCCGACCCCGAGCAGTACGTCCCCCGGTTCGCCTCCGACCTGGAGCTCTCCGAGGAGTCCGAGATGCGCGCGAAGAGCCTCCTGCGCAACGCCAAAGAGAAGGGCGTCCACTCGGGCAAATCGCCCGTGGGCCTCGCCGCGGCCGCCGTCTACGCCGCCGCCCTGCTCACGAACGAGAAGACGACGCAGGCCGCGGTCTCGGAGGTCGCCGACATCTCCGAGGTCACCATCCGGAACCGGTACCACGAGCTGTTAGAGGCCGAGGACGGCCTCGTCGCCTGAACGGACGCGCGTTTTCGCAGACTCGTTTCGCCCCCGCGGCCCGCACTAACCCGACCAGCTAAGACCCCGGCGCGGGAACCGCCGCGTATGTTCGAGGAGTTCGTTCTCGCCGCGAGCACGGCCGACCTCTCCGAGGAGCCGGCGGCTCGCGGCCACGCCGACGCGGTGGAGTTCCGGATGGACCTCGCGAGCGATCCGCTCGACCGGCTGGCGGGCTACGACGGCGACCTCCCGCTGCTCGTCACGAACCGAGCGTCGTGGGAGGGCGGCGAGGCGGACGGGCTCGGGCGGTACGACGCGCTCTCGGACGCGATCGGGCACGACGCGGTGGCCGCGGTCGACGTCGAGCTCGCCGCGCTGCGCGGGACGCACCCGGACCCGGTCGAGGAGTCGCACGCGACGGCGCTGCGCGACGCGGCCCGCGAGGAGAACGTCGAGGTTGTCGCCTCCGTCCACGACTTCGAGTCGACGCCCGAGCCCGCGACGCTCGTCGACCTGCTCGCCGACGCCGCGAGCGAGGGCGACGTGGGGAAGCTGGCGACGACCGCGACCGCGCCGGCCGACGCGCTCGCGATGATCGAGGCGACCCACGAGGCGACGGCGGCCGGCCACCGTGTCGCGACGATGTGCATGGGCGAGCCGGGGCGGCACACCCGCGCGGTCACGCCAGTGTACGGCTCGAAGATCGGCTACGCGCCGGTCGACCCCGCGGACGCGACTGCGCCCGGCCAGTACCCGCTCGCAACGCTCAGGGAGCTCGTCGACGGGCTGAGAGAGGACGGAACCCGCGAGTGATTGTTTATAAGTGGTCGGCCACGGTTGCGGCGGCTATTTATAAGTGAATGCGGTGCGGTGGCGCGTGCCTGCGAGCGGCCGCCCTCGGCGGCCGCGAGTCAGCACGCGCGAGGGAGTCGGGCGCGACGAGGGCGACCATAGGGAGCCCGAAGACGCGCCCGACGAGGCTGGGGAGGCGTGAGGCGCGGTGCGGTCGCGGTCGGGTGGGACTCAAAGGGGCAGCCGCGAGGACGAAGCACGCCGACGTAAGCACTGGAAGGAGCGAGCAACGCGAGCGACTGAAGCGCGCAACGAGGCGCGCGAATCGTCGCGGCTGGGGCTTTGGAAGTGATCTTCGCCGATCTGTCAGCACTCAGTTATAAGCGAGCGGCTGGGGCTTTGGCGGTGTTCGCCGCGATACCACCAAACACTATTTATAAACAATCACCGAGACCACCGACCGCCTCACAGGAAACCACGTATAGAGCCAAACCGCTTTACGACCGCCCCCGTAAGTGCCGGCAATGGCGACGTGCGACGTGTGCGGGGAGTACGAGAACCTCCCGTACCAGTGTAAACGGTGCGGCCAGACGTTCTGTGCCGAGCACCGACTGCCCGAGAACCACGACTGCCCGGGCCTCGCTGAGTGGGACGACCCCGGCGGCGTCTTCGACAGCGGCTTCGACGAGAGCGTCGAGGGCGAGTCGGGCGGCGGCCGCACCGGCGGCGGCCGCTCCGGCGGCGCCTCCGCGGGGGTCGTCGATCGTGTCAAGCGGCGGATCGACCGCGAGACGGGCACCGGAGGCGTCGTGGGGTACTTCCGTAACAACGCGACGTACGCCCTGCTGTTGGCGATGTGGGTCACGTTTCTCCTCCAGTGGGCGGTGACGCTGACGCTAGGCGAGGCGGCGCACAGCCAGATATTCGTGCTGCGCTCGGAGGCGGTCGCCAACGTCTGGACGTGGATCACCTCGGTGCTGTCGCACTCGCGGGTCGGGCTCTTCCACATCATCGGTAACAGCATCGTCATCCTGTTCTTCGGCCCCCTGGTCGAGCGCGCGGTGGGCTCGAAGCGGTTCGTCGGGTTCTTCTTCCTCTCGGGGATGCTCGCCGGCCTCGGCCACGTCCTCTTCGCGATCGCGACGAACGCCCCGCCGACGGGCGTCCTCGGCGCCAGCGGCGCCGGCTTCGCGATCTTAGGCGTCCTCACCGTCTGGCGGCCGAACATGCAGGTCCTCCTCTTCTTCGTGATTCCGATGAAGATCAAGTACCTCACGTGGGGGATCGCGCTCGTCTCGGCGGTGTTGGTGATCCAGAGCGGCACCGGCGGCGTCGGCGGTATCGCGCACCTCGCGCACCTGATCGGCTTCGCCATCGGCCTCGCGTTCGGCAAGCGCAACGAGGGCCTCGCGCGCTCCGCGGGCGGCATGGGCGGCGTCTCGATGGGCGGCGCGCGCGGTCCGCGGGGACCGGGCGGCCCCGGCGGTCCCGGCGGGCGGTTCTGATGGACCTCGCGCGGCCCGACCTCCGCCCGGACCCGTCGCTGTCGCGCGACGAGATGGAGGCCCTCCAGCGCGAGATCGCCGCGGCCGCGACGTTCGACGACGAGCACGCGCTCGACCCGGCCGCCGTCGCGGTCGAGGAGGCGGCCTCGCTCGCGGACGGCCTCCCGCCGGCGCGCGACGACGCGCAGGAGCAGCTGGGAACCGGCGCGGCCGGAGCGTCGACGGGCACGGCGGCCGACGCTGACGCGCCCACCGTCGTCGGCGTCGACCAGGCGTTCCTCACCGACCGCGGCGAGGACCGTCCCGACGCCGCCGTCTCCGCGGCGGTCGCGCTCCGCGGCGGAAGCGTGGTCGAGTACGCGAGCGCGACGACGCCGCTGTCGATCCCGTACATTCCGGGCCTGCTCGCGTTCCGAGAGGGGGAGCCGATCCTGGCCGCGCTCGACACGCTCGACACCGAGCCCGACCTGCTGGTCTGTGACGGCTCCGGCCGGATCCACTTCCGGGAGGCCGGGCTCGCGACCCACGTCGGCGTCCTCCGCGACGTCCCGAGCGTCGGCGTCGCGAAGAGTCTCCTCTGTGGCGAGCCCGACGAGTCGACGGCCGAACGCCCCGAGGGCTGGCGGACGCCGGTCCGCGCCGACGACGCGGTGACGACCGCCGAGCCGGGGACCGCCATCGGCCACGCGTTCCAGTCGCGCCAGTACCCGAACAGCAGACGGGTGAACCCCCTGTACGTCAGTCCCGGCCACCGCGTGTCCGCGGAGCGCGCGGTCGACCTCGTCGAAGCGCTGTGTGCGGGGTACAAGCTCCCTGAGCCGACCCGGCTCGCGGACGCCCACGCAGAGCGCGTGAAGCGGAACGCGGAGTGAGCACAGAGTGCGTGAAGCGGAACGCGGAGTGAGCACAGAGCGCGTGAAGCGGAACGCGGAACGACCGCGGAGACCGGCCGGCCGCGCCCCCGTGCTACTATTTGTCACGGACAGTCGGTTTTTATACGATCGCCCGTGAACGCGATCACATGGGAGACGACGACGCGGAGAGTGCGATGTCCGCAGAGGAGTTCCGGTCGCTGACCGACGGGCTGGTGCGACAGAGTTCGGGCGGGGGAACGACGGTGTATAAGAACGCGGCGGGCGTCGGCTGTCCGAACCCCGACTGCGACCGCGGGGTCTTCCAGACGCTGTTCGTCAGCGACCACGGCTGGCAGCAGATCGGCGCGACCCGCGACGGCATCGACCTCTGTCTGGTCAACACTGAGTCGAAGCGGCTGGTCTTCATCCACGACGACTGAACCGCGCCGCGGAGGCGGTGTCGGACCCTCAGTCGTCGTCGGCCGCGGAGCCGGCGTCCGGCTCGGCCGCGCAGCGGTTCGGCCCGAGTTCGAGTTCGATGGCGGCCGTCTCGTCCGCCGGCGACTCGACGCCGCGGTTGGCCGCGATCACCGACTCGTAGTTCGGCGGCTTCTCCGGCAGCGTCCGGGTGATCCGCTCGACGAAACCCTCCGCGTCGAGGCCGAGTATCTCGATCTGCCGGCGGGCGCTGCCGACCGTCGTGAAGACGGGCTCGCCGGGCTCGACGTCGCCGGTCGTCCCGTCGTTCGCGACCGCGAAGTGGCCGGGACAGACGACGACGGCGTCCGGCTGCGCGAGTAGGGTTCCGTGGAGCGAGTTGTACAGCCGGCGGGCCGCGCCCGCGGCGTCGGACTCTGACTTGTTTTTTTCGCCCTCGCCCGCCGAGAACTGGAGCTCCGTCCGTCCGACGCTGTCGGTGAACAGCGTGTCGCCCGTGAGGACCGTGGCGCCGCCGACGAGGTAGCTCGCGCCGTCGTCTGTGTGGCCGGGCGTCGCGAGCGCCTTCACGTCGACGCCGCCGACGTCGACCGTCTCGTTGCGCCCAACCGGCTCGAAGGCGTGCGCCACGTCGCGCCCGGCGGCCGCGGCTGGCAGGTAGTACGGGACGTCAAGATCGTCCGCGAGGGCTCGCCCGCCCGAGAGGTGGTCTGCGTGGACGTGCGTGTCGAGGACGGCCGCGATCGACGCGTCTCGCTCGGCGGCCGCCTCGATCCACTCGTCGCCGTGTCTGGAGACGTCGATAGCGACGGCGACGCGGTCGGAGCCGTCGGAATCAGCGACGGCGACGCGGTCGGAGCCGTCGGACGTAGCAGGAGCGTGATCCGCGTTGTCCGCCGCGCCCGGCTCGCGCCCGCCGACCACGAGGTAGCCCAGACAGCCCTTCGCGCGGCGCTGGATCTGGACCACGTCGAGCGGCTGGGCGGCGTCAGGCGCGTCAGGGAGGGGAACTTCGGTGCGGTCGTACACCGCCGACCAGCCGCGCATGCCGTCGTCGACGACGGTCACGTCGTCGTACCCGGCCGCGTCGAGTTTGGCGGCAAAGTCGTCGGAGGCCTTCCCTTTCGCACAGAGGGTGATAACGCTGTCAGCTGGCGAGAGCCCCGTCTCGCGCTCGAAGTCGTCGACGTCGAACTCGTGGAACGGCTTGTAGAAGTAGTGGACCGCGTCCGCCACGCGCCACCCTTCGAAGCTCTCCTCGGGCCGCGTGTCGACCACGGCGAAGGAGCGGTCGCCGCGCCGCCGCGCGTCGATCCTGTCGCGGAACTCGTCGGCGGAGATGGTCTCGACCATACTCGTGTCTCGGTCCGCTGGATCAAAAGCTCTCGGTGGACAGAAGTACGAGGGAATCTCCGGCGGCGAATCAGCGGTGAACGTTTCCGAAGCCCCAGCCGCTCGGTTATAAATGACTGATGGTAGCTCGGCGGCGAACGCCTCCAAAGCCCCAGCCGCTCGGTTATAAATGACTGATGGTAGCTCGGCGGCGAACGCCTCCAAAGCCCCAGCCGCTCGGTTATAAATGACTGATGGTAGCTCGGCGGCGAACGCCTCCAAAGCCCCAGCCGCGACGACTCGCGCGGCTTGCTGCGCTCCTCAGTCGCTCGTTCCACTCGCTCCCTGCGGTGCTTACTGCGCCGGGCTTCGTCCTCGCGGCTGCCCCTTTGAGTCCCGCCCCGCCCAGTACCGCACAGCACAGCACAGCACCTCACGCCTCCCCAGCCTCGCCGTTCGCTCCGGGCTCTCTTCGGTCGCCCGTCGCTCACGGCGTCCCTCGCGCGTGCTCCTCGCGGCCGCCTTCGGCGGCCACTCGGAGGCACGCGCCACCGCAACGAGTGATGATCGGTGTCGTCATAGCCGCGATGAATAGCTTTTATTCGGACCGCCGGGTGAGCGGGCGTATGGTCGAGGCGTTCGCGGTCGCCAGCGGGAAGGGCGGCACGGGGAAGACGACGAGCACGCTCGCGCTCGGGATGGCGCTCGCGGCCGACCACGACGTGACCGTCGTGGACGCCGACACGGGCATGGCGAACCTCCTCTTTCACGCCGGGCTCGACGACGCGGCGGTCACCCTCCACGACCTGCTCGTCGAGGGCACCGCGACGGACGTGAGCGAGGCCACCTACGAGCGGTTCGGGCTCTCAGTCGTCCCCTGCGGCACCTCGCTCGCCGGCTTCGAGGCCGCAGAGCCGGAGCGGCTCCGCGACGTGGTGGCCGAGCTCGCGCGCGACACCGACGTGCTCCTGCTCGACTCGCCGGCCGCGCTGGGCTCGAAGTCCGCCGTGCTGCCGGTCGTGCTCGCCGACCGCGTCGTGGTCGTCGTCGAGCCGACCATCCCCGCGCTCTCTGACGGCCTGAAGGTCCAGGAGTACGCGCGCTCGTACGGCACGGAGACGGCCGGCGTCCTGTTCAACAAGGTCCGGGACGAGGCCGACGACGTCGCCGCGCAGGCGGAGCGCCACTTCGGCGGTCCCGTCCTCGCGAACGTCCCCGAGAGCGACGCGGTCCGGGCGGCGCGCCGCGCGGGAAAACCCCTGCTCGCGCACGCCCCGGAAAGCGAGGCCGCCGCGCGCTTCCGGCGGGCCGCCGACCGGCTCGACGTGCGCGACGGCGACGGCGACGCGGTCGCCGACCGGTTCCGCAGCGCGGTTGTTCCCGACACGCCATGAGCGGGCGCCCGAAGGGCGACGGCGCCGAGTCGCCGGAGCTCACCATCCCGCGGGGGACGCTCCTGCGCTCGCGCGTGGTCTCCGACGTGGGGACGACCCTCTCTCGCGCGCTCGACCGCGAGCTTACCGGCTACGCGACGCTCGTGCCCCAGGAGACGCTGCTGCTGTCCGGCGAGGCCCGCGGCGTGATCACGTTCGAGGACGGCGTCCCCGTGCTGGCGTACAACACCGTGACGGACAACGGCGGTCCGGACGCGCTCGCGGAGCTGGCGGTCCCCGGCCCGTACCGCGTCGAGCTGTACGCCGTCGACGCCGGCGGGCTGGCGGCGGCTCACGAAGAGGAGGCGGTACGCGTCGCGCCCGACGCGGCCGCGACCGAGCTGGCCGACGACGTCGACCTCGCGGAGCGGACCCGCGAGGCGGCGCCCGAGGAACGCCTGCGGGATACCGCCGACGAGGACGACGCCGTCGCCGCGTTCCTCGCAGACGACGAGCGAATCGACGCAATCCGCGAGCAGGCCCGGTCCGAGGCGCGCGACCGCGCCGCGGAGTGGGGGCTCGACGACGCGCTCGACGAGCCGGAGGAAGTGGGAGAGCGCGACGCCGGGAGCTTGATCGAGCGCGACGCCGGCGGCTCCGTCGACGGCTGACGACCGAACGGTTATTTCGACTCGGCCCCTCCGATCGGTATCACGGTCCTCCGACTCCTCCGGCTGACGACCGCCACTGACTTCGCGGACTGGTACGAGGCCGGCCGCGCGTACACGACCGAGGTGGCCGAGGGCATGGGATTCGACGGCGTCGACGAGCTCGACACCGACCGAATCGCCCGTCGCCTCCGGACGGCGCCCGACGAGCTGACGCCCGACGAGGCGCGCTCCGTCGCGGCGACCCTGCTCGCGGACGGGGCGTTCTCGGAGCCGTACTGCGAGTGGCTGCCGACCTGGTACGAGCTCACGCTGATCGCGCCGGTCCGGTACGCCGACTGGCGGCTGCGACGGGTCGCCGGCGCGGTGGCCGAGCGCGCGGCCGTCACCGCCACCGCGCCGCGGTTCTCTCGCCCGACCGACGTCCGGATCGACGGCGCGCCGGCGCTGTCGCGGGTGTCCGGCTTCCGCGAGCGGTTCCTCCTCGCCGACTCGCTGCTCCACCTGGAGTGGTTCGACCACGTCGCCGCAGCCGACGGGATCGAGGTGCCCGACGGCCTCGTCGCGCGGACCCGCGAGGAGTCGCTGTCGTACTACGGCGGGGAGCGGGACCGCCTCTCGCCCGAGGTACGTCGGTTCCAGCGACACCTGTTCGCCGACGACCGCTGGGTCCGTCGCGTCGACGACGCCTACAGCCTCGACAGCACCCTGTTCGGACTCTGGGAGCGACTGCTGTGCGACGAGCGGCGGCGCCTCGACCGCGACTGATCAGCGCGGGGGATCAATCGCGACAGATCGGCAGCGACGGTCGACCGAGTCGGGACGCGCTCGGGTAGACACAAGTGTTACAACTTCTGTAACTAGTTACGGAGTCCGTTCGCGAAACCGGAGATAAGTATAGGCCGTCCTGTCCGTTACGAGGTGGTACGAACCGCGGTTCGGTTCGCTGTTCCCGACCTTCGGCCCTCTTTCGTTTGCGGCCGCGGCGCTCTCGTCGCGGCCGGGGTTTCACGCCGCTCCGTGATAGAAACGCGTGCGCACCACGATCCGGCTTGCGCGGCGGTCGCCGCGATCGGTAACGCGTCAGTGCCGCAGAAACGACGCGAAACACCGAATTTGGGGCCCGTCCCGACATCGATAGCCGCGCACGGACACAACTCGGCGGCGAGTAATCTTTTATTCAGCGTTGCGTACGCCGGAACCTTCATAGGTCGCCTCGCGGATCCTCCGAGTACACGAATGGCAGTACTCTTGCTGGAGGACGTCGACGCCGACGACGTCGGGACCGTCGGCGGAAAGGCCGCGTCGCTCGGTGAACTCATCGGTGCGGGGCTCCCGGTTCCGCCGGGATTCGCCGTCACCGCGGGCACGTATCGGACCTTCATCGAGGAGGCCGGGATCGACGCCGAGCTGTTCGACGCCGTCGACGTCGACCCCGAGGACTCCGCGGCGCTCCGCGAGGCGGAGGCGCGCGCGGAGGAACTCATCCTCGAGACGCCGTTCCCCGAGGAGGTGCGCGAGGAGATCCTCGAACAGTACCGGGAGATGGGCGAGGACGGCGAGGAGGCGTTCGTCGCCGTCCGCTCGTCCGCGACCGCCGAGGACCTGCCCGACTCCTCGTTCGCCGGCCAGCAGGAGACGTTCCTCAACGTCCGCGAGGACGACCTCCTCCGGCGCGTGAAGGAGTGCTGGGCCTCGCTTTTCACCCAGCGCGCGATCTACTACCGACAGCAGCGCGGGTTCCCCCACTCCGAGGTCGACATCGCGGTCGTCGTCCAGCGGATGGTCGACGCCGATAAGTCCGGCGTGATGTTCACCAGCCACCCCTCGACGGGCGAGCCGCAGGTCACCATCGAGGCCGCGTGGGGCCTCGGCGAGGCGGTCGTCTCCGGCACCGTCTCCCCCGACAACTACGTGTACGACCGCGGACGCGCCGAGGTCGACGACGTCACCGTCGCGGACAAGAAGGTGGAGATGGTGAAAGACGAGGAGACCGGCGAGACGGTCCAGCTCGACCTCGACGAGGACCGCCGACACGAGCGGGTGCTCTCCGACGCGGAGATCGGCGACCTCGTCGCGCTCGGCGAGCGGGTCGAGGACCACTACGGGTCTCCTCAAGACGTCGAGTGGGCTATCTACGACGGCGAGATATACATGCTCCAGTCGCGCCCGATCACGACGATCCGGGAAGACGCCGGCGAGGAAGACGGGACGGACGCAGGCGGAACCGGCGGCGAGACCCCGCGGAAGTCCGCTGTCGGGGACGCGGCGTCGGGCCAGCCCGGCGCGGCCGGCGGCGGATCCACCGGAGACGACGCCGACGTCCTCGTCGACGGGCTCGGCGCGAGCCCGGGGGTCGTCTCCGGCGCCGTCCGGATCGTCCACAAGCTCGACCACCTCGATCAGGTCCAGGAGGGCGACGTGATGGTGACGGAGATGACGATGCCCGACATGGTGCCCGCGATGAAGCGCGCCGCCGGCATCGTCACCGACGAGGGCGGGATGACGAGTCACGCGGCGATCATCTCCCGCGAGCTCGGCGTCCCCGCGGTCGTCGGCACCGGTAAGGGGACCCGCGTCCTCGAAGACGGCCAGCAGGTCACCCTCGACGGCGACAAGGGGACGATCCGAGCGGGCGAGTCCGAGTCCGCCGAGCCCGGCGAGGAGTTCGAGCCGGTGGAGGCCGCACGCCCCGAGACCCCCGTCAAGCCGATGACGGCGACGGAGGTGAAGGTGAACGTCTCGATCCCGGAGGCGGCCGAGCGCGCCGCGGCGACGGGCGCCGACGGCGTCGGCCTGCTCCGGATCGAACACATGGTGCTGTCGCTCGGGAAGACCCCCGAGAAGTACATCGCCGACCACGGCGCCCGCGCCTATCAGGACGAACTCATCGAGGGCGTCCGACGGGTCGCCGACGAGTTCTATCCCCGGCCGGTCCGGGTGCGGACCATCGACGCGCCGACCGACGAGTTCCGCGAGCTGGAGGGCGGGGGCGGCGAGCCCGCCGAACACAACCCGATGCTCGGCTGGCGCGGGATCCGCCGGAGCCTCGACAAGCCCGAGCCGTTCCGCCAGGAGCTGGCCGCGTTCGCGCGCCTCTACGAGATGGGGTACGACAACCTGGAGGTGATGTTCCCCTTAGTCAACGACGCGAGCGACGTCGAGGGGATCACGCGACACATGCGCGACGTCGGGATCGACCCCGAGACTCACCGCTGGGGCGTGATGATCGAGACGCCGGCGAGCGCGCTCCAGATCGAGGAGCTCGCCGAGGCGGGTATCGACTTCGCCTCCTTCGGCACGAACGACCTCACGCAGTACACGCTCGCGGTCGACCGCAACAACGAGCACGTCGCCGACCGGTTCGACGAGCTCCACCCGGCGGTGTTGCGGCTCATCGGCGACACGATCGAGACGTGCCGCGAGCTCGACGTCGACACCAGCATCTGCGGGCAGGCCGGCTCGAAGCCCGAGATGGTCGAGTTCCTCGTCGAGAAGGGGGTCTCCTCCATCTCCGCGAACATCGACGCGGTCCGCGACGTCCAACACGAGGTGAAGCGGACCGAACAGCGGCTCCTGCTCGACTCGGTCCGCTGAGGCCGTCCGAAGCGATTCGGCCCCGACGCGCCCCAGAGCGGAACGAGTAAGAGCCGTCCCCGGCAACAGGAGAGCAGATGCGACAGCCGGAACCGGAGCCGCAGTCGTTCGATCGGGTCCTCTCCTCGATGTGCACGGAGCCGCACCCGGACGCCCGCGCGGCCGCCGAGCGCTTCCTCGCGACGAACCCCGGCGACCCCGCGACCTACGACGCGGTGGCGGAGTTAGAGGCACGCGCGGTCGAGGGGCTCGCGGCGCTCGCAGCCCATCCGACACCGGCCGACGCCGCCGGGTACGTCACCTCCGGGGGCACCGAGGCGAACGTCCAGGCGGTGCGATCGGCGCGGAACCGGCACGGCGGGAGCGACGGCTCGCGCGGCGGGAGCGGCGGCGCGCGCAGCGAGCGCGACGTCAACGTCGTCGCGCCGGCGAGCGCGCACTTCTCGTTCACCAAGGCAGCGGCGCTGCTCGACGTGGAGCTACGGACGGTCCCCCTCGACGACGACTACCGGGCGGACGCGGAGGCGGTCGCGGCCGCGGTCGACGACGCGACGGCGCTCGTCGTCGGCGTCGCCGGCAGCACCGAGTACGGTCGGGTCGACCCGATTTCGGAGCTGGCGGCGATCGCCGAGGAGGCCGGCGCGCGGTTCCACGTCGACGCCGCGTGGGGCGGGTTCGTCCTCCCGTTCACCGACCGCGACTGGTCGTTCGCCGACGCGCCGGTCGACACGCTGACGATCGACCCCCACAAGTTCGGGCAGGCCCCGGTCCCGGCGGGCGGCCTGCTGGCCCGCGAGGACGCCGCGCTCGACGCGCTCGCCGTCGAGACCCCCTACCTGGAATCCCGGTCGCAGGCGACGCTCACCGGGACCCGGAGCGGCGCGGGCGTCGCCGGCGCCGTCGCGGCGATGGACGCGCTCTGGCCCGACGGCTACCGCGAGGCCGCGGAGCGCGCGGCCGACAACGCCGAGTGGCTCGCCGGCGAACTCGCGGCCCGCGGGTACGACGTCGTCGAGCCCGAACTGCCGCTCGTCGCGGCCGACGTGCCCGAGTCCGAGTTTCAGGCGCTCCGCGACGCCGGCTGGAAGGTGTCGCGGACCGGCTCCGGAGAACTCCGCGTGGTGTGTATGCCGCACGTGACGCGGGCGGCGCTGCGGGCGTTCCTCGACGACCTCGACGGGATCCGGCGGTAGGTCGTATTTAAATACGCGACCGCGGCGGCGACGCTCCGTTATAAATAGACGAGGCGGTGGCGCGTGCCTGCGAGCGGCCGGAGCGAAGCGGAGGCCGCGAGGAGCCCGCGCGAGGGAGTCGGTCGCCGAGCGAAGCGACGGCGACCGACGAGGCTGGGGAGGCGTGAGGTGCTGTCGCGGTGCTGTGGGCGGGACTCAAAGGGGCAGTCACGAGGCGGACGCAGGCGACGCAAGCACCGCAGGGAGCGAGTGAAACGAGCGACCGAGGAGCACAGCGAGCGTGCGTCCGCCTCGCGACTGGGGCTTTGGAGGTGTTCGTCGTCTTGTATTCAGCCATTTATAAACGAGCGGCCGGGATTCGGAGAAGTCCGCCGCAGGGCCGCGAACCGTTTATAAACAATCACGGGCACCGGGCGACCGACGATCCCGCGTTCGGATCAACATATTCACTACGGCCCGTTACGAACCGGGTGGTATGAGTTCGGACGACGTCTCTCGGCGCGCGTTCATGCGGACGGCCGGCGGTGCGGCGGCCGCCGCCGGCGCGGCGACGGCGACGGCGGGGACGGCGGCTGCACAGGAAGTGGCGCCCGATTGGCCGAGCGGCGCCGAAGGGAACGTCGGGTCGTACACCGACGCCCGCGGGCAGGACTCGGTGACCATCTCCGTCGGCGCCGGCGACCAGGGGCTCGCGTTCGACCCGACGCTGGTGTGGGTCGACGAGGGGACGACGATCACCTGGGAGTGGACCGGAAACGGCGGCGACCACAACGTCCAGACGGTCGAGGACGGCGGCCCGGCCAGCCTCGACAGCGGCGACCCCGTCGGCGAGGAGGGGTACACCTACGAGTACGAGACGTCGGGCGAGGACGCCGGCATCACCCACTACCACTGCGTGCCCCACACCACGGTCGGCATGCACGGCGGCCTCGCCGTCGGCGAGGACGTCGCCACCGTCGAGACCGGCGGCGGCGGGGAATCGAACGCGGTGTTCGTCCCGGACGCCGCCCGGGCGCTCGGCATCGCGACGTTCATCGCGATGGTGAGCACGCTGGGGCTGGCGTTCGTGTTCATGAAGTACGGCGGCACGATCACCCGGCAGGATCAGGCGTAGTCGCCGGACGCGGAGCGGCTCGGTGGCGGGGTAAGCGGCGGTCCCTCCGCCGGTCCGTTCGGGCGAGTCCGTGGGAGATTTTTATAAATACGCTAACTGTGCCGCAGAAACTGACTCATTCGTCGTGCCCATAGCAACGCGTATGAGTCCCCCGCGGACGGACGACCCCGGCGACGCATCGACCGACGACGCGAGCGACGGAGGGGTCCCCCCGGGGTACCCCGAGCGCGGGGGTATCGACGTCTTCGACTCCCTGCTGCTTCGGCAGCCGATCGCCGACGGGGAGACGGCGGCCGTATGGGAGTTACTCGCGGCTTGGGCCGACGACCACCGCGACGGAGACGTTCGTACCCTGCTGCCGGTCGACGGGGTGACGCTCGTCACGCTGTTCCTCGATGACGGCGGATTCGGGCGGACCGACGGCGCCGACCGCGATCCGGGGCGCGGCGACGCGCTGCTCTGGTACGTGGAGGTCGTCGACGCCGACGCCGACGCGTGGCGGACGCCGGACGCGACCGTCCGGGACGCGTCGCCGCTGTTCGAGGCCGGGCTGGCGGACCTGCTGGCCGGGGAGCCGACGGTCCACGCCGGCGGTCGCGACGGCCACCGGTACGTCACGCACGTGACCAACCCCCGCAGGCGGGAGCGGTACGCCGACGTGGTCGGGCGGTCCCTCGTCGCGCCCGTCGTCGGCGACGAGCTGCCAATCCCGGTCGCGATCGTCTCCCTCGCGCTGAGGCCCGGGGCGACCAGCGCGCTCGTCGCCCGCGCGATCGACCTCGTCAACTGGCTCAAACGGTTCGACCGCGTCCAGTCGTGGGCGCGCGACGAGACGGACACCGTCGAGGCGGAGGCGATGTACACCGAGTCGCTGCTGTTGGAGACCGTCGGAGACCGGCAGGTGGTCCACTACTACATGGAGACCGAGGACATGGACCGCCTCTTCGAGGCCTTCTACGAGTCCGACGACTGGGAGGCGCGCCTCTCGGAACGGCTGTTCCGGCGGGTGCTCGCGGACCCGGCGGCGTTCCTCGAACCCGCGCTTGAGACCGACTGCGAGGTTCTGATCCACGCCGTCGACCCCGAGCGACCGTGACGCGCCCCGTTCACTCCGCGCCGACCAGCTCCTCGTACAGCGCGACGTACCGGTCGATCACCGCGTCGTGGTCGAAGGAGGCGAACTCGCGGTCGACCGCGCGGCGTTCGAGGTCGCCGACCGCGACGAACTCGTCGGCCAACTCCGCCGGGCTCGTCACGAGCCGCCCGCGCTCGCGCCCCTCGACGAGCTCGTGGGCGCTGGAGTCCGCCTGGTACTCGACGAGGGCGACGCAGCCGCACGCGACCGCTCGCAGCAGGTCGATCGCGAACGTCTCCCACGTCGCGGTCGCGACGGCGACGTGGGTTCCCTTAAATATCGGAATCCGCTCTTCGACCGGCAAGTCCCCGAGGAACTCGACCCGGTCGTCGATCCGGAGGTCGCTCGCGGTCGCCTCGATCCGACCGCGCTCGGGACCGTCGCCGATCACCGCCGCGGTCCAGTCGCGGCCGCGCAGCTCCGCCAGCCCGAGGAGGAACGTCTCGACGTTGGCGTGGCGGTCGAGCCGCCGCGAGTACACCGCGTCGAACCGGTCGTCGACGCCCGCCGACTCGACGGCGTCGAAGTCGATGCTCTCGGGCAGGACGCGGACGTCGTCGCCGTCGGCGCCGTGTTCGCGGACGCGCGTCTTGGTGGTCCGCGAGGGGGTCGCGACCGCGTCCGCGCGCCGCGCGAGCGGCCGGTACCAACGGCGGGCGTCGGCGGGGTGGTCGCGCCACCAGTCGACGACGACCGGGACCCGCGAGAGCGACCCCCCGACCGTGGCGGCGAGCGCGGGCGTCGGCGGGCTGTTGACGGCGTGGACCACGTCGGGGGCGAGGCGGCGGAGGGCGGCCGGGAGCTTCGCGGCGAAGGCGGCGGGCGCGGGCTCAACGGTGACCGACCGGTACTCGATCCCGTCCTCGGAGAACGAGTCGTGGTCGCCGCCCCACCACTGCGCGCAGAGCCAGACGACGGCGTGGCCGCGTTCGGCGAGGGCGCGAGCGGTCCGCAGGGTTCGCGTTCGCGCCGGGGTCTCCCCGTGTCCGGGGGCGAAAAGCGAGACGAACGCGACGCGCATACGCCGACCGCACGGGGGGCGCCGGTAAAAAGACACGGCATCGCGGCGGGAGGCGGGGCGGCGACCGTGCGGGGCGGCGACCGTGCGGGGGCCGCCGGCGTCGTCCGCAGCGGGGGTCCGCCACCCGAAACGGTTTCACGACACGCGCGGAATCGGGCCCCATGCGACAGTACGACATCGAACGCTACCTCAACGTGCGGAACGCGGGCGGCGCCGACCTCGGCCCCGACGGCCGGCTCTCCTTCCTGCTCGACACGACCGGCACGGGGCAGGTGTGGTCGGTCCGCGAGCCCGAGTCGTGGCCCGAACAGCACACGTTCTTCGAGGAGTCCGTCTCCTTCGTCGACTCCTCGCCGGAGCGCTCCGAGGCCGTCTTCGGCATGGACGAGGGCGGCAACGAGCGCGCCCAACTGTACCGGCTCGACTACGAGTCGGGAGAGATCACGGACCTCACCGACATGCCCGAGGCGAAACACCGGTGGGGCGGTTGGAACTCGACGGGCGACCGGTTCGCGTTCGCGTCGAACCGCCGCGACGAGGCCGTCTTCGACGTGTACGTTCAGGGCCGCGACGAGACGGGCGACGACGCCGAACTGGCCTACGAGGGCGATGGGTGGCTCTCGGTCGCCGGCTGGTCGCCGAGCGACGACCGGCTGATCGTCCACGAGGCGCACTCCTCGTTCGACCACGACGTGTACACCCTCGATCTGTCGACCGGCGACCTGACCCACCATACGCCCCACGAGGGCGACGTCCGGTACGCCAGTCCGGAGTGGGGCCCCGACGGCGAGGGAGTCTACCTCGTCACCGACCGTGACACGGACACCCTCCGGTTGGAGCGGCTCGAGTTAGAGACCGGCGAGTTCGACGTCGTCGCCGACGGCGGCGAGTGGAACGTCGACGGCGTGGCGATAGACGAGGACTCCCGCCGGCTCGTCTACTCTCGGAACGTCGACGGCTACACCGAGCTCACCGCCGGCGAGCTCGTCGCGCCCGACCGGATCGACGAGTTCCCGACCCCTGACCTCCCGGACGGCGTCGCGGGCGGCGTGAGCTTCGGCCCCGAGGGCGACCGGTTCGCGGTGACCGCGACGGGCAGCACGCACAACGCGAACGTCTACGTCGTCGACGCGACCACGGGCGAGGCGGAGCGCTGGACGCGCGCCTCGACGGCGGGGGTCCCGCCGGACACGTTCGTCGAGCGCGAGCTGGTCCACTACCCGACGTTCGACGGCAGAGAGATCCCCGCGTTCTTCTCCGTGCCGGAGACGGAGCCGCCGGAGTCGGGCTACCCGGTCGTCGTCGACATCCACGGCGGGCCCGAGTCGCAGCGCCGCCCCTCCTTCGCCTCGGTCACGCAGTACCTGCTGAACAACGGGTACGCCGTCTTCGAGCCCAACGTCCGCGGCTCCTCAGGGTACGGGAAGGCGTACTCCGGGCTCGACGACGTGGAGAACCGGATGGACTCGGTGAGAGACATCCGCGAGGCGGTCGGGTGGCTCCACGACCACCCCGAGGTGGACCCCGACCGCGTCGTCGCGATGGGGGGCTCCTACGGCGGCTTCATGGTGTTAGCGTCGCTGACGGAGTACCCCGACCTGTGGGCCGCCGGGGTCGACATCGTCGGCATCGCGAACTTCGTCACGTTCTTAGAGAACACCGGCGACTGGCGGCGCTCGCTGCGCGAGGCCGAGTACGGCTCGCTGGAGGAGGACCGCGAGTTCCTCGAGTCCGTCTCGCCGATCAACAACATCGAGCGGATCGAGGCCCCCCTCTTCGTCCTCCACGGCGAGAACGACCCGCGGGTGCCCGTCGGCGAGGCCGAACAGATCGTCGAGGAGGCCCGCGAGCAGGGCGTCCCGGTCCGGAAGCTGATCTTCGACGACGAGGGGCACGGCTTCGCGAAGCTCGACAACCGGATCGAGGCGTACCGCGAGATCGTCGACTTCCTCGCCGAACACGTGTAGTCGAGGATATATTTTCGGCCGTCGCGGCTCGGCGATTGCCGGACTGACCGGAGCGGCCGTGACGGTTATACACGTACGCGAGGTAAAAGGAGGAGATGAGTCGGTCCGAACCGTACGGGCTGCTGCTCGACCAGGCGCAAGACAAGGTCGCGCTGCTGGACGAACTGGGAACCTACACCTACGTCAACGGGGCCGTCGAGCGGATCTTAGGCTTCGAGCCCGACGAACTCGTCGGGACGAGCGCTTTCGAGTACATCCACCCGGAGGAGCGGGCGGCCGTGCGGGACACCTTCGAGGGGGCAATTCGGGCCGAGGGGTTCACCGAGGTCACGGCCGAGTACCGCCACCGGACCGCGGACGGGTCGTGGGTCTGGCTTGAGAGCCGGATGTCGAACCTCACCGACGGCGCGCTCGACGGGTTCGTCGTCAGCTCGCGGGACGTCAGCGGCCGCGTTCGGGCGGAAGACGAGCGCGCGGAGACCGCCTCCTACCTCGAGGAGCTCGCGTCGGTCTCCAGCGACGTCCTCTGGATGTTCAACGCCGACTGGTCCGAACTGCTCTTCATGAACCCCGCCTACGAGCAGATATACGGCGCGTCGCTCGACGAGCTCGACGGGGACCCGGACGCGTTCCTCGACGCGATCCACCCGGACGACCGCCCCTGCGTCAGGGAGGCGATGGCGCAGCTCTCCGCGGGGACGGCGGTCGACGTCGAGTACCGGGTGAACGCCGACGAGAACTTCAACCGGTGGGTGTGGGTCCAAGGGGAGCCGATCACCCGAGACGGCGAGGTCGTCCGGATCACGGGGTTCACGAAGGACGTCACCGACCGCCGGCGGCGCGAGCGCCAGCTGGTCGTGATGGACAACCTCCTGCGGCACAACCTCCGGAACGACCTCAACGTCGTCCTCGGGACCGTCGAGGAGCTCGAGGCCGACCTGCCGGAGTCGGCCGAACACACCGCGGTGATCCGGCGGGTCGGCGAGGGGCTCCTCGAGACCGCACAGAAGGAGCGGGAGATAATCGAGCTCATCACCGACCACGGCGAACCCGGTCGGATCGACCTCCGGAGCGTGGTCACGGAGTGTGTCGAGACCGTGCGCGACCGGTACCCGAACGGCTCGATAACGGTCGACGAACTCGACGCGGTCGCGGCGGCGGGGCGCGCGGAGCTCCGGTCGGCGGTGATCGAGCTCTTAGAGAACCCGTTCCAGCACAGCGACGACGGGGCGCCGACGGTGACCGTGCGCCTCCGCCGCACCGAGACCGGCGCCGAACTCGTCGTCGAGGACGACCTCCCCGCGATACCCGCCGTCGAGGCCGACGTGCTCACCGGCGACCACGACATGACCCGCGTCTACCACAGCAGCGGTCTCGGGTTCTGGCTCGTCTACTGGAGCGTGGAGCTGTCGGGTGGAGCCGTCGCCGTCGTCGGCGACACGGCGGGCGACGGACGCGGCAACCGGATCACGGTGTCGCTGCCGCTCGCGTCGGAGTGAGACGGGAGTTCGCCGCGCCTACCAGTCCGGCCCGAAGTCGGGGTTGAGCTGGCGGTCGGTGCGCCCGAGCGAGTCGATCGCCTCGACGTCCTCGTCGTCGAGCGTGAGGTCGACGCTCGCGAGGTTGTCGCGGATGTGGTCGATCCCGGTCGCCTTCGGGATGGCGGTCACGCCCTTCTCCCGGAGCCACGCGAGGCTCACCTGCGCGGCGCTGACGCCGTGCTTCTCGGCGATATCGACGATCGCCGGATCGTCAAGGATCTCGCCGCGGGCGAGCGGCGAGTAGGCGACGAGTTCGACGTCGTTGGCGTCGGCGTACTCCCGCAGCGCCTCCTGCCGGAGCAGCGGGTGCATCTCGACCTGGTTCGCGAACGGCGCCTCGCCGAGGGCGTCCGTCGCGGCGTCGAGGTGTTCCGGCTCGAAGTTCGAGACGCCGATCCGGTCGATCAGGCCGTCGTCGCGCAGCTCGGCGAACGCCGGCAGCGTCTCCTCGGGCTCGTACTCCCCAGCCGGCCAATGGACGTACATGAGGTCGACCGCGTCGACGCCGAGTTTGTCGAGGCTCTCGCGGGTCGACGAGGCGACGTCGGCGGGCGAGAGGTTGTCGATCCACACCTTCGACGCGAGGAATATCTCGTCGCGGTCGACGTCGCTCGCGGCGATCCCCTCGCCGACGGCCGCCTCGTTGCCGTAGATCTGGGCGGTGTCGACGTGGCGGTAGCCGGCGTCGAGCGCGTTCGCGACCGACTCGGTGCACTGCGCGGGGTCGTCGTTCTCCCACGTGCCGAGCCCGAGAACGGGCATGCCGTTCCGGGTCGGGACCGCGGGCTGCTGCTGTTGATCTGTCATCGCTTCCGTCTACTCGCGTGAGCCGAAAATCGTTTGCGGTCGGGGCGGGCGCGGCCGCGTCTCGACGGCGACCTCAGTCCGCGGAGAGCAGCGCCCGCGAGGAGTTCGTCACGACGAGGAGGCTCGACGCGCCCATCGCGACCGCGGCGAACAGCGGGTTCAGGAGGCCGGTCGCCGCCAGCGGGATGGCGACCGCGTTGTAACAGAACGCCCAACCGATGTTCCCCTTCACACGTCGGCCCGCCGCCCGCGCGAGTTCGAAGACGGTCGCCACGGATCCGAGCTCGTCGTCGACGATCGCCACGTCGGCCGCGTCGGCCGCCATCGCGGTGCCGCCGCCGAGCGCGATGCCGAGATCAGCCGCGGCGAGCGCCGGCGCGTCGTTGGTGCCGTCGCCGACCATCACGGTGACGCCCCGCTCCTTCAGCCGCCCGACTGCCTCGGCTTTCCCCTCCGGCGGTACGCCCGCGAACACCGACGAGACCGCGTCGTGCTCGGCGAACACCGTCGCGGCCCGCTCGTCGTCACCGGTGAGGACGATCACTTCGACGCCCGACTCGTCGAGCGCCGTCACCGTCTCCTCCCACCCCTCGCGGAGCTCGTCGCCGACCACGACGAACCCCTCCGCAGCGCCGTCGCGGCCGACGGCGACCGGGACCCGCCCCACGTCGCGCGCGTCGGCGACCGCCTCGCGGATCTCGTCGGAGACGGTCCAGCCCCGCTCGTCGAACAGGTCGGGGTGCCCGACGACGACCTCGACGCCGTCGACGAGCCCGGAGACGCCGCGGGCGTGGCTCTCGAAGGACTCGACCGCGGGGGCGTCGCCGTCTGCCGCGGGAGCGTCGACCGCCTCCGCCCCGCCGTCGGCGACCGCCGTCGTCGCGCCGTCGTCGGCCGCCCCCCCGAGACCGGCGTCCGCGCCGTCGAGGTCGTCCCGCGCCGCCGCGACCGCCTGCCCGACCGGGTGCGCGGAGCGCGATTCGAGGGCGGCCGCGAGCCGGAGCAGGTCGTCGTCGACCGCGCGGTCGATCAGCCGCATCTCGCCGGTGGTTAGGGTTCCGGTCTTGTCGAAAACGACGGTGTCGGCGTCGCGGATCCGCTCGAAGACGGTGTCGTCGAAGACGACGATGCTGCGTTCTAAGGCGTCGCGGATCCCCGCGGCGACCGCGAGCGGCGTCGCCAGCCCGAGCGCGCACGGGCAGGAGACGATGAGCACCGTCAGCCCGACGAGCATCGCGTCGGTCGGGGCGCCGCCGAGCGCGAGCGACGCGCCGGCGGCGACGACCGCGATGACGAGGACCGCCGGGACGAAGGCGGTCGCGAGCCGGTCCGCGAGCTTCTGGACGCCGTGGTTCCCACTCTGGAGGTCGTAGACCAGCTCCGCGACGCGGTCGAGGCTGGACGTGGCGTCCGGGCCGACCGCGACCGTGAGCGAGCCGTCCGCGACGACGGAGCCGCCGACGACCGCGTCGCCGGCGACCTTCCGGACCGGGAGCGACTCGCCGGTGACGACCGACTCGTCGACCGCGGCGTCGCCGTCGACCGCCTCGCCGTCGACCGGGACCCGCTCGCCGGCGCGCACGAGCAGCCGGTCGCCCGGTTCGAGCGCCTCGACGGCGACCGACTCGGTCTCGCCCGCGTCGGTCAGCCGGCGCGCGTCGTCGACCTGGACCGCGGTGACCTCCGAGAGCAGCGCCGTCGCGCGGTCTTTCACCGAGTCCTCGTAGTGATTGCCGACCGTGACGATGACGATGATCGCGACGGTCACGTCGTAGTAGATGGAGGGCGACTCGACGAAGATCACCGCCAGCGTGCTGTAGAGGTACGCGCTCACCGCCGCGATGGCGACGAGCAGGTCCATGTTCGGCGAGCGCGTCTTGGCGCTGACGTACGCGCCGCGCAAGATTGGCTTCCCGGTGAAAAAGAGGACGATGGTGGTCAGGACGGCGATGACGATGAAGAAGTACGTTCCGGAGGTGGAGGCCATCGCCTCGTTGAGGTAGTCGAGGGTCCGTTGGTCGTAGAAGGGGAACGCGAAGTACGTCGGGTAGATTAAGACGATGTACTGTAGCATCACGGCCATCCCGACGAGGACGCCCGCCGCGAGCCGCGCGGTCGCCATGTTGCTCGCCTGCCGGCGCGAGAAGGCGTCGTCGCGGGCGTACGCGCTGTAGCCGAGCCCGCTCACCGTCTCGGTGAGCTCGTCGATAGAGACGGCGTCCGGGTCGCGGTCGACGCGCACCGTGTCCGTGACGTAGCTCGCGCTCGCGGCGCTGACGCCGTCGGCGTCGGTCGCGACCGTCTCGATGAACGCCTCGCAGGTCGCGCAGTGCATCCCGTCGACCTCCAGGTACGTCGGCTCGTGGCCGTCGGGGAGGTCGCGGTCGGCGTCGCCGGACCCGCTCGGCTCCTCGCCGCCCCGCTCCCGCCGGCGCTCGCGGACGGCGTCGGCGTCGACGTCGACGTCGCCGAGCGCGCCGTACACGTCGCGGCAGCCGATGCAGCAGAAGCGGTTGCCGTCGTCGTCGGTGACGTCGACGCCGTCGGTCGGGAGCTCGCAGAGGGTACACGCGCCCGGATCGTCGGCCGGCCCCTCGGACGCGTCGCCGCCCGCGCCCGGGTCGGGGGTCCGGCTCATCTCACATTCCCCCCATGCCGGCGTCGAGCGGGTTCCAGAACGGGAGCCGCGGGTGCGGCACGTGGACCCCGACGGACATCAACCCGTGGGCGAACAGCACGTAGCCGAGCGCGACGAACGCGACGCCGAGCAGCCGGTGGACTCGGCGGCGGTGGACGGGGTCGATGCTCTCGATCAGCGTCCCGTAGGCGAAGACCGCGGGGATCGTGCCGAGCCCGAGCGCGCCGAGCGCGACGCCGCCCGCGACCGCCGAGCCGCTCGCGAAGGCGTACAGGTACGCCGGGTAGAGGATCGGACAGGGAAGCAGGCCGTGGACCGCGCCGAGCGCGACGATGCCGGGGCCGTTCGCGAGCCGGTCGACGTACCCCGTGAGCCAGCCGGTGACGCGTTCGAGCCCGGGGAGGTGGACGCCGCCGGTCGCGCCGCCGAGGAGATACCGGACGCCGACGGCGATGACCGCCGCGCCGACGAGGAGCCCGACCCCGCCGCGGACGGCATCCGCGGTGCCGGTCAGGGTCGCGGTGGTGACGAACACCGCGCCGCCGAGCGCGCCTAGGAGGGTCCCGATCGTCGCGTAGCTCGCCGCGCGCCCAAGGTTGAACAGCGCGTGCTGGCGCACCTCGTAGGTGGTGAGGTGTCCCTCGCGGCCGGTCGACGCGCTCGCGGTCGAGGCGGCGCCCGCTCCGCCGCCGTCGGTCCGTCCGGCGTCGGCGTCCATCCGGCTCGCGTAGACGGTGACCAGCGGGCCGCACATCCCGATACAGTGGGCGCCGCCGAGCAGCCCGATCGCGGCGAACAACAGGACGTCGGTTCCGAGGAGCGGCGAGAGGTCCATGTCGATCAGTTACCTCCCGTTCGGGGCGCGGGCGGAAACGGATTTCGGCGGGTGGAAACGGCGAGGCGGGTCGCAGTTCGCCGGGCGGAAACGGCAGTGTTGGCCGCGGCTCGTCCGGCGGCGGTCCGGCCCGCGGCTCGTCCGGCGGCAGTCCGGCCCGCGGCTCGTCCGGCGGCTGCGAGGCGGGTCACGCCGGTCACTCCTCCACGACGACGGTCCCGAACATCCCGCCCTCGCGGTGGGGGATACAGACGTACTCGTAGGCGCCGGGCACGGTGAACGTGTGTTCGAAGCGGTCGCCGCTCTCTAAGATACCGCCGAAGTCGTCGTCCCACGCCGCCGCCGCGGTGTCGTAGTCGTCGAAGCCGCCCGACGCGAAGAACTCGGCGCCCTCCGGGATCCCGCCCTCGGTCGCGGTGACGGTGTGCGCCCGCGCGCTCGTGTTCTCCCAGACGACGGTGTCGCCGACCGAGACCGTGATCTCTCGGGGTTGGTAGGCGGACGCGAGCATCCCGACGTCGAAGTCCGGTTCGCCGCCGACGCCCGCACACCCGGCGAGCCCGACGGTCGCCGCCGCGCCCCCGACGGCGCCGGCCTCTCGGAGGAACCGTCTGCGATACATACCCCATCTGAGGGCCTGAGGGGTTTCAATACCGCGGTCGCCCCCGCCGCGTGGGAACAGATTTCTCGTCGCGATCGGGGCGCGACCGGCCCCGACCGATCCCGACTTCGACCCCGACCGATCCCGACTCCGACCCCGACCGATCCCGACTTCGACCCCGACGACCTCACCCGCCGACGAGGTCCTCGAAGACGCGACGCTGCGCCGCTGCGAGGTGTTCCGAGAACGTGGCGCGGGCGATGCCGATGGCGTCGGCCACCTCGGTCGCGCTCGCCCCGCGGGGGTATTCGAAGTAGCCGAGCCGGTGGGCGGTTCGGACGACCTCGCGCTGCCGCTCGGTGAGTCGCCCTCGGTCGACGACGACCGGGTCCGATCGGGTGTCGGCCCCGCCGGAGCTCGTGAGCCGCTCGAGCCGCACCGACCCGCCGGTCGCCTCCAGCGCGTCGATGACGTCGCCGACCGGGTCCGCCGCGGGCAGCGACAGCCGGAGCCGGACCCGGTCGGGCGCCGTCCGGACCGTGACCGACGAGACCGGGTACCCGAGCGACTCGACGGCGTCGGACGGGTACTGCCCCGGCGCCCGGCTCCGACAGCGGTAGACGCGCTCGTCGCCGCCGTCGAAGACGAGCTCGGCGTCGACCGCGCGGTCGGCGCGGAACTGCGAGACGACCGCGTCGTCGACGCGGACGCGGTCGACGTCCTCCGCGACGGCCCCGGGCGGCAGTGCCGCCGCCACCGGCGCGGGCGCCGGGTCGCGGACCACGATCTCGACGCGGACGCCGGCGTCCCCGGAGCGCGCCGTGGCGCGGGCCCGTTCGGCGCCTCGCGGCGCGTCCGAACCGCTCCGAGCCGCGTCTGTGGAGCCGACGACACCGGAATCGGTCGAGCCGGCGCCCCCGGATTCGGGGCGATCGGCGTGACCGGAGTCAGACGACCGCGACCGCTGTCCCATACCTCGATTCTGCGGTCGAAGCCGGAAAAAAAGCGAGCCGAACGAGTACGCGTCGCCGCGACTCCGCGGACAGACTGATAAAGGCCCGTCGAGAGTTGGAAACGACTCACACGGCGCGAGCCCGTACCACGCGCATGAACGAGCAGTCGCTCCGCGGGCGGTCGGTGGGAGTCGTCGGGGCGGGCGTCGGCGGGCTCTCCGCGGCGGCCTACCTCGCGGCCGCCGGCGCGGAGGTGACGGTGTACGAGCGCGCCGAGCGCGTCGGGGGCGTCGCCGGGCGGCTGGAGTTCGACGGGTTCCAGTTCGACACCGGCCCGTCGTGGTACCTGCTCCCGGACCTGTTCGAGCGGTTCTTCGAGGACTTCGACCGGTCGCCGGGGGAGTTCTACGAGCTGACCCGGCTCGACCCGCACTACCGCGTGTTCTGGGACGACGGCGACCGCGCCGACGTGCCCGCCGACCCGGAGTCGGCCGCGGACCTGTTCGAGGCGTACGAGCCGGGCGCGGGCGCGGCGTTCCGCGAGTACCTCGAGGACGCCGAGCGGGCGTACAACGCCGGAATGGAGCGGTTCGTTCTCCCCGGGCGGTCGCGGTTCCGCGACTACCTCTCGCTCGACGTCGTCGCCGGGGGGCGAGAGCTCGACCTGCTCTCCAGCCTCGACGAGACGGTGCGCTCGTACGTCGACCACCCGAAGCTCAGGCAGCTGCTGGAGTACACGCTGGTGTTCCTCGGCGGCTCGCCGCACAACACCCCGGCGCTGTACCAGCTGATGAGCCACGTCGACTACGGGCTCGGCGTCTACTACCCGATGGGCGGGATGTACGAGGTGATCGAGGCCGTCGAGTCGGTTGCGCGCGACGCCGGCGCCGACGTTCACACGGGTGTCGAGGTGACGGGGTTAACACCGGTCGACGGCGGCGTCGAGGTGGCGCTCGGCGGCGACCGCTACGTCCACGATCGGGTGGTCTGTAACGCCCCGCCCGCGCACGTCGAGGGCGAGCTGCTCCCCGACGACGCCGTGCCACGGCTCGGCGACTACTGGGGCCGCCGGACGTACGGCCCCTCGGCGCACCTGCTGTACCTCGGCGTCGAGGGCGAGCTGCCGGATCTGGAACACCACACGCTCGCGCTCCCGACCGATTGGGACCCGCACTTCGAGGCGATATTCGACGAACCGGCCTGGCCGACCGGGGAGACGGAGCCGGTCTTGTACGTGAACGTGCCGTCCCGGACCGACCCGTCGGTCGCGCCCGACGGCCACGAGGCGGTCGTCACGCTCGTGCCGCTCGCGCCCGGGCTCGATGACACGCCGGACCGGCGCGCGGCGCTCAGGGAGCGCGTCCTCGACGCGGTGGCGTCGCGGACCGGCGTCGACCTCCGGGACCGGATTGTCGCCGAGGAGTCGGCGTGCGTCTCCGAGTTCGCGGCGCGGTTCGACCAGCCCGGCGGGAGCGCGCTCGGGCTGGCGCACACGATGCGACAGACCGGCCCGCTCCGCCCCGGGCCGCGCGTCCGCGGCACCGACCGGCTCTACTACGTGGGCGGGAGCAGCAACCCCGGAATCGGCGTGCCGATGTGCCTGCTCGGCGGCGAGCACTGCGCGGCGGCGGTCGAGGCGGACGTCAGCGGGGGGGCCTTCGACCGGCTGCCGATGGTGGGTCAGTGAGCGGCGCCGGAGAACGACACTCGTCCACGGTCATCCGGCAGAGAACAAACATTTCAAAAAACCGGTCCAGATATCGAAAGCGGTCAGAAAACCTTACCAGTTAGGTTGGTACATTTAATAAATACGCGACGTGATCAGCAGTGTCGCATGATTGAAACAGCCGCGGCTGACTTACTCGCAAGCGGAACAGTCCCGCTCGAAATGACCCAGACCGAGATATTCCAATTCATTCAGAGCAACACGCTGTTGAGCGCGTCGCTCTGGGTGAACATCGCCCTCGCGGGCCTGTCGATCCTCCTGTTCGTCTATATGGGACGGAACGTGGAGGACCCCCGGGCACAGCTGATCTTCGTCGCGACCCTGATGGTACCGCTGGTGTCCATCTCCAGTTACACGGGGCTCGTCTCCGGGCTCACAGTGAGCTTCCTGGAGATGCCGGCCGGCCACGCGCTCGCCGGGGCCGGGGCCGGTCCGGAGGGCGGCGTGTTCACCCCGTGGGGCCGGTACCTCACGTGGGCGTTCTCGACGCCGATGATCCTCGTCGCGCTCGGGCTGCTGGCCGGATCGAACATGAGCAAACTGTTCACCGCCGTGGTGGCCGACGTCGGGATGTGTATCACCGGCCTCGCGGCCGCGCTGACCACGTCCTCCCTCCTGCTGCGGTGGGTCTGGTACGCGATCAGCTGCGCGTTCTTCGTCGTCGTCCTCTACATCCTGCTCGCCGAGTGGGCGCAGGACGCGGAGGTCGCCGGCACCGCGGACATCTTCAACACGCTGAAGGTGCTCACCGTGGTCCTCTGGCTCGGCTACCCGATCTTCTGGGCGCTCGGCGCCGAGGGGATCGCGGTGCTGGACATCGCGATCACCTCGTGGGCGTACAGCGGGATGGACATCATCGCGAAGTACCTCTTCGCGTTCCTCCTGCTGCGCTGGGTCGTCAACAACGAGCGGACGGTCGCCGACATGGCGTCCGGGCTCGGCTCGGCATCCCGCAGCGGCGCGGCGCCCGCCGACGACTGATCGACCGCGGCGCGGTCGCAGTCGGACTCTCGCGGATTTCTTTTTAGCCGGTTCCACCCCCGCCGGCCGCAGGTCTGCCGGCCGAGAGAAAAGCGCTAAACCCGCGGCGGCGGTGGAGACAGTATGAAACAGGCCATCGTCGCCCGGACGGACATCGGCATGGGCGAGGGGAAGCTCGCCGCGCAGGTCGCGCACGCGTCGCTGTCGGCGTACCAGGACGCCGGCCGGCGAGCCCGGAAGAAGTGGCAGGGCGAGGGGCAAAAGAAGGTCGTCCTGAAGGGGGACTCGGAGAGCCAGCTGTTCGAACTCGCCGACAAGGCCGACACAGAGGGGCTCCCGTACGCGATCGTCCGCGACGCCGGCCACACGCAGCTGGAGCCCGGCACCGTCACCGCGCTCGCGGTCGGCCCCGCACGCGACGACAGCGTCGACCGGGTCACCGGCGACCTCTCGCTGTACTGAATGACCCCCGAACGCACCCTCCGGGAGGCGCACCCGACCGAGTGCGCGGTCGGAATCGAGTACTACGTCAGCGACGCCGACGGCATCGGCGGGCGGCTTCGCGAGTCGCCGGAGGACTTCCGCGTCCGCGAGCTGGAGGCGTTCGACGCGGAGCCGCTCGACGCCGACCCTGGGAGCTACCCCGAACTGGTCGTCCGGGCGACGCTCCGCGACTGGGACACGAACGACTTCGCGCGTCGGCTCTCGGACGCGCTCGGAATCAGCCGCGAGCGCGTCTCGTGGGCCGGGACGAAAGACAAGCGCGCCGTCACCACGCAGCTGTTCACGGTCCGGGGCGTCGACGCCGACGAGCTCCCCGAGATCCGGGGCGCCGACATCGAGGCGCTCGGTCGGGCGGGGCGGAGCCTCTCGTTCGGCGACCTCGCCGGCAACGCCTTCGAGATCCGAGTCGCCGACGCGGTCGACGACGCCCCCGAGCGCGTCACCGACGCGGTCCGGGACCTGCGGGCGTTCGCGGGCGACGCAGGAGGCCCAGACGACGCCGCTGAGGGCGACAAACTCCCGATCAAGGCGACCGTCGGCGTCCCGAACTACTTCGGCCAGCAGCGGTTCGGCAGCCGGCGGCCGGTGACGCACCTCGTGGGGCTGGCGATCGCCCGGAACGACCCCCGCGAAGCGGTCCGGCTGTACGCGGGCAACCCGGCCGAGACGGAGCCGGACGACACCCGAGCCGCGCGCGACCGAGTGAACGAGGCGTTCGGCGTTAGCGGGGGCGAGTCCGCCGACGCCGACAACGATCCCGCCGCCGACGGCACGGGTGACGGCGACTGGGCCGCCTGCCTCGACGCGATCCCCGGGAAACTCCGGTTCGAGCGCTCGATGGTCCACCGGCTCGCCGACCGCGACGTCGACCCCGGCGCGCCGCCCGACGACGAGGACTGGTGGCACGCGCTGGAGGCGGTGCCCTCGAACCTCCAGCGGCTGTTCGTCAACGCCGCCCAGTCGTCCCTCTTCAACCGGGTCGTGAGCGAGCGGCTGCGCCGCAGGCTCCCCTTCGACCGGCCCGTCGCCGGCGACGTGGTCTGCTTCGCCGACGGCGACGCGCCCGGGGAGCTGTACGCGCCCGACACCGATCGGCTCCAACGGGTCGACGCCGACCGGGTCGACGTGGTCTCGCGGCACTGCGAGCGCGGGCGGGCGTTCATCACCGCGCCGCTCGTCGGCACCGAGACGGCGCTCGGCGACGGCGAACCAGGCGAGATAGAGCGCGAGGTCCTCGCCGACGCCGGGATCGAACCGGGCGACTTCGACCTTCCGGGCGAGTTCGACTCCAAGGGGACTCGGCGGGCGGTCCTCCTGCGCACGGACCTCGACGTGTCGTTCGCGGGCGGCGACCCGCGCTTCGCGTTCGCGCTCCCGAGCGGCTCGTACGCGACCGTGCTGCTCCGCGAGTTCACGAAGCGCGGCCCGCTTGACCTCTGATCGATCCGTATTCATGAATTGCTGAGTGGTTTCAGCGGTCGAAAACACCACGATACTGCGTCACGTTCCGAGTCGTTTTTGTGCGACAGCCCGCAATCGAGGGCATGACCCGGATCGTCGTCATCGACCTCCACGGCCAGTTCACCCACCTCGAGCGGCGGGCGCTCCGCGACCTCGGCGTCGACACCGAGATCGTCTCCGCGGAGACGCCCGCCGACGAGGTCGACGCGGACGGGGTCGTCCTCTCGGGCGGCCCGGACATGGACCGCGTCGGCAACGCGCCCGACTACCTCGACCGCGACGTGCCCGTCCTCGGGATCTGCCTCGGAATGCAGCTGATCGCCGCGGAGCTCGACGGCGCGGTCGGCGCGGGCGACTACGGCGGCTACGCCGACGTCGACGTCGAGATCGTCGACGACGAGGACCCGCTCGTCGGCTCGCTCGCGCCGGAGACGCGCGTCTGGGCCTCGCACGCCGACGAGGTGACCGACCTGCCCGAGGGGTTCGGCCGCACCGCCACCTCCGACGTCTGCGGGATCGAGGCGATGTCGAACCCGGACGCGGACCTGTACGGCGTCCAATGGCACCCCGAGGTCGCCCACACGGAGCGCGGCGAGGAGGTCTTCGAGAACTTCGTCGCGATCTGCGAGTCGGCGTAGGAACGTCGGGAGGGGCGGAAGACGAGCGCGTCAGGAAGGCCGCGGAGGCTACTCGCCGACGTGTGCCGTCAACACCGGGAGCTCGCTGTGTCGCACCACCCGCTCGGCGACCGACCCCGCCGTGACGAACCGGCCGATTCCGGTGCGGCCGTGGGTCCCCATCACGATCAGGTCGACGCCGTAGTCGGTCGCGGCGTCAAGGATCTCCTCGTGCGGGCGGCCGCGGCGGAGGTGGAGTTCGGCCTCGACGCCCTGCGCCGCGGCCGCCTCGGCGACCGCGTCGAGTGCGCGCTCGCCCCGCTCCTCCTCGCGTTCGACGACCAGGTCCCACTCGTCGGCGCCGGCGACGCCCTCGTCGACGACGAACAGCGCATGAACCCGGGCGCCCGTGAGCGCGGCGAGGCCGCAGGCCTGCTCGACCGCGGCGTCGCTCCCGGCGCTCCCGTCGGTCGGACACAGGATCGCGTCGTACATCGGGACGGTCTCGCGCCCCGCCTCAGAGTCGGTACCGCCGGACCGCTGTGTCGCCACAGCCGGGGCACTCGTGGCGGTACTCGACGGTCGCGCCCGTCGTCGCGGCCGCCCACTCGCTCTCCTCGTCGACGAACCCACATTCCTCGCAGGCGTGCGGCCGGCCGTCGAAGCGCGCCCGGAGCCGGTCGAACGCCGTGGTACCGCCGTTACGAGATGACATGTGCTAACGGTACACAAGTACATTATTAATAATTTACTACGAGGCGTGGCCGCTCGCGTCCGACATCGTCATTTGAAAAAACGGATGTGCCGCCCGCCTGACGAACCGGCGGGCGTGCCACCCGGCAGGCGGGCGCGCCGCCTACTCCGCGAACAGCTCGTCGACGGCCTCGCCCGCGGTCTCGACCGCCTCCTGCGCGACCGCCTCGCGGTCGGGCTCGGCGTCGTCGGGCGCGTTGAGGTAGACGTCGACGTCGAGGACGCCCTCCTCGAACGTGACGGTGACGTCGAGGTCCGTGACCGTCGACTGGTCGTAGTGTTTGAACACGATCCCCTCGGCCGCCTCGGCGGCGGTGCGAACGACCTCCTCGTCGCTCGGGTCCGCGTCGGCAGCGGCGGCGCCGGCAGCGTCGTCGGCTGCGTCGGCCTCGGAACCGTCGGCTCCGTCGTCGGTCACGGCCTTACGCGCCGCCGGCGCCCGGGCCGCCCGGTCCCATCGGGCCGCCGCCGCCCGCGCCGCCCTGGAGCATCTGCTGGAGCTCGCTCTGGAGGTCGTCGAACTGCTCTTCGACGCGCTCCTCCTGCTTTTCGAGCTGCTCGACGCGGACCTCGAGCGAGTCGACCTTGTTCTCGAGATCGTCGTAGGCGGACTCGTAGTCCGTCTCGACGAGGACCTCGCCGATCTCGCGGTACATCCCCGCGTCCTCGTCGACGTCTTCGAGGGCGTCGAGGGCGGTCTTGGACTCGTTGAGCGCGGACTGCGCCTGCTCCTTCTGCTCGGCGACCTGCTGTGCGGTCTCCTGAAGCTCCTGCAGTTCCTCGATCTTCTCCTGTGCCTCGGGCGGCATGTTCCCTTGCATGGTCGGACCGAGGCGACCCGGACAGAAAAACCCCCGACTTCTCCGACGAGACCCGATTCGGAGCGTAGCGCCCCGAAACGTCGCGTTATCGATGTTTCCGCGAGAGGCTCAATCGTGCTTCGGACCGACGCGCTCGGCGACCGCGACCAGCCGCGACCAGCTGTTGACGCCGGCGCGGAGCGCCACGAGGTCGTCGGCGAGCACGCGGACGCGGACCGCGTCGCCCTCGCGGTCGACGCTCGCGGTCGAACGGGCGTCGTCGATCTCGCCGACCTCGGGGCCGAGCGCGTCGGCCACGACACGGGCGCGCCGCTCGGTGGGGTAACTGAAAGAGAGGACCGTTTCGTGTGCGCGCGTCGCCGTCACGGTCCGAAATGGAGGGAGTCGCTTACTCGACGTTGACTTCCTTGATACCGCCGCCGCGCTCCTTCAGGAGGACGCGGTGGCCGCAGTACGGGCAGCGCACGCCGCCGTACTCGTCGAGGGTGACGTCGCGCTTACAGCGGGAGCACTTGTAGCTCATCGTCCTATTCCTCGTCGGCGAGCGCGGCGCGGATGGAGCGGCGGACGGTGCGACCGCCGGGCGTCTCGGGGCGGTACGCGCCGCCCGTGAACGTCTCGCCGGTCTCCTCGTTGACCCAGATGCCGGTGCCCTTGCGCGTGACGTCGTCGCCGTCGACGGTCGCGTTGCGCATCTCCGCTTCGATGTCTTGGACCCGCTTGCGGGAGACCCGGCCGTAGCGGGCGCCGAATCGGCCCGCGCTGCCGGTGCTTCGAGCCTTGTCCTCAGCCATAGTAGCCACTTCTACCGCCAGCGTAGGTAAAAAGGCTGCGAGTTGCGGCGGTCGGAAAGTCACACGCGACGATAGAAGACAACCGGACGCGGCGGTGGCGCGTGCCGGTGAGCGGCCGACAGGCCGCGAACCGCACGCGCGAGGTCGCCGGCGCTACGCGCCGGCTGCCAGAGGGACCTTCGGTCCCTCGCTGGAGTCGGTGGTCCGGAGCGAAGCGGAGGACCATCGACGAGGCTGGGGAGGTGTGAGGCGCGGTTGCTGTGCGGGGTGGGACTCAAAGGGGCAGTCGCGAGGTGGCCGCAGGCGACGTAAGCACTGGAAGGAGCGAGCACCGCGAGCGACTGAAGCGCGCAGCGAGCGTGCGGCCACCTCGCGACTGGGGCTTTGGAGGTGTTCGTGTCGGTAGCGTGCGTGCATCACCGAGCGACTGGGGCTTTGGCGGTGTTCGCCGCCATACTGCCGATGAGTGGTATAAATACGACACAGTCTCCACCGTAACAGCTAAAACAACCAAGTAATACTACCAAGTTGTATGGACGGATTCACCGGCTTCGCGGACGTGAGCGAGACCGACGTAACGAAAGCGATCGGCAACGAGTGGACCGACGGGTTCCTCGATTACACGGATTCGGAAGTGATCATCCTCGGCGGCGGTCCCTCCGGGCTGATGGCCGCGAAAGAACTGGCCGAGCGCGGCGTGAAGGTGATGATCGTCGAGAAGAACAACTACCTCGGCGGCGGCTTCTGGCTCGGCGGGTTCCTGATGAACACCGTGACGGTCCGGGACCCGGCCCAGGAGATCCTCGACGACCTCGACGTCGACTACGACCCGGTCGAGGACGTCGACGGCCTCTACACCGCGGCCGGCCCGGAGGCCTGCTCCGGACTTATAAAGGCGGCCTGCGACGCCGGCGCACGCGTCCAGAACATGACCGAGTTCACCGACCTCGTCGTCCGCGACGACCACGAGGTCGGGGGGATCGTGATGAACTGGACGCCGGTCCACGCGCTCCCGCGCGAGATCACCTGCGTGGACCCGATCGCGGTCGAGTCCGACCTCGTCATCGACGCCACCGGCCACGACGCCGTCGCGATCAGCAAGCTCGACGAGCGCGGCGTCCTCTCGGCGCCCGGCATCGAGCACGCGAAGGAGCACAACACCGGGATGGACCAGACGGGCGACGACCAGTACGGCGCCCCCGGCCACGACTCGCCCGGCCACGACTCGATGTGGGTCGGCGAGAGCGAGGACGCCGTCGTCGAGCACACCGGCGTCGTCCACGACGGCCTGATCGCCTCCGGCATGGCGGTCGCGACCGCCCACGGCCTCCCGCGCATGGGGCCGACGTTCGGCGCGATGTTGGTGTCGGGGAAGCGCGCCGCGCAGACCGCGCTGGACGAACTCGGCGTCGACGCCCCCGAGGTGTCGCTGTCGACCGGGAGCGCGCCCGCCCCCGCCGACGACTAATAAATAGATAAGCGGACCACCGGGACCGCAGTCGCTCGGGTATACATCACCGCTGACGCACTGATAACGGAGCCCTCCGACGCCTCAGTCGTTCATTTATAAATGACAAACTGTAGATCGCCGGCGAACACCGCCAAAGCCCCAGCCGGGAGGACTCGATGGGCTCGCTGCGGTCCTCGTCGCTCACTGCGTTCGCTCCTGCGGTCCTTGCGTCGCCCGTCTTCGTCCTCCCGGCTGCCCTTTTGAGTCCCACCCGACCGCGACCGCACCGCAGCCTCACACCTCCCCAGCCTCGCGGTTCGCTCCGGGCTCCCTTCGGTCGCCCGTCGCTCACCGCGTCCCTCGCGCGTGCTGGCTCGCGGCCTGCCGGCCGCTCGCAGGCACGCGCCACCGCGTGTTGATTTATAACCAGTCGCCGGGCTTCAGTGCCTAAACCCGCGTCAGGAGCGTTCTTCACGAACGTTTACTCGGAAGCGACGCAACCGGGTGCCTTTTTCCGCCGCTACGCCGAACCCCGCGGTATGCGAAACGCCAAGATCGTCTGTACGATCGGTCCCGCCTCGGACGACCGGGACACGATCCGCGGCCTCGCCGACGCGGGGATGTCCGTCGTCCGGCTCAACGCCAGCCACGGAACGACCGACCACCGGGAGACGGTGATCGAGCGTGCCCGCGCCGTCGACGACGAGATCGACGACCCCCTCGCGGTGATGGTCGACCTGAAGGGCCCGGAGGTCCGCACCGCCGAGATCGACGAGCCGATCGAACTCGCGACGGGCTCCGAGGTAACCTTCCTCGAGGGCGACGAGGCGACCCCCGACCGCATCGGCCTCACCCACTCGATCGGGGCCGCCGGGCCGGACGACACGATCCTCCTCGACGACGGCCGGATCGAGTGCCGCGTCGAGCGCGTCGACGGCGGGACCGTCGCAGCGACGGTCGTCTCCGGCGGGAAACTCGGCTCCCGGAAGGGCGTGAACCTCCCAGGGGTCGCCATCGACGTCGACCTCATCACCCCGGAGGACGAGGCCGAACTCGACCTCGCGGCCCGAACGGACGCCGACTTCGTCGCCGCCTCCTTCGTCCGCGACGCCGACGACGTCTACCAGATCGCCGACGAACTGGAGGACCGCGGCGGCGACGACATCCCGATCATCGCCAAGATCGAGCGCGCCGGCGCCGTCGAGAACCTCGAGGCGATCGTCGACGCCGCCGACGGCGTGATGGTCGCCCGCGGCGACCTCGGCGTCGAGTGCCCGCTGGAGGACGTGCCGGTGATCCAGAAGCGGATCATCCGGACCTGCGTCAACGAGGGCGTCCCCGTCATCACCGCGACGGAGATGCTCGACTCGATGGTCTCCTCGCGGCGCCCGACCCGCGCGGAGGCCTCGGACGTGGCCAACGCCGTCCTCGACGGCACCGACGCCGTCATGCTCTCGGGCGAGACCGCGGTCGGCGAGGACCCCGTCAACGTCGTTGAGACGATGGACCGGATCGTCCGGCAGGTCGAGGCGAGCGACGAGTACGCGGAGACGCGCGAGCAGCGCGTCCCGACAGCGGAGGAGGGGTCGCGCACCGAGGCGCTGGCGCGCTCGGCGCGCTACCTCGCGCGCGACATCGGCGCCTCGACCGTCGTCGCGGTCTCGGAGTCCGGCTTCACCGCGCGCAAGACCGCCATGTTCCGGCCGGGCGTCCCCGTCGTCGCCACGACGCCGGACGACCGCGTCCGCCGCCAGCTCGCGCTCTCGTGGGGGGTCCGCCCCGTCCTGACGGAGTATGCCCACGACATGGAGACGATCCTCGACAACGCGGTCGACGCCGCGCTCGACCGCGGCGGCGCCAGGTCCGGCGACACCCTCGTGGTCCTCTCCGGCATGCTCACCGAGCTCGAGGGGACGAACACGACGAACACGCTGAAGGTCCACGTCGCCGCCGAGACGCTCGTGACCGGCAAGGCGGTCGTCGCCGGCCGCGTCGCCGCCCCCGTCCACCGGACCACGGACGGCGACCTCGACGCGCTGCCGGACGGCGCAGTCGTCGCGCTCGGCCCGGACTTCGACGGCGAGTTCTCGGGCGATCTCGACCGGATCGCCGGCGTTGTCGACGCCCGCGAGGGGATGACCGGCTACCCCGCCGTCGTCGCCCGCGAGCTCGGCGTCCCGATGGTCTCCGGCGCCGGCCTGCCCGAGTCCGTCGCGGACGGGACCACGGTGACCGTCGACGGCGAGCGCGGCGTCGTCTACGACGGCGACGTCCTCCGGGCGGCCCGCGAGCGGTAGGGCGCTCCGCACCCGACCCGACCGCTGTACCCGGCGCTCCGCGTCGCGCCCGCCAGCCATTTATTACGGAGCCGCGTACATCCGCACATGAGCGACGAATCCGGCGACGACGCCCGCGAGGGGGACTCGCCCGACTCCGCGGAGTCGGCGGAGTTCGGCGACCGGAGCCGGGCCAACGACGCCGGCGACGAGGTGGCGGACGACGAGCGCGAGTGGCGCTTCTCCGTCGACGACGTCGGGCCGGACGGGGTCACCGAGGACACCGCCACGCCGGCCGACGAGCCGATCGAGCCGGGCGACATCACCCTCGAACACGCCGCCTTCGTCGTCCTCGGGGTCGCGCTCACCGTCGGCGTCCTGCTGGTCGGGTTCTGAACGCGACCGCCGGCGATCGGGCGCGAACCGCGCGGCGACGGCCGGCGACCCGAACGGCGCCGCGGCCGCGCCCACCACCACTTATCAGGCCGCGGCCGTAGGACCGAACATGAACGCGCTCGCACAGTCCGGCCTCCTCTCGCCGGACACCCTCCCGCTCCTGTTGTTGACGGCGGGGCTGTTGCTCTCGATGGCGGAGGCGCTCGCCCCGGGAGCGAACTTCATCGTCGTCGGCATCGCGCTCATCGGCGCGGGGCTCGGCGGGCTGGTGTTGGCGTCGCTCGGAGTCGCCGGCGCCCTCCTCACGCTGTTCATGGCGCTCCTCACACTCGTCTTCGGCGCCGCCGCCTTCTACGGCTACCACGAGTTCGACCTCTACGGCGGGAAGGGCCAACAGCAGACGAGCGACAGCGACTCGCTGAAGGGGAAGACGGGCACCGTCACGGAGCGCGTGACCACCACGGGCGGCGAGGTGAAGCTCTCCGGGGGCGGCTTCAACCCCCACTACTCCGCCCGGTCGATCGAGGGGACGATCGACGAGGGCGAGGAGGTGATGGTGGTCGACCCCGGCGGCGGCAACGTCGTCACCGTCGAGTCGATGGGGTACGTCGAGGACGACATCGACCGCGAACTGGCGGCCGACCGCGCCCGCAAGGCCGCCGCGAGCGAGGCGGAGAGAGAGGAGACCGACCCGGAGACCGAACTCGACCGGGAGTGACGGGCCGGCCGGGTGAACCGCGGAGCCGCGGTCCCGATCGGAAGCGAAAAAACACTTGTCCGTCGACGGCGACAGCCCGACGATGCCCTCCCCGTTCGCCGCCCTCGCGAGCCTGCCCGGAAGCCTCCTTGACCACGTCCGCGACGCCTTCGACTCCCCACGCGCCGGCGCGGTCGCGGTCTCGATGGTCGTCGTCGTCTCGATCGGGACCAGCCTCGGAATCGTCGCGCTCGGCGGGGTCTTCGACGCGACCGTCGACCGGCAGATCACCGTCGACAACCCGGACCGGCCCTCGGAGTCGACCTGCGAGACGTTCGGCGACGACGCCGATTCCGTGCTCGCCGACCGGTGCGACGAGCCGGAGCGCGTCGAGGTCGACGCGGGGGAGGAACTGCGGGACGCCGCGACTGGCTACCTCCACTACGGGCTGCTCGGCGTGCCGATCTGGTGGGCGCTGTTCGCGGTCGCGCTCCACGTCGGCACGCGCGTCGCGGGCGGCACCGGCTCCGTCGGCGACTCGTTCGTGATCGCGGGCTGGGCGCTCGGCGCGGAGCTCCTCCGGCTCGCGGCCGGGATCGCCGCGATCTGGTACTCGCTCTCGACCGCGGCGCTCGCGGGGTCGACGTTCGAGGCGCTCTCGACCGATATCGTCGCCGCGATCACGAGCGCGGCGGGCCCGCTGCTGGTCGCGTCCGCGGTCGCGATCGCGGTCCAGTGGGTCGTGGTCGTCGGCGGGCTGGAGGCGGAACACGACCTCGACCGCGGGACCGCGGCGGGGGTGGCGACGGTCTTCGCCGTCATCGCGCTGCTGTTGGCGGCCGTCTGACCCCCCCGAGCCCGGTCCCGTCGCGCTCGCCGGCCCGGCGCCCGCGGCCGCGGATTCGAGAGTTTTTAAGCCGCCGGCGCTCCCCCTGTCGGTATGATCCTGTCCGACGCCGACATCCTCGACCGGCTCGCCGAGGGCGACCTCGCGATCGAGCCGCTCGACGACGTCGACCAGCAGGTCCAGCCCGCGAGCGTGGACCTGCGGCTCGGCGAGCGGTTCTTGGAGTTCCAGCGCACCAACATCCCCTGTATCCACCCGACCGACGCGGGCGAGGTGAGCGAGTACGTGACGGAGACGACCGTCCCGGAGGGCGACGAGTTCATCCTCCACCCCGGCGACTTCGTCCTCGGGACGACCGTCGAGCGCGTCGCGATCCCGGACGACCTCGTCGCGCACGTCGAGGGGCGCTCCTCGCTGGGCCGGCTCGCGATCGTGGTCCACGCGACCGCGGGGCTGTGCGACCCGGGCTACGAGGGGCAGATCACCCTCGAGCTCTCGAACCTCGGCACCGCCCCCGTGGCGCTCTCGCCGGGCATGCGCGTCTCGCAGCTCACCTTTACGGAGCTGAAACGGCCCGCCGACCGCCCGTACGGCGCGGAGCGCGGCTCGAAGTACCAGGGACAGGACGGTCCCCAGGCGTCGCGGATCGGCGCCGACCCCGAGTTCGCGGGCGAGAGCGGCGAGGGCGGCGAGGGCGGCGACGCCGGCGACCGGACCGAGCGACCGGAGGGCGAGGACCGATGAGGTTCATCGAGGAGGTCGTCGTCGACGAGTTCCTCCCGACCGTCCGCTCGATGCTCGCGGAGGACCTCCGCGACCGCGGGTTCACCCAGAGCGAGGTCGCCGACGCGCTCGGCATCTCCCAGTCCGCGGTCTCGAAGTACGCCGCCGGCGACGTGGCGAGACATGAGGACGTCGTGGTCGACGAGCGCGTGCGAGATCTCGTCGAGCGCGTGGGCGAGGGGCTCGCGAGCGGCGACCTCACGCCCGTGGCCGCGCTCGTCGAGATCGAGGTGCTGATCCGCCAACTGGAGGAGGGTGACCTCCTCGCAGACCTCCACGAGGCGGCGATGCCCGCGCTCGCCGACGCCGACGTGGAGTTCTCGGTCCACGACCCCGACAGCGGCCTCCGGGAGCGCGAGCGCGTGCTCACCTCGGTCCGGCGCGGGCTGCGGACCCTGACGAACGCCTCGGGCTTCGCCGGGCTCATCCCGAACGTCGGCGCGAACGTCGCGGAGTGTCTCGCCGACGCCGCCACGGTCGACGACGTCGCCGCGGTCCCGGGCCGCCTCGTCGACGTGAAGGGGCGGGCGATGGTGCCCGGCGAGCCGGAGTTCGGCGTGAGCGAACACGTCGCGACGGTGCTGCTCGCCGCGCGCGAGGCGGGCGCGGACGTCCGCGGCGCCGTGAACCTCCGGTACGACCCGGAGACAGTCGAGGCGCTCGGCGAGTCCCACCCGACCGTCGAGTTCGACGCCGAGCGCCCGACCCGCGAGGCGGTCGCCGACGCGGTCGCGGCCGCCGACGTCCCCGCCGATTCGGAGACGCTCGTCCTGTACCAGACCGGCGCGGTCGGCGTCGAGCCGATCGTCTACGTCCTCGCGCCGACCGCCGCGGAGGCGGCGCGGATGGTCCGCGGGCTGCTGTGAGCGAAGGCGGGTCGACCGGGGCAGCCGCGGACCGACCGTGCCCCGCCGCGAGCCGCCCGGCGGCGACGCTTTTTAGACCGGACCGCACGAACCGAGGGGTGTGACTCGACTCCGGCGGTTCGGGATGCGGATGCGCTCCTTCTAGCGGCGGGCGGACCCGCCGCGGCGTCGCCGGCCGGTAGCGCGGTCGGCGCCGTCGCCGTGGCGAATCCCGTCGCCTCTCCGAAGCGCCCGGGCCGCCGCGCGTCTCGCGGCCGCGACCGCCTCGCGGACCGCACGATACGCGTCGGCCCCGAACCAGCGGGCTTTAGGCCCGTATCCACGACAACTCGATACACACACCACATGAGCCACGACGACTTCCCCACCGACGATCCGGCGGTGGTGACCTGTGGACTGCCATACGCCAACGGCGACCTCCACATCGGTCACCTCCGCACCTACGTCGGCGGCGACGTGTACAGCCGCGCGCTCGAACGACTCGGGCAGGAGACCGCGTTCGTCTCCGGTTCCGACATGCACGGCACCCCCGTCGCGGTCAACGCCGAGCAGGAGGGCGTCTCCCCCGAGCAGTTCGCGCTCGACTGGCACGAACGCTACGCCGAGACGTTCCCGAAGTTCAACGTCGAGTTCGACAACTACGGCCACACCCACGATGAGACGAACACCGAGATCACCCAGCGGCTCGTCCGCGACCTCGACGATGCCGGCCACCTCTACGAGAAGGAGATCATGGTGGCGTACGACCCCGTCGACGACCAGTACCTCCCCGACCGCTACGTCGAGGGGACCTGCCCGTACTGCGGGGCACACGCCCGCGGCGACGAGTGCGACGAGGGGTGTCAGCGCCACCTCGAACCCGGCGAAGTCGAAGAGCCCGAGTCGACGATTACCGGTAACCCGGCGGAGTACCGCGAGCGCACCCACCAGTTCTTCGCGGTCTCCGAGTTCGCCGACTACCTCTCCGACTTCCTCGACCGCCTCGAGGGCACGTCGAACGCCCGGAACCAGCCCCGCGAGTGGATCGAACAGGGGCTTCAAGACTGGTGTATCACCCGCGACATGGACTGGGGGATCGACCTACCCGGTGAGAACCCGCAGGACTTGGTCCTCTACGTCTGGGTCGACGCCCCGATCGAGTACATCTCGTCGACGAAGCAGTACACCGAGCGCGTCGGCGCCGACGCGTTCGACTGGGAGGCCGCCTGGAAGGAGGGCGCCAGCGACGACCACCCCGAGGGCGGCGAGATTGTCCACGTGATCGGCCGCGACATCATCCAGCACCACACGATCTTCTGGCCCGCGATGCTGGAGGCGACCGACCACGCGGAGCCGCGCGCGGTGATGGCGAGCGGGTTCGTCACGCTCGACGGCAAGGGGTTCTCGACCAGCCGCGACCGCGCGGTCTGGGCGGACGAGTACCTCGACGAGGGGTTCCACCCCGACCCGCTCCGTTACTACCTCGCCACCAACGGCGGGTTCCAGCAGGACGTGGACTTCTCGTGGGAGAAGTTCGCCGAGCGCGTCAACACCGAGCTGGTGGGGACCGTCGGCAACTTCCTCTACCGCTCCCTCCTCTTCGCCCACCGAAACTACGAGGACGGCCCCGACGCCGACGCCCCGAGCGACGACGTGGCGGCGCGGATCGACGAGGCGGTCGACGACGTCGCGGCCGCGGTCAACGACTACTCCGTCCGCGCGCTCGGCGATGCCGTCACCGACCTCGCGCGATACGGCAACGAGTACATCCAGCGTAACGAGCCGTGGAAGCTCGTCGACGAGGAGCCCGCGGAAGCGGAGCAGGTCATCTACGACTGCGTCGCGCTCGCGAAGGCGATCGCCGTCCTCTTCGAGCCGCTGGCGCCTGAGAAGAGCGAGCGCCTCTGGGCCCAGCTCGGCGAACCCGGCTCCGTCCACGACGCGACCGTCGAGGCGGCCCGCGAGGGCCCCGCCGGCGACCTGCGCGAGCCGACCGAGCTGTTCGAACAGATCGAAGACGAACGCGTCGAGGCGCTCAACGAGAAGCTCGAAGCGCGCGTCGCCGAGTCGGAGAGCGGCGACGACGGCGACGAGGAGAGCGAAACCGGCGGCGACGGGAGCGACGACGACGAAACTGCCACAACCGATGACACCGACATGACCGACATCGAACCCCTCAGCGACGACCGCATCAGCTTCGACGAGTTCCAGGAACTGGACATCCGCGTCGGGCGGATCGAGGACGCGGTCGGGATCGACGGCGCGGACGACCTGCTGAAGCTCACCGTCGACCTCGGCGCGGAGACCCGGACGATCGTCGCGGGGCTGAAGCAGCTCCACGACGTCGACGACCTCCCCGACACGAAGGTGATCGTGCTCGCGAACATGGAGAAGGCGGAGCTGTTCGGCGTCGAGTCCAACGGCATGGTCCTCGCGGCCGGCGAGGATGCCGACCTCCTCACGACCTACGAGGGCGCCGGACCGGGAACGAAGGTGAAGTAAGGCGACCGGGCGGGCGGCGCAGCGCCGCTCAGGCGTCCAGTACTTCGATCAGGTTCTCCTCCGGATCGCGAACGAACAGCACCGTCGTCCCGCTCTCGGTCGTCCGCGGCGGGCTCAGCGTCTCGACGTCGTCCGCGAGGTCGGCGTAGAACGCGTCGACGTCGTCGACGGTGAGGCCGAGGTGGGTCGCGCCGGGGCGGTTCAGCTCTGGCTCGTCGACCGGGTCGGCGTCCGGATCGTACGCGACGAGCTCGACGATCGCGCCGTCGGCGTCGAGGTGGGCGAACTCGGCCGCGGCGCCCTCGACGGCGACCGCCTCGGCGAAGGCGTCGCCGCCGACGGAGAACTCGGCGACGACGTCGAGGTCGAACGTCTCGGCGTAGAACTGGACGGCGCGGTCGAGGTCGGCGACGGTGATCCCGACGTGGTGTGCGCTCGGATCGGACACGGTCGGTCGGTGGGTCGGCGCTCGGTAAACGGTGTCGGGTGGGACCGACCGCCCCGACCGAAACGACCATTCCGCGTCCGGACGACCGTCGCGTATGCACGTGGTCGTCAACGCGGCCCAGAGCGTCGACGGGAAGCTCGCCACCCGCCGCCGGGAACAGCTCCGGATCTCCGGTTCGGAGGACTTCGACCGGGTCGACCGCGTTAGGGCCGCCGCGGACGCGGTGCTCGTCGGGGTCGGGACCGTCCTCGCGGACGACCCGCACCTCACGCTCGACGAGGAGGACCGTCGCGTCGAGCGCCTGCGGAACGGGCGGCCGGGCGACCCGGCGCGCGTCGTGGTCGACTCCACCGGCCGGACGCCGACCGACGCCCGGATCCTCGACGACGCGGCGACGACGTACCTGCTCGTCTCGGCCGCGACCGACCGGGATCGACGGGAGGCGCTCGCGGACGCCGGCGCCGAGGTGATCGTCGCCGGCGAGGAGCGCGTCGACGTCGACGAAGGGTTCGAGAAGCTCGCAAACCGGGGCGTCGACCGGCTGATGGTGGAGGGCGGCGGCGAGGTGATATTCTCGTGTTTTGAGGCGGGCGTCGTCGACGAGCTCCACGTCTACGTCGGCTCGCTCGTGATCGGGGGCCGCGACGCGCCCACGCTGGCGGACGGCGCCGGCTTCACCGAGAGGTTCCCCGACCTGACGCTCGCGGGGACGGAGCGGCTCGACGACGGAATCGTCCTCTCGTACGAGGTCGAGGAGGCCGGCGACGGCGAGTCGTGATCGGCGCGCCGTGAGTCAAGCGGCGCGTCGGAAAACGGGCCACGACCTCCGTGTGAACAGTAACCACGAAATCGCGGGGTACACGCCCCGTGGCACCGGTACGCACGAAAACCACCGAAGTATTTATGTATCGCCCGGGGGTAGTTGCTGGTACCAGAACGCCTCTGGCGCTGGTGGAATCGCACGCTGAAATGAACGGGAGTTCTTGCAGACGGCCCGACGCACCACAGCGAGCGTCCGCTATCGCCGGAGCGGTGATGGAGAGATAACAAATGGTAACGAAAGAAGAAGTCATCGAGCAGTACGACGTGGAACCGATGGACGGGGCGGACAACGTGGACCTTTCTGAGGACGACCTGGAGAACGGCTCCAAGGGTCAGCTCATCAAGCGCGCCGGTCAGCTGCGAGACCGACGCAACGAGCTGAACCAGATGGCGTCCGAGCGCGCCTCCAAGCGCGACGACCTCAACGCGAAGACGCGCGAGAAGGTCGACGAGGCCCAGGAACACCGCGAGAAGCGCGACGAGCTCAACGAGCAGGTCCAGGAACACAAGGACAAGCGCAACGAGCTCAACGCCGAAGCCAACGACCTGTTCGACGAGGTCGAGGAGCTCAAACAGGACATGGAGCTCGGCTCCGGCAAGTCCATCGAGGAGCTCGAAGAGGAGATCGAGGACCTCGAGTTCCGCCAGCAGACCGAAGTGCTCGACGCGGAAGACGAGCGCGAGCTCATCGAGAAGATCGACGACAAACGCGAGAAGCTCGCCGAGAAGAAAGAGAAGGTCGACGACACGAGCGAGCTCGACGACCTCGTCGAGGAGGCCGAGGAGGTCCGCTCCGAGGCGTCCCAGCACCACCAGAAGGTGACGGAGCTCGCGGACAAGGCCCAGGAGCACCACAACCAGATGATCGAGGCCTACCGCGAGGCCGACGACATCCGCGACGAGGCCGACGAGATGCACGAGCTCTTCGTCGAGGCCCAGGAGGCGGCCGACCGCCACCACGAGGACTTCGTCCGCGTCCAGAAGCGCCTGCGCGAGCTCGACAAGAAGGAGGAAGAAGAGCGGAAAGACGAGCGCGCCGAGAAGCGCGAAGAGGAGAAGGAAGAGGCCGAGGAGATCTACCAGAAGTTCAAGGAGGGCGAGACGCTCGACACCGAGGACCTGATGAAGCTCCAGAAGACCGGCCTCCTGTAGTTCGGTCGAAGCGACGTTTCTGCGGTTCTTTTTCAGCGCGCCGAGCCCCGGCTCCGTCGGCCGCCACGCCCGGGTGCGCGGGTTCCGGACTGCGGGTGGACCGTCCCGACCTGCGGTCGATCGGCGTCAGATCGACGCCGATCAGTCGGTTCGGGTCGGTTCGTCCTCGGCGACGTAGCGGTCGTACGCCGAGGTGAACTCTCCCTCCGCTTCGGCCGCGTTCTCCCACGCGGTGAGCCCGCGCTCCGCGGCCGTCCCCGCGATCGAGTTGTCGAGGAAGAACGCGACGATACCGCCGACGGCCATGCCCGTCGATCCGATGACATAGACGGTGTTCGCGACGACGTCGGCCCCGAGGAACGGTCCGAGCAGGAACGCCTCAGCCAGCCCCTGCTGGAGGGCGTCCGCGCTCCCGACACTCCGCATGTACTCCGGGACGGCCAGTCCGGTGAACAGCGCGATCCCGATGATGAAGATGTTGCGCGAGGAGTCGAGGTCGACGTATTTGAGATTCGAGAGGCCGACGCCGACGATCTGGGCGAACATGGCGATGTAGAGGCCGCCGATGATCGGGCTCGGGATGGTGGCGACGAGCTGTCCGAAGTAGCCCACAAACCCGACGAGGATCATGAGCGCGGCACCGATCTGGACGACGTATCGAGAGGCCACACCGGTCAGACCGATGGCACCGACGTTCTCGGAGTACGAGGTCGATCCGCCGGTACCCATCAGCCCGGAGAAGACGTTCATGAGTCCCTCCATCCCGATGCCGTGCGTCATCCGCTCGCTGCTGGGAGCGCCCATGCCAGAGAGGCGGGCCACGGCGTGGTAGTCGCCGATGGACTCGACGATCGAGGCAGCGACGCCGGCGAGCATGCCGATGACGAACGCGGGCGTGACGCTCGGAACGCCCCACTGAAGCGGGTAGATGGGGTGGACGGGGTCGGCCGCGGCGACGCTGGCCAAGTCGACGTAGCCGGGCGTCTCCGGTCCGAAGACGCCGAGGACCGAGAGCGACGCGGCGAGTATCCACGCGACGACGATACCGAGGAGGACCGGGAACAGCTGGAACACCTTCGACCGCTCTCCGAGGTACTGCGAGAACAGGACGATGGTGAGGAGCGTCAGCCCGACGAGCCACCAGTTCTGGCTGGTCGTGGTGATCTCGGGGGCGTTGAACAGCGACAGGCCGATGAGCACGATGACCGGCACGATGACGACCGGAGAGAGCTGTTTCCGCAGTCGGCCGACGAGTCCGAGGTAGCCGATCGCGACCTCGGCGAGCGCAGCGACGATGATCGCGCCCTGGAGTTGGAGCAGCGCCGCCCGCCAGGCGACGATGCCCTCCGGCGGGTTCGCGGTCACGACGCCGATAACCGCGAGCGCGGGTGCGAGCATCGAGAACGGCGCGCCCTGTACGATCGGGTAACGGTTGCCGAACGTCGTCTGCGCGAGCGTCGCGATCCCGGAGACGACGAAGAACGTGCCGACGAACCGCGGAATGACCGACTCCGGCATCCCCATCGCGCCGGCGAGGATGAGGGGCACGGCGATGTTCGCCCCCACCATCGTGAGGTAGTGTTGCGCGCCCAAGAGGAGCGATTTCCCGAGCGGGGGTCTGTCGTCGATGCCGTACTGAACGAACGCGTCCTCGTCCTCGTTCCCTCCCATCCCTGTCGCGTCAATCGACGCAGGGCTACAAAAATTCGGCCTTTGACGACCGTTCGACGGGGGCCGACCTCGTCGCCCCGCGCGGTGCGGGTCGGGGCCACGACCGAGCGACTGGACCGCCGCGGTCCGGATCGTTCCGAGGACCGAGGCCGCAACGCGCCCGCTCCGCGACGCGCGTCCGTCGCCGACAGTATATATAAACGGCCGCGCGCCCAACCGCCGGTATGGACGACGCGCCGGCGAACGGACGGAAGGGGTTGCTCGCGGCCGCCGCGGTTGGCGCGGCGACGACGATCGCGGGCCGCGCGGTGCTCGCACGGCTCACCGGGGGACGGTTCGGTGACGCGGACGAGTACAACACCGCGAAGGTGACCGTGTCGGGACCGATCCGGCGCAACCAGGGGCGGCCGTCGCCGCTGTCGGGCCCGGGCGGCGCGACCGCGGACGACGTGGTCGAGCAGATCGAGGCGGCCGACGAGGACGAGGACGTCGAGGCGCTGCTCGTCGAGCTCAACACGCCCGGCGGCGAGGTCGTGCCGAGCGACGACATCCGCCGGGCCGCCGCCGACTTCGACGGCCCGACGGTGGCGTACGCGACGGATCTCTGCGCCTCCGGCGGCTACTGGATCGCGAGCGGCTGCGACGAGCTGTGGGCGCGCGAGGCGAGCCTCGTCGGCTCCATCGGCGTCGTCGGCTCCCGGCCGAACGCGAAGGGGTTGGCAGACAAGCTCGGGATCTCCTACGAGCAGTTCACCGCCGGCGAGTACAAGGACGCGGGCGTCCCGCTGAAGGAGATCGAGGAGGACGAACGCGAGTACCTCCAAGGGATCATCGATGGCTACTACGAGCAGTTCGTCGAGACCGTGAGCGAGGGCCGTGACATGGACCCCGAGGAGATCCGGGAGACGGAGGCGCGCGTGTACCTCGGCGACGACGCCGCGGAGATCGGGCTCGTCGACGAGCTCGGCACCGAAGACGACGTCGAGGACCGGCTCGCCGACCTGCTCGGGGCCGAACTCGAGGTGCGCGAGTTCACCCCGGAGCGCGGGCTCGCCGAGCGGCTCGGGATCGGCGCCGAGCGCGTCGCGTTCGCCGCCGGGAGCGGCGTCTCGGACGCTTTCGTCGACGACGGCGGCGACATCGACGTCGAGTTCCGGTAGCGGGCGGCAGACGGCCCGCCGGAGCCGAACGGCGCGCGGCGGGCGACGGGGAGGATTTTTGTCCGGTCGCGGTATGGGTCGACACGTGACGACGCTGGTCATCTGCGTCGACCGGTCTGGGGCGATCGGCCGCGCCACCAACGTCCCGATGCCGGTCGCCGGCTGGGAGGCCGTCCGGTCGCTGGTCACGGACGCCGGGCTGGACGACCCCGAAGACGCCAGCGTGAACTGCCTGCTGGAGTCGCTGCGGGTCGCGCGCGACCTCCGGGACGAGCGCGAGGAGTCGGTCGTGGCGGTCGTCTCCGCCGAGAGCGACACCGCCGTCGGCGCGGACCGGTCGATCGCGGCCCAGCTCGACGACCTCGTGGAGCGGTACGACCCGCGGGCCGCGATCGTCGTCGTCGACTCCGCCGAGGACGAGCGCGTCCTGCCCGTCGTCGAGTCGCGGATCCCCGTCGACTCCGTCGACCGCGTCGTCGTCCGGCAGGCCCGCGACATCGAGTCCACCTACTACCTGCTCAAACAGTTCCTCGCCGACGAGCAGCTGCGGTCGACGGTTCTCGTGCCGTTCGGTGTCGCGCTGCTTCTGGTCCCCGCGCTGTTCTACTGGTTCTCCGCCGGCGAAGCCGTCGCCGGCGTCGCCGGCCTGCTCGGCGCCGCGCTCCTTTATAAGGGGCTCGCGATCGACCGGCTCGTGGCGGGGGTCCCGGAGCGCGTCCGCGAGGCGCTGTACGCCGGCCAGGTGTCCGTCGTGACGTACGTCGTCGCCGGCGGGCTCGCCCTCGTCGGCGGCTTCTTCGGCTTCCTCGCCGCCTCGGATCTGGGTCCCGGAGCGCCGCGGCTCGTCGAGGTCGTGGAGTTCACCTACGCCGCGGTCCCGTGGTTCGCGATCGCCGGCGTGACCGCGGCCGTGGGGCGGCTCCTCGACGAGCTGATCCGCGACGAGGGGATCCGGACGCCCTACCTCAACCTCCCGTTCGTCATCGCCGCGGTTGCCCTCGTCGTCCGCGGGTTCGCCGGCTACTTCCTCGCGCAGGAGGCGATCCACGAGCCGCTGTCGATGTACGGGATGACGATGACCCCGGTGCAGCAGCTCGCCGCGTTCATCGTCGGCGGCATCGTCGTGTCGCTCGTCGGCGTCAAGGTCGCCAGCGACGTCGGGACCGAGACCCTCGAAGACGTCATCGAGTCGGAGCGAGACGCCGAGGGGCAGCGGGAGTGAGACCGCGGTCGGAGCTGGGGAAGAAGAGCCGCCCCCGACCGACCGCCTTTTGTCGGTCGCGGCCGCGTGAGCGGGCATGGACGTGTACGGACTGATCGGGAACCCGGTCGGCCACTCGCTGTCGCCGCCGATGCACGAGGCGGGCTACGAGGCGCTCGACCTCGACGCGCGGTACGTGACCTTCGAACCGGACGCCGACGCCGCGGCCGCGGCGATCGCGGGCGCCGCCGACCTCGGCGTCGCGGGGCTCAACGTCACGGTCCCGTTCAAGCAGGACGCGCTGAGCGCGGTCGACGCCGCCCCGCTCGCCGAGCGCATCGGCGCGGTGAACACGGTCGATTACGGCCCGGTCCGGGCGGGCGAGGCCGACCGCCCGCGCGGCCACAACACCGACGCCGCCGGGGTGACGCGGGCGCTCGCGCACCACGACGTGACGGTCGACGGCCGCGACGCGCTCGTGGTGGGAGCAGGCGGCGCGGGGCGGGCGGCCGCGTTCGCGCTGGCCGACGCGGGCGCGACGGTCCACGTCGCGAACCGCACCGCGGAGCGCGCCGTCGAACTGGCCGCGGACGTGCCGGGCGCGACCGGCGGCGGCCTCGACGACCTCGGCGACCGCGTCGCGGCCGCCGACCTGCTCGTCAACGCGACGAGCGTGGGGATGGAGGCGCCCGAGGAGACGCCGGTCCCAGCCGACCACCTCCACAGCGACCTCGCGGTCCTCGACGCGGTGTACGCCCCCATCGAGACGCGACTGCTGCGCGAGGCCGCCGCCGCGGGCGCGACGACAGTTGACGGCGCGTGGATGCTCCTGTATCAGGGGGTCGAGGCGTTCGAGATCTGGACCGGCGAGGACGCCCCTGTCAACGCGATGAACGCGGCGCTGCGGGCGGAACTGGAGTGACGCGACTGAGCGATTGTTTATAAATAGACGATGCGGTGGCGCGTGCCTGCGAGCGGCCGCCGAAGGCGGCCGCGAGGCAGCACGCGCGAGGGAGTCGCGAACGCCCGCAGGGCGTGAGCGACGAGGCTGGGGAGGCGTGAGGCTGCGGTGCCGTGCGGGGTGGGACTCAAAGGGGCAGCCGCGAGGGCGGCGCAGGCGACGTAAGCACCGCAGGAACGAGCGAAGCGAGTGACGAGGAGCACAGCGAGCGTGCGCCGCCCTCGTGGCTGGGGCTTTGGAGGAGTTCGCCGCCGATCCACAGGCAGCCATTTATAAATGAGCGGCTGGGGCTTTGGAGGAGTTCGCCGTGCGGTCAACGATTCCCTAAAAGAGAGGATATGATAGGACGATTCTCATCCCTCGGAGCCCAACCCGAGAATCGTTCACTACGGGGTCGACATCGATCAGTCCCGAACGACGGAACCTGTCAGGGTTCAGTTGCCTGCCCGGTGGGAGTCTCCTCAAGCCAGCGTTCAAGCTCTTCTTCGTGTGCTTGCCACTCGGCGAGCAGCCGCTGGTACTCGTCACGGGCGGCCTCTGCACCCCGGTAGGCGGCGATGGATTTTAATCGATTTTTCAGCGCTTTCTGGCACATCGCTGTCTCATCATACCAGTCGTATCCACACTGCACTAAGATATCGTGGATGGCTGCCCAGAAGCCAATTTGCTTCGGATTCTCGTCGTGGCCATCGCCGACTATCGGGAGTGGCTCCTCGAATTCGCGGTAGTAGGCGAGCGAAAACTGCGTGATGAGCTGTTTCAGCCGGTACTCCCACTCGCCACCGATCTCCCCCTTCGCGTCGGTTTGCTGGTCCAAGAGGCTGTCATACCCTTCGGCTTCGTATCGCTGGAGGTGCCACGAGGTGAGGCCACTGAACTCGTCCCATCGGTCGGATTCAGACTCGACGAGCTCATCCGGAGCGCCCTCGAACACCAGCCGCACTAATCCCCCATCCGGTCCGGTATCGTACCGAGCGAACTGTCGATAGGCCCAAAACCAGCCGGCCGTCCAGTACTCGCTTGTCTCGAAGCGGTCCCACGCGTCTGTGAGGTACGTCCGGACGAATCGTTCCTCGTGTACGGGTGAATTGAAATGGAATTCGACAGTTCCGCCAGCCATGAGTCGGCCTCATGCGGGATTCTGATATACTTTCTGGCCGTCGAAGTGAGTTCAATCCCCTGCGAACAGTTCTATGACGCCGTTTAAAAGAGGTACTCAACAGCGGCGACTACTATTAAAACAGCGTCGGACTCGCGAGCAGCCCGGCCGTAACGATGAGTCCCACGGAGACGGCGGAGGCGCCGTAGAGGAACGGCTTGGCGTCGCGGGCGGGCTCGCGGAGCTTGTCGGCGTCGAGGCCCTCGGCCAGCTTCGAGCCGCCGACCTCGACGAGCCCGGTGCCGACGAACCACAGCGCCAGCATCGTCACCACGAGGTGGCCGCGCGGCGTGCTCGTCAGCGCCTCGAAGGTGTACAGCGTGCCGGCCATGTGCCCGCCAGTGACGACGAACGCGACCGCGCCGATACGGGTGATCCAGCGAAGGCGGCCGACGAGAGAGCCCAGCGCCGTCGTCCCGATGTCGCCGCGAAGGGCGGGCGGGAGGACCGCGAGAGTGACGAACAGCACGCTGCCGACCCAGAGGACGGCGAAGCCGACGTGGACCGACCACATGACCGGATTGAGAACATCCATACCGTCGGCACGGGCCGCCCCCACTTATAAACCGGCGAGACGGGAGCGGCGGTTGGTTGCGGCGGAGACGGTTTTTAAATATCTCGCACGTGTAGCCGCCGGCAATGGCTCTACTCCAGAAGCTCAAAGAGAAGCTCGGATTCGGGAGCGGTTCGAGCGAGCGCGAGTCCGGCGAGACGGAAGTGACGGTCGAGCGCGAATCGGAGCCGGCGGCCGACGCGTCCGCGACCGGCGACGGTCCGACCGGCGACGGTCTGACCGGCGACACAGAGGCGAGCGATCCGGTCGAGGCGGACGAAGCGGACTCGGCGGAGAGCGAGCCCGACGAAGACGACGAGATCGACGAAGACGACGAAGGCGAGGCCGAGGCAGACGACGAGATCGACAAAGACGACGAGGCCTACGAGCGCCCCGAAGACGAGATCGATTCGGGCTCCGAGAGCGACGACGAGGCCGACAACGAGGCGGTTGCCACCGAGACGGAGGCCGCCGCCTCGACCGAGTCGCTCGTCGACGACGAGGGCGCGGGGGCCGACGAGGCGGCCGAGCAGGCGGAGGCCGCGGGGACCAAGGCGGACAACGTCTCGGTCGACGACGAGGACGACGACCGCGGCCCGAGCGTCGAGGAGATCAAGGGTATCGGCCCGGCGTACGCCGAACGCCTCGCGGAGATCGGCATCGAGACGGTGGACGACCTCGCCGGCGCGGACGCCGCCGCGGTCGCCGAGGGAACGAGCGTCGGCGAGAAGCGCGCCGCGACGTGGATCGACCGCGCCAGCGAGTTCTGAGCGCGGGCCGGTTCGGGCGACCGCAACTGTTTCGTCGCCTCCGCCGAACAGCATCCCATGAGGCGAACGGAACACACCGACCGGGACCGGTTCCGCGCGGTCGCGGCCGCGGCGCCGGACGGCGCGCGGGTCCCGGTCGAACTCCGGGTCGCCGTCGACGACCCCTTCGCGGCCTACCGCCGGGCGCGGGACGGCCCCGGCGGCGTCTTCTACGAGACGACCGGCGGCCAGTCCGGCTGGGGGTACTTCGGCGTCGACCCGGTCGAGCGGCTGACCGTCTCCGGCGAGGCGGTCGTCGCCGGCGCGGGCGGCGACGGCGAGGCCCCGGAATCGGAGACGCAGTCGACGCCCGCGGGCGACTACCGGCGCCCGTCCCCGTCGCTTTCGGCGCTCGAGGGCGTCCTCGACGCCGAGACCTTGGCGCGCGGCGACTGCGACGTGCCGTACCCGTGCGGCGCGTTCGGCTGGCTCTCCTACGACGCCGCCCGCGAGCTGGAGGCGTTCCCGCCGGCGGCGCCCGCGGGCCCCGGCGCGGTCGACGACCGCGGGCTCCCGCGGCTTGAGGCCGCGCTCTTCGATCGGATCGCGGCGTGGAAGTGTCCGGTGGTGACCGGCGATAGCGACTCCGTCACGCTCCGCGTCACAGCCTGCCCGCGCGTCCCCGAGGGGCTCGACGACCCCGACGCCGACCGCGACGCGCTCGACGCGCTGTTCGACGAGGGACGGGCGCGGGCCGGAGACCTGATCGACCGGATCGAGACCGGCGACCCGGCCTCGGGACCGGCGCCCGAGCCGACCGCCGAGCGCGCGACCTTCGAGAGCGACGTCGGCCGGGAGGGGTACGCCGACGCGGTCCGGCGGGTCAGAGGGTACATTCGCGAGGGCGACACGTTCCAGGCGAACGTCTCCCAGCGGCTCACCGCGCCGGCCGTGGTCCACCCGGTCGAGGCGTACGACGCACTTCGGGCGGTGAACCCGGCGCCGTACTCCGGCCTGATCGAGTTCGGCGGCACCGGCGAGACCGGGGCCGACTCCCCGAGCGGCGTCGACCTCGTGAGCGCGAGCCCGGAGCTACTCTTGGAACGCGAGCCGACGGACGACCCCGAGCGCGGCGCGCGCCTCGTCACGGAGCCGATCGCGGGGACGCGCCCGCGGGGGGACACTGAGGGGGCGGACGCCGAACTGGAGACCGAGCTCACCGGCGACGCGAAGGAGCGCGCCGAGCACGCGATGTTGGTCGATCTGGAGCGTAACGACCTCGGCAAGGTGTCGCGGTTCGGCACGGTCGAGGTGAGCGAGTACCGCCGCGTCGACCGCTACAGCGAGGTGATGCACCTCGTGAGCCTGATCGAGGGCGAGGCCCGTCCGGACGTGGGGCTCGCGGACGCGGTCGCCGCCTGCTTCCCCGGCGGGACCATCACGGGCGCGCCGAAGCCCAAGACGATGGAGATAATCGACGAGCTGGAGCCGACCCGCCGCGGGCCGTACACCGGATCGATGTTCGCGGCCGGCTTCGACGGGCGCGCGACGCTGAACATCGTCATCCGGACGCTCGTGCGCCACGCCGGCGAGTACCACCTCCGGGTCGGGGCCGGGATCGTCCACGACTCGGACCCCGACGCCGAGTACGAGGAGACGCTCGCGAAGGCGCGCGCCCTCGTGAGCGCGGTCGACGAGGCGCTCGCTGCGGGCGGGATGGCGGTCGACGAGGCGGCCGAGGAATCCGCCGAGGAGGCGGTCGAGCGATGACGGGCACCGACGCCGGTGCCGAGGCGGAGCGTACAGCGGCGGGCGGCTGGCGCCCCGGCGCGGGCGACGCCGACGCGCGGATTCTCGTCGTCGACAACTACGACTCGTTCGCGTACAACCTCGTCCAGTACGTCGGCGAGGTCGCCGGCGCAGTGACGGTCCGGCGGAACGACGCGGTCGACCTCGCCGGCGTCCGCGCGCTCGACCCGGACGGCGTCGTCGTCTCGCCCGGCCCGGGCACCCCGGCCGAGGCGGGAGTCTCGACGGCCGTCTTCGAGCTCGACCGCCCGGTGTTCGGCGTCTGTCTCGGCCACCAGGCGCTGTGCGCGAGCCGCGGGAGCCGCGTGGGGCACGCGCCCGATGTCGTCCACGGGAAGCCCTCCACGATCACCCACGACGGCGAGGGCGTCTTCGCCGGCCTCCCCGACCGGCTCCGGGTCGGCCGGTACCACTCGCTTTGCGTCGAGCGCGAGGACCTCCCAGACGAACTGGTCGAGACCGCCCGCACCGCCGAGGAGCGCGAGGTGGTGATGGGCGTGCGCCACCGCGAGAAGCCGCACGTCGGCGTCCAGTTCCACCCGGAGAGCATCCTCACGCCCCGCGGGAAGCGGCTGGTGCGGAACTTCGTGGAGGTGTGCGAGGACCATGAGTGACGTCGGCGAGGAGTCCGAGGCGAGCGGCGACGACCCGCTACGGTACCACGTCGACGGCGACCTCGTCCCGGCCGCGGAGGCGACCGTCTCGGTGGAGGACCGCGGGTTCGCCTACGGCGACGCCGCCTTCGAGACGCTGCGCGCGTACGGCGGCGACGTCTTCCGGTGGGCGGCGCACGCGGACCGGCTCGCGGACACCTGCGAGACGCTCGGACTCGATCACGGAATCGGCGACGCGGAGCTGAAACGCCGGGTCGACGAGACGCTCGCCGCGAACGACCTCGCGGACGCGTACGTCAAGCTCTCGATCACGCGGGGGGTCCAGCCGGGGACGCTCGATCCGCACCCCGAAGTCGACCCGACCGTCGTCGTGATCGCGAAGCCGCTCCCGCGGGGCGGCGTCGGGAGCGACCCGGTCCACGACGGCCCCGCCGCGCTCCAGACCACCAAGACGCGCAAGCCGGCGGACCGCGCGATCCCGGCCGCCGCGAAGACGCACAACTACCTCAACGGAATCCTCGCCCGGCTCGAACTCCGGGTCACCGGCGCCGACGAGGCGCTCATGCTCGACCCGGACGGCAACGTCGCCGAGGGCGCGACCTCGAACCTCTTCTTCGTCGACGGGACCGCGCTCAAGACGCCGTCGCTCGAGGGGCCGATCCTCCCCGGCGTCACCAGGGCGACGGTAATCGATATCGCGGAGTCCGAGGGGATCCCGGTCGAGGAGGGAACGTACGCGCCGGACGCGGTCCGCGAGGCCGACGAGGCCTTCCTCACGAACTCGACGTGGGAGCTCCGCCCGGTGGCGACCGTCGACGGCATCGCGGTCGACGGCGACGGCGAGGGGGTCGCCGGCCCGCTCACGACCCTCCTCTCGCGGCTGTTCGACCGTCGGATCGAGGAGCGCCACTACGACGGCGAGCGGCTCTGACCGGGATGACGGGGGCCGAACCGGGCCCCAATCCATCGCCGAATCCGTCCTGAAAGTCATTATCAACCACACCGTTATCCGGCCGGAAGCCGAAGATCGGGGATGGCTGACGACAAGGACGGACGAGAGAAACAGGCCGCAGACGAGGACCGCCGACAGCGCGAGCGCGACGTCGAGGCGGAACTGGAGCGGGGCGACGAGCCCGAGCCCCCGATCGACCCCGACGAGGTCGACGAGTTCGAGGCGGCGCTCGAACCGCTGACGTTCCCGGCGACGGGGCGCGAGATCGTGGCCGCGGTGGGGACCCGCGAACTCGAGTCCGGGACCCGCGTGTACGCCGTCGCCGACCTGCTCCCCGACGCCGACATAGAGGCGTTCGACGCGCCCGAGACCGTCCGCGAGCGTATCCGCCGGCCGGCGGTCGCGACCGCGATGAAGCGGGTCGTCGAGGCGGCGGCGACGCTCGAGAACGAGGAGTTCGGCCGGTCGCAACACGAGGCGTTCGAGCGGACCTTCCGGGCGCTGAGCGACATCGACGAGCTCGACGACGAGGAGGGCGTCGAGGCGATCGCCGACTGGGCGGTCGACCGGATCGCGGAGAAGGAGACGGTCCCGGGGTCGCGGGACCTCCGCCGACAGGCCGCGAAGTACTGTCGGAAGCACGGCTACGAGGTCCGCAACGACGAGTGGCTCGGGGTCTGAGTCGGCCCCCGAACGGCGTCGCGGTCGAGCGACGGAGGACCGGGAATCTCGCGGCCGACGCGGGAACGCACAACGTTCAAGCCGGTCGCCGGCCTCGCTCGGACATGGACGAGCACCGCCGGATCGCCGGCGTCGAGGAGGTCCCGGAGGAGAGCACGCTGCTCGCGACGCTGCGCCCGGTCGACCCCACGGCGGTCGACGAGGGCGAGGGCGACGTCGGCGAGGGCGAGGACGACGGTCCCGAGGTCGAGGCGGTCCTCACGCGCGCCGCCGGCGAGGTGCGCGCGTTCCGGAACTACTGTCAACACTGGACGGACATCCGCCTCGACAAGGACGACGGCGCGTTCGTGCGCAACGGCGAGCTGTTCTGTCAGAAGCACGGCGCGACGTTCGAGGCCGACGGCGGCTACTGCAACTTCGGCCCCTGCGAGGGCGCCGTCCTCGAATCGGTCGGCGTGACGGTGGCGGACGAGGCGGTGTACCTCGACGACGACGCCTACGAGTTCGTCCGGCTCGGTCCCTCCGCGGGGAAGGGCGACGGCAGCGGCTCGCGGATCGACTTCACCGGGAACTGAGTCGCCGAGCGCGGTCGGTCGCCGCGGGCGCACCCGGTCAGAAGCGCGTGCGACCGCCGCCCCCGCCGCTCGCGTCGTCGCGGCCGAGCGCCTTCTTCAAGAAGTTCATCCAGCGCTTCCGGTCGGCGGCCTCCTGCCGCTTCGCCTCGGTCTCCGGGTCGGGCGCGTCGAGGCCCTCTAACGCCTCCAGCGCGCGGTCGATACCGATGATCGACGCGGCCAGCTCCTCGCCCTCCGCGTAGCTCACCTCGTTCTCCTCGATCGGCTCCAGCCGGTCGAGCCGCTCGCGGCGGAGGTTCCGCTTCGCGCGGTCGACGCGGTCGCGCTCGCCGGGCGGGACCGAGTCGCGGCGCTTGATCTCGAAGACGAACGACCGCAGGTCGATCGACTCGCCCTGGATCTCGATCGACTCCGGGATCTCGACGCCGATGGTCGAGGACTCTCGGTTGACCCGCTCTAAGAGCTGTTTCCGCTCGAACTCCTTCACGCCGAGTCGGTAGGCGACGGGCATACTTCGCTCCTTCGCCCGGGAGGTCGGCGCCGGCGGTCGAGCCGCGCGCGCGACCCCGAAAGGGACGGCGTTAACCGCGCCGCGCCGCAACCGGGAGGCATGGAGTCGCTCGAAGCCGAACTCGCCGCCGCCCGCGACCTCGACGTCGCGGAGCTCGCGGACGCCATCGAGTCAATCGGCTTCGAGTGCACGCGCTGTGGCGGCTGCTGTACGGGCTACGCGCCCGACGAGCCGGGCGGCGCGCCGGCGGGGGAGGGCGCTGACGAGACCGACGGCGCGGGAAGCGGGGAACGCGGGTCCGAGTGCCACGACCGCGACGGCAAGGACGCCGACCGCGAACCCCACACCGCGACCGTCTTCCCGGACGAGGTCCGGCGCGTCGCCGACGCCGCCGAGGAGATGTCCGGCGAGGCGTACGACTGGCGGGACGTGGCCCGGCCGATGCCGTTCGGCCTCGACGCCGACGCGGACGGCGAGCCGGTCGGCGAGACGTTCGAGTGGGCGCTCGCGACCGACGACTGTGGCGACTGTACCTTCTACGAGGAGTCCGACGGGCAGGGCGCGTGTACGGTCCACGACGCGCGGCCGCTAATCTGTCGGACCTACCCGTTCAGCGTCGCCCTCGACGGGACGAGCCAGCCGATGGGCGAGGCGGTCGACGAGGCGGGCGTCGTCCGCGCCCACGAGTGCGAGGGGCTCGGACGCGACATCTCCCGCGAGGACGCCGAGGAGCTGGCCGCCGCGCTGAAGGAGCGCGCCGTCAGGGAACTCGAAGAGGCGATCGGCGTCCGCGACGGCTACGACCCCGCGGCGCGCGAACGGGCCGACGGCGACGCCGTCGTCTTCGACTCCGAGGGTCCGAAGGCGGCCGACGGGACCCCGATCGGGGGAGAGTAGCGGGCCGAGTCCGGAGCCGCTTCGCTCCCGTCGCGCTCTCAGACCACGTCCAGCGCCGCGTCTACGTCAGCGCGAATTTCCTCGCGGGCGTTCTCGTCCGGGAGCGTGAGCGGCGGACGCACGGCTGGGTCCGGGATGAACCCGCGGTGGGCGGCCGCGACCTTCGTCGCGGGCGCGAAGCCGTGGTCGGCGCACCGGTCGAAAAGCGGCGCGACCGCGCGGCGGTGAAGCGCCAGCGCGCGCTCGTCGTCGCCGTCGCGGATCGCCTCGCCGAGGGCGACGAAGACCTCCGGAACCGCCTGCGAGAGCGCGTGGATCCCGCCGTCGACGCCGAGGCTCGCGCTCGGGTACAACAGCGCGTCGACACCCTGGAAGACGGTGAACTCGTCGGGAGTCCGGTCGACGGCGGCGTCGACCGCCGAGACGTCGCCGCTGGTGTCTTTCAGCCCGACGACCGAGTCGCGCTCGGCGACGGCCGCGAGGACGTCCGGATCGATCGGCTCGCCGACCGTCGACGGGATGTCGTAGAGGTAGATCGGGAGCGGCGCGTCGTCGGCGACCGCGTCGAGGAAGGCCCGCTGGCCCGCCGGCGCGGTCGAGGTGTGGTAGTACGGGAGGGTGACCAGCGCCGCGTCCGCGCCGAGCGCGTCGGCGGTCTCGAGGCGCTCGCGGACCCCCGCGACCGAGGTGTCCGCCGCGCCGGCGACCACCGGCACCCGCCCGTCGGCCGCGTCGACGACGGTCTCGATTACGGTCCGGCGCTCCGCGTCGGTGAGGCTCGCGAACTCGCCCGTGGTCCCGCACGGGACCATCCCGTCGAGCCCGGCCGCGACGAGCGCGTCGACGTGGTCCGCGAGCGCGTCGGTGTCGACGTCGCCGTCGGCGTCGAACGGCGTGACGATCGGTGGCGAGACGGCGCCGTGTCGGAACTCCGGAGCTGTCATGGACGCCGATTCGACCGGGTGTGACAAAGACCTTGGTCCGGTGGCAGGCGGTGCCGAAGAGGGCGCCGGCGGAGCGGGAGAAAGCGGCGGCGGAGGAGAAGAAGGCGGTGACAGAGCGGGAGAGAGCGACCGCAGCCGTCAGTCGACGTCGACCGGGTCGCGCTCGGGGAGAGTCTGGTCGGCCGTGCCGCGGTACCGGTCCCGGAGCCCTCCCGCGAGGGCGCCGAGGCCGAGCAGGAGGACGAGCAGGTCGACGAGCCCGCCGACCCACGGGAGCAGCCCGATCAGGGCGACCCCGCCGACGCCGATCAGGAGCGCCGCCCACCGGTTCCGGCCGCCGACGCGGCCGATCGCCCACGCGCCGAGCGCGTACCGGCCGTACACGGACCCGACCCAGAGCGCGACGCCGTAGGCCGCGGCCCCGGCGAGCGCCAGCGGGATCCCGACGATCGTGACCGCCACGAGGGCGAGGGCGATCGGGGCGAGGACCAGCGCGAGGAGACCGATCCCGCCGCTGACGAGCGGGTCGGCGCCGACGCGGTCCCCGACCGCCCGGGTGAACCGGGGGAACGCGAGCAGCAGGACCGCGCCCAACACGAGGTTGGCGGCGACGCCGTACGCGGACCCGGCCCACGGGGGGAGGCGATCGGCCCCGCCGGCGACGCCGGTACCGCGGTCGCCCCCGAGGCTCGCGTCCTCGACGACGCCGCCGGCGACCGCCGCGTCCGGGCTCTCGGTGAACTCGTCGGCGTCGTACCGGAACTCGCCGCCGACGTCCGCGTTCGGCCCGAGCACGACGGAGTCGGCGCTCGCGCGGACGTCGCCGCCGACCGCGCCGTCGACGCGGACCGACCCCGCACCCGCGTCGAGCGAGCCGTCGATACTGCCGGTCTCCGTCAGTTCGAAGGAGCCGGCACCGACCTCGACGCTCCCGTCGACCGTGCCGGCGACGGTTATCGACCCGGCGGCGGCGCGGACGTCTCCGACGACGCGGCCGGACTCCGCGATGCGGATCGACCCGGCCGTCGCCGAGAGGTCGCCGTCGACGGTCCCGTAGACGACCACCGTTCCGGCGACGCCGTCGAGCCCGTCGACCGTCTCGCCCTCCTCGACGACGACGGACCCGGACGGGCCCTGAACCGACTGGGCCGTCGCGAGGCCCGTCGCGAGCGGCGAGAGGAGCAGCGCCGTCGCGAGCACGACGGCGACGCGACGACGGGTGCTGGTATCTGAGAGGACGGTGCGCGGGGAATCGCTGTCGGGACACATTGGGTATCTGTTATTCGGAAACGGCCGGATCGGTTTCTTCGAGCGATTCGTCTCGCGTGCGAACGCGCACGCGCACCGGCTCGGCCGGCCGCGTGTTCGCGCTCGCCCGCACCGACAGGTCGGCCGTCACCGGCTCCAGCCGGAGCCGCCGGAGCAGCGTCGCGGTCGCGAGCCGGAGCTCCTGTCTCGCGAAGCGCATCCCGATACAGTGGCGCGGCCCGCCCCCGAACGGGAAGTACGCGTACTCCGGGCGCTCGCCGACCGCCGGCCCCGGAGCGTCGTCGCCGTGGGCGGGCCCCGCCGGCCCGTCGCGGAGCCAGCGCTCGGGGCGGTACGTCTCGGGGTCGTCCCACCACCGCTCGTCGCGGTGGACCGCCCACGGCGAGAGCGTCACCACGACGCCCGCCGGGACGCGGTGGCCGCCGAGCGTCACCGGCTCGGTCGGCTCGCGGAAGAAGGAGTGAACGGGCGGGTACAAGCGGAGCGCCTCGTCGACGGCCGCGGTCAGCGCGGGGCACTCCCGGAGGTCCGCCGGCTCGGGGTCGCCGTCGAGCGCCGCGACCTCGCGCCGGACTCGGTCCTGAAACGCGGGGCGGTCGGCGAGACAGTACAGCGTGTACGCGAGCCCGAGCGCACTCGTCTCGTGGCCGGCGAACAGGAACGTCACCGCGTTGTCGACGAGCCGGTCGTCGTCCATCGCCCCTATGTCGGCGGCCGCGACGAGGGTCCCAAGGAGGTCGTCCGCAGCGCCGGGGTTCGCGGGCGGGCCGGCCGCGCGGCGCTCGGCGACGAGGTCGCGAATTGTCGACCGGAGGGCGGCCAGCCGCCGCCGATACCGGCGGTTCGCCGGTGTCGGCACCCACACCGGCAGGAACGAGGTCAGCCGCCGCGTGTCGAACCGCTCGGTGACGCTCTCGGCGGCCGCGCGGACGGTCTCGCGCTCCCGTTCGACGTCGCTCCCGAGCAGGCTCTCGGCGAGGACGTCGAACGCGTACTCCGTCGCCGCGGCGTGGACGTCGACGACGTCGCCGTCGTCCCACGACGCCGCCGCGCGGCGCGCGTGGTCGACCATCGGACCGCCGTACTCGGCCACCCGCTCGCGGAAGAACGCGGAGCGGATCGCCGTCCGCTGCTCTCGCCAGTCGTCACCCTCGGCGAGGAACAGCCCGTCGCCTAAGAGCCCGCCGAGCTGGTCCCGGGGCATCGACCCCTTCTCGTACCGGTCGTGGTCGTCCACGAGGATCCGACGGATCGCCGCGGGGTCGGTGACGAGGTAGCTCTCCGTGCCGAACACGTCGTACCGGACGACGCCGCCGTGCGTCGCGGCGCGGCGCTCGTAGAACCCGAGCGCGTCGCTCGCTAGCTCGTGAACGTTCCCGAGCAGCGGGAGCCCCCCGGGCGCCGGCGGGCGCGTCGGGTCGGCGTCGCCTGTGCGCTCCGTCCCCGGATCGGCCTCGTCGTCCGCTCGGATCGTCGTCTCTCCCATACGGATCGATCGGCGCCGCGACGGACTGAGCCTTGGCACGGACTCGTCCGTGTATTTTACTTTGAAGTGTGCGGCACGGCGTGTGAGACCCATGCGCTACGTCCACGTCGAGTTCGAGTTCCCGCCGCCGGTCCGACACCCGATGCACGACTTCCTCGACGGCGGCGACGGCCGGCGCAGCGAGCTGGTCACGTGGCGGCGGCTGCCCGACGGGACGCTCGCAACGCTGTTCCGGGTCGCGGCCCCGCGCGAGCCGTACCTCGAGCGACTGCGCGAGGTCGACGCGATCGAGCGGTTCGAGACGGCGCCGGGGGAGGCGCCGTTCTACCTCAAGGCGTACGAGCGGCTGGGCGGGCCGACGGAGACGTTCCTCGACGCGTTCGTCGACACAGAGTTCCTCTCGGTCCCGCCGGTCACGTTCCGGCCGGCGGGCCGGCTGTCGTTCGGAGTGATCGGCCCGCCGGACCAGCTGCGCGACGCGCTCGACGCGGTTCCGGACCCGGTAGCCGTCGAGGTCGATCGCATCGGGTCGTACGGGGGCGGTCGGCGGCCGGCCGGAGTCCGGCTCACGGAGCGCCAGCGGGAGGCCCTGCGGGCAGCGCACCGCGTCGGCTACTACGAGGTCCCGCGGAGCGGGTCGGTGGACGACGTCGCGGCGGCGATCGGCTGCTCGTCGTCGACCGCGGGCGCGCACCTCCGCAAGGCCGAGGCGGCGCTGGTGGACGCGTTCTTCGGGTGACGGCGGGAGCCGCCGCGGCTCGGACCGGCGTGACGCCTGACTGTGTCGGCGGTACAACTATACTGGCCCGCGCCTAGCATCCGGTGGAGTCTACTATGGAAATCTCCGAGAAGCTCCTCTGTCTGTTCAGCGCGGAAGTTCGAGAGACCGACGGCGGCGAGTACGTCGTCGACGTGCCGAACCGCGAGATCGATGCCGGATCGCTGGAACCGGGCGAGACGTACCGCGTCGCGCTCGTCGCCCGCGACGGGTCCGCGTCGTCGACGGACGGCGCCGAGGCCTCTCCCTCGCGGAGCGACGACGGGCCGCAGCCCCCGGTCGAGCCGGGTGAGATGCGGTACGTCGAGATCGAGGACCTCGGCAAGCAGGGCGACGGGATCGCCCGCGTCGAGCGCGGGTACGTGATCATCGTCCCCGACACCGAGGTCGGCGAGCGCGTGAAGATCGAAGTGACCGAAGTGAAATCCAACTTCGCTGTCGGCGAAGTCGTCGAAGAGGCGGGCTGAGCGGCGGCAGTTTTTAAAACGTCGGGCGGCGGCGGCGCGTCTCGCCGCTCACTCCTCGTCCGGCACCCGAGCGTCCCAGTAGGACACCGAGGCGACGTAGTCGCCGGGGATCGTGTCGCCCGCGAGCTCGTCGAGGACCCGGAACGGTCTCGCGACGGGGCCCGGGAGCTCGCGGTAGAAGCCGTACGGCAGCACGAAGTCGTGCTCCTCGTTCGCGAGCGTGAGCCCCGCGTCGCCGAGCATGGCGGCGACCTGTCGCTCCGAGTAGAGCCGCGAGCCCATCGGGAGCAGCCAGGTGTACAGCGTCCGCAGGCTGCGGCTGTTGAACGTGTCGAAGAACACCTGATCGCGGCTCACCCGGCGGAGCTCCTTCGCGAACGGAACCGGGTCGTCCATCAGGTGGAAAAAGCGCATCGCGACGACCGTGTCGAAGTGGTCGTCCGGGAACGGGAGCCGCGAGGCGTCGCCGCGGAGGAACTCGACGGCGTCGGCGTGGCCGGCGGCGGCCACCTTCTCGCGGGCTTGTTCGAGCATCTCGCGGGAGACGTCGAGGCCGACGACGTCCGCGCCCTGGTCGGCGAGCATCGTCGTGAACCGGCCGGTGCCGCAAGCGACCTCCAGCACGCGGTGGCCGGAGTCGATCGGCCCCAACGCGGCGAGGACGGCCTCCTTCTCCCGGCGGTCGATGAGCTGTCCGCCGCCGGAGAAGCGGACGTCGTCGTACTCCTCGGCGACCTCGTCGGCCTGGTACCAGTCCTGTCCCTTCACGTTGTCCGTGATGGAGGCCGGACCGACAAAACCGTACTGGATGCGGTCGGGCGTCGGCCCCGGTGCGGGCGGTCGGAAGCGGTCGCGATCCCTCGGTGCGAGCAGCCGGAAGCGGTCGGGCGGCAGCCGCCTCTCACCCGCTGGTGGCGACGGTCTCGGCGGGTATTCTGACGATCACCCGCGCGCCCTCCTCCTCGTCGTGGTGCGGGTACTCGTCGACGCCGAAGTACCGGCGGGCGAGCTCGTCGATGTGCTCGCGTGCGCCCGCCTCCGTGAGTTCGGCCTCGCCGCGGACGGAGACGTAGCGATACGGGTCGTCGGGGTCGAGCACGCTGACGCCGACCTTCGGGTTGTTTCGGACGTTCCGCTCTTTGCGGCGCCCGCGGACGGTGTTAACGAGGACGTACTCGCGGTCCTCGTGGTCGACCCACACCGGGGTGACGTGGGGGAGCCCGTCCGGTCCGACGGTCGCGAAGTGCGCGTACGACTCGGCTTCGAGGATGTCGACGTGGGACTCCGGTATCACGCGCGGTGGTAGGGCCTCGCGTGGGAAAACATGCCTGATAGATCGTCAATGATACCCGACCGAGAAGTGATATTAACACATTATATTATCACAGGCAGATTCCCCTATATGTAGCCAACCTTTACCACTACTCACGGAATTCGTGTGAGACATGAGTACCAGTCCCGCGGAGACCGCTGACCAGGACCGCCTGTCGGAGACCGAGTACCGCGACCGCCTGCGCGAGCTGCCCCCGAGCGCGAAGCTCGTCGCGAAGGTACTGGAGGGGGACGCCCCCCTCTCGCAGGGCGGCCTCGCCGACGAGTCCCTGCTGCCCGACCGCACCGTCCGCTACGCGCTCAACCGCCTCGAGGAGGAGGGCCTCGTCGACTCGCGGTACAGCTTCAAGGACGCGCGCAAGCAGGTCTACTACCTGACCGTTTAAACGGCAGCCGACCCGGCTTCGCCGGTCGCAGTCGACGCGGCGTCGGCTCGGCTTCGCCGGTCGAACGCACACGCAGTCCTTTTTACCTCCTCGCCCCGATAGCGGCTCGTATGGACCTCTCGGTCGTCGTCCCGACGCTCAACGGTCGGGACCGGTTGGCCGCCTGCCTCGACGCGCTGGCGGCCAATGCGCCCGACGCCGAGGTAATCGTCGTCAACGGCCCCTCGGCCGACGGCACGACCGGCATGGTGCGCGACCGCGACGACGTCGACGTGCTGGTCGAGATCTCCGATCGCACGGTGAACGTCGCGCGCAACGCCGGCGTCGAGGTGGCGACGGGCGACGCGGTCGCGCTGGTCGACTACGACAACCGGATCGAGCCCGGGTGGCGCGACGCGGTCGCCGACGGCCTCGACGCGGCGCCCGTCGTCTCGGGACCGGTGACACCGATCCCGCCGAGCGAGACGGACGAGGGGGAAGAGAGCCAGACGCCGGAAGCTGAGGAGGGCAAGACGGCGGAGGGGGAGGAGATCGAGACGGCGGAAGCTGAGGAGAGCCAGACGGCGGAGGGGAAAGAGAGCGAGCCGGAACGCAGTCAGATCGCGGGCTGCGATGTCACCTACTTCGAAAGCGGCAACGTCGCGTTCCGGCGGGACGCCCTCCGGGACCTCGACGGCTTCGACGAGTACCTCCGGGTGGGCGGCGCGCGCGACGCCGCCCACCGGCTCGCGCGCATGGACCGCGAGGTTGCGTGGCGGCCGGCGATGGCCGCGCGGAAGGAGCTCCCGACCCCGACGGCCGCGGACGGCGGGCGCAGCGCCCACGAGTGGGGCTGGAAGTACCGCGGGCTCGCCTACCGGCTGCTGAAGAACTACGGCGTGCGGCCGACCGTCCTCCTCCGAACGGGGTCGCACGCGGTTGGCGACGCCCTCGCCGCGGCGAAGGACGTGGTCCGCGGCGAGTCGACGCCCTCGCGCTGGGCCGCGACCGGACGCGACGTGATGGTGGGGCTCACCGGCGGGACCTCGGACGGAATCGTCGCCCGGCGGCGGGACCGAAGCCCGGCGCGGAACCCGAACGGCATCTCGACGCGGGCGGACCGCGCCGTCGCGAAGTACGACCGGCGGGCGGAGGCGGACCGCGAAGCCGGGAGCGAAGCGGACCGCGGCGAGGGCGCCGAGACCGGAGCTGCCAACGAGGCCGACGGCGACGCCGAGTGAGCCCCGGGCGTTTTAACCGGGGCCGCGGCCAACGCTCCGCCAACGAATGGGACTCACGAAGCGTATCATCCCCTGTATCGACGTCGACCTCGACGACGACGGCGACGCCGCGGTGTATACCGGCGTCAACTTCGAGAACTTAGAGTACACGGGCGACCCCGTCGAACTGGCGAAGAAGTACAACGAGGCGGGCGCCGACGAGTTCGTCTTCCTCGATATCACCGCCAGCGCCGACGGCCGCGAGACGATGCTCGACGTGGTCAACGCGGTCGCCGACGAGTGTTTCATCCCGCTGACGGTCGGCGGCGGCATCCGCACCAAGGCCGACATCAAGGAGACGCTCCGGGCGGGCGCGGACAAAGTGTCGATCACGACCGGCGCCTTAGAGCGCCCGGAGCTGATCGAGGAGGGCGCGGCCGCGTTCGGCAGCCAGTGCATCGTCATCTCCGTCGACGCGCGGCGCCGGTACGACGAGGAGGGCGACCACTTCTACGAGGACGACGACGGCGAGACGGTGTGGTTCGAGTGCACCAAGAAGGGCGGCCGCGAGGGCACCGGCATCGACGCCGTCTCGTGGGCGAAGGAGGCCGAGGAGCGCGGCGCCGGCGAGCTGTTCGTCAACTCCATCGACAAGGACGGGACGAAGGACGGGTACGACATTCCGCTGATGAAGGCGGTCGGCGAGGCCGTCTCGACGCCGCTCATCGCGTCGTCGGGGTGTGGCGGCCCAGAAGACATGTATGACGTGTTTACCGAGGCGAACGCCGACGCCGGTCTCGCGGCCTCCATCTTCCACTTCGGCGACTACTCCATCGAGGAGACGAAGGCGTACCTCGACGAGCGCGGCGTGCCGGTTCGTCGCTGAGCGCAGCGTGCCGGTTAGACGTTAACTACCACTGTAGTGTGTGTTTTCTCGCGTCCGAAACCAACAGTTATTATCCGATCGGACGCGAAGCGTGACGTATGTCCACGTCCACGTCATCCGCACGTGTCCGCGACGAGTCGCCAGCGCTCGTCTGTAAACGGACCGACGGCGACGACGGCGGCGAGGTGACGTTCTTCGAACCGGACGTCGACCCGGACGAGCGGACCACCCGGTGGATCACGGTCCGCGAGTCCGACTGCGTCTCCCGCGACGACTGGCGATAAGAGAGGTGTTACCGTGGTTTTGGCGGTTATTTATAAGCTGCTACCAGTGACGCGGCGGAGAATACCTCCAAAGCCCCAGCCGGGAGGAGGCCGTACGCTCGCTGCGCTCCTCACTCAGTCGCTCACTCCGTTCGCTCCCTCGGTGCGGTGCTTGCGTCGCCTACGGCCTCCTCCCGGCTGCCCCTTTGAGTCCCACCCGACCGCGACCGCACCGCAGCCTCACGCCTCCCCAACCTCGTCGGCCTCCCTCCGCTTCGCTCCGGTCAGCCGACTCCCTCGCGCGTGCTCCTCGCGGCCGCCTTCGGCGACCGCTCGGAGGCACGCGCCGACAGCAACTGGTCGCTTATAAATAGTTGCCGAGGTCCAGTCAGTCGTCGTCCGCGGCGGCGCGGTCGGCGAACTGCGGCAGTTCCTCGTCAAGGAGGGCGACCGTCGCCAGTCGGATCGCGTGCGGCCAGCCGAGCGGAGTTGCGCTGTCGGGCGTCCCGTCGTCGAAGAACTGCTCGGGGAGGTACGTTGTCGGCTCGCAGAGGGAGCCGCCGGGCGAGACGTGCGCGAACAGGTCGCGGGCGCGGGCCGTCATCTTGGCGGCGCGCGGGTCGTCGTGGGCCGCGAGCAGCGCCGCGAGCTCCGCACAGGCGTTCGCGCCCCACGCGGTCGAGACGGTCCACACCTTCTCGGAGAGCTGGTCAGCCCGCCGCCACCCGTCGCCCTCGTAGCGGATCAACCCGGCGATGTCGTCGCTCTCGTGGGAGAGGCCGTCGACCACGGTCTCGACGTGCGAGACCAGCCGGTCGAGGCGCTCGTCGTCGACTGCGCCGAGCGCGTCGAACGAGCGGTGCGCGGCCGCGAGCGCCAGCGTCGCGGAGTCGAGCCGGTCGTCGATCCCACCGTCGAGCGTCTCGCAGACGGCGTAGCAGCCGCGCTCCGGCACCCAGAGGTCATCGAGCGCGTCGTACACCTCGCGGGCCCTGTCGCGGGCGTGCGCGGCGAGGTCCTCGGGCAGCGACGCGGCGCCGGGCACGGCGTCGGGGTCGTCGAGCGCGTCGACGGCGAGCCCCTCGCCGTGGCGGCCGAGCTCGCTGTACGCCTCTAAGAACGTCGCGGCGGTGTGCGTGAACCGGCCGGCGGAGTCCTCCCACGCGTTCTGACAGACGACGGGGCGGCCGTCCGGTTCGAGCGTCCGGTCAAGGCCCGCGAGCGCGGCGACCAGAGTGGCGTCGAGGCCGTCGACGTCGACACCGGCCGCGCGCGCCTCGGAGAGGTACGCGACGACGCTGCCGGTCTGGTCGGCCTGGTAGTCGACGTCCGGCCCGTCCTCGATGCGAGCGTTCGCCCAGCCGGGCGCGAGCGCGCCGTTCCGTGGCCACACCCGGTGGGGCCACGAGCCGTCGGGGCGCTGCGTGGCGACGTACATCCGCGCGGAGCGGGCGTGCCAGTCGTCGAGGTCGACGCCGACGGCGTCGGCGGCGCCGAGCAGGAACCCGGATATCTCCGCGTCGTCGCGGAACCACGTGTAGCCGTAGCCGCCGGAGTGCTCGTAGTAGGGGTCGAAGTCCGGCCCCGCGATCCGGAGCCCGGAAGGGGCGGCGAGCAGGGAGAGGACGCGCAGGTCGGCGACGACCGACTCGCGGGCGGGCGCCGACTCAGGCACCGCGGGGAGCGCGGCGGCGGCCGCGTCCGCGAGCGCGTCGACGCTATCGAGGTCGGCAAAGAGCGCGTCGAGCCGCTCGCGGGCCGCCTCGCGGTCGGTCTCCGCCTGGTCCGTCAGGAGTGTCGCGACGGTCGCGACCCCCTCGGCGAAGGGGACGTCGGCGATCACCTCGCCGGAGAGGCGCTCCTCCTCGTAGCGGTCGCCGTCGCGGTCGCGCGGGAGGTCCGTCGGGTCGTCGTCGAGCAGTTCGGGGAACGTCGCCGGGAGCTGGCCGCGGAGGTCCGCGAAGCCGGTCGCGCTCGCGAGGAAGTCGTGCTCGTCGGCGTGGTACACCTCGACGGCGTCGTCGTACCGGAGCTGTCCCACCCGGTCGTCGCGGCCGTCGGGCGCGAAGCGGGCGTAGACGACGAGCGAGGCGTCCGCGGGGTCGAGGGCGGCTTCGTCGTCGACGTCCGCACCGTCGGCGACTTCGGCCCCCTCACCCGGCGCGTCCTCGCCGAACTCGACCGACGCCCGGGTGACGTGCGCGTCGCCGAGCGTGGCGTCGTGGCGGGTCACCGTCGCTCGTGGCGTCTCGTGGACCGTCTCGACGAGCGCGGTGTCGCCGACGTACCGCTGGGTCGTGTCGGCCTCGTCGAGCCACGTGACCTCGTCGCCGACGGCGAGCCCGATCCGGGACCGAACGAGCCCGGTCCGGCCGGAGAGCGGGTAGCCGAAGTCGCGGAGTTCGCCGTCGTCGCCGACGTGGACGAGCCGACCGCCGCCGCCCGAGAATCGGCCGGAGACGGTGCGCCGCTCGCCGGGGAAGCGCGTCCCGTCGCCGGCGTGGCGCTTGTAGTCGTCGAGCGCGTCGCGGAGCTGCATTACGCGAACACACGCCGCCGCTCGGTATGAAGCTTTGGTGTAATTATTGTTCACTCGTTTAGCGAACGGAAACCCTCAAACCGCGGCGCGACGAGAGACGGGGCGTGCACGAACCCGGCCCCCCGCGAACGACGAGCGTCGGCGAGCCCGTCGAGCTGGCGCCGCGGTCTCCCGACTCCGACGGGACCTACCGCTGGACCGTCCGCGACGCCCCCGCCGACAGCGTTCTCAACGCCGGAGACGGCCCGGATCCGGACGCGACCGGGCCGCCGAGTTCGGCGACGGCGATCCGCGCCGGCGGCTCGGCGGCGGACGCGACTGCGCCCGACCGCCCGGCCGCGGTGCTGCGCGCGGGCGAGACGAGCCGCGACGACGCCCCGGTCGTCCACCTCGACCCGGACGCGCCCGGGACCTACGTCCTCGCGCTCGACGCGCCCGACGGGACCCACCGCCAGCGCGTGCGCGTCTTCCCCGACGAGCGCCGCGAGGCGGAGATCCGCGTGCCGGTCGACGACCTCGCCGCCGAGGACGGGGAGGTCGACCGTGTCTCCCTCCTGTGGCCCCACAACGAGAACCGGCTCGCGCTCGACCGGGCCGAGCGCGACGGCGACGAGTGGGTCGCGTCGGTACGCGTCCCGCCCGGGAGGCACGGCTTCGGCCTCGTCCCCGACGGCGACCGCTCGGCGGCGTTCCACGGGGAGTGCGAGGTCCCCGGCCCCGGCCGGCCGCGGCTCTCGCTCGACGCGACGGTCGTGGAGGCCGACGAGTCCGGCGCGAGCGACACCCTCCGCCTGACCGCCGCGGTCGAGCCCGCGCCCGCCGTCGACGACGTCGAGCGCGGGGGCGATCCGGACGCACTCGGCGCGACGTTCCTCGTCGACGACCGAGACGCCGACCCGGAGTCGATTGCGGCGATCGAGTCGCGCGCGGACGGCCGGACGCTCTCGATCTCACTCGACGACCTCCCGGACTCGGTCCGGATCCACGCGGTCCCGCACGGCGAGCGGTACGGGGCCGCGGAGACGGTGTGGATCGAGGCGGACGAGAGCGAGACGGACGGAACTGAACCCGGCGAGTCGGTCGCGGTCACCGACCCGAACCCGACACCCGACTGGGCCGCGTCGCCGACGATCTACGAGGTATTCGTGCGGTCGTTCGCGGGCGACACGCTGCCGACGACGTTCCGCGAGATCGAGCGCCGGGTCGAGTACCTCGACCACCTCGGCGTCGACGCGCTCTGGCTCACTCCCGTCCTCGCGTCGCCGACCGACCACGGCTACCATGTCACCGACTACGACGACACCGCCGCGGACCTCGGCTCTCGGGAGTCGTTCGAGTCCCTCGTCGACGCCTGCCACGAGGCCGGGATCCGGGTGGTCTTCGATCTGGTGATCAACCACACCTCCCGCGACCACCCCGCCTTCCAACTCCACTCGGCCGGCGTCGACGCGTACGCGGATCACTACCGGCGGACCGACGCGAGCGCCGACGTGACCGGGATCGACTGGGCCGAACTCGACGGCGGCGCGGCGCCCGACTACTACTTCGAGTGGGGGCGCATCCCGAACCTCAACTACGACAGCCCGGCGGTCCGCGAGTGGCTGCTCGACATCGTCGACGAGTGGGCGGCCGTCGTCAACGGCTTCCGCGCCGACGTGGCGTGGGGCGTCCCGCACGGCTTCTGGAAGGAGGTCGCCGACCGCGTCCCCGACGACTGCCTCCTCCTCGACGAGACGCTCCCGCACGACCCCTTCTACGGCGAGGGCGAGTTCCACCGCCACTACGACACCTCACTGTACGAGACGCTCCGCGCAATCGGCGCGGGCGAGGAGCCGGCCGACGCGGTCGAGGCCGCGCTCGCGCGCGGCGAGTGGCTCGGATTCGACGACCCCGGCGCGCAGATGCGCTACGTCGAGAACCACGACGAGGACCGCTACCTCGCGGAGTACGGCCGGGCGGCGCTCCGCGCGGCCGCGGCCGTGACGTTCACGCTGCCGGGCGCCCCGATGATCTACGCCGGGCAGGAGCGCGGCAACGAGACGTACCGCGGCCCGATCCGGTGGCACGACGGCGACAACGACCTCACCGAATTCCACCGCCGGCTGGCCGCGCTGCGCGAGGTCGAACCGCTCCTCCGCGACGGGGAGGTGTCGTTCGACGGGCGCGCGGCCGAGGCCCGCGTCGTCGAGGGCGACGCCGAGCGCGTGGTCGCCTACGAGCGGACGCCGTCGACAGACGAGGCGGCCGACGGCGGCGACGCCGACCGCGACCCGCTCCTCGTCGTTGCCAACTTCGCCGAGGCGCCGGCGACCGTCGCCGTGCCCGACGGTATCGAGACCGATCTGTTCGGGGGCGACGAAGCGGGAATCGGAGCGAGCAGCGCGAGCGACGATGACGACGCGAGCGACGGCGAGATCAGAATCGAGGTCGACGCGGTCGCGGTCCTCCGCTGACCGCCCCCGGGCCGCGGAGGGCGCCCGCGGGAACGCCGACGCGCCGCCGGCGCCGGCCGGACGGTCCGGACCGACCCTTATAAGTGTCGCTCGGCAGAGTCGTGCGTATGGACGACCGGACGCTGACCGACCTCCTCCGTCGCTTCGGGCTCTCGGACAAGGAGGTCGACACCTATCTCAGTCTGCTGGAACACGGCGAGGCGAAGGCGAGCACCGTCGCCGACGCGGCGGGCGTCTCGAAGCGGTACGTCTACAGCGTGAGCGAGTCGCTCGAGGAGCGCGGCTTCGTCGAGGTGAACGACCACGTCGTGCCGACGACGATCCGCGCGAACCCGCCCGACGAGGTGATAGACCGGCTCCGGTCCGACGTGGACGCGATGCGGCCCGGGCTGGCGGAGCGGTACTCCCGCGTGGAGCGCCACGCCGAGCAGTTCGAGGTGATCAAATCACGGGCCACCGTCATCAAGCGGATCCGCTCGCTGCTCGCGGACGCCGAGTCCGAGGTGGCACTGTCGATCACCGCGAAGCAGCTCCCCGAGGTGCGAGAGGCGCTCGTCGACGCAGTCGACCGCGGCGTCTTGGTCCTCCTCGTTGTCTCCGACGCGGCCGCGGAACTCGACGCGGAGGACCCCGGGCTGGCGGGCGTCGCGAACGTCGTCCGCACCTGGAGCGAGGCGATGCCGACGCTGCTCACCGTCGATTCCGCGGCCGGCGTCGTCTCCCCGCCGGAGCTCCTCCGCCGGGCGACCACCGACCGACAGGCGATCGCCTTCGCGCAAGAGCAGCTCGCGCCCGTGATCGTCGGCTCCTTCCTCGGGAACTACTGGCCCGCCGCGACCGAGCTCGCCGTCGCCGACCCGGCGCCGCTCCCGGCCGAGTACACCGACTTCAGGCACACCGTCCTCCAGGCCACCCTGCGGCTCCGCGCCGGCGACCCGCCGCGGGTGACCGTCGGCGGTCGGTGGACCGACGACGACGAGCCGGCCGAGGTCGTCGGCCGCGTCGTCGAGACGAGACAGGGGATGGTGGAGCCGACGAACAACGAGTTCCCGGTCGAGCACTCGCTCGTCGTCGAGACCGACGACGGCGAGGTCACCGTCGGGGGGCAGGGCGCGTTCGTCGAGGACGTCGAGGCCGACCTCGTCCGGATCGAGCCCGACGAGGAGTAGGCTGGCCGAGCGGACCGCCGAGCGGACCGCCGAGCGGAGCGGCGGCCGTCACTCCTCCAGACTCGGGTGCGTCTCCTGCGGGTCCGGGTGTGGCTCCGCGAACCGGTCGCGGGTCGCGTCGAGCGCGGCCGCCTCGCGCTCGCGGCGCTTCGCGGTGTCGATCTCCTCGCAGCCGGGCGGCACCTCGCGGTCGCGGTCGGTGAAGTACCCCTCGGGCGCGACCCAGTCGTGGTAGAACGGTTCGTCGGACTCCTCCAGCAGCGTCACGGCGACCTCGGCGCCGTGGCCCGCGCACACCGCCGCCTGATGCGGTTTGCGGGCGAGCCGCCCCGCGGCGTACAGGCCGTCGACGCCGGTCCGGCCGCGCTCGTCGGCGTCGACGTACGCCTTCCCGCGGTCGACGATCTCGACGCCGTCGAGATCCTCCAGGTAGCCCACCTCGTTCTTCGTCGCGGCGACGACGTGTCGCGCGCGGATCCGGTCGTCGCCGTCGGTCGCGACGACGAAGCGGGCGCCGCCGGGGGCGTCGTCCCCGGATTTTTCTTCATCCACATCGACCGGCGAGACCCGCGTGACGCGGGCGTCGAGGCGGTCCGCGCCGGCGGTCTCGGCCTGCTCGCCGAGCAGGTCCAACAGGCGGCGCGCATCGACGCCGAGCGGGAAGCCGGGGAAGTTCTCTAAGCGTGCGTTCCGGCGAAGGATCGAGCCGCCGGGGTCGACGACGAGCGTGTCGAGGCCCTGTCGGGCGGTGTAGACGGCCGCCGAGAGGCCGGCGACCCCGCCGCCGACGACGACGGCGTCGCGCGCGGCGGGTGCCCCGGTTCTCGGAGCGGTCGAGTCCCCGCGCGTCCCGGTCGTCTCCTCGGTCATCGGTCGATCACCCGTCGGTTCCGGCGGCGCCGGTCGGTCGGCGTCTCGGTCGAGTTCATACCCGCCGGCAGGGGCGCGACGACCTAGGGGCTTCGGTCGCGCGTCGCGCTCGGTCCCGGCGGCCGACCGGTCGGAGAGGCGCCGGTCACCGACGCACCCGTACCGGCCGCTCGGCCGTGATGAACGGCTCATCTCGGTCGGTCGCCGCGAACGCTATCTCGCCGGCCTCCCCGCGCTCGACGCGCCAGGTCGGCAGCGCCGGGACGTCGTAGTCGGTCGGGTCGCCGTAGGTCGCCGCGACGGCCCACTCGCGGGCGCGCATCTACAGGTCCCCGTTGATGGCGTCCGCGACGCGACCACGGTCGAACAGCCGCTTGCCTTCCGGGATCTCCGGGTACGGGCCCTCCTCGTAGCGGGGCCACTCGCCGAAGGCGTCGGGGTAGAGCTGCTTCGCGGTCATCTCCAGCTGGAAGAGGTTGAGGACCGGCCCCTGATACCGGGCGCCCTGCGGGTGGATCCGGTCGTTTTTCACCGCCGTGACCTCCGAGCCGACGGGGTCCTCCTCGAAGGCGGTCCGGCGGCCGGCCATGTCCGTCTCCGGCTCGAAGCCGCCGAGGTAGAGGATGACGTCGGGGTCGGCCTCCAGGATCGTCTCGAAGTCGACGACCGTGCCGGACTCGACGCTCCCCTCGAAGGCGTCGCGCGGCCCGAGCGGGCGCGTGTGCGCCGTGAGGAAGCCGGGGTTGCTCAGGGTGTACGCGTAGATCTGCTCGATGTCGGCGGCCGCGACCATGATCGCGGTCGGGCGCTCCTCCTCCGGCGGGAGCCCCGCTTCGACCGTCGCGAGGAGCTCCTCGCGGACCGCGGCGAGCGCCTCGTAGCGCTCGCGCTCGCGGAACGCCTCGGCGACGATCTCGAACTGCTCCCACAGGCCGTAGTACTGGTAGCCGTCCGCCCACTCCTCGGCGGGCTCCTGGTGGCGGTCGGAGAGGGAGTTGCCGAACCACGGCGAGACGCGCTCGGCGACCTCGTCGACGTCCTCGCGGTCCCACCCCTCCAGCCGCGTCACCCACGCCGGGTCCGCGAGGTGGACGTCGCTGTCCAGCTCGTACAGCGTCTCCTTGTCCGGCTCCCACGATGAGTAGAGCCCCGACCAGTCGAGCGAGACGCCCGGGAGCCGCGCGACGAACTGGTTCCAGAGGCCGTCGTAGTAGTCCGGCGCGTGCATCGCGGTGATCCCGTCGCTCCGCCCCAGCGCGAACGCCATGTCCGCGTGGTGAGTCAGGCGCGTGAACACCGTCTCGGGCGGCGACTCAAACGTCACCTCGCCGGTCGGCGAGATGGACGCGGTGTAGCCCTCTCCGGCGTCGTCCGTCGAGGAGTCATCCGAGTCGCCGTCCGTCGACCCGTTCTCACTCCCGTCGTCCCCGGCCGGGTCTGACTCCGCGTCGCCGCCCGTACAGCCGGCGAGCAGGCCGCCGAGCGCGACCGTACCGCCGTACTTCGCGAAAGTTCTGCGGGTCGGTTCCGTCGAGGTCTCGTCGACGTTGGGCATATTTTTAGGCTAGCCTAAATCAATTTAACCGTTCCGATCTTTAGGCCGACCTAAAATAGTCGGGCGCAGCGGTTCGAGACGCCGAGCAGGCTACTTCTCGTGTCGCGCGCGGATCGGCGTGACGCGCGGGCCGTCCTCGGTCTGAACCACGTCGGCGTCGACGCGGAACACCTCGGAGAGCAGCTCCTCGGTGACGACCGCCTCGGGCGGGCCGCGGGCACGGACCTCGCCGTCCGTGAGCGCGATCACGCGGTCGGCAAGCCGCGCGGCCTGCTCGATGTCGTGGAGGACGACGACGACGGTGACCTCGCTCTCGTCGCGGAGCGTCTCGATGATCTCCATCACCTCCATCTGGTGGTGTAAATCGAGGAACGTCGTCGGCTCGTCTAAGAGGAGGACGTCGGTGTCCTGCGCGAGGACCATCGCGATCCACGCCAGCTGCTTTTGCCCGCCGCTGAGGCTGCCGACCTCGCGGTCGCGCAGGTGACCGCAGCCCGCCAGGTCGATGGCGCGCTCGACCGCCTTGGCGTCCTCGGCGGTCGTCCGCTCGAAGAACCCGCGGTGCGGGTAGCGGCCGTGGTACACGAGGTCCTCGACCGTGATGCTGTCGGGCGACGTGCTCTCCTGGGAGAGCAGGCCGAGCCGCTTCGCGAGCGCCTTCGTGTCCATCGAGTGGACGTCGCTCCCGTCGAGCAGCACCGAGCCGTCCTCGGGGTCGATCTGGTTCGCGAGCCCCTTCAGGAGAGTGCTCTTGCCGGAGCCGTTCGGCCCGACGAGCGCCGTCACCGCGCCCGGCTCGGCCGCGATCGACTCGCCGTCGATCACGGGTTCCGGGGCCGTCGGGTAGCTCAACACGAGATCCTTCGCGTCGAGGTCGCTCGCGTCGGTCGCCGCGCGCGACTCGCTCGGTTCCGCCGGTTCGTTCGCGCCGCTCGATCCGTCCGACTCCGTCGCGTTCGCGCGTTCGATGGACATTCAGAGGTCACCCATGTTCTGCTGTCGCCGCATCAGGTACAGGAAGTACGGCCCGCCGACGAGCCCGGTGACGATCCCCACCGGGACCTGCGAGTCCGCGCCGGTCAGGACGCTCATCCCGAGGCGCGCCCCGACGTCGGCGCCGACCATCAGCGCCGGGCCGACGAACAGGCAGCCGACGATCACCCGCTTGTAGTCGCTGCCGACGAGGTTCCGGACGACGTGCGGGACGATGAGCCCCACGAAGCTCACGATCCCCGCCACCGCGATGCTGGCGGCGGCGGCCAGCACGGCGACGCCCGAGAGCGCGAACCGCACCCGCTCTATCGACATCCCCAGCGACTTCGCCGTCTGCTCGCCCAAGAGGAGGAGGTTCAGCTGCCGGGAGCCCGCGAGCGACAGCGCCACCGCGACGAGCGTCCACGGGAGCGCCATCCGGACCTGCTCCCAGTCGGTCCCGGTCAGCGACCCCGTCGTCCACTGGATCGCCGACTGGACGACGCCGATGTCGTCGGCGAAGAAGAACAGCCCAGTCTGGAGGCTGGTGAAGACGGTCCCGACGATGACTCCCGCGAGCACGAGCCGCACGGGGCTCGTCCCGTTCTTCCACGCGATGGCGTAGACGATCAGGAACGCGACCGATCCGCCGAGCGCCGCGATGAGCGGCAGGAACGCCGAGAGGCCGCCGAACACGACGAGCGTGAGCAGGATCATCAGCCCGGCGCCGGAGGAGACGCCGAGGATGAACGGGCTCGCGAGCTCGTTCCGCGTCACCGCCTGGAAGATGGCGCCGGAGACGGCGAGGTTGGTGCCGACGACGACGCCGACGAGCACCCGCGGCAGCCGGATGTTCCAGACGACGAGCGTCTCGCGCGCGAGCTCGGGCAGCTCGCCCCGAAACCCCGTGACCGCCCGCATCAGCTCCTCGCCGAGGAGGAAGTTGAGGAACCACCGCGGGTCGAGCAGGACGGCGGGGTCGAGGACGGCCCGCCACGCCTGTCTGACGGTCATCGAGTACGCCCCGAAGCTCACCTGGACGAGCCCGGCGGCGACGACCAGGACGAGGCTCCCCGCGGCGACGGTCAGCAGCCGCGGCTCGAACAGCCACCCGAGCCGGCCCCCCTCGGCCGGTCGCCGCGCGGCGGACTCGCCGCCGACCGCCCGGCCCTCGTCGCCGGTCACCGACCCCCCGTCGGTCGCCGGTCGCTCGCCGGTCATCGCGTACCCCCGTCGGCTTGCGGTGCGTCCAGCCCCTCCTCGCCCGCGTACGCCGCGACCGCCTCGTCGTCCATCGCGTCGAGCAGCACGTCGGCCCCGTGCGCGTCGACGACCGCGTCGGGGTCGAGGCGCTCGGCGAGCGCGCGGTGACCGGCCGCGGCGCGGGCCGTCTCCTCGTCCGCGTCGACGTACGCCGACAGCGCGTCGTCGACCGCGGCCTCGCGGACGCGCGCGAACCGCGCCGAGTTCGGGTCGACCGGGCCGTCGGCGTGCTCCGCGTCGAACCACTCGACCCACCGGCCGCGGTCGGCCCACTCGCCGTCGAGTTCGGCCTCGCGGCGGACCCAGTCGACCCCCTCCGCCGCCGCCGGCCACCAGCCGTCGTCGACCCGGGCGTCGGCGACGACCTTCTTTCCGACCCGGGCGCCGCGGCCCGCGGCCGTGACCGCCTGCCGGTCGGCCTCGGAGGGGGACGCGACGTACAGCCCGTCGACCGGCGTCGTCCCGTCGCGGTCGGCGTACTCGCGGTCGAAGTGTTCGTGCGTCTCGCCGCCGTGGTCGTGGACCTCGAACATCGCCTCGTCGCCGTCGAGGCCGCGGAGGTACTCGCCGTCGTAGCGCGTCGCCGCGACCACCCGTCGGGCGTCGACCGGATCGCCCGACTGCGGGGTGACGACGAACCGCGGTTCGTCCGGGTCGCCGGCGTCACCGGGCGCACCGTCCGCGCGCTCCACCGACTCCACGAGGTCCTCGACGACCGCGCAGCCCGCCCGCTCCGCCTGCGCGCGCATGAGTTCGGAGAGCGTCCCCACGTCGATCCCGGCCGGGAACCCGGGGTAGTTCTCCAGGTGCGCGCAGCGCGCGAGCGACGACCGGCCGCGGTCGAAGACGGCGACGTCGAGGCCGTCGCGCGCGGCGAACACCGCGGCGGCGCAGCCGGCCGGGCCGCAGCCGACCACGACGAGGTCGCGGTCGGGGACGCCGCTCATTCCGCCCCTCCGGCGACGATCGAGGCGACCTCGTCGCGGTCGAAGAGGCGCTCCTCGGCGGGGATATCGGGGTAGTCGTCGCCGTGCTCGTAGCCCGGCCACTCCCCGAACCGCTCCGGGAACAGCTGCTTCGCGGTCATCTCCAGCTGGAACAGGTTCATGATCGGTCCCTGGACCGGGTCGCCGGAGGGGTAGAAGTGGTCGTTCGCTATCGCGGAGAGCTCGCCGGCGACGGGGTGGTCCGACAGCGCCTCGCGGGTCGCGCCCACGTCGTAGTAGGAGGCGATCCCGTACTGGTGGAGGATTACGTCGGGGTCGACCTCCAGCAGCCGCTCGTGGTCGTAGGCCGTCTCGTAGGTGACCTCCTCGGCGGCGAACGCGTCGGGGACCTCGAACGGGCGCACGTGCGCGTTCGCGAACCCCGGCTCGTCGGTCCGGGAGGGGTAGTAGGTCCCGTCCGTGTAGATGAGCGCCGCGACCGTCGGGCGCTCCGACTCCGGCTGGAGGTCGCTCCGGATCGTCTCGACTACGTCCTCGCGGACCGCGTCGAGCGCGGCGAAGCGCTCCTCCTCCCGGAACGCGGCGGCGACGCGCTCGCCGATCTCGGGGAGTGCGTAGTAGTCGTAGTCGTCGCGGTACGGCTCGGGCGGCTCGGAGTGCCGCCGGCTGTAGACGTTCCCGAACCACGGTCCGACCCTGTCCCGGATCTCGGCCACGTCGCCCTCGTCCCAGCCGTCGAAGGAGGCGAACAGGGCCGGGTCCGCGAGGTGGAGGTCGGAGTCGAGCTCGTAGAGGAGCTCGCGGTCGACGGAGATCCCGCCGCCCGAGCCGGTGTTGAGCTGTTCGAGCCCCTCGCGGTCGAAGGAGACGCCGTCGAGGGCCGCGTAGTAGGCGTCGAGCGTGTTCCCGCCCGCGTCGGCGTCGAAGCCGAGCGAGTTGACCGAGTCGCCGTGGCCGAGCGCCACCGCCAGGTCGGCGTACAGCAGGCTGTACACCATGACGTCTTCCGGCACCGCGTCGAAGGTGACCTCGCCGACCGGGGCCATCGCGGCTGCGTACGATCCCGAACCCGCGTCCTCGTCAGACGGCTCGTCTCCGCCGTAGCCGTCGTCCGCCGAGCCGTTTCCGCCGTCGGAGTCGGATCCGCTCGGCGCCGATTCCGTCCCGTTACACCCGGCGAGCAGTCCCGCGCCGGCGACGGCGCCCGCGTATCTGATCGCGTCGCGTCGCGTGCCGACGAGTCGGTCCGCGTCTGGGTCCATACGATTTAGGCCACCCTAAACGATTAAAGCGGTTTCGAATCTTAGGCGTGCCTAAAAACTCGGCGCACGCCGGCGGTACCCGAGCGCTCGGCCCGCGACGAAGGGCGGTCGAGAGGCGGACGGGGTGAGCGAGACGCCGTACACCGACGGAGACGCGCTACGACGGCGACCGAAACCGAACGCGGATCGCCGCCGAGATCAGATTTCGTATCGCGCTATACAATTTATTCGGCGCCGAACGCCCGAACGCTCTCGAACGAGCCGCCGGCGATAGCGGCGGCGATCCCGTCGGTATCGGCGTCTCGGGGCACCTCGTGGGGATATTTCCGAGCGAAGTACCGCAGGAGGTTCTCGACGTCGCGTTCGAGGAACTCCCGGGCGTTCTCGTGGTCGACGGACACCGCCTGCGGCCAGTCGAAGATCGTCACGCCGCTCTCGGCGACCGCGACGTTGTGCTCGGAGGCGTCGGCGTGGATCCAGCCCAGCTCGTGGGCGGTCGCGAGTTCGCGGAGGATCAGGTCGAGAACGCCGACCGCCTGCTCTGGGTCGAGTTTCGCGCGCGAGAGTTCGACGCCCGCGAACTTCTCCATCACGATGGCGTGACGGTTGTGATCGACCGGGCGAGGGACGCTCACGTCGGGGTACAGCTCCTCCATCGCCTCGTACTCGCGTTCGGCCGCCTTGCGCGCGGTGTAGAGCCACGAGACGTGGTCGCGGTCGGCGGTGTACTCGCGCTCGCGGTTCACCTCGCGGAAGTTGGTGTACCCCTCGCGGTGGTACTTCAAGGCGAGCGGCCGGAACGACTGCGCCTCGTACACGTCGCCCTCCTTGCCGAGCCCGAGCGGCGAGCCCACGCCGTCTATCGTCTCGCGCTCCGAGAACGTCCGGAGCGCCAAGGCGTCGTACCCCTCGAAGGTGAGCTGGTACCCCTCGTACTGGATCGTCTTCCGCTCGATCAGCTCGCGGTCGAGGCAGCGGTCGATACGGTAGTCGACCTCCTCGCGCGTCAGGTCGGCGTACTCCGGGAGCTTGTCGCGGCGGACCCACTCCGAGAAGCGCATCCCCTGCTCGACGCCCGAGAGGAGGTAGAAGTCCTCGGGGTCGAGGTCGGCCATGTCGCCGGCGACGTTTCGCACCATACGCGCCCTTACTCTGGGGATTCCTAAAAGGGACGCGCGTTCGGGCGCCGCCGCTGATAAATGAGATACCGCGATAGCAAATCCGGATTCCGCCGCCCACGCGCCGAGCGCAACCGCTTTCGGCGCGGCGGCCGAGGAGGGCGATATGACCGCGCCCGCCGTCGACTGGCGGCTTATCCGCGAGGAGGCCCGCCCCGGCCCGATGCAGATGGCGTTAGACGAGGTCGCCGCCGAGACCGCCGCGGCGGGCGGCCCCGCCACGCTCCGCACCTACCGGTGGGAGCCGAGCTGCCTCACCCTCGGCCGGCACCAGGAGCCGGCGACTGTCGACTGGGCGTTCTGCGAGCGCGAGGGGATCGACGTCACCCGCCGGCAGACCGGCGGCGGCGGGATCTACCACGACGGCCGGGGAGACATCGCGTACTCGATCGCGGTCCCCGCCGAGACGGTGCCGGGTGAGCTGCTCGACTGCTACCACCTCCTGTGCGAGCCCGTCCTCGACGCGTTCGACCGGCTCGGAATCGACGCCGACTACGTCGACGAGCCCATGCCGGAGCTGTATCGCCCCGCCTGTTACCTCCGCGAACTCCACCCGGCGCACGACGTGGTGGCGAGCGGGGGAGCTGGGGCCGGCGGCGAGCGCGCCGACGGCGATCGGCGCCGGAAGATCGCCGGCAACGCGCAGTACCGCAAGCGGGAGGCGGTGATCCAGCACGGCTCGCTGACGTTCGCGGTTGACGCGGCGCGGCATCTCGGGGTCTTCGCCGACCCGCCGGTGACGCCCGAGGGGTTCCGCGAGCGCGTCGTCGGGATGGACGAGTTGGTCGATCTCGACCGCGCCGACGCGGTGGCGACCGTCGAGTCGGCGCTCTCCGACTGGGCGGACACGGCGCCCGAAGCGACCGTGGATGTCGACGGATCGTGGACGGACGCGGAACTGGAGCGGGCCGCCGAGCTGGTCGAGGAGAAGTACCGGGACGACGAGTGGATCCGGACGCGACCCGGAAGCGGCGGGGCGTAGGGGAGTTCGAGAGGATCATCGCGGATCCGCCCGGTTCCGAAGGGGCTTTTTCGACCGCCCTCGTGTGACCGGTATGAGTCTCAAGGTCGGCGCGCACGTATCTATTTCCGCTTCGAGAGCATCAAACGATCCGGAAACGCCGCCGCACGGGAACATCGCGAACGCGGTGTTCAGACAGAAGCAGTTCGGCGGCAACTGCGGACAGATCTTCACCCACTCGCCGCAGGTGTGGCAGGACCCGGACATCGACGACGAGGCGGCCGAGCAGTTCCGGGCGGAGACCGAACGCGACCTGGAGGGGCCGTGGGTGATCCACACCTCCTACCTCGTGAACCTCTGTACGCCGAAGGAGGGGCTCCGCGAGAAGTCGCTCGACTCGATGCAAAAGGAGGTCGACGCGGCCGACAAGCTGGGAATCCCGTACGTCAACGTCCACCTCGGCGCGCACACGGGCGCGGGCGTCGAAGGGGGCCTCGACAACGCCGCGTCGGTGATCGACGACCTCGACGTGCCGGACGGCGTCACGATCCTGATCGAGAGCGACGCGGGCGCGGGGACGAAGCTCGGCGGCGAGTTCGAACACCTCGCGGGAGTCATCGACCGCACGGAGACGGACATCGACGTCTGCGTCGACACCGCTCACGCGTTCGCGGCGGGCTACGACCTCTCGACCCCCGAGGCGGTCGATCAGACGATCGGGGAGTTCGACGACGTGGTCGGGTTAGAGCACCTGGAGTACATTCACCTCAACGACTCGAAACACGAGTGCGGCACCCACAAGGACGAGCACGCCCACATCGGCGAGGGCCACATCGGCGAGGCGGGGATGGAGCGGTTCCTCAACCATCCCGACCTGACGGACGTGCCGCTCGCCCTGGAGACGCCGACCGAGGACGGGAAGAGCTTCGCGTGGAACATCGACCGGGTGCGCGAGCTTCGTCACGACTGAGGCCCCTCGTTCTCCGCGGCTCTGGGTCGCTGTTCTCGCCGAGGACGCCGTCCGTCCGACGCGGATTTAAGTAACCCCGTGTGTGATCCACGGACATGCCCACCACGAAGGCGTTGCTCTTCGGACAGCGCCGCGACCGCGCGGTCGGGCTGGTGATCGGGTTCGCCGGCGCCGTGACGCTCGCGCTCGTCGTCGCGTTCGCCGCCGAGTCGGCGGGCGCCGCGACGGCGACGGCGCTGACCGACCGGCTCCTCCCGGTTCTGGTGTTCTACGCGCCCGGCCCGCTGGCCGCCGCCGGGGCGTACGCGCGCTGCGGCGGGCCGGCGTGTCTGGCCGTCGGCGTGGTGCCGGCGCTCGTTCTCGGGGGGTTCGTCCTCCTCGGGACGCTCGTCGGCGTTCCCGGCGTCAACGGCGGGAACCCGGCGATCGGCGACGTGACGGTGAGCTTCGCCGCGATCGGGATGACCAGCGCGTTCGTCGGCTACTGCGCCGGCGTGACCGCCGTCCTCGCCGCCGACCTGTTAGGAATCGGGGGCAGCGACGGAGCGGACGGCGACGGGGAGTGAGGCGGCGGCGACGAGTGAGGAACGCGACCGATCTCCGGACGTTTATTTTCGCCCGCGGCGAAGCGGGCCCGTGCGACGCTTCTCCGCCGAGTACCTCGAACACACCCGCCGCGGGATGTGGGAGGACGACCGCGACGCGCTCGCGGACCTGGAGTTGGCGAGCCGCGAGCGCGTCCTCGACGTCGGCTGCGGCACCGGCGAGCTGACGCGCGTGCTAGCCGCCGAAGCGGAGACGGCGGCCCGCGAACGCCCGACGACCGTTCTCGGGGTCGACGCCGATCCAGACCTCCTGGCTGTCGCGCGCGGGGAGGAACGGAGAGCGGACGCCGGCGCGCGGATCGACTACCTCGCGGGCGACGCGACGCGGCTCCCGGTCGGCGAGAGCGCGGTCGACCTGGCGGTCTGTCAGGCCCTCCTGATCAACCTCCCCGACCCGACCGCGGCGGTCCGGGAGCTCGCTCGCGTGTCCTCGGACCTCGTCGCGGCGGTCGAGCCGGACAACGCCGACGTCCGGGTGGCTTCGACGGTCGACGCCGAGGAGCGACTGGAGCGCGAGGCGCGCGAGGCGTACGTCGACGGGGTGGAGACCGACGTCGCGCTCGGCGACCGCGTGCGCGAGGCGTTCGACGAGGCGGGGCTGGTCGACGTGCGCACGCGGCGCTACGTCCACGAGAAGCGGACCGAGCCGCCGTACGCCGAGGCCGCGCTGCGCTCGGCGGCGCGGAAGGCCTCCGGCGCGGGGCTGGCCGACCACCGGGAGGAGCTGGTGGCGGCGACCTCGGAGGCGACGTACGACGACCTCCGCGGGCGCTGGCGCGAGATGGGCCGTGAAGCGGTCGACCAGATGGAGGCGGGCGAGTACGAGCGCGTCGAGTACGTCCCGTTCGACGTGACCGTCGGGCGAGTGGAGTGAGATAGGGGAGGCGAATCGGAGTGTCCGCGTAGTCGTTTATAAACAGCGAGCGGTAGCGTCGGCAGCGTCCAAGGCAGTTTATAAATGGATGACGGCGCTGCGGCGAACATCTCCAAAGCCCCTGCCGCTCGATTATAAACGTTTGACCGTGGATCGGCAGCGGACACCTCCAAAGCCCCAGTCGCGAGAACTCGCGCGACTCGCTGTCGTTCGAAAGGCGCTTCGCGCCTTTCGTGATGACGAGAGAGCTTCGCTCTCTCGAACCACGCTCCTCACTCGGTCGCTCCGCTCCCTCGTTCCGGTGCTTACGTCGTCGTGCTTCGTTCTCGCGACTGCCCCTTTGAGTCCCACCTCGCACCGCGCAGCACCGCACCTCACGCCTCCCCAGCCTCGTCGGTCGCCGTCGCTTCGCTCGGCGACCGACTCCCTCGCGGGCGGTTCGCGGCCGCCGGTGGCGGCCGCTCACCGGCGCGCCACCGCGGTTATTTATAGATAGCGTCGCGGCGGGTCCGTATCAGACCATGTCGCCGCGCACCGAGGCGCCCTCCTGCTCGGCGCGCTGTTGTTTGAGCACGTCCGCGGCCTCGTTCGCGGCCTCCTCGTCGGCGCCGAGCATCCCGAGCGCGGCGGGCAGCGTCGGCATCGCGAGCGAGGCCTCTCGCAGGCGGTCGAACGCCTCCCCATCGCGCTCGCCGTCGACCCACAGACAGACGCCGCGGGGGTCGAGCACCTCCTCGTAGGCGTCGCGGGCGAGCGCCCCCTTCAGGCGCTGGCGGACGTTGTCCTCAAAGCCCGCGTTACACACTTCGAGGTGGATCGGCTCCTCGTCGTCTACCAATTCAGACGCGAGACATTTCTCGGGCGCCGCGTACCCGTTGTCGCTCGTCCGGACGCGGTCCGGGTGGGCGTCGGCCCACGCGGCGTCGACCGTGGTGCCGACGCCCTTCACGCCGTACTCGGCCTCGAACGCGGCGGCCGCCTCGCTGTCGCCGCCCATGATCACGTCCTTCGTGAGGTAAACGTCGAGGCGGTCGACCGGGTCGAGCCCGAGCGCGACGTCGCCAAACGCCCACACCTCGCGGACGGGCACCGGCATCGGCTCGCTCGCGACGCTGTCGACGAGCGACTCCAGGCGGTCGACGGCCGGTTCGCGTTCCATTATCGAGGCGTAGGCGGCGGGCGGGCAAACCGGTTACGCTCACAGGTCGTCCAACCGCTCCGCGACGTCGTCCCAGTGCCCGCCCTTCCAGAACCACTGGCCGCAGTCCGCGCAGCGCCACCCGGGACGGCGCGAACCCACGTCATCCGGGACGTAGTCGGGTCGGTCGACCGGGGAGCCGTCCGTTTCGGGGGACGCGACGCGCTCGACGGGCCCGTTACAGGCGCCGCACCGCGTCGGCTCGTCGGCGAGCTCGACGGGGAAGCCCGCGGCGGCGAGCTCGCCGAGCTGGTCGACCACGTCGCGCTCGGTGAGAAGGACGGCGTCGGCCGCGGGGTCGCCGCTCGGGGCGCATTCCGCGAGGTCGCGGTCGCGGGTGAGGAGAACGCGGCCCTCGGCGGCCGCGAGCGAGCGGAGCCGGTCGTCGGCCTCGACCCCGCGGTCGAGTGCGTAGGCGGCGTCGTAGCCGCAGATCCGGAGGTAGGTGGCGAGCTTGCCGCACATGACGTCGACGAGGACCGGCGGGCGGTCGCCCGTCGGCGGGGCCGCGGCGTCGCGCTCCCGGTCCCCGGTCACAGCAGGAACGACCGGAGCCCGTTGAGCGACCGCGCGTTGAGCACGTCCCCGGCCCGCGCCCAGCCCCGCCGAGCAGTGTGGACACCGTAGCGCGCGTTATCGAGTTCGCGGGGCGCGTGCGCGTCGGTGTTGACGGCGATCGTCGCGCCCGCCTCGATCGCGGCCCGGACGAACTCGCCGTCGGCGTCGAGCCGGGCGGGGTTCGCGTTCACCTCGATGGCGGTGCCGGCCGCCGACGCCGCCTCGGCGATCGCCTCGACGTCCGGGTCGAGCCCCGGCCGCTCGTTGATGAGGCGGCCGGTCGGGTGGCCGAGGACGTCGACGTGGGGATGTTCGACCGCGCGGACCAGCCGCTCGGTGGCGGCCTCGGGGTCCTGCCCGAGCGCGGCGTGGGGCGACGCGACGACGATGTCGAGGGCGGCCAGCGTCTCGTCGTCGGTCGAGAGGCCGCCGTCGGCGTCGATGTTCGCCTCGATCCCGTGGAAGACCGGGATCTCGACCTCGTCTGCCGCCTCGGCTATCGCCGCGGCCTGCGCTTCGATCTCCGACTCGTCGAGGCCGACGCCGCCGACCATCCCCGGCCCGGTCGCGTGGTCGGTGACGAAGTGGTAGTCGTAGCCGCGCTCTTCGGCGGCCCGCGCCATCTCGGCGATCGAGAAGCCGCCGTCGGACCAGTCGGTGTGAGTGTGGAGATCCCCGCGGAGGTCGCCCGGCTCGACGAGGACCGGGAGGCGCTCCTCGGCGGCCGCCTCTACCTCGCCGCGGTTCTCGCGCAGCTCGGGGGGGACCGGCTCCATGTCGAGCGCCCGGTAGACCTCCGCTTCGCGCTCGCCTGCGATGCGCTCGCCAGCGCGGGTCGCGTCCGGCTCCTCGGCGTCGCCGTCCGCGGCGTCCCCGGCGTCGACCTCCTCGCCCTCCACGTCGCTCACGTCGAAGAGGCCGTACTCGTTCAGCTTGAGCCCGCGGTCAATCGCCCGGTTGCGGACGGCGACGTTGTGCGCCCGCGAGCCGGTGAAGTACTGGAGCGCGGCGCCGAACTCGTCCGGGTCGACGATTCGGAGGTCGACGCGGGTGCCGTCCGCGCGCACGCTCGCCTTCCCGGTGCCCGCCTCGATGGTCGCGTCCGCGGCCTCCCAGTCGGTGAACGCCTCGACGATCGGGTCGCGCGCCTCGCTCGCGACGAGCAGGTCGACGTCGCCGATGGTGGGCTTCCACCGCCGGATCGACCCGCACACCTCGACGGACTCGACGGCGTCGAGGGCGGAGAGATGCGTGAGCGCGTCGTCCGCGAGCGGTCGGGCGTCGCCGAGGCGGGTGCGCTCGCGGGACTCGCGGGCGAAGGGGATGTTGTCGAGGATGTTCTCCTCCGTCTTCGCGCCGAAGCCGGACACCTCCTGAACCTCGCCAGCCTCCGCGGCAGCCTCCAGCTCGTCGAGGTCGGAGATCCCGAGCGCGTCGTACAGCGAGCCGACCGTCTTCGGGCCGACGCCCTCGACCGCGGTCAGCCCGGCCATGTCGACCGGGAGCTCCTCGCGGAGCTCGGTCAGCTCCGCTATCTCGCCGGTCTCGACGTACTCGACGATCTTCGCCGCGATGGCGTCGCCCACCCGGTCGATCTCGGCGACCGCGTCCTCGCCCTCGGCCGCGAGCCCCTCGATCGGCGCCGGGTGCTCGCGGACGTTCTCGGCCGCCCGTCGGTAGGCGGTCGGCTTGTACTCGACGCCCGTCGCCTCGAGGAGGTCGGCGAACTCCTCTAACCGCGTCGCGACCTCGTCGTTCCGGCTCATCGATGGCTGTTCGGCGGGACGGTACTTATACCGCGGGGCGAACGCTCGCCGGGGAGCCGTCGCCGGGGCCACGCCGACCGGTCGCTTATTCCGCCCGAGGCCGAATCGAGCGACATGTCGAGCGACCACGGCGGTGACGACGCCCCCGGCGACCGCAACGTGTTCGGCGGCGAACTGGCCCCCTGCGGCCACGAGCCCACGACCGGCTACCTCCGGGACGGCTACTGCCGCGACGTCGACGGCGACGTCGGCGAACACACGCTCTGTGCGGTCGTCACCGCCGAGTTCCTCCGATACAGCCGCGACCGCGGCAACGATCTGATCACCCCGCGCCCCGAGTTCGACTTTCCGGGGCTGGAGCCGGGCGACCGCTGGTGTCTCTGTGTCGGGCGGTGGGTAGAGGCGGTCGAGGCGGGGGTCGCCCCGCCGGTCGTCCTCGAAGCGACGGACGAGTCCGTGCTGCGGGCGGTCGAGGCCGACCGCCTCCGCGAGCACGAGTTCGACCCGGAGGCGTTCGAGCCCGGGAGTCTCGACTGAGCGCCACGAGCGCCATGGGGGCGTTCACTCGGTCACCCACAGCCCGGTGGCGACCGCGGCCGCGAGCCCCATCGAACCGGCGAGCAGCGCGAACGCGGGGCGGAACCCGACCGCGTCGGCGATGATCCCGACCGCGCTCGGCGCGAGCGCGCCGGCGCCCATGAGGAGCGTCCGGACGACACCGAGCCCGCCGCCCGCCAGCCGCTCGGGGAGCAGCTCCATCAGGTAGGCGCTGCGCACGGGCTGGAAGCCGTGCGAGCCGAGGCCGAAGGCGGCGACGACGACCGCGGCTGCGACGGCGCCGAGTCCGAGGCTCGGGAGCGAGACGAGCGCGACGAGCGCCGCCGCCGCCAAGCCGAGCGTGCCGACCATCACGGGGAAGCGCCCGACGCGGTCGGAGAGGTCGCCGGTGACCAGCTGGACGAACGTCACCGCGAAGACGAGCGAGTAGAGGAGGTTCGCGGTTGACGTCGCGAGGTCGGCCGCCTCCGAGAGGTACAGCGGGAGGAACGCGACGAGGCCGTTGTGCGCGAACGAGAACCCGACGGTCACCAGCACGAACGCCGAGAACCGGGGGTTCCGGAACAGTCGGAAGTACTCGCGCGTCGCTGGCGAGTCGTCGCCGTCGTCGCCGTCGCCTCCGCCGGTCGCCGCAGGCGAGCCGGAGAGCCGGACCGCGGTCGCGACCGCGAGCCCGACCGCAAGGAGGCCGGTGAGGAGGAACGGCGCGCGCCAGTCGGCGCCGGGCAGGCGCGCGAGGACAGCCGCGAGCGCGGGCGGCGCGGAGAGGACAGCGACGACGACCGCGGGCGCGGCCACCCCGCCCATCGCGCCGAGCGTGTCGTGCGCGCCGAGCATCCGCCCGGTGCGGGCGGGGTAGACGCGGGCGATCAGTCGCACCGAGACGGTCTTGTGGACGCCCGTCCCCGCGCCGACGACGAGCATCGCCGCGACGAGGACCGCGAAGGGCGCGTCGACGACGATGGCGAGGGACCCCACGCCGGCGACGAGCGCGCCCGCGACGATCACCCGCACCGGACCGAGCCGGTCGGCGACCGCGCCGCTCGGGAACTGGAGGAGGGCGTACACGACCATGAAGCCGGTGAACGCGGTCCCGACGGTGGCGTTGCTCACGCCGTAGGCGCCCTGGATCGACTCGAAAAGTGGCGGGAAGAGGTAGCGGACGAACTTCCCGAGGAACCAGACGAGCGAGACGAGGACCAAGGCGTCGTACTCGCCGATCCGGTCGCGGTCCATCGCCAAGCCGTAGCTCGGTCACCCGTATAAAGGGCCTGAAGCGCTCGGTGGTTGCCGGGAGGTGATGTTTCCGCAGTGGCGCGTGCCTGCGAGCGGCCGCCCCCGGCGGCCGTGAGTCAGCACGCGCGAGGGACGCCGCGAACGCCCGAAGGGCGTGAGCGGCGAGGCTGGGGAGGTTTGAGGTGCGGTTGCGGTGCTGTGCGGGGCGGGACACAAAGGGGCAGCCGGGAGGCGGCCGCAGGCGAAGTAAGCACCGCAGGGAGCGAACGGAGTGAGCGACTGAGGGGCACAGCGAGCGTGCGGCCGCCTCCCGGCTGGGGCTTTGGAGGTGTCCTCCGCCGATCCGCAGTCGACCCATTATAAACGAATGACTGGGGCTTTGGAAGGATTCGCCGTCGCCCACGAGGGCGACGACTGATGACCAATTTGCGGCCAGTGGACTCTGTTGAAATCTTCAACAGAGGACATATTCTTAGAGGCGTGTTGAATAGAGGGCGCGGATGTGGTACGAATTGGGGTCGATTTGTGAAAAGGAGTGATCGCTCAGTACAGGGGACTCACGCAACGGTCAGTACAGAGGACGCAGTGACCGGTAATACTAATAGTCAGATCACCGATTATTGTGAATGTGAATCGGCGGGAGTTCCTGACAGTCGTCAGTGTAGGAATCGGAGGTATAGCGGGATATCTGTCTCCTTCGGAAGGAAATTCTCGAAGCGAATCCATACTTATAGTCGAAAACCAACGCGACAGCGAACAGGAAGTCGTCATTCGGTTTGAGGACGGAGATATTGTGTTGTTCGAGGAGACGTTCAGACTTGCTACTGGCGAACAGCATCGGGTAGAGGATGACCTGTCCCGAGGTGCTACGCAGGTTGACGTTTTTGTCGACGTCAGGAGTTCACAGGAAGCTATATATGAGGACAGTGTTCCGGGTGGTGTGCCCGAATATCGAGTCTCTCTCCGTTCAGACGGAGTCGATCTCGTGTGGGCTGAGAACTGATATCTGAATCAATACACGAAATTTGAATTAAAAACACGCAGTTCTCATCGACCAGCTGTTTCAAGAGATGATATGCCTAAAAATAGGATTTCAACAGCGCCTTTTCTGTTTAAATTGCCAGAAAACACGTGTTAGCAGACAAATAAAACCGTTTAATGTGCCGCCGAACCCTCTTCGGTGACTCGGTTCTCTCTCAATTACCGTCGTTTCAGACGGATGATTGTGAGATCCCAGTCTGGCATTGATTCATCATTATCAAGAAGTTCATACCCACAATCGCTTACGCTCACTCCATTCTGGTATGCCCGCCGGACAAGTTTGTCAAGGGATCCCTCTAATTCGGCTTTCGTACTTGGAGACCACTCACTCATTGGACAGATACGGAGCCGTCGCCGCTAACTGTAATTTCGTACCCGTTGTAGGGGAATGTCACTTGACCTTCCATTCTATCACCGGTCGGCGTACTGGCGAAGATCTGATTCAAGGCCTCGGGGTCGATTACTTCATTGAGCGGGGGAGTAACTTCGACAGGGTCAACGTCTTCTACTTCGGCTACTCGCGTAACTACTTCATAAGTTACATTATCGACGTGCGCTGTTGCGGCATTTAATTGGGCCATAAACCACTGTAGGCTCTCGATCCTTATGAAACTATTGGATATTTGATAACTTCCAGAGCGACTTAAGAGGGTCTGGAAATTAGCCAGAATCCTCTTCTTCCGTAAACTCTTCGCCGAAGTGGTTGTACGGGTTGGTGTGTTCCTGTTTCATCATCTCCATCCGCTCAATATCAACGCCAAGTGAGTCCAGAGCTTCAAGGGTATCCTCAATGTCTTCTGACGTGCGGCCCACTACTTCCAGCGACAGGTTCTCGTTGTTCGTCAATAGCTCTCGGATACTGACGATACCAGATACCTCCATGAGGTCGTCAACCATCTCTTCTCGTTCTTGGAGGGGGACTGTCGCGGTCACGAGGAGGTGGTGACCTAACCCCGTTTCACTGTACATTATGATGGGTTGATAACTGAGAATGACACCACGCTCCTCAAGACGGTTAATTCGATTAGCAACCGTACTGGACGAAACACCGACTTTCTCAGCCATGTCCTCGGTCGTATTGCGTCGGGCATCTTTCTGAAGAAGGTACAGGATGCCTTTATCCACGTTGTCGAGTTCCTTGGAAACCATCTTTAGAATTTAGAGGTCACATCGGAAAATCGTTTTCCCAGTAGCCACCAGATCAGCTCCTTGAACTGGCTGAGCTGTTGGTAGTCAATACGCAGGCATATTCTAACGGTTAGTACAAGCATCAAACGGTGAAAATAACGCAATCCTCGTGCTGACTACAACCTCTGTATCTCGCACGCAGCTTGTGTCAGTTCGAAGGATTTCAACAGAGCCGGATAGTAGATTATCTAAAACGGTCCCTTACCGCCGCCCATCATGTCGCCGAGACCGCCGCCCTCGCCGCCCATCTTCTTCATCATGCGCTGCATGTCGCCCTCGCCCATCCCCTGGAACTGACCGATCGTCTCCTCCATCATCGAGTGCTGCTCTAAGAGCTGCCGGACCGTCTCCTCGTCGGTGCCGGAGCCGCGGGCGATGCGCTCGACGCGCGACTGGCCGACGACGCGGGGGTTCTCTAACTCCTCCTCGGTCATCGAGTCCATGATGCGCTCGAAGCGGCGCATCCGGTCTTGGGTGACGTCCATCGCGTCGTCCGGGAGCTCGTCCATCATCCCGCCGCCGAGCCCGGGGATCATGTCCATCACCTGGTCGAGCGGCCCCATCTTGTTCATCGCGTCCATCTGCCGTTTCATGTCCTTCAGGGTGAACTCCCCCTTTAGCATGTCTTCCGGGTCCCAGTCTTCGTCCTCCTCCTGGGTCTCCTGCATCGCGCGCTCGACGCGCTCGGAGAGCTGTTTTAAGTCGCCCATCCCGAGCAGGCGGGAGATGAACCCAGACGGCTCGAAGCGCTCGATGTCCTGCACCGTCTCGCCGGTCCCGAGGAAGGCGATCGAGGAGTCGGTCTCGTTGACCGCGGTCAGCGCCCCGCCGCCCTTCGCGGTCCCGTCGAGCTTGGTGATCACGACGCCCTCGATGCCGATCGACTTCTCGAACTGGCGGGCCTGATCCTTCGCGCCCTGCCCGATCGCGGCGTCCAGGACGAGCAGCGAGCGGTCGGGGTCGACGACGCCCTCGATCTCTTCGATCTCGGCGATCAGGTCGTCTTCGAGCGCGTGCCGGCCCGCCGTGTCGACGATGTGGACGTCGGCGTCGGCCGTCTCTTCGAGGCCGGTGCGGGCGATGTCGACCGGGTCGTCGTTGTCGGGGTTCCCGTAGAAGTCGACCTCCGCGCGCTCGCACATCTGCTTCGCTTGGTCGTACGCGCCGGGGCGGAAGGTGTCCGTCTGGATCACCGCGGGACGGAGCCCCTTCTTTGAGAACCACCAGGCCATCTTCGCCGCGGAGGTGGTCTTCCCCGACCCCTGGAGGCCGGCCAGCAGGATCGTCTGGTTCTCTAAGGGGAGCTCAGTGGAGTCGCCGACGAGCTCGACCATCTCCTCGTAGACGATCTTGAGGACGTGGTCCTTCGCGGTGGTGCCGCCGGGCGGCTCCTCTTCGAGCGCGCGGGACTTGATCGAGTCCGACAGCTCCATCACGAGGGAGACGTCGACGTCGGCGGAGAGGAGCGAGCGCTGGATCTCCTTGACGATCTCCTCGACGTCGCTCTCTGAGAGTCGGGACTTCCCTTGGAGCTTATTGAGGCTGCTCCGCAGGGACGTGCCGAGGTCGTCGAGTACCATTTGCCGGAGCTAGGCGGGCGACGCGGTAAAGCTTTGTTCGTCGGCGGTTGCCTCGGGGAGGCCACGCCTCGTGACTTGCGAGGGGATCTGTTTAGTGGCGCACCGCCCGATCCGAGGTTACTGGCACCGATGGACCTCGACCGACTCCGGTACTACACGCGTTGGCACGCGTTCGCGAACGACCGGCGGTACCGGGTGCCGGCGGACCCGTGGACAACGATACGAATCGACCCGACGAACCTGAGACGCCACAACCAGCGTCTTCGCCTCGACCGAGGGGTCGGTCGCGTCGAGGGCGGCGACTGGGACGTCGACGGACAGGAACCATTCCGCGAGACGACGGTGTACCGATCAATTCGACGGCGGTACGAGGAGGGTGACGCGTGGGAGGAGACGCCCCTGTACCGCCGCGCGAAGGAGCGGTTCGAGGCCGGCGAGCGCGTCCGAGGGTACGAGAGCGGTGACGAGTATCGGCGGGTGCGCCTCGCGTATCTCGACGACCTGATCCGGTCGATCGAGGAGGAAGGATACCGGCCAAACGCCGAGACAGAACACGGGCCGGCGTCGGCCAAGAACGACGTCGAGGGAGCGTACGTCCATCGGCTCGAACCGGTCGTCGCAATCGGACGGGGCGGGAAGATCCAACTGTGCGAGGGGTTCCACCGGGCGGCGATCGCGTCGGTGGCGGGGCTCGACGGAATTCCGGTGAACGTCCTGTGTCGCCACGAGGAGTGGCAGCAGACTCGGGACGAAATCAAGCGCGGAGCGTCGCGGACGCCGACGGTCAACTGGCCGACGGGTCCGGAACAGCATCCCGACTTGGTAGGGGCGACCGGACCTGGGTGTCGGTGACTGGCTGTCGGCGGTTGTGCGCGGTCCCCGAGGGAGTCAGCGGTCGACGAGCCGCGCGCCCGCGGCGTCGATCCGACAGACCTCCGGGTCGTAACCCGCGTCGGAGAGCCCGGTGCCGAGCGCGAAGACGGTGCGCCCGAGCATCGCCATCGCGGCCCCGGGGTCGTCCCCGCCCTCCGTCCCCTCATCGTCGGCCGACTCGACCGCCTCGATCGCCGTCTCGACCTCCGAAACGAGGAGGTCCGCATCGCGGGCGAACGCCCGGGCCGCGTTCATCAGCGTCGGGAGCCGCGGGTCCGCGCGGAGGCGGTCGAGGGCCTCCGCCCCGGCCGCGGAGAGGGCCGTCGTGTCTCCTCCCAACACCTCCTCCGTCGACAGCTCGCCGAACGCCACGTACTCGACGCGCGCGGTCGCCGGGACGCCGTCAAGTTCGCCGACGCCCGGGGCGCCCGGTTCGAGCCGGACCGGGACCCCGCCGCGCGCCTGCGCGACCACGTCCCCGAGCCCCGTCCCGCGACCGACCTCCGCGGCGTGGGCGATCCGGACGAGGTCGTTCTCGGAGCATCCCCGGTCGAACGCCTCGTTCGCGGCGAGCGCGGCCCCCAGCGCCGCGGCGCCGGAGACGCCGAAGCCGGCGCCGATCGGGAGGTCGGTCTCGACCGCGACGTCGGCGCCGAGAGCGTCCAGTTCGGCGAGGACGTCGTCGACCGCGCCGATCGAACCCGCCTCGCCGTCGATGGTCGTCTCCCCCGCGTCGCCGGCGCTTCCCGGCGCGTCGACCGTACCCTCCGGGGCGTCGACCGCACCCTCCGGGGCGTCGACCGCGCCCTCCGGCGCCGACACGCGAACGGTCACCCCGTCGGTGAGCGTCACGCCCGCGCCGCGCGACCCGGCGACCGCCGGATCGTCGGCGGGGTGCGCGCTGAAGAAGGCGGTGACGTGGCCCGGGACGAACGCGGTCGCCCGCTGACTGCTCATGTGGCGCCCGACGAGCGGGCCGCGATTAACGGTTGTTATCCGGGCCGAGTCGGTCGGAGAGGCGACCACCGCGCGACGGCGACGACACCGCAGGCCTAAGTACCGGCCGGCCGAATCCCGGCCGTATGCGAAGCCAGTTGCGTCCCGTGCTCGCCGCCGTCCTCGCGCTGGTGTTCCCGGGGCTCGGCCACCTATCGTTGCGCCGGTGGGGGCGGGCGCTGCTGTGGCACCTGACGATCGTCGGCGGCGGGGTCGCACTGTTCACGCTGTACGACGTCGAGCCCGTCGACCCCCTCGCCGACCCCGCGGCGGTGTCGGCCGCGGTCCCGAGCGACGTGGCGCTGCCCATCGTGCTCTTATCAGCGCTGTCGGCGCTCGACGCGTACCTCGTCGGGCGGGCGGACGCCGCGGAGCGCGGCCGCGTCGACGCCGCCACCGAGGCGATGCGTCGGCGGGCCGCGAACGCTGACGGCGAGGACGGAGCGGGGAGCGCCGGACCCCCGCCGGCCGCCGCCGTGAGCGACGAAGACGGCGAGACGTTGGAGGTGACCTGTCCCAACTGCGGCAAGGAGGTCGACGCCGACATCGACTTCTGCCACTGGTGTACCGAGCCGCTCCCGTGGGCCGAGTCGGACGACCGGTAACGCGGGCGCCGCGCGTCGCGGAGGCGGCGGTTCCAGTGGCGGCCGCGCTACCGAGATCGGCGGTTTCAGCGCCGTCTCCACCCATGAGCCGGCCCCGGGCGTGGTTTCTCATCACTGATAACTGAGAGCCAACTATCATATAACCCCGCCGAGACGGTTCGGGTACGGACGCGAACGACGGACGGAAACATGAGTCTGAATCCACGACGGTACGACGTACGGGAGCTGCGCCGGATCGCGGACGCGCCGCGAGACGGTGCGGACGGGGCGCCTCGGGAGCGGGCGCTCCGGCGGCCGAACCGGAACCGGGCCGAGCAGGCGGCGCGCTCGGCCGCGTTCACGGAGCTGCTCCAGCGTCAGCGTGGTGCGCAGTTGAACGGCGACAGCGGGGACCGGCCGTACCTGACGGCGATCCCGGCGTCGCCCGCGGCGGAACGCGAGATCGGCGAGTGGCTCGGCTACCTCGTCGACGTCGGCGGCCACGTGCGGAGCCGGGACGCGCTGTCCTACTACGGCGAGCTCGACTGGGTCGGCGACGACGCGGTCGCGGCGCTTTCGCGCCGGCTGGAGGGGTTCGACGCCCCGACGCGCGACCGGCCGTTCATCCCCGCGGACCACCGGATCAGCCTCGTCTCCATCGTCCGAATCGCTTCGTGTGCGAGTGACCAATGAGCGACGACGAATCCACGGACATCAACGAATCGGACGAATCGGCAGCGGTCGGCGTGAAACTGGGTAGCACCCGAACGGTGCTCGACATCCCCGACGGTCGGGGCGGGCGCGAGCGCCACTCGGTGCTGACCTGTCTGGCGACCTACGAGGACGCCATCACCGGCGAGGAGAAGGTGCTGTTCGGCGAGGAGGCCGCGGTGGAGTACCCCGACCGCGTGCGATTTATGCTGCGGTCGGGCCTCCCCGAGGACGACGACAGCGTCGCGGACGCGGAGCGCTTCTTCGAGGCGGTCGTGGACGCCCACGACGTGCCCGAAGACAGCGCGGTCGTCTACGCGGTGCCGACCATCGACAACGAGGCGGGCGTCGAGAACCTCAAGTCGGTGATCGAGGGCTCCTCGATCGGCGAGGTCGAGACGCGGAGCTACCCCGAGTCGCTGTGCGGGGCGATCCCCGCCTACGGCGACGACCTCGACGCGATCGACGAGGTGTTCGTCTCGGTGAACCTCGGCTCGACGACGATGGAGGCGTGCGCCTACCGGCGCGGCGAGCAGCTCTCGCCGTTCTCGACCGGCTCGGTGACGGGCAACGAGGTCGACCGCCGGATCGTCGCCGCCGTCGAGGAGGAGACCCAGGGCCGGGTCCACATCGACCGGACGACTGCCCGGGAGTACAAAGAGCAGCACGGCGACGTGTACGACTTCGAGCCGTTCACGGACGTGGTTCAACAGCCCGGCGGCGGCAGCCACGAGTTCACCGTCGACCGCGGCGTGCGGGAGCCGATCGACCGCTACATCGACGAGGCGGTCGACGTGGTGGCCAACGAGTTCCTCCCCGAGCTCGCGAACGACCACATGAAGCCCTACCAGCTGGCGCTCGGCCGCCCCATCGCCGCCACCGGCGGCATGGCGTGTATCCCCGGGCTCACCGAGGAGTTCGAGAAGCGCCTCAGCGAGGAGCTCGACCGCGACGTCGAGGTCGTCTCGCCCGACGAGCCCGCGCTGGCAGCCGCGGACGGCGCGGCGCGCATCGCGGCGCGACTCGTCTGAGCGGCGCGCGAGCGGTTCGGTTTTTATCATTTTTAAGTCCAACAGCGGCTGATCCGCGCTACGCCGACCGGGACCGATGCGATGGCGTGCGCCTGCGAGCGGCCGGAGCGAAGCGGAGGCCGCGAGTCAGCACGCGCGAGGGAGTCAGTCGCCGTAGCGAAGCGGAGGCGACTGACGAGGCTGGGGAGGTGTGAGGCTGCGGTGCTAAGCGGTACGGGCGGGACTCAAAGGGGCAGCCGTGAGGGCGAAGGCGCGCGACGTAAGCACCGGAACGAGGGAGCGAAGCGACCGAGTGAGGAGCGCAACGAGCGTACCGAGCCCTCACGGCTGGGGCTTTGGCGGTGTTCATCGCCTATCTGCTCGCGTTTATTTATAAGCAAGCGGCTGGGGCTTTGGAAGTGTTCCCTGCCGATCCACAAGCAGCCATTTATAAACGATCGACCGCCACGGTGGCGACGCTCACACCCGATCCACTGCCCACTATCTAAACCTCAAAGAGCCGCTCGGCGTCGTCGGCCTGGCGGCGGTAGATGCCGCGCCCCTTCAGCCGCGGCACCTCGTGGCGGTGGAGCCGCTCGGCCTCGGCGTCGTACACGAGCGGGAACACGTTCGTCCGGCGCTTCGCGACGGTGAAGTTTGCCATTGCGTCGAGCACCGACGCGTCGGGGTCCGGAGCCGCGAACGTCACGTAGCCGATGGGCGTCGGGGCCTCGCCGCCGTCGGCGCGCCCGGGACGGGGATCGACGGTGTCGACGAGGACGTCGCGGAGCGACGCCGCGGTGTCCGCGAGCGTCTCCGCGTCTAGTCCCTCCGCCTCGACGAGCGTCGCCAACGCCACGACGGATCCGAGCGAGTCGTCCGCCTCGCGCGTCGTCCACAGGCGCTCGAACTCGTCCGTCCGCTCGTCGACCGCCTCGAAGCCGTGTTTTCGCCGGTTCGCCGCGACCGCCGCCCGGTAGTCGCTGAGGTCCATATGACACCCACGATCCGCATGGTAAAAAATGACACACATGGTTAAGAGGTGGACCGCTTCCCGACACCAAGGCTATAGGCGCGCCAGTGCTGTCGGACATATGACACCGACGCGACGACGCTACCTCCGCGGGGTCGGCAGCGCGAGCGCGGGCGGACTGTGAGCCCTCGCCGGCTGCGCGTCGACCGGCCCCGGCGGGGACGGGAACGGTAGCAACGGCACCGACGCGGGCGGCACGCGTCCCGAGGGGACCGGCGGGCCGGGGGTCTCGCTCGTCGCTGTCGACGACGACGCGGACTTTTGGGTCCAGTCGGCCGTCGAGGTCGTTCGGGAGGCCGCGACCGAGGCCCACCCGCCGCAGCTCCGCACGACGCTGACGAACGCGGGCGACGAGCCGATTCGCGTCGGCGAGGGGCGGGCCGTCCACTTCGAGTACGTTTCTGACGGGGACGGCGCGCTCGTGCTCCTCCCGGGCGGCGAGGAGTACCCCGCCGAACCCGGCTGCTGGCGGCTGACCGACGCCATTGCGATCACCGAGGAGTACCGGACGTTCGCGCTCGACCCCGGCGAGTCCAGCGAGCGCCTCGTCGACCTGTACGCGACGCCCGGCGAGGACGCCTGCCTCCCGGTGGGCGAGTACCGGTTCGAGACGACGATTTCGGTCGTCTCCGACGACGCCGAACCGCAGTCGTCGACGGCGTGGGGATTCTCCGTCGTGCTGGAGTGAGCGACGGTCGGCGGACCCCGCTCGTCGGCGACGAGGTCGCGCGGAATACATAGCGCTCTATAGTCCTCTTAGGAACCGTTAATCGGGTGCGCCGGAACGCACGGGTATGAACGACGACGACGACGTCGTGACATTCGGGTTCGTCTGCGTCCAGAACGCCGGTCGCAGCCAGATGTCGGCGGCCTTCGCGGAGCGCGAGCGCCGCGAGCGCGGCCTCGACGACCGCGTCGAGGTCGTGACCGGCGGAACGCATCCGGCCGACGAGGTCCACCCCGAGGTGGTGGAGGCGATGCGAGAACTCGACATCGACCTCGCCGACCGCGTTCCCCAAGAGGTCTCGACCGCCGAGCTCGACGCGTGCGACGTGGTCGCCACCATGGGATGTTCGACGCTGACGCTCGCCGACGGCGTCGAGGGCCGCGACTGGGCGCTCGACGACCCCCACGGACAGGACCTCGAGCGCGTCCGCGAGATCCGCGACGAGATCGAGGGACGCGTCCGAGATCTCTTCGACGAGTTCTTCTCGGATAAATAAACAGAATTACAAAGTTATTTTTCGATATTATATTTTTTATCGGAGTGTAGGATCCTGTGACAGTTCGCACAGAGCGGGATACACCGTTTGATTTCCTCCAAAATTCGCTGTTTTGATGCGGAATTCGATAACAACGTGGATATAGAATCGCCTTTCTCAATGCCTTCTGGATGGTGGAAGTCAATAGTTGCTGGATGATCTTCCCCGCATTCTACACACTGATACTGTGGTTTGATTTCATTTCTGTACCACTCACGTATTTTTTGCTTGCGTTTATTGGATCGTTCTATTTCCTCTTCTCGGTTTTTGTAGTAATACCGTTGGTACGATGTTAAATTGGACCAGTTGGTGTCATCTGGAAGAGATATAGAGACTGGCTTCTGATCAATTGAGTTCTTGTTTTTCAAACACTCATCACACAATTTTCTTTGCGAGTTTTTATCGTAGAATTCCGTGGCACAATTTAGACACGTTCGGTTAGGTAGTGGAGAATCATGTGCTTGAGTATGGTGTCGTCTAACACCGGTTTTACCATCGAATCCGGTATTTCCACAGGTTGGGCAGACAGCCATACGAGTCCGGGATTCACGCTGACATATAAATTTACTAGAATTTTAAACGCGGAGAACCACAAATAATTGATATTTGTGTGTGGTTTGGTATCTCTTCTGAATCTGGATTTGTTTAAATTGTTTTCTGTACGTATAGACGATATCGAATAGTCCCTGGCGGCGGTGGTATTTCGATTTTTGAATCTTTGAGTGAACCTACTTGCTCAACGCCACTCGAAGCCAACAGGTGAGCCCCACGGTAAGAAAGCCCGCGATGACGAGAGACATCATGACAATGAGAATCGTCTCAACTATGCCAGAGCCTAGAGAGAAAATCATGAAAAAAGCGGCTGAAACGAACACACCACCGGTCGTTATTTTGAGGCTTCTAGCCGTCTCATCATCGTGATCGCCCAAGCTCATCAAGACTGACTCTCCGGCATCAATCCTTCTTAATGCGGAGATAATGCCATGAAGGTATAGAAGTGGAATCGCGATGGTGAGCACAATAGTCGGTGAGAGTCCAATGACCCTGATCAGGTCGTTGATCCAGCCGTTGGCAATGATGACTGCCACAAGGAGGACAGTTAGTGCGAAAGCAGTGAGCAGGAGACCCATTCCTTCAATTCGATTAAGCGATTCTGACCACTCAGTTTTCTCAGCCTCCATCCTGACCTCCGAGGCAAAGTTCTGAACGATATCGCTGCCCGGCAGCAGAATTGCTTTCAACAGATCTAGGACGTCCGGGCGAGGGTCAGAATTAGACATAACGATTCATGGACTCCTGACCGTCTCCGTTCTGCGACCCATCAGACGAAGCGTGGGGGATAAGAATTCCCTTCTTGACCTCAACAAAGAGACCTGAGTAGATGAACCACTGGTACAAGCGCTTGGCTTTAGTGCTCACCGTACTCTCACTCCAGCCCTTATCGTACTCGTCATTGACTTCTGCCATCAACTCCTGATTTCGAAACTCCTCATTTGGTGCCAGTTCACAGTATTCTTGAACTAAATTCACGTTCCAGAGGGCATCCCGAATGAGTTGCTTCCGTTCCTCGTCTGACGCCCGGAGAACCTTTTCACCGAACTCGGTCAAGACAACGTCTCCAGCGTCTTTTTCAGCAATACCCAGCGAATAGCAGGTGGATAGAAGCTTGCTGGCGTAGCTATCTGAAAAGTCAAAGTGTTCGGCTAGTTCTGTTGAACTCTCGATCCCAGCGTCAATCATGGGTAGTGCTTCGAAGACCAGTTCCGGTCTCACCTTGGGGTACCCAGAACTCTCGTCTTTTGGACCCCGCCGCTGGTTACGTTCGGTGTCGGGAGGTTTCTCGGAGTAGAGCGTCTCATTCCCTGCGAATCCTAGTCTTAGGTAGTCGATCCAGTTGGCGTAGACACGGCCATATGTTTTGAATGTCCCACTGTCGATCGCCTTTGAATCAGTGTGAAAGGCAATGAGTCGGCCAATTCGCTCAGTGGACATCTGACCGCCGTTTAATTCATCAAGAATTTCACTCACTGCGGGCAGCTCAACAAACCTCTCTTTTAGTACGGTTCGATCTTCCAGTTGGAAGAATTTCATCACGTCATCTTGGTCACGGATAGTATACTCGCCGTTTTCGCGTCCAAGAAGACCGAGAGCCGTAGGATCATGAACACGATTATGAACGGTCCTCTCACCGACGTCCATCGCGTCGGCCAGTTCTTCCTGGGTGGTGTTCCCCTTGACAACGGCACGGAGAACCTCTATTGTCGAGCGAGGACCTTGATAGAGCCGGGGGAATCCATTCTTACGCATTTGTGTACCACCTCCATTTATTTGAATCCTGTGGCCGCCTATTTCGTTTTTGAGCGTTCGAGAGCCGTTTGAAGCGGCCCACGCAAGAAAGGTATGAAGAAGTATGGAGGTGGTAAAATGAAGAAAGGACCGTAAGTGGGAGAATAAAGAGCTGTTAGATGTGAAACCGAGGGGATCATGTCAACAGACCCGGGCTAGCTCGCTTATCACAGATAGGTCATTCTAGCTTTTCCTCAATTTTACCCAGATTCCACCTCTTTCTTTGTCTCTACCACCACCGCGCCAATCGCTAGTATCTATATTGCTTGTCCAAACGCCCTGTTAGAGTGGGAGAGAAAATGAAGCTGTGGTAACTTGATTGGTTCAGAAATCGATCCAACGAGAAGACAAAGAATCAGGCATAAAAAGCCAGTTTACGCTTTGAAGTGTACTTCAATTCAACAGTTTGCCGTAATCGTAACCAACGCGTGTTCTTAGTATTTATTTTTTGATATTTATGGCAAGCGTGAGCGACATCCACAATTTCAGCGACCAGTTCCAGTACCAACTCCGGAAGCTCGACGGCGCGGACATCGACGAGCGCGACCGAAAGGCGATCAAGGAGCTCATCCGCTACCAGGACACCCAGCGGAACCTCGCCGCGAGCACGAATGTCAACAACTGCTCCGACCTCCGTCTCAGCGCCGAGCGCGCCGACACCCCGCTGGTCGACATGGAACGGTCGGATGTCGACGAGCTGCTCTTCCGGTACAAGCACGAGCGCGAGATGGCGGAAGGAACGCTCCGGAACTACCGGAAGGCCTTTCGGAAGTTCTTCCGCTACCACGACCGCGAGTGGGCCGAGAACATCGAGATCGGCGCGATCCCGGACCAGGAGGTCGACGGCGCGCAGACGCTGGCGTGTGAGGATTCTAGACTCCGAAGGCATAGTCCCGGGCGGATTCGAACCGCCGTCAATGGCTGACTTCGGGCATCCGACGGGCGTTCTGGCAGGAACGACCGACAGCCGCGTGTGAGCCGCAAACGCGGACGGATTCCCTCCAAAGGCCATTATGATTGGCCACTACACCACGGGACTGCGAGTTCGGCTAACCGGCGGGCACTCAAGTACGTTACTCTCTTCGGCGCGTCTGGGACCGCTCCCCGCCTACGCTCCTTCTTCGATCCGGTCGAACCGCTCCTCGAAGTTCTCTCGACAGGAGCCACAACAGAAGTGGTACAGCGTCCCGTCGATCCGGGCCGACTCCCCCTCGGCGGTGACGGTGTTGCCGCACTCGACGCACTCGACCGCGAGGTCCGCGTCGCCGACCGCGGGCGACCACTCGTGGGCGTCGAGCGGCCGCACCGACAGTTCCTCAACGGTCTCCAATCCGACCGCGTCGTCGACGAGGTCGCGGGCGCTTCCCTCCTCAACGCGCGCGACGACCGTCACCTCGCCGTCGGCGGTGAGGAACGCGTGTTCGACGCGCTCATGGCCCGCGACCGCCTCGTGGACGCGCTCGGCGTCCGCGGGCGCGACGGCGAGCGTCGCGAGGACCCGCAGCCCGTCGGAGAGCGCGTCGCCGTCGATCCGGAGGGTGAACCCCTCGATGACGCCCACCTCGCGGAGCCGATCGACGCGGTCGGACACCGCGGGCGCCGACAGGTCCACGCGCTCGGCGATGTCGCTGTACGGGCGCCTGGCGTCGGAAAGCAGCAGTCGGATGATCTCTCGGTCCGTCTCGTCGAGGGTGCGCATGGCCGGGCGTTCGACCGGCGCGGGCAAAAGCCGTCCGGCAGGCGGGGGGTCAGAGAGAACGGGCCGGACCAGCGGCGTCCGGAAAACCGGTCGGCCTCGGGGGCGACGGAAAGGCAGTTGTGCCCGCGGCGCCTACGGCCGCGCATGACGACGATAGATGTCGACGGCATGTCGTGTACCGGCTGCGAGGACAACGTGACCGACGCGCTCGGCGAGCTGCCGGGCGTCGAGTCCGCGAGCGCCGACCACGAGGCGGGCACCGCGACGGTCGAGGGCGACGTCGACGTGGACGCGGTCGTGGCCGCCATCGAGGACGCCGGCTACGAGGCGTCGGCGTAGGAGGCGTCGGCGTAGGTAATCGAAACGCACGGACGACAACGCACGCGCGTCTCTCGCGGTCGAAACTCCGAACTTTTTCGCCCGATCTCTTTCACCCGAACACGCTCGCCGACGCGGGCCGACGAGATCAGGCGCGGTTGTCGCCTCCTTCGTCCGGCGTTGCCTCGCCACCGCCCGTCGATCGGGAGGCGGTCTCCCGGCCGTCCCCGTCCTCGATCACGTCGGCGGCGGCGCCGTGCTCGTCGTCCGGCGAGTCGCCGTCCATCGAGAGAGACGAGTCGGTCGCAGTCGAGTCCGCCGCCGGCGCGGGCGGGCGGTAGGTGTAGAGGAACTCGCCGGAGACCGCGTGGAACGCGCCGGTGTCGGGGTCCTCCACGACGCCGGTGTCGTTGTCGATCGCGAAGTCGACGAGGTCTCGCAGCGATCCCGCCTCGGCAGTCGGACGCTCGTGGACCGAGGCCGGGAGCCGGACCGTCGTGATCCACTCCGCGAACTCCGAGCGGTCGTCGCGGTACGAGAGGTACTCGCGCTCCGCGGGCGTGAGCGCGAGCTCGTACTCCCACCTCGCGTACCCGACTCCGCCGGCGCCGACGAGGCCGACGAGCAGGAGGAGCGGGCCGCCGAACGACCGGAGCACGCCGTACTCTCGCTCGACGGTCACCTGCTCGGTCCGCTCCGTGGTGTCGGACTGGACGCCGGGCTCGGAGACGGAGTAGGTGTCGCCGCCGTGGTCGAGCGTCATGTCGAGCGTCTGCGTCGACGCGGTCGGGACCCCGCCGATCGACCCGTCGACCGTCACCTCCGTCCTAACGAACGTCTCCGTCTCGCCGGGGGAGGCGCCGAGTTCGTCTTCGATCGACGCCACGCGCTCGTCTATCGCCGTGCTGTTGAGCGCGAACGAGGCGTTCACCGTCTCGCCGGGCGAAACGCTCGAGGACGTCTCCGACGCGAGCGGCTCCGTCTCGCGCCAGTAGACGGTCCCCTCCTCCCCGACGTTCCGCATCACGAGCGTGGAGCCGACCTCGACGGTCACGCTCTCGGCGGTCGGCGCGGCGTAGCTGGTCGCCACGGTCACGTCCAGTTCGGGGGCAACCCGCGCGAAGTACGTGTTTCGCTCGTCGAGCACCGTGCCAGTCTCGAAGACGGCGTTCGGCTCCGTCACGGTCGCGCTGTGGCGGTACTCGCTCTCGACGGTGAGCGACGAGACGGTGCGGCTCTCCGTCTCCGTCCCGGGGTCGACGTGCGTCGTGTACGCGAGCCCCGCCCCGACCGCGACGAGGAGGAGACAGACGACGAGGATCGCGGTGGACTGTGCGTTCAAGACGGCGCGGAGTCGGAGTCGACGTTCGTCGTGAGCTGAAGACATGTGTCACCTGTAGAGCTCGCGGAGGAGTCGCTTGTAGAGCGGGGGGCGCTCGCGGGAGTCGCGCGACCGGATCCGGGCGGGCTCGCCGCGCAGGAGCAGCAGCCCGATCCCGACGATACCGCCGCCGAGCAGCCCGTTTATCGCGACGAGCGGGGCCCAGGGGTGAACCCCGTACAGCTCGTCGACGACGCCGGGCGGCAACACCGCGAGGTAGCGGTGTTCGACGACGAACAGGCGGTAGTACCCCGTCTCGTCGGGCGCGGACAGCGTCACCGTCGTCGACGCCTCGCCGCGACTGCCGACCGAGAGCCGCTGCGGGTCGACGTCGACGCCCGGGCTCGCGGGCGTGACGTACGCGTACACGGGGACGAGTCCGGCGTTGGGGACGACGTACTCGAGCTCCTGGCTCGTGCCGCTCTCGATGACGGTCGGGTTCTCAGACTCGAACTCGGCGCTCACGACGCCGTACTCCTGTGTCCCACCCGGGACGACCATCGCCGCGGTTGCCGTCGCCATTAATACGAGCGCCAGCACGCCGAGGATCGCGAACACGGAGGTGCCGTCGTCGCGCGAGCGGTCGCGCGAGTCCCGGTCGCGCGAGCCGGCGTTGAGGTACCAGTCGACCGCGTACGCGACGACCGACAGCCCGAAGACGATGTACGCGAGCCCCTGCGTGCCCTGGAGCGAGCGGACGCCGAACGTCACCGCCAGCTGCGTCTGAACGGCGTCGAGTACGGACTGGAACCCCATGGCGACGGTCCCGAGGTGGGGGATCACGACGACGCTCCCGCCGACCTGAAGCGCCTTCGCCACCACGTCCGCGTCCTGAACGACCGGCTCGCCGCCGTCCTGATCGGTGAACGGATTGTTGTCCCCGCGGGTGATATAGCCGCGCTCGGTCTCCTCGACGACGCGGTGAGTCGTCAGCCCGCCGCCCTGGATCTCCTGTGCGTCGAACGTCACCACGTCGCCGGAGCCGATCCCGCCGGCGATCTGGGCCGGGATCGCGACGAACCCGTCGCCGGGGTTGAGCGTCGGCTGCATGCTCCCGGTCTCGACGTAGCTGAGGAGGATCGGCTGGCCGAGGAGCTGCCCGACGACGAGCGAGACGACGACCAGCACCGCGGCCGCCTGAAGGGCCACGGACAGCGTTCGGTTGATGGACATGGTGTCGGGCTCGGCTCGGAGACTATCTCGCAGCGGGCGCCGCCGCGAAACGGTTCGTGTCGTTCGTACGTCAGGTGGCCGTCGATAGCTGAACGGCGGCGTGCCCTAATAAGTTCGTGGGTGGAGGCGAGTCCGGAGGGTGGGGACGGTCACTCGTCGAAGACGCCGGCCGCGAGCAGCGCGAACGGGCCGATGAAGCCGAGACAGAAGCCGAGCAGGTGGACGTACAGGTTCACGACGCCCCCGCCGCCGACGGGGTCGGACGGGAAGCCGACGACCGGGTAGCCGACGACCACCACCGCGCCGACGGCGAGCAGGTCCCCGTAGCCGGGGCGCGCCGCAAGCGATTTCACCCCTGGCCGAACCGACCGCGGGAACCGCACCCCGCTGCTGGCTGCGTACAGGACCGCGAGGAGCGCGCCGGCGACGACAATCGCGAGCCCCGCCTGTCCGTCGCCCTCGGTCGAGACCGGCAGGGCCAGGAGCGCGATCCACCCGACGAGCGCGAAGAAGGCCGCGGGCAGCGCGCCGACCGAGGCCGCGGGCGCGAACCGGTCGCGGGCGTAGCAGAACCACAGGATCGGGAGCAGGCCGGCGAGCGCCATGTTGACGCCGGAAAAGCCGAAGCCGACCGCGTCCCGCGGGACGGCGAGGTTCAGCGCGGACAGCGCGAACGGGAAGGCGAGGAGGAAGGCGACGAGCGCCGTGAAAAAGAGCCGGCGGCGTCCGCTCAGGACCGCGAGCGCGTAGCCGACCCCGGCGAGGAGGCCGTACCCGGCGAGGTTCCCGAGGAGGTGGTCCGCGCTCAGGTGGACGTAGTGGGCGGTGAACGCGGACAGCGCGGTCGGATCCGCGTAGGCGAACGCAAGCGACCGCCGGGTCGCTTCCGGCAGCGCGAAGACCGCGAGGAGGACCGCCGGCACCGCGAGCAGGACGAGCAGGTCGATCGCGCGGACGCTCGCGAGCAGCTCACGGCGGAACGCGCGGTCCGTGCGCCGGTCGGCGGCGTCGGCAGCGCGGTCCCCCGCGTCTGTCGCGGACGGTGTCACGCGCTCGAAAAGGTCGACCAGCGGTTAAGAGCTGTCGGCGCGCGTCTCGGCGGTGACAGCCGGGGAGCGCCCCACACCAGTCGAGACGAGAGGCCGTCCCGGGAACCGTCGGCCCTCACGAGCGCGGCATCCGGCGGAACAGCGCGAGGGTAGCCACGGCGAGGGCGACCGCACCGAGCAGTCCGCCGAGTTCCACGAAGTCGATCCCGCCGGGCTCCTCGGTCGGGCCGTCGCCGGCGTCGGATTCGTCCGTCCCGCCGGATTCGTCCGTCCCGCCGGATTCGTCCGTCTCCCCGGCTCCATCCGTCCCGCCGGCTCCGTCCATCTCGCCGGCTCCGTCCGCCCCGGCGGAACTCCCCTCGTCGCCGCCCGCGGAGTCGTCAGCCGGGTCCCCGACGAGCAGCGTGCCGACCGGGGTGCCGTCGACCGCGAGCTCGTACGCGCCGGCGGTCTCGACGGTCGCGTCGAACGCCACCGTCGCCGTCTCGTTGGGCGCGAGCGCGACCGTCTCGTTCGCGATCGGGTCGCCGTCGGCCGTCAGCGTCACCGCGCGCTCGCCCGCCGCGCCGCCCCCGTTCCGCACGGTCGCCCGGACGGTGGCGTTCTCGCCGGGGTCGATCGCCTCGGGGGCGAGCGTCGCCTCGATCACGTCGAACCGGGGCTCGCGCGCCGCGACCGCGAACGTCGAGAACTCCGTGGTCCGCGCGCGGAAGTGGACGCGGTCCTCGGGGAGTCCGAGGATCTCCACGACATCCTCGTCGACGACCTCGACGGGCTTCGCCTCCCAGTCGCCCGCGTCCGTCTGCCGGTAGAGCGTCACGTCGGCGGGGTCGGTCCCGGTCTCGTTGAGGTGGGCTGGGTCCGCGCTGAACCGGATCGTCATCGCGTCGACCGCGTCGGGCGCGAAGTCGTAGTCGAGCGCGAGGTACCCGACCGGCCGGGGGCGCGTCGGCGCGGTCAGCGCGCTCCCGTTCGCGACGGGGTCCGGACTCCCCGCTGCGGTGAGTTCGACGCGCTCGTTCCGGACGCCCTCTAAGTCGATCCCTTCGAGCGTGACATCGTCGCGGTCGAGCTCCATCCCCTCGGCGCGGAACCGGACCTCCTCGCCGCGGTCGACGTCGCTCGCGACGAATCCGCGGTGGGTCGCGTTCGGGGACGTGACCGTCGTTGTCGCGCCGCCGCCGTCGGTCTGCTGTGTCGACGCGCCCGTTCCCGCCATTTCGTCGGGCTCCGCGATCTTCGCCTCGATGGAGAACTCGTCGGCGCCCAGTTGCGTCCCGGCGGCCTTCCCACGCGTGTCGAGCGCGAGGCCGATCGTGACCGTCTCGTTTGGCGCGAGCGTGACGTTGTTCGCCTCGCCCTCGATCGAGTCGCCGTCGGCGACGAAGGTGACGTTCTCGCTCGCGTACTCGATCCACACGTGCGCGTACTCATCGGCCGTGTACGTGATCGTGAACACGTCGTCGATCGTACCGGTCGAACCGACGTTGACGCCCTCGAAGGAGGGGTCCTTGATATTCGGATTCGACGCCGAGACGTCGATCGCGATCTCGTCGTTGTCATTTAAGTAGGCGTACCGCCCGTTCGGGCCGTCGGCCGGTTGGACCGCGAGGTCTCCGTCGGCGACGGTGTCGGCCGGACCGTCGATCACCGCCGCACCCGTGGCGAACGCGAGCGACCCTGCGGCTACGAGCAGCAGGGCGAGGGTCAGGGTGCGGCGGGTGGTAGGCATGGGCAAGTCACCTTTCAAATAATTATTTAAACATGGATAACGGCACTGAGCCGAAAATCAGATTTAGGGAAAAGAAACCCCACAATTTGGAAGTTTTTTATGTATCTGATTTTCTGTGGCTAGGCAGTTCCTTTTCAGTTGCTGTACTCTCCAGAGAGATCTCTCCGGAGATGTCATCATGCGCCTCATCCGCAGTAACGCGGAATGCTATGTTTATCGGGTTCCCCGGTGTGATGTTTCGAGCCGTTATACCCGCTTCGCTCTGTGAGTTATCAACTGTGAACTGTTTTTTGTTCTGGCCGGTTGGCTGCCAGCTGAAGAACCATCGCATAGAGGAACTTCCTATGTTGTCCTGATCCCAGCTATAACTGAACTCAACATTTTGAGCCTGCGAGCCTTTGTTCATCACTTGAATTGTAGGTGTAACGACCTTACTGGAAGGGTTCCAATCGCCGAACTCGTGAGTTGAGCCGGCTTTTACCCCCTCGTCGTCATCTCCTTCTGCGGCGTCAATGGTTAACCTGCCGTCATCAATTTGGATCGTGTCTCCCGAATAGGGGACCCTCAGCGATAGTAGCGCCTCGTTATCAGGGACGACTTTGATCGACACTTGCCGTTCAATTCGGGCGGTACTGAAAGCACCAGTTCCCATGGCCGACGCGCCTCCTCCAGTAGCAGCGGCCAAACCGAGTAGATAGGTTCGGCGCTTCATTTGAGGAGGTGTTGGATGTAGCTAGTAGCCTGTATTACGAGTCGGATCCGAGCACATCCGAGAGTTTAGCTTGATTGCCACCGGTAGCAGCGTGAATAGTCAGCGTTCCACCGACATTACCCGTCGTACCATCATCTTTTGTCTCAATAGTCATATCGACATCAACTTTGTCAGGCTGGACAAGCTTTGGCACGTTAGCCGTATCACTGTAGTCTTCGGCACGTAGAGAAGTTCCACCAGAGATATCATCTGCCTCACTTCCTTCTGCCGTGAGTTCAATATTTTCTAATTCGAAGCCAGTTGCTTCGATAACGACATACAGATCGCCTTGTCCAGCGCCATTCCTAACGCTGAATACCTCTTCAAAAGTGAACGTTGAGTCGGGGTTGAGCCCCTGAGCATCGCCAGCGATAACCCCAAGGCCAGAGTCACTGTTGAAATCCAGTTCGAGCTGACCATCGCTAGTACCAGAAGCGTACGTACTGTTCTCTGCCGCAATCTCAACGAAACCAGAACTGTCAGCAGCGACGTTCACATTAACCGTCCGCTCGGATGCGGAGGTCTCAAGAGCCCCCGTACCTACAGCAGCCGCACTACCCGTAGCCAATGCGCCCAGTCCGGCGATGAACTTGCGTCGGTTTGCCATTGTTGTTTACCTCGTTGACCGCACACGACCCGCGAGCCGTCGACGCGAGACATCCCGCGTCACCCGGGGTCGCTCTACTTCACCCATGGGGCCTATCCCATATCGTTATGAATTTCCAGAAACAGTTCCGGGCGAGACTGAAACCTCGGTCGCCCGGTTCCGCCCCCACCTGAATCCGGGGTGGATCGGTTCAAGCCGATCCTGAGACCGCGTTCAGGCCCGTCCTGAAACGACAATCAGGGCTTTTTCGGCGCGGTTATAATTACTATAATATGATAGTAAGGAGTCAAAATTCGTATCTGCGAGGCGTATGACCCCATTTATCGGGTTCTTAGCCCGTGAAACGCGGGAAATCGCGTTCGAACTGGCTACGCTTTGAACGGCGAGAAAGTTTAGCAGATTATCATAACCACGGGATTTATGTTGGCCGATTCATATGTGTCTGACAGAAATGGCGTCGGCACAGCAGATCGACGGGGGAGGGGCAGAACCGGCGACGGAGGTGTCCGAAGACGAGCTGTTCGACGTGCTGGCGAACCAGCGGCGACGGTTCGCAGTCCATCTGCTGAAGCGGGAGGAGAAAGAGCGGTTCGAGATCGGCGACATGGCCGAACAGATCGCGGCGTGGGAGAACGGGATCGACACGGCCGAGATCACGGGCGACGAGCGCAAGCGCGTGTACACTGCGCTCCAGCAGTCCCACCTGCCGAAGATGGACGACGCGGGCGTCGTCGACTTCAACAAGGACCGCGGCGTCGTCGAGCCGACGCCCGCGATCCAGAACGTCGATTTATATATGGACGTCGTCGAGGGGAAGGAGATCCCGTGGAGCACCTACTACCTCGGGCTCTCGGGCGTCGCCGTCGCGCTCACCGGCGCGGTGTGGCTCGGCGCGTGGCCGTTCATCCTGCTGCCCGACATGGCGTGGACGGTCGCCATCGTGGTCGCGTTCGCGTTCTCCGCGATCACGCACAAGTACTACACCGCGGAGATGAAGGTCGGCGAACCGGACGAACCGCCGGAACTGACGTAGGGCGGGCAGTTTCAAGCGGCGCCTGTCAGGGATTCCGGCGCCGCATAACCTTAGGATCCGGACGCGTTGTGTCGAGTGAACGAACCGTGCGACCCCATCGTAAATGAAACGACGAAACCTCATCCTGCTGCTCGGCGGCGCGAGCTCCGGCGCGATGAGCGTCGGCACCGGCGCGTTCAGCAGCGTCGAGGCCGAGCGCGGCGTAGAGGTGAACGTCGTGGAGGACGAAAACGCGTATCTGGGGCTGGAAGAAGGATCTGGCGAGGGGTTCGTCCGGATCAAAAACCAGTTCGCTGGAGACCTCGGTCTGACCGTGACCGCGGCGCTTCCGTCGAGCGAGGGCGAAGTCGAAATCGAAGCCGAAGAGAACGACGAAATCGAGATCGAAGTCGAATCTGACGGAGGTGACGAGAAAGACGGCGACGACGATTCTGTCGGCGTGGATATTCCGACAGGTGAGTCCGCCAACGTGATCGCCGAATGCGACGAGGACGGATCGCTGGATCTCAAACTCACTTTTACAGGCGAAGTCGACGAAACTGGGACGAGCGTGGACAAAACGCGGACGTTCACAGTCGAGTGCGAGGAAGACGACGACGAAGCCAACGAGGACGTGACGGACAAAGTCGAGAAAGTGAAATTCTTCGGAAGCGCGGAGAAAGTCCGCGTCCTTACGACCGAGAACGACGGCGGCGGCAACGGGAGCGACGGAACCGTTAGTGCGAAACTGTACTGCGGCGACGAGGGGAATACCGAGAGCGAGAGCTTTGAGACGGTCCATGTGAACGAAGATTTGTGGATAGATAATTTCGATGACGACGATCTCGAGGGCCCCATCGCAGGAGTGGAGGTCGAGGGAATCGGCGTCTTCGAGAATCCGGATCCCGGGAGCGGAAATACCGTTGACGAAGCCCATCCCAGCGACGATTCATCCTAAGTTCCGTATCGCTCTCAAAAAACTGGACTCACTCGAGGACCGATTGCGGACTACTCGATCGACCTCGCGTTCATCTCTCCGCATGTTCCGTATCGAAATCCGCTGCCTCGTCGAGTTCCGCTCGCGCGAACTCCCGGATCCGCTTTGTGTCCTCGGCGCTCACGTCGACCGCCTGCGCGCTCTCGATCTGTCCGTTCACGACCGCGTTCTGCTGTGGGCCCCACACCTCCGGCGGCTGTGCTTTGATGTACTCGGCCCACCGGATCACCTGCTCGTAACGGGGCGGTCGCTCGGGACCGTCGTCAGCTCCGGCCGAGCCCTTCTCAGGCGTTCGTGAGTCGCTCATAGCGGTCCTCGACGTCGAGTCGTTCGACCCACGTTTCGAGCCGGTCCCGGGAAAGCGTTTCTCCGAAGAGGGTGTAGAGGTGCGCGGCGTCTTCGAGGTCGGTTCGACCGCCGAGCGAGAGCTTGTACGCGATCTGGAGTTCCAGCGGTCCGATGGGAACCGTGCGGTCGCCGACGTGCGCGTCCACGGCGTTCGCGAGGGACGCGTCGTCGAACTCGTCGCTCGGGAACTTCACCTCGAGGTGCGGCGTCATCTCGCCATCCGGAGCGACCCAGATATTCGTCCCTTTAGAGAGGTTACCGTACATCTCGGAGAGCGGCATCGCGGGGCCCCAGTATCCCTCCTGTTCCAGTTCGGCGACGAGTTTGTCGATCCGCTCGGCGGGACAGCGCTCGATGAACACGTCGATGTCCTCGGTCGACCGCGATCGGCCGGCGAGGATCGCGACGTAGCCGGCGACAAAGACGTGGTCGATATCGAGTCGAGAGAGAATCTCGGAGAAGCCGACCGCAAGTTCGTCGAGCCGGTTGGGCTCGCGGTCGACGACGAGTCCACGATCGGTGAGTTCGACACCGGTCATACGTGTCGGTTCACGCACCGTCTAATAAATCTCCCCGAGAACGAGCCGACGGGAGATCGCATTCGTCGCTTCTGCTGTTCCGTTCAGGTGGCCTTATGTATCCCCCGGCCGGATCCGCGAGCATGGACGACCACTCGCACGAGCCCGACCCGGACGCACGCGTGACCGCCCCGATGCAGGAGTTCGGGAGCCGCGAGGTCGGCATCGGCGCGGCCGTCACGCTCGTCGGCCTACTGATCGCGTACGCGGTGCCGTTCCTCGCGACCTTCTGAGCGCCGTCGCTCGTCGTATTTTATCCGACTCACGACCCGCCAGTAGCGGCTCGCTTACCGCGGGTACCAGGCGAGCGGGTGGTCCGCGGTGAGCTCTAAGGTGACGGGCTCGTCGAGGTCGAACTCCTCGACGTGGTTGTGCAGGCAGTGGACCGCCTCGCCGGAGTCGAGCTCGACCCGGTAGACGAACGAGGGGCCGACGTACTGCCGCGAGGTGACGACGCCGTCGGCGAGCTCGCTGGCCGCGGGCGTCGCGCGGAGGTCATCGGGGCGCACCAGAACGTCGACGGGCGCGCCGTCGTAAACGGTGTCGTACCCCTCCAGCGTTACGGCGTCGAAGCGGCCGATCCCGGTCTTGACCTTCCCGTCGCGGAGCTCGCCTTCGAGGAACGACGCCCGGCCGAGGAAGGAGGCGACGAACTTCGACTCGGGGCGCTCGAAGACGGACTCGGGGCGGCCGACCTGCTCGATCTGCCCGTCGTTCATCACGGCGACGCGGTCGGAGATCGAGAGCGCCTCCTCCTGGTCGTGGGTGACCGAGACCGCGGTGACGCCCGCCTTCTTCAGGATGCGGCGCACCTCCTCGCGCATCTCCACGCGGAGGCGCACGTCGAGGTTCGAGAACGGCTCGTCTAAGAGGAGCACCTCGGGTTCCGGCGCGAGCGAGCGCGCGAGCGCGACTCGCTGCTTCTGTCCGCCGGAGAGCTGGTCGGGCGTCTTCTCGCCGTGGTCGACCATCTCGACCAGTTCGAGCAGCTCGTCGACGCGCGCCTCGCTCTCGTCGGCGTCGGCGTCGGTCAGCCCGAACGCGATGTTCTCCCGGACGGTCAGGTGGGGGAATAAGGCGAAGTTCTGGAAGACGATCCCCACGTCGCGCCGCTCCGGCGGGACGAACGACCCGTCGCCGGCGACGACCTCGTCGCCGAGGGTTATCTCCCCCTCTGTCGGCTCCTCGAGGCCCGCGATGGTGCGGAGCGTCGTCGTCTTGCCGCACCCGGAGGGGCCGAGGAACGTCAGCAGCTCACCGGAGTGGACGTCGAGCGACACGTCGTCGACGGCGGTCTCGGGGCCGAACGCCTTCGTGACGTCCGACAGCGATAAGACGGGGTCCGCGGCGGCGCTCGACTCCTCGTCGGAGGCGGCGCTCGCTCGGCCGTCGACCGCGGAGTCGTCCGACCCCGCGGCCGTCGCGTCGTCCGACTCGACCGAGCGCGTCGTGCCGACTGGTTCCGTAGATGCCATCGATGAGGGCGGGCGCCGAGTCGACCGGCGTCCCGCGGTTGCCGCCACATACTTTAGGAGTACCTAAAAGCGTATCGCTCGCTCTCGCGGCGTCGAAATCGCCCGGAGGAGTCGTCGAACCGCCGCGTCGCGAGCGCTCAGGCGAGTTCGCGTTCGATCACGTCGCGGCGGTCGCGGACGGTGTCGGCCGAGAGCGCGACCGACTCGTCGCCGACCGCGAGCGAGAGCGTGCCGTCGGTCGTCACGTCGCCGATCCGGAAGACGGGGAGGTCACCGGCCGCGGCCGCGACGGCCTCGGGGTCGGTCGTCTGGACGAGGAGGCGCCCCGGCGTCTCGTCGAAGGCCGCGACGCGGTCGGGGAGGGTCGCATCGACCCCGGCGTCGTCAGTGATCAGTTCCGCGAGCGCGACCGCCAGCCCTCCCTCGCTCACGTCGTGGGCCGCCAGCGTCGACTCGTGGCGGGCGGCCGCCGCGAGCGACGCGACGAGGCCGCCGAGGTCGTCGGCCGCGCCGGAGTCGTCGGGCAGCGTCGGGAACCGGTCGCTGCCGCCAGCGTGCGCGAGGTACTCGGAGCCGCCGAGCGCGTCGCCGCCGGCGCCGACGAGCAGCAGTTCGGAGTCGGCAGCGCGGTCGGCGTCGAGCGCGGCCGGCGGGGCGTCGTACCCCCGCGTCGTGCCCAGCACCGCGAGCGTCGGCGTCGGCGGGATCGGGCCCTCGACGCTGTCGTTGTACAGCGAGACGTTGCCGCCGACGACGGGCGTTTCGAGTGCCGAGCAGGCGTCCGCGAGGCCGTCGACGATCCCCTTGAACGCGCCGTACACGTCCGGCTTCTCCGGGTTGCCGCCGTTGAGGCAGTCGACCGCGGCGAGCGGGACCGCGCCGGTCGCGGCGAGGTTCGTCGCGTTCTCCAGCGCGACCGCACGGGCGCCCTCGTACGGCGCGACCGCGGTCCACTTCGGGTTCGCGCCGGAAGCGAGCGCGAGGCCGACGCCGTCGGCGGAATCGTTCTCACCCTCCGTCTCGCGGACAGCGAGCAGCGCGGCGTCGTCGCCGGGCTTCACCGCGGTGCGCGTCCCGACCTCGTGGTCGTACTGGCGGTACACCCAGCGCTTGCTCGCGGTCGACGGGGCCGCGAGGACGGCCTCGACGGCCTCGGCGAGCGGGGGCTCGTCGTCGGGGAGGTCCCTGGCGGGCTGGCTCGGCGGCTCGCTCGCGAGGTCGTTCATCGGGGCGCCGTCGGCGAGGAACTCGGCGTCCGCGTCGACGACGACCTCGGACTCGGCGTCGTCGCCGTTGCCCTCCGCGTCGCCATCGCCGTCCGCGTCGCCCGCGAACTCGCAGACGTAGTTCCCGTCCGTCACCTCGCCGATGACCGAGCAGCCGAGGTCGAACCGCTCGGCGAGGGCGGCGACGCGGTCGACGTCCTCGGGCGTGACCTCGTAGCACATCCGCTCCTGGCTCTCGGCGAGCAGGATCTCGGTGGCGTTCATGTTCGGCTCGCGCTGGTGGACCCGGTCGAGATCGATCCGCGCGCCGAGCCCGCCCTTCGCGACGAGCTCGGAGGAGGCGCCGCCGAGGCCGGCCGCGCCGAGGTCGCGGGCGGAGAGCACGAGGTCCTCGTCGACCAGCGCCTCGTTACACTCGATCAGGCGCTTCTCGGCGTAGGGGTCGCCGACCTGGACCGCGGGGCGGTCCTCGGTCTCGGCGTCCTCGGCGAGGTCCTCCGAGGCGAAGGAGGCCCCGCCGAGCCCGTCGCGCCCGGTGCCGTTCCCGACGAGGACGAGCTTGTTGCCCGGCTCCTGGGCGGTCGCCGTCACGAGCCGGTCCTCGTTCGTGACGCCGACGCAGGCGACGTTGACGAGGGGGTTCCCCTCGTAGCCGCCGTGGAAGGCGACGCTGCCGCCGACCGTGGGGACGCCGATGCAGTTGCCGTAGTGGGAGATGCCCTCGACGACGCCCTCGAAGAGGTACCGGGAGCGCTCGCGGTCGAAGCCGCCGAAGTACAGCGAGTCGAGAAGGCCGATCGGGTACGCGCCCATGCTCATCGTGTCGCGGACGATGCCGCCGACGCCCGTCGCCGCGCCGTCGAACGGGTCGACGAAGGAGGGGTGGTTGTGGCTCTCGACGCCGAAGGTGACGTAGGTGTCGCCGTAGTCGTCGGCGTCGCGGTCGGCCGCGGGCCGGTCCGCGGCGTCCGGTTCGGGCAGCGCGAGGACGGCGGCGTCGTCGCCGGGGCCGACCACGACCTGGTCGCCCTCGCTGTCGAACGCCGACAGCAGGGGCCGCGAGGAGCGGTAGGCGCAGTGCTCGCTCCAGAGGTTCTCGAACAGCGCGGCCTCGGCCGTCGTCGGCTCCCGACCGAGCTCCGCGGTCACGAGCTCGTGGTCCGCATCGGACAGACTCATTCACTTACGTGGTTACCGAGCCGGTTCTAATGCTTTTCTATACGCACGTTCATGTGTATCCGGCGACCGCGACGCCGACACGGACGCGACACGAGACGACCCCACGTCGCTGTGCGGTGGCGCGTGCCTGCGAGCGGCCTTTTGGCCGCGAGCAGCACGCGCGAGGGAGTCAGTCGCCGGAGCGAAGCGGAGGCGACTGACGAGGCTGGGGAGGAGTGAGGTTGCTGTGCTGTGCGGTCGGGTGGGATTCAAAGGGGCAGCCGCGAGGGCGCAGTAGGCGACGTAAGCACCGCAGCGAGCGAAGCGAGCGAGGAGCGCAACGAGCGTACTGCGCCCTCGCGGCTGGGGCTTTGGAGGTGTTCGCCGTCGACCTCCAATCAACCATTTATAACCGAGCGGCTGGGGCTTTGGAGGTGTTCGCCGTCGACCTCCAATCAACCATTTATAACCGAGCGGCTGGGGCTTTGGAGCTGTTCGCCGTCGACCTCCAATCAACCATTTATAACCGAGCGGCTGGGGCTTTGGAGCTGTTCGTCGTCGATCCGTACTCAATTAGTTATAAACGAGCGACTGAGCCTCAGAGCTGTTCGCTGCTTGCTCAGTAAGGGTATTTATAAACGACGAACCGCATTCCGGCAATCGCTTATAACAGAACGCTCACCGCACCGAAGACGATCACCGTTCCGACCGCGCCGATCGCCACCGCCTTCGCGTTGAGCCGGACCGCCTTCTTGCGGTCGGCGGCGAGCGCCGCCTCGTTCTGGACTTCGTTCGTCCCCTCGCCGACGTCGAAGACGCCGACACCGGCGAAGCCGATACAGAAGCGCTCGCGGTACTGTAACGCGCCCATCGCGGCGCCGTACAGCGGGAACACCGCGAGGACGAGCGCCCACTGCGGCCACGCCAGCGCGACGACGGCCGCGACGTAGACCGCGGCGAGCGCGAGCGACGCGACGCCGAGGAGGAGCCGCCGTCGCTGTTGGGTCGGTCCGATGTTACACACGCCCGGTTGGTACTCCATACGGTGCGAACGGACGGGAGAAGCAAAGCCCCAACGGATCGGGGGCTGAGGACAGAACGAAGCCCGAAGGACGGCGGAGCGGCGCGACACCCGGCGACCGCGAAACGACCCGACACCCGGCGGACGGAGGTGCGGCGCCGCGCCCAACGATGGTTTATTACCGGTCAGACGGGATCAGAATACGAACACAGATGGGCGAGCGCGATGAGGGTCGACGAGCGCGCGACCTGCGTCGGTACGAGACGATCCTGGAGTCGCTCGACGACGCCGTCTACGCCATCCGGCCCGACGGCACGATCGTCTACGTCAACGAGCGGTACGCGGAGATGAAGGGCGTCGACCGCGAGGAGCTGCTCGGGACGGATATCTACGACTGGGTGAGCGAGGAGACGGCGGAGCGGGCGCTCCGGGAGCGCGCGGCGATGCGCGAGGAGGCCCGCGAGACCGGCGCGATCGAGTACGAGTTCGAGCCGGTCGAGGGCGACCCGTTCCCCGCGGAGATGCGGTTCGGGCAGACCGACCCCGACGTTAGGGAGGAACTCGGCCGCGTGGGCGTCATCCGCGACGTGAGCGAGCGGAAGCGGCGCGAGCGCGAGCTGGAGCGGCAGAACGAGCGGCTCGACGAGTTCGCGAGCATCGTCTCCCACGACCTCCGGAACCCCCTCGACGTGGCGCGGGGACGCCTCGACCTCGTCCGCGAGGAGCGCGACTCGGAGCACCTGGAAGCGGTCGCGCGGGCCCACGACCGCATGGCGACGCTCATCGACGACCTCCTGACGCTCGCACGCGAGGGGGTCGACGTTGAGTCGCTCGAACCGGTCGCCCTCGCGGCGGTCGCCGAGGAGTGCTGGGCGAACGTCGACACCGCGGCGGCGACGCTGCGCGCGGAGACCACGCTGACGGTCCGCGCGGACCGGAGCCGGCTCAAACAGCTGCTGGAGAACCTCCTGCGGAACGCCGTCACGCACGGCGGCCCGTCGGTCACCGTCACCGTCGGCGAGCTCGACGGCGGCTTCTACGTGGAGGACGACGGGCCGGGGATCCCCGAGGGCGAGCGCGACGACGTCTTCGAGGCCGGCCACACGACGGACCCGGACGGGACCGGCTTCGGGCTCGCGATCGTCGAGCGCGTGGCCGAGGCGCACGGCTGGGCGGTCGCGGTCACCGCGGGCGCCGAGGGCGGGGCGCGCTTCGAGTTCACCGGCGTCGACGTCGAGTAAGCGCTGACTCCCGAACGGACGCGCCGCGGTGGAAACGGTGAAATGCCCGGCCGGCGAGTGGTCCGTGTGAAACGGATTCAGCTCGGCAACACCGTCTTCGAGGGCGCAAACGACGTCTACCTGCTCGACGGCGAGACGACCGCGCTCGTCGACACCGGCGTCGCGCTCCCGGACGTGCGCGGCGAGTTGGTCGACGGCCTCGCCGAGTACGGGGTCGCGTTCGCCGACGTCGACGCGGTCGTCCTCACCCACTGGCACCCGGACCACGCGGGGCTCGCGGGCGAGATCCAGGCCGCAGGCGGCGCCGACGTGTACGTCCACGAGGCGGACGCTGGCCTCGTCGACGGGACCGAGACGCCGCTGTTCGCCGACCGCGACCTCCAGCGCGAGACGTTCGAGCGGTGGGGGATGCCCGCGGCCGACCGCGAGCGCCTGACCGACTTCTTCGACGCGGTCAGCACGGACCTCTCCGGGGAGCCCGCCGACGTGACGACGTTCGTCGACGGCGACGCGATCGAGGCGGGCGGCGTCGAGCTGGAGGCTCTCCACCTGCCGGGCCACACCGCCGGACTCTCCGGGTTCGCGTTCGACCCGCGGATGGTGCCCGACCACGAGCCGGTCGCGGGAGACGACGCGACCGAGGAGGCGTTCACGGGCGACGCGCTGCTCCCGAAGTACACCCCCAACGTCGGCGGCGCGGACGTGCGCGTCGAGGGGGCGCTCGCCGCCTACGGGGAGAGCCTCGCGCGGATCGTCGCCCGCGACTTCGACGCCGCCCACCCCGGCCACCGCTGGCGGATCGACGAGCCGAGCCGCCGCGCGGCGACGATCCTCGATCACCACCGCCACCGGACCCGCCGGGTGATCGGCGTGCTCGACGAGTCCGGGCCCGCGACCGCGTGGGAGGTCTCGGCCGCGCTGTTCGGCTCGCTGGAGGGGATCCACGTCCTCCACGGCCCCGGCGAGGCGTTCTCCCACCTCGACCACCTCGCGGCCGCCGGCGTTGTCGAACGTGATGGGACCGCCTACCGCCTCGTCGACCCCGACCCCGACGTCGACGCGCTGTTCCCGACGACGCCGCTCGACGACCTCGTCGACGGGAGCGACGACGCGTAGGCGGACAGATCCGAGGAGTCGACCGCGTCCCGCCCGCCGAAAGCTATTCCCGGCGGCCGGCGTATTCGGGGACGTGAAGCGGGACGCCCTCGCTGCGGTCGCCGTCGCCCTCCTCGCTCTCGTCGCGCTCGGCGTCGCGGCCGCGACGCTGGACACCGCCGTCGACGTCGGCAGCGGCGGGTTCGGCGGCGGCGGCGGCGAGGCCTCGAGCGTCGGCGAGGACGCCGGTGACCCCGGCGTCCTCACGTCGTCGGGCGAGGCGGGCGAGTTCTCCGTCTCGGGCGTCTGTTTCCCGTTCCTCAGAGAGCCGCCCGCCGTGCTCGCGCTGCTCGCCGGACTGACGCTGATAGCCGGAGTCACCTACCGCGACACCGCGTCACCGTTCGCGAGCCTCGCCGTCACCGGCGTGCTGGGCGTCCCGATCGGGGCCCTCTTCTGGATCCTGTCGACGTGCCGGTCGGTCGCGCAGAGCCTCTCCATGTCGCTCGGACTCGGCGGCAACGAGACGGGGCTGTTCCCGGCCGGCGCCGCCGGCGGCGGGTTCGGGGGCGGGGAGGGCGCGGCGTCGGCGCCGCAGGCCCTGTTCGCGCTCGTCGTCGTCGCCGCGGTGATCGCGAGCGCCGCCGCGCTCCTCCTCGCCGGCGGCGACGACGAGGGCGACGCCGCCGAGGGCGGCCAGTCCGACGGGCCGGAGGAGGAGCCGCCGGACCTCGACGCGATCGGCCGGACGGCCGGCGAGGCCGCGGACCGGATCGAGTCCTCGGACGCGGACAACGAGGTGTATCGGGCGTGGCGGGACATGACCGACGTCCTCGACGTCGACCGCCCGGCCTCCTCGACGCCGGCCGAGTTCGCGACCGCCGCGGTCGACGCCGGCGTCGACGAGGAGCCGGTGACCGGGCTCACCGAAGTGTTCGAACGCGTGCGCTACGGCGGCGAGGACGCGACCGACGACCGCGAGCGACGCGCCGTCGAGGCGCTGCGCCGGATCGAGGAGCGACACGGGGGCGACTCGTGAACCGGGGGCGAACCGCGGCCGCGGGCGCCGACGCCGACGGAGGTGATCCGTAGTGCGACCGCTCGCGGTCGCGGGGGTGGTGGCGGTCGCCGTCGGCCTCCTCGCGGCGCTCGACCGCGGCATCGCGGCCGCCGTCTCCCCCACCTCGGCGGTCGTCACGCTGCTCGGCGTCCTCGGCGTGGTTCAGGGGGTCAGGTACGCGAACGCGCGCCGCGACCGGCGTCGGCTCCTGACCGAGCCCGGCGAACCGGAGCGGCGCGCGCCGGCCGCGGTGCCCGGCTCGGCCCTCGACGAGCGGATCGCGCGGGCCGCCGACCCGGCGCCGGGCGGGTACCGGGACCGCCGGGACCTCCGCGACCGGGCCCGGGAGATCGCGGTCGACGCCGTCGCCCGCGACCGCAACTGCTCGCGGGAGGCCGCGGCGACGGCCGTCGGCGACGGGACGTGGACGGACGATCCCGCCGCGGCCGCCTTCTTCGGCAGGCGGGCCGAGTACCCGCTCCGAGTCCGGCTGTCGGCCGGTATCCGAGGGCGCTCGAACTACTGGTACGGGCTCCGGGCCGCGATCGACGAGATCGAACGGATCGAGGAGGGCGAGCCGTGAGCGATTCGCGGGACGCCGCGGTCGCGGCCGAGCCGGACGGGTCCGAAGGCGACGGGACACGGCCCAGCGGCGCGGACCGAAACGACGCGACCGGATCGGACGCAGAGGACGGTAACGCGACCGGAGCGGCTGGCGACGGCGAGAGGAACCGGAACGCGACCGACCCGGCCGCGACGCGGTCAGCCGAGCCCTCGACCGAGGGGAACCACCGGCGCGAGGTCGCGACCGACCGCTGGCTGGGGATCGCCGGCGCGGCGCTGGCGCTTGTCGGCCTCGGCGTGCTCGTCCGGCAGCCGTCGCTGGTGCTCGCCGGCGCGGTCGGCGTCGGCTACGCGGTGTACGCCCGGACGGGCGAGGCGCCGACGCCGACGCTCGCGGTGACGCGCTCGGTGAGCGACGAGGCCCCGGCGCCCGGCGACGAGGTGCGCGTGACCGTCCGCGCGGAGAACGCGGGGGAGACGGCCCTCCCGGACCTCCGCCTCGTCGACGGCGTCCCGCCGGGACTGGCGGTCGTCGACGGCCCCGCGCGGGTCGCGACGGCGCTGCGGCCCGGGGCGGCGGTGACGTTCGAGTACACCGTCCGCGCGGCCCGAGGCGACCACGAGTGGGAGCCGCTGACCGCGATCACGCGCGACGTCGCGGGCGCACGTGAGCGCACGACGACCCTCGACGCGCCGACCGCGATCGCCTGTACCCCCGAACTGGCCGCCGGGGGTGACCTCCCCTTGCGCGGGCTGACGACCGTCCACCACGGCAGAGTGCCGACCGACGTGGGCGGCGCCGGCGTCGAGTTCCACGCGACGCGGGAGTACCGCCGCGGCGACCCGCTCAAGCGGATCGACTGGAACCGGCGGGCGCGGACGGGCGAGCTGTCGACCGTCGAGCTGCGCGAGGAACGCGCCGCCACCGTCGTGCTGCTCGTCGACGCCCGCGAGTCCGCGTACGTCGCGGCCGACCCCGACGCGGAGACGGCGGTAGAGGCGAGCGTCGCGGCCGCCGGGCAGGCGTTCTCCGCGCTCCTCGACGGCGGCGACCGAGTGGGAATCGCGGCGCTGTCGCCGCTCGACTGCTGGCTCCCGCCCGGCAGCGGGACCGTCCACGCCGCCCGCGGGCGCGAGACGCTGGCGACCGACCCGGCGTTGGCGCCCACGCCGAGCGGCGAGCGGTTCTACCGGTCGCTGTGGCTCCGCCGGTTCCGGCGGCGGCTCCCGGGCGACGCGCAGGTGTTGTTCTTCACGCCGCTCGTCGACGACACGGCGGCGACGCTCGCCCGTCGGATCGACGCGCACGGGCACCTCGTGACGGTCCTCTCGCCGGATCCGACGACGACAGAGACCGCCGGCCGGCGGCTGACCGCCTTCGAGCGCCGCCAGCGGCTCCGGACGCTGCGGTCGGCGGGGATCCGGGCACTGGAGTGGGGCGACGACTCCTTCCCGGTCGCCGTCGCGGCCGCGACGAGGCGGTGGTCGCGATGAGCGGCGAGGCGTCTGCGGGCGTGGCGAGCGACGCGGGGTCGGCGAGCGAGGCGAGCGGCGACGAATCCGCGGGAACAACAGCCGGCGACGACGCGCTCGTCGACTTCCACGAGACGGACTCGCGGCCGCCGACGGTCGCGATAGTCGCGAGCCTCGCGGCCGCAGGGGTCGCGGCGACCGCCGCGCTGGTCGCGAGTCCGGTCGGCGGCGCGCTGCTCGGCGTCGCCGCGCTCGGGCTCCTCGGCGGGTCGCTCCGGAGTTCGACGCGGGTCTTGGGGTGGGGCGCGGCCGTCGGCGTGGTCGGCCTCGCGGTCGCGGGGTACCGCGGCGCGCCCGCCGAGGCGCTGCTCGTCGCCGCCGTCGGGCTCGCGGTCGCGTGGGACGTCGCCGACCACGGCGTCGGCCTCGGCGAGCAGGTGGGTCGGGGCGCTCGGGTCCGGCGCAACGTCGCGGTCCACGCGGGCGCGAGCCTGCTCGTTGGCGCGCTCGCGGCGGCCCTCGTCTACGGCGTCTCCCTCGCGGTCGGCGGCGGCCAGCCGGTGGCCGCGCTCGCGCTGCTGTTGGCGGGCGGCATCGCGCTCGTCTCGGCGCTGCGGTGACGGCGGAGTCACGGGACGGGGGGCGTCGACCGTGAGCCGGCCGCTCCGCTCGCGTCGCCCCGCGACGCCGGAGCTAAACCCTTATCAGCGCGCGGGTGGCAGGTACGCTCGTATGAGCGACCTCCCGGACGACTTCGACTGCACGCTCACCAACTGGGAGTACATCTACGGGCTCTGCCGCAACGTCTCCGACGCGGTGAAGCGGGCCGACTTCGAGCCGGACGTGGTCGTCGCCTTGGCCCGCGGCGGCTGGTTCGCGGGGCGCTGCGTCTGCGACTTCCTCGGGCTCAACGACCTCACGAGCCTCAAGATGGAACACTACGTAGGGACCGCCGAGAAGAGCGGCGAGCCCCAGATCCGCTACCCGATGCCGGAGGGGAGCGTGGAGGGGAAGAACGTCCTCATCATCGACGACATCGCCGACACCGGCGGCTCGATCCGCCGCGCCGAGGAGTACGTCGACGACCGGGACGCGGCCGAGATCCGCACCGCGACGCTCCAGCTGCTCGGCACCTCCGAGTTCCAGCCCGACTTCGTGGGCGAGCGGCTCGAACAGTGGACGTGGGTCGTCTACCCGTGGAACTTCCTCGAGGACATGGTCGACCTCACGGAGGGCGCGATGGAGCGCGCCGACGAGTCGGCGTTCTCGCGGGAGGACCTGCGCCACTACTTAGAGGAGTTCCACGGCATCGGCCGGATCGAGATGGAGGTCGCCCAGCCCGACCGCCTCGGCGAGGTCATCGACGAGATGGTCCGCCGCGACGTGGCGGAGCCCGTCGGCGAGGACGTCTGGGCGCTCGCCGAGTAGCGGGCCGGAGCGATGGCCGGAGAATCGAACGATGACGACAACCGCGAGGCCGCGCTCGACGCCGTCCTCGCCGCCTACGACCTGAAAGACGAGCGGCGCACCGGCTGGCAGCTCCGCGGCGTCGACAAACCCGAGTCCGTCGCCGCCCACTCGTGGGGGGTCGCGTACCTCGTCGTGACGCTCGGCGACCGCTTCCGCGAGGACCTCCCGGGCGTCGACCTCGACCGCGCCCTGCGGCTCGCGGTCGTCCACGACGTGGCCGAGGCGGAGACCGGTGACGTGGCGACCCGGGCAGATTCCACCGCCGAGGGAGTCGACCGCGAGGCGAAGGTCGCCGCCGAGCGCGAGGCGATGGCGGCCCTCGCCGGCCCGCTCCCCGAGCGCGTGCGGGACGCGTGGGAGGCGTACGAGGCCCGCGACTCGCCGGAGGCGGTCCTCGTCAAGGAGTGCGACCTGCTCGACACCTGCCTCCAAGCCGTGACCTACGAGCGGGACGACCGGTACGACCCGGAGCGGGGCGACCCCGGCGCATTCCGCGAGTACGACGACTTAGACGAGTTCTTCGCGACGACCGAGCCGCGGCTCCGGACCGAGACCGGGACGGAGCTGTTCGCGGCGATCCGCGAGCGATACCGGACCGCGCGCGACGGGACGTGAGAGACGGGGCGTGAGGTCAGTTCGATGCCCCCCAGGCGGCCGCGGCGGCGTCGATCACTTCCAACGCGTCGCGGGCGCCGTCCGCGTCCCCCTTCTCGAAGTCCTCCTCGGTCTGCCCCATCTGGTTCGTCACGTGCGCGAAGCAGACGACCGGCCGGTCTCGGACGTCGGCGAACGCGTACAGCGCCGCCGCCTCCATCTCGACGGCGAGGATCCCCTCGGACCGGGCGCGCTCGATCGCGGCCTCCGTCTCGCGGAAGGGCGCGTCGGTCGTCCACGTCGCGCCCGCGAAAACCGGACGCGACACCGCTTCGCACGCGCGCTCAACCGACTCCCGGAGGTCGGGGTCGAGGCGGGCGTAGCGGCCCGCCGACCGGTAGTGGTGACTCGTCCCCTCGTCGCGAAGCGCGCGCTCGACGAACACGAAGTAGGGCGGGTCGTCCTTCGGGACGATCCGTCCCGAGGAGGTGACGCTCACGAGGAACTCGCAGCCGGCGGCGAACAGCTGCTCCGCGACGAGGACCGCGAACGACGCCCCGACGGCGCACCCCACGATCCCGAACTCCTCGCCGTCTCGCTCGAACCGGTAGAGGTCGGTGTGATAGCCGGGCCACGTCTCGTCTTTTTGCGCCGTGCCCGTGGCCGTCAGGTGGCGGACGACGTCCCCGTCCGGGTCGAGGACGCAGACGTCTGGGACCGAGCGCTCCGGGAGGGCCTTCTGTCGGCGCGCGTTCTCGAGGAGGGCCTCCGGGTCGAAGACGGACGGTTCGTCGAACGCCTTCGCCTCGAAGAGCGGGGACGCCTCCGGACCGGGGGAGTCGGGCATACGCCGGTGTTCGCGGAACCGACGAAAGGGCGTTGCGGTCAGTCGGTCAGCCCCGCCGCGCGCTCGGTCGGCGTCCCGCCGTCGACGCCCGCAAGTCCGCGTGCGCGGCCGAGCTAGTCGGCCGCTCGTTCGGTCCGGCGCGTCTCCTCGACCTCCAGCGGGTCGCCCGTCGCCGTCGCGGTGACCAGTCGCAGGTACTGTCCCGCGTTCGTGAGCAGCTTGTTCTCCGCCTTCCGGAGGTGTTCCTCGTACGTCGAGCGAGCGACCGCCGTCTGGTCGGCGAGCTCCCGCAGCGAGGTCTTCCGCGGCTGCGTGTAGTACCCGCGCTCTAAGGCCAGCTGGAGCGCCGCCAGCTGGCGGTCGGTGATTTCCTCGAACAGCTGGCTCGCCGGCGCCAGCATGCTGTGCGGGATCTGCTGTTCGGAGATCGAGGTCTTCGAGAGCAGCTCGATGTCCCTGTCGGCCCGCAGGTCGCCGAGCAGCTCCCGGACGTCCGCCTCGTCGAACGCGACGACCGTGTAATGCTCCCACCCCTGCCGGTAGATCGTCGGCGACTGATACAGGCAGTTGTGCGCCTCGAAGCGGTCGATGACGGACTCCTCGAACGAACAGAGACAGGACTGCGTGACGACGTGGTACCCGTCGTCGTCCGCGGACTCATGGAGGACGGTCCCGATGCGGTCGATCTCGTCGAGCAGCGCGTCCGTCGGCGTCGTCTCCGCGGTGATCTCGAGCACCTGGCAGTCGCTCAGCGGCCACTCCCGGATGGTGAGGTCCGGGTGCCGCTCCGAGATCTCCCGGTACGGACACTCGTGTTTGACTCGTATCGAGGCCTCGTACAGACTCATACGGGGGGTTGGAACTGCCGCTGATTAATGGTGCCGGTCATGTCCGGCAGCGGCCGTATCCCCCTGTTCCCGCTATTCCGGAGTACGATGCAGGAGCTATCGCCGGACGCGCTCAGCGAACGGCTGCGAGACGACGACGAGGGGACGCTCGTCCTCGACGTCCGCCACGAGACAGCGTTCGAGGAGTGGCACGTCCCGGGCAGCGTCAACGTCGACGTGTACGACGAACTGACCGAGGACCTCGGAAGTGAAGAGCCGGAACGCGGACCTCGCTCGCGACCGCGAGTCGTTCGTCGCGGCGCTCGCCTCGGACGTTCCGGACCACCCGCCGAACTTCGAGCGCGTCAAGCGCACGAACGTGGGACAGGAGTCGGTTCCGGCGGACGAACTGGCCGAGCTGGAGCTGGGCCCGAACAACTGCGCGGCCGAGTGATCCATGAGCACGGCAACTGATATCAAACAGGGAATTCGCGAACACCTCGGCCAGTTCTCGCTCCACGTCCTGCTCGTCTTCGCGACCGGGCTGACGATCGGGTCCGAGCGCACCGTCGTCCCCGCGCTGGGCGAGGACGTCCTCGGCGTCGAGTCGTTCCTCGTGATCGGCTCGTTCGTCGTCTCCTTCGGGGTCGTGAAGGCGATCCTCAACCTCTACGCGGGGAAGTGGGGCGAGGAGTACGGCCGCAAACCCGTGCTCGTCACCGGGTGGGTCACGGCGCTCCCGCTGCCGGTCATCCTCATCTTCGCCCCCAGCTGGGGCTGGATCACCGTCGGGAACATCTTGCTGGGGATCAACCAGGCGCTGACGTGGAGCATGGCGATCAACGCCAAGATCGACCTCGCGAGCCCCGACCAGCGCGGCCTCGCGGTCGGCATCGACGAGTCGTTCGGCTACACAGGGGTGGCCGTCGGCGCCTGGGTGACGGGCGTCATCGCCAGCCGGTGGAGCCTCCGGCCGGAGCCGTTCTACTTCCTCGCTATCGTCGTGGCCCTGGCGCTCCTCATCTCGGTGTTCCTGATCAAAGAGACCGTCCAGTTCGCGGAGGCGGAGGGAGACGACGACGACCGCGACGCGAACCTCCCCTTCACCGAGGTGCTGAAGCGGGCGACCTACGGCGACCGGACGCTGTTCGCGGCGGCGCAGGCGGGCCACGTGGAGAACTTCGTCGACACGCTGTTCTGGATCGCCGTCCCGCTGTACCTGCTGAACCAGGGCCTCGACATCGCGGCGGTCGGGGCCGTAGTCGGCGTCCACAGCGCGATGTACTTTCTGCAGATCGGCACCGGCGGCCTCGCGGACCGGATCGGCCGACGCCCGCCGGTGATCGCCGGGATGTTCCTCGCCGGCGCGGGCGTGCTCGGGATGGTCCTCGTCGAGGGGTACCTCCTGTGGGCCGCGCTGGCCGGCGTCTCCGGGCTCGGGATGGCGCTTCTGTACCCGAACCTGATGACCGTCCCGAGCGACGCCGCCCATCCGACCTGGCGGTCGGCCGGGATGGGGGTCTACCGGATGTGGCGCGACGCGGGCTACGCCGTCGGCGCGGTCCTGATCGGCCTCTCGATGGAGTTCGTCGACGCCGAGGCGGCGTTCTACCTGACCGCCGTCCTGATGTTCCTCTCCGGCGCGATCGTGGTCGTCTGGATGGAGGAGACGCATCCCAAGTTCGGGACTCACGAGCCGCCCGCCCCCGCGCCCGAGTCGCCGGCCGAACCGACCGCAGACGACTAGCAGCCGACGGGCGCGTTCTCGGACGGCGATCGTTCGACGTTCGTCGAACCTCAAAAACGACGAATGTAGGTCCTCTGTCGGCCGATTAGCGGCGAGAGATAGCAAGAACGTTAACGGGGGAGCGTGTCTCGTGAGGTGAGCTTTCACCACGCATGTCTGACACCGATCTCGTAATCATCGGCGGGGGGATAAGCGGGGCGTCGCTTCTGTACACGGTCGCGAAGTTCACCGACGTCGACGACGTCACGCTGATCGAGAAGGAACGAGAGATCGCCGCGATCAACTCCCATCGCACGAACAACTCCCAGACGCTCCATTTCGGGGACATCGAGACGAACTACACGCTCGAAAAGGCCGAGGAAGTCAAGGAGGGCGCCGAGCTGCTCGCGGGCTACCTCGAGGGCTCTGACCCCGACCGCGAGATGCACAGCAAGCGGAGCAAGATGGTCCTCGGCGTCGGCGACGAGGAGGTCGCCAAGCTGGAGGAGCGCTACCGCGAGAACGGGTTCGGCGACCTGTTCCCGAAGCTGCGCGAGATCGGCCGCGAGGAGATCGCGGAGCTGGAGCCGAAGGTCGTCGAGGGGCGCGACCCCGGTACCGAGCTCAAGGCGCTCCAGACGCCCGACGGCTACGTGGTCGACTACGGCGCGGTCGCGGAGTCGTTCGTCGACGCCGCCCGCGAGGAGGAGGGCGTCTCCGTCCACCTCGGGACGACGGTGACCGGCGTCGACGACCGGGGCGACGGGTTCGTCGTCGAGAGCGACGACGGCGAGTTCGACGCCGAGGCGGTCGTCGTCGCGGCCGGCTCGCACAGCCTCCAGTTCGCCAAGGAGATGGGGTACGGCGAGGGGATGTCGCTTCTGCCGGTCGCGGGGAGCTTCTTCCTCGCGGACGACCTGCTGAACGGGAAGGTGTACACGCTCCAGATGAAGAAGCTCCCGTTCGCGGCGGTCCACGGCGACGCCGACGTCCACGACGGGAGCGTCACCCGCTTCGGGCCGACGGCGAAGCTCGTGCCCGCGCTGGAGCGCGGCCACCTCTCGACGGTGAGCGACTTCGTCGACGTGTTCGGATTCAACCCCGACTCCGTGCTGAGCTACGTCAACATCCTCTCGGACAAGATCCTCTTCCCGTACGTCGTGCGCAACCTCGTGTACGACCTCCCCGCGGTCGGCAAGCGCGCGTTCCTCCCGAACGTCCAGAAGGTCGTGCCGAGCGTGGACATCGACGACATCGACCGCGCGAAGGGGTACGGCGGCGTGCGCCCCCAGATCGTCGACACCGAGACTAAGGAGCTCGACATGGGCGAAGCGAAGATCGTCGAGGACGGGGTGCTGTTCAACATCACGCCCTCGCCCGGCGCGTCGACCGCGCTGAAGAACGCGATGACGGACGTCGAGACCGTCCTCGACTTCTTCGAGGAGGACTACGAGTTCGACGAGGCGGCCTTCCGCGACGCGACGATCGAGAACTTCCCGCGGCCCGACGACGCGGCGGAGACGGGCGCGGCGGAGACGGACGCGGAGGAGTCAGAAGCGGCGGAGGCGGAGACGGAGAAGGCGGACGAAGATAGCGGTGCGGGCGAGGCGGAAGCGGACGCCGAGGACGTCGCCGCCGAGGCGGACGACTGATCGGGATCCGACGCGAGCGACACGCGTAAGTAGCGCCCCGGCCGATTCGCCGCCATGGTATCGAACGGCGACGAGGGATCGGGGGCCGACCGCTCGACGGCCGGCGCCGGCGGGCTCGTCGACCGCTGGACCGCGCTCGACCGCGGCTGGCAGGCCCTCGCGCTGGGGCTCGGGGTCGTCGCCGCGCACCTCGTCGGACAGGCGCTGTGACGGGGGTCGCCGAGGCGGTCCGGGCGCATCTCCCGGGGCTCGCGCTGCTCGCGGGCGGCGCGGTCGCGGCGACGCTCGTCGCGGGCGCGGTCCCCGGCCTCCAGCCGCTCGTCGTCGCCGTCGCGCTCGGCGTCGGCGTCGGGAACACCGTCGGGATCCCCGCGGTCGCGGAGCCGGGCGTGAGCGTCGACAAGCTGTTCTTGGAGACCGGTATCGTCCTTCTCGGGGCGGCGGTCGCGGTCGAGGAGTTCCTCGCCGCCGGTCCGACCGTCCTCGGACTGGTGGTGGCGTTCGTCGGCGGCGGACTCCTGTTCGCGGAGGTCGTCGCCCGCGGCATCTTCCGGATCGAGTCGCCCACCTCCTCGCTTTTAGCGGCCGGGGCGAGCATCTGCGGCGTCTCCGCGGTCGTCGCGATCGGGAGGGTGCTGGACGCGCGCGGGGCCGCGATCACGTTCGCGGCCGCGACGATCCTACTCTTCGACGCCGCGACGCTCGTCGCGTTCCCGCTCGCGGGCGAGTGGCTCGGCCTCACCGGCCGGCAGTTCGGCGTCTGGGCGGGCGTGAGCATGTTCTCGACCGGGCCCGTCGCGGCCGCGGGGTTCGCGCACTCGCCCGAGGCGGGCCAGTGGGCGACGGTGACGAAGCTGGCGCGCAACTCGCTTCTGGGCGGCGTCGCGGTGGCGTACTCGCTGGCGTACACGGCGCGGTCGGCCGCCGACCCGGGCGTCCGACGGCTCTGGGCGGAGTTCCCGAAGTTCCTGCTCGGGTTCCTCCTCGTCGCGGCCGTCGCCAACACCGGGCTGCTCTCGCCGGCCGCGCTGGCGTCGATCGGCCGCGTCTCGGACGCGCTGTTCGCGCTGGCGTTCGTCGGCCTCGGCCTCTCGATCCGGGTCGACGACATGCGCGCGGTCGGCGCCGCGCCGGTCGGCGCGGTGTTAGTCCACCTCCTCGTCGTGAGCGCGGTCGCGCTCGCGGCGGTGCGCTGGCTGCTCTGAGCCTCTTCGACCGCGCGCTGCCTCCCCGAGCGGCGACGCCGGTTCACGCCTTATAAGTAGCGAGCGGGCGCACTCCGGGTATGGGAACCATCGGATTCATCGGCGGCAGCGGCATCTACGAGGCGCTCCCTCTCAACGACGTGCGGGAGGTCGAGTTCGACACGCCGTACGGCGAGCCGAGCGACGCGGTGACGATCGGCGAGTTCGGCGACACGGGCCGCGAGGTGGCGTTCCTCCCGCGGCACGGCTCGGACCACGGCGTCTCGCCGACCGACCTGCCGTACCGCGCCAACATGTACGCGTTAAAGAAGGCGGGCGTCAGCCACATCTTCGCGTCGAACGCGGTCGGGAGTTTAAAAGAGGAACTGGAGCCCGGTACCCTCGTCGTCCCGGACCAGATCTACGACCGGACGAAGGGCCGCGACCTCTCCTTCTACGGCGACGGGGTCGTCGTCCACCAACCGTTCGCGGACCCGTACAGCCCCGAACTCGTCGACCACCTCACCGAGGCGGCGGAGTCGGCCGCGCCCGAGGACACGAACGTCGTGAAGGGCGGCACCTACGTCTGCATCGAGGGGCCGCAGTACTCGACGCGCGCGGAGTCGGAGTTCTACAAGTCCCAGGGCTGGGACCTGGTCGGCATGACCGCGATCCCGGAGGCGAAGCTGGCCCGGGAGGCCGAGATCGCGTACGCGACGATCGCCGGCGTCACCGACTACGACGTCTGGAAGGAGGACAGCGAGGTGACGCTCGAAGAGGTGCTCGAAAACGCCGAAAAGAACCAAGCGGCGATCAAGGCCGCCGTCGAGGAGGCCGTGCGGACGCTGCCCGAAGACCTGGCGTGCGAGGCGCACACCGCGCTCGAAGGAACCGTCAACACGCCGACCGAGGCGATTCCGGAGGAAACGCAGGAGCGCGTCGAGCCGCTGCTGGGCGATTACTTATAAATAGACGAGGCAGTGCGGTGGCGCGTGCCGGTGAGCGCCGCACCGCGGCGCGAACCGCACGCGCGAGGGACGCCGTGAGCGACGGGCGACCGAAGGGAGCCCGGAGCGAACGGCGAGGCTGGGGAGGCGTGAGGTGCGGTCGCGGTGCTGTGCGGGGCGGGACTCAAAGGGGCAGCCGCGAGGCCGCAGTAGGCGACGTAAGCACCGCAGCGAGCGCCGCGAGCGAGGAGCGCAACGAGCGTACTGCGGCCTCGCGGCTGGGGCTTTGGAGGAGTCCGTAGTCGATCCGGCAGAGTCTATTTATAAGTAAACGGATGGGCTTTAGAAGTGTTCTCTACGGGCGCAACGACGCACGGCCGAGCGGCCGGGATTCGGGAGCGTCTGTGTATCGCCGAGCAGCGCTGGACTATTTATAAACGAGCGGTCGAGGATTCGAGAGCGTCCCGATAAGTGTCGCTTACGGCTCGTCTCGCGACCGCTTCGTTCACGTAGGCGGCCCGAAACGGGTATCCCCGCGCGACCGCAAGCCGACATCGATGGAGTGCGACAAGTGCGGGGCCGACGCGATCCACCACGCCGCCTACTCCGGGGCGCACCTCTGTGGCGAACACCTCCGGCAGTCGGTCGAGAAGCGCGTGAAGCGTCGGGTCCGCGAGGACGGCCTTCTCGATCCGGACGCGACGCCTGACGACCCCGACCGCTGGGTGATCGGGCTCTCGGGCGGGAAAGACAGCGTCGCGCTGACGCGGATATTAGACGACGTGTTCGGGAAAGACCCCCGCGTGGAGATGCTCGCCTTAACGATCCACGAGGGGATCGAGGGGTACCGCGACGCCAGCGTCGACGCCTGCGTCGAGCTGGCCGACGAGCTCTCCTTGCGCCACGAGCTCGTCTCCTACGAGGAGGAGTTCGGCGTCCGGATGGACGACGTCGTCGAGGACGACCCCGAGAACATGGCGGCCTGCGCGTACTGCGGTGTGTTCCGCCGTGACCTCTTAGAGAAGTACGCCGCCGAGTTCGACGCCGACAAGCTGCTCACCGGCCACAACCTCGACGACGAGGCCCAGACCGCGATGATGAACTTCCTCGAGGGCGACGTGCGACAGGTCGCGAAACACTTCGACGCCTCGCTCGGCCCCTTCGACGAGCGCGAGGCGACCGACGCGTTCGTCCCGCGCGCCAAGCCCCTCCGCGACGTACCCGAAAAGGAAATCGCCTTATACTGCCACGTCCGCGACCTCCCCACGCACATGGCCGAGTGCCCGCACGCCGAGGAGGCGTACCGCGGCGAGATCCAGTCGACGATCCACGAGCTCGAGGCGAACCACCCCGGCGCGCGCCACTCGATCATGGCCGGCTACGAGGAGCTGTCCGCGCTCGCGGCCGACGCCTACCGCGGGGGCGACGGGGACGACGCCGACGGCAAAGAAGACGGCGAGAAATCCGCGCTCGGCGAGTGCGAGCGCTGCGGCTCGCAGACGAGCCGCGACGTCTGCCGGAAGTGCCGGCTGCTGGAGTCGATCGAAGCCGTCTAAGCGGGCGAAAAATCGTTCCGCGGACAGCGTCGAAAACGCGGGTTCGTCGCCTGTTCTCCGGGGAAACGGGTGCGACTCAGCGGATGACGTCGAGCCCGTTGTTCTTCTCGATCGGGTCGCTGCCGCCGTCGGACTCCCAGCCGCGGTCGGTGCCGCCGGAGACCGCCGGCTCGCCTCGGTTGCCCCCGCTCTCGTTCGCCTCGGCCGCCCGCTGGCGCGAGTCGCCGAGGTCGTCGCCGTTGACCGCGGCGCGGGACTTGTCCGCCTGCTTCTGGGTGGAGGGGCCGAGCACCTGCGCGCTCTGGACGCCCGTCATGATCGCCATGACGCGCACCTTCCCCTTGTACTCCTCCTGGATGCGGGCGCCCCAGATCACGTTGGCGCTCGCCTCCAGCCGCTCGGTGATGTTGTTCGCGATCCCCTCGGCCTCCTTCAGCGTGAGGTCCGGGCCCCCCGTGATGTGGACGAGCCCGCCCGAGGCGCCGCGGTAGTCGACGTCGAGCAGCGGGTGGTTCATCGCGTCGTTGACCACCTCCTGGGTCTTGTTCTTGTCCTGCGTCTCGCCGACGAGCATGACCGCGACGCCGCCCTGGTTCATGATCGTCGACATGTCCGCGTAGTCGAGGTTGATGAGGCTCGGCTGGGTGATCGTCTCCGAGATCCCCTTCACCGTCTCCGCGATGATCTGGTCCATCACGGAGAACGCCTTCCCGATCGGCAGGTTCGGAACGTAATCGAGCAGGCGGTTGTTGTCGAGGACGATGATCGAGTCGGCCTCGTTGCGGAGGTCTTCGAGCCCCTCCTCGGCTTTGACCGTGCGGGCGCGCTCGACGTTGAACGGCGTCGACACCATGCCGACGACGATGGCGCCCTGCTCTTTGGCGATCTTCGAGACGACCGGCGCCGCGCCGGTGCCCGTGCCGCCGCCCATCCCGGCGGTGACGAAGACGAGGTCGGCGTCGCCGAGCACCTCCTTGATCGTGCCCTGGGCCATCTCGGTGGCGCGCTCGCCCATCTTGGGGTCGCCGCCGGCGCCGAGCCCCTGCGTGAGCGACTTACCCACGAGGATCTTGGTGTCAGCCTCGATCATCTTGAGGTGCTGTTTGTCCGTGTTGATGGCGACGGTGTCGGCGCCGTCGACGCCGATGTTGTACAGCCGGTTGACCGTGTTGTTCCCGGCGCCGCCGGCACCGACGATGACGATCCGGGGGTCCCCGAACTCGTCGTCGTCCATGTCGACGTCCATGTCCCGCTTCTCCGCTTCCGCGTTGTCGAGGGCATCCTGAACGAGATCTTGCATCAGTTTACACCTTCGCCCAGTTGCGGTTGCGGCCGCGCTCGTCGCGCTCGCCGTCCTGTTCGTTCAACATGTCGCGGACGGCCGACCGGATCGCCTCGCTCCGGTTCGGGAACTCGCCCGTCTCCACCATCTGTTCGACCTCGTCGATCTGCTGTTTCGGGATTCGTAGTGTCACACGCTCCATTGGTATTCCCCCGGTAAGACGGCGAACACGCGACGCGTGTGTCTTACAGCGCGAAACCGCCCGACTGCGGGGCGACACCCCGCATCGGACGCCTGCTGTAAGACGACCGTCTTACGCAACTGAAGTCACCGAGGCTACCATTATAAAACTATCGGAGGCTGTAAGACAGAGCGTGAAAACGCCCGAGTAGTCGCGTATACAGGCCCCTACAGCCGATTACGGATCTTTCAGGACGTCCGCAGCCGGGGTCCGACGCCCGCAGCTAGGGCAGAACGCCCAGTCGGTGCGGAGCTCGTCGCCGCACTCACAGAAGGCCCTGTGGGATTGTTTCTCTCCGCAGTTCGGGCAGTATACGTGGTCAGACGGGACGATTTCGCCACATCCGCCGCAAGCGTTTTCGCGCGTTTGCGCGCCCGGACTGGCGTCTGTCTTACGCGTATTCGTATCCACCTCGCCGGCCGTCTCACGCGTCACACGCACGTCGTCGTCCCGGTCGTCGGAGTCGGCGCTCGGGGCGTCGAGCGTGACGTTTACGTTGATTTCGCCGGCGTTTCCGGGCGTATACGCCCGCGTCGCTGCGCCGCTCGCCGGACCGAGCCGCTCGTCTAACGCGGCGTCGAGCCGCTCCGCGATCAGCTCGTCGACGCGTTCGGCGAGGACGTCGTCGACGCTCCCGGCCGCCGCGTCGGACGCGTCGGACGCGCTCCCCTCCCCGTCGAGGTGCGTCCGGAGCGCCTCCCGCATCACCTCGCTTTTGGAGGCGTCACACGCTTCCAGCCGGTCGACGAGATCGTCGTCCGCCCGGAAGGTGATCTTGCTCATACCGAAGGGGTATCCCCGGTCAGTACAAGTATCTTCCCCTGTCGTCTGACACGTTTCACGACGCCGAGATGTTCAGCGGACGGCGGCAGAATCGTGCGGGTTGGTCACACGTGTGTCTGACGCAGATTTATACGCGTCGCGCGAGCATGCGTGTGTATATGAGTAACCGCGTCGAGGACCTCGAACGGCAGGTCGCGGAGCTACAGGCGGCGGTCAACGGGCTCACCGAGGAGCTCGTCGAGATGAAAGAGCGCGTCCGACAGCTGGAAGACGAGCGGTCGGTCGCGGTCGAGGCCGGCGCCGCCGGGGCGACGGCCGGCTCCGAGACGGCGGACGCCACGGCGGACGACGCGGCGAGCGACCGACCTTCGGGGGACGACGCCGCGGAGGCGGCCGGCGGCGAGCGGACGACCCACTCCGACGACCACGTCGACGTCTTCGAGTCCGTCGAGGAGCCGTCCGACGGCGCCGAAGCGGAGGCGGCGACGGCGGACGACGCGGGCGAGGGAGACGACGTCATCGTCCCCGAGCAGTCGGCGACGACGCCCGACGCCGACGCGGCGGCCGAGGAGTCCGCCGAGGACGACGAGGGCGAGTCGAGCGAGGGCGACGACATCATCGTCGCGTAAGCGGTCGTCAGACCACATGCACATCACTGAAGTCGTTCTGGACGGGTTCAAGAGCTTCGGGCGAACGACGAGAATCCCCTTTTACGAGGACTTCACCGTCGTCACCGGCCCGAACGGCTCCGGGAAGTCGAACATCATCGACGGCGTGCTGTTCGCGCTCGGGCTCGCCCGCACCCGCGGGATCCGCGCCCAGAAGCTCACCGACCTCATCTACAACCCCGGCCACGACGACGGCGAGGCCGCCGACGGGCCGAGCGAGGCCTCCGTCACGGTCGTGCTCTCCAACGAGGACGGCACCCTCGACCGCTCGCAGGTGGTCTCTGCGGCCGGCACGGAGAACGTCGGCGACGTCTCCGAGATCACGATCAAACGGCGCGTGAAGGAGACCGAGGACAACTACTACTCGTACTACTACCTCAACGGCCGGTCGGTGAACCTCTCTGACGTCCAGGACCTGCTCGCGGCCGCGGGCGTCACCCCGGAGGGGTACAACGTGGTGATGCAGGGCGACGTCACCGAGATCATTAACATGACCCCCTACCAGCGGCGGGGGATCATCGACGAGATCGCGGGCGTCGCGGAGTTCGACGAGAAGAAGGAGGCGGCCTACGAGGAGCTCGACACGGTCGAAGACCGGATCGGCGAGGCGGACCTCCGCATCGGCGAGAAGCAGGACCGGCTCGACCAGCTCGCCGACGAGCGCGAGACCGCCCTCCAGTACCAGGATCTCCGCGACGAGCTCGAGGAGTACCGCGGGTTCCGCAAGGCCTCCGAGCTCGAGGAGAAGCGCGACGCGCTCGCGGGCGTCGAGGGCGACATCGACGAGGCCGAGACCGACCTCGAAGGACTCCGCGAGGAGCTCGACGCCAGACAGGGGAAGCTCACTCGCTTGGAGGAAGACTTAGCGGACCTCAATCACGAGATCGAGACGAAGGGCGAGGACGAACAGATCCAGATCCGCTCGGAGATCGAAGAGATCAAAGGCGAGGTCTCGCGGCTGGAGGACAGGATCGAGTCGGCCGAGTCGCGCGCCGAGTCGGCCGAGAACGACCGGCGCCAGGCGTTCGTCCAGATAGACAGGAAAGAGGAGAAGATCGAGGAACTCGACGCGGAGATCCGCGAGACGAAAGTGGAGAAGGCGTCGGTGAAGTCGGAGCTGGCGACGAAGCGCTCCAAGCTGGCCGACGTCGAGGCCGAGATCGAGGGGGCCGACACCGAGTTCGACGAGCTGAAAGCCGAGCTGTCGGAGAAGAAGGAGGCGATCGAGACGCTCCGCGAGGAGAAAAACGAGACGCAACGCGAGAAGGACCGGCTGCTCGACGAGGCCCGCCGCCGCTCGAACGCCGTGAGCGAGGCCCGCGAGGAGTTAGAGGCGGCCCGCGAGTCGCTCCCGGAACACAAGGCGCGGATCTCCGAGCTGAAAGGCGAGCTCGACAAAGCCGAGAAGAACCAGGCGACCATCGAGGACGCGGTCGCCGACCTGTTCGCCGAGAAGGCCGAAAAGCAGGAGCGGTTAGAGGATATCGAGGGGACGCTGCGCGAGAAGCAGAACGAGTACGCCAAGCTGGAGGCGGCCGCCGACCAGCGCGGCGACGCCTCCTGGCCCCGGGCTGTCACCGAGGTGAAGAACGGGGGCATCGACGGCGTCCACGGCGCCGTCGGCGAACTGGGGTCGGTCGAGGCCGAGTACGCCGAGGCCTGCGAGACCGCCGCCGGCGGCCGGCTGGCGAACGTCGTCGTCGACGACGACGGCGTCGGCTCGACCTGTATCGACTACCTCAAACAACGGAACGCGGGGCGGGCGACGTTCCTCCCCATCACGAAGATGGACGACCGGAGCCTGCCGCGGAAGCCCTCGCTGCCGGGCGTCGTTGACTTCGCGCGAAACCTCGTCGACTACGACGCCGAGTACGAGTCGATCTTCTCGTACGTGCTCGGCTCGACGCTCGTCGTCGAGGACATGGCGACCGCCCGCGAGCTGATGGGCGACTACCGGATGGTCACGCTCGACGGCGACCTCGTCGAGAAGTCCGGCGCGATGACCGGCGGCTCCGGCGGCGGCTCCCGCTACTCGTTCACGAAGTCCGGCGGCGGGAAGCTCGAACGGCTCGCGACCGAGATATCCGACCTCGAAGACGAGCGGCAGTCGGTCCAGTCAGAGATCGACGCGCTCGACGACGACATCGAGGACGCGCGCGACCGCAAGGCCGACGCGGCCGAGCGCGTCCGGTCGCTGGAGGCGGACGTCGAGCGCGCCGAGGACGACCTCGCCGAGGCCGAAGCCCGGATCGAGGAGCTGGAGGCCGAGCTGGAGGAGCTTGAGGCCGAACGCGAGTCGGTCGACGCGGAGATGACGGCCTTAGACGAGCAGCTCGCGGAGACCGACGCGGAGATCGACGAGGTCGCCGCCGAGATCGACGAGATCGAGGCCGAGCTCGCCGACTCGAAGATCCCGGAGCTCTCCGAGCGCGCCGACGAGATCCGCGCCGAGATCGGCGAGTTGGAAGGCCGGATGGACTCGCTCGACGGGCGGATAAACGAGCTGGAGTTAGAGAAGGGGTACGCCGAAGACGCCGTCGACGACCTCCACGACGACGTCGAGGAGGCGCAGAACGCGAAGGCGGAGGCCGAGGAGGCGATCGCCGACCACGAGGCCGCGATCGAGGAGAAGGAGGCGGAGTTAGCGGAAAAGCAGGAGGCGATCGCCGACTTAGAGGAGGAGCTCACGGAGCTGAAATCGGAGCGCGAGGAGCTCCGCGAGGAGATCCGGGAGGCGACCCGGAAGCGCGACGAGCAGCGGTCGCTCGTCTCGGAGGCCGAGTCCGACCTCTCCGATCTCACCGACCGCCGCGACCGCCTGGAGTGGGAGATAGACGAGCTGGAGTCGCAGGTGGGCGCCTACGACGCCGACGAAATTCCCGACCTCGACGAGGTGGAGTCGCGGATCGAGGCGCTCGAGTCGGAGATGGAGGCGCTCGAACCCGTGAACATGCTCGCGATCGACGAGTACGACGAGGTCCAGGCGGCCCTCGACGAGCTTCAGGAGCGCCGCGACGTCCTCGTCGAGGAGCGCGACGCCATCGAGGAGCGCATCGAGGGGTACGAGGCGGCGAAAAAGGAGACGTTCATGGAGACGTTCGAGTCGATCAACGACCACTTCCGGGACATCTTCGCGCGGCTCTCGGCCGGGACCGGCGAGCTCGTCTTGGAGAACCCCGAGGACCCGTTCGAGGAGGGGCTGACGATGAAGGCACAACCCGCGGACAAGCCGGTCCAGCGGCTCGACGCGATGAGCGGCGGGGAGAAGTCGCTCACCGCCCTCTCCTTTATTTTCGCCGTCCAGCGGCACAACCCCGCCCCGTTTTACGCCTTAGACGAGATCGACGCGTTCCTCGACGCGGTCAACGCCGAGCGCGTCGGCGAGATGATCGAGGAGCTGGCCGCGGACGCGCAGTTCGTCGTCGTCGGGCACCGCTCGGCGCTTTTAGAGCGCTCGGACCGCGCCATCGGCGTCACGATGCAGGGCGACAACCTCTCGGCGGTGACCGGGATGCAGTTCGGCGACGACGCGGACGAGGAAGGGGTGAGCGCGGATGACTGACGAGGACGACGGCGCCGCCGACGGCGGCGTTCCGGACCTCGACCTGACGAGCGAGCGCGACGGGGCGGACCCCTTCGCGGACGACGCCCCGGGAGGCGACGGACCCGACTCGGCCGACGAAGCCGACGCGGGCTCGGCCGGCGGTTCCGGCGCCGACGAAGCCGACGCGGACATCGCCGACAAAGCCGATGCGGACGTCGCCGACGCTTCCGACGCGGACTCGACAGACGAACCCGACCCGGACGTGCCCAATGTTACCACGCCGGGCGAGGCCGACGACGACGAGGTCGAGCCCGTGGAGCTCCTCGTCCAGCTCGCCGAGGAGGGCGAGATCGAGCCGTGGGATATCGACATCGTCCAGGTGACGGACGCGTTCTTAGAGAAACTCGACGAGACGGACCTCCGGACGACCGGGCGGGCGCTGTTCTACGCCAGCGTCCTGCTCCGGATGAAAAGCGACGGCATGCTGGCGGACGACGACGAAGAGACGGAGCCCGAGCCGGAGCCGTGGGAGGTCGCGATGGAGGGCGGCGCGCCCGACCCGGCCGACGGCGACTTCGACCCCGTCGACAAGCTGGAGGCCGAGATGGACCGCCGGCTCGACCGCAAGAACACCCGCGGGTCGCCGGAGACGCTCGACGAGCTGGTCCGCGAGCTGCGCGAGGCCGAGCGCGGCTCGTGGTGGAAGGACTCCCGCGAGTACGACACCTCCGAGTCGCCCCACGGCCACGCCCGCGGCACGCAGACGCTCGACTACCACGCCGGCGACGAGTTCCGGCAGGACGGGGAGCCGACCGCGGGCGAGGCGACCGACCGCACCCACGACGAGGACATCGAGGAGGTGATAGTGGAGATCGACACCGCCCTCAGGACCCACTTCGACCGCGGGCGCACGGAGGTCCTGTTCGCGGAGATCGAGACCGCGGGCGGCCGCCCGTTCATAACGTACCTCGCGCTGCTTTTCATGGCCCACCGCGGCTCGGTCCGGCTCCAGCAGGACGACCTGTTCGGCGACCTGTGGGTGAAGGACCCGACGGCGATGACCGGCGAGTCGGAAGCGATCGCGGACTAACAGCTTTTCGAGAACACAGCAGCAGGTCTCCAGTACGTGTGTTCTGCTACATCGACGGTGAACACCGCCAAATCCCCAGCCATTCGTTTATAAATAGCCGACAGCTGATCGGTGACACCGACCTCCAAAGCCTCAGCCGTGAGTCCCGCCCGGCACGGCGACCGCACCGCAGCCTCACGCCTCCCCAGCCTCGCGGCTCCCTCCGCTTCGCTCCGGTCGCCGCGTCCCTCGCGCGTGCGACTCGCGCCCTCCGGGCGCTCGTCGGCACGCGCCACCGTGGGTCGTGTGAGCGAGCGTCCGACGTCGACAACCCCCGGCCGGTTGTCGCCGGTTCCGACATCGGTTTGTCGCCGGGCCGCCGCGGATCGCCGTGAGCGATTCCCCGACCGGGGTCGACCGCGACCCCGACCCGCGACCGTTGCGCGAGGACCCGCCGGCCGAGAGCCGCCGGACCCGGCTCTGGCGGCTCGGGTTCAACCTCCTTCCCGCGTACCGGGGCACGGGGGCGCGCGTCGACCACATCGCCGCCGACTGGCGCTACATCCGGATCCGCGTCCCGTTCAACTGGCGCACGCGGAACGCGGTTGGAACGGTGTTCGGCGGCAGCATCTACGGCGCGATCGACCCGGTGTACATGACGATGCTCCGACGGATCCTCGGTGACGACTTCACCGTGTGGGACAAGTCGGCCGCGCTGGAGTTCATCGAGCCCGGTCGCGAGGCGCTGTACGCGGAGTTCGACCTGCCGGTCGCGGAGACGGAAGCGATCCGCGACGCGCTCGAGCCCGGCGAGTCGACCGACCGCAACTACCTCGTCTCGCTCGTCGACGAGGCCGGGGAGGTCCACGCGGCCTGCGAGAAGACGCTGTACGTGCGCCGCGACGCCTGAATCGGTCCCGCCCCGAATCAGGCCGTCGCGCCCGCGACGAGCGCCTCCTCGACCGTTTCGACGAAGCGCTCGGGGTGTTCGACGTGGGGGAGCAGCCGCGCGCGGTCGAAGACGACGAGGCGCGCGTCGGCGGCGTCCGCGAGCTCGCGGCCGTCGGTGAGCGGGCTCACGGTCGCCTCCCGGCCCCAGACGATCGTCGGGGGCACGTCGAGGTCGGCGAGCGCGGCGGCGAGGTCGATGTCGCTGTTCAGGCTTCCCGAGACGAACGACGCGGGCGCGAACCGCGCGTTCTCGACATGGGTGGTGCGCCACTCGTAGTCGGTCCACTCCGCGCTCGGGTTCGCCGGATCGTCGTAGCCGTGGTCGGCGTTGAAGTAGCGGATCGACGGCTTCGCGGTGATGACGTTGAACAGCGCCCGTCCGACGAGCGGGGCGCGGAGCAGCTCGCGGAGCCACGCCTTGGCCGGGCTCGGCCCCGCGGTCGCCGTCGGACAGACCGCGACGAATCCGCTGAGGGTGACGCCGTCGTCCCCGTCGCCGCCGTCGACCGCCGCGGCGGCGTACGCGGCCGAAAGCGAGGAGGCGACGACGGCCGGCTCGTCGAACTCGGCGAGGAAGTCGTGCGCGAAGTCCTCGTACAGCGCGGCGGAGTACCGGAGCGGCGGCCGGTCGGAGCGGCCGTACCCCGGGAAGTCGGGCGCGACGACGTGGTACTCGTCGGCTAAGTCGTCGAACACCGCGCGCCACTCCCCCGAGGAGCCGGCGGCGTTGATCCCGTGGAGTAAGAGGAGGTCCGGGTCGTCCGGGTCGCCCGCCTCGGTGTACGCGACGTCCATCCCGCGCCAGCGGAAGACGCCGTCGTCGCCGTCGAGCGGGGACTCCAGTTCGCCCTCGTACCGGAGACCGGTGTTGAGCGCCGCGAGCGCGCCGACGCCGAGGACGGCGCCGCCGAGGAGATTCCTGAGCTTCATAGAAACCTGTTGGTTCGCTGGCGACTTATACCCGTGGGACGCGGCGACGGATCCGGCGAGTGTGGGGGCGGCCGTCAGTCGTCGCGGTCGCCGTCCCCGGCCTCGTCGACGCAGTCGGCGATCGGCCCGACGATCGCCTCCGCGACCGCGTACGGGTCCGTCTCGCGGTCGCGGACCCGCTCCGCGAGGCGCTCGATCCCGCCGCGGCGCTCGATCTCGGCGGTCGCGAGCGCGCCCACGTCCGCCCGCACGAGCGTCCGGATCTCCGCCGCGTACCGGCGGCGCTGGGTCGTCTCGATCTCGCCCGACTCCCGGAGGTACGCCGCGTGCGCGTCGAACGCCTCGATCAGGGCCGCGACGCCCTCGCCGCTGTTCGCGACGGTCTCTAAGACATCCGGCGTCCACGACTCGTCCGAATTGCCTGCGCCGTGCGCGTCGGAATCACCCGCGCCGTGGGCATCGGACTCGCCATGCTCGGAACCGCCCGCGTGATCGCCGTCGTGGTGGCCGTCGCCGTGGCCCGCCGCGGAGTCGCCGCGGCCGGTCGAGGCCATCGAGGCCGCGCCGTGGTGGCCGGCGCCGCGGCCGGTCGTTCCGCCCTCGCGGCGGTGGACCATCTCCTCTAGCTCCGCGACGGTCCGCTGTGCGCCGTCCATGTCGGCCTTGTTGACCACGAAGACGTCGCCGATCTCCAAGATGCCGGCCTTCAGCGTCTGCACGTCGTCGCCGGAGCCGGGCTGGACTAACACGGCGACCGTGTCGGCGGTGCGGACCACGTCGACCTCGTTCTGCCCGGCGCCGACCGTCTCTAAGACCACCACGTCCTTCCCGAAGGCGTCGAGCGCCTTCACGGCGTCCGCGGTCGCGGTCGAGAGGCCCCCGAGCTGTCCGCGCGCGCTCATCGAGCGGAAGAACACGTCCATGTCGCCGACGTTCGACCCCATCCGGATCCGGTCGCCGAGGACGGCGCCGCCGGTGTACGGCGAGGAGGGGTCAACCGCGATCACGCCGACCGTGTCGCCGCGGTCGCGGTAGGCGGCGGCGAGCTTGTCGACGAGCGTCGACTTCCCGGCGCCCGGCGAGCCCGTGATCCCGATCACGTCCGCGCCGCCGGTGTGCTCGTGGAGCGCGGAGACGATCGCGCGGTACCCCGGCGTCCGGTTCTCGATCTTGGTGATGACGCGGGCGAGCGCGCGGTGGCTCCCCGAGAGGAGGTCCTCGACGAGCGCCGCGTCGTCGTCGGAGAGCGTCGGCGCGTCCGCGAACGCCGGTTCGTCCGGCCCGGCCATCTACGCGCGCTCCGGGACGTTGTTCCGGATGAACTCGATCGTCTCCTCCATCGGCGTCCCGGGGCCGAACACCTCGGCGACGCCCTGCTCTTTCAGGTCGGCCTCGTCCTCGTCCGGAATGATCCCCCCGACGAGGACGAGGGTGTCGTCGAACGCGTCGTACTCTTTCAGCCCCTCGATCACCTTCGGGATCAGCGTGTTGTGCGCGCCCGAGAGGATCGAGATGCCGAGCACGTCGACGTCCTCTTGCACCGCCGCCTGGACGATGTCCTCCGGCGCGCGGTGGAGCCCGGAGTAGACGACCTCGAAGCCGGCGTCGCGGAACGCCCGCGCGATCACGTGTGCGCCCCGGTCGTGGCCGTCGAGCCCGACCTTCGCGACCAGACACCGGACGGCCCGCTCCTGCTGTTCGGCGCTCATACCCCACGATGGGTCGCGTGCCCGCTTGATTCTAACGGACGATAGGGAAGGTTCGGTGAAAGCGGCGTCGCCCGAGACGGGGCCGCGACCGACGCGTTGAACGCGCGGGCGACCGTAGGCCGGCCAATGACCGACACCGACGACGACTCCGCGGTCGGCTCTGCGGGCGACTCCGCGGACGCCCGCGCGGACCGACTTCCGGCCGAGACGCGGATCGGCCGCGTCGCGCTCCGGGTCGCCGACCTCGACGAGACGACCGCGTTCTACCGGGATGTGGTCGGCCTCGCCGTCCTCGACCGCGACAACGAACGCGCCGTTCTCGGGGCCGGAGCGACCCCGCTTCTGGTCCTACAGCGCGACGCCGACCGCCCCGCCCGGAGCCGGACCGACGCCGGCCTCTTCCACACCGCGTTCCGGGTCCCCTCGCGGGCCGCGCTCGGCGAGGCGCTGGCGCGCGTGCGGAAGCGGTGGCGGCTCGACGGCGCCTCCGACCACCTCGTCAGCGAGGCGCTGTACCTCGACGACCCCGAGGGGAACGGCGTGGAGATATACCGCGACCGCCCCCGTGAGGAGTGGCCCGTCGACGGCGACGGAGCCGTACGAATGGCGACCGACCCGCTCGACGTCGAGGGCGTCGCCGCGGCGGCGTCGGCCGTGGGTGGCGCTGATTCCGCCGCCCTCGTCGACCGCGCTCCCGCCGGTACCGACGTCGGCCACATGCACCTCGAAGCCACCTCGCTGGCGGCGTTCGAGGCGGTGTACGTCGACGGCCTCGGCTTCGAGGTCGGCATGGCAGGGCCGGACGTCCGGTTCGTCGCCGCCGGCGGCTACCACCACCACCTCGGCGCGAACACGTGGCGGGGCCGGACGACCCCCGCCGCGAGACGCGGCCTCGCGTGGTTCGAGGTGGTCGTGCCCGACGCGGCCGCGCTGGACGCGATTCGGGCTCGACTCGACGCGGTCGCGGCCGGGCACGACGCCGAGTTCGCGGTCGAAGAGCGCGAGGAGGGGATCGCCGTCACCGACGCCGACGCGATCGAGGTCCGCGTTCGGACGGAGTAGCCGAGCACTCCGGACGCGATCGTGGCCCGGGCCGCCTCACGGGCCGATCATCCGACGATCGTCCGGAGCGTCGACTCGGTCAAGAACGCGGTGATCCCGAGCGCCTCGGTCGTCATCCAGCCGAGGAAGGCGACGTACATCGCGAGGAAGACGTACCCCTCCTCGGTGGTGATCTCGAAGTCCGTCGCGGCCATCACCACCACGACGAGGGTGGTGTAAAACAGGAACAACAGGAGCGGCACGGAGGTGAGGAAGCCGATCGAGACGCCGCCGGCGAGGATGACGCCGATCGGCAGCGCCGCGACGAGGTTGAACGTGTTCGTCCCGAAGACGTTCGCGACCGCCGCGCGCTTGTCGCCGGCCTTGCCCATCTTCACGCCGACGAGCAGGTCGGGGAACGAGCTCAGCACCGACAGCACGGTCACGGAGACGAGGAACGACGGCGCGCCGAGCGCCTCGGAGAGCTGTACGGTCATGGTGACCATCGACTCGACGCCGACGAGCACGACGACCAGCCCGCCCGCGAACAGCCCGGCCTGCTTCGGGACGTTCGTCGATTCCGTCCGCTTCATGTCCGACGCGCCGCTCTTGCCGCCGGCGAGGAGGATGACGTACACGCCGTACAACACCAGCAGGCCGACGCCCATCTGGGGGGTGATCCGCGCGAGCTCCCGCCCGTCGGTCCCGAGGACGCCGAGCGCGATCACGCCGAAGAGGGCGAGGACGGCGACCATGTAGAAGATGGCGTCGCGGTAGACGATCCCCTGCGTCGTCGTCGTGTCGCCGCTCGTGATGGAGACGGCGGCCGGGATGACCAAGATGTTGAACACCGCCGTCCCGATGAGCGCGCCGGCGCCGACGCCGAAGTCGCCGAGGAAGACCACCGAGATGACGATGATCGCGAGTTCGGGGAACGACGTGGCGGCCGCAACGATGAGCCCCCCCTGGATCGCCTGCGAGACGCCGAAGTGGTCGCTGATCTTCGAGGTCGTCGACTCGATGACGTTCGCTCCCCTCCAGGTCAACAGGAACCCGATCGCGCCCAACACGATCCAGACGACGAGCGACTGGTCTCCGATGAGCTCCTGCAGTACAGTCACGTCTGGTCACTCGGCCCGGAGTCGATTATGGGTTCCGGAGACACGGCGGGGAAAGCCGGTCAGTCCCGATCGGGTCGCGTCCGGCAGGTCGGAAGGGAACACAAAAGAGAGACCTGTCGACGGCGCGAGCGTCCTACTCGTCGTCGCGCTTGCCGAACCGCTCGTCGAAGACGGCGACCACGCGGCGCTCGACCTCGTCGCGGATCTCGCGGACCGCCTCGATCGGTCGCTCGCCCGGGTCTTCGAGGGCCCAGTCGTCGGTGTCGACCTCGTCGAGTTCGAGCGTCGAACACCCCATCGTCGCGACGAAGTCCGACTCGGCGAGCGACTCGTCGGCGATCGCTCGCGGCGTCCGGCCGTTCACGTCGAGGTCGACTTCCGCGAGCGCCTCGACGACGACGTCGTGAACGCTGTCGGCGGGCGCGGTGCCGCCGGTCCGGATCTCGACGCGGTCGCCGAGCCCGCGCCGGTCGCGCTCGCGCTCCGCGAACGCCGTCGCCATCTGGCTGCGCCCGGCGTTGCGGACGCACATGAACGTGAGGATAGTCGTCTCGTCGGTCGCCTCGTCGTCGGTCGTGTCGGTGGGTGTCGTCATCGTGGATCGGTGGGTGCCGGCATCGTGGATCGGTGGGTGCCGGCATCGTGGATCGGTGTGTGTCGGTGCCGCGGGCGCGGACCGCCCGCCGCAAACCGCCCGCCTCAGTAGATCAGCTCGTCGTCGTTCTCGATCATGTACAGCGTCCGCGCCGCGACGTTGACCGCGTGGTCCGCGATCCGTTCGAGGTCGCGCACCGCGAGCAGCGCCTGCGACACCTCGTCGAGCGAGGTCTCGAGCGCCTCGCCGTCGGTCGGTGCCGGCCCGTCGCGCGCGGCGTTGCGGGCGCGGTCGGCCTCCAGCAGCTCGCGGACGACAGCCTCGCTCGCCCGCCGACAGCGCTCGTCGAACTCGTCGTCGCGGGCCGCGATCTCGCGGCAGGCGTCCGGGTCGCGCGCCGCGTAGGCGTCGACCGCGTCCGCGACCATCTCGCGGGCGCCCACCCCGAGGTCGCGCACGTCGACGGCGTCGTGGACGCCGCCCTCGGGGCCCCCGTACGCCGCGACGTTCGTCGCGAGGTCGGCGACGCGTTCGAGGTCGGTGATGATCTTGAAGGAGGCGGCGACGAGCCGCAGGTCGCCGGCCACCGGCTGTTGGAGCGCCAAAAGCTCCGTACACTCGTCCTCCAAGGCGAGGTACGTCTCGTTAACCTCGTGGTCGGTCTCGATCACCGACCGGGCGAGCTCCTCGTCGCCGGTCACCGCGGCCTCGACGGCGTCGTCGAGCCGGTCGCAGACGGTCTCGCCCATCGCGACCACGTCCTCGCGGAGCTCGTCGAGCCGCTCTTGGTAGTTCTCGCGGGGCATTATCCGAACTTCCCCGTGATGTAGTCCTCGACGCGCTGTTCTTCCGGATCCTCGAAGATCTTCGTGGTGTCGTCGTACTCGACGAGCCGGCCGCCGGTGAGGAACACCGCGGTCCGGTCGGAGATCCGGGCCGCCTGCTGCATGTTGTGCGTGACGATGATGACGGTGTACTCCTCCGCGAGGTCGTCGATGAGGTCCTCGATCTTCGAGGCCGCCACGGGGTCTAACGCCGAGGTCGGCTCGTCCATCAGGATGACCTCCGGGTCGGGCGCGATGGCGCGGGCGATACAGAGCCGCTGTTGCTGGCCGCCGGAGAGGTCGAGCCCGGAGGAGTCGAGCTGGTCTTTCACCTCGTCCCACAGCGCGGCGCTCTTCAGCGACTCCTCGACGCGGGCGTCGACGTCGCCGTCGAACCCCTGGATCTTCAGCCCGTACGCGACGTTGTCGCGGATCGACTTCGGGAACGGGTTCGGCTTCTGGAACACCATCCCGATCTTCCGGCGGAGGGCGACGGGGTCGACGTCGGCGTCGTACACGTTCTTCCCGCCGAACTCCACGTCGCCCTCGACGCGGCACACCTCGATCATGTCGTTCATCCGGTTGATACACCGGAGGAACGTCGACTTCCCGCAGCCCGAGGGGCCGATGAGCGCGGTCACGCGCTTTTCGGGGATCTCGATCGACACGTCGTCGATCGCCTGTTCGTCGCCGTAGTAGACGTTCAGGTCGCGCGCGGCGACCGCGGTCCGATGCGAGGGGGCGGTCCGGTCGTTCGATTCGGTCTCTACGTCCGTCGTGATGAGCGAGTCGCTCGGTTCCGTCTTGGTTTCGGTGTTACTCATATCAGTCACCCCGCTCCGCGCGGTTCCGCAGCAGTATCGCCGTCCCGTTCATACCGACGAGGATGATCAACAGCGTAATAACGCCTGCGGCGACGACCCCGTAGCGGAACTCCGCCTGCGGGAAGTTCGCCCACGCGTAGATCTGCATCGGCATCGCGCTGAACTTGCTGAACAGGCTGCTCGGCGGGCTGAACACCGTCGTCGCCGCGCCGACCATAATGAGCGGCGCGGTCTCGCCGATCGCCCGGCCGAGCGCGAGGATCGTCCCGGTGAGAATTCCGGGGAACGCCTCCGGGAGGACGACGTTCTTCGTCGTCTGCCAGCGGGTCGCGCCCATCGCGTCCGACCCTCGGCGCAGGTCGTCCGGCACCGACCGGATCGCCTCCTGTGCGGAGATGATCGTGATCGGGAGGATGAGCAGCGACAGCGTCAGCGACACGGTCACCGCGGTCCCGAACCCGAACCCGAGGAGGTTCGCGAACAGTCCCAGTCCGAGCAGTCCGTACACGACGGACGGGACCGCCGCCAGGTTCGCGATGTTGATCTGAAGCAGCCGCGTCAGCGCGCCGACGATGCCGGTGTCCGCGGTGTACTCCTCGAGGAACACCGACGTCGCGACCCCGAGGACGAACGACAGCACGGCGACCATCGCGATGATGATCACCGAGCCGACGATCGCCGGATAGAGTCCCGCCTCGGTGGCGTTTCTGGACGGCGCCTCCGTGAGGAACGTCTCGCTGACCCACGGGCTCGGCGTCGGGATCCCGAACGTTTCGACGACGGCGGCGCCGGCAAGCGCGCCGGCGATGAGAAGCACCGGGAGGGTGAGCCCAATGACGCCCTCGCCGACGTCGAACACCCGGTCGAGATACACGGCGACCGGGACGCCCGCAACGGCGATGACCAGCAGCGCGTTCGGGCCGCCGACACCGAGTCCGATTGCGCGTCCGAAGAGCCCGACGACGGCCGCAAGTCCGAGCGGAACGCCGCCCGCGAGGACCGCTTTGGGCCGACTCGATCGCGCGTCGACGACGAGGGCTCCCGCGGCCGCGATCGGGATCGCCAGCGTCCAGAGGTAGATGAACACCGTGGTCGGATACGTGTCGATAATGGGGCGTAGGAACACCGCGAGCAGCGTGCCGAGAATGGCAGTCGGAAGCGCGGCCGTCAGAGCGGACGAGACGTCCCGAGTGTGCCCGTATCCGTAGACGAGAGCGGCCGGAACGACCCCGAGCGTGTACACGAGGAACCACAGCCGCTCGTCGAACACTAAGAAGAGGACGCTGAACGCCATCCCGATAGCGGCTCCACCGATCAGCCGTCCGATGAGCCCGAACCCGACCGATCCGGGACGACCGCGCGCGCCCATGTAGACGAGGTATCCAGTGAGCGGGACGACGACGACGAAGAGGTACGTGAGCTGCCAGTTGAGCCGCGGAATCTGGCCGACGAACGTCTCGATCGCGGTGAAAACCGCGGCGACCGCGACGAGTCCGCCGCCGCCGACGGCGACCGCGCGGCGCGTCAACGTCGGGTCGCGGGCGCTGTATAGGCAGAATCCGAGGAACGGCACGACGAGCGTGAGGAAGTAGGTCAACAGCCATAGCGGGTTCGCCCCCGCGAGGTCGAACGCGTCGATCGTGACGTAGATGAGCAGCACAGCGAGCGCGAAGATCCCGAGCACGCTCGCCCCGAGCGAGAGGTATTCGAAGGCGATCCCCCGGACGCGGCTCACCTCGCCGAACCCCTCGACGCGACTGGCGTCGGTGTCGGTCGCCATCAGTACTCCTCCCGGTAGCGTTCCGCGATAATGTCACTGAGAACGTTCATTACGAGGGTCACCACGAACAGCGTGAGTCCGAGCGCGAACATCGCGTCGTACGGGATCGTCCCGCCAGTCAGGTCCCCGCCGGCGATCTGTACCATCGCGACGGTGATCGTCATTCCGGAGTCGAGAAGCGTGTCGGCGGGGTTGATGTACGGGACCCCGAGGAGCCCCTCCCGGACCGCGGGCATCTGCGCCTGCGCGCCCATCGCGACAACGACGATCATCGTCTCGCCAATTGCGCGCGAGACGGCGAGGATATACGATGAGGCGATCCCGGAGATAGAGGCCGGAACCACAATACCGGTCGACACCTCGAACTTCGTCGCGCCGAGCCCGTAGCCGGCCTGCCGTAAGTCGTCCGGCACGGCGCTCATCGCGTCCTCGGAGATCGACGACACCATCGGAATCGTCATGATCCCGACCATCAGCGACGCCGACAGGGCGTTGAACGTGCTCATCTCCGGGAACATCGTCGCCTTCAGTGCCGGGGTGACGTACACCAGCGCGAAGTACCCGTACACGACCGTCGGGATGCCGGCGAGGATTTCCAAGAGCGGTTTCAGTATCGAGCGCGCGTTCGACGTCGCGTACTCGCTGAGGTATATCGCGGTCAGCGTTCCGACCGGCAGCGCGACGAACGCGGCCGTGATCGTTACGGTGAGCGTCCCGATCACTAACGCGACGATGCCGAACGTCTGCCCGCCCCCGCGCGGGTTCGGGCTCCAACTGGTGCTGGTCAGGAACTCGCGGATCGGTACCTCGGCGAAAAACATCACCGCGTCCGACAGCAGGGTCGCGATGATTGCGACCGTCGTGAGCAGCGTGATCACCGCGCACGCGGCGAAGAACCCGCCGTAAGTTCCCTCCTTCAGTCGTGTGAGCCCGCTCCGTCGCTGTAGATCCGGACTCTCGGTGCTATCTGTCACGGACGGTCGGGTATCGCACGCTGTCGTAAATCAATACACCGGTTCATGACGCGGGTCTCAGCCCTGCGCCTGCTCGATCGCGTCTTCGAGGATCTGCATCTGCTCTTCCTGCGTCTCCTCGGTCGCGGGGACGTACCCGACGTCGCCGGCCACGAGGTCCTCGTTCGTGGTCTGGCTGACGAAGTAACGGGCGAACTCCGCGATGTGCTCTTCGCCGAGCGCCTCGATCGACGGATACGTGAATAGCGGCCGCGAGAGCGGGGCGTACTCGCCGGAGGACGCGGTCTCGAGGCTCGGCTTGACCGGTCCGTCACCGTTGTCGATGGCGACCGGTGTGATCTGGTCTTGGTTCTGGAACCAGTACGCGAACCCGAAGTACCCGATCGCGTACTCGCTGCCCTCGACCCCCGAAGCGATGGTGTTGTCCTGCTCGGTGGCCTGGTAGTCGTCGGTGTGGCCGTCCTCGCCCATGATGTTCTCGATGAAGTAGTCGTACGTCCCCGAGGTGTCGGCGGCGCCGAACCGCTCGATCTCCTCGTCGGGCCACTCGTCGCGCACGTCGCTCCACAGCTCGGCGGCGTCGGACTGCCAGATCTGCGAGAGCTCGTCGACGGTCATCTCCGTCGCGAAATCGTTGTCGTTGTTGATCACGACGGTGAGCGCGTCCGTCGCAGCGATCAGCTCGACGTACTCGACGCCGTTTTCGGCGCACAGCTCCTCTTCTTCCGGCTGGATCGGCCGGCTGGCGTTGTTGAAGTCGGTCTCACCGACACAGAAGAAGTTCGAGAAGCCGCCGCCCGAGCCCGTGGAGCTGATGTCCGGGTCGACCTGCGGGTGCTGCTCGGCGAAGTCCTCCATGACCGCGCTCATCAGGGGGAACACCGTGCTCGACCCCGCGATGTTAATTGCGCCCGACAGGGAATCGGAACCGTCGGAACCGTCGGAGCCGTCGGAGCCGTCGGAGCCGTCGCCCCCCTCGGTCTCGGTACACCCTGCGAGTCCGAGTACCCCTGCGCCGGCGAGCGCCGCAAGCGATTTCCGCCGCGTGATTCCCGCTGTGTCCGCGTCGTGGCTTGAAGCCATCACCTGTGATTGGGCGAGTTCCGGTTAAGTAGTATGCTATGAGGGGTACTGGGGGACGCGTACGGCCCGGTACGGCAACGTTCCGGTATATACGATATATAGAGATATATAGCAGATCGAACCGCGGTCGACAGTGACGGGCGGTGACGCCGGACGGCACCGCGGCGTCGCCCCGACCGCGAACCGAGACGTGGTTTTAAGTCCCCGTACCGGGAGAAGCCGGACGAATGACCCCTCCCACGACCGACGGGCCGCCGGCGCCGACGACCTCCCGGGAAGAGGCGTGGGTGGCCCACGCCGCGCTGGTCGACGCCGCGCGGAACGCGACCGCCGAGGACCCCGCGTACCACCGTCCGATCGAGTCGATAGAGCGCGGCGCGGCGCTCGACGACGAGGACGTCGCCCTACTGCGCGACGCGCTCGTCGACTACCTCGGCGACGCGCCGGTCCGCGACCGCGCCCCCGGCCGCGCGCTGTTGCGGCGCACCGACGACGCGACGGACGCGCGGTCGCGGCGCGCGTAGGTCGCGGGCGAAAAGAGCGACTCTCGGCCGCTACGCGCCGACTCCCGGCCGCGACGCGCCCGCCTCCACCGCCTCGATCAGCAGCTCCGCGACGTCGACGATCTCGATCTGCTCTTCGAAGTCCCCCGTCTTCCGGCCGTCCTCGAACATCGTCGTACACATCGGACAGGCGACGACGAACTTCTCGACCGCCGCGCCCGCGTCGGTATCCTCGACGGCCTCGCGGAGGCGTTCCTCGCTCGGCTTGACTTCCTCGTCGTGTTCGGTCCAGAGCCCGCCCCCGCCGCCGCCACAGCAGAACGAGTCGTCCCGCGACCGGGGCATCTCGTGGAGGTCGGCGCCGGTCGCCCGGATGAGCTCGCGGGGCGCCTCGTACTCGTCGTTGTACCGGCCGAGGTGACAGGGGTCGTGGTAGGTGACGGTGTAGTCTAACTCGTCGCCCGAGAGGCCGAGCCGCCCCGCCTCGACCAACTCCTCGACCACCTGCGTCCAGTGGAACACGCCGACTTCCCCCGCCGAGTTCCACGGCTCCTCGCGCTCGAACGGCATCATCGGGTCGTCCGCGAACTCGGCGAAATCGACCTCGGGGTACTCGTTTTTGATGGTGTTATACGAGTGCGGGTCGGTACAGACGATGTTCTCGAACTCGCAGTCCGCGAACGTCTCCACGTGGTGGCCCGCGAGCTCGAGGTAGAGGAACTCCTCGCCGATCCGGCGGATGTCGTTGCCGTCGGTCTTCTCGTCGTCGAAGAGAACCCCGAACGAGACGTCGGCCTCGTCGAACAGGCGGGCGAGCGCGCGGGCGACCTTCTTGTTCCGGTCGTCGAAGCTCGGGTAGTCGCCAACGTACCAGAGGTACTCCACCTCGGTCTCGCGGGCGTCGGGGACCTCGACACCGTCGAGGTCGTCCGCCCAGTCGCCGCGGTTCGCCTGCGACTCGCCGAAGGTGTTCCCCTTCTGCATCACGTCCTGGAACACGTCTTGGAGGTTCGAGTCGACTGCCCCCTCGTCGACGAGCTGGCGGTTCATCTTCGTGAAGGAGGTGAGGTGTTCGATGTCAACCGGGCAGGCGTCCATACACGCCATACAGGACATACACGACTCCATCGACTCGGCGTCGATGACGCCGCCCTCGTCGGCGACGATTGGGACGGTGCCGCCGTCGTTGACGGCGGCGGAGCCGGCCACGCCGCCGTCGGTGGCGACCGTGTTCCCGCCACCCGACCCCGCCACCGGGTCGTCGCTCACCGACTCGCGGTACGCCTTTAAATCGAGGATGACGTTCCGCGGATCGAGGTTGCGACCGACCGTGTCGGCGGGACAGGCGTCCGTACACCGCCCGCACTTCGTACAGGCGTCGCCGTCGAGCAGCTCCTTCCAGGTGAAGTCCTCGAGCGACTCGGCGTTGGTGTGATCGAGGTCCGCCGGGACGTTCGGGAGCCGCGCGCCCGCCCGTTCGTCGCGGGCCACGACGTTCGCGAACGAGGAGATCATGTGGAACGGCTTCGCGTACGGGATCCACGCCACGAACGCGAACGCTAGAAGCGAGTGGCTCCACCAGAGCGCGCCGTATATCGCCTCGGCGCCCGCGGCCGTGAGTCCGGCCGTCTCCAGCCCGATCGCGAGCGCCATGCCGACGAAGCTCACCGTCTCGGTCGCCCGCTGGGGTTGCCCGACCATGCTCACGCCCTCGACGAGGAAGCCACCGACCCCGAGCAGGAAGAGGGTCCAGACGAACGCGTCGTCCTCTAGCGAGGTGTGTTTCCCCCACAGCCGGCCCTCGCGGCGCCGGTACCGGCGGTAGCCGGCCATGCCGACGCCGACGACGAACAGCAGGCCGAACGCGTCGACGGCGAACTGGTAGGCCAAATAGAAGTCGCCGACCCAGAAGGACTCGCCCGTGAGCGGGCGGTAGAGGTCGATGTCGATCCCGAGGATCGTCGTCGCGACGAGTAAGACGAGGAACCCCCACAGCACGAACGTGTGCATCACGCCGGTGTACAGGTCTCCGTCGAACTGGTTCTCGTTCGCGAGGACGGTCTTCGTCGCCGCGACGACCCGGCCGGGGAGGTCCGACAGCCTGTCTCGCGGGTCCGCGCTCCCACGCGCGTACGCGGCGAACCGCGCGTAGACGCCGTACAGGAAGACGAGGACCGCGACGGCGGCGAGCCAGTAGAACGCCGCCTTGCCCACCGGACCGATGGTCCAGAAGGTCTCTCGGGTGGCAGCCTGCAAGGGAATCATGATCGATCACCCGGATACGGTCGGGTTAAAACTTGCCACAACGCGGCGTTCGTCGCTCGTCGTTCACGTTGTTTCGGGGCTCGGGCGATGCTTCGCCGGCGCCCCGCCGTATCACGCGATCCGCAGGACCGCGGCCGCGAACATCGACGCGGCGAGTGCCAGCGCCGGGGCGTCGACGCGGCGGAACGCCAGCCGCGGGAGCGTCGGGTTCCACGCGAAACACCGGGCGACGAGCGCCGTCCCGAGCCGGTCCGCCCGGGAGAGCGCGCGGTCGATCCCCGCGACGGCGACGATCCGCATCCGGTCGCGGACGGGGCGCTCGTCGCCGAGACGCGCCCGCATCGCGTCGCGCGCCGTGAGCAGATCGCGCCGCAGGAGCGGGAGGAACCGGAAGACGAGCGCGACCCCCGCCCCGAGGAAGACGCCCGGTCGGCCCGGGACCGTCCGCTGGAGCGCCGCGCGCGACTCCCGGACCGGCGTCGACCGGACGTACGCGGCCGCGACGACCAGGATGAGGAAGATGCGGTAGCTCGCGAGCGCCGTGGCCGCCGCGCGCTCGACCCGAAACCACGGTGCGCCCAGGGTCGCGCCGGCCACGACTGGCGCGACGAGGAGGAAGGGGAGCGCGACCCGATACGCCCACAGGTCGCGGGCGCCCCCGTCGGCCGCGAGGAGACAGGCGGCGGCGACGGGAGTGAGAATGGCGAGCCCCCGCGGCGTGGTGTACGCGTACGCCGCCGCCGCGAAGGCGACTTGCACGAGCAGCTTCGAGCGCGGGTCGAGGCGGTGGCCGACCGAATCGCCGGGGACGTACGACAGCGTCATCCGTCGCTCTGGCGGGGCTTGTCGGAGGCGCGGTCGGGGACGCGCACGTCGAGCCCCGGTAGTGCCGCGACCGCTTCGGCCGGCGGGGCGTCGACCGCGACGCGCCCGTCCGCCAGTCCGACCACGCGGTCGGCGATCCCGAACACGTCCCGGAGGTCGTGCGTGACGACGACGACGCCGGTCCCCTCGCGGCGGAGTTCGCGGAGCCGCTCGACGACCGAGCGCCGCGCGGGCTCGTCGAGGCCGGTGAACGGCTCGTCTAAGACGAGGTGGTCCGGCTTCATCGCCAGCGCGCCGGCGATGGCGACGCGCTCGCGCTCGCCGCCAGACAGCGACGCGATCCGGTCGGTCTCGCGGCCGACCATGTTGACGGCGTCGAGCGCAGTCTCGACGCGGCGGTCGATCTCTGCGTGCGCGAGGCCGAGATTCTCCGGGCCGAACGCGACGTCGGCGCCGACGGTCGCCGCGACGAACTGGTCGCGCGGGTCCTGAAACACCATCCCGACCGCGGTCCGGGCCGCGACGAGGTCCTCGTCGACCGGGATCCCGTTGACCGAGACCGTCCCAGCGTCCGGCTCGACGAGACCGTTGAACGTCCGGACCAGCGTCGTCTTCCCCGAGCCGTTCGCGCCCGCGACGATCGCGAACTGGCCGTCGGGGATCGAGAGGGAGACGTCGTCGACGGCGGTGACGCCGCCGTCGTCACCGGAGCCGCCGTACCGGCAGGTGACGCCGTCGACCTCGATCACGGGCTCACTTACTCGGCCGCGATCGCGTCGGACCGGACGATGCCGACCGCCGCTGCCATCTTCGCGCCCTCCGCGGGGAGGAAGACGACGGCCCCCTGAACGAACGCTTCGACGAGCGTTAGCTCCAGCGTCAGGTAGAGACCGACGACGCCCATCGCGTAGACGACGACCGTTCCCGCGGCCATCGCACCCACGAGGACCGGGGCGGAGACGGCGTCGAGGTCGCGGAGCCGGGCGCCCCGGTGGACGAGCGCGCCCACGAGCGCGGCCGCGATCGGGTACGACCAGAGGTACCCGGCGGTCGAGCCGACCAGCTCTCCGAATCCCGCCTCGCCCCCGGAGAACACCGGCGCGCCGAGGGCGCCGGCGACGAGGTAGAGGACGAGCGCCGCGCCGCCCCAGACCGGGCCGAGGAAGATCCCGGCGAGGAACACGCCGAGCACCTGAAGCGTGACCGGCGCCGGCGACACCGGGAACGGGAAGGACACGTACGCGAACGCGCCGACGAGCGCCGCGAACAGCGCGGCGCGGGCGAGGTTCGTCGCCGCCTCGTCGCCCACGAGGTCGACGGACTCCGTGTTCGTTGCCATGGCTCAACGGACTCGTAAACCCACTTCAACGTATCGGTTTACGAGTTCGGAGCCGGCGAGGCGGGGGCGACAGGAGTGACACGCGGCCGTCACGAGCATTGAGAGAGTCTCTCGATAATCTTCAGATAATAACGTTCATGCCCGGCCGGCGTCCACGACGCGAGTATGCCGAAGATAAGCGTCGAGATCCCGGCGGAGCTGTTGGCCGACCTCGACGAGCACGTCGGTGACGACGGGAAGTTCGTGAACCGCAGCGACGCGGTGCGCGCGTCGATCCGCAAGAACCTCGACCTGCTCGACGAGATCGACGCCCGACACGACCGGCTCGACGGCGACGCGCCGTCGACCGCGGCCGGGTCGGGGGAGGGGAGCGATGAGTAGCCGAACCGTGAGCGGCGGGGACGGTCCCTTCCGGACCGACCCGCTGGACCGGTCGGCGGTCGCGGCGGTCGGGCTGATCACCCTGTTCACGGTCGCGCTCGCGACCTCGCAGCTCACCGCCGCGAAGGTGCTGGCGCTGCCGCTCCCGTTCGCGCTGCCGGTCGTCGGCCCGGAGATACTGCTGCCCGGCGCCGCGCTGGCGTACGCGCTCACGTTCCTCGCCTCCGACTGCTACGCCGAGCTGTACGGCCGGCGGGCGACGCAGGTCGTCGTCAACGTCGCGTTCCTCGCGAACTTCCTCGTGTTAGCGCTGGTGTGGTCGACGCTCGCGGCGCCCGGGGTCGACCCCGAGGTGTCGGCCGCCTTCCAGACCGCGCTCGGCCCGGCGGCGAACATCGTCGCCGGAAGCCTGCTGGCGTACGTCGTCAGCCAGAACTGGGACGTGTTCGTCTTCCACGCGATCCGCGACCGGACCGGAAAGCGCATGCTGTGGCTCCGCAACCTCGCGTCGACGTCGACGAGCCAGGCGCTCGACACACTCATCTTCGTCGGCGTCGCCTTCTACGTCGCGCCGCTCGTTCTCGGCGTCGGTCCCGTCTTCGATCCGCCGGCGCTGCTCGCGCTCGGCGTCGGCCAGTACCTGCTCAAGCTCGCGATCGCCGTCCTCGACACGCCGGTCGTCTACCTCGTCGTCGGCGCGGTCCGAAACTGACGACACCGCCCGCGCTCGGTCCGCGTCTCCTTCCCTCCGCTCGGATCAGGCGACGGCCAGCGCCCGCGCCGCCCGGTCCGGGAGGTTGACCGGGACCTGCTCGAAGGAGTCGCCCGCGTCGCGGGTGACGAAGAGCCCGCGGTCCGAGAGCGCCCAGATCTCACCGGCGGCTCGACCGGCGGCCAACGCGGCCCGATAGGTGCCTTCCCTCGTCGGGAACCCGCGATCGTCGAGGCGCTCGAACCCTTCGCCGCGACGATAGCGGTACAGGTACGCCTCGCCGCTGCGGTGGGCGGCCGTCGCGCCCTCGGCCGCGCTGACCAGGGCGGTGTCGGGGTCGCCGGGGTCGACCGCGAGCCCCCAGACGTAGCCGTGATAGAGGCCGGCGTCGCGGACGCGCCACGAGTCGCCCCGGTCGTCGCTCTCGGCGAAGCCGTCGCCGGCGGCGGCGTAGACGCGGTCGGGGGCGTCCGGGTGGGTCGCCATCGCATGGGTGTCGCGGCGCGACCCCGGCGGGCGGTCCGTCCACGTCTCGCCGCCGTCGGCCGTCACGACGAGCGCACCCGCCTCGATACCGAAGAGCCACCGCTCCGGGTCGGCAGGGCAGGGCTCGATCCACCGGACGTGGTGGGTGTCGGGTCGCGGCGGGAACGACCACTCGTCGGCGGAGGAGAGGTCGGTCAGCCCGCCGACGCGCTCGGCCGTCTCGCCGCCGTCGACGGAGCGGTACGCCCGCGAGGGCTCCGTGCCGATCCAGACGACCGCGGGGTCGTGCGGGCTCGTCGCGACCGCGGTCACCGCGTCCGGGCCCGCCCCCTCGGGGCCGAGCGTCGCGGCCGCCACGCACGCGAACCGGTTCCCGCCGTCGACGGAGCGGAACAGCCCCGCGCCGAACGTCCCCGCGAGAACGCGCGGCGGGTCGGTCGCGTCGGCCGCGTCCGCCCTGTCCGCCCCGTCGGCGTCCACCCTGTCCGCCCCGTCAGCGTCCACCCTGTCCGCCCCGTCGGCGTCCGCCCCCTCGTCGCCGCCCGGGGCGGGGTTCGCGATGGAGAGGCACTCGACGCGCTGGCCGGAGAGGCGCGTCTCGACCGCGCCGGTCGCGGGGTCGACGATCCGGAGCCCGTCGTCGTACGCCGCGTAGATGCGCATGGTTCGGCGTTCGACGGGGAGGCTGAAAAGCGTACGCCGGGCGGGGGAAAGCGGCGGCATCGATCCGTTGGCAGTCGTATGGGCGGGAAACCGGGGCTCCACGAGCGCAAGAGACTTATCGGCCGCTCCCGTGCCAAGAGTACGCATGGATCTTCGCGTACAGGGGGACGTTCCCCCCGACCCATTTCTCGGCGCCGCGGACCTCTTCGAGACCGAGCGATCCGTGGAGGCGCCGGTCCGCGTCGTGGTCCGCGAGGACCCCGACGAGCGGACCTGGGCCGGCCACTACGACGACCACCACGTCCTGAACGTCTCGCGGCGGGCCGCCACGAGCGCGATGGCGCGCGAGCTGGCGATCCACGAGCTCGCGCACATGGCGCGCTACGAGGAGGGCCACCCCTCGCACCTCCAGTCGACGGAAGAGGCGTTATACCTCGGCCTCTCCGGCGAGACGGTCGAGCGCCGCAAGCTCGCGCACTGCTATCAGATCGCGAACCACATGAAGGACATCTACGCCGACGACATCACGCTCTCGGTGGCGCCCGCGGACAAGCTGCTCGGGTTCCTCGAATCGACGCTGGCGGCCGCGGTCGCGGACCGCCCGGACGTGTCGCGCACCGGCTCGCCGCCCGTGACGGCCGGTGCCGACCCGGAGATAACGGCCGTCAACGCGGCGTTCGCGCTCGCCCTCGTCGAGCGACACGACATCGCCGGCCCCGACCACCGCATCTACGACCTCGCGCGCGCGGCCGGCAGCGACACCGACGCCGTCGACGTCGACGCGTTCAAGAACAGGTTCCTCGACCTCGGCCACGACCCCTCCGAGAGCGACTACCGGAAGGCGCTCGTCGCGGCCGCCCGCGCCTACGCGGTTTAAAAACGGAACGCGGCACGCGGACGGTCGAGTTGCGGACTACGCCGTTTCCAGAAGCGACCGACCGCGACGATCACTTATAAACGAAACAGCGGTGGCGCGTGCCTGCGAGCGGCCGCCGAAGGCGGCCGCGAGGAGCACGCGCGAGGGACGCGGTGAGCGCTCGGAGAGCGCGAGCCGCGAGGCTGGGGAGGCGTGAGGTGCTGTGCGGTGCCGTGCGGGGCGGGGTTCAAACGGGCAGTCGCGAGGACGGCGCAGACGACGTAAGCACCGCAGCGAGCAGCGCGAGCGAGGAGCGCAACGAGTCTGCGCCGTCCTCGCGGCTGGGGCTTTGGAGATGTTCGTCACCGATCCGCGATCGCACACTTATAAGCAAGCGGCTGGGGCTTTGGAGATGTTCGTCACCGATCCGCTATCACTCATTTATAAGCGAGCGACTGGGGCTTTGGCGGTGTTCCCTGTCGATGTACTATCGGATTGAGCAGAATGGTCGATCAAGACCGCAAAACCGCCACCGGCCGCATCTTGACATCCTCTCCGCCCTGAATGGCGAAGATTCCCACGGCACCGCACCGCTGAGTTGGGATGTTTATGGGTTGTAGCGGCCTCGAAAGACGGCTACTGGCTGTGCCAACCAGCCGTTACTCCTATCCCGGCATGGGATTCAGAGATACTTTTCCTGCCTACATCCCGAAATCCACAACAGAAAGGGATGCTTTCTGCGTGGAATCGGAGAATCCCGATATTGTCCGATTAGGTGGGCGGGCAGGCCGCCTCGGTAACCTATTAAGACGGTAATTACTCACGTAAAACATCCGTTGAGAACATAGAGCGTGGCTTGTAGAGGGGTTGTCGGATTCATCCCCGCGCTGAAGCACGGGGCTTTCTCCTTGAATTTCCGTAAGCGGTCGCCCTATTCCGCGCCGTTCCGGCTGGGGCCGCCGTCGCCGTCCGCCTCCGCCGTTCCGCCCCCCTCGGTCGAATCCGTCGCCTCGACCGGGGCGCTCGAATCCGCCGCCCCCGCCTCGCCATCGAGGACGGTGACGCGCGCGGACATGATCCGGGTGTTGTCGACGCGCTCGATGCGGATCCGGATGCTGTCGAACTCGATCTCCTCGCCCTCCTCGACGAGGCGGCCGGCGCGGTTGAACACGAAGCCGGCGAGCGTCTCGAACTCCTCGCCCTCGGGGAGGTCGATGCCGAGGATCTCGTTGACCTCGTCGATGTTCACCTCGCCTTGGACGACGGCGACGTTGTCCTCTAAGAACTCCACCGGCGCCTCCTCGTCGCCCTCTAAGATTTCGCCGACGATCTCCTCGACCATGTCCTCCAAGGTGATGATCCCCTCGGTGGTCCCGAACTCGTCGATGACCGTCACCATCTGGAGGCGGTTGTCTTGCATCTCCGCGAGCAGCTCGTCGGCGTTCTTCGACTCGGGGACGTGGAGCGTGGGCTTGACGACGCGCTCTAAGGAGGGCTGGCCCTCGGAGTAGCGCAGTTCGCGGACCAGATCGCGCACGGTGACCACGCCGATGATGTTGTCGAGGTTCCCCTCGTAGACGGGGACGCGCTCGTGGTCGGCCTGGATACACGTCTCGATCGCCTCCTCGACGGAGTCTTCTTTCGCGACCGCGGTGACGTCGAGTCGCGGCGTCATCACCTCCTTGGCGATGGTGTTGTTAAACCGGAAGATGCGGTCGAGCATCTCCCGCTCCTCCTCCTCGATGACGCCCTCGCGCTCGCCCGTCTCGATGATATCTTGGATCTCGTCGCGGGTGACGTACGTCGACTCGATGGCCGCGGAGCCGCCGATGACGGCGTTGACGCCCTTGACGATGTAATCGAAGAGGACGACGAGCGGGTACAGCGCGTACTCCGAGAGCTTCAGCGGGCGGGCGATCCGGAGCGCCCACGACTCGGTGTTCTCGACGGCGTACGACTTCGGGGCGCTCTCGCCGAAGATCAGCACGAGCGTCGTGATCCCGAACGTCGTCGCAAGCACCGACTGGCCGCGGGAGAGGTAGATCCCGAACAGCGCGGTGGCGATGGAGGTCATCGCCACGTTGACGATGTTGTTGCCGACGAGGATCGTCACCAGCAGCCGGTGGGGGTTCTGTTTCATGTCGCGGATCGTCTCCGCGCCCGTCACCCCCTCGTCGACGAGGCTGTCGATGCGGTGTTGCGGCAGCGAGAACATCGCGATCTCGGACGAGGAGAAGAACGCCGAGAGCCCGACTAAAAAGAGGATCGCGGCGACGCCGAGGGCGGTCACGACCCCGTTGCCCGGCATCGGTATCTGGAGGACGTCGACCAGCGGCGCAGTAGACGACAAGCCCATGTTCGTATGTCTTCCGTCGGCCCGCGATTAAAGCGTTCCCTTCGAGTACCCGCGGAGCGCCCGCCCGTCGCCGCGACGCGCGCCGCCCGCTGCCGGTCTGACCCCCCGTGTCCGAGGGGCGCCAGTGCCGGTCCGACCTCACGTGCCCGAGGGGTGCCGCTGCCGACACGATTACCCGTCTCGCGGGCGAATCACGGGACATGAGCGATCCACAGATCACCCTGTACCGGCTCCAGGCGTGTCCGTTCTGCGAGCGCGTGGTCCGGACGCTGAACGAACTCGACGTCGAGTACCGCTCCCGGTACGTCGAGCCGATGCACTCCGAGCGCAACGTCGTCAAGCGCGTCTCCGGCGCCCGGAGCGTCCCGGCGATCGTCGACCGCGAGACCGGCGTCACCATGTCCGAGAGCGCGAACATCGTCGAGTACCTGAAGGGGACGTACGGCGACGCCGCGACCGACGGGGGCCGCGCGGTCGACGCCGAGGGAGGTGCCTGAGATGGTCGACTTCGACGTCGTCTCCCTGCCCGAGACGGATCACGTCGCCGAGGGCGACACGGCGCCCGACTTCACCCGCCCGCTCGTGAACGGCGAGTACTGGGAGGACCGCGCGCTCGCCGACGTCGTCGACGGGCCGACCCTCCTGCTTTTCCACCCGATGGACGGCGCCTTCCAGGGGACGTACCTCTACAACACGGTCGACGACCACGGGTGGAGCGACGACGTCGACGCCCTCGGCGTCTCGATCTCGACGCCGTACGCCCACAAGCGCCTCCTCGCCGAGCGCGCCGACGGCGTCCGGATCTTCTCGGACCCCAGTGCGGCCGTGATCGAGGAGTACGGCCTCGCACACGAGATCGACGGGATGACGGGGATCACGGAGAGCCGCCCCGCCGTCTTCCTCCTCGATTCCGACCGCACCGTCGAGCACGCGTGGGTCGCGAGCGAACACCCCGAGTTCCCCGACGCCGAGGCGATCGACGACGCGGTCGCCGACCTCGTCGACTGATCGGCGCCGCGCGCTCTGCCCTCGTCGACTGACCGGCGCCGCGCGCTCTGCTCTCATCGACTGACCGGCGCCGACCTCGTCGGCCGGAGCGGAAACCACACACCCACTCGTCACCCTTTTTCAACTCGCCGCCGAACGGACGCGCGTGACCGCCGACACGAGCGACGACCGACCGGACCGATCCGAGGAGCTGCGCGCGGCGGCCGCCGCCGTCGACCGCGGCGACCTCGTCGTCTACCCGACCGAGACGGTGTACGGGCTGGGCGCCGACGCGCTCGACGCCGACGCGGTCGAACGCGTCTTCGAGCTGAAGGGCCGCGACCGGTCGAACCCACTCTCGCTCGGCGTCGCGAGCGTCGACGACGCGCTCCGCTACACCCGCCCGACGGAGCTGGCCGTCGCCTTCGCCCGGGCGTTCCTCCCGGGGCCGGTGACCGTCGTCGTCGACCGCGACGACCGGGTGCCCGACGCGCTCACCGCCGGGCGCGACCGCGTCGGGATCCGCGTGCCGGACCACGACCTCGCGCGCGCGCTTCTCGCCGAGACCGGTCCCCTCACGGCGACGAGCGCCAACGTCTCCGGCACCGGCAGCGTCACGAACCCGGCCGACCTCGCCGACCGGATCCGCGAGGGCGTCGCCGCCGTGATCGACGACGGGGAGACCCCTGGGGCAGAGAGCACGGTCGTCGACCCAGATGCGGGGACGATCCACCGGCGCGGCGCGATGGCCGGCGCAATCGAGGCGTGGCTGGCGGACCCGCCGCTGGACGACTGAGGAGCGCCGGCGGAAAAGGCTTGTTCGGACCGGTCAGACAGACAGCTCGCCTTTCGCCTTGATCACGTCGAGGTCCTCGGCGTCGACCGTTTCGACGTCGAGCCAGTGGGGGACGTACTCGCGTTTGTCGTACGCCTCGCGCTCGTCCTCGGTGCCGACGGTACACCAGAGCTGCGGCTCGTCGGGGCCGTGCCAGCCGCCCTGAACGTTGATTCCGAAACAGACCAGCTCCTCGCCGTCGTGCTCGATCACCGCGTCCTTCCGTATGTCGGGGTCGCCGCGGATGATGAGATGGTACATGTGCCGGCGTTCGCGTGTTCCGGGCTTAATCGCTTCGATAGTGAGGATCGGATCGCGGCGACGGTCCCGAGGTGCGCGGGGCCCTGCCGGCCTCAGCCGGAGTAGTAGTACTCGCCGTCGCGCTTCTGCTGGCTGTCGAGCTGCGACCCCGGCTTGTTGATCCGGGGGCGGCCCGTGCGCTCGTCGCGGCGGAAGGTTATCTCGAGGTCGGCGAGGAACTCGTTCATGCCGTCGCGCATGTCCTGCGGCGGCGCGGCGCGCCCGCGCTCGGCCGGCTCGCCGTCGAACACCATCAAGCGGTCCGCGAGGAGGTCGATCATGTAGATGTCGTGGTCGATCACCATCACCGTCGCGTCGTGGTTCTCGGCGTACCGGCGGATCGCGGTCGTCGCCCGCACGCGCTGCTCGACGTCGAGGTGCGCGGACGGCTCGTCGAGCAAGTAGAGGTCGGCGTCGTCGGAGAGGCACGCCGCGATGGCGACGCGCTGGCGCTCCCCGCCCGAGAGGTCCGAAAGGTTCTGCTCCATCACGCGCTCCAACTGGAGCGGCTGGGCGATCTCGGTGTTCCAGTAGGAGGAGCCGAACTCGTCGGTGATCGAAGAAAGGAACGCGTCGACCCGCATGTGCTGGTCGATGTCGATGTACTGCGGCTTGTAGGAGATGTCGAGCGCGAAGTCGAGCGTCCCCTCATCGGGCGCTAAGTCGCCGGTGAACAGCTGCGCGAGCGTGGACTTCCCGATCCCGTTCGGGCCGACGACACCGAGCACCTCGGAGCGGTTGATCTCGCCGCCCTCGACGCGGAGCTCGAACTCGCCGTCACCGTACGACTTCCGCAGATCGGGGTACTCGATCAGCGTCTCGCTGCGCGAGGCGACCCGGGGCGCGTGCTCCTCGAAGGTGATCGCCGACGGGCGGATCCGCATGTTCTCGTTGTCGAGGTACCCCTTCAGGTACTCGTTTATTCCCTTCCGGACGGACTTCGGGTCGGTGATGACCCCGTACGCGCCCGGCTCACCGTACGCGACGTGGAGGGTGTCCGCCAGCAGGTCGAGGATGGCGAGGTCGTGTTCGACGACGAGCATCGACCGGTCGGCCGCGTCGTCGTCCGCCAGCTCGCGGATGAGCCGGGCGACGATCATCCGCTGGCCGATGTCGAGGTACGGCGTGATCTCGTCGAGGAAGTAGAAGTCGGCGTCGCGGGCGAGACACGCCGCGATGGCGACGCGCTGGAGCTCGCCGCCGGAGATGGAGTCGATGTCCTGGTCCATCACCGGCCGGATGTTGAGCCGGTCGACGAGGTCGTCGAGGGCGCCGCGCTCGTCGGTGCGCTCTAACAGCTCTCGGGTGTTGCCGTCGAACTGGTTGGGGATCTGGTCGACGTACTGCGGCTTGCGCGCCACCGTCACGTCGCCCGCCTTCAGCGACTCGAGGTAGTTCTGGAGGCCGGTGCCGCGGAAGCGGTCGAGGACGCGCTCCCAGTCGCCGTCGGCGGCGTGGTCGCCGAGGTTCGGGACCATCTCGCCGGCGAGCGCGTGGACCGCGGTCGACTTCCCGATCCCGTTCGGGCCGAGGATGCCGGTGACACTGCCCGGCTCCGGCGTTGGGAGGCCGTACAGCGAGAACGCGTTGTCGCCGTAGCGGTGGACCGGGTCGTCGTCGAGCTCGGAGGGGAGGTTGATGATCTCGATCGCGTCGAACGGGCAGGAGTTGACGCAGATACCGCAGGTCTCGCCCAGACAGATCTCCTCGGAGATGTGGATCTGGTCGGGGTCGCCCTCCTCGGCGTCCTCGCCCCGCTGCGTGATACACTCCTTGCCCGTCCGGTTGGGCGGGCAGTCCTTCATACACTCGTAGTTACAGCGGTCGGGCTGACACCGATCGAGGTCCACGACCGCGATGCTGTCGTCGGCCATCTCAGACCCCCAGGTCGACGGCGGACGTCAGCAGGACGGTGTAGCTGATGAACCAGAGGGTGAACGTGAGAAACGCCACGTAGAGGTTGTCTTTGATCCCGAGGTCGCCGACGCCGACCGCTTTGAATATCGGGTACTGCGCGATGACGAACGCCCCCAGCACGAACACCGCGGTCGTGCTCGCGGCGGCGGCTGGGTCGGTCCCGACGTAGACGGCCGAGACGACGCCGGCGGCGATACCGGCGAGACAGCAGATGGTCGTGACGACCACGCCGCGCGCGTGGTCGGACAGGCCCGAATCGTCGCTCATGCGTTCGGATCCGCGAGCGCCCGTGAAAAGCCGTTCGTTCCGGCCGTCGCTCCCGGCCGCGACGGGACGGCCGCGGGGACGCTCCGCTCGCCGGTCCGGCGCGCGCCGGCGCCAGTGAGGCGCGCCCGAGCCGAATAGCTGACTGACTGGTCAGTCTAGCAGCCGGAAGCAGGACGATGTTGCCGGTAGAGGGCACGCAAACCGGCTAATTTCTCCGGTATTAGGCGTTCTGGCGGGAAAGCTCCATCAACATTTATGAGCGTGTGCGGTTTCGAATCGTAACGATGGAAGGAACTCAAACGGAGGGGCTCGACGACCTCCCACCGAGCGCCAAACTCGTCTTCAAGGTGCTCGAGTACAACGGACCGCTGACCCAGAAGGGGATCGTCCAAGAGTCGATGCTGTCGGCCCGCACCGTCCGATACGCGCTCGAACGGCTCGAAGGGATCGGCGTCGTCGACGAGGACGTCTACTTCGCGGACGCGAGACAGAACCTCTACAAGCTGACGGAGCCGGCACAGGAGTTCACCGCCGACGAGAGCGAGGCCTCCTGTACCGCCGACTGACGCTCTACCACCTGACGCTCAGCCGCCGCTCGTCCGCGCGAACCCCGTCTGTTACGTATCCGCAGCGGCGACTCCGACGGCGCGTCGCCGTCACTCCGGCCGCTCCGCGGCTCCCTGGCGCGCGCCGCGGACCGCCGCCGCAATGGTGAGGACGACCGCGATCGACAGCGCCGACGTCGCCGCTAGCACGAACGCGAGCAGGAGGAACCAGACGTCCGGCCCGAACAGCGGGTAGTCGCGCGTGTCGATCACCGGTCCGAGCAGCTCGAGGGTTCTGACGAGGTACAAAAACGCCGCGAGCAGCGCGCCGGCAGCGGCCCCGACGCGGACGTTGCGATAGAACGACAGCGACTCCAAGAGCACCAGCATCGGGGGCTTCGAACTGTCCTCGCTCACGCCCGAGCGTACGGTCGGCGGCCGCAAAGAGGCATCGGAACGCGACGCGCGGAGCGGGAGTCCCGCGCGCGGAGCGAGAGTTCCTCACGATCGAAACGGACGTATTCGGACCTAACGCCGTCAGTGATAGCCGTCAAGTGGGTCGGTGAAAGAGGAGACGTATGCCCAAGGTATTGCTGTCGGCGTTCCCGATGATAGACCCGGAGACGTACCGCGAGGTCCTCGCCGACGCGGTCGACGAGCCGGTGGAGATCGAGGTCGCGGAGCTGGGGTCGACCGAGCGGCTGGTCGAGGCGGCGAGCGGCGCCGACGCGGTCGTCACCGACATCAACACGCCCGTCACCGAGGCGGCGCTCGACGCCTTGGATCTCCGGGTCGTCGTCCGCTCGGCCGTCGGCGTGGACAACATCGACGTCGCCGCGGCCGCGGAGCGCGGCGTTACCGTCACCCGGGTGCCCGACTACTGTACCGACGAGGTGGCGACCCACTCGGTCTCGCTGCTTTTCGCCTGCCTGCGCTCGCTGAAGCCGTACGACGATTCGGTCGCCGCCGGCGACTGGAGCTGGGAGGCCGGCACCCCGGTCCGGCGCGTGAGCGCGTCGACGATCGGCCTGCTCTCGTTCGGTCCGATCGCGCGGCGGGCGGCCGAGCAGCTCTCCGGGTTCGGCGCCGACCTCGTCGCGCACGACCCGTTCGTCGACGCCGACAAGATGGCCGACTACGGCGTCGAGAAGGTGGCGTTCGAGGCGCTGTTCGACCGCGCCGACCACGTGGGCGTCTACGCGCCCCTGACGGACGCGACGCGGGGGATCGTCGACGCCGACGCGCTGGCGCGGCTGAGCGAGGACTCTGTCGTGGTCAACGTGAGCCGCGGTCCGGTCGTCGACGCCGACGCGCTGCTCGACGCGCTGGAGGGAGGCCAGATTAAGGCCGCCGGCCTCGACGTCCTCGCCGAGGAGCCCCCGGAGGACGACCCGCTCGTCGGGCGCGACGACACGGTCGTCACGCCGCACGCGGCGTGGTACAGCGAGGAGGCGAAAGACGACCTGAACCGGAGCGGCGCGAACGACGTGGCGGCCGTGTTGAACGGCGAGACGCCCGACGGCCGGGTCGACCCCGACGCGGACTGGCTGTAGGCGCGGCTGGGAGTTTCGGAAGGTGGACGAGAAGGGCTAGAGGCGGTCGAGCGCGTCGAACTCGTCGTCTCCGTCGAGCCCGTCGTCTCCGTCGAGCCCGTCGCCGTCCCCTGAGTCGTCCGAATCGTCGGAGACGAGGGAGTCGTCGCCACCGGGATAGCTCGCGTCGAGCCCCGCCGCCAGCCCGGCCCCGAGGTCGTAGGTGTCCCGGACCGTCTGCGCGAGGACGCCGTCGCGGTCGAAGACGACGTAGACGGCGACGAACTCGTGATCCGCGGGTCGCAACACGAACACCTCCCGCGGGTCGTCGTCCGCTCGCGACTCGTTCACGCGCGCGACGAGCGGCTCGATCGGGAGCCGCCCCGTGCGGACCTCCGCGAAGGTGTCGCTGCCGGGCGCGTCGGCGAAGAGGTACAGCGCGCCGTTGGGGTCGCCGTCGTTCGACCGCGTCGTGATCGAGCCGACCGGCTCGCCCTCGGCGCGGATCTGCCGCCAGGTCTCGACGGCGGCCTCGAACATCCCCTCGACTTCGTCGGCGAAGCGGAACCGGGTCTCGCGGACGATTTCGACGTCGCGGAACCGCGCGGAGCCGTCGGTCCACGCCAGCGTCGCGTCGACGACGAAACCGGAGCGGAGCGCGTCGACGGCGTCGGCGAGGTCGCCCTCGTACCCCTCCGCGGTGGCGTAGAGGGGGTCGTAGCGGTCCTCGGCGTCAGGGGCCGTCGGGTCGACCGGCTCGTCAGTGAGTTCGACGAGGACGAACTCCTCGGCGTCGGCGGCGCCAGTCGCGTCCGCCTCGTCGTTGGCGCCGGTCGCGTCCGCCTCGTCGTCGACATCGGTCGCGTCCGCCTCGTCGTCAGCATCGGTCGCGTCCGCCTCGTCATCGACCGCGTCGGGACCGTCGTCGATCGCCGGCCGCTGGCGGCGGTCGTGGACGCGGAACCGGCCGCTCGTCGTCGGGTCCATATTCGACGGTGGGGCGGCGGGCGGAAAAGCCGGTCGGAAGCGGACTGACCCGGTCGTCCGCGCCGCGTCCCGGTCGTGGATCCGCGCCGCGCCCCGGTCGCGGATCCGTGTCGTTATGGGGCCGCCGGCCCAAGGAACCGGTAAATGGGGATCCTCGAGGACAAGTCGAACGCCCGGCTCTTCTACAAGTACCTCTCGAAGGTGTACGACCGGATCAACCGCTTCAACTGGAACGAGGAGATGCGCACGGAGGCGCTCTCGTGGCTGGAGTTCGGCGACGACCCGACGGTGCTCGACGTGGGCTGCGGCACCGGGTTCGGCACCGAGGGGCTGCTCGAACACGCCGACGACGTCCACGGCCTCGACCAGAGCGTCCACCAGATGGAGAAGGCATTCGAGAAGTTCGGGAAACACGACCTGGTGAACTTCTACCGTGGCGACGCCGAGCGACTCCCGTTCCGCGACGACACCTTCGACGTGGTGTGGTCGTCCGGCTCCATCGAGTACTGGCCCAACCCCGTCGAGGGGCTGCGCGAGCTCCGCCGCGTCGCAAAACCCGGCGGTCAAGTCCTCGTCGTCGGGCCCGACTACCCGCACAACCCGATCCTTCAGCGGGTGGCCGACGCGATCATGCTGTTCTACGACGCCGACGAGGCCGACCGGATGTTCGAGGCGGCCGGCTACGAGGAGTTCGAACACCACATCCAGCGGGCGACCCCGCAGAGCCCGCGGGCGATCACGACCGTCGCTCGGGTCCCGGGCGGCGACCACGCGATCGACGGGTCGGCATCGGACGCGCCCGAGACGGACCCCTCTGTGCCGGACGCCGAGTAACGGCGCGGGCGCGGATTTTACCCCGACTCGACGAAGGTCTCCAGCGTCGCGACCGGCTGTCCGTCGGCCGTGATCTCGACGGTGACCGTCCGGCCCGGTTCGAGCGTCGGCTCGTTGGTGTCCGCGACGCGGAGCGTCGCCGTGTCCCCGACGCGCAGCGTGTCGTCGCCGGCGGCGTTGAACGGGCCGGTGGGACCGGGGTGGAAGCCGGCCGCGGAGAAGAACGGGACCGGCGGCTGTTCGTCGAGCGGTTCGCCGTCGACGCTGACGCGGACCGTCACGGACGCGACGTGGATCGGGTCGCCGCCGCGGTGCTCGATCGCGATCCGGTCGTCGGTCGCCGACAGCGACAGCACCGCCGACGGCGGCACCGTCGCGCTCGGCCCGTCGAGCGCGGCGGCCGCGACGCCGCCGGCCAACACGACCGTGATCGCGATGAGCAGCACGCCCGCGACGGGCGCCATCCCTTGATCGGCGCGGCGAGCGAGTAGTGGCACGGCGGGGCTGCGGCGGGTTCGGATAAAAGGGTCGGCCCGGGGAGCGCCGCCCCGAGGCGGGCGGTCAGTCGTCGTCGACCGGCCTCGGCGTCGGGAGCGGATCGATGTCGCCGAGGACGACGACTCGGGGCTCGTCGACGACCGTGATGCGGTACGTCTCGGCCGGCGAGAGCGTCCGGACGACCCCGTCCCCGTCCGTCGTCCCGATGGCCTGACTGTCGCCGCCGCCGACGGACTTGGTGACGGTGACGTCGGAGACCGGTTCGCCCGTCTCTTCGTCGCGGACGGTCACGGTCACCGGGCCGCCTGAGTAGGTCCGCTCGACGGTGACGTTGAACCCGTCGCCGGTCGCCGTGACAGCGTCGCTGTCGGGGAACGCGGAGAGGTCGATACGCTGGTGTTCGACGAACACCTGTTCGGTCCCGCCGCTAACGAACGTTCGGAGGGTGCCGATCTCGTGCGGGATCGTGATCCGCTGGACCGCGCCCGCGCCGAAGGCGTCCGGCTCGCGGAGCGCGGCCGTCTCGGGATACGCCTCCTCGGTCACGTTGATCGCCACGTCGTTCGAGATGTCGCTGCCGCCGCGGTCCCAGCGGTCCGTCCGGAACACCTCGCGGACGTACTCGCCGTCGACGATCGTCGCGAGCACGACGGCGTCCTGACTCGACGCGACGTACAGCTCGTTCGGGGAGGACTGCCCGCGAGCGGTCGCGAGCGCGCGGTCGCGGACCGGCCCCTCGTACACCTGGAGCGCCACCTGGAGCTCGTCGAGCCGGCCGGGGGAGCTGAACCCGTCGGTCTCCTCGGCGAGCGCGTCGATCTCGTCGAGCCGCTCGTCGTACTCGCGGGCCGTCGCGGCCACGCGGACGAGCTCGTCGACGAGCTCGCGGTCGCTGATCTCACCGGCGGCGTGCGCGCTGAAGGCCTCGGCCTGCCGGCTGGACAGCGCCACCTCGGCGCGCTCGACGCGGTTGATCTCCGCGAGGATCTGCTGCTGGCGCTCGACGCCCCCCTCGGCGCGTTCGATCCGGTCGACGACGGCCGCGGTCTCGAAGGCGGCGTCCGTGTCGGCGGTCGCGAACCCGAGCGACGAGCCGAGGTCGGGGCCGCGGGTGTACGCGCTGACGCGCGTCGACGCCCCGACCGGCGTCGAAAGCGTTCGGAGCGTGAGATTCGCCGTGTCGATCTGCGGCATCGTCTGTCCGGCGGTCGTCACCGGCGGATCGGCGGACTGCGCCGGGGTGGCGACTGGCGGAGAGTCGGCGGAGGAGACCGAGCCGGCGGACGGCGAGACGGCGCCCGGGGCGGTGACGCCGGCGACCGGGGCCACGAGCAGCAGCACTGCGACCACGGCGATCGGGAGGGCTCTCATCATCTGCGGGTTCGACGCACGATATAAAAAATCCACCCACTGCGATCGGCCGGCGGCGTCGCCCGGATCGGCGTCGCCGTCGGCGTCGTCGGTCCCGTCCGCGGGGACGAGCGGCGGTTCGACCGGGTATCGTGTCAAAAAACAGCGTATGGAAAGCGTTTTGCCCGGCGCGCGAGTGGCCCGAAACATATGCGGAACCCCGTCCTTCGCGCGCTTCTCGTCGCGCTCGTCGCGTTCGCGCTCGTCGCGAACGCCGGCGGCGCGGCGGCCGGCGCGGCCACGATCCCCTCCACCCCCGCTCCGGACGACACCTCGGTCCACGCGGCGGCTGGCGCGGCTACGATCCCCTTCACCCACGCCGCAGCCGTCGGTGACGATCAGGGCGTCCGCGACGCGGGCGCGGACCGCTCGGGGGCGATCCGCCAGCAGACCCGCGACGGCATCACGTCGCCGTCGACGACGCGGATCCGAATCGGGTTGAATCCCGACCGCAGCGCCGACTGGACCGTCGCAGTGCGGTACTCGCTGGCGGACGAGAACGAGACGAGGGTGTTCAGAGACGCCGGCGACCGCTTCCGCGAGGGGGAGGTCGGCCCGAGCGCCGAGCTGTTCGAGGGGTTCCTCCGCGAGGCGAACCGCAACGTCGACCGATCGATGGCGATCGAAGACGTCGAGCGCGAGGTCGTCGTCCACGAAGAGCCGGGCGAGTTCGACGTCGCCACCGAAGAGGCGGTCGCGGTCGGCGAACTCCGCCTGCGATTCACTTGGACGGCGTTCCTCGCGCAGGACGGCGAGAGCCTCGTCCTCGGCGACGTGCTGACGACGCCGGGCAACGAGACGTGGCTCCGCAGCCTCGAGTCGACCCAGACCTTGGAGGTGGCGACGCCGGAGGGGTACACGGTGACCGGCACGCCGAGCAGCGCCGTGACGCAGCTCTCCGACGGCGACGTGATCATCGAGGGGCCCCAGACGTTCGAGGGGGGCGAGCCCGTGGTGATAGTGTACGGCCCCGCGGACGTCGGCGGTCCGCCGTGGACGATGTTGATGGCCGCCGTCTTGCTCGCGGCGGTCCTCGTCGCCGGGAGCGTCGTCGGGTACCGTCGGATCGGCCCCGAAGGTGACGACGCCGGCGACCCGGTCGCGAACGGCGACGGGGAGTCGACGAACGAGACCGAGCGGGACGCCGCAGCCGGCCCGGTCGCGGGGGGCGGCCCCGGAACCGACGCGGTCGATGACGACGCCGAGGAGGGCGACGACGAGCCGGATCTCTCGCTGCTCTCGGACGAGGAGCGCGTCGAGCGGCTCCTCGACGCGAACGGCGGCCGGATGCGGCAGGCAGACATCGTCGCCGAGACCGGATGGTCGGACGCGAAGGTGTCGCAGCTGCTCTCGGCGATGGCCGACGAGGGCCGCGTCGAGAAGCTCCGACTGGGCCGCGAGAACCTCATCTCGTTGCCGGACGACGCGGACGGCGAGGGCGGTGGCGGCGACGAGAACGGTCGCGGCGACGCCGGCGAGTAGCGAGCCGATCCCTGCCGCGTCGGTCGGCGGCCGAGTGTCGACCGGACGCCGACCGGACCGTGCGGAAACGGCCGGCCCGCCGTCGCCCGTTCCGAAAACCATTACAGGGCGAGCCACCGAGTATCGATCATGAAAGTTCTGGTGACCGTCAAGGAGGTCGCGGAGGCGGACGACGACTTCGCGATCGAGGGGACCGATATCGCCGAGTCCGACCTCGAGTACGACCTCAACGAGTGGGACGACTACGCAGTCGAGGCCGCCGTCCAGCTCGCTGAGGCCGGGATCGCGGACGAGGTCGTGGCCGTTACCGTCGGGCCCGAGCGCGCCGAGGAGACGATCCGGATGGCGCTCGCGAAGGGCGCGGACCGCGCGGTGCGCGTCTGGGACGACGCGCTCGACGGTGGGTTCGCGGACGTCGCCTCGAAGGTCGAGCTGTTCGAGGCGGTCGTCGACGAGGAGGAGCCAGACCTGATCCTCGGCGGCGTTCAGGCCGCGGACACCGGCTTCGGCGCGACGGGCGTCGCGCTCGCGGAGCGGATCGGCTTCGAGCACGCCGCGGTCGTCAACCACCTCGACGTCGACGCTGACGCGGGCGTGGCGCACGTCCACCGCGAGCTGGAGGGCGGCGTCGAGGAGCTGACCGACGTCGACCTCCCGGCCGTGTTGACGGTCCAGACGGGGCTCAACGAGCCGCGATACGCGAGCCTCCGCGGGATCCGGCAGGCGCAGCGCAAAGAGATCGCCGCGAAGGATCTGTCCGACCTCGGGCTGACCGCGGACGACGTCGAGAGCGCGCTGACGGTCACCGGGATGTACGAGCCGGAGAGCGAGTCCGACGCGGAGATCATCGAGGGCGACGCCGGGGAGTCCGCGGGTCGCCTTGCGGAGGTCCTCCGCGAGAAGGGGGTGAGCGCCTGATGTCGGACGTGCTCGTCGCCGCCGAACACCGGCGCGGCACGCTCCGAGACGTCTCGTACGAAGCGATCACGGCCGGCCGAGAGCTCGCCGACGCGCGCGGCGGGGACCTCCACGTGGCCGTCGTCGGCGGCGACGTCGACGGGTTCGCGGAGGACCTCAACCGCGACGGCGTCGACGCGATCCACACGGTCGATGACGGCGAGGAGTTCGACCACAACGCCTACCAGGCGGCGGTCTCGACGCTCGCGGACCGGATCGACGCCGGCGCGGTGGTGCTGCCGAACTCCGTCAACGGGCTCGACTACGCGCCCGCGCTCGCTGAGGCCCTCGCCGTGCCGATCGTGACCGACGCGGTCGGGATCGACTACGACGGCGGGCTCACCGTCACCCGCGAGATGTATGGCTCGAAGGTCGAGACGACCGTCGACGTCGCCGGCGACCGGTTCGTCCTCACGGTCCGCGGCGGGGAGTGGCCGCCCGCGGATGGCGTCGGCGACGCGACCGTCGAGGCAGCCGACGTCGACATCCCCGAGTCGGGCGCCCGCGTCACGGGCTTCGAGGAGGTCGGCGGCGGCGACGTGGACATCGCCGACGCAGACGTGCTCGTCTCGGTCGGCCGCGGCATCGAGGAGGAGGAGAACCTCGAACTGGTCGAGGAGCTCGCGGACGCCCTCGGCGCGACGCTGTCCGCTTCCCGGCCGATCGTCGACAACGGCTGGCTGCCGAAGAACCGACAGGTCGGCCAATCCGGAAAGGTCGTCACGCCGGACGTGTACATCGCGGTCGGCATCTCCGGCGCGGTCCAGCACGTCGCCGGGATGAAGGGGTCGGACACGATCGTCGCGATCAACACCGACCCGAACGCGCCCATCTTCGACATCGCCGACTACGGGATCGTCGGCGACCTCTTCGACGTGGTTCCCGAGCTCATCGACGAGTTCGCCTGAGCCCGTCGACGAGTTCGTATAGGGCGGCCGCGACGGCGCGGAGCCCGGACAGCGGCCGGCGTCGCAGGCAGCCAGTCCCGGAACCAGTCGCCGGAGAAACACCTATGAGGGTCGTCCAAGATATGACGGTTATGCCACATATTCGGGGGACGATCCACGGCGTCGCCGCGATGGTGATGCTCGTTGCGGGGTCGATACTGACGAACACGATCCGCGAGGAGTACGAGCTGTTCGCGCAGGTCGGCGTGACGACCACGCACCTGCTCGTCGACGTCGCGGACCTACCGGTGTCGCGAGAGATCGCCGAGGTGGTCGTCCCCCTCGGCGTGTTGATGGGTATCTGGGTGTTCGCCTACGAACTCCAGCGAGTGTCGCGGAGCGACTGACACCGAGGAAGGCGGGTCAGTCTCGGTTCGTTTATCACCCCGCCGACCCTCAGATCGGGCAATGACCGAGGCCGACGAGCAGCCGGCTGCGACCGCCACCGGCCGGGAGATCTGGATCGAGAAGTACCGGCCGCAGACGCTCGACGACATCCACGGGCAGGAGGAGATCGTCGAGCGCCTCCAGAGCTACATCGCGCAGGACGACGTGCCCCACCTGCTCTTTTCAGGGCCTGCGGGTATTGGAAAGTGTGTGACCGGAGACACTCCGGTTTTGACCGATGCCGGCATACGGCTGATAGAGGACGTAGTCGGTGACACGGACGGCTTCGACGAGCCGGAAGACGGGCTTCGGGTCGCGACGATGACGGATCGGAACGGGTTCGAACACGTCGAGCCGTCGCACGTGTTCGGGAAGCAGACTGAGGAACTCGTCGAAGTGACGACCCGTGACGGCGCCGAGTTTCGGGTGACGCCGGAACACAGGCTCCGAGTCATCACTCACGACGGGTTCGAGTGGGTTACGGCCGGAGAACTCTCGGACGGAGATCGGATCGCTCGACCCAGCCAACTGCCGACGCCCGGTTCGACGACAAAACGGACGCTACGCTGGTACGACGAAATGAACCCGGAGCGGACAGAGGTGACGCTTGCCGCCGAGCGCGCGGAAGAGATGGCCCTCGACCGGACGGTTTCACTCGCAACGATCCACGCGGCGACTGACGACGCGAATACGTGGGTAGACGATGTCGAAGCGATCGAGCACGTCAGGCAGGGCCGTCGCTCCAGATCGATTACCCCGCCGACGGACGTGACACCGGAACTCGCGCGGTTCGTCGGCCTCGCGATCAGCGAAGCGAGAATCGAGGGCGGTCGGATCAAGTTCTACAACACCGACGACGGGCTCCTCGACGCGTTCGAGTCGGCCGCACACGACGTGTTCGAGGTGGAAACGAGACGGGGAGTACAGAAGGAGGTCCCCTACGTCGAAATCGGTTCCCGGACGCTGACGCACTACCTAGAATCAGTGTTCGACGCGTTCGCCAGCGCAAAGAAGGGCGAGGGGATCGGTTCATCCCTCGTCACAGCCGGAGACGACGCGCGTGCCGCGTTCCTTCGAGCGATGTTCGACGCCGAGGCGCATATCAGCGCCAACGGACTGATCGAGCTGACGCAGCGAAATCGCGACCATATCACGCTGCTTTCGTACCTCCTCTCGACGTTCGGAATCTCTTCCCGTCGGAAGAAAGTGCGGAAGTCCGCGACCAACGGGTCGGGAGTCGAACGGACGTACCACGCCCTGTACATCTCGGGCGCACGGGATCTACGGCGATTCAGAGGTGCGGTCGGATTCTCGATTACTCACAAGTCCGAGCGGCTTGCCGAACACGCTGAAAAGCGATCGAACCCGAACTACGACACGATTCCGACGCAAGCTGTCCTTCGGGATCTCTGTCGACAACTCGATATTCCGATCACCGATCACGTACCCAAGAGCATTAATCCGGAGTCACCCGGAAGAGAGCGCTACTGCTCGATTCTCGACGACGTAGTCGATGCCGCAACGGAGCGGATCGAGGACACGCAGCGGGCGCTCGAACGCATCGAAGCGCTTCGACCGGAACTCGAAGCGGTGACGACCGTGCCGGCACAGTGGGTCGAAAGCCGCGAGGAACTCGCACCGATCGAGGTCAGAAAGGAAGTCTCCGAGGAGGTCGGTGCGCGTTCGGACCGCCTTCTGGAGTACAGCGACGGTCGTCGGACGCCGCGGGCACATCGGACGGTACAGATACTCGGAGAGCTGGATCAACCCGTCGAGGATACCGACATCGACCGGGTGGAAGCGGAACTGAACGAGTGTATCGATCTGCTCGGCGTGGAGTACGCCGAGGTCGTAGACGGTCTTCAGATCGAGACGCCGGACCTCACGAATCTGCTTCGCTCTAACGACTCGACGTTGACATCCCTCACCCGTCTCGAAACGGTTGCGGAGCGCCTCAAAGAGATCGCCGCGGAGCGGCTGTCATCCGAGACCGTCGAGCTCCTTGATGAGGCGTCTCGGATTGCGAACGCGGACCTACGGTACGACGAGATAGAAACGGTCGAGCGCGCGGAGACCGACGAGCGCGTCTATGATCTGACGGTCCCGGAGACGCGGAACTACGTCGCAGGCGAGGTTCCGACAGTGATGCACAACACGACCGCGGCCACCGCGATCGCCCGCGAGATCTACGGCGAGGACAACTGGCGCGGGAACTTCCTCGAACTCAACGCCTCCGACCAGCGCGGCATCGACGTCGTCCGCGACCGGATCAAGGGGTTCGCGCGCTCGTCGTTCGGCGGCGACTTTCGGATCGTGTTTCTCGACGAGTCGGACTCGCTCACGGATGATGCGCAGTCAGCGCTCCGTCGCACGATGGAGCAGTTCTCCGACAACACCCGCTTTATCCTCTCGTGTAACTACTCGTCGAAGATCATCGACCCGATCCAGTCGCGCTGTGCCGTCTTCCGGTTCTCGCCGCTCTCCGACGAGGCGGTCGGCGGGATGGTCCGCGAGATCGCGGCGGCCGAGGGGATCGAGGTGACCGACGCGGGCGTCGACGCCCTCGTCTACGCGGCCGACGGCGACATGCGCCGCGCAATCAACTCGCTTCAGGCGGCGGCGACGACCGGCGGCGTCGTCGACGAGGAGGCGGTGTACGCGATCACGGCGACCGCGCGGCCGGAGGAGATCGAGTCGATGGTGACCGACGCGCTGGACGGCGACTTCGCGCGGGCGCGCTCGACGCTCGACACGCTGCTCACGGAGACGGGGATGGCCGGCGGCGACGTGATCGACCAGCTCCACCGCTCCGTCTGGGAGTTCGACCTGAGCGAGCGCGAGGCGGTGCGGCTCATGGAGCGCATCGGCGAGGCCGACTACCGGATCGCCGAGGGCGCCAACGAGCAGGTCCAACTGGAGTCGTTGCTCGCGGCGCTTACATTGGACGAATAGCGATAGAGCGGTTTCGGGTCTCTACTCGGCTCTTTATAAATCGTGGACCACGGATCGACGACGAACACTGCCAAAGCCCCAGCCGCGAGGCGGGCGTACACTCGCTGCGCTCCTCACTCGGTCGCTCACTTCGTTCGCTCCCTCGTTGCGGTGCTTGCGTCGCCTGCGCCCGCCTCGCGGCTGCCCCTTTGAGTCCACCCCACAGCACAGCACCGCAGCCTCACGCCTCCCCAGCCTCGTCGGTGGTCCTCCGCTTCGCTCCGGACCACCGACTCACTCGCGCGTGCTCCTCGCGACCGCCTGCGGCGGCCGCTCGGAGGCACGCAGGGAGGCGCTACGCGCCTCTGGCAGCCGGCGGCGGAGCCGCCGGCGACGCCACCGCGGCAGACGCGCTTTTTAAATCACGGCGGCGCCGACGGCCGGTATGCTCGTCGTCGTCTCCGACACGCACGCACGCGAGGAGTCGAGGCTTCAGGGGCGGACCGCAGAGGCGGTCCGCGAGGCGGAGCTGGTGATTCACGCGGGCGACTTCTACCGCGAGCCGGTGCTGGACGCCTTTCAGTCGGCCGCCGCGAGCCTCCGCGCCGTCTACGGCAACAACGACGATGCCGCGATCCGCGACCGGGTCCCCGAGGTGCGGACCGTCGAGTACGCCGGGGTTCGGTTCGCGGTCACGCACCGCCACCGGAGCGGCGACACGGGGCTCGTCATGCTCGCTCGCGGCCGCGACGCCGACGCCGTGATCTGCGGCCACAGCCACCGCCCGCGGTTCGACGACTCGGGCGGCCTCCCGATACTGAACCCCGGCAGCCACGCGCAGCCGCGCGGCAACCGCGCGGCGCACGCGGAGCTGACTCCTGCGGAGGGCGAGGACGGAAGCGGGAGCGCGCTGGACGGGGAGCTGGTGACGCCGGACGGCGAGCCGTTCGAGAGGTTTCGTATCGAGGGCGGCGGCGCGGAATAACGGCGCGAGTAACGGAGAAAGGCCGAAGCAAGGTGCCGGCGTGCGGCCGCGGGACGCGGTCACAGCGCGTGGCCGCCGCGTCAGCGAGGACCGATCGCGACGCCCCGCGTACGGCCGGGCCGGCCGACGGTCGTGTGCGCGGTGACGGACCCATATCGGTGCGGGCGGAGTCGCCGGCAGTCGGACGGGGCGGCCGGGGAGAGGTACCGGGAGGGGAGGTACCGGGCAGGGAGGGAGCGGCCGCGAGTCCGATCGGCCGGCGGTCGGCCGGCGTTTCCGAGCGTGTGAGGGCCGAAGCGGGGGGTCGCGACTACACGTAGTCCGGGTACCGATATATACGTGGCTGAGAGACAAAGGGGCGTTTTAGTCACCGCAGGTCGTCCGCACTCGGGCGCGTTACGGAGGGGCGCGGCCACGCGGCTCGAAAATTATAACCGCGTGCCGACGGATTCGGTCGTATGCTCCCGGTCCAACCGCTGTTCGTACTCCTGTTGGTGGGTCTTCTCGGGCTGTTCTTCTTCGGGTTCCTCCTCGTCCGGCGCACGGTGGCCGGGCTGAACGAGGGGTACAACGACGGGCGAAACTGATGGTCTTCGTCACCGCCGCGACGCTGCTCGTCGCCGCCGGCGCCAGCCTCTTTATGGCGTGGTCGATCGGCGCCGGATCGTCGGGGTCGACCCCGTTCGCGCCCGCGGTCGGCGCGAACGCCATCTCCGTGATGCGCGCCGGCCTCGTCGTCGGCGTCCTCGGGCTGCTCGGCGCGATACTTCAGGGCGCGAACGTGACGGAGGCGGTCGGCACCGAGCTCATCGGCGGCGTGACGCTGACGGCCGCGGCGGCCATCGTCGCGCTCGTCACTGCCGCAGCGCTGGTCGCGATAGGCGTGTTCGCGGGCTACCCGATCGCGACGGCGTTCACCGTCACCGGAGCGGTCGTCGGCGTCGGCCTCGCGCTCGGCGGCGACCCGGCGTGGCCGAAGTACGCCGAGATCATGACGCTGTGGGTGCTCACGCCGTTCGTCGGCGGCGGCGTCGCCTACGGCGTCGCCCGGTCGCTCATCGGCGAGTCGCTCCCCGAGCGGCCGCTCACGGCCGTGCTCGCCGGACTCGTCGGCGCGATCCTCGCGAACGTCGGGTTCGCGCTGCTCGGCCCCGCGGGCGAGCAGGCGTCGGTCGCGACCGTCCTCGGGTCAGGGCTCGGGATCGGCGGCGCAGGTCCCCCCGCGGTGAGCCTCGCCATCGCCGCGCTCGTCGCGGTCGCGGTGTACGCGGACCTCGGCCGCGACCGCGAGGGCGCGCAGCGCCGGTTCCTGCTCGCGATGGGCGGGCTCGTCGCGTTCTCGGCTGGCGGGTCGCAGGTGGGGCTCGCGATCGGCCCGCTCGTCCCGATCTTCAGCGAGGTCGGCGTCCCGCTGTGGGCGTTGCTCGTCGGCGGGGGCGTCGGGCTGCTCGCCGGGTCGTGGACCGGCGCGCCGCGGATGATCAAAGCGATCGCCCAGGACTACGCCTCGATGGGGCCGCGGCGGTCGATCGCGGCGCTCATCCCGTCGTTCGCGATCGCCCAGACCGCCGTCGCCTTCGGGATCCCCGTCTCGTTCAACGAGATCATCGTCTCGGCGATCGTCGGGGCAGGTTATGCCGCCGGCGACGCGGGCGTGAGCCGCAAGAAGATGGGGTACACGGTGCTCGCGTGGATCGGGTCGCTCGTCGGCGCGTTCACGCTCGGGTTCGTCGTCTTCTCGGCGGTCGACTTCGTCGTCTGAGGGGCTCCGAACGTTCTGCCGGCCCTGCTCTCCCGTCTCAGACGCGCAGTTCCGGATACGTCGGCAGCCGCGCGGACCCCGCGCTCCCGTCCACGAACGGGAGGTCGACGGCGGTGGCGGGGACCTCCTCGCCGTCGACGCGGACGGTGACCGCCCCGTGGTCGGCGTCGAACGCGACGAGCGCCAACGCGACCGGCACGTCGGTCGCGGGGCCGACAGCGGCCCGGGTGACCTCGCCTATCGCCTCGTCGCCGTCGAAGACGGCCGCGCCGGAGTCGGGGAGCGCGTCGTCGATCCCCTGCGGGTCCGCGTTCGCGTCGACGCCGGCGACCGCCTCCGTCAGGCCGTCCAGTTCGAGGCCGACGAGCCGCCGGCTCGGCCGCCCCTGGTTCTCCACGCGCGAGACGACCTCCTGCCCGACGTAACACCCCTTGTCGAAGTCGAGCGCGTTCCGGATGCCGAGGACGTTCGGGACCGTCCCCGCCAGCTCGTACTCGAAGAGGGGCGTGCCGGCCTCGGTCGCGAGCGCGTCCCACGTCCGGTAGCCGAACGGCGCGGCGTTGAGCCCGCGGTTGATCAGGGTGTCGAACACGTCGCCCGCGTCGGCGGCCGCACAGACGATCTCGTACCCCTCCTCGCCCAGCGGCGCGTCCGTCGCGATCACGGTGACGCCGGCGTCGACCATCGACCCGCGGACGAACGAGAGCGGCCCCTCGGGGGCGCCAGGACCGCCGAGGACGGAGGCGACCTTCTCGGTCGATTTCGGGCCGTGAACGCCGAACACGCCGAACTCGTCGGAGACGTCGTCGATCTCGACGTCCTGGATGAACACGTTCTCCGCCCAGTCTGCGGCGACCGACTCGACCCGTTCCGGGGGGAGGAAGACGAGCAGCCGCTCGTCGGCGTTGTACACGTACATGTCCGTCTCGATCCCGCCCTGCGGGTCGAGCAGGAGGGCGTACGTCCCCTCCCCGTCATCGGCCGGGACGCGGTTCGAGACGGCGTTGTCGACGAACTCGACGCGGTCGGCCCCCCTGACGGCGAGGACGCCGTACCCCATCTCGATCACGCCGGCGACGTTGCGGACCGCCTTGCCGACGCGGACGGGCTTCCCGTAGTGGTCGACCACTTCGCGGCCGCCGCGGTCGCGGTACACGGCGCCGTGCGCGTCGTGGGTGCCGGAGACGAGCGTCATGGTCGGAGGGACGCGATCGAGGGCCAAAAGGCCGCCGTCTCCGGCGGCTACAGCCCGAGGCGATCGCGGATCGCGTCGACCAGGCCCGCCGACGGGTCGTCGGGCGCCTCGGGGTCCGGAACGACCCGGTCGTGAGCGTACACCCGGACGCGATCCTCGGACTCGACGGTGATCAGCGAGTCCTCCTTCAGCGCCGAGAGGGCTTCCTCGACGGCGTCGATGTCGGCGTCGACGGCCGCGCGCAGTTCGAGGACGGTCATCCCCTCGTCGCCGCGGTCGACGAGCGCGTCGAGCAGCGCGACCTCGACGTCCGGCCGGTCGCGGTATTCCGGCTTTGCGGCCATACGTGCCCTTTACGCGGGGCGGACTTTACGTCTACCGGCGGATCGGCGGGCCGGGAGCGAGAGCCGGCGAGCAGCAGGCGCACCGAGCGCGCCGCGTCAGCGGACCAGCCGCGAACAGGTGCCACAGAGGTTCTCCTCTTTCACGTCGACCTCGCGGACGGTGGGCGAAAACGACATCACGCACTTGCTGTTGTCGCAGTGTTCCAAGCCGAGGGTGTGGCCGATCTCGTGGACGACCTCCTTGCGGACGCGGTCGCCGAAGACATCGACCGCGGGCCGAGAAGAGACGCCGCCGTCGGAGGAGGTGCGGAGGCGGTGGGTCGAGATGACCGAGCCGCTGCCGTTGAGGTACGCGAGGCCGAACACGTAGTTCCGCCGGCGGTAGTAGAGGTCCTCGGGGGTTATGCCGATGTTCTTCTCGCCGCCGCCGACCCGCGTGACCGTCTCGATGAGGTCCTCGGCGCGGTACTGGCCGCGGTCGCTGTCGAACGCGGAGTCGGGGATCGCCTGATCGTCGTGGACCGTCACGTCGCAGTCGTACACGGAACGCAGCGCACCGGAGGCCTCCCGTTTCACTTGGGGGGTGACCTCTCCGACCGGGACGATGTCCACGAGCATGGAACCGCTTTTGACCGCCGCGGTCATAAAGGCCGCGCCGTGGTCTCATCCCCACCGTCGGAACGGGCGCTGGTCGCCGCGCTCGACCCGTACGAGCGGCCGATCGAGGTCGGCGTCGGGCGGCGCCCGGATGTCGCCCGCGCGCTCGCCGACCGCGGGCGCGAGGTCGTCGCGTTCGACGTCGAGGTGAGCGAGGACGCGCGCGACGCCGCGGCTGCGACCCGGACGTCGAGCGCGGGGTCGCTCCGCGTCGTCGCCGCGGACGTGACGGCGCTGGCGACGGCCGGCGGGGATCGCTTGATACGGGACGCGCTCGGGCTCGACGCAAGCAACGAGGACGAGCGGGACGCCTCGAACGCGTCCACCGGCGTCGACGCCGTGTACGCGCGAAATCTCCCCGCCGAGCTCCAGCGACCGACCGTCGCGCTGGCGGAGCGGCTCGACGCCGCCTGTCTGTTCACCACGCTCGGGTTCGAGGAGCCGGTCGTCGACGTCCGCCGCCGGTCGACGGAGTCGGGGACCGTCGTGTACGTCGCGCGCTGACGAGCCGCCTTGGCAGTTTCCCCCGCGACGCCTCCCGAACCGGCGACGTCGGCCGCGAACCCGAACGTTCATTCCGCCGCCAACCGGGGTAGCGGTATGCAGGTCGACGCAGTGGTCCTCGACATCGACGGGGTGTTGGTCGACGTGGCGGACTCCTACCGTCGGGCGATCCTCGAATCGGTCGACCGCGTCTGCGGCAAGCCGATCGACCGGGACGCGGTCCAGGCGTTCAAAGACGCCGGCGGGTTCAACAACGACTGGGAGCTGACGGACGCCGCCGCGCTGTTCGTGTTGGCCCGCCGCGAGGGGCTCCGGATGGACGTCGACGAGTTCACCGACCGCGTCCGCGAGCTCGGCGGCGGCCTCGACGCGGCCAAGGAAGTCGTCGGCGATCTCCCGCGGGTCGCGCAGGCCCGCGTCCGCGACCAGTGGGACAGGGACGCGCTCCGCGAGACGTTCCAGGCGCTCTACCTCGGCGCGGAGCTGTACCGCGAGCTGGAGGGCGGCGAACCCCCCATCGAGGCGGAGGGGTACATCCACGACGAGCCGACGCTCGTCGACCCCGAGACGATCGCCGACCTCACCGCACGGTTCGACGTGGGCGTCCTCACCGGCCGGCCGGCCGCGGAGGCCGACATCGCCTTGGAGCGCGTCGGCCTCGACGTGCCCGCGGACCGACGGTTCACGATGGACGACTGGGAGGAAGGGAAGCCGCACCCGCGGGCGCTCGTCGAACTCGCCGAGCGGTTCGACGCGGAGCGCGTCGCGTTCGCGGGCGACACCCTCGACGACGTGCGGACCGCGCGCAACGCCGACGAGACCGACGAGACGCGCGTCTACTACGGTATCGGCGTCCTCACCGGCGGACTCACCGGCGAGGCGGGCCGCGAAAAGTTCGCCGGGAACGGGGCCGACGCGGTGATCGACGACGTGAACGAGCTAGTAGCGTTGTTGGAGTAGTCGGCGGCGTGCCGTGGCTGTGGCTCGTGTGAAACGAAGACGGAAGGTGGGCCTTGCCGGATTTGAACCGGCGATCACTCCGTTATGAGCGGAGGGCTTTGAGCCAGACTAAGCTAAAGGCCCGGCAATCGCAGATATACGAGGGATCTTCTTTAGGTTACCGCATTACCCCGACCGGAGCCCGTCGAGAACCGTATCGAGCCGGTACTCCGCGTGCCAGTTGACGTTCGCTCGGTTGTTGTTTGCGGCGGGCTCGTAGCGGATCGTTGTCACCGCCGATCCCGTGTCGTCGATCGAGACGAGATACACCTCCTCGGTTCGGACGTTCAAAACCGCGAAGTAGTCGATCTTTCCGTCATACCCCTCCCGTTCGTATCCGTCGCTTTTCGTTCGGACGCTTCGAGTCCGGAACTCCACCGCGCCGTCACTTTTCCCGTCGTACGCCGTCTTGACCTGTAACCGGTAGAATTCGCCGTCGACCCTTATGACGAGATCGTACGGTTCGTTGTCGTACGCCGGCGTGAGGACGGAAACGTCCCGGGAGATCAGTTCCGCCGTGACGATCGCTTCCGTGGCCTGTCCGCGCTTCTGTGGTTCTTCGAGGCGGTCGTACTGCTCAAAGCGAGACATGCGACGACCTGAGTCGGTACTGTACAAAACAATCGGCCGCGAGCGAAGAGAGACGCCGAAGCCAGGACTCGAACCTGGGACCGCCTCGTGACTGTGACGGCCGGGGGAAGTTCCGCCGAGCGTCGTAACAGCGAGGCGCTCTACCAACTGAGCTACTTCGGCTCACTTTTGCGTACTCGCGTCGTTTTGATATGGCTTTCGTTTCCGCCCGACGGAGCGATATTTGATGGACGCGGGCGGTGCGAGAGGCTACCGTGACGCCCGCTCGCCAGCCGCCGATCCGACCGACACGTTTTCGGCCGGACCGCGAGACCGTTCGGTATGGACGAGTTGGAGGCGGTGCTGTCGCGAGTCCGCGAGCGCGTCCTCCCGGAGCCGGCGGAGCGCGAGCGGCTTCGCGAGGCGGCCGTGACGCTGACCGACCGGGCCCGGGAGGCCATCGCCGACCTCCCCGTCGACGCCGACGTGGTCCAAGTCGGGTCGACCGCGCGCGGGACGTGGGTTGCGGGCGACCGCGACATCGATCTCTTCGTCCGGTTCGACGCGGCCCTCGACCGCGCCGAGCTGGAGGAGTACGGGCTTGCGGTCGGCCACGCGGTCCTCCCGGACGGCCACGAGGAGTACGCCGAACACCCGTACGTGAAGGGAAGCTACGAGGGGTTCGACGTCGACCTGGTCCCCTGTCACGACGTGGAGGCGGCGGCCGAGCTGGTCTCCGCGGTCGACCGCACGCCGTTCCACGACGCGTACCTCTCCGCGCGGCTCGACGACGACCTCGCGGCGGACGTGGTGGTCGCGAAGGCGTTCCTGAAGGGGATCGGCGCGTACGGGAGCGACCTCCGCACCGAGGGGTTCTCGGGGTACCTCACGGAGCTGCTCGTGTTGGAGCTCGGTGGGTTCGTCCCCCTTGTCGAGTCGGCGCGGAGCTGGCACCCGCCGGTGGAGTTCGACCCCGAGGGACACGCCGAGCGCACGTTCGAGGACCCGCTCGTCGTCGTCGACCCAACCGACCCGACGCGGAACGTCGCCGCGGTGCTGTCGGCGGCGAACCTCGCGCGGCTCCAGCACTACGCGCGGGAGCTGCTCGCGGCCCCGAGCGAGGCGCTCTTCGAGCCCGATGACCCCGAGCCGCTCGACTCCAAGGCGGTGCGCGCCCACCTCGACCGGCGGGGGACGACGCCCGTCGCGGTCGTCTTCGACGCGCCCGACGTGGTCGACGACCAGCTGTGGCCGCAGCTCCGGCGCTCGCTGGACGGGATCGTCGGCGGGCTGAACGACCGCGGCTTCGACGTCCTCCGAGCGCGGGCCATGACGGACGCCGCGAAACCGTCAGGCGCCGTCGGGGCGAACGACGCCGAGAGAGTGACCAAGCGCGACGGGGTCGAGGAGGCGACGCGGGCCGCGCTGTACGCGGAGCTGGAGGTGACCGAGCGGCCGGCGGTCGAGCGCCACGAGGGGCCGCCGGTCGCGGTCCGGAAGCACGCCGCGAGCTTCTACGAGTCGTACGTCGACGACGTCGACCCGGACACCTACGGACCCTTCATCGAGGGGGGCCGATACGTCGTCGAGCGGGAGCGGGAGTTCGCCACCGTCCGGGAGTACTTGGAGAGCGAGGCCGCGAGCGACGTGGCGCTCGGCGCGCAGGTGGAGCCGGCGTTCGCCGACCGCGACGTGCTGGTCGGCGAGGCGGTGGCGACGCTCGCGCCCGCGTTCGGGCGGCCGCTCCGGGAGTTCTACGAGCCGCGACCGTGAGGTCGCCGGCGGGAGGTGACTCGACCCGCGGGGCCGGACAGAGACACCGGCGAGCGACCGGGCGTCAGCGAGCGGCGCCGTCGAGGAGCCGGTAGACGAGCGCGGCGACCGCGGCGACGATCAGCGCGACCGCCGAGAGGAGGCCCGCGACGCGGGGGAACGACAGCCAGAACGCGGCGTAGAAGGCGAGCGCGAACGCGAACAGGCCGACGACCAGCAGCCCCCGAGAGGGGTTCTGCGCGGCGGCGACGAACGCGCGCTGGGGGATCGAGAGGTCGCCGAACTCGGGGACGTCCTCGGGGTCGACGCCGTCGGAGAGGGGGGCCGAGTCGGCCGGATCCCCCGACTCGGCGTCGACGGAACGGTCGGTGTCGGTCACGCTCTCGAATACGGGCCGAAGGATCCTGTACCTATCGCTTGCCGAGCCGGCGGCCGTCAGGCGGCGCGGAATCGCCGGTCAGCCGACGACCGCAGCGACGAGGAACGAGCCGAGAAGAAACGCGGCTAGGGCGGCAGCGAGGTTCGACGCGGCGATCGTCGCGGCGGCGCGGGCGCCGGTCTCGCTCGCCGCGCGGACCGTCCCGACCGCGAACGACGAGAACGTCGTGAACGCGCCACAGAAGCCGACGCCGAGGAGCAGCGCCGCCGTCGATCCGATCGGCGCGGCGGAGACAGCGCCGAGGGCGAAGCTCCCGAGCGCGTTGACGAGGAGGACCGACCGGCGCCCCTCGACTCGGAGCCCGACCGCGTGCCGGGAGACGGCGCCGAGCGCGCCGCCGACGCCGACGAGCGCCGTCGCGAGGAGCGGTGCGGCGGTCATCGCCGGCGCCACCCCCCGGCCGCGAGGCCGAGCGCGGCCGCAACGAACCCGGTCGCGTAGCTGACGGCGACGTACCAAGCGCCGGCGGGCGTTCCGAGCGCGACCGCGTCGGAGACGAACGTGCTGTACGTCGTGAACGACGAGAGCGCGCCGGTCCCGACGAACAGGCGGACCCGGTCGCTGGACGCGCGGGTCAACAGGAGCCCGAGCGCAAACGACCCGGCGACGTTCGCGACGAGGGTTCCCGCGCCGGTCGGGAACCCGCCGAGGATCTCGGGACTGGTTCCGGCGGCGGCCGCGGCGAGGGCCGCGGCGACGCCGACGTCGACCGCGTGTCTGGCGACCGCGCCGAGGAATCCCCCGGCGGCGACGAGCAGGAACCCGTACGGCGTCCGTTCCATGGGCGTCAGTGAGGCCGGGGCGGCTTGTGCGTTCTGAACCACGTCACCGCGACTCCGCGTCCGACAGCCGACTCGCGCGCGGGCTCTCCCCCTCGTGCGGCGTTCGCCGCTCTCGGACTCGGACCGTGTGGGCCGTCTCGGTGGCGTCGTCGACCACGAGCGCCTCGCCGACGCCCTCGGGGAGCCGCGAGGCGAGGTCGCCCGCGAGGTACGTCGCCTCCGCTTCGGCCAGTCGGTCCACGTCGCGCGCGGCCGTGAGCCGGTGGGAGACGAGGAGGTCGGACTGGGAGACGGCGACGCTCGGCAGCGCGGCCGGCCGCTGGGTCGCACAGACCAGCGAGACGCCGGGCGCGCGGCCGCGGGTGAGCAGCGTCCGGAGCGCCGGGTCCGCGATCCCGCCGAAGAAGGCGTGCGCCTCGTCGACGAGTAGCCACGGAAGTCGCGGGAGGTCCCCGGCGATCCGGGCGTCGTAGAGCCCGCGAGCGACCGCGCGGACGACGGCCGCCGCGGCGGCGTCGGGAACGCCGGCGAGGTCGAGGACGGCGGGGTCGCCGTCGGCCGCGAGCGACGCCACCGGTGGCGCGTCGGCGTCGAAGACGCCCCACGACTCCGCCAGCCGGAGGTGATTCGCGGCGGCGCGCCGCGTCTCCGCCGGAGCGTCGGCCGCGGCGACCGCCTCGCGGAGCGTCGCGAGCGACGGAGAAGAGGGCTCGCTCCCGGCCGAGTCGGCCTCGTCTCCGCCCTCGCCGTCGACCGCGTCCGCGCCGACCGCGTCTGCGACGACGCGCCAGACGAGACTCCCCGGACCGCCGGCCGGATCGAGCCCGAGGAGGTCCGGCCACGCGGACGGCGGTATCGAGGCGGGGCGAACCTTGGGGTCGACGACGCGGCCGCCGACCGCGTCGAGGCCGGCGAAGACGCCCATGGGGTCGACGACGATCGGGACGACGCCGTCGGCGTCGGCGAGTTCCTCCGCCAGGACGCCGAGCGTGTACGACTTCCCGGTCCCGCGCTTCCCGAAGACGACGCCCGCGTGCGGGCGGTCGAGGTCGACACCGACCGCCGCGCCGGCGCTTCCGTCGCGAGCGAGGAACGAGCCGATCCGGGCGGTGTGGGGCGGACGGTCATCGTCGCGGTCGGTTCCGCCGTCGAGGTCCGACTCTCCGCGGCCGAGTACGTACACGCGACCAGGTGGCTCGGTATCGGATAAAAACGGTCGGGAGGGCTAGCCGGCTTCGTCGGCGGCGAGTGCGTCTCTCGGGCGCCTGTCTCGGCACCACTCGCTCCGTCCGACTCTTTATAAGTGATGCCGCGGCCAGCGGGCCGTATGTCCGATCGAACACACGACTCGCGCACCGCGAACCGCCGGACGTTCAGCACCGACACCCGCGCTATCGAGGGGCTCCCGGTCCGGCTCGTCATCGCGCTCGTCGTCGGCGTTGCCAGCCTCAGCGTGATGATGGGGATGATCGGCGACATCGACGGGCTGGCCGCGACCGAGCTCGACGCGCAGCCGCAGCCGGAGGTGACGACCCCCGGCGACCAGTCGATCGACGTCGCGGTCGTCGACCCCGACGGCTCCCGCGTCGCGGACGCGACGGTCATCGTCCGCGGCGGCTCCGCGCAGCTCGACGGCGTCGTCACCGCGGAGACGAACGCCGAAGGGATTGCGACCGTGGACGTCGGTCCCGAACTCGGGCCGAACCAGGCCGACGGCACGCTCACGATAGACATCAAGCCGCCGGCGGAGGGCGACTACGTCGACGAGCGGGGGAACACCGAGGTGCTCGTCGTCGAGGAGTGAGGCCGCGATCGAAGAAGACGCGGCGGACCGGTCAGAGCCGGTCGTCCCAGTCGATCCAGTCCTGTTCCCAGCCGTGTCGACGCTGACGGCCGCGCTCGGCGCGTTCGGCGTCCTCCCGCCGAGTTCGGTTTCTCTCCGTCCCAGGCTGTTCGCCGTCGACGAGCATCGGCTGGAGCCGTGCGGGGCCGTGCGTCTCGACCGTCTCGAACCCCGCCGGTGCCGGATCGTCGTCCGCGTCGCCGTCGGGCTCGCCGTCAGGCGCGGGCGGAGCAGTCGGATCGGGTTCCGCGTCGGAGACCGGCTCGATCGCCGCGACCGTCTGAACGCCCGCGCCGCGCGGGTAGACGATCCGACCGCCGGGCGCCAGCTGTTCCCGAAGGGGACGCGGCGGCTCGACGACGGCGGTCTCGAGGAGAATTCGGTCGTACGGCGCGTACGCCGGGAGCCCGTCGGCGCCGTCCGCGCGGTCGACGAGGACCGCCCCGTAGCCGGCCGCGTCGAGGTTCGACCGCGCGGCGGCGACGGCCGCGCGGTCGATGTCGACCGCGTGAACGCGACGCGCGCCGGCGATTTCCGCGAGCATCGCGACCGAGTAGCCGATCCCCGCGCCGACGACGAGGACCGAGTCGCCCTCGTCGACATCGAGCGCGGTGACCAGCCGGACCAGCGTCGCGAGCGAGAGCGAGTGCGGGTCGTCGCCGTCGACGGCCCCGCCGCGGGGCGAGTCGTCGACGAAGGGGTCTCGCGGGACGCGCTGGAGGGCAGTCAGCACGGGCGGCTCGATCGGCTCGCCGATCTGGTGTTCGAGCCCCTCGATCATGTCCGCCCTGAGCGACGCGTCGTCCATGACGGGTTTCGGAACTCGGTCCTCTAAAGCTGTGCGTTCGGCGGACCGGCGGCGGTCCGGGTACGGGCACGCGGGCGGCGCGCTCGGTTACCGCATCGGGACGAACCGCACGCCGCCGTGGTCCTCGCGGTCGGTCCCGCCCTCCCGGACCGTGAGTCGGACGAGCCGCTGGCGTCCGCCTTCGCGGACGGGGGCGACGACGCGGCCGCCCGGCAAGACGCGATCGACGATCTCGTCTGGGATCGACCCCGGCGCGGCGCAGGTGAGGTAGGCGGCGTCGAACGGGGCCTCGTCGTCGAACGCCTCGCGCCCGTCAGCGGCCGCGACGGTGACATCGTAGCCGAGCCGGTCGAGCCGCTCGCGGGCGGCGGCGGCCAGCTCCGGGACGCGCTCGGCCGAGAAGACGTTCCCGGGGCCGACGACCTCGGCGACGACGGCGGCGTGGTAGCCGCAGCCGGTCCCCACCTCGAAGACGCGGTCGCCGCGCTCGACGCCGAGGAGGTCAGTCATCACTGCGACCATGTGCGGCGCGCTGACCGTCTGATCGTGACCGATCGGGAGCGGGCGGTCGTCGTAGGCCGCCGCGCGCTGCGACGCCGGGACGAACTCGTGGCGCGGGACGGCGCGGATCGCCGACAGCGTCCGCTCGCTCGCGTCGAGGCGGTCGCGGAGCGCGTTCACCAGTTCGCGCCTGGCGGCCGCGTGGTCGGCGTCGTTCATGTGGGCAGTTAGCACGGGGAGCGTGGAGAAAGCATCGGCCGGGAAGAAAACGGTGGTCAGTCCACGTCGATCCGGTGTCCCTCGTCCGCGTCGAGGGCGTCGAGCGGGACCGTCACGGTGAGCACGCCGTGGCGGTAATTCGCGGTCGCGTCCTCGAGACGGGCGGTCGCGGGGAGGTCGACGGTCCGGGTGACGGACTCGTGGCGGCGCTCGCGGCGGAGGTACCGTCGGTCCGCGTCCTCGCGTTCAGCGTCGCGCTCAGCGGCGATGGTGAGTCGGCCATCGTGGGCGCGAACGTCGATCTCCTCTCGGTCAAATCCTGGGAGGTCGGCCATCACGACGTACTCGTCGTCGTACTCGGCGACGTCGATGTCGGCGGTCCGGAGGTCGCGGCCCCAGGCACGCTCGCCCGCGAAGGGTGTGCGGCCGAGGAACTGCTCGATCTCGTCGAAGGGATTCGTCGCGTTCATACCGACAGGAACGCGCCGTGAGGTATTAAACGGCGAGTGACGCGTGCTATCTCGCGTTCGCGGCGGGATCCGACGCCGATCACGACGGCGCCGGCGCTCAACTGACGTCGATCGTGTGCCCGCGGTCGTCGTCGGGCGAGCGCTTGGGCAGCGTGACCGTGAGCACGCCGGCGTCGAAGGACGCCGTCGCCGCGTCGGCCTCGACCGGCTCGGGGATCGGGACCCGTCGGGAGACGGACCGGAGGCGTCGTTCGCGCCGGTGGTAGCGGACCTCGTCGGCCTCGCCTGTGTCGTCGGCAGCGTCGGCCGCGCTGTCGGCGTCGCCCGCGTCGTCCGCGTCGTCCTCTGCGCCGCCGTTGCCCGCGTCGGCGATATCGAACTCGGCCGACTCCTCGCGGGATCCGGCGATGACGAGCGCGTCGTCGCGCAGTTCGACGTCGACGTCGGCGGCGTCGAATCCGGGGAGGTCAGCGACGACGGTGATCGCCTCGTCGTCCTCGATCACGTCGACGTCGACGTCGCGGGCGCCGGGGAAGCGCGGGACCTCGGGACCGGTCCCCCCCAGCGTGCCGCCGAGTTCCTCGAACTCGCGGCCCATCCGTTCGAGCAGGTCTTCGATCTCGTCGAAGGCATCTCGTCGGGTCATACAGGTCAGGATTCGTGACGGAGCGTCTTGAACGTACTGGCGGAGGCGGAGCGTGGCGGCGCCCGAGCGCGGCGACAGACACTATCCGTTCGCGCCCTAGGTGATCGTATGCGCCTGTTCTGGCACCGAGGCGACGCGCGGACGCGGGACAACGCCGGCCTCGCGGCCGCGGCTCGAGACGGAGATGTCGTGCCGGCGTTCGTGTACGATTCCGACCTGCTCGCGACGGTCGGCGCGCGCCAGCGCGCCCTCTTCCTCCGCAACGTGAAGCGACTGGAGGAGCGGTACCGCGAACTCGGGAGCGACCTGATCGTCCGCGCGGGCGATCCCGAGGCGGTCCTCGTCGACCTCGCCGGCGAGTACGACGCCGAGACGGTGGTCTACAACGACCACTACCGGCCGGCACGGCGGAACCGACAGCGAGCGGTCGAGGACGCGCTCGCCGAGGCCGGCGTCGAGATGGACTCGCGGACCGACCTCGTGTTGGTCGATCCCGGGCGGCTGGAGGCGCGCTATCCGAACCACAGTCAGTTCCACGGCGATTGGGAGGCCGTGCCGAAGCGCGGGCCGTACGCGGAGCCCGACCCGGACGCGCTGGCCGATGTACGCGACGGGAAGACCGTCCCCGAGCCCGACGTCGACATCGACCTCCCGGAGGCGGGATACGAGGCCGCCCGCGAGCGGTTCGAGGAGTTCCTCGATTACGGGATCACCTCGTACAACGACACCCGCGACGACCTCGCGCGGGCGGTGGAGGCGCCGACCCACGCCGTCTCGCGGCTGTCGCCGTACATCGCGACCGGGGCGATCGGGATCCGGGAGCTGTGGGCCGGCGCGAGCGACGTCTACGAGGCCGTGACCGGCGGCGAACGCCGCAACGTCGACAAGTACCGGTACGAGCTGTCGTGGCGCGAGCAGATGTACCACCTGCTGTACTACAACCCGGAGCTGGCCGTCTCGAACTACAAGTCGTTCCCGAACGAGATCGCGTGGCGCGACGACGACGCGGCGTTCGAGGCGTGGACGCGCGGCGAGACCGGCTACCCGCTCGTCGACGCGGGGATGCGCCAGCTGAACGCGGAGGGGTACGTCCACAACCGCCCGCGGCAGGTCGTCGCGAGCTTCCTGACGAAGCACCTCCTGATCGACTGGCGGCGCGGCGCGCGCTACTTCACGAAGCAGCTGATCGACCACGACTACGCCTCGAACCACGGCGCGTGGCAGTGGACGGCCTCCACCGGCACCGACTCCGTCGACGTGCGCATCTTCGACCCGGTGAGCCAGATGGCGAAGTACGACGAAGACGCGCGCTTCGTGAAGGCGTACGTCCCGGAGCTTTCGGACGTGCCGGCGGGGAAGGTCGTCGACTGGCCGACCCTCTCGCGCGGGGAGCGCGAGGAGCTGGCGCCCGACTACCCGCACCCGATCGTCGACCGGAACGAGGGGTACGAGCGGGCCCAGCGCGTCTTCGAGGAAGCGCTCGGGAAGCGGTGAGGCCGGGTAGTAAACGCGTCTGTACCGGCGTTCCGAAACCGAGTTCTTTTGCGGGGACCGGGCGAACACCGCGCCCATGTCCCCGGTCACGATCGACGACGTCGAGGCCGCCGCCGGGCGGCTCGCCGGCACCGACATCGTCCAGCGGACGCCCGTCGAGCGGAGCCGGTCGCTAAGCGAGCGGTGCGGCGCCGACGTGCGCCTGAAGATGGAGCACCTCCAGCGCACCGGCTCGTTCAAGACGCGCGGCGCGTACAACGCGATCTCGCTGGCGATCGGCGGGTCGGGAGCGGGGAACGACGAGCCCGCGATCGAGCGCGTCGTGGCCGCGAGCGCGGGCAACCACGCGCAGGGGGTGGCGCTGGCGGCGGCGGACGCCGGGATCGACGCGACGATCGTGATGCCGGAGTCGGCGCCAGCGGCGAAGATCGAGGCGACCCGCGCGTACGGGGCCGAGGTCGTCCTCCGCGGGAACGCCTTTTCGGAGGCGATGGCGCACGCACAGACGCTGGTCGACGACCCGGGGACGCGGTTCGTCCACGCGTTCGACGACCCGGACGTGGTCGCCGGGCAGGGGACGCTCGGCCTGGAGGTGCTCGACCAGGTGCCCGACGTCGACACGGTCCTCGTCCCGGTGGGCGGCGGCGGGCTCGCGGGCGGCGTCGCGACCGCAATAAAGGCGCGCTCGCCCGAGACGCGCGTGGTGGGGGTCCAAACCGAGGGCGCCTCCACGCTCTCGGAGAGCCTCGCGGCCGGCGAGCTCGTGACGCGCGACGAGCCCGACACCATCGCCGACGGCATCGCGACCGGCGGGCTGAGCGACCTCACGTTCGGCCTCCTCGACGAGCACCTCGACGAGGTGGTCGTCGTGAGCGACGACGACGTGGCGGCCGCCATCCTGCTGCTCTTGGAGCGCGCCAAGCAGCTGGTCGAGGGTGCGGGCGCGACCGCCGCGGCCGCCCTGCTGAACGACGACGCGCTCGACGAACTCGAGTTGGCCGGCGAGACGGTCGTTCCGCTCCTCTGTGGCGGCAACATCGACGTGACGACGCTGAAGGAGGTGGTGACCCACGCCCTCGTCGACCGCGACCAGCTGATCGAGCTCGCCGTCCGCATCGACGACACCCCCGGGACGATGGGCGAGATAGCGACTTTGATCGGCGGCGAGCGCGCGAACATCCGGACGGTGCGCCACGAGCGGAGCCGCCCGGACCTGCCGGTCGGCGACGCTGACCTCGTGTTCGAGGTGGAGACGAACGGCCCGGCCCACGTCGACCGCGTCCTCAAGGCGGTGCGCGAGGCCGGCTACGAGGTGGAGTGGACGACCCAAGAGGCGTGAGAGGCGGGATCGTTGATTTATAAATAGAATCACGGTGGCGCGTGCCGACGAGCGCCCGCAGGGCGCGAGTCGCACGCGCGAGGGACGCCGCGAGCGACGCGGGCGACCGAAGGGAGCCCCGAGCGAGCGGCGAGGTTGGGGAGGCGTGAGGCTGCGGTGTTGTGTGGGGCGGGACTCAAAGGGGCAACCGCGAGGGCGCCGGAGGCGACGTAAGCACCGGAACGAGGGAGCGGAGCGACCGAGTGAGGAGCGCAACGAGCGTCCGGCGCCCTTGCGGTTGGGGCTTTGGCGGTGTTCGTCGGACCGCCATTGGAGAGCTAGAAGCGGACTGCCAGACCAATCCCGCGAATTACTATCCTCAAATCATGTACTGTAGAAAATATTATCAATGTGCCGTAAATTATCCCAGATATGGGAAACGGTTCCAAGACGGATCTACAGCGGGAGATCCTCCTCACATGGCGGGAAAATCCAAACGCCACGAACCAGGAAATCGCGGACGCGTGTGACTGTTCGGCGTCGTACGTCAGTCAAGTCAAGAATCGATTCGACGGGTACGACGAGTTCGACGCGATGATGGACAGAGAGGACGCCGAATTAGAGCAGATGTTCGGAGAAAACATCTTCGGGGGCAGCGGAACTGTACCGGGGGCAGTGGAGTCGGAAGGAGCCGGGATCACAGAGCAGTGGGAGGATATCCCCAACAATATTCCGGGGTTGCTGATCAAGCTCATCGTTGTGATGGTGCTCGGATACGCGGTGGTCCAAGTGGGGATGATACTCTTTCTCTGAGTTTTGAAGGACACGAACGCGGAGAACGGTGGGGTGGGTCCGTTTGATCCGACGATTTAAAAGCTCACCTCGGCAACCGTCTCGTAATGAGTCTCGTCGTTACCGACACCCTGGAAGACGAGCGCGTCGAGTTCACGGCCGACGGCGACGTCACGCTGTACGTCTGCGGCCTGACGGTGTCGGACGACCCCCACCTCGGGCACGCTCGCCTGTGGTTCCACGCCGACGTCCTCCACCGGTGGCTCGAACACGTCGGCTACGACGTTCGCCACGTCGAGAACGTCACCGACGTCAACGAGAAGATCACGGCCCGCGTCGGCGAGCGCGACGACTGGGCCGCGGAGCGCGACGTGGCCGAGACGTTCACGGCGACCGTCTTCGATTCGATGCGCGGGCTGAACCTGAAACGGGCCGAGGTGTACCCCCGAGTCACCGAGCACGTCCCGGAGATCGTCGACCTCGTCGAGACGCTGATCGCGAAGGGGTACGCCTACGAGTCGAACGGCTCCGTCTACTTCGACGTGACCGGCTTCGACGAGTACGGGAAGCTCTCGAACCAGGACGTCGAGGACCTCGAGGCGCAGGGCGAACCCGACGAGCGGTCCGAGAAGCGAAACCCCGCCGACTTCGCCCTCTGGAAGGCCGACGGCGTGAGCGAGGCCGCCGCGCGCGAGCACGCGAAACACGACCACGGCGGCGAGACGCCGAGCGGCGAGACGTGGGACTCGCCGTGGGGCGAGGGGCGTCCCGGGTGGCACGTCGAGTGCTCGGCGATGTCGACGACGCACCTCGGCGACACGCTCGACATCCACATGGGCGGGCGCGACCTCGTCTTCCCGCACCACGAAAACGAGATCGCACAGTCGGAGGCGGCCACCAGCGAGGCGTTCGCGCGCCACTGGCTCCACGTCGGCCTGTTAGAGATGGACGGCGAGAAGATGTCCTCGTCGATCGGTAACTTCTGGACCGTGCCGGACGCCTTAGAGGAGCTCGGCGTCAACGTGATCCGCACGTTCTACGCCGGCGCCGCCTACCGCTCCGAGCAGGCGCTCACCGAGGAGACGATCGCCGAGGCCGAGGAGCGCTGGGAGCGCCTCTCGCGCACCTACGACCGCGCGGTCGAGGCGCTGGACTCGACCGAGGCCAGCGCGAAGGCGGCGGATTCAGACCTCCGCGAGGCGGTCGAAACCGCCCGAAAAGAGTTCGTGGCCGCGATGAACGACGACCTCAACCTCCGGGAGGCGACCGCGGCGCTCTTGGACCTCACCGACGCGGTGAACCGGCACGTGGACGCGGTCGACGAGGCGGCCGCAGACGCCGACTCCGCGTACGACTACCGCGGGCTCCGCGAGGCGGTCGAGGCGTTCGAAGCGCTCGGCGGCGACGTGCTCGGCCTCCAGTTCGAGTCGCCGAGCGAGGGCGACGTGGACCTCGCCGGCGAGCTGGTCGAGCTGGTGCTGGACGTGCGCGCAGCAGAGCGCGAAGCGGGGAACTACGAGCGTGCCGACGAGCTCCGCGACGCGCTTCGCGAGGTCGGCGTCGAAATTGAGGACGGCCCCGACGGCGCGACGTATCGGTTCGAGTAATACGCTGATTCGATTCTCGTTGAAGTAGCCGTTAGAACGGTGGTAGTTGCTGAGTCCTCGGCGATTACTTATAAACTGTTGCCAGCGGATCGACGAGGAACACCGCCAAAGCCCCAGCCGCGCTCGGCTCCCACAGCTCGCTGCGCTCCTCAGTCGCTCGCGCTGCTCGCTCCTTGCGGTGCTTGCGTCGCTGGGGTTCGCCGAGCGCGGCTGCCCCTTTGAATCCCACCCTTACCGCACAGCAACCGCACCTCACGCCTCCCCAGCCTCGTCGGCCTCCCTCCGGTCGGCCGACTCCCTCGCGCGTGCGACTCGCGCCCTTTGGGCGCTCGTCGGCACGCGCCACCACACAAGTAACAACGTTTTTAATGAGTAGTAGAATATCTGAGACTGTCTTCCCACCGTCGTAGCCGTAGCACCGTGCTGCGGGCGGCCGGTTGTCACCCGTCATGTGACGCTAGAACCATGTCTACGGAGATTACCACCAGACTCGACGCACAATTCGACACGTGTAGTGTGGTCCAGCAGATTCACGACGTGCCGCCACACGCGGTGTACGAGGTGACTGTCGATGGACGGCGTGCCGTTTACAAGACAGATACCGGACAAACTGGACGTGCCGCAATGGAGGGGCACGTCACGAGATTCGTCGGCGAAAATACGACGATTCCCGTTCCGGAGACGCTGTACGTCGGAGACGACTACTATGTCGCCGCGTGGCACGACGACGCACCTGCGCCGGACGATGGGCAGACCGCAGACGAAGACTGGGCATTCGCCGCCGGAGCGGGATTGGCACGACTCCACGACGAGACGGCTCCGTTGGTCGACAGCTACGGTGCGTTCCGATCGACTGCTGGTGGACTCTCCGTCGATGGACACGAGCAGTGGCACGAGGCTGCCACCGACTACGTACGTGGTCGCCGACCAGTGCTCGACCGACACGGCCATGCCGACATGGCGGATCTTGTCCTCAAGTATCTGGAGGCGCATCCCAACGCGTTCGCCGGGGCCGGTGAGGCGGTCTGCTGTCACGGGTGGGCGACACCCGACCACGTCTCTGTGGTTGACGAAGAGATCGCCTGTCTCTTAGATTTCGAACACGCGATCGCCGCGCCGGTCGAATACGATTACTGGCGGGCTGTCGGACCGACGTTCGGACCCGACAGCGACGATGACGCCCGAAACGCGTTCCGCAAAGGCTACGAATCTATCCGCTCGCTACCGGACGAGTTCGACCGACGCGCTCCACTGTATGCCCTCTTGAATTTCGTCTTCTTCTTCGAGTCGCTGTATGTTCAGGATCAGCATGGTCCAGCCGAAACGGCTGAGAAAGCAGCGCAGTTCCGGAAGACAATCAATAACATCCTCGACGACCTCAAAGCGTAGCATCACGCGTCGACGAGAAGAGCAGTCAGCGAATATCGGATCGGCGGCGTCGGGCCGCCGTCTTCCGAGGTCCAGGCCTCAATCCAGCACGTGTTCCGTGTCGTACGAGCCGAGCACCTTGACCCAGCCGTTGTCCGCGATGGCCTCGACGTCCTCGACCGCCTTCGCCATGTGGTCCTCGTAGAGACCGGCGTCGACGTCGAAGTGGAATAGGTAGTCACCGAGACGCTCGCCGCTCGGGCGCGACTCGATCCGCGAGAGGTTGAGGTTGCGGTCGGCGAACGCCTCCAACAGTTCGAGCAGGAGCCCGGGGTAGTTCGCGTTCGGGTAGACGATCAGCGTGGTCTTCCCGCCGGCGTCGGAGCGCGCGGACTCGGGCGCGACGACGAGGAACCGAGTCGCGTTCGAGGTTCGGTCCTGAATGTCCTGCGCGAGGATAGAGAGGTCATCGCCGGCGTTGTCCGGGTGACCGATCCCGGCGACGCGGGCGTCCTCGCGGGCGCGCTCGACCCCGCGGGCCGTCGAGGCGACCGCTTCGAGGCCCGCGTCGGGGTAGTTCGCCTCCAGCCAGTTGCGACACTGCGCGAGCGCCTGCGAGTGGCTCGCGACGACGTCGAACCCGTCGTCCTGCGCGAGGAGGGCGTGGCGGATCGGCGTGACGACCTCGCGGGTGACGGCGACGTCGTAGTCGGCGAGCGCGTCGAGGCTCTCCGTGACGGAGCCCTCGATGCTGTTCTCGATGGGGACGACCCCGCGCTCGAACTCGCCGTCTGCGACGGCGTCGACGATGGCGGTGACCGATTCGCGGAACGACACCTCGGCAGCGACGGCGCGGGCGGCGCGGTGCGAGTACGTGCCGGCGGGGCCCAGCGTGACGGCGTTCATTACGCCAACGTATCGGCGGCGGTGAGAAAAGCCTGCGGGGCGCGGCGATGTTTCCGGTCCGGTGCGGTCGGCTCCGATCCCCGGAGGGGTCACTCCGCGTCCGGGTCGGTCGGCACGCCGCCGAGGTTCCCCTCGTCGTCGAACCGCTTGGCGCGGAGGAAGCGCGCGCGGTAGCGGTTCGCGCCCTCCTTCGTGTCCGCCTCGCGGATCTCGTCGGTCCGGCCGTCCGCGACCGCGTCGATAATGTCCTCCACCTGCTCCTTCTCGCTCGGGGTCAGCTCGAACTCGTACGTCCGGGGCTGTTCGCTCTCCAGCCGCGTCCACTTGCGCGCGGCCGACACCACCACGGAGCAGGGCTCGCGGCAGGGGAAGGCACCGTCGCCGCCGTCGACGTCGAGGTCGGTGTCCTCGTCGTACTGCCACTCCCGGCGCTTGAGACACTGCGAGTCGTCACAGCAGGCCTCCGCGACCCAGTTGACGTGTTCGTACCCCTCGCCGCGGTCCCACGTCTTCACCACGCCGTAGATGCCCGACTGGCGCTCCATCGTCTCACGCCAGTGGGTCACGTCCAGCTCGCCCTCGCGCTCGCGGTGCCAGTTGGCGACCGTCGCGGGGTAGATCGTCTCCACCGTCTCGTAGAGGTCGCGCGGGCCCAGATCGGGGAAGACCCACCCGCCCGCGAGCGACGGGGCCGTCTTGAGCGGGCGGTACCGCCCCTTCTCGTCGAGAGTGACCAGCTCGCGCGCGCCGAGCGGGTCCTCGTGCGTCTCCAAGTCGTCGACCGGGACGCCCGCGTCGTCGGCGTGGCGCAGGTCGTAGCGGCGCTCGCCCCGGTCCGTGATCGTGGCCGTGATCTTCAGCTCGCCCCAGGCGCGCTCGATCCCCTCCGCGAGCGCGGCGTACCGGGTCGCGACGGTCTCGCCGTCGGCGTCCTCGATCCAGCGGAGGAAGGCGCGGCGCGGCCCGAACTCGCCGACAACGCGCTCGAAGGCGTACCAGTCGGTGACGGCGGCGGCGCGCTCAGACAGCGCCTCGTGAAGCTCGCGCTCCGTCAGGGGCTCCGGGCGGCCGCCGTCGGCGAGGACGTACCCCCCATCGTCGTCGCGCGCGACGCTGAACCCCTCGAACCGGAGCGGTTCGTCCGGGTCGCGGTCGTCGAGCGCGTCGAGGACCGCGTCGAAGGCGTCGCCCGGAAGATCGATTACGGGGACTTCGGGCCCGTCAGCGTCCGCCGCGTCCGCAGAGTCCGCGGCCTGCGGCTGGTCGCTCACGGTCAGTCCCCCGTGGCGACGCGGGTCGTCTCGCGCACGTCGTCGAGCGCGCTCCCGAGGTCGGCGCCGGCGTCGGCGGCGCGCTCTAAGACCACGTCGGCCATGAGCGGCTCCGTCCCCACCGCGCCCGCGTACCAGATCCGGGTGCCGTCGACCTCAGTGGGCACGTCGTACCCCTCGGTGTGGTCCTCGCAGAGCCCCACGTCCTCCGGGATGTCTTCCTGGGTGTGGTAGCCGTCGGCGATGAACAGCGGGACCAGCACCACGTCGTCGCTCTCGAAGAACTCGGGGAGGTCGTCGACCTCCGGGTCCTCGTCCATGTACAGCGCCTTCACCTCGTCGAAGCGGTCGCGCTCGGCGATCCGGTCGGCGTGGTACTCGATCGCCTTCGCCGAGTTCTCGTTGCGCTCGGTGCCGTGGCCGACGACGGCGAGGCCGAAGTCGTCGCCCACGTCGGGGTCGTCCGTCACCGACTCCGCGCGCCGGACGATCACGTCGGTCATCGCGCGGTGGGTCCCGACCGGGCCGCAGTAGTGGACCTCGCGGTCGATATCCTCGGCGACGAGGGTGGCCTGATCGGCCGAGAGCCCGTCGGAGTCCCACTCGGAGACGTCCCAGCCGGCGAGCCGGAGCTCGCGGGGGATCACCTGCTCGGTGAAGTACCCCTCCGAGATGAAAAGCGGGACGACGTAGATCTCGTCGCCCTCGACGGTGCGCAGCACCTCCCGGAAGTGCGGTTCCTCCTTCCAAAACCCGGTGCGGACCTCGTCGAGGGCACCGGTAGCGCGGATCGTGTCGGCGTGGTCGTACGTCGGCGCGCTCGACTCGGGGTTGAGGTGGGAGCCGTGCGCGACGATGACGAGCGACTGCATACCCGTACTGGGGCCGCGCCGCTCTTAGGGACTTCGGAGGCTGCGAGCCGCCGAGAACGCGAGCCGCCGCCGGCGAACGCCCCGACCGAAACGATCTTGCCCGGCCGACGCGCAACCCCGCGCATGTCGCTGGCAGCCGAGACGCGCGAGGCGGTCAGAGCACACCCGTTCGTCCGCGACGCGCTCCGCGCCGGACTGGTGAACCACAGCGCAGCCGCGACCTGGCTCGCGGAGCGCGCCGACCTCGACGGCGACCCGGACGCGATCGCGGCCGCGCTCCGCCGGTTCCGCGAGGACCTGCCGCCGTACGAGGCCGACGCCCGGACCGCGAGCGTCTCGATGCGGAGCGGGGTGGGCGTAGTTGACGCCGCGGACGACAGCCGCACGGGCGAGCCGGACGACGGCCGCACGGACGACGCTCCGCTCCTCCGCGTCGGCGACGCAGCGGTCGTCGACGGCGGCGACCAGACGGCGATCCTCGCGACCGGCGACGTCGACCCCGCGGCGCTGGCGAGCGCGCTCGACCGGCTCGCGGCCGCGGACGTCGAGGTCGCGGCCGCGGGCGTGTCCGGCGACGCGCTCGTCTGCGTCGTCTCCCGGCGCGACGGCGCAAGTGCGGTGCGCGTCGTCGAGGCGACGCTGGAGGCGGTGCCAGGCGACGAGCGCTGACCGGTCGGCGGAGCACCAACCGGACGGCAGTGCGCGGACCGATCCTGTCCGGGAAGGCCTTTATGCCGCCCTCTCCCCCACCGGATCCCGTGTTGCTCACGACCGCCTTCGTCTTCCACGTGCTCTCCGGCGCGCTGTGGACCGGCGCGACGCTGTACGTCGTCTACGCCACCCTGCCGCGGGCGGCCGACGGGACGCTCGGTCGCCCCGCGTTCGTCGACGCCGCGCACCGCCTGCTCATGATCACGCGCTGGACGGGGGTAGTCCTCCCCGTCACCGGTGCGTACATGGTCTGGCGGCTGTACACGCCGCTCGCGGCCCTCGCGACGACCCGGCGCGGATGGGCCGTGCTCGCGATGCTGTCGCTGTGGGGCGTCATGAACGGGCTCGTCGAACTGGGCGTCCTCCGGATGCGCCGCGAGGTCGACCCCGAGATCGGGTGGGGCCGATACATGGCCGAGGGGTTCCCGGTCGACGCGGTCGCGGGGACGGGGAGCGTCCCGGGGTCCGCCCGGTTAGCGTCCGTCGGCCGACCCTACCTGCTGGCGAGCGCGGGCCTCGCCGTCCTGTTACTTGTCGACGCCGCACTCCTCGCCGGCGGGGTTCCGGGGTGACGGGGCCAAGTGGAGTATATAAACGGCGTCGAATTAGCTATCTCGCAGCGACAGAGATCAATGCTAACTCCCCGCATGAATTGAAGCCGAACGTCGCCGAGTCGTGTGTTTTTGTGCGAACAGCCTCGTCGCAGGCAGTCTGCGCGCGCCGGCCTTTCACCGAGTCATTTATATAGAATCACAATCAATCAAACGCTGTATGAGTCAGCGAATGCAGCAGGGTCAGCCGATGATCATCATGGGCGAGGACGCCCAGCGCGTCCAGGACAAGGACGCACAGGAGTACAACATCTCCGCGGCGCGCGGCGTCGCCGAGTCCGTCCGGTCGACGCTCGGACCGAAGGGGATGGACAAGATGCTCGTCAACTCGATGGGCGACGTCACCATCACCAACGACGGCGTCACCATCCTCCAGGAGATGGACATCGACAACCCGACCGCCGAGATGGTCGTCGAGGTCGCCGAGACCCAGGAGGACGAGGCCGGCGACGGAACGACCAGCGCGGTCGCCATCGCGGGCGAGCTGCTGAAAAACGCCCAGGACCTCCTCGAACAGGACATCCACCCGACCGCGGTGATCAAGGGGTTCAACCTCGCGAGCGAGTACGCCCGCGAGCAGGTCGACGAGGTCGCCACGCAGGTCGACCCCGACGACACGGAGACGCTGAAGAACGTCGCCGAGACGTCGATGACCGGCAAGGGCGCTGAGCTGGACAAGGACGTGCTCGCCGACCTCGTCGTCCGCGCGGTACAGGGCGTCACGGTCGAGGCCGACGACGGCTCCCACGTGGTCGACTTAGCGAACCTCAACATCGAGACGCGCACCGGCCGCGCGGCGGGCGAGTCCCGCCTGCTCACCGGCGCGGCGATCGACAAGGACCCGGTCCACGAGGACATGCCGACCGACTTCGAGTCGGCGAACGTCCTCCTCCTCAACGACCCGATCGAGGTCGAGGAGGCCGACGTCGACACCTCCGTCAACGTCGACTCCCCGGACCAGCTCCAGAAGTTCCTCGACCAGGAGGAAGAGCAGCTCCGCGAGAAGGTCGACCAGATCGTCGACTCCGGCGCCGATGTCGTCTTCTGTCAGAAGGGCATCGACGACCTCGCGCAGCACTACCTCGCGAAGGAGGGCGTGCTGGCGGTCCGCCGCACGAAGAAGTCCGACCTGACGTTCCTGAAGAACGTCCTCGGCGCGCCGATCGTCACGGACCTCGACTCCCTCTCCGCCGACGACCTCGCGGTCGGCTCGGTCGAGCGCGACGACGACGAGGAGCTGTTCTACGTCGAGGGCGAAGACGCCCACGGCGTCACGCTCCTCCTCTACGGCACCACCGAGCACGTCGTCGACGAGCTCGAACGCGGCATTCAGGACGCGCTCGACGTGGTCTCGACGACCGTCTCCGACGGTCGGACGCTGCCCGGCGGCGGCGCGGTCGAGGTCGAGATCGCGCGTCGCCTGCGCGACTACGCCGACTCCGTCGAGGGGCGCGAGCAGCTCGCGGTCGAGGCGTTCGCCGACTCCCTCGAACTGATCCCCCGCGTGCTCGCCGAGAACGCGGGCCTCGACGCGATCGACCTGCTGGTCGACCTGCGCGCGGCCCACGAGGCCGGCGACCAGAACGCCGGGCTCGACGTGTTCGCCGGCGAGGTCGTCGACACGGCCGACGCGGGCGTCGTCGAGACGGCCCACGCGAAAGAGCAGGCGATCGCCTCCGCGGCCGAGGCGGCGAATCTCGTGCTGAAAATCGACGACATCATCTCGGCGGGCGACCTCTCGACGGCCGGCGACGGCGACGAGGGCGGCGCCCCCGGCGGCGGCATGGGCGGCATGGGCGGCATGGGCGGCGCGATGTAGGAGAGGGAGTACGAGACTCACCCCCGATCGCCGTACCGACGACCGACCGACAGTAACCGCGTTCACACGCTCCGTTTTCCCCCGTTTTCGCGCACCGTTCCGTAGTGTCCACCAGGCCCGCATCCGCGCCCGTGATGTCCCCGGCCGCCCGTGCGCGACGGACGCATCCGCGGCCGCACCTCTTTACGGATCCAAGCCGTACATGACGGTGATGGCGAACCTAACGCTCTACGAGCTCGAAGGCTGTCCGTTCTGCGCGAAGGTGAAGACGAAGCTGGCCGACCTCGAGTTGGAGTACGACTCGATCATGGTGCCGCGCTCGCACGGCGACCGCACGGAGGTCGAGGAGGTCTCCGGGCAGACCGGCGTCCCCGTCCTCGTCGACGAAGAGCACGGGGTCGAGGGGATGCCCGAGAGCGACGACATCGTCGAATACCTCGAAGAGACGTACGGGAACGCGAGCTGATCCCGACGCGACCGACGACGCGCCCGGCGGCGCCGACCGAACGAGAGGCTATTTATCCGCCCGCGGCGAGGTGGCGGGCGTGCGACTCGTACACCGCCCCGAGTCGGGGTCCGAGACCGTCCTCGCGAGCGACGTCGACGTTGCGCGCTCGACGCTCGAACAGGCCCGCGGGCTGATGTTCCGGCGGTCGATTCCGGACGACTACGCCCTGGTCTTCCCGTTCGACGAGCCCGAGACGCGGTGGCTCCACATGCTGTTCGTGCCGTTCGCGATCGACGCGGCGTGGCTCGTCGACGGGGAGGTGACGGCGAAAAAGCGGCTCGCGCCGTTCGTCGGGCTGGGTCGCGGCCGCGCCGACACCGTCGTCGAACTCCCGGCGGGCGCGGCGGAGCCGGTGGCGGTCGGCGACGAGCTGCGGCTCGACGAGTGAGCGAGCTCCTCGACCGCCCTACGGCGCGTCCGCTGAGTCGTCGGGACCGAACAGCTCCGCGTCCTCGGGCGGTTCCTCGTCCGCGGCGCGAAGCGACAGCTCGATCCGGCTGCCGCCCGCTTTGCTCTCGGCGATGTCGAGGCTCCCGCCGCCCGCGGTGACGATCCAGTTCACGTACCAGAGGCCGAGCCCGCTCGCGTGTTCGAGCGGCGTCTCCTCGCCCGTGAGGACGGCCCGCTCGGCCGGTGGGATCCCCGGTCCGTCGTCGGCCACGACGAGCGAGACCCACGACTCGCTGGGCAGCTCCGCGGCCGAAATTCTGACTCGGGGGTCGTCCGCGTCGTTGTGGCGGACCGCGTTATCGACGAGTTCGCTGATCGCCTCGGGGAGGAACGCGACCGCAGAGACGGCGAGGTCCGTCGGCACGTCGACGTCCACGGCCGCCCGAGCGCGGATCTCCTGGTCAAGCGATTTCAGGCCCGCGTCGACCGCGGACGCGAGCGCGACCGGCCGCGGCGAGGGGCGCTGGGAGAGCAGCCGCTCCACCTTCCGCGAGGTCTCGCCGAGGCGCAGCAGCCGCTCGGCGGTGTCGACGACCCGTTCGAGCTCGGTGACGAGGTCGGGGTCGTCGACCGCCTCGATGGCCCGCCCGGTGAACCCCGTGACCACGTTGAGGTCGTTCCGGAAGTTGTGCCGCAGCACGCGCGTCAACACCGCGAGCCGCTCCTCCCTGAGCGACGCCTCGGTGAGGTCCTCGCCGACGCCGACCGCGCCGACGACCCGGTCGCCGTCCGTCACCGGGCCGATCGAGAGCCGGTAGGGGACGCGCTCGCCGGAGCGCGTGAGCAGTCGGGGCTCACAAGAGACGGTCTCCCGTTCGCGGTACACCCGGGAGAGGGACTCGCTCACGAGCGCGCTCGTCTCCTCGTCGAACAGCGAGGTGAGCGCCGTCCCGGACAGCGAGGCGGGCTCGTAGCCCGAGTCGGCCGCAAGCCGGCCGTTCCACCGCGCGAGCGTCCCCTCTTCGGTACAGCGGAACAGCGCGAGCGGGACGGTCTCGGCAAGCGCGTCGACGAGCCGGCGCTCGGCGTCGCGCTCGGTCTCGGCGGCGACGCGGGCGGTGGCGTCGGAGAACCCGACGACGAGCCACTCGTCGCCGGCGATCGTCGCCGCGTGGAGCGCCGCGTCGACCCGGAGACCGGGGTCGCCCAGCCGGAGGTCCCACTCGAACCGCCGGACTCCCCCGCCAGCCCTCTCGGGATCGGTTCCGGCCGCAGAGGCGGCGATGTCGGCGATCGGCTCCCCGGCCACGGTGACGTCGTCCTCGCCGAGGTCGGGGAGCCCCATCAGCGTCAGCGTGCCGCGGTCATGTCCAAGGAGATCGACCGCGGGCGGATTCGCGGCGCGGACCGCCAGCGTGTCCGGATCGCAGACGAGCGTCGGGGTCGGGATCGCCTCGACGAACGCCCGGAGGATCCCGCTCGCGCCGGCGTCGCCGCTCGACGCCGGTCGGTCTGCGGTCGGCGGCTCCGCGTCGCGGTCACCCATCTATCGACTCACGACGCGCTCCGCATTTATTTGTTTGTGGGTCTAGGTGTCTTCCGAGCGCCTCGCGACGACGCCGAGGGGCGACGTCGCTCGATGCGGCGTGACAAATCGGTCAGCAGTCGGTCGGTCAGCGGCCGGTCGGTCGGCGGTCGGTCAGCGGCCGGTCGGTCGGTGGTCGGTCAGCGGCCGGTCGGTCGGCGACCGCTCGGCGATTGGTCAGTCGGCCTTGGCCTGCCAGTCGCGGACGGTGTCGGGACCGACGCCGTCGACGTCGGCCGCCAGGTCGTCCGGGTCGGCCGACTTGAGCGAGTCGACGCCGTCGACGCCGGCGTCTTTGAGCTTCGCCGCGGTCTTCTCGCCGATCCCCTCGACCGCCTGGAGCTCCGACCCCTCCTGGCGGGCCGTGAACTCCCGGTAGTTACAGATCGGACAGCCCAGCTCCCACGGTTCGTCGCCGGAGTGGACCCGGAGGTGCGGGAGGTCGTGCTCCTCGCAGGTCTCGTCGGTGATCTCGATCTCGCCGCGCCGGGGGAGCGGGAGCGAGTAGTCGCAGTCGGGGTAACGCGTACAGCCGACGAGCCGGGAGCCGGAGCGGAGGCGTTTGATCGCGAGCTCGCCGCCGTGTTCTCCTCCGCAGTCGGGGCAGACGCCGATCACCTCGTCCTCCTGCTCGTCCGCCTCGTCCGCCTTACACTGCGGGCAGCCGTGGACGAACGTCTTCCGGCCCGCGAGCATCTTCACGTGGCGGAGGTCGTGCTCCTCGCAGCTCTCGTCCAAGATGAGCGGTTTCCCGGTCGAGGGGAGCGGGAGGGTGTACTCACAGTCGGGGTAGCCGTCGCAGCCGACGAAGTACGACCCCTGCCGCGACTTCCGGACGAGCAGGTCCGAGCCACACTCCGGGCACGGGCCGAGCGTCTTGTCCGCCTTCAGCGAGTTCTGGAGGTGGTCGCCGACCGCCTCGCGCGACTCCGTGAGGTCGTCGAACACGCGCGAGAGCAGCCCGCGGGAGGCCTCTGTCACCTCGTCGTACGCCTTCTCGCCGGCCGCGATGGCCGCCATGTCCTGTTCGAGCTGGGCGGTCATCTCCTCGCTTACGATCCGGTCGGCGAACTCCTCGGCGGCCTCGACGACCGCCTCGGCGAGCCGCGTCGGGCGGGGTGGGTCGCTCTCGACGTAGTTGCGGTCGTACAGCTTCTCGATGGTCCGGTGGCGGGTCGCCTTCGTGCCCAGCTGCCGCTTCTCCATTTTCTCGATGAGCCGCGACTGGCCGTAGCGCCGCGGGGGCTGGGTCTCCTTGGCCTCGGTGGTCCGGTCCGACAGCGACAGCGTCTCGCCGACCTCGACGTCCGGGACGATCCGCTCGTCGCTGGAGCGGTACGGGTAGACGTCGTGGTAGCCGGCCTCCAGCAGTCGCTTCCCGTTGGCCTTCAGCCGCAGGCCGCCGTCGGCGACGAGGTCGGCGGGGCCGCTCGCCTCGTCCGAGTTCCGGAGCGCGGCGAGCCCGTCCGCGCCCTCGGCGATGGGCGTCGCCTCGCCGTTCGCGAGCGCGACGACGCGCAGGCGCTCCCACGTCGCGGGGTCGGCGCAGGTGGCGAGGAACCGGCGGACGATCAGCTCGTACACCTCCCACTCGTCGTCGGAGAGGTCGGCGGCCGAGGGGAGCTCGCCCGTGGGATGGATCGGCGGGTGGTCGGTCGTCTCCTCGTCGCCCTCGGTGGGCTCGATGTCTCGGTCGCCGTCGAGCAGGCTCGCGGCGTCTTTCCCGAACGTCGACGCCGCGGAGAGATCCTCGATCAGCTCCTCGGGCTCCAGATCGTCGGGATACACCGTGTTGTCGGTCCGCGGGTAGGTGACGTAGCCGGCGGTGTAGAGGTCCTCCGCGAGCGACATGGCGCGCTGCGCGGAGTAGCCGAGCGACCCCGCCGCGCGGATGAACGCGGTGGTGTTGAACGGCGTCGGCGGGTCATCGGTCTGGGTCCGGCGGTCAACGTCGTCGACGGTCGCCTCGTCGGCCGCGTCGAGCGCCTCGGTGAGCGTCTCGGCGGCCGCCTCGTCCCAGACGCGCTCGCGCTCGTTGCCCTCGTCGTTTAAGTAGAAGTAGCGCGCCTCGAAGGGGTCGCCGCTCGTCTTCGCCAGCTCGCCCGTCAGCTCCCAGTAGGACTCGGGGTCGAACGCCTGGATCTCGCGCTCGCGGTCGACGATGAGCTTGAGCGTCGGCCCTTGGACTCGGCCTACCGAGATGAAGTCGTCGCCGAGCTGTCGGGCCGAGAGGGAGAGGAACCGGGTGAGCGCCGCACCCCACGTGAGGTCGATGGTCTGGCGGGCCTCGCCGGCGGCCGCCAGCTCGAAGTCGAGGTCGTCGGGGTTCGCGAACGCCTCCTGGACCTCGTTTTCCGTGATCGAGGAGAAGCGCACGCGGTCGACGGGGACGTCCTCGTTCACCTCGCGGACGAGCTCGTACGCCTCCTTGCCGATGAGTTCGCCCTCGCGGTCGTAGTCGGTCGCGATGACGACGCGGGAGGCGTTGCGCGCGAGCCGGCGGAGCGCGGCGACGATCCCCTCCTGCGTCGGGGTCTTGGTGACGGGCGCGTCGATCAGCTCGACCGGCTCGACGTCGCGCCAGTCGTTGTACTCGGCGGGGAAGTCGACGCCGACGACGTGGCCGGAGAGGCCGATGCACCGCTTGCCGCCCCACTCGTAGACGTTGACGTCGTTCATCCGCTCCGCGGTGGCGGACTCGCCGCTCAGGATGTCGGCGATGCGCCGCGCAGCGTTGTCCTTCTCCGTGATTATCAGCTCGGGGCCGCGACTCATTGCGCCGAGATAGGCCGCTCCCGGGTCTAAAGCTTTCGCGACGCGATATTACCGGCAGGCTCGGGGACGGACGGCCTCAAAAAACGAATCGGCGCGCGACCGTCACCGGGCCGCGTCGTCGGACTCGGCGAGGAACTCCGCATCTGTCGCCTCGCGGTACGGTTCCGGCGGTTCGTCGTCCGCGTCGAGTTCGCGCCGTGCGAGGTGGTTCTCGAGTTGGCGGCGCTTGTTCCTCCCTTTCCGCTCGCGACCCGATTTCGTGTCTGGCATCGTCACCCGTGACAACAGTTCCCATACATATGAATCTTGTGTCGGTGTGCGAATATATCCGCGAAAGACGGGAGCAGACGCCATCGAAGCAGAGCAGCCCGATACCGGGGGCTGAATATTTAACTGTCGACGGACAGCAGCGACGATTACTTATAAATAAACGATGCGGTGGCGCGTGCCGACGAGCGGCCGACAGGCCGCAAGTCGCACGCGCGAGGGAGTCGGTGGTCCGGAGCGAAGCGGAGGACCACCGACGAGGCTGGGGAGGTGTGAGGCTGCGGTTGCGGTGCGGGCGGGTCTCAAAGGGGCAGCCGCGAGGGCGACGTAGGCGATGTAAGCACCACAGGGAGCGAACGGAGTGAGCGACTGAGGAGCGCAGCGAGCGTACGTCGCTCTCGCGGCTGGGGCTTTGGCGCTGTTTGCCATCGATCCGCAGTCAACCGTTTATAAATAACTAACAGCGACGCCACCCGGTTAGTTATAAACGAGCAATTGGACAGGATCGTCGACGTCGGACTCGCTCATCGCTAGCGCTCTTCGCTCGTAGTCGGCGTCGACAGAACGCCAGGAGAGGGATTTGAACCCCAGTCGTTCCGCTCGCTACGCTCGCTCCACTCCCTGGTTCAAATCCGTAGACGCTTCGCTGTCGCGGTACTCGCTCGTCGCTGTCGCTCCTCGCTCGTTGTTGCGACAGCGAAGCGCCAGGAGAGGGATTTGAACCCCCGATCCCGGATGGGAACACGCTTTCCAGGCGTGCGCCTTACCACTCGGCCATCCTGGCTCACGCGGAGATAATCCGGTGCGACTGTTAAGTCCTTCTTTTCGCACGCACCCGGACCTCGGCGAGGTACGTGATACCGGCCGACGCGACGGCGACGCCGACCGCGACGAGCGCCAGCCCCGCGAGACCGAGCGGTAGCGACCCGGGACCGACGAGTCGGTACCCCTGCGCGAGCGCGAGGAAGGCGAACCCGCCGACGACGCCCCACAGCGCCGCGGACCGCGCTCTGGCGCGCGGCGTCGCGAGCGCGCCGGGAGCCTCGGCCGATTCCGCCCCGCTGTCGGCCATCTACTCGACGACGGCGACCGCCTCGATCTCGACGCCGGCGCCCTTCGGGAGCGCCCCCGCCTCGACCGCGGAGCGGGCCGGCGGCGACTCGTCGAAGTAGCCGGCGTACGTCTCGTTCATCTCGTCGAAGTCGCCCATGTCGGCGAGGAACACCGTCGTCTTAAGCACGTCCTCGGGTCCGGCGCCCGCCTCCTCTAACACCGCGAGGAGGTTGTCGAGCGCCTGCTCGGTCTGGACCGCGATCGGCGCGTCGTCGAGGAGGTCACCGTCGGGCGTCAGCGGGATCTGCCCGGCCGTGAACACGAGGTCGCCGTCGGTCGTCGCTTGGCTGTACGCGCCCACCGCCGCCGGAGCGTCGTCCGTGTGAATGGTCTCCTTCATGCGGGTGCGCCTTCGACCGGCGGACTCAAGAGTACTCTGGAGGGGAGTCGTCGGATCCATCCAAGCCAAGCCGCCGAACCGAATCGACCCCACCGCCAGACACAAGCGGCTGGGATGGTAACACGACACGTATGACGGGTGATCAGCTCCTCCCGCTCGCCGCGATCTTCGCCGGCGTGGTGGCGCTCAACCTCGCGGTGACGTGGCTGCTGGTCCGGCGGAACCGCGACCCCGCGGAGCTGTTCGGCTCGGTTGCGACCCGCTCGTCGGACGCTGACGGCGACGGGGAGGACGTCGGGCCGACGCTCGCGCTCGACCGCGACCCGGACGCCGACGGGACGGACGGGACGGGTGAGTCCGATACCGAGGGCGGTCCCCCGCCGCTCGACGCCGACGGGGAGACCGTCGTCTGCCGGCACTGCGGCGCCGAGAACCGCGCCGGCTACCGGTACTGCCGGTGGTGCGCCCAGTCGGGGTTCGTCGACGAGGACGCCGACATCACCGCGGGGACCGCGATGACCGATCGGTCGCTGTAGGCGTTCTGCGGCGGTTGTGGCGGTCTCGGACCGCTGTGTTAGGCCGCGTCGATCTGACAGCCGGCGGCGTAGTCGATCCCCTCGATGGTGTCGATGCCGTCGTCGCCGCAGACCGGACAGTCCGGGTTGCGCGCGTACGGCACCGTCTCGAACGAGAGGTCCATCGCGTCGTAAAACAGCATGCGCCCGACGAGCGGGTCGCCCACGTCCATGATCAGCTTCACCGTCTCCGTCGCCTGAAGGCAGCCGACCGTCCCGGGGAGGACGCCGAGGACGCCGGTGCTGGCGCAGTCGGGCACCGTCCCGGGCTCCGGCGGCTCCGGGAACAGACAGCGGTAACAGGGGCCCTCGGGCGACAGCGTCGTCACCTGTCCCTCGAACTTGTAGATGGCGCCGTGCGAGACCGGCACCTCCTCGATCCGGGCGGCGTCGTTCACCACGTAGCGGGTGGCGAAGTTGTCAGAGCAGTCGACGACGACGTCGTAATCCGCGATCAGCTCGCGGGCGTTGCCCGCGTCGAGCCGCAGCTCGTGGCGCTCGACGTCGACGTCGGGGTTGAGGTCGGCGACGAACGCGGCCGCCGAGTCGACTTTCTTGCGCCCCACGTCGCCGTCGCCGTGGATGACCTGTCGCTGGAGGTTCGACCGCTCGACGACGTCGTCGTCGACGACCCCGATCGTCCCGACCCCCGCGGCCGCGAGGTACTGGATCGCCGGGGCGCCGAGCCCGCCCGCGCCGACGACGAGGACGCGGGCGTCGAGCAGCCGCTTTTGCCCCTCCGGGCCGATGTCGTCTAAGATGACGTGCCGGGAGTAGCGGTCGAGTTGGGTCGCGTCGAGCGAGAGGCTCATGTCCGTGCCCAGTGCCGGCGCGGATATAATCGTGTTCCCGGAGCGGCGGTCGGGACGCCGCGGCCGGCGCTTCCCGAGGCGCCGCCGCGTGGTCGGTTCACTCCGTCGTCGCCCCCACGGCGTCGGTCATCCAGCAGTCGTCGACGTCGCCGAGGGAGGTGTCCGTGTCTCCGCTCCCGCCGCCGACCCGGACGAGTCGGAACTCGTAGCGGCCGGTGACGCTCCCGTTCTCGCGCGTGACGACCTCGACGGTCGCTTCGCTGTCGGCTATCTCGGGCACCGAGTACTGCGCCGTGTCGTACGTGAGCATCGGCGCGTACTGCTCCGTCTCGAACAGCTCGACGTACTGTCCGGTCGAACCGACGACCTCCCTGTTCTCCGGCGACGCGAACGCCCGCAGGGTCCGGACGCCGTCGTTCGTCTCGTCGTCGTTGTAGCGGAGCGCGTTCATCTGGATCTGAACGACCTGCAGCGCGGACCGATCGCAGGTGGGAGAGCGGGCGGTGTTCCTGGCGGCCTCGCCGGTCAGGTCGCCGTCCGTGACCGCGACGGTATTCCCGTCATCGTCCCCGGTGGACCCCTCGCTCCCGCCGTCGCTGCCGTTCGTCGACCCGGTCGCGTCCGCGTCCGTCGCCGACGGGTCTGCCGTTCCGTCGTCTCCGACGCCAGCGAGCCCGTCCGGACCGCCGACCCCGGCGGTACCGGCAGCGAATCCGGCTCCGGCTGCCGCGACGAGGAGCGCGACGACGGCGACGGCTGCGAGGACGGTCCGCGGAGAGCGCCGATCGCTGTTCGCGTCGGGGGCACCAGAGTCGGTCGCCCTCGCTCCGTCGCTCGGATCGGGCGCAGCGGCGGCGTCACCCGGTCGGTCGGGAGTCCGCGAACCGGCGGCCGATTCGGCGCCGGTTCGGTCGGTGGGTGGCGGAGTGGTATCGCCTCCCGTCACGCCCGACGCGACGGCGCCCACCGCTCCGCCGTCATCAGCCGCCGTTCCGTCGTCATCCGACTCGTCGCCGTCCGACTCGTCGCCGTCGACATCGGTCACACCGTCCCCTTCGTCGTCGACCGCGGCGGCGGCAGAATCGGTCGCGCCTTCGTACGCTTCGGACCGGACCGGGACGCCGAGGATACGGTCGGCGATGGCGTTCGCCTTCGCCGCCGGCACGGCGTAGAGGAGGCGGTCTCGGAGGTCCGCCGGCGTCACCACGTCGGCGTCGAGTCCGGAATCCGAGTCGTCGAGTAGGCCGTCGCTCGCGACGACGACCGCGTCGACCGAGTCGGCGGGGACGCGCTCGGTCGCGGCCGAGACGACGAACAGGTCTGTCCGTCGGTCTCCCTCCGACACCGTGACGCGCGGCGCGTCGACGTCGACGCCGTCGGCGGTCGCCGCGTACGTCTCGCCGACGAGCGTCGCGAACGCGTCGCTGTCGAGCGACTCAACTTCGGTTGCGAACGCGTCGAGGGGAATTGGGCTGCTCGCGGTCACTTGGCGATCGCCACGTGCGGTTGAGAGTATGTGACGCGGTCTCTTTGCTCTTGCGTCGAGAGCACCCGATGCCGTCTCACCGAAAAATGGACTGCGAGTAAAACGTCGGAGCGGTCGAGGGCGCTACTTGCCCTGCCGGTCGTTCGAGGTGACGCTCGGGCGCGTCTTCTCGGTACCCTTGCCGCGCTTGCGCTGGCCGCGGCCCTTGGTGCCGGCGGAGGTGAGCCCGCGGTACGCGCGGCCCTTGTGGTCGTCCGAGCAGATCCAGTTCAGCTGGTCGTCGTTCTCGATCGCCGGGTGGGCGGGGTCCACGAGGATGACCTCGTGCCACTTCTGAGAGCCGTCCTCACCGACCCAGTAGGAGTTGAGCACGCGGAGGTTGCGGTACTTCCGCGAGGCGCGCTCCTCGGCGATGCGCTGGATCGACTTGCGCCGCGAGACGCGGTTGACGCCCTGGCGCTTCGAGCGGCGGCCCGCCTTGAAGCGCTGCTTGCGCGAGCCGCCCTTGCGGACGCTCACGCGGGCGACGATGACGCCCTGCTTGGCCTTGTAGCCCAGTTCGCGGGCCTTGTCCAGCCGGGTGGGGCGCTCGATGCGCTCGATGGCACCCTGGTCGCGCCACTCCTGTTTGCGCTGCCACTGCAGCTCCGCTAACTTCCCCTCCTTGGGGGACCGCCACGCCTCCTTGATGTGCGAGTAGAAGCTTCGTGCCATTGTGTGTCCGCGGACGGTTGCGATTCAGCCGCGAGGGGCCACATGTCGTCTCGTCCCGGGGCGCGCGGCGGTCGGTCCGACCGCGCGCCCGGCGGCGAGTGCCCGCTGTGTCCGCACCAGCGAGTTGGCGAATATACCGATGGTTCGCCCTTAACCGCTTCGCTCCGCGGGTCGCGTGGGGAGGCGTGTCACGAGAACCGGCCCGGACGCCCCCGGCCGCTCCGCGTCGATCGATTAAAGTTCACTTGTATCGATGAACCGCCAGTGGTACACATCGACGCCGCGCCGGGGAGTCGCGGGCTCGACGGAGGGGTGTCCGGATGGGGGATGTGAGGCTCGTTGTCGTCGCCGGGACGACCGAGACGGCCGCCATCGACGGTATCAGCGCCGCGGGCGCCGACCCGGAGCTGCGCGTCCACACACCGAGCGCCGACCTCGAGATCGTCGAGGCCGGGCGCCCCGCGCCGGGCTCGCCGGTGCCGGTGAGTCCGAGCGGCTGCCCGACCCCCGCGGTCGTCACTCGCGCGGTCCGCGAGCTGCTCGGCTCCGAGTCGCTCCCCGTCGAGTTCCTCGACGCCGGGCTCGGCGCGCCGACCGCGGCAACCGTCCGCGACCTCGGCACCTCACCGGGCGGCGACGTTCGCGATCCGGAACCGGTCCCGGAGGCGGCGGCCGTCTTCGAGCGCGCCCGCGAACTGGCGCCGGAACTCGCCGGATCGGGTGACGAGGGCGGCTCCGACAGCGGCGGCAGCGAAGCGGCCGAACTCCTCGTCGCCGAGACGATCCCCGGCGGGACGACGACCGCGCTCGGCGCGCTGACCGCGCTCGGCGAGCGCGCCGCGGTCTCCTCGTCGCTGCCAGCGAACCCGATCGAGCGCAAGCGCCGCGTCGTCGCCGAGGGGCTGGACGCGAGCGGCCTCGACCCGGGCGACGCGGCCGGCGACCCGATCGAGGCGGTCCGACTGGCCGGAGACCCCGTCCTCGCCGCCGTCGCCGGCCTGATCGTCGGCTGCGCGGACGCCGAGGTCGACGTCACCCTTGCCGGCGGCACCCAGCTCGCGGCCGCGGCGGCGCTCGCCCGACACGCCGGCGTCGACCGCCCGCTCCCGCTGGCGACCACGTCCCTCGTCGCCGGCGACCCCACCGCCGACCTCCCGGCGCTCGCCGCCGACCTCGACCTGACGCTCTCGGCCGCCGACCCCGGGTTCGCCGAGAGCGACCACCCCGCGATGGCGGCGTACGCCCGCGGCGAGGCGAAGGAGGGCGTCGGCATGGGCGGCGCGCTCGCGCTCGCGGACCGCGCCGGGGTCGCCGACGCCGCCGTCCGCGAGCGGATCGCGGCCGTGACCGACCGACTGCTCGCCGAGCGCGCGGGAACCGAGGGGAGCGGCGACGCGGGGGTCAACGGCCCGGCCCCGTCGAACGGAGGCGACCTGCGGTGAGGGGGCTCGTCCTCGCCGGCACGGCCTCCGGCGTCGGCAAGACGGTCGCGACGCTCGCGACGCTGCGCGCGGTCGAGGCCGCCGGACGGACCGTCCAGCCCGCGAAGGCGGGCCCCGACTTCATCGACCCGAGCCACCACGCGCACGTCGCGGGGCGCCCGTCGCGGACGCTCGACCCGTGGCTTCAGGGCGAGGACGGACTCCGGCGCAACTACGCCCGCGGCGAGGGCGACGTCTGCGTGGTCGAGGGGATGATGGGCCTGTACGACGGCAGCGCCGCCAGCACGGCCGGCGTCGCCGCCGCGCTCGACCTCCCGGTCGTCCTCGTCCTCGACGCGAGCGCCGGGATGGAGAGCGTCGCGGCGACCGCGCTCGGCTTCGCGACGTACGCCGACCGGACGGACCACGAGGTCGACGTCGCGGGCGTGATCGCCCAGCGGGCGCACGGCGGCCGCCACGAGGAGGGGATCCGCGAGGCGCTGCCCGACTCGCTCGCCTACTGCGGGCGAATTCCGCCGCGCGAGGACTTAGAGATCCCCGACCGACACCTCGGGCTTCGGATGGGCGAGGAGGCGCCGCTGGACGAGGCCGCGCTCGACGCGGCCGCCGAGGCGCTCCGGACCGACCGACTGCTCGATATCGCGCGGGAGCCGACGCCGGCCGCGGAGGCGACGACCAAGCTGTTCCCCGGGAACTCCCCGGAGAACGGCGACCCCCCGCGGATCGCGGTCGCCGACGACGCCGCGTTCCGGTTCGTCTACCCGGCCACCCGCGAGCGCCTCCGCGAGCGCGCGACCGTCGTCCCGTTCGCTCCCGCGGCCGGCGACGACCTCCCGCCCTGCGACGGCGTCTACCTCCCCGGCGGTTACCCCGAGCTCCACGCGGAGGCGCTCGCCGAGGGGCCCGCGCTCGGATCGATCGCGGACGCCGCGGCCGAGGGCACGCCCGTCCTCGGCGAGTGCGGCGGACTGATGGCGCTCGCGGAGACCCTGACGACCGTCGACGGAGACGCGTACGAGATGGCGGGCATCCTCCCCGCGAGCGTCGAGATGCGGGAGCGGTACCAGGCGCTCGACCACGTCGAACTGCGTGCGCGACGGGACGCGCTCACGGCGGGGACCGGCGACCGGCTCCGCGGTCACGAGTTCCACTACTCCGCGGCCGACGTCGCGTCCGACGCCCGGTTCGCCTTCGACGTGGAGCGCGGGACCGGCATCGACGGCGACCGCGAGGGGCTGACAGAGTACCGAACCCTCGGGACGTACTGTCACCTCCACGGCGGGAGCGGGGCGTTCGACGCGTTCCTCGACGAGGTGGAACCGTGATGATGACGGGAGCCGCCCCCGCCGCTACCCTGCTCGCGCCGCTCCTCCTCGCGGTCGGGCTGGACCTCGCGTTCGCGGAGCCACCCGCCCGGGTCCACCCGGTCGCGCTGTTCGGGAGCGTCGTCGGACCGTTCGACCAAGAATGGGCCCGCCCGCGGCTCGTCGGCGTCGCGGTCGCGGGCGCGCTCCCGCTCGCCGCGGCCGCGCTCGCCGGCGGCGGCGTGTGGCTTGCGGCCGAGTACGGACCGCGGGCCGGCAGCGTTCCGGTCCTCGCCGTCGCCGTCGCGGCCGGCGTCCTCTTCTCGGCCGCGAGCCTCCGGATGCTGCTCGACGTGACGCGCGATGTCGTCGCCGAGGCCGAGGCCGACCCCGACGCGGCCCGCGAGTCTGTCCGGGCGCTCGTCGGGCGCGACCCCGCCGACCTCTCGCCGGCCGACCTCCGGAGCGCCGCCGTCGAGAGCGCGGCCGAGAACCTCGCTGACGGGTTCGTCGCGCCACTCGGCTGGTTCGTCGCCGGCGCGACCGGCGCCGTCGCGCTCGACGTTGTCGGCGGTGGGACGTCGACCGCGGAAGTCGCCGAGACCGCCCTCGTCGGCGGGACCGCCGCCGCGGCCTGGGCGAAGGGGGTGAACACGCTCGACTCGATGCTCGGCTACCGGTCGAAGCCGGTCGGGTGGGCGAGCGCCCGGCTCGACGACGCCGTCATGTACCTCCCGGCGCGGGCCGCGGCGTGCTGTCTCGCCGTCGCCGCCCGGTCGCCCGGGAGCCTGCGGCGCGCACGGCCGCTGGCCCGCGAGCCCACCTCACCGAACTCGGGGTGGCCGATGGCGACGGCCGCGGTCGCGCTCGGCGTTCGACTGGAGAAACCGGGGGCGTACGCTCTCGACGGAGGGCCAGAACCGCCGACGCCCGCGGCCGCCCGAGACGCCGTGCGGCTCGTCAGGGCCGCCGGCGGCGTCGCGGTCGCGGCCGCGGCGGGCTGGCTCCTCGCGCTCGCGGGGGTGATAGCGTGGGGGTGACCGACGCGGTCGCCGCGATCCGGGGTGCGCTCGGGTTCCTCACCCGGATCCCCGTCGGCCGCGCAGACGGGGACTGGGAGGCGTTCCGGCGGATGCCCGCCGCCCTGCCGGCGGTCGGGTACGCGATCGGCGCCCTCGTCGCGCTCCCGGTCGCCGCGGCGGCGCTGGCGCCGGTCCGGGTGCCGTCGCTGACGGTCGGGGTCGCATTCGCCGCATGGCTCTACCTCGTCACCGGGATCACCCACCTCGACGGCGTCGCGGACGTCGGCGACGCGGCGGTCGTCCACGGCGACGCCGACCGCCGGCGCGAGGCGCTGAAGGACTCCGCGCTCGGCGTCGGCGGGACGGTCGCGCTCGCCCTGGTCGTCGTCGGACTCGTGACCGCGGCGACGGCGATCGCGGACGTCGCCCGCCGCTCGCTCGTCGACGCGGTCGTCGTCGTGGTCGCCGCCGAGGTGAGCGCGAAGGCCGCGACGGCGACGCTCGTCTGCGTCGGCGACGCGCCGCACGAGGGGCTCGGCTCCGCGCTGACCGATGCGTCCGGCCCGCGCGCGCTGGCGGGGGTCGCGCTTGCGACGGCGCCCGTCCTGCTGCTCGGGTGGCCGGCCGGCCGTCCCGACGCGGTCGTCGCGGTCGCCGGCGCTCCCGGTTCCGTCGTCCCGATCGCCGGCGTGCTTGCCGCCGCGGGCGTCGTCGCCGCGCTCGCGTACGCGTGGTCGAACGCCCGTCTCGGCGGGGTGAGCGGCGACGTCCTCGGCGCGACGAACGAGCTCGCCCGCGTCGTCGGGCTCCACGCGGGGGTGATCGCGTGGACGCTCTCGTGATGTGCGGCGGCCGCGGCACGCGACTGGGCGGCGGCGAGAAACCGCTCGCGCCGGTCGCCGGGCGACCGATGGTCGACCGCGCGCTCGACGCCCTCGCCGCGAGCCGCGTCGAGACAGCGTACGCGGCCGTCTCGCCGCACACGCCGCGAACCCGCGAGCGGCTTGTCGAGCGACGGAGCGCCGGCGCAGCCGAGCGGAGCGGAGACGGCTCCGGGTCGACGGCGGGATCGGTCGAGGTCCGGATCGTCGACACGCCGGGCGACGGGTACGTCGCGGACCTCCGGACGGCCCTCGCCGCGGGGCCGGAACCGCCGGTCCTCACCCTCGCGGTCGACCTCCCGCTGCTCGACGGGGCGGCGGTCAACACCGTCCTCGACGCCCACGCCGCGGCCGACGCCGACGCGCTGTCGGTCCGCGTGCCCGCCTCGCGCAAGCGCGAACTGGGGGCGAGCGCCGACGCCGCGACCCGATACGGGGACGAGGGAAGCGGCGACGGTTCGACCGTCGACCGCGTCCCCGCCGGGGTCAACGTCGTCGGCGCGCTCGACGGCGCGGGCGACGAGGCCGTCCGCGCGACCCGCGACGCCCGGCTCGCGGTCAACGTCAACCGACCCGGGGACCGCCGGCTCGCCGAGCGGATCCTCGCCGGCGACCGGGACGCCCCCGACCTTCCGAGCGGCGGGATCGACTGGCTCGACGGGCGCGACGCGGACGCGGGGTCCGCGGGAGGCGAGCCGCGATGAACCGCGAGCGCGCGGCGGCGCTCGGCCGCGAGCCGCACGGGAGCAGCGACGACCCCGACCTGCTCGACTTCAGCGCGAACGCGAACCCCGAGGTCCCCGACGGGGTCGAGCGCGTTTACCGCGCGGCCTTCGAGACGGCGCGGACGTACCCGACGGAGCCGCCGGCCGCGTTCCGGGCGGCCGCCGCCGACTACGTCGGCTGCGACCCGGAACAGGTGGTCCCGACGCCGGGCGGGCTGGCGGCGATCCGGGCGGCGGTCGCGCTCGCGGTCGACGACGGCGACACCGCTCTGCTCCCGGCGCCGAGCTTCGGCGAGTACGCCCGCGAGGTCCGGCTTCAGGGCGGGGAGCCGGCGTTCGTCGACGCCGAGCGCGTCCTCGACGCCGACCCGAGCAGCCACGCGCTGGCGGTCGTCTGCACGCCGAACAACCCGACCGGGACCGGCTACGACCGCGAGGCGCTGCTCGCGTTCGCGGCGCGCTGTCGCGAGGCCGGGACCGTCCTGCTCGTCGACGAGGCGTTCCTCGGGTTCACCGAGCGCGAGTCGCTCGCGGGGACCGACGGCGTCGTCGTCGCCCGGGCGCTCACCAAGCTGTTCGGCCTCCCTGGGATCCGGGCCGGCTTCGCGGTCGCGACCGGCGACCTCGGCGCGGCGCTGCGGGGCGCGCGCCGGACGTGGAACCTGAGCGCCCCGGCGCTCGCGACCGGCGAGTACTGCCTCCGACAGGAGGAATTCGTCCGCGAGACCCGCCAGCGCGTCGAGCGCGAGCGCGAGCGGATGCGGGCCGCGCTCGGCGACCGATACGACGTGTCGTCCTCGGAGGCCCCGTTCCTGCTCGTCGACGTCGGCGAGCGCGACGTCGACCGCGTGATCGAGCGGGCACGCGACCGGGGCGTCGCCGTCCGCGACGCGAGGACGTTCCGCGGCCTCGACTCGCACGTCCGGGTCGCGGTGCGCCGCCCGAGGGAGAACGACCGCCTGCTCGCGGCGCTGGGCGTGGGCGATGCGGAGGGCGCGGGCGACCAGAACCGAGGTGACGGCGCCGATGTTTGAGGCGACCGTCAGCGAGGGCGTCCTCCGGCTCCGGCGACCGGGGACGCGCTGGCTCTCGACCGGCTGGGACGGCGGGCGCTCGCGGGCGGCGACCGTGTACAACGTCACCGTCCCGGAGGGGTTCGACCGGACCGACCTCGCGGCCTACCGCGACGAGCGGCTGGCGCGGGCGGGGTTCGACGACGGACCGGCCGGTCGCGACCCGGCGCCCCCGGGTCGCGACCGCGACGCGCCGCCGACGCTGTTCACGGGCGTCTCGATGGACCACGCTCGCGGGGCGCGGCTCGGCCCGGTCGTCGCGTACGCGACGGTCGGGCTCTCGAACCCCGCGATGCTGCCGGTGGAGCCGCCGGAGCCGACGGAGCCGGTAGAACCGACGGAGCAGACGGAGGCGACGGCGCCGACTGACGCCGCCGAGTCGCGCGAGCCGACCGGGCGTCCCGAGGGCCGGCCGGGCCCCGGAACGGTCAACCTGATCGTCGGCACGACGCGGCGGCTCGCGCCCGGCGCCGCGGCGAACCTCGTCGCGGTCGCGGCCGAGGCGAAGGCGGCCACGCTGCTCGCGACGGCGGGTGTCCCGGGGACGACGAGCGACGCGGTCGTCGTCGGCGACGACCCGGAAGGCGAGCCCGCAGAGTTCTCCGGCAGCGCCACGGCGGTCGGCGGAGCGGCCCGCGCCTGCGTTCGGGACGCGGTCCGCGCGAGCCTGCGGTCGCGGTACCCGGACGGCGACGTGCCAGGGCCGGCGGCCGACGCCGAACACGGCGTCGTCACCGACGACCGGGCAGAGGTTTTCGATCCATGACCACGAACCACGACAACACGAACGCGGATGAAACGGAGGAGGAACCGAACGACCCGGCCGCCCGCACCCCGGGCGGCGGCGCGGCGCCCGAGCCGCAGCCGATCGAGCCCGCCGCGCCCGCGGAGTTCGGGCTGGTCCAGGCGTTCTGGGGCGGCGGGAAGGGGAAGACCACGGCGGCGATGGGGATGGGGTTCCGGGCCGCTGGGCACGGCTACCGCGTCCACATGCTCCAGTTCATGAAGGGCGGCGCCGACAGCGTCGAGGGCGTCAGGGGCGAGTACAACGCGATCGCGGCCGTGCCGGGGTTCTCCTACGAGAACGCCGGGCACTACGGCTGGCACGGCCTGCTCGACGGCTCGGCAGACGACGAGCACGAGGCGAAGGCGGCCGCCGCCTTCGAGCGCGCGGAGGCGCTCGTCGCGGGCGCCGGCGAGGCGGACCTGACCGAACCGCTCCCGCTCGACGGCGACCCCGAGGCCGGCGTCCACATGCTGATCCTCGACGAGCTGCTGTACGCGGCCGACCGGGGGCTTGTCGACCCCGAAGACGTCGTCGCGCTCGCCGAGTCGAAGCCCGAGAACCTCGAACTCGTCCTCACCGGGAGCCACGCCGAGCCCGAGTACCTCGACGGCGTCGCCGACCTAATTTCGAACGTCCGCAAGGTCGCGCACCCGTTCGACGACGGGCAGCGCGCCCGCCGCGGGACGGAGTACTGAGAATGGAGAGCGAGCCGTGACCGACGCCGCGACCGACGCCGACACCGTCCTCATCGCGGGCACCGCGAGCCACGTCGGCAAGAGCACGCTGGCGGCCGGGCTCTGCCGGCTGCTCGCGCGGTGCGGCGTCTCGGTCGCGCCGTACAAGGCCCAGAACATGAGCAACAACGCGCGGGTGGCGCTCGCGCCGGACGGCGAGTGGGGCGAGATCGGCGTCTCCCAGCACGTCCAGGCCCGGGCGGCCGGGACGGTGCCGACGACCGACATGAACCCCGTTCTGCTCAAGCCCCGCGGGGGCGGCGAGAGCCAGGTGATCCTCGACGGGGAGCCGGTCGCGAACGCCCCGGCGTCGGCGTACTACGAGGACCACTGGGACGACGCCCGCGGCGCCGCGGTCGCGGCCCACGAGCGCCTCGCGGCCGACCACGACGTGATCGTCGCGGAGGGGGCGGGGAGCATCGCCGAGATCAACCTCCACGACCGCGACCTCGCGAACGTCGAGTGCGCGCGCTTCGCGGACGCGGCGGTCCTGATCGCGGTCGACATCGAGCGCGGCGGCGCGTTCGCGAGCCTCTACGGGACCCTCGAACTGCTCCCCGACGACCTCCGCGATCGCGTCCGCGGCGCCGTGATCACGAAGTTCCGCGGCGACCCCGCCCTCCTCGAACCCGGCATCGACGAGATCGAGGAGCGGACAGATGTCCCAGTCGTTGGGGTCGTCCCGCACGACGACCCGGGGCTCCCCGCGGAGGACAGCCTCTCGCTGCCGGAGGTGGCGACCGCCGGAGGAGGGGCCGGGACCGGGAGCCAAAGCGAGGGGGAGGGGATCCTCGGCGCCGGCGACGGCGTCCCCGACGACGAAGCGGTCCGGATCGGAGTCCCCCGGCTCCCGCGCATCTCCAACTTCACCGACGTGGAGCCGCTGTCGCGCGAGCCGGGGGTCCGCGTCGCCTACCTGCCGCTCGACGCCGACCTCGACGCCGTCGACGCGGTCGTCCTCCCGGGGTCGAAGAACACCGTCGACGACCTGCTCGCGCTCCGCAAGGCGGGCTTCGACGCGGCGCTGCGCGCGTTCGACGGCCCCGTGGTCGGCGTCTGCGGCGGCTACCAGATCCTCGGCGAACGACTCGTCGACGCCGCCCTCGAGGGCGTCGGCGACCGCGAGACGGTGCCGGGGGTCGGGCTCCTCCCCGTCGAGACCGCGTTCTCTACGGAGAAGCGCGTCGAGCGCGTCACCTGCGCGGTCGACGGCGCCGGTCCGATCGCGGGCGCCGAGGGGCGCGCGACCGGCTACGAGATTCACGCGGGGCGGACGCGGCTCCTCGATGACGCCGCGAGCGGCGGCTTGGCGACCGGAGCGCTCGGCGCCGAGAGCGTCGCCACCGACCGCGTCCTCGGCACGTACCTCCACGGGCTCTTCGAGACGGCGGCGGTGCGAGACGCCTTCGTCGAGGCAGTCTTCGCGAGCGCTGGCCGGTCGCGCCCGGACGCGGCGACCGGCGACCGGTCCCCGTACGAGCGCGCGGCCGACCTCGTCGCGGACCACGTGGACTTACGCGCCGCCGGACTCGACGACGTCCTCGGGTCGACGGAGTGAGGCGACGAGCGGATCCGGAGGCGGAAGGTATATTGTTTTAAGCACCCAATACTGTCGCATGAGTGACGCAGCCGACGCGAGCGAACCGACGGACGACGACGCGAAGACGGAGCGCGAGCGCATCCGCGAGCGGAAGCGGCGGGAGCTCGAAGCGCGCCTCGGGGACGGGGAATCGCTCGACGGGGCCGTCGGGACGGAGACGGGCGACGGCGGCGGGTCGGCGGCCCCGAGCGAGCCGATCCACGTGAACGGGACCGGCGAGCTCCAGCGGGCCGTCGACGACCACGACGTCGTCCTCGTGGACTGTTACGCCGACTGGTGCGGCCCCTGTCAGATGATGGAGCCGACGATCGAGGCGCTCGCGGCCGAGACCGACGCCGCGGTCGCCAAGGTCGACGTGGACGCGAACCAGGCGGTTGCCCAGCAGCTGGGCGCGCGCAGCATCCCGACGCTCGTCCTCTACGTGGACGGCGAGGCCGTCGACCGGTTCGTCGGCGCGCAGGACCGCGCGACGCTTGAGTCCGCGATCGACGAGCACGCCGCCTGAGAGCCGGGATCCGTCAGTTCTCGGCGAGCGTCTCCGCTAAGAGCTTCCGTTGCGCGGTCGCGAGGTGCTCGGCGAACGTCGACGGGGAGATGTCGAGCGCCTCGGCGACCGCGCTCGCGTTCGCGTCGCGGGGACGCTCGAAGTAGCCCATGCGGTAGGCGGTCCGCAACACCTCGCACTGGCGGTCGGTGAGGCGGCCGCGGTCGACGAGCGTCCGATCCGACGCCCCGTCGCCGCGCGCCGCGCCCTCCACGAGGTAGCGGACCTCGACGCGGTCGGCGACTCCGTCGAGCGCCGAGACGATGTCGCGGAGGCGCTCGAGATCGGGGAGGTGAAGCGTGAGCACGAGGACGCCGTCCTCGGCGCGCACGTCCGCGATCGGACAGTCCAGCTCCTCGATGATCCGGCAGGCGCACTTCCCGTCGCGCGGACGCTCGTACCGGTACACCCGCTCGTCGCCGAGATCGACGACGGAGGCGGGCGAGGGGACCCCCTCCGCGGCGTCGACCGCGTCGGGGTCGCGGGCGCGGAACTCCTCGGTGTGCGTGTCGCCCGCGTGCGTCCAAGTGACGCCGGTTATCGGCCCGTCGTGGGCGGTCGACGCGGCGACGACCGGGCAGTTCCCCGTCCCGTGGATCGCGACGCCGGCGCGAACGCCGCCGGGCGTCGTCCCCGCGCCGTCGTCCGCCGGCTTCCCTTCGGTTCCCATCGCGTCGGGGTTGGAACGACGGGTACAAAGGCCTGATCCCCAACGAACCGGACGTTCCGCGGGGTATCACCGAGAACACCCGCAGTACTGAGGGTCGATCGGTATCGGTCCGCGCGCCGGAGTCGCGGGCGTGAACCGAGCGATCCACGCGGTCGGAGCGATCGCCCTGGCCGCCGCCGGAGCCGGGATGGTCGTCGCGGCGACCGCCGGGCTGGCAGGCGGGACCGCCGGGCAGGCAGGCGGGACCGCTGAGGGCTTAGTGACGCAGACGAGTAGCGACGCCAGCGCGTTCGTCGGCTCCCTCCTCGCCGCGTTCGCGGCGACGGGACTGGGATACACCGCGGCGAAGGAGACGCGGTACGCGCTGCGGACGGACGGCTTCCGCGTCACGCGGACCGACCTCGGCAACGCGACCGCCGTGGCCGCCGGGGCGCCGCTCACCTATCTCCTCTCGGTCCGCGCGGGCGTCGGACCGGTCGTGGCCTCCGCGCTCGTGGGGCTCTGCGCGTATCTCCTGAGCGAGACGTACGGCGCCCCTGCGTACTGCGGCTCGTTCGTCGGGATGGCGACGCCGGCCGCCGACGCCGACCTCGGGGCGGTGGCGGCCGCGGGGGTCGCGGCCGGCGTCGTCTTCGTCGTCGCCAAGCGGGCGTTCAACGGGTTCGGCGGGAAGCTCGGCACGACGGCGTTCGTCGGCTGCCTGTCGGTGGCCGCGGTCGGCGGGCTGGCCCCCGGGGCGGGGTCGGTCCCGTCGCCGACCGTCGCGGCGGGGCTCGTCGTCGCGGCGGCCCTCGCCGCCGTCGTCACGTTCCTCATCTCCGTCCGGCTCGGCCACGGCCCGGTCGTCGCCTCGGCGGTCGTCGGGCTCGCCGCCGGAATCCTCTGTCCGCCGCTGTTCGACGCGGGCGACGCGGTCGCGGCGGTCGCCTTCTGCGCATCGTTCGCTGGGATGGCCACGGCGGAGCGGATCCCCGGCCCGGGCGCGATGCTGCTGGCCGGCGGGACCGCGGGCGTCGCGTTCGTCGGCGCGGCGCCGTACTTCGTCGGGTTCGGCGGGAAGCTCGGCACGATCGCGTTCGCGGCCTGCCTCGTGACGACGGGCGTCCTGTCGCTGGGCCGCCTGCTCGCGCCGGCGGGGATCGACGCCGTGACGGGGTGAGTCGCCGCGGTCGGCGGAGCTATTTAAAGAGCCACGCAACTCCGGCGGCATCTGGAGGGTCGTGGAAGCCGTACCTCGATCCGATGACCGACCCGACCGAGACGCCCGAGCGGAGCTTCGAGTCGAACCCGACCGTCTGCCCGTTCTGCGGCGTCGGCTGTCAGATCGAGTACGCCGGCCGGGGCAGCGCGACCGGCGTCGAGGGACCGGTGAACGAGCGCGGCGAGATCTGTCCGAAGGGCGCGGCCGCGTTCGATGTGGTCGACAACGACGACCGCCTGACGGAGCCGCTGGTCCGGCACGACGGACACTTCGTCACGGCGCCGTGGGAGGAGGCGCTCGACCGCGTCGCGAGCGGGATCGGCCGCGTGGTCGACGAGCACGGCCCGGACGCAGTCCAGTTCTTCGCGTCGTCGAACTGCACGAACGAGGAGAACTACGTCCTCCAGAAGCTCGCGCGCGTCCTCGGGACGAACAACGTGGACAACTGCGCGCGGCTCTGTCACGCCTCGACGGTCGCCGCGATGAGCGAGCGGTTCGGCGCCGGCGCGATGACGAACACCTTAGATGACCTGAGCGAGACGGACTGTATCCTCGTCAACGGGGCGAACCCGGCCGAGCAACACCCCGTGGCGTTCCGCTCGTACGTCCTCCCGGCGGTCCGCGACGGCGCGACGCTGGTCCACGTCGACCCGCGCGCGAACGACACGACCGAGGCGGCGGACGTCCACCTCCCACTGCGGCCCGGCACCGACATCGAGGTGGCGAACGCGATCGCGGCGGTCCTCGTCGAGGAGGACCTCGTCGACGAAGCGTTCCTCGCGGAGCGCACGACCGGGTTCGACCGGCTGCGCGAGCACCTCGCCGACGTGGACGTCGCCGCGAACGCCGAGGCGGCCGGCGTCGAGCCGGCGGCGATCCGCGAGGCGGCGCGGGCCTACGGCGAGGCGGACCGCGCCGCGATCGTGACGGGGATGGGGACGAGCCAGCACCGCTGCGGCACCGACAACGTCCACGCCCTGCTCAACCTCGCGCTTTTGACCGGCAACATCGGCCGACCCGGGACGGGCGTGAACCCCCTGCGCGGACAGAACAACGTCCAAGGCGCGAGCGACGTCGGCGGGCTCCCGGGCGTCCTCCCCGGCTACGAGCCCGTGACTGACGCGGCCGCCCGCGAGCGCGTCGCCGCAGAGTGGGGCGTCGAGCCGCCGGCGGAGCCCGGCCTCACCGAGGTGGAGGCGACCCATCGCTTCGGCGACGAGGTGCGGGCCGCGGTCGTCTTTGGCGAGAACCCGGCGGTCACCGAGCCGAACGCGACCGCGGTCGCGTCGGCGTTCGAGGAGCTCGACTTCTGCGTCGTCATCGACCTGTTCGAGACGGCGACCGCGGCCCACGCCGACGTGGTCCTTCCCGGGAGCGCATGGGCTGAAAAGTCCGGCACCGTGACGAACACCGACCGGCGCGTGATGCGGATGCGACCAAACGCCGACCTCCCGGGGAACGCGCGGTGCGACTTCGAGATTCTCGCCGACCTCGGCCGGCGGCTCACGGACCGCCCGGAGGCGTTCGACTACGACGGCCCGGAGGCGGCGTTCGACGAGCTGACGCGCGTCGCGGCGATCTACGAGGGGATGAGCTACGAGGGGATCGGCGACGGCTACCAGCGGTGGCCGTTCTCGGAGCGCGACGGGACCGGCACCGACGTGTTACACGCCGAGACGTTCGCGACCGGCGAGCGCACCGCCCCGCTCGCGGTCGTCGACCCGGTCCCGCCGGCTGACGACCTCGGCGCGGACGAGCTGACCCTCACGACCGGGCGCGTGCTCCAGCACTTCAACAGCGGGGCGCTCAGCCGGCGCTCGGAGCGGCTCACGGCGATGCGCGGCGAAGACGTCCTCCAGATCCATCCCGACGACGCCGCCGAACGCGGGATCAACGACGGCGACCGGGTGACCGTCTCGAACGAGCGCGGGACCGTCGAGGTCGCGGCCGACGTCACGCCGGCGGTCCGCGAGGGCGTGGCGTTCTGTACGTTCCACTACCCGGAGCCGCTCGCGAACGCCCTCACCGGCGACGCGCTCGACCCCGAGGCGAAGATCCCCGAGTTCAAGCACTCGGCGGTGGCGGTCGAGCCGACCGCGGAGGGCGACGCCCTCGCCGAGCGCGACGCGGCCGGCGCCGACTGAACCGCTGTCGACGCCGCGCGGCCGCTCGTCGGGTCCGCCCGCCGTCGCGCGGTTCGGGTATCACTCGTGAGACGCGGGAGTTGCCGTTTATATAACCCAAGCGGAGAGCCTCCGGTATGGCTACATCGGGAGAGTACGGGCGAAACGACTTCGGCCAAGGTGGCTTGAACGACCGGCTCGACGTCGGCGAGCTTGTCGATGAGATCGGGCTCGACGCGGACGAGATCGCGTGGCGGAAGGAGTTCGTCGGCTTCGACGAGGAGGACGAGCGGCGGCTGAGCCGGTACGAGGACGCGTTCGCGGAGAACGCGGAGCAGATCGCCGACGACTTCTACGAGAACCTCACCGGCCACGAGCAGACGGTCGAGGTGATCGGGCGGTCGGAGAAGGGGCTCGAACAGCTCAAGCGGACGCAGTCGGCGTACCTCGTGACGCTCGCGGAGGGCGAGTACGACGAGGAGTACTTCCGGGACCGCGCGCGGATCGGCAAGATCCACGACATGCTGGAGATGCCGATGAAACACTACCTCGGGCAGTACGGCGTGTACTACGACCTCATCCTCCCGCTCATCGGCGACCGCCTCGTCGACTCGCTCACGGACCGGCTGGCCCCCGACGGCGTCAGCGAGGAACTCGACGACGCGACCGCGGCGGTGGTCGAGGAGGAGGTCGACGACGCGATCGAGGACCTGCTCTCGGTCCTCCGGATCGTCAACCTCGACATGCAGGTCGTCACGGACACGTACATTCACTCGTACAGCGAGAAGCTCACGGAGGCGGTCGAGCGGAACGAGCGGCTGATGGCGGAGGTGGAAGACGAGGTCGAGGAGCCGATCGGCGACCTCCGCGAGTCGGCGGGCGATGTCGCCGACCGCGCCGCCGAGGTCGGCGACGCGGCCGAGGACCAGTCGGATCGGGTCGCCGAGATCTCCTCGGAGGTTTCGAACCTTTCGGCGACGGTCGAGGAGGTGGCGTCGACCGCCGACGAGGTCGAGCGGACGAGCAGCCGAGCGGAGACGCTCGCGGAGGACGGGCGAGAAGCGGCCGACGACGCCGCGTCGGCCATGGACGACATCGGCGACGCCGTCGACGAGGTCGCGGACGACGTCGAGGCGCTCCAGGAGCGCGTCGAGGAGATAGACGAGTTCGTCGACGCGATCAACGGCATCGCCGACCAGACGAACCTGCTCGCGCTGAACGCGTCGATCGAGGCGGCGCGGGCCGGCGAGGCGGGCGCCGGGTTCGGCGTCGTCGCCGACGAGATAAAGTCGCTCGCGGAGGAGTCACAGCGGCACGCGAGCGACATCGAGTCGATGGTCGGCGGCATCCGCACCGACACCGAGGAGACGGTCGAGAGCCTCTCGGAGACGACGGTGCGCGTCGACGAGGGGAGCGAGCGCGTCGCCGACGCGACGGAGAACCTCACCGACATCGCCGAGGCGGTGACGGAGACGGCGGACGGGATCGACGAGGTCTCGGACGTGACCGACGAGCAGGCCGCCGCCGCCGAGGAGATCGCCGCGACGATCGACGGGGTGGTCGAGCAGTCGAACCGGATCAGCGAGCAGATGCAGGCGCTGGCCGCCGACAGCGAGCGCCAGTCGACAGCGGTCGAGGCGGTCGAACGGACGGTGCGCCGGCTGTCCGCGGACAGCGGCGGGGATGGCGGGCCCCGAGGAGCGTCTCGCACGGACGGCGGACGGCGACCGACGGAGACGAACGGCGGGAGTCGAGCGGACGCGGCGGACGACAGTCGGTCGATTCCGGCGGGGGTTCCGGACGGAATACCCGAGTTCGTGATCGATCGCCTCTCCGAGGAGGAGCTCCGCGCGATCGCGGCCGGAGAGCTGGAGATGGACGACGTGCGGTGAGGCGGCGGTGGTGACGCGCCGCCCGCGTCCAGAAGTTCGCGGCCGCAGCCCGGACCGGTCTCAGGGCGCGAAGTACGCGTCCGGCCCCCGGATCCCGGAGAGTTCGCGGAGCGGGCGGGCGCCGCACCGGTCGCAGGCGGTCGGCTCGTCGGGGTCGTCCGGTTGCGCGAACACCGTCTCGCAGGCGTCGCAGGCGACGTAGCGGAGCGCCAGCGACGGAGTCTCGGCCATGGATCCGATAGGAGGTCGGCGCACTTGAACCGACGCTCTGCGTGTCCTACTGCCCGGAACCGGGGTCGCCCGACGACGCGATCCGCGACTCGTACTTCGCCAGCGCCTCGTCGAGCGCCTCGTCGGCGTCGACGCCGGCCGCCTCGGCGAGCGCGAGCAGCGCGAACAGCGCGTCCCCGATCTCGTCGGTCGCGATCGACGCGGCGGCGGGGTTGCGTCCGTAGTCGGTCGAGGTCGTCACCTCCTTGGCGATCTCGCCGACCTCGCTCTCCAAGTCGAGCGCGTGGTACGCGAGGTCGGTCTCTAACCCGTACTCGTCGACGAACGCCGCGACGCGGTCCTGCTCGTCCATGGGCGTCGTCTCCGCGCGTTCGGACAAGAAGCCCCCGGCTTCGACCGCGGCGGTTCCGACAATTTCGACCGTGGCGAAGACGGCCGGTCGCGCAACCCCTAAGACGCGAGCGACCGCACGGATCGTATGCGAATCGCCATCTTAGGCGGCACGGGTGACATCGGGGAGGGGCTCGCGCTCCGGCTGGCGGCGGACACGCCCCACCGGGTCGCGGTCGGGTCGCGGGAGGCCGAGAAGGCCGAGAACAAGGCCGAGGAGTACACGACCGAACTGGAGAGCCGCGGGCTGGACGCGACCGTCGCAGGCGGCGAGAACGCCGCGGTCGCCGCCGACGCCCGGATCGTCGTCCTCGCGGTCCCGCCGTACCACGTCGGCGACACCGTCGAGGCGGTGGCGGGGGCGTTAGAGGACGGCGACGTGCTGGTCTCGCCCGCGACGGGGATGAAACGCGACGACGAGGGGTTCCACTACCACAAGCCCGGCGCGGGCTCGGTGACGAGCATCGTCGCTGACGCGGCGCCCGAGGGCGTCGCGGTCGTCGGCGCGTTCCACAACCTCGCGGCCGCGCGGCTGGCGAACCTCGACGCCGACCTTGGCGTCGACACCCTCGTGATCGGCGACGACGAGGACGCCAAGCGGACGGTCGCGGACGTCGCCGAGGGGATCGAGGGACTGCGAGCGCTCGACGCCGGCGGTATCGCCAACGCACCCGAAATCGAGGGGTTGACGCCGCTTCTCATCAACGTCGCCGCGAACAACGACGGGCTCCACGACCTCGGCGTCAGGTTCCGGTGAGCGAGCGTGCGGCGGTTCCGGGCGTGAAACGGGGCAAGCGACCGCCCGTCTGCTCGCCGCCGTTCGGCGCCGGTCGAACACCGGCTAACTGACACGGAGGTGCTCCCGAGTCGGGAGCGCGAGCAGTGCGACAGTACCGCGAATCTATTCATTGGAGAACTGATAGGACCTGACGATCGGTTCGGTCCGTGATCTGAAACCGACTGATTCGGCCGGAGGATCCGTGAATAGCCACGAACCCAGAATTATCACAATCTTTTAAAATACCGACCGGCGAGATGTACCATAGGACGATGGCCCCCAACAGCCGGGTGAATCCAGTCACTGTCGTGGGGGCGTCGATCATCGTCGCGACGGCGGCGGTGGGTACGCTCGCGGGCGTCGAGTTGGGGGTGCTCTCGCTCCAAGCCGCGGTTCCGGGCGTTATCGGGGCGGGATTGATCGCCTACGGGTGGTTCCGAGCGGACGGCGTCGTCGGGTCGAAACGGTGGACCGTGCTGAAGTGGACCGTGGCGGGGCTGCTCGCGTTCACGGTTCTCGGGGCCTGGTTCGGGGAGATGGCCGCCCGGCCGGAGACGTCGATCTCGCTTTCGATCACCGGGTCGTTGAGCGTCGGCGCGGCGCTCGGCACGGTCATCGGCGTTTACGCGGCCCGAATTCGCCGGACGAACGAACTGCTCGCGGAGACGGTGACCGAACTCGAAGCGGCGAACGACCGCCTCGAGCGGAAGAACGAGCAGCTGGACCAGTTCGTCGACATCGCCAGCCACGACCTCCGAAATCCGGTGAACGTCGCCCAAGGACGGCTCGAAATCGCCCGGGAGGAGTTCGACAGCGAGCACCTCGAAACGACGGACGACGCGCTCACTCGGATGAACACGCTCATCAACGACCTCGTGTCGCTGACGAAGGCCGGCGACCAGATCGAGGAAGTCGTCCCCGTGGACCTCGGCGCGGTGAGCCGGTCGGCGTGGGGCAGCGTCGAGACGAAGGACGCGTCGCTGACCGTCGAGACCGACGGGGATATCTACGCCGACGAGAGCCGGCTGAGACAGGTCTTAGAGAACCTGTTCCGCAACGCGATCCAGCACGGCGGCGAGGACGTGACCGTCACGGTGGGACTGCTCGCCGAGGGGTTCTACGTCCAGGACACCGGCGCGGGCATTCCGGACGACCTCCGCGGGCAGGTGCTCGAGGACGGCGTGACCACGGGGGGTGACGGGGTGGGCCTCGGACTGAGTATCGTCGAGCAGATCGCCACCGCTCACGGCTGGAAGATAGCTGTCGAGCAGAGCGCCGAGGGCGGCGCCCGCTTCGAGTTCGTCGGCGTGAAGTCGCCCGAGTGACGGAGCGGCGCTCGGCGGTGAGTGGGTTCCGAATCGCCGGGGAACACGGCCGAATCCTGGGTCGCTCGCTTATAAATAGCTAACCGTCGCTCGGCGGTAAACGTCGCCGAAGCCCCAGCCGCGAGGACTCGCGCGACTTGCTGCGCCGTGCTTCGCCCTCACGGCTGCCCCTTTGAGCCCCGCCCCGCACAGCACGGCCCCGCACCTCACACCTCCCCAGCCGCGCCGCTCGCTCGGGGCTCCCTTCGGTCGCCCGCGTCGTCGCCGGCGCTACGCGCCGGCTGCCCGTGGCGCGAAGCGCCACGCTGCTCGCGGCGTCCCTCGCGCGTGCTCCTCGCGCCCAAGGGGCGCTCGGAGGCACGCGCCACCGCAATAGCGAGAGGTAGGTGGCGTCGTCGCCGTCGTCCGAATCCGGCGTTCGCAGGCCGTTCCGTTAGGCCTTTGCGCGCCGGGGCCCTCCGGACGGTAGATGGAGTACTTGCAGCGTCGGGTCGGGCTGGTCGAAGACCGGATCGAGTCGGTCATCGACGACGTCGAGCCCGACGAGCTGTCCGACGAGGTCGGCCACGTCGTCCTCGCGGGCGGCAAGCGCGTCCGGCCGGCGGTGACCGTCCTCGCCTGCGAGGCGTTCGACGGCGACCCCGAGGCCGCGGTCGACTTTGCGGCCGGCATCGAGTTCGTCCACAACGCCTCGCTCGTGATCGACGACATCATCGACCGCTCGGAGGTCCGCCGCGGCACCCCCGCCGCGTGGGCGGAGTTCGGCTACGGCCCGGCGATCATCGCCAGCGACGGCCTGCTCGGCGAGGCGTTCGCGCTGTTCTCGACTGACCCCCGCGCAATGCGCACGGTCGCCGAGGCGCTGGTCGAACTCGGCGAGGGCGAGGCGACGGAGCTGGCCGCCCGCCCGACCAACGAGGCCGAGTACATGAAACTGGCCCGCCGGAAGACGGGCGCGCTGTTCCGCGCCGCCGCCGAACTGGGCGCGGTGGCGGGCGGCGCCGACCCCCACGCGATCGACTCGTTCGGCGAGTACGCCGAGCGCGTCGGCGTCGCCTTCCAGATGCGCGACGACGTGTTAGACGCCACCGCCGACGCCGACGACCTCGGCAAGCCGACCGGACAGGACGCCGAGATGGACCGCCCCTCTGTCCTCCAGGTCACGTCGCTGTCGCCCGAGGAGATCAACGAGCGCGCCCGGGCGGAGTCGGAGCGCGCGCTCGCCGCCCTCGACGAGGCCGACCCCCCGGAGACAGAGGCGATCGAGTACCTCCGCGACCTCGCGGAGTTCGTCGTCGTCCGGGAGCGATAAAGGGAGAGCCGGTCCGCTCGGTTGCCCGCGGGCGCTCAGTCGTCCGCCGGCTCGCCGATGTCGGCCGCGTCCTCGGCCGCCTCGTTCTGCCCGATCGGCTCGCTGTCCCAGTACGCGTGGTCGTCGTCCGCCCGGAAGCAGGCGGCCGTCCGGCCGTCGCCGACGTCGTATCCCGGCGGCGCCGACTCTCGGCAGGCCGCGCGCGCCGCCGGACAGCGGGTGTGGAACCGACAGCCAGCGGGCGGGTTCCGCGGCGAGGGCACGTCGCCGTGGAGCGTCTCGAACTCCTCGTCGCGCGCCTCCGTGCTCGCGCGGGGGACGCTCGACAGCAGCGCCCTCGTGTACGGGTGCGCGGGGTCGTCGAAGATCTCCTCGACGGGCCCGATCTCGACGATCTCACCGAGATACATCACCGCGACGCGGTCGCAGACGTGCCGGACCACGCCGAGGTTGTGCGCGATGAAGAGGAACGTGAGCCCGAAGTCGTCCTGGAGGTCTTCGAGCAGGTTGAGGATCTGGGCCTGAACGCTCACGTCGAGCGCCGACACCGGCTCGTCGAGGACGACGAAGTCGGGGTCTAAGGCGAGCGCGCGGGCGATCCCGATCCGCTGGCGCTGGCCGCCCGAGAACTCGTGGGGGTACCGGTCGATCTGGTCGGCGGAGAGCCCGACTCGTTCGAGCAGGTCGCGGGCCGTCTCGCGGCGCTGCGCGCTGTCCGCGATGTCGTGGATCCGGAGTCCCTCCGTGATGATGTCGCCGGTTGTCATCCGCGGGTCGAGGCTGGAGAACGGGTCTTGGAACACGATCTGCGCGCGGCGCCGGAACTGGTTCAGGTCGCGGTCGGTCATCGCGCGGACGTCCTCCCCGTCGAAGGTGATCTCGCCCGCGGTCGGTTCGCGGAGCCGTAACACCGTCTCGCCGGTCGTCGACTTCCCGCAGCCGGACTCGCCGACGAGCCCCAGCGTCTCGCCCTCCCGCACGTCGAAGGAGACGCCGTCGACCGCCTTCACGCTCTCCGACTCCTGGCCGAGCAGGCGGTCGACGAACGACGGGTCGTCCGCGTAGTACTTCTTCAGGCCGTCGACGGAGAGCAGCGGGTCGCTCATTCGCCCTCACCTCCGTCGGTCGCGGCCCCGTCGTCGGGGTCCGCGGCCTCGCCGGCCTCGCCGAAGTAGTCGTCCGGAAGCGCGTCGGCCGGGTCGTACTCGCGGTCCGCGAGGACGCACTTGGCGCCGTGGTCGGCGGCGGCGTCGACGGTCGCCTCCGGCGGCTTGTCGAGGCACGCCTCCATCGCCTTCGGGCACCGGTCCGCGAAGTAACACCGGTCGTCCATCTCGGCGTCGACCAGGCTCGGGACGTTGCCCGCGATCGGTTCGAGCCGCGCCCGCGGGTCGTCGACGTCGGGGATCGAGCCGAGTAACCCCTGCGTGTACGGGTGGACGGTGTCCTCGAACACGGAGTCGAGCGTGCCGCGCTCGACGATCTCGCCGGCGTACATCACGCAGACGCGGTCGCACATCTCGGCGATGACGCCGAGGTCGTGCGTGATGAGTACGATGCTCATGCCGCGGTCGGCCTGGATCTCCTTCAGCAGGTTCAGGATCTGCGCCTGGATCGTCACGTCGAGCGCGGTCGTCGGCTCGTCGGCGATCAGCACGTCGGGCTCGCCCGCGAGCGCCTGCGCGATCATCGCGCGCTGGAGCATCCCGCCGGAGAACTGGCCGGGGTACTCGTCGACGCGCTCCTCGGGGTCGGGGATCCCGACCTGCCCGAGCAGTTCGACCGCGCGCTCCATGCTCTCCTCGCTCGTGTAGTCGCGGCCGGGGACGATCCCGTCGAGGAGGAGCTTGCCGAGCCCGTACCCCTGCGTCCGCGAGCGCGTCGAGCGGGGGTTCGCCCGCGCCCGCCGCTGCACCTCGACCGCCTCGGCGATCTGCTCGCCGACCGTGATCGAGGGGTTGAAGCTGCTCATCGGGTCCTGGAAGATGACGCTGAACGACGGCCCGCGCAGCGACCGCCGGACGCTGGGCGGCACGGTGCGGAGGTCGACGTGGTCGCCGTCGACCCGCACGGCGTCGTCCCCGCGGAACTCCTCGGCGAGGTCGGCGTCGCGGTACCACACCTCGCCGGCGGTGATCCGGCCGGGCGTCTCGACGAGGTCGACGAGCGACAGCGCGGTCACCGACTTGCCGGAGCCGGACTCGCCGACGACGCCGAGGATCTCGTCTTCTCGGAGGTCGAACGACACCGACTCGACCGCGTTGATCTGCCCCTCCTCGGTGAAAAAGCGGGTCGAGAGGTCCCGGACCGACAGCACGTCGTCGACCGCGGGCGTCCCGCTCGGGGCCGCGTCGTCTACCGGGACGCCGTCGGACGCCGCCGACTCGCCGGCGACCGTCCGCTCGGCGTCGCTCATGCGGCACCCCCTTCGCCCTCGATACCGGGGTCTAAGGCGTCACGCAGCCAGTCGCCGAGCAGGTTGATCCCGATCACCGACAGCATGATCGCGAGCCCGGGGATGGAGGCGATCCACCACTGGCCGGAGGAGACGTAGTCGCGGCCCTGCGCGATGTCGAAGCCCCACGACAGCGTGGTCCCCGAGAAGCCGAGGAACGACAGCGAGCTCTCCAAGAGGATGATCGCCGCCACCTGTACCGTCCCGAGGACGATGATCGGCGTGATCGCGTTCGGCAGGACGTGGCGGAGGATGATCGTGTTGTCGTCGGCGCCGAGCGCGCGCGACGCCTTCACGTACTCTTGTCCGCGTAAGGAGAGGGCCTCCCCTCGGGCGACGCGGGCGAACCACACCCAGTTGACGAGGCCGACGACGATCACCACCGTTATCGGCAACACGAAGCTCTCCGGCATCTCCGGCGCCAGTCCGGCGACGACGAATGGGTCTGGGACGTTCACCGCGGCGCGGCCCCACAGCCCGATCAGCGCGACCGCTAACACGAGCGAGGGGAACGCGAGGCTCACGTCCGCGATCCGCATCAGCGCGTCGTCGACGCGGCCGCGGTGGTAGCCGGCGAGCAGGCCGACCGGCACGCCGATCGACGCCGCGAGGACGGTGCCGAGCACCCCGACGACCAGCGACGTCCGCGCGCCGTACACCACCCGCGAGAACATGTCGCGGCCGAGCCCGTCGGTGCCGAACACGTGGTCGGGGTCGGCCGTAACCTCGACCTCCTCGGTGACGGTCTGGATCTCGCCGTCGACCATCTGCGAGGAGGTCCGCTCCGACGTCTCCGAGAAGCCGATCGGCGGCAGCTCGCTCTGGTCGAGCTGTTGGTCGGTCGGGTTGTGGGGCGCGATGAAGGGGGCGAACACGGCGGTCAACAGGATGAGGACCACCAGCGCCAGCCCAAGCTTCGCGAGCCCGCTCTGTCTGAACTCCTTTTTGAGATTGCGAATGACACGTGAAGAGACCATGTTAGTCGTTCACCACCTCCGGGTCGAGGTAGGCGTACACAACGTCGACGAGGATGTTGACGAGGACGAAGCTCGTCCCGATAATGATCAGGCTCCCCTGAAGCGCCGGCCAGTCCCGGTTGTTGATGCTCTCGATGACCAGCGTGCCGAGCCCCGGCCACGAGAACACCGCCTCGGTGATGACGGCGCCGCCGATCAGCGTCCCGAGCTGGAGCCCGAGGACGGTGATCACGGGGATGAGGGTGTTACGCAGGGCGTGTTTGTACCGGATCAGCGTCCGCGGGAGCCCCTTGGCCCGCGCGGCCTGGACGTAGCCCTTGCTGAGCTCGTCTAACATTCCGGACCGCGTCAGCCGGGTGATAAGCGCCATGAAGTAGGTGCCCAAGGCGATCGCGGGCAGCGTGATGTACGCGAGCCACGTCAAGAGCGTCCCGACGAACGGCTCGGCGTTGGCGACCGACAGCGCGACGTCGCCGACGTCGACCCCGCGGCCGCTGGTGTTGAAGATGTTGAACTCCACGGCGAAGATCAGGATGAGCATGATCCCGAGCCAGAAGTTCGGCGTCGAGATGCCGCCGAGCGACAGCAGCGTCGCGCCGTAGTCGACCGGGTCGTTCCGGTTCGTGGCGCTGATGACGCCGAGCGGGATGGCGAGGACGATCGCCACGACGCTCGCGGCGATAGCGAGCTCCACGGTGGCGGGCAGCCGCTCGAACACGAGCGTCGTGACCTCCTGGCCCCGGATGTACGACCGCCCCATGTCGCCCTGAAGCAGGTCGAAGATGTACTGGCCGTACTGGATGTACAGCGGCTGGTCGAGCCCCAGTTCGGCGGCGATCGCCTGTCGCGTCTCCTGTGACGCGTCGAGCGGTGCGACCGCGTTGATCGGGCTACCGGGCGTGACGAACCGGAGCGCGAACACGACGGTGACGACGCCCCAGACGACGCCGATCCCCTGGAGGCTTCTTTTGAGTGCGAATCTGCCGAGTGACATTAATAACGATGTGGAGAGATGGGGGTCGCGTTACTGCTGAGTGGCGGTGTCCGGGTCGATGAACTCGTCGGCCCGCGGCTCCCAAGAGATGTCGTTCGAGACGCCGTAGACGCTGAACTGCTGGTGCATGAACACCCACGGCGCGAGGTCGTGGGCGAGCTGGTTCGCCTCCTGAAGGATCTCGACGCGCTCGTCGGGGTCCTCGGTCGCCTCGGCGTCCGTGAGCAGCCCGTCGAGCTCGTCGTTTTCCAGCACGGTGAGCGCGCCGCTCGAAGAGAGCAGCGGCGTCAGCGTCTGGCTGCCGTCGAACTCGGCGTTCCCCCACCCGAGGAGGTTAAAGTGCGGGCGGTCCTCGATATCGGGCGCGGTGACGTCTTGGACCAGCGAGGAGAACTCGCGCTGCTCGACCTCACAGGTGACGTTCGACAGGGAGTTGATCTGGTTGGCCGCCGCCTGTGCGATCTCGACGTCGCGGAGGTAGCGCCCGATCGGCGTTTCGAGGGTGATCTCGACGCCGGCGTGGCCGGACTCCTCGACGAGCCGCTCGGCCTCGCCGGGGTCGTACGGGTACGGGTCGATGTCGGGGTTGTAGCCGACGTGACCCTCGAGAGTCGGCTGCGCGGTGATGTTGCCGAAGCCGTTGAGCACGTTCTCGATGATGCTCTCGACGTCGACCGCGTGGTTCAGCGCCTGCCGGAACTGCTGGCTGGAGAACGGCTCCACGTCGTAGCGCATCTGGAGGAAGATGATGCGCGCGCTCGCCACGGAGTTGATCGTGGCGACGTCGGAGCCGTTCACCCGGGAGACCTCGTTCGGCGGGACGTTCGTCACGATATCCGTCTCCTCGGCGAGCAGCTGGTTGACTCGCGTGCTCGACTCGCTGGAGGCGCTCATCCGGAGCTCGTCGACCTCGGGGGCGCCGTCCCAGTAGTCCTCGAACGGCTCGTAGAGCACTTCGTTGCCCGAGTTGTACTCGGTGACGCGGAACGGCCCCGTGCCGTTGGCGTTCCGATTGATGTAGTCGCCGCCGTTCTCCTCCACCCACGACTGCTGCATGATCTCGCAGTTGGTCGCGAACAGCTGGAAGGCAATCGGGTTGTACCCCTCGAAAGAGACCGTCACCTCGCCGTCGCCGGCCGTCACCTCGTCGACAACGCCGAGGTCGTTCGACTGCGGGCTGACGATGCCGACGTCCTCGAAGACGATCCGGCGGATGCTGTACCGGACGTCCTCCGCGGTCAGGTCGTCGCCGTTGTGGAACGTGACGCCGTCGCGCAGCATGAACCGGACGCTGCCGTCGTCGGTGCGCTCCCATTCGTCTGCGAGACCGGCGATGATGCCGCCCTCCTTGTCGCGGTCGAGCACGCCCTCGTACGCCTGGCCGACGATGATCTCGGTGTTCGTCTCGGCGTGGTCCTGCGGGTCGAGCCCGGAGTCCATCTGGCCCATGGTGACGCCGACCTCGAAGGCGTCGCCGCCGTCGGAGCCGTCCTCGCCGTCGCCGCCGTCCATGCCGTCGTCGCCGTCGGAGCCGTCCTCGCCGTCCGAGCCGTCGCCGCCTCCGGCACAACCTGCGAGACCGACGGCACCAGCCGTTCCCGCGTACTTGAGCACCGTCCGCCTGTCGACGTGATTGTCGTTGTCAGTAGGCATAGGCGATCCCATACGACAGAGCGTTATGAACCTACCGGCGGCCACAGCGCCTGTCGCTACCGCCTGCTGGCGATCCGCTGACAGTACGATCCGCAGAATCCCCCGGCGTGCGCCGGCGGAACGGGCGAATTCGGCGCGGCCGGAAACCGACGCTTATGTACGGGCGCCCGCGGTAGGCGGGCTATATGAACGGACCCGATCCCGGACCGCGCTGGGACGCGGTCGAGGAGGACGCGGCGTCGACGGCGGCGGCGTACCGAGAGCGCGGCTGGACCGCTATCGCGGGGCATCCCGGCCAGGTGAACCCGGTCGCGGACGCCGCCCGGATCGACGTGCTGTTGCCCGGGTCGGAGTTCGACGCGGCGCTTTCGGCGGTCGACGAGGCCGCGATCGACGGCGTCGACGTGTACGCGGGCGCCGCCGGCGGGATCGCGTACCGGTTGGTGGTCGCGACCGACGAGGCGGCGCAGGTGGCGCTGTGCGTCCCGACGTACCTCGGAAGCGACGACCTCGCCTCGCTGCGTGCGGCCGCCGAGGCGGCGGGGGCGCTCACCGTTCGACTGCGCCCCCTCGACGACCGCGACCACGTCGAGGTCGCGATCGACGACCCCGCGGTGTTCTTCGACGCGCCCGAGGCGTGAGGCGGTCGCCGGAGCGACACGCGGGGCGCCCCGTGAGAACCACACACGTGGGCATCTTCCGGACGTATGACTTCGACGTATTCATAGTTGTGCGATCGCGATCATCGATATGAATCGCGCAGAGAAGGCGGCCCTCCAGCTACAGGCGGTCGCCGTGTTGCGGATGTTAAAGGAGACCCGAACGTACGAGGAGCTGTCGGACGTGACCGGGCTACCCGCGGGCGACCTGAACCGGTACGTGAACGGCCACGTCCTGCCCGGCACCGACCGTGCGAGCGAAGTCGTCGAGTCGGTCGGGCGGGAGGCGCTCGCCGACGAGCTGGTCGCGCGCGTCGAGTTCGACGACGAGGGGTACGTCGACAACTCCGGCGTCGTCTTCGACCAGTCGTTCCTCGACCTGGTGGCGCCGGTCGCGGCGGAAACGTTCGCGTTCGAGTCGCCGGACGTAGTCTTGACGGCCGCGACCGACGGGATCACGCTGGGGGCGGCGATGGCCTCCTTCTTCGACGCGCGCTTGGCGTACGCGAAGAAGTCGAAGGAGACCGCGGTCGAGGAGTTCATCGAGTCGCGCCAGCGGCTCGCCTCCGGCATCGAGCTCACCTACTACCTCCCCGCGAGCGCCGTCGACGCCGGCGACACGGTGTTAGTCGTCGACGACCTGATCCGCTCGGGCGAGACCCAAGAACTCCTCTTGGACATCGCGCTCCAGGCCGACGCCGACGTCACCGGCGTGTTCGCGCTCATCGCCGTCGGCGACGAGGGGATGGACCGCGCGCGCGCAATCACCGACGCGCCGGTCGGGGCGCTGACGACGTTCGAGTAGCCACGTTCGCGCATACTATTCGGAAATAAACAGGAATTACGCCCTTTTCGATCCACGTTCTCGCATTATTGACGGTCGCGTTCAGCAAGGCTTATCACTCGATCGCAGGGAACACTCACTCGTTCAATGGGCCTTTCAGACACGCTGGCCGCGCGGTTCGACGTGGAGTCACTCGGGTCGGACGTTCGCACCGAACTGGTCGCCGGGCTCACGACGTTCCTCGCGATGTCGTACATCATCGTCGTGAACCCCGCAATCCTCTCGGAGGCGATTCAGATCGAGGGGTACGGCCAAGGCGAGGTGTTCCAGATGATCGCCATCGCGACGATCCTCTCTGCGGCGATCGCGACGGTCGTGATGGCCCTGTACGCGAACCGACCGTTCGGGCTCGCGCCCGGTCTCGGGCTCAACGCCTTCTTCGCGTACACGGTCGTGCTGGGGCTCGGCGTCCCGTGGCAGACGGCGCTGGCCGCCGTGTTCGTCGAGGGCGTCCTGTTCATGATCCTGACCGCGGTCGGCGCGCGGGAGTACGTCATCCGGCTGTTCCCCGAGCCAGTGAAGCGCTCTGTCGGCGCCGGTATCGGGCTGTTCCTCCTTTTCATCGGCTTTCAGGAGCTTCAGATCGTCGTCCCCGACGACGCGACGCTCGTCACGCTCGGCGGGATCTTCGGGAACCCGTGGGCGATCCTCGGGCTGCTCGGGCTCGCGTTCACCTTCGGGCTCTGGGCGCGCGGAATTACGGGCTCGATCGTGATCGGGATCGTGGCGACCTCGCTGGTCGGCTGGGGGCTTACCCTCGCCGGCGTCTTCGGCCGCGGCACGGTCACCCCGGAGACGCTCCCGAGCGCGCAGTACGACATCACGCCGCTGGCGGGGGCGTTCGTCGACGGCCTCGGTCAGATCGACCCGCTCACGTTCGTCCTCGTCGTGTTCACATTCTTCTTCGTCGACTTCTTCGACACCGCGGGGACGCTCATCGGCGTCTCGCAGTTCGGTGACTTCCTCGACGAGGACGGCGACCTCCCCGACATGGACAAGCCGCTGATGGCCGACGCGGTGGGGACGACCGCGGGCGCGGTGCTGGGGACCTCCACGGTGACGACGTATATCGAGTCGTCGACCGGCGTCGAGGAGGGCGGTCGCACCGGCCTCACGGCGCTGGTAATTGCGCTCCTCTTCGTCGCGTCGCTCGTGGTGATCCCCCTCGTCGCCGCCATCCCGGCGTACGCATCCTTCATCGCGCTGATCGTCGTCGGCGTGATGATGCTTCAGGGGCTCGTCGAGGTCGACTGGCAGGACCCGGCGTGGGCCGTCTCCGCCGGGCTCACCGTCACCGTGATGCCGTTCGCCTACTCCATCGCGGACGGGCTCGCGGCCGGCATCATCGCCTACCCGCTGATCAAGCTCGCGGTCGGCGAGTACGACGAGGTCGCGCTCGGCCAGTACGCCATCGCCGCGCTGCTCGCCGTCTACTACATTCTCTCGACCGCGGACCTCATCCTCTGAGGCGGGCGACGCACCGCGCTGAGTTTTCCACACACCGTTTTTCGAGCTTATAAATGTCCATGAGCGAGAGCAGCGCTGCTTATAAACGACAGATGCGGTGGCGCGCGCCTCCGAGTGGCCGCCGGAGGCGGCCGCGAGGAGCGCGTGCGAGGGAGTCGGCCGGTCGGAGCGAAGCGGAGACCGGCCGACGAGGCTGGGGAGGCGTGAGGTGCGGTGCTGTGCGGGGCGGGGTGGGGCTCAAAGGGGCAGCCGCGAGGGCGGCGCAGGCGACACAAGCACCGCAGGAACGAGCGAAGCGAGTGACGAGGAGCGCAGCGAGCGTGCGCCGCCCTCGCGGCTGGGGCTTTGGAGGTGTTCGCCATCGATCCGCTCTC
>NZ_FNBO01000001.1:476691-574799 GCF_900102375.1 Halorubrum xinjiangense
GCGGCTGGGGCTTTGGAGGTGTTCGCCATCGATCCGCTCTCAGATGTTTATAAACGAGCGGCTGGGGCTTTGGAGGTGTTTGTCGCGGTTTCGACAGCGCGGGTTCGCAATTGTATTTCAACGACGCGAATCGGTCGAACGCGCACCCATTCCGTGGGCGGCAGAATACTCTTGAGCCGCCGGGACGCATCCCGACCGAGGCGACCGAAGCAATGTCCGATCAGTCCGCCGACTTCGCCGTGACCGTCGCCGACCGCGAGCGACACGCGAGCGACCCGGCCCGCGAACTCGCGCTCGACTGCGTCACCGCGGGCATCGAGGCCGCGCATCCGGAGCGAATCGTCGCGGAGGCGCTCTCTCTCGACGGCGATCGACTCACGGTCACCGCCGTCGACGACACCTCGATCACCTACGACCTCGCCGCGTACGACCGCGTGCTGGTCGGCGGCGCGGGCAACGCGGCGGGCCACTTCGCGGCCGCGGTCGAGGAACTCCTCGGCGACCGGATCGACGGCGGCGCGGTCGTCACTGACGATCCCGTCGAAACCGAACGAATCGCGGTCCTGCCCGGCGACCACCCGACCCCGAGCGAGGCGGGTGTCGAGAGCGCCCGGCGGGTACGAGGGCTCGCAGCCGACGCGGGCGAGTCCGACCTCGTGCTCGGCCTGATCACCGGCGGCGGGAGCGCGCTGCTGGCCGCCCCAGCGAACGAAATCGGTCTCGACGACATCCGCGAGACGACCGCGGCGCTGCTGGCGAGCGGCGCGACCATCTCGGAGTTCAACGCGGTCCGCAAACACCTCTCGGCGGTGAAGGGCGGGCAGCTGGCGCGGGCGGCCGCCCCCGCCGACGTCCTCGGCCTCGCGGTCAGCGACGTGACCGGCGACGACCCGGCCGTGATCGCGAGCGGCCCGCTCTCGCCCGACCCGACGACCTACGCGGACGCGCTCGCGGTCCTCGACCGGTACGCGGTCGACGCGCCCGCAGCCGTGACCGACCGGCTCGAACGCGGCGCCGCGGGCGAACTCGCGGAGACGCCGACGCCGGGCGAATCCGCGTTCGAAGGGGTCGACTTTCGGGTCGTCGCGAGCGCGCGCACGGCCCTGAACGCGGCCCGCGAGGTCGCCGCGGCGCGGGGGTACGAGCCGCTCGTGCTCTCCTCGCGGGTGCGCGGCGAGGCGCGGGAGGCGGCGAAGACCCACGCGGCGGTCGCCGAGGAGTGCCGCACGGCCGGGGAGCCGGTCGAACCGCCCGCGGTCGTCCTCTCGGCCGGCGAGGTGACGGTAACGCTCGGGGAAGATCCCGGCAAAGGCGGCCCGAATCAGGAGTTCGCGCTGTCGGCCGCGCTCGAACTCGTCGCCGGAGGCGGCGCCGGGGGAGCGAGCGGCGCCGAGACAGGCGAGGCGACGGCTAGCGACGAGGCCGCGGTCGCCGTCGCGAGCGTCGACACCGACGGGATCGACGGCGCCACGGACGCGGCGGGGGCGCTGGTCGACGACCGCCTCGTCGGGGGCGGCCCCGAGAGTCCGCTGGACCGCGAGGCGGCCGCGGACGCGCTCGACGCCCACGACGCGTATCCGGTCCTCGACGAGGCGGGCGCGCTGCTCCGGACCGGACCGACCGGGACGAACGTCAATGACCTGCGCGCGATTGTGGTCGCGGAGCGCGACGCGGTCGCCCCCTCCGGCGAGGATGGCGCGGGTTCGAAGGCCCCCGACGCGAGTTCGGAAGAGACTAAGTGACGACCGGCAAATTCTGCGACATGCAGACGCTGCTCCTCAACGCGGACGACGTCGACGAGAACGCCGAGATGGACCGCGTGATCGACGCGGTCCGCGGCGCGTTCACGGCCTACGAGCGCGGCGACGCGAAGATGCCCGCGAAGTCGTACATCGACCTCCCCGAGTACAACGGCGACTTCCGGTCGATGCCGGCCTACCTCGACGTGCGCGAGGAGGACGTCGCCGAGGAGACCGCGACCGGCGACGGCTGGGACGCCGCCGGGATCAAGTGGGTCAACGTCCACACCGACAACCCCGGCGACCACGACCTCCCGACGGTGATGGGGACGATGATCTACTCGGACCCGGAGACGGCGTTCCCGCTGGCGGTCCTCGACGGGACGACGCTGACGATGAAACGCACCGGCGCGGCCGCCGCGGTCGCCACGGACCACCTCGCCGTCCCCGACGCGACCTCGCTGGGGATCGTCGGCGCGGGCGTCCAGTCGTACACGCAGCTGGAGGCGATCGCCGCGGTGCGTGACATCGAGGAGGTCGTGATCAGCGACCTCGACGAGGAGCGGGTCGCCGACTTCGTCGACCAGTTCGAGGACCGGTTCGACGTGCGCGCGGGCTCGATTTCGGAGGCCGGCCACTGCGACGTCCTCTCGACGGTGACGCCGGTCGAGACCCCGATCGTCGGGCCCGAGGACGTGGGCGACCACACGCATATCAACGCGATGGGCGCGGACGCGGCGGGCAAACACGAGCTCGCGGACGACCTCCTCGTCGACGCCACGGTCGTCATCGACGACCACGAGCAGTGCACCCACTCCGGCGAGATCAACGTCCCCTACGCCGCGGGGACGCTCACCGACGACGACATCTACGGCGAGATCGGCGAGATCGTCGTCGGCCGCCGCGCCGGCCGCCCCGGCACGCCGGGCACGCCCGCCGACGCCGACGGCGTGAGCGGCGTCAGCGTCTTCGACTCCACCGGCCTCGCGATCCAGGACGTGGCGGCCGCGCGCGTCGTCTACGAGCGCGCCGACGAGCTGGACAACGGCTACCCGTTCGACCTGCTCGGCCTCGACGGCTGAGTCCGGTCGACCTGTCCAACCCCGCCGGCGAGGGTGGAGCCGACGCGCGGATTTTTCACCGACGACCCCGTACTCGGGGCGTGAAACTCGTCAGCGTCGCCGCCGTGGCGGAGAACCGCGTGATCGGGAACGACGGGGAGGTGCCGTGGCCCCACATCGAGGCGGACGTCAGGCAGTACCGCGAGCGCGTCGCGGGCTCGCCGGTAATCTTGGGCCGCCGCACGTTCGACTCGATGCGCGACGACCTCCCGGGGAGCCGCCAGATCGTCGTGAGTCGGAGCGTCGACGCCGTCGACGTCCCGACCGCGACGGTCGCGAACGGCGACGACGAGACGATCGAACTGGCCCGCGAGGCCGCCGACGAGGTCGGGGTCGACACGGTCTACGTCCTCGGAGGCGGCGGGATCTACGAGCTGTTCCAGCCGCGCCTCGACGGGATGGTCCTCAGCCACGTCGACGGCGCCTACGAGGGCGACACGCGCTACCCCGAGTGGGACCAAAGCGAGTGGGCGATCGCGGACGAGACGGCGTACGACCGGTTCACGCTGCGCGAATGGGTCAGGCGCGACGGGGCGAGCTAACGCTCTCGGTCTCCTCCTCGCCGGTCGTCGGATCCGGTACGTGTCGGCTAGAATACAAGAGTTCGAGGTGTTTCGGTCCGCGCTCAGTACCCGAGTTAGGCGACCGTATTAAGTCGTTCCTGTCCGTCATCTATGTCATCCGATGGTGGTGGCGTGGTGGCTCGTCGGTCTGTTCGCGCTCTCGGGAGCCGCCTGTTTCGCGGCCGCGTTCCGCGGGTCCCGCCTGCGGAACGGCGACGCCAGACGGGGGCTTCGTTCGCTGCTGGTCCTCGTCGGCGTCTGGGCGTTCCTCCAGGCGGGCGTCCTGCTCGCCGGCGAGGAGCCGACCGCTGTCGCGCTGTACACCCTCGCGCTGACCGTCGGCTTCGCCACGCCGTTCGCGTGGCTCTACTTCGCCTCCGCGTACGCCGGTCGGGACTACCACCGCCGAACGCGGTATCGGCTGGCCGCCGTCGCCCTCTACGTCGCCGTCGTGGGGCTGAAGCTCACGAACCGGGTCCACGGGCGGTACTTCGACGCGACGCTCCGGACGGAGCCGGCCCGACGCCTCGTCGTCGAGGAGGGGGCGCTGTACTGGGGGTCGCTCGCGCTGGCGTACGTGCTGTCGGCGGCCGGTTTCTACCTGCTGTACCGGCTGTTCCACCGTTCGGACCGGTTCTCGTGGGCGCTGGTGGGACTGTTCGCGGCGACCGGAGCGGCGGTCGTCCCGAACGTCGTGGCGTCGGTCGCGCCGAGCGCGCTCCCGCAGCTGAGCTACGAGCCGCTCGGCGTCGCCGTCTTCGCGGTCGGGGTCGTCTACCTGGTCGAGGACACCTTCCTCGCGGTCGAGGAGACGGCGACACGCTCGTTCGTCGAACGCACCGCGGGCGCCGTCCTCATCCTGGACACCGACGGACGGCTCCGGGACCACAACGAGCGGGCCGCGGAGCTGTTCCCCGCCGTCGCCGACGGCGAGGAACAGATCGGGAATATCTCGCCGGCCATCGCGGACGAGTACCGGAAGGAACGGCCCGCGCTCGTCGACGTCGGGGACGCCGCGGAGGAGAGGCGGACCTACTGCGTCACGAGCGAGCCGCTCGCCGTCGGCGGCGCGGAGTTCGGGTGGGCGCTGCTCGTCCAGAACGTGACGGCCATCGAGCGCCAGCGCGAGCAGCTCGAACGCTACGAGGAGCAGCTGGGAGACATGGCGGGCGCGATCGCCCACGAGCTGCGGAACTCCGTCGCCATCGCCGACGGCCACCTCGCGGAGGCGGCGGACCGGCTCGACGACGGCGACGGGGACGCCGCGGCCGAGTCCGTCGCGGTGGCCCGGAGTCGGGTCGGCCGGATCGGCGACGTCGTCGAGGACCTCCACACCCTGGCGCGGTACGCACGCGACGACGGCGAGCGGTCGTTCGTCGACTTCGAAACGGTCGCGACCGGCGCCGCGACCGCGACCGACGCCGACCTCGACGTGGCGGTCGAGGGAGAAGGGCGGATACTCGCGGCGCCGACCCGACTCAAACAGCTGTTCAAGAACGCGTTCGAGTTCGCGGCGTTCAACGGCGCGACGGCCGTGACCGTGACGCTGACCGGCGACGGGTTCGCGGTCGCGGGCGACGGGCGGTTCACGTGGAACGACGGGGGATCGCTGCTCTTCGAGTACGAGAGCGCCGAGCCGAGCGCCGAGGCGGGGATGTCGCTCCCGAACGTCCGAGCGCTCGCTCGGGTAGAGGGGTGGACCGTCGAGCCCGATCCGACGCGGACGAACGGCGTCGGGTACCGGGTCACCGGTGCGAGGGTGGATCGGAGCGCCGGCGATCGGGAGGACGAGTGACGGCGGTCGGTCCCGCGGGCCGGCTCGGGCGAGGCGGCGATCGCCTGCCGGGCGAGACGGGCGCTCCCGCCGGTCCGCGCGGCGCCTCAGTCGTCGGCCGCCCGCTCTTCGGTGTACGCTCGCAGCTGGATCGACGCGCTGTCGGCGAGCCGGTCGACCGCGGACTCGACGCCGCGTTCGCGGGCGTCGACGGAGGCCTGGGCGACGAGCGTCCGGACCGTGTCGAACGGGCCGATCCGAGCGCCGGTCGTGGCGACGCCGCCCTCGGCGTCGAGCAGCTGCTCGATCGCGGTGCGGTAGCCGGGGTTCTCGTCGAACCACCCGTTGCGGTCGAGCCGGTCGACCGCGCCCTCGTGGACCGGGAAGTAGCCGGTCTCGCGGTGCCAGCGCGCCTGCCGCTCCGGCGCCGCGAGCCAGCCGAGGAACGCCGCGGCGGCGCGCTGTTCGGCCGATGACGCGCCGTCCGCGACCCACAGCGACCCGCCGACGACGACGACGCCGTGCCGCTCGTCCGCGACCGGGAAGTAGCCGACGCCGACCGGGAAGGCGGCGCCCTCCCGGACGTCGACCATCGCGGAGGTGGAGCCGATCAGCATCCCGGCGCGCCCCTCGTGGAACGCCTCGCGGGCCTGCCCGCGGGCCTCGATGCCGGGGTCGTGGTAGAGGCCGTCGGCCGCCATGTCGGCGATCCAGCGGTAGACGCGCTCGCCGACCGGCCCGTCGAACCGGCTCTCGGTCGGCGTGCCGCCCCGCCCGTTGTCGGCGTCGACGAGCGGCTCACCCGCCTCGGCGAACCACTGCTCAACGAACCACGAGTACGTCGCGAACGTGATCCCAGTCTCGGTCGCGCCGCTCTCGACGAGCCGCTCGGCGCAGCAGCGGACCTCGTCGAACGTCTCGGGCGGATCGTCCGGGTCCAGCCCGGCGCGCTCGAACGCCGCGCGGTCGTAGTACAGCACGGGCGTCGACGCGTTGAACGGCATCGAGTGGAGGACCCCATCGGTCCGGTAGTAGTTGGCGACGGGGTCGAGCAGGTCGTCGGGCGAGAACCCGGCGGCCGGACCGTTTGCGGCGTCGACGCCGACCCCGCCGGAGCCTCCCGCGTCGAGGAGTCGCTCGACCGGGGTGAACGCCCCGCTGTCGAGCGCGCGCTGGGTGCCGATCTCGTAGAGGTGCGCGATCGCCGGCGGGTCGCCCCGCTCCGCCGCCGCGAGCGTCGCATCGAACACGCCCCGGTAGCTCCCCTTCGAGGAGGGCCGAACGGCGATCCCGTCGGTCTCGGCGGCGAACTCGGCGGCGAACTCGTCGAGGAGCCGCGCCTTGCGGCCGCCGAAGGCGTGCCAGAAGTCGAGGACGACCGCGTCGTCGGCCGCGGTGCCGTCCGCGTCGTAGGCGTCGAGCGCGTCGTCCAAGGTGCCGGTCCGGTCGGAGAGCGTCGCGGCCCCGGCCGCCACCTCTGCCAGCGTCGTCTTCTGCGCGTGCGCGACCGAGGTGGCGTCGCCCGCGTCCGCGGCCGTCTCCTCGGCGAGGTCGCCGACCGACTCGACAGCGTCGACCACCGCCTCGATCGAGGTCGCCTGGTCGTCGGTCGCGTCGCGGATCTCCTCGACGCCGCTCGTCGTCTCCTCGACGTCGGCGGCGAGGTCGGTGAACGCCTCCAGCGCCGCCTCGGCGGTGGTTATCCCCTCGTCGGCGCGCTCGCGCATCTCGGCCATCTCGTCGACGGTCGCGTCCGTCTCCGCGCGCACCGACCGGATCGACGACTCGATCTCGCTGGTCGCGTCCCGCGCCTCCTCCGCGAGGCCCTTGACCTCCTCGGCGACCACCTCGAAGCCGGCACCGGCCTCGCCCGCGCGGGCGGCCTCGATCGAGGCGTTGAGCGCGAGGATGTTCGTCTCGTCGGCGATGTCCTGGATCAGGTCGGTGACGTCCTCGATCGCCGCGACCTCCGATTCGAGGGTCTCGACGCGGTCGAGGGCCTCCTCGGTCCGCTCGTCGACGACGCGGAGCTCCTCGATGGCGGCGGCCGCGGCGTCGGTCCCCTCGTCGGTCCGCTCGGCGACGCCGGCGGCGGTCTCGGCCACCTCGTCCGCGGAGGCGGCGACCTCCTCTGTGGCGGCCGAGACGGTCTGGAGCTCGCTCGTCGCGGCCGCGATGTCGTCGCGCTGGCGGGTCGCGGCCGCCTCGATGTCGTCGACCGCGGCGTACACCTCGTCGCTCTGGTCTTTCGCCCGGTCGACGTTCGACCGGACGTACTCGGTCGCGCCCGCGACCTCGTCGCCGAAGCCGTCGACGGCGGACACGGTCTCGGCGACCCCGTCGACGAACTCGTTGAGCGTCGCCGCCAGCGCCGCCGCCTCGCCGTCGGGCTCCTCGGCCGGAAACCGCGCCCCGAGGTCGCCGTCGGCGAGCCGGTCCGCGACCTCGCGGAACGCGGAGACCGGAACATCGCCCCCGGCGGCGGTCCGGGGGGCCGTCGTCTCCTCGGACGCGACACCGCCGTCCGTGGTCGCGTCGGCGTCGGTCGTCGCCGTCGAGCCGTCCCCCTCGGCGGAACCGCTCTCGGATTCGGAGCGTGCGTCCTCGCTGTTCATTTGTCGTCACTGTCCGACCGGAGTATATAAGAGACAGAGTCGAATTATCTCGGCTGATAGCGACCGCGACCGCTCAGTTCGACGGGGTCGACTCGCCGCCGTCGACCGCCTCCGCGAAGCCGAACCGCGGCTTGACGTCGGTGACCTCGACCGCGAGCGTCTCGCCGACATCGCCGTCGACGAACAGCGTGTATCCCTCGACGTAGGCGATGCCGTCCCCCTCGTCGCCCTCCTCCTCGATCGTCACCTCGATCCGGTCGCCCTCGGCGACGGGCGAGGTCGTGTACCCCTTCGCGACGAGGTACACCTCCGAAGAGGAGTCCCGCGAGGCGGGCGGAGAGACGGTCCGGACGTACTGGAAGGACGCGGCGACGTCGTCGCGGAAGGCGTCGAGGTCCTCGCCCTGGAACACCTTCACGACGAAGTCGCCGCCGGGCGCGAGTAGCTCCTCGGCGGTGTCGAGCGCCTGCCGCGCGAGGTGGACCGACCGCGCGTGATCGAGGTGGTACTCGCCGGTCATGTTCGGCGCCATGTCGCTGACGACGACGTCCGCGCCGCCCTCGCCGACCGCCTCCCGCAGATAGTGGCGAGTGCGCTCCTCGGTCATGTCACCGCGGAGCGTCTCGACGTCGTGGTCGTCGAACTCGTCGATGCGCTGGAGGTCGACGCCGACGACGGTGCCGCCCTCGCCGACCTCTTCGGCGGCGACTTGGAGCCACCCGCCGGGCGCGGCGCCGAGGTCGACCACGGTGTCGCCGGGGCCGAGGAGGGCCGCCTCCTCGTCGAGCTGTTTCAGCTTGTAGGCGGACCGGGCGCGGTACCCCTGCTGTTTGGATCGGTTGTAGTAGTCGTCTTTCCCACTCATTGGCGGCTCGTAGGCCGGCCGGCCGTTTATCGGCGTCGTTCGCCGGAAGCGGTCGCGCGTCAGGGGCCGCGAGGGGAGCTACGCCGATCGCCGGCCGACGCGTCGCCCCTCGTCTGCGCCCTCGATATCGACCGAAAACCCCAACGCCTCGTAGAACGCGGTCAGCTCGGCGTCGAACCGGGCGGAGACGGTCTCGACCGCGGGGTCCGACTCGCCCCGATCGACCGCGGCCGCGACGAGCGCGGAGCCGATACCCCGGCCGCGACGCGTCCGCCTGACCGCGACGGCGTCGACGTGGAGCCGGTCCGGGTCGGGTCGCACAGCGACCAGCGCGCCGACGACGCCCCCGGTCCGCGTCGACCGCGCGACGAGAACGTCCTCGACTGCGATCCGGTCGCCGACGGCCTCCGCGTCGGTCTCCAGCATCGCGGCGTCGAGGATTCGCAGGGCGTCGAGGCGGTCGTCGGGCGTCGCGGGCTCAATGGTCACGTCCGCGAGCGGATCGGAGAGGTCGCGCTCTCCCGTCACGCGCTGCCGTCCGTCGCACCGCCTTTTATTAATCGGAGGACTCGCACCTCCGCCGCGTCGACGACGCGGTCGCCGGGGACAGGCGAGCCGTCGACCAGCGCCGACGCCTCCTGCGGGTGGTAGCCCGCGGCGCGGATCAGGTCGTCGTACGTCGCGTCGGCGGCGAGGCTGTGCTCTTCGGTCCCCTCGCCGACGACCTCGACGGTCACGTCCATGCGCGTCGTATCGGGCGCGGGGGCGTGAATCGTACGGTTTCGGCGCGCTCGGCTCAGTCGCGGTCGGGCTCGCGGACGTTCCACTTCCAGAGGAACCACGCGACGGCGGCGGCGATCAGGATCGTCACCAGTAGGCCGGGGCGAGGGACCCCGCGGGTCCACGCGTCGACGACGAGGAGGCTCGTCGCGGCCGCGGCGACGACGAGGACCGCCGCCGCGTCGCGGGCGAGTTCCGCCTCGCGCTCGGGCGGGAGCCCGCCGTCGTAGCCGGCGATCAGGCCGACCTTCTCGCGACTCCGGATCGCCCACGCGAGCAGGAGACAGACGGCGATCGGGACGGCCGACAGGAGGGTTACAGCGAGGGCCATAGTGGAGGCACGTGGGGTGATCGGAATAAAAACAGCCGGTCGTTGACGTACGTGAATCGGAGTTGCGAAGTGGCTTTATAAATAATCGAGTGACCTCGCTGGCGGCTGTTTATAAACAGCGCCGACGCTGCGACGAGCACCGTCGAAGCTCCGGCCGCGGCCATATAAATCGGTGCTGACGGATCGACGGAGAACACCGCCAAAGCCCCAGCCGTGAGGGCGGCGCACGCTCGCTGCGCTCCTCGCTCGCGTTGCTCGCTGCGGTGCTTGCGTCGCCTGCGCCGCCCTCACGGCTGCCCCTTTGAGTCCCACCCCGCACAGCACCGCAGCCTCACACCTCCCCAGCCTCGTCGGTGGTCCTCCGCTTCGCTCCGGACCACCGACTCCCTCGCGCGCGCTCCTCGCGTCCTTCGGACGCTCGGAGGCACGCGCCACCGCATCGTTATTTATCAGCGATCTTCGCCACCGCTCACGAGTATTTAAATACCACATCGCGGCCACAGACCCGGTTCGCCCGGTCCCAGAACCGCTCAACGATCGACCGTCTCAGCCGTCCAACTCCTCGCGCAGCAGCCCGTTCACCTGTCCGGGGTCGGCGCTGCCGCCGGTCGCCTGCATCACCTGGCCGACGAGGAAGTTGATCGCGCCCTCGTCGCCGTCGTGGTAGTCGGCGACGGCGTCGGGGTTCTCGTCGATGGCGGCTTCGACGGCGGTCTCGACCTCGCCGCTCTCGGCCTTCCCGAGGCCCTCGCGTTCGATGACCGTCTCGGGGTCGTCGCCCTCGTCGAGCATCTCGCGGAGGACGACCTCCTCGGCGTTTTTCACCGTCAGCTCGTCGGCGGCGACCAGCTCGATCAGGCGCGTGAACTCGTCGAGTCGACCCTCGACGTCGGTTATCGCCATCTCGCGGTAGTTGAGCTCGCCGAGGAGGTTGTCGGCGACCCACGTCGCGGCGAGGTCGGGGTCGAACTCGCTGGCCACGTCCTCGAAGAAGTCCGCGACCGCCTTCGTGGAGGTGAGCTTGGAGGCCGCCTCGCGGTCGAGCCCGTACTCCTCGCGGAAGCGCTCGCGGCGGGCGTCTGGCAGCTCCGGGATCGCGATCTGCTCTTTCCAGTCGGCCACCTCCAGCGCGGGGAGGTCGCCCTCGCGGAAGTAGCGGTAGTCCTTCTCGGCCTCCTTCGAGCGCATCCCGACCGTGACGCCGCGGTCCTCGTCCCAGTGGCGGGTCTCCTGTTCGATCTCGCGGCCGCGCCGGAGGAAGTTCTCCTGACGGGTGACCTCGTAGGCGAGCGCCTGCTCGGCGCCCTTGTGACTGGAGATGTTCTTCACCTCCGCGCGGTTCACGTCCTCGAGGGCCTCCTCGGCGATCGTCCCGTCGTCGGCGACGTGCTCTGCGGGGACGAGGGAGACGTTGGCGTCGACGCGTAAGCTCCCGTCGCGGCCGGGGTCGAACACGCCGAGGTACTCTAAGACCTCCTCTAACTTCGCGAGGAACGCGCGCGTCTCGGCCGGCGAGCGGAAGTCCGGCTCCGTGACGATCTCCATCAGGGGCGTCCCGGCGCGGTTGTAGTTCACCAGCGTGTGGGTCGCGGACTCGATGGAGCCGCCGGCGTGCTGGAGGCTCCCGGGGTCCTCCTCGAGGTGCGCCCGGGTGATCCCGATGGTCCGCGGGTCGCCGTCGACGCGCACCTCGAGCTCCCCGGACTGGCAGATCGGCGCGTCGTACTGGGTGAGCTGGAAGTTCTTCGGGAGGTCGGGGTAGTAGTAGTTCTTCCGGTGGAACGTGGTCGTCTCGGGGATGTCGGCGTCGATCGCTTTCCCCACCTTCACCGCGGCCTCGACGGCGGCCTCGTTGAGGACGGGGAGCGCGCCCGGCAGCCCGAGGCAGGTCGGGCAGGTGCGCGTGTTCGGCGCCTCGTCCTCTTCGGCCTCCGTCGAGCAGCCGCAGAAGATCTTCGTGTCGGTCTCGAGCTGGACGTGGACCTCCAGCCCGATCACGACTGTCCGGTCCGCCGTCGCGGCCTGCGTGCTCATTACGGCTCTGTTGTGAGCGGGCCGCCTAAATCGTGTCGGGACGACGGCCGTCGCAGCGGGCGCCGGAGCGACGGATCCGCGGAGCCGATCCCGAAGGCCGCGGGGCACCGTCGGGGCGTCTCCTCGTTCCGACCCGTTTATTGTCGGCCGCGGCCCTCCTCCGCGTATGACCGACGACGACCGACGACGCGAGCTGATCGCGGCGCTCACCGCCGCCGACGCCGTCCGGTTCGGCGAGTTCGAGCTGTCGCACGGCGGCACGAGCGACTACTACGTCGACAAGTACCTCTTCGAGACCGACCCGGACGCGCTCCGGCTCGTGAGCGAGGCGTTCGCCGACCGCCTCGCGGACACAGATACGAAGCTGGCGGGCGTCGCGCTGGGCGCGGTCCCGCTGGTGGCCGTCACGGCCGCGGAGCTGGGCCGCCCGTACGTCATCGCGCGCAAGCAGGCGAAGGAGTACGGCACGGGCAACCGGATCGAAGGGCGCCTCGACGAGGGCGAAGCGGTCGTCGTGATCGAAGACATTGCCACGACCGGACAGTCCGCGGTCGACGCCGTCGAGGCGCTCCGCGAGGCGGGCGCGACGGTGGACCGCGTGCTGGTCGTCGTCGACCGCGAGGAGGGCGCGGCCGAGCTGCTCGCCGACCACGACATCGAACTGGAGTCGCTGCTCACGGCGACGGAGCTGCTGGCGGAGCGGGACGCCGAGTAGCTCACGGCTCCTTTTTTAAATCGGCCTCAGGCCTCCGGCGCGTCCACCGTCGGCACCGCGACCCGATCGAGCACGTCGGCGATCACGTCGCGCTCGTCGACGTCGTTGACGGCCGCGTCCGGCGTCAACACGAGCCGATGGGCGAGCGTCGGCTCCGCGACGCGCTTCACGTCGTCCGGCGTGACGAACTCGCGGCCGGCGATGACGGCCGCAGCGCGGGCCGTCTCGAAGAGCCGCTGGGTGCCGCGGGGGGAGACGCCGGCCTCGACGCGGCGGTCCTCGCGGGTCGCTCGCGCGAGCGATGCCGCGTAGCGCAGCAGGTCGTCGTCGACCCGGACCGACTCGGGGACCTCCCGCAGCGCCGCCACCGCGTCGGGGTCGAGGACGCGGTCGACCGTCGGCGACTGCTCGACGCGGCCGGCGCGCCGCCGGAGCAGCTCTAACTCCCCCGCCTCGTCGGGGTAGCCGATCGAGGTCTTGATCGTGAACCGGTCGAGTTGGGCTTCCGGGAGCGGGAAGGCCCCCTCGCTTTCGACTGGGTTCTGCGTCGCGATAACGTAGAACGGGCTCGGAAGTTCGTGGGTCTCGCCGTCGACGGTCACCTGTCCCTCCTCCATCGCCTCCAGCAGGGCGGCCTGCGTCTTCGGCGGCGCGCGGTTGATCTCGTCGGCGAGGACGACGTTCGCGAATATCGGGCCCGGGGAAAACGAGAAGGAGCCGTCGCGCTCGTCGAACACGTTGGTGCCGGTGACGTCGGCGGGCAGGAGGTCCGGGGTGAACTGGATCCGGGAGAACTCCAAGCCGAGCGCGGTCGCGAACGAGCGCGCCGAGAGGGTCTTGCCGGTGCCGGGCACGTCCTCTAAGAGGACGTGACCGCGGGCGAGGATGCCGAGCGTGACGCGGTCGAGGAACTCGCGGTCGGCGACGACCGCGCCGCCGACCTCGTCGACGACGCGGGCGCAGGCGTCGGCCGCTTCGGGGACGTCCATACCGCCCGCACGGGTGCCGGGCCGAAAAGCGTTGCCGGGATCGGAGACCGCGACGCAAACGCGATCGAAACGCATAACAGCGGAACCGGCCAACGTCGAATCGAGCCGAGGTAGCCTAGCCTGGCCAAGGCGGTAGATTCGAAATCTACTGTCCATTCGGACACCGGAGTTCAAATCTCCGCCTCGGCGCTTCTTTCAGTCCCGTTCGGCGAGCGGCGGCGCTGCCGTGCCCCTCAATCGTTCCTACCCGATCAGCGCCGCCGCGAGGAACATCCCGCTCGCGGCGGCCGGCGGGATGGTGAGGTTGTCGTCGACGGCGACGCCGCGGATCAGCGGCGGGAGCCCGTCGGCGATCGCCGCGGGGACCGCGCCCGCGAGCGCGACGATCACGCCGGGGTCGGGGCCGAACTCGGGGATCGCGTACGGGACGGCGATCCCGAAGCAGACGAACACCATCGCCGCCACCACGGAGAGCCGCTTCGGCTCCGTCGCGGCGTTCTCGCCGAGGCCGCCGCTGATCGGGTCCCCGACGGAGAGCATCCACATCGCGGGCACGGCGAACACCGGCGCGAAGCAGAGCGCGGTCACGGCCATGCCGATCTGATACAGCGCGTAGCCCGCGATCCCGTCGGCCTCGTAGTCGCGAACGAGCGCGTCGTACAGCGGGTCGAGCGGGCCCACCGAGCCGGAGAGCCGCAGCGCTTCGAGGGCGCCGGCGATCGCGACGCTGCCGATCAGCAGCCACCCGGTCGTCTCCCAAGAGATCCAGCCCAACAGGAACGGGACCGGGTAGAGGGTGCCGCTGGCGTGGACCAGGCGTCGCTCGAACTCCACGCGCTCGCGCCACGCCGCGGCCGGGAGCGTCACGCCCTCAGTTCCCCGCGGTCTCGACGTCGGTGTCGACGGCGTCGTATCGCTCGGCGACCGATGCGAACGGCTCGTCCCCGCGCAGCGCGGTCAGCTCTTCGGCCAGGTCCGCGACCGGGATCCGGACCTGCGCCGCGGAGTCGCGCTCGCGGAGCGTGACGGTGTCGGGACCGTCGCCCTCGATCCCGTCGCGGTCGACCGTGACGCAAAACGGCGTGCCGACCTCGTCCTGCCGGCGGTAGCGGCGCCCGATCGAGCCGGAGTCGTCGTACGCGACCGCCAGCCCCGCGGCACGGAGGTCGGCCGCGACCTCGTCGGCGAGCGCAGTGAGGCGGTCGTCGTTCGTCACCAGCGGGAAGACAGCGGCGTCCTGCGGCGCGACCTCGGGTTCGAGCGAGAGGTACGTCCGCGACTCGCCGTCGACCTCGTCCTCGCTGTAGGCGTGCGCCAGCAGCGTCTGAACGGTCCGGCCGACGCCGAACGACGGCTCGACGACGTGGGGCGTGATGTGCTCGCCGCTCTCGGTCACCTCCTCGATAGCGAAGTCCGCGACGTCGACGTCGACCGCGTGGCTCTCCGCGTCGTCGCCCTCGCCGACGGTGACCTCGACCGTCTCGCCGTCGAAGGCGTCCGGGTCGCGCTCGGCGAGGGTCTCGAGCGCCTCGGCGACCGCGGCGGCCTCGCCGCCGAACTCGGGCCCGAGGACGGACATGTCGGGGTCGACGGTCGCGCGCTCGACCGTCTTCGGCTCGTCGTAGCGTTTGAACACGGTGAACGCGTCGTCCCCGTACTCGTCGTGCTTCGAGAGGTCGTAGTCGGCGCGGTACGAGAAGCCCGCGATCTCGATCCAGTCGCCGTCGACCTCGCTCTCCGCGTCCCAGCAGTCGGCCGCGTAGTGGGCCCGCTCGCCAGCGAGGTGCTGACGGAACCGGAAACGGTCGGTGTCGACGCCGATCCGGTCGTACCACTCCTTCGCGACGCCGAGGTAGTAACCGACCCACGGGGAGCCGATGACCCCCTCGTCGACCGCCTCGCCGACCGTGGTCTCGACGTACTCGCCGTCGTCGGCCTCCTGCTCGGTCGCGGGGTACAGCCGAACCTCGACGTCGCGGACGCGGTCGAGCGGCGGTTCGTCTTCCTCGGGGTCGATGAACTGCTCTAACTCGGCCTGCGTGAACTCGCGGAGGCGGAGCAGCCCGCCGCGGGGCGAGATCTCGTTGCGGTAGGCGGGGCCGATCTGGGTGATCCCGAACGGGAGGTTCCCGCGGGCGTACTCCTTCAGCCGCGGGAACTCGACGAAGATCCCCTGGGCCGTCTCCGGCCGGAGGTAGCCCGGCTGGGCGTCGCCGGGGCCGATGTCGGTCGCGAACATGAGGTTGAACGCCTCGACCGGCTCGCCGGCCAGCATCGTGCCGCAGGCGGGGCAGGCGATCTCGTTGTCGGCGATGAGGTCCTCGACATCCTCGCCGGGGAGCGCCTCGGCGTCCTCGATGTCCGTGACGGCCTCGACGAGGTGGTCGGCGCGGTGGGACTCGCCGCACTCGGGGCACTCGACGAGCATGTCGTCGAACCCCTCCAGGTGGCCGGAGGCCTCGAAGACGGCCTCGGGCATCACCGTCGGCGCCTCGATCTCGCGGTTCCCCTCGCGGAGGGTGAACCGGTCGCGCCACGCGTCCTCGACGTTCCGCTTGAGGGCGGCCCCCTGCGGGCCGAACGTGTAGAAGCCGGCGGTGCCGCCGTACGCGCCATTCGAGCCGAAGAAGAACCCGCGGCGCTTCGCGAGTTCGGCGAGCGCGTCCGCCGCCATCTACAACCCCTCCAGCAGGTTGACGTCGCGGACGATCCCGTCTAAGTCCGTGCCCGAGACGAGCGGGACCTGCTCGATGTCGTTGCTGATGAGCTCCTGAGCGACCTCCTTGGCCGTCCGCGTGGCGTTGACCGTGATCAGGTCCGCGGTCATGAAGTGGCGGACCGCCTCCGCGGGGATCTCGACGTTCCGGGTCGGGAGGTAGCGCGCGCCGGTCGCTTTGATCCCCTCCCAGGACCACTCGGAGTCCTGCTCGGCGATCGAGTCGCCCGTGCTCGCCTCGCCCTCGACGACGCGGGCGACCTCGAGGATGTCGACCTCGGTGAGCATCCCGGCGACCGCGGCGTCGTCGTCGAGGACGACCGCGTACGGGACCCCGGAGAGGGCGATCTCGCGCTCGGCGACCGGCAGCGGCGTCTCGGTGTGGGTCGCGTTGACCTCGGGGGTCGCGAGCTCACCCACGCGCGTCTCGCCGTCGACCTCGCCGCGGGCGATGGCCCGCACCACGTCGGTGACGGTGAGAATGCCGACGAGCTCGTCGCCGTCGACGACGGGGAGCCGCCGCGACCCCTCCGCGGCCATCGTCCGGGCGGCGTCGACGATGTCGTCGTCGGCCCCCGCGGTCGGGACCTCGCGCATCAGCAGCGCGAGCTGGTCCTCGTCCGGCTGCTCGATCAGGTCGTCGCGCGTGACGAGCCCGCGGTACACTTCCTCGCCGTCGGCGTCTTTCACGACCGGGACGGACGAGAAGCCGTGCTCTTGGATGTACTCCAACACGTCGTTCCGGCTCCCGGGGATCTCGACGACGACGAGCTCCGAGCGGGGCGTCATGGCGTCTGCGACGTTCATGCCCGTCTTTCAGCGTGCCACCTCTTGTATACTGCGAAGGTGTGCGGAGGCGAAACACCGGGCGGCGACGGGCCCTCGGGGCGGCGGGCGGCCGGCGAGGTGAGGGCTGACGGGTCGACAAGCCGACGAGCCGGCGATCTGACGGGTCGACAGGTCGACGAGCCGGCGAGCCGACGGGTCGAGGGACCGTTGAGCCGATGAGAAACCCGACACGTTTCGGCGTATCGTCGTTTGAGCGGCGGTTTTTCGGGAGATACGTCGGCGACGAGTCCCGGAGATCTCCGATCCGACGGGAAACTTCGATCCGGTTCGCAACTCTTATACGTACTGTGAACTATTCACAACCATGTCACGGAGTTCCACTCCTTGGGACGAGCCGGACCCCGACCGCCGTCGGACGGCGCTGCCGACGAACCCGGCGCTCGACGCCGCCGACGCGCCGGACGTGATGGCGTCCATCGACTCCTCGTCGTCGCGGCCGGAGCTCGTCATCGCGGACGTCTCGCGGGAGGACGCGTGGGTGTCGGTCGACGAGACCGACGCGACCGTCCTCGAGGAGTGGTGTTGAGCCGCGCCCAGCGCCGACAATCCTGATCTCCTTTTTTCTGCCGTAGCGCCGCCGCATTCCCCCGTTCACCGGAGCCTGTGCGCCGCACTCACCGGAGCCCGCGCGCCGCCTCCCAGCCGCGGATCAGCGACGCGATCGTTCGACAGGTCGGCGTCGAGACCCCATGGCGGTCCGCCCGGTCGACGACCGCGCCGTAGACCGCATCGACCTCGGTGCGGCGCCCGTTCGCGACGTCCTCGTACATGGACGACCGGTTCGCGGCGGTGGCGGCGGCGACGCGCTCGACGGCGTCGACCGCGCGGTCCTCGGCGAGGTCGACGCCGACCGCTCGGGCGACGCGGGCCGTCTCGCGGGCGGCCTCGCAGGCGGCCTCGCTCGCGGGCCCGTCGAGCGTCGGCCCGTTCTCGGCCCGCGCGAGCGCCGACGGGCCGTTGATCCCGGCGTTGACCGCGAGCTTCTCGAAGCGGCGCGCCGGCATGTCCGCGGCCACCACCGTCTCGACGCCCGCCGCCTCGAAGGCGGCGCCGGCCCGCGCCGCCGCTGGGCTCGCGCCGCCGGAGAGCGGCCCGACGACGACCTCGCCGACGCCGGTACAGGTGACGCGGCCCGGCTCGGCGAACCGGGCGCCGTAGCTCGCGGTGCCGGCGAGGACCGTGGCGTCGAGCGCGGCGACCAGCCGCTCCTCCGTGAGCCCGTTCTGGAGCGAGCAGACTGCCCCGTACTCGCCGGTCGCGAGCGCCCGAGCGGCCGCGTCGGTGTCGTACGCCTTGGTCGTGACGAGCGCGAGGTCGGCGGTCCGGTGCGTCCCGTCGGTGAGCGCGCGCGGCGCGACGCGGACGTCGACCTCGCCGTCGATCCGGAGCCCGTCCTCGCGGATCGTCCGCATGTGCGGGTCGCGCCCGACGAGCGTCACGTCGTGCTCGCGCGCCAGCAGCCCGCCCACGAGGCTCCCGAGCGCGCCGGCGCCGTAGACGAGCACCTCCATACGCGGTCGGACGCGCCCCGACTGAAAAGGGGTAACGGTGAGGACGGGTCCGTCTCGCCCGCGGTCGCCGGCTCCTCAGTTCAGCCTTTTAACCCGCTCCCGGTGAGCGGCACGACGACGTCCTCGTCCGGACCGATCTCCCCCCGCTCGCGGAGGGTCCGCAGCGCGGCGGGCGCGACCGCGCAGGTCGGCTCCGTGTAGAAGCCGGCGGCGTGGAGCCGGTCGAGCTCGCGCGTCGCAGCCGCCTCGGTGACGGCGAGCGCGTCGCCGCCGGTCGCGTCGATCGCCTCGCGGATCTCGCGGTCGCGGACCGGGTCAGCGATCTGGATCCCGTCGGCCGCGTCGTTGCGGGCCCCCTCCGGATCGGCCGCCTCCGGACCGTGAAGCGCGCGCACGATCGGCGCGACGCCGGCCGCCTGGGCGCCGTAGAGCCGGGGGACGGAGTCGATCCAGCCGGCGCGTTCGAGCCGCCGGAACCCGCGGGAGGCGCCGAGGAAGAGCGTCCCGTGGCCGAGCGGCGTCACGACGGCGTCGGGGGCGTCCCAGCCGCGCTGAAGCGCGGTCTCGTACGCGACCGTGGCGGTCCCCTCGAAGAACGCCGGGTTCCAGGCGTGGCTGGCGTACCAGGCGTCGGTCTGAGAGTTTCCATCCGCCTCACCGCCGAGCGCCGCGACGCACGCGTCCGTCACGTCCCCTCGGCTCCCCTCGATCCGGACCGGCTCGGCGCCGGCGCGGCGGATCGCGCGGAGCTTCGACGCCTTGGCGTCCGCGGGGACGTATATCTCGGCCCCGATCCCGGCGCGGGCGGCGTAGGTCGCGATCGCGGCGCCCGCGTTGCCGGAAGAGTCCTCGACGACGCGCTCGACGCCCAGCTCGCGGGCCCGGGTCAGCGTCGCGGTCGCGCCGCGGTCCTTGAACGATCCCGTCGGGAACACGTACTCCAGCTTGAACGACGCGTTCCACGGGGGGAGGTCGGTCCCCGCGTCTCCGGCCGGTTCGCGCCCCTCGTCGGCGTCGACGAGCGGGGTCAACCCCTCGCCGAGCGTCACGCGGTCGCGGGGGTCGTCGCCGACGGCGAGCAGGTCGCCGAACGCCCACAGGCCGTCGCGCGCGTCGAACGACTCGGCGTCGGGCGCCGGGCCCGTTGGCGTCGGCGGGTCGGCGAAGTCGAGCGGAGCGCCGCACCGACACCCCCAGCGGTCGCGGTACGTCTCACCGCACTCGGAACAGCGGAGCCGGCGGGGACCGGTCGTCGCCGACCCCGAACCGTCGGAGTCCCCCATCAGTACTCGTCGACGTTGGTGCCGATCGAGCAGACGTACTCGCCGGCCGCCACCTGCGGGAGCCGGCGCGTCCGCCAGAAGATCCCGTCGGCGTCGGCGGTCACGCGGCCCTCCAGGGCGCCGAAGGTGTCGGTCACCTCGAAGAGGACGTCGCCGGCCGCGACGCGCTCGCCGAGTTCGCGCTCGAAGCGGACCAGTCCGCCGGCGGGCGACCCGTACTGGTCGAAGCCGCGGGCGCGGGTCTGCGATTCGAGGGGCGCGTCGCCGTCGAGGAACCCGTAGTGACGGAGCACGTTGAACACACCCTCGACGCCGTAGCGGATCGACTCCTCGTCCCAGCCGACGCAGCCGCCGAGCTCGGGGTCGACCGTGGGGATGCCGTGTTCCGGGCCAGCCCGGGCGAGCTGGCCGTCGGGGCCCTTGATGTCGAGGACGTGACCGCAGCCGAACGCCTTCGCGAGCTCCAAGCACTCCCCGTGGAGGCGGTGGCGGACGCCGCAGCGCACGCGCGTCTCGTTTATCATCCGGCTCGTCGACCCCTGGTGGAGGTCGAGGATGTAGTCGGCGCGCTTGGCGGCCTGGAACGTCTCGTGGGCGATCCGCTCGCTCGTCGTCCCGTCGGCGTCGCCCGGGTAGCCGCGGTTCATCTTGCGGTCGTCGACCGGGTTCCGGTGTTCCGCGGCCTGGAACGCGAAGTGGTTCACGATGCCGACGACGAGGACCGACCCGGACAGCTCGGCCGGGTCGAGCCGCGGAACGACGCGGCTGACGACGCCCAGCCCGTTCAGCTCGTCACCGTCGCTCACCGCCTGTACGTACAGCGTCGGCCCGTCGGCCGCGCCGTTGACGACGGCGACCGGCAGCCGGACGGGGCTCCCGTCCCGCATCTCCCCCGCCTCGAGACGGCCCGTGTCCGTCTCGCCCGGGGAGGCGCGGGCCGTTCCCAGCGTTATCATTATGCGGAGGTGGGGCGGCCGGGACTTTATCCGTTCGGTCCGCGGCGATCCGACCGACGCAAGTTTTATCGCCGCTATCGTCCAATCGGACGGTACTACCCCCCGCGGCGTCGGTTCCCGTCCGCCCCGACGACCGCCGCGGCGAGTCCCCATGAGCATCGACATCGACCCGCTGCGCGAGGCCGACGGGATCACCGTCACGGACCACATCGAGAACACCCAGTTCGAGGTGTACACCGACCGGCCCGTCGACCCGCGGCCGCGTCCCGAGTCGGACCACTACTTCCCGGTCGACGCCAGCGTCGCGGTCGAGACGGGGGCGATCGAGATCCCGCGCGTCGCGGTCGTCGAGACGCGCGCCGGCGACGGGACGCTCCTGACCCACGGGGACTGTTACACGATGCCGGACGGGACGTACCACGTCGGGATCAACCCGGCGCCGACGAAGCTGTACCTCACGTTCGACGCCGGCTTCTCCGTCTCCACGACCGACCGGACGACCCGGATCGACCTCGACACGCCGGGCATCGTCGGGCTCGGCTTCCGATCGCTCCACCAGACGCCCGCAGGGACGATCACCACCCCCACGGACCCGGAGTCCCTGATGGACGCCGTCTCGCTGCTCGGCTCCGCGCTCCAGACGACCAGCCCGGAGCGGTCGTTCCCCACCCTGCGGGGCCACCCGCCGCTGATCGAGCCCGGCGAAGAGTTCCGCGTTCCGGAGCGGGTCGAGCCGGTCGACAGCGGCGTCCGGATCGTCGTTCCCCCGGAGTACCGCTACCTCTACCCCGTCGTCTCGCTGGCGTACTACTTCGCGGCCGACGTCGTCCCGGGCGACGAGCCGCGGATCGAGGGTGACGGGTGGTCTTACCCCCTTGAGCCCGGGTTCGAGGCGCGGACCGCGCGGGTGCTCAGGCAGTCGTTCCACATGGACTGTCTCGCCCGCACGGAGGGCTTCTACCCGGTCGACCTCCACGAGCGCGAAACCACCGACCTCGGCCTCGACTGGGGGCGGCTGTACGACCTCCCGCTCGCGGAGCGGCTCGGCGAGTACCTCGAGGTCCCGTTCGCGGACGTCGAGCCGGAGCTGCCGCAGTGGACGCTGACGACGGACGTCCGGCCCGACCCCGAGAACGTGGAGATGCTCCCGTTCGTCGCCGGCGAGCTCTCGATCGTTCGCTCGCCGGAGACCGTCACGCCGGTAGACGAAGACGGGGGCGTCGGCGTCGGCTTCCTTGGCGGTGCGGACCGGAACCCGTCGGCGGCCACGAGGCGGGAGATCCCGGTCGGCGGCGTCGCCTCCGACGGCGCCGTCGACCCCGACAGCGGCGGTGCCCTCGGCGGCGGCGAGTTCGTGCGCGGCGCGAGCGCAGGCGTCACGAGCCCGAGAGCCACCCGCGGCGCGGACGCCTCCACGGACCGCGGCGCCGTCCCAGCGCAGACCGACTTCGTCCGCCCGGAGCCGGTCGACACCGTCGAGCACGCGTGGGTCGGCGACGGCGTCCCGCTCGACGCGAACAAGGCGACGCTCGACGCGTACCACCGCCGGCTCGAAGCCGGGCAGGTCGAGCAGTCGCGGATCTCCGTCCTCGTGGTCTGTAACGACGACCAGATGCGCGAGGAGGGGAACGTCGCCGACCTGTACGGGCTCCGCGACATGGTCCAGTTCGACATCGAGGTGCGCCACGACCTCACCCGCGAGGAGATGCGCGAGACCCTCGAGTCCGACGTCGACTTCCTCCACTACATCGGCCACGTCGACGACCGCGGGATGCAGTGCGCGGACAGCTACCTCGATTTGACCGACGAGGACCTCGAGATCGGCGTCAGCGCCTTCCTGCTCAACGCCTGCCAGTCCTACCAGCAGGGCGAGGCCCTGGTCCACCGCGGCTCGCGCGGCGGCATCGTCACCCTCTCCGACGTGGCGAACTCGCCCGCGACGACGCTCGGCCGGATCATCGCCCGCCTGATGAACAGCGGGTTCAACCTCCGGACCGCGCTTCACGTGGCGAAGCGGGAGTTAATTACGGGACACCAGTACATCGTCGTGGGCGACGGGGGAACAACCGTTTGCCAGAGCCGGAGCGGCTCCGTTTCTGTGCTTGATCTCTCAGAACCATCTACGGATTCGTGGGATCTGGATGCGAGAATGCTTCCTAATGGACCGTATGGGATAGGATCATTAACTGGGATAAATCTCTCAGATTCAACGGACAACCACTATATCCCAACTGTCATAAATATCCAAGAGATTTGTCAGCATGAACTGATGGATCTGCTCAATTTAGAGACAGTACCTGTTTTTATCAACGACGGACTGAGCTGGAGTGACGAAGTTGTTATTGATTAAGGACCGGGATTCGTGGTAGCGATATTCGCTGCCGCAGATGATGCCTGCGTCAGTAGCAGCAACGCGCTGAACAGGACGCCGGCCATCTTCGGGTGCTCTGCCACGTAATCTGCCACACTTTCGTGCATATTCGGAAAGTATCAGGATAAATAAATATTAAGATTGTTCTGCGGTTGAACGATAGAGATATTTGAAATATATTTAAACTGTATTAAATGGATGTGGCCGTTGAGAGTCGAGGAATCAGCCGTTTAGCGCGATTGTAGACGACTACGCCCGATCGCGCTCGCGACACTGACCGAGGACCGCGTTTTTTCACCGCCGGGCGCGGAATGTGACCCGCTATGACCGACATCGAGGCGGCAATCCGAGAGGCGTTCGAGCACACCGAGTACGACCTCGGCGACGTCGCGGTCAACCGCCGACAGGTGCGCGTGCCGGTGAGACAGGAGGGCGCCGACCCCGACGCGCTGCGGGCCGTGATCGAGGAGGCGCTCGGCGCGGACGCGCTCGCCGCCGTGACGGTGACCACGGAGCGCATCGCCGGCGAGGACACCGTCGGCACCGTCGTGTCGTTCCGCTACCGGGACTGACGCCGTCGAGGAGCGGGACGGGGCGATCGAGGGACCACCCCCGAGACGCGGTACGGTTAACACGGCGGTACCCGTACACGCGGATCACACGATGACGGCGGAGGAGGGACACGACGGCGCACAGTACCTCGCCGGCTCGCCCGTTCGGGTCGCGATACTCCGGGCGCTGCGCGAGGAGCCGCAGCGCCCCGCGGCGTTGACCGACGCGGTCGACGCCACCCGAACGACGGTCCAGCGGATCCTCGGGGGGTTCCGCGAGCGGGACTGGGTCGTGAAACGCGACGGCGACTACCGCGTGACGCCGACCGGGGAGCGCGTCCACGACGCGTACGAGACGCTCCTCACTGAGGTCGACCGTGCCGAGCGCTACGGGCGGTTCGCCGAGACCGTCGAGCGCGTGGGCGTCGACTTCCCCGCGGAGGGGATCCCGGACAGCGATCTCACGGTCGCGTCCGACCAGAACCCACTCGCCGTCGTCGATCGGCTCACAGAACTCCTGCGGGAAAGCCGCGGCGGCGATATCCGCGCCGTCTCCCCCGTCGTCCTCCAGCAGTTCAACGACGCGGCGGCCGCGGCGCTTGACGACGGCGCGAGCGTGGAGCTGATCATCGACCGCGACGTGGCCGACGCGTCGGTCGCGGAGTTCGAGCCGGCGACGGACCGCGCGCTCGACGACGACGACGCCGAGGTGTACGTCAGCGCCGAGCCGATCGAGTACGGCCTCTTCCGCTGTGGCGACGTCGCGTGCGTGACCGCGTACGACGAGCGAAACAACCCGCGGTGCGTGCTCGAATCGAGCGAGGAGGCGGTCGTCGAGTGGGCCGACGACGCGTTCGCGTCGCTGCGGGACGACGCGACGCGACTCTCCTCGGTCGTCGAGCGGGTCTGAGAAGGGACCGCCTCCTACGCGTCGTCCGTCGCGTCGGCCTCGTCAGCTGCCTCGTCGGCGGCCGTCTCGGTCGTCGCGTCGTCCGGGTCGAAGTTCGCGGGAACGACCGTCGGGTGGTCGATGCCGACGGAGGGCGTGGTGGCGCTCATGGCTCTACGTGACGATACGCGACTCACGCCCTAAAAATTACCCATAGGCATAACGCATCCGGCTGCGGGCGGCGGATGCGCCTCGGTTATTTGGCGGTTAGGCGACCTGTTCGTCGTACAGGTCCTGCGCGTGTTCGATCGCGTCCTTGGCGGCCTGTTTGTCCTCCCAGCCCAGCGTTTCGACCTCCTTGCCGGCCTCGAGGTTCTTGTAGGTCGAAAAGAACTCGTCGATCTCGTCGAGGGTCTGCTGCGGGATGTCTTCGAGGTCCTCGATGTGGTCGAACCGCGGGTCCTCGGTCGGCACCGCGATCACCTTGTCGTCCTGCTCGCCGTCGTCGTCCATCTTCATCAGCGCGACGGGGCGGGCCTCGACGACGCAGCCGGGGAACGTCTGGTCCTCGACGAGCACCATCACGTCGAAGGGGTCCTCGTCGTCGTAGTACGACTGCGGGATGAAGCCGTAGTCGTACGGGTAGTGGACGTTCGAGTGAAGCACGCGGTCTAAGACGACGCCGGGGATGTCCTTGTCGTACTCGTACTTGTTCCGTTCGCCTTTGAGACACTCGACGACGGCGTAGATCTCGTCCGGCGCGTTCGGTCCCGTCTCGAGATCTTCCCAGAGGTTGACCATGTGCCCGATGATGGGTGGAAGTCGGGCAAAGTCCTTTCGGGATCGCGTGGCGACCCGTCCTCGTCGTCGCCACAACGACGAGAAGTCGACGTCGCTGAACCGCAGAGAGGCGATGACACTGAACCGCAGAGAGCCGACATCACTGAACCGCAGAGAGCCGACGAAACGGAGACGAAACGGGTCGAACCCCCGATCGCTCGGTTTCGATCGCGAGCCGTAATCGGAGCGCGACCGACGATTCCTCGGTCCACCTGCGGAGAACGGAATCGATCAGTCGAACGCGCTTCACCGCCGGATACCAAGAGCGTCCGCCGAGAGACCGTCGATACCGAGAGATCCGGACAAATGTCCGGGGTTACGCATCGCTACGATCGTGAATGTTGAGAAAGATTATAAGTTCGGGTCCCCTCATGTCAGGCATGTCAGAGGCACAAACAGTCACTGATGAGTCGACGGCCGCGAGCGACCTAACGGCGTTCCAACAGAACATCCTCTCCATCCTCGCCGAGGAGCCGATGTACGGCCTCGCCATCAAGCGGGAGTTGGAGGCGTACTACGGCTCCGAAGTGAACCACGGCCGGCTCTACCCCAATCTCGACGACCTCGTCGACCACGGGCTCGTCGAGAAGAGCGAACTCGACAAGCGGACGAACCAGTACGAGCTCACCGACGAGGGCCACGACGTCGTCCTCGGCCAGATCGAGTGGGTCCTCGACCGGTTCGTCACGGACGAGACGCGCGCGGACGAGGTCCGCGCGCTGCTCGAGTAACGAGTCCGCAGTACCCGAGCACCGACAGCACCGAACGCAACCGAAAAATTCTGGCACACGGCGCGGCGAAAGCCGCGTTTTCTCTCCGCTGAGCGCAGCCTACGCCGAATCGCTGGGAGCGTCGCGGTCGTCCGCGTCGGCGTCCGCGGGGTCGTCGACCTCGGCGGCGACGGACTCGATCACGGACAGCGACTCGTCGACGGCGTCGAGCTGCTCGTCGGTCGGCCACCCGTTCCGGACCAGGTACTCCTCGCGGAACTCGGCGCGCATCGCCGGCGTGGCGTCGTCGACCGGGCGGACGTAGTGGTTGCTCATGAACGCCGCGAACGTCTCCGCGGTCCGCGCGTGGACCTCGGCTGCCCGTTCGTCGACCGCCTCGGCGACCGATTCGTTGTACGCGGCCACCTCCCGGTAGCGGTCGGCGTCGCCCGGGCCGGACAGCGACACCTCGACCGCCCGGTCGGTGTCTTCGACCTTGTCGAGCTGAACGGTTCCGTCCGCCATCCACTCGTCTGGGTACAACACCAGCGCGTCGTCCTCGTCGCGGACGCGCGCGGTGTAGCCGTACTCGGCCGCGAGCGCGTCGCGCCGCTCGCGGTACTGGTCGGCCGCCTCCTCGATCTCCGGCGTCGGCTCCGCGGACTCGGCCTCGCGGGCGAGCCGGGTGAGCCGCTCCGCCTCGTCGACCGCCTCGACCGGCACGTCCGGGACGCGGTCAGCGTCGGGGGCGGGTGCGCCCTCGGCGTCGGACTCGTCCGCCTCCGCGTCGTTCGCCGCCGCCATCATCTCGCGTGCCCGTTCTTTCGCCCACTCCGGCGGGTCGTCGTCAGTTCGCGTCATCGAGTGCCTCGTTCGCCAGATCGTCGGCGCGCTCGTTTATCTCTCGCGGTACGTGGGCGATCGACCAGCGGTCGAACCGCTCCAACAGCTCCCGGACGCGGACGCGCCGCTCGCGGAGCTCCGGGTCGTTGGCGTTCCACTCGCCGCGGACCTGCTTGACGATGAGTTGGGAGTCCCCCCGAACGTCGACCGCGTCGAAGCCGTACTCGTCGGCCCCCTCTAGCGCGCGGATCAGGGCGGCGTACTCGGCCTGGTTGTTCGTCGCGCGGCCGATCCGCTCGCCGCCCTCGGCGACGACCCCGTCGGAGGTGACCAGACACCAGCCGACCGCGGCCGGGCCCGGGTTCCCGCGGGAAGCGCCGTCGAAGTAGACGTGCGCGCGGCCGCCGCCGTCGCGCAACAGGGCGGTCAGTCGGGTCGGGTCGCTCCCCTGAACGACGACCTTGTCGTCGTACGCGACCGCGACGGCCCCGTCGCGCTCGGCGCGCCACCGCTCGTGGGGCGTGTTCCCCTCGTCGATCCGAACGTCCTCGCCCGCGAGTCGCTCGCGCGCGACGGCCGGGTCGCAGTCGATCGTCGGCATTCGTGCGAACTCCGCGCCCTGCGGACAAAGGGCTGTCCGTCCGCTGTCCGCACGAGACCGACTGGAGGCTCGCCATCCATGGTATAGACCCACATGGTAACGAACTTTTAAGTTAAACCGTTTGGATAGTATATAAATGCGATGACACGGCCCACCCGGCAACGGGATCACGACCGGCAGCGCGTGGGGGACGAGGACGCCGAGGAAGACGAGATCGACGTCGAGGACGTCGACGAACTGGACCCCGAGGACTTCGATCCGGAGGATCTCACCCGGACGGCCGACGGGGAGCTGATACACGAGGAGACGGGGATGATCATCGAAGACGAGCAGATCGATCCCGGCCCGGAGTGGCGCGCGTTCAACCACTCGGAGCGGCAGTCGAAGTCGCGCGTTGGCGCCCCGACGACGAAGACGATGCACGACAAGGGGCTGACGACGACGATCGACTGGAAGGACAAAGACGCCTACGGGCGCTCCATCTCCTCGAAGAAGCGGTCACAGATGCACCGCCTCCGGAAGTGGCAGGAGCGAATCCGGACGAAGGACGCCGGCGAGCGCAATCTCCAATTCGCGCTCTCGGAGATCGACCGCATGGCGAGCGCGCTCGGCGTCCCGCGCTCGGTCCGCGAAGTGGCGTCCGTCATCTACCGACGGGCCTTGAACGAGGACCTGATCCGCGGGCGCTCGATCGAGGGCGTCTCCACCGCCGCCCTGTACGCGGCCTGTCGAAAGGAAGGGATCCCGCGGAGCCTCGAGGAGATCTCCGAGGTCTCGCGGGTCGACCGCAAGGAGATCGGCCGGACGTACCGCTACATCTCTCAGGAACTCGGCTTAGAGATGCGGCCGGTCGACCCCAAGAAGTACGTCCCGCGGTTCTCTTCGGAGTTGGAGCTCTCCGAGGAGGTGCAGTCGAAGGCCAACGAGATCATCGAGACGACCGCCGAGCAGGGCCTGCTCTCCGGGAAGTCGCCCACCGGCTACGCCGCCGCCGCCATCTACGCGGCCTCGCTGCTCTGTAACGAGAAGAAGACCCAGCGCGAGGTCGCCGACGTCGCGCAGGTCACCGAGGTCACCATCCGCAACCGGTACCAAGAGCAGATCGAAGCGATGGGGATCCACAGTTAGGCGGCGCCCGGCTCGTCTCGGTTTCTCGTTTCTCCCGTTCTCGCGCTGCCCTTCTCCCGTTCTCGCGCTGCGTGTTCCGCCCGCGCCGGAAACGTTCAAGCCGGTGCGCCGCCAACGCCGATCCGAATGCGGCTCGACGAGTTCATCGAGTTCGAGGCGAACGAGCGCGCCGAGCGGCGGCGCCTCGCCGCGGAGAAGGACTACGGCATCCTCGACCACCTCGACTCCTTCGAGCGGCGCTTCGACGAGCACGTCTCCAACGACGCCGTCGTCGGCAGCGTCTCCCCGTCCATCTTCGTCGGCCGCGCCGACTACCCGAACGTCTCGACGGGGCTGCTCTCGCCGGTCGGCCGCGAGGATCGGGCCGAGGCGTTCGAGACCTCCGCCGCGTGGTACGACGAGGGCGTCTCCATCTCCGACGTGTTCGACCGCCGGACCAGCCTGCTCAACTCGACGCGCGGGGTCGACGTCGCGGACGCGGGCGCGACCGGCGGGGTGAAATCGGTCGGTGGCGGGGGCGGCCCCGCCGAGAGCGTTCACGACGCGTGGGACGGCTGGCTCGGCGTTCAACGCGAGGTCGCCATCGCGGACCGCCCGGTCGACGTTGAGATCGGACTCGACGGCCGGCCGGACCTCGACTTCGAGGTCGGCACCGAGGACATCAAGACGCCGACCGGGCCGCGCGCCGCGGCCCGGACCGCCGATCTCGGCGAGAACCCGCACGTCCCGCGGCCGGTGAAGAAGACGCTCGAAGACGACGACTGGCGCGCGGAGGGGGCGATGACGTACCTCTACCGCCGCGGGTTCGATGTGTACGAGATCAACACGATCCTCTCGGCGGGCGCGCTCGGGCAGGGGGAGAACCGCCGACTCGTCCCGACGCGCTGGTCGATCACCGCCGTCGACGACACCGTCGGGCAGTTCCTCCGCGGCTCTATCCGCGACAACCCGACGGTCGACCGGATCGAGGTCCACCGCAACGAGTACCTCGGCAACGCGTTCTGGGTGATCTTTGTCCCGGGACGGTGGGAGTACGAGCTCGTCGAGATGAAATCGCCCGGATCGATCTGGAATCCCGACCCCGACGCGGGCGTCTACCTCGCGGCCGCCAGCGAGGGGCGCGAGGGCCGAACCGGCTACGTCGAGGAGACGGCGGGCGCCTACTACGCGGCCCGGCTCGGCATCTTAGAACACCTCGACGACCGCGGGCGGCAGGCGAAGGCGCTCGTGTTGCGCCACGTCTCCGACGATTACTGGGGACCGGTCGGCGTCTGGCAGGTACGCGAGGCCGTCCGGAACGCGTTCGCGGGAGAGCGCGGGACCGCGGAGACGTTCGGCGAGGCCGTCCGGGGCGTCGCCGACCACCTCCCCGTCTCGCTCGGGCGCCTCCGCAGAAAATCGACGATGGCGGCCGGGCTTCAGGCGAACCTCGGGGACTTCGTGGACGCCGACTGAACCGGCTGCCGGCGACGCCCATTTATAAGCGACTGTGGAAGCGGTTGGGGTCTATTTATAAAGAGACGTGCGGTGGCGCGCGCCTCCGAGCGCCCGCAGGGCGCGAGGAGCGCGTGCGAGGGACGCGGTGAGCGCTCGGAGAGCGCGAACCGCGAGGCTGGGGAGGCGTGAGGTGCGGTCGCCGTGCTGTGCGGGGCGGGACCCGAAGGGGCAGCCGGGAGGCGGGCGCAGGCGACGCAAGCACTGGAGGAGCGAGCACCGCGAGCGACTGAAGCGCGCAGCGAGCGTGCGCCCGCCTCCCGGCTGGGGCTTCGGTGGTGTTCGCCGTCGATCCACAGTCGACCACGAATAACCGAGCGGCTGGGACTTCGGCGGTGTCCGCCGCGCCGAGTTGGTCAACCAGTTATAACTGAACGACGGGAAGACGAGCCGAGTCTCCGCGCTCGTCGTCTCAGTCTTCGGCCCAGTAGTACAGCTCCTCGCGGGGCGCGTCGCAGCTGGGGCAGTTCTCGGGGAGTTCCGAGCCGATCTCGCCCATCTCGCCGCACTCCCAGCAGCGCCACATCACGTAGGCGGTGCCGAACACGTCGCGGGCGTCGGTGAGCGCCAGCGGGTCCGTGCCGGTCGGCGCAGAGACGTAAAAGCCCGCGTCGTCGACCCCGCGGACGGTACCGAGCTCCTCGCCGCTCTCGTCGTACACCGTCTGCCCGATGCTCACGTCGGTAAATACGGGTTCTTCAGAGGCCATGCGCGGCTGTACGTGTTTATCACTTATAATTGTGATAGTAGGAGGCACCACACACACTGGAGAGCGATGGCAGCGAGGGGCTGCGCTGGCGACTGGTCGACCGTTAACACCATCAAAGCCCCAGCCGCGAGGCGGGCGCACGCTCGCTGCGGTCCTCGGTCGGTCGCTACCGCTCCCTCCCTGCGGTCCTTGCGTCACCTGCGCCCGCCTCGCGGCTGCCCCTTTGAGTCCCGCCCCGCACCGCACAGCACCGCACCTCACACCTCCCCAGCCTCGTCGACCTCCCTCCGCTCCGCTCCGGTCGGCCGACTCCCTCGCGCGTGCGGTTCGCGCCCTGCGGGCGCTCACCGGCACGCGCCGACCGCACAGCAAACCGGTGGTTCCGCGCTGGAGGTCCTAAACACGACAAAACAGAGAACTCGACGCAAAAGGCCGAGAGAGTCCGCTTCAGGCGACCGGCGTGCGCTCAACGACCGTGCCGTCCGCAGTCGGGTACTGCTCGACGATCTCGCCCTCGGCTAAGTCGCCGTCCTCGACCATCTCTTCGAGGAGCCACCACGCGACCTCGACGTGGTTCGACTTGACGGTGTAGAACTCCTCGGGGACGCCGAGCGCCTCGAAGCGCGCGGGGTCAGCGAACGCCTTCCCGTAGACGAGCGTGCCGTCGTCGGTCACTTCGTCGAACTCGCGGCGGATGTTCTTCGCCATTCGCTTCAGGCGGTTGCGGTGTTGGGCGGCGTCTTTGAACACCGACGTACAGAAGTACACCTTCTCGTGGCTCGCCATCTCCTCGAGGATGGCGTCGTCTTTCGACCCCTCGACCGCAGACATGTGCCCCTCTTGGAGCTCGAACCCCTCCTCTTGCATCCGGCGGTAGTTCCCGTCGGACATCTCGAACTCGTTGATGTTACAGAACTCGGCCGCGCCCTCGTCTAAGAACTCCAGGAACTCCGGCTCCGCGCGAATTCCCGGGATCTCGAAGGCGGGCGTGAGCCCCTCCTCGCGGGCGATATGGAGGATGTCTTCCCACTCGGTGCCGTGCATGTCGCCCCACATCTCTAAGGGTGGGTGGAAGCGGATCTCGTCGAGCCCGGCCTCCGAGAGGCGGCGCATGTTCTCGCGACCGCCCGTGATCCCGGTGTAGAGGTGGGTGTGGTGGTCCTCGCCGAACTCGTCTTTCAGCAGTTCGAGATACCGGGTCGTCTTCGCCATCGCCTCCTGCGGCTCGCCGCCGGTGATGGAGGTGCCGAGCGCGCTCATACGCTTGGCCTCCTCGATGACGTCCTCGTCGGACTCGACTTTCCGCTCGTTGGCGTACACGTCGGTGACGTTCTTCCGGTTCTCTCCGAGGGGGCAGTAGAAGCAGTCCCGCTGGTCGCAGTAGCCGTAGACGAAAAGCACCATCTTCCCGCCCTTGGCGCACTGTTCACAGCCCTTGGAGATCATCTACCACCATCTACCGGCCGCGGCCTCAAAAAGCGTCCGAACCGCGCGCTGCCGGGAGAGCCGTTGGCACGCCCGCGGATTCGGCGGTCGATCCCGCTTCGACGCCGAAGAAGGGGTGACCGAACACAAAGTATGTACCCGCGCCGCCGCGAGAGGAAGCCATGAAACCCGGTGAGACCCTCGACTCCGGCGACGAGAACCGCTCGACGACCGACGCGACAACCCGTCGGGGCGCGCTCGGGCTCGCAGGCGCCGTCGGACTCGCGGGGCTCGCCGGCTGTACCGCGCTCGACGTCGCCACCGGCGGCCCCGCGGAGTTCAGCGCCGGCACCGCGACCGTCGCCGACGAGACGCTCTCCGAGACGGGGTACGAGCGCAACGAGATCTCCGACGAGACCCTCAGCCGGGAGTTCGATGTCGGCGGACAGACCCGGGAGGTTCGTGTGACCAACACCGTCGCCGAGTACGACAAGGCGGTCGAGCTGTTCGGCGAGCGCTACCAGGCGGCCGTCTTCGCCGCGGTGGCGACGCCGCGCGTCGAGGTGCTCGGGCGGGCGTTCAACCCGATTGCCGAGCTCGGCCCGGACGAGCGCGCCGCCCTGATCGCGGACCGCTACGAGGGCGTCAGCAACCTCGAACGCGGCTCGGAGTACACCACGGAGGTCCTCGGCACCGACGCCGAGGTGGTCGTGTATTCGGCCGACGGCGAGATCGAGGGGACCGGCGTGAGCGTCGAGCTCGAGTTCCACGTCGGGGACACGGTCGAGGCCGGCGAGGACTACGTCCTCCCCCTGGCGGCGTACCCCGCGCCGCTCGGCGACGGCGAGAACGTCCGCTCGATGATGAACGGGCTCGAACACGAGCCGAACGAGGAGAGCTGACGGCGGTCGACGACGCGGGCGCGCGCACCAACGCGACCGCCTGCGCCGACGCAGTCGACGGGTTCCCCGACCGCGAGTCGAGCCGAAAACATATGTCGCCCCCTCGCGTAGCCGCGTACGATGCTGCTCGTCCTCTGTGTCGACCTCGACGACGACCTCGGCCGCAAGACCGGGATCCCCACCCCGGTCATCGGCGCCGACGACGTCACCGAGGCCGCGGTCGCGCTCGCGACCGCCGACCCGGAGGACTCGGACGTCAACGTCCTCTTCCAGGGCGTCAACGTCCACGACGAACTGGCCGCCGAGGGCGAGGCCGTCGAGGTCGCGGCCGTCACCGGCGTCGACGGCCCCGACGTGAAGGCGAACCGCGCGGTCGGTCAGGAGGTCGACCGCGTGCTCGCCGAGCTGTCGACCGGCGAGGAGATCTCGGCGGTCGTGATCACCGACGGCGCCCAAGACGAGTCCGTCCTCCCCGTGATCCGGTCCCGGATGCCGATCGACGGGATGCGCCGGGTCGTCGTCCGGCAGGCGCAGGACCTCGAATCGCTCTACTACACGATCAAGCAGGTCCTCGCCGACCCGGAGACCCGCGGCACAATCTTAATCCCGCTCGGCGTGGTCCTCCTCATCTACCCGCTCGTCGTCGTCGCGAACCTCTTCGACGTCGCCGGCGCGGCCGTGCTAGGAATCCTCTCGGGCGCGGTCGGCCTCTACTCGCTGTTCCGCGGGCTGGGGCTCGAAGACACCGTCGACGGGACCGCCGAAACCGTCCGTAACGTCCTCTACACCGGCCGCGTGACGCTCGTCACCTACGTCGTCGCGCTCGCCTTAGTCGTCGTGGGGGGCGTTCAGGGGATCGACACCGTCGACGTCGTCCGGAGCGCACAGGGGAGCCCGCTCGCCGCCGGCACCGCGGTCGCCGCGTTCGTCCACGGCTTCGTCCAGTGGCTCGGCGTCGCGGGCGTCACCTCCAGCCTCGGGCAGATCACCGACGAGTACCTCGCCGGCCGGTTCCGGTGGCGCTACCTCAACGCCCCGTTCTACGTGGCCGCCATCGCCGTCGTGTTATTCGCGGTCTCCGGGTTCTTCCTCCCGGACGCGCCGGGCGTGACGGCGCTCGGGCTCTCGGAGCTGGCGATGGCGCTCGCGGCCGGGACGCTCATCGGCGTGTTGAGCACGCTCACGTTCGCCGTCGCGGAGTCGCAGCTCCCGTCGACGGAGCCCGTCTGAGAACGACGAGAGTTGGCGGTCGGGGAGGGTCGCTACCGGGGCGTCCAAGAGTCGCACGCCTCCATGTCGTCCATCAGCTCGTCGTAGTGGGCACAGTAGGGGCGCATCCCGTCGTCCGTCCGGACGTAGTCGAACTTCGCACAGTTGCCGCAGTAGGTGTCGCCGGGGCCGTCACGCGCGGCGGGAGAGCCGGGCGACGGCGTCGGCTCCGGCGTCGCCGGCGACGACGGACCGCCCGCCGGCCCCGCGTCGTCGAGCGGCGAGGTGATGTCGCTCTCGGCGCTGCCGCCGTCGCTCACGCCCGCCGAGCCGGGGCCGGAGCGGCCGCCGGGGACGCTCGACTGCCCGCCCGAGCCGGTGGCCGGACCACCCGCGCCGGTAGCCGGACTGCCCGCACCAGAGGCTTCCGCGCCGGTAGCCGGACCGCCCGCACCAGAGGCTTCCGCGCCGGTAGCCGGACCGCCCGCACCGGAGGCTCCCGCGCCGGATCCCGACGACGCGTTTGCCCGGCCGCCCGACGCGGACGCGGAAGAACCGCCCCGCGTCGCGGAGCCGGCAGCACCGTCGTCGGGGCGGTTCGTCTGCGTCTCGACCTCGCCGTCGGGCGTCCCGCCGAGGAGGCCGATGCCACCGCGCCCGCTCAGCTGGTCGCGGGGGACCTCGACGACTCTCGTCTCCCCCTTGTGGGTCACCTCCATCGAGACGGTGCCGCCGGGGTCGTTTCGGGTCTTGAAGTTGGCGACGCCGACGAACACGCTCCACAGCGTCGTCGCGGCGCCGAGGAAGTAGACCCCGGCGGTCGGGAGGGTGAGGTCGGTCAGCTCCGGACGCGGCCCGCCCACCCACTGCTGGGGATACGCGTGCGCGAACAGAGCCACGCCGAGGCACATGACGGCCGCGCCGACGACCGCCGCGACGTAGGTGTTGCGCTCGGCGGGGAGGACGGCCATCACGCCGAGCAACACGAGCGGGACGCCGACGCCGCCGACGATTCCGCCGACTTCCCGGGCCGTGCCCGAGGTGAACCCCGACGGCAGCACCACCTCGGCCGCCACGAGTATCCCCGCGACGACGAGCAGCGCGCCCGCGACGAACGACCCCACACCGAGGTACAGCCGACGCGGGTCGACCCCGGAGCGCCCCCGTCCGCCGTACGCCTCCGAGAGACTGGTCATGGGCGGGGTACGTCGTCCACCGTGAAAACAGTACGTCAGACGATCACGGATCGCGGGCGAACACGACCGCGGACCGGGAGCGAACCGGAGGGGGAGAGATCCCCCTCAGACCAGCGCGTCGACGTCGACGTGGTCGCCGAGCAGCTCGGCCATCCGGTCGACCGTCCGCACGTCGCGCGTGCGCCCGCCGCGGACGACCTCCTCGGCGCGGTCGATGGCGGTGACGGTGTCGGTGTTCACGGCGAGGACGGGCTTTCCGGCGTCGGCGGCCTTGCCTAACACCGCGCCAGAGGGGCGGTGGCCGCCGGTGAGCACGAGGCAGGCGACGCCGGAGGCCTCGAGCGCCGCGGTCTGGACGTCCGCGCGGTCGCCGCCGGTGATGACGGCGGCGTCGCGGGCGCGTCGGAAGTAGCGCAGCGCCTCGTCCCCGCCCATCGCGCCGACGAGGAAGCGCTCGACAAACGCGTCGGTGGGCGCGTCGGTGAGCAGCTCGGCGCCCAGCTCGTCGGCGAGCTCGCCGACCGTGACGCCCGCGAGCGCCTTCTCGTGGGGGATCGCGCCGAAGACGGTGATCCCCTTCGACTCCAGGAACGGGATGCCGTCCTGGTCGAGCGACTCGAAGGCGTCGTCGGACACCTTGTTGAACACGACGCCGGCGAGGCGGTCGCCGAACGCGTCGGCGGCCGCCAACACCTCGTCTAAGTCGTTCGGCGAGCCGTACTCGGCGACGAGGACGACCCGCGCGTCGAGCAGCTCCGCGACGTCGACGTCGGTGAGGTCGACGACGCCGCCGGTGGTCCAGCTGCCGCCCCCCTCGATAAACACCCGGTCGTGGTCCTCGGCGATGTCGTCGTACTCCTCGCGGATCCGGTCGCGGAGCGCGGCCGGGTCCTCGGTGCCGCGGATCGCGCCCTCCACGAACGTCGGCGAGTAGACGACGGGCTCCATCTGGTGCATCTCCGCGTCTAAGCCGAGCACCTCGCGGGCGAGCATGGGGTCCTGGTCGAGCGTCTTGCCGACGTTCGACTGGAGTCGGGTGCCCTTCGGTTTCATGTAGCCGACGCTGCTGTCGCGGTCGGCGGCGAGTCGCGCTAAGGCGACGGTGATCGCTGTCTTTCCGGCGCTGTCTCCGGTCGCGGTGACGAGTGTGGTGGGTGTGTCAGTCATCGGTGGGTTCCTCCGCGTCGAGCGGTTTCGGGTCGGTCTCCGCGTCGGACTCCGGCGCGTCGAGCGCCTCCGGGTCGACGGTGAGTCTCACGTCGACGGCGGCGGCGTTCGTGCCGCCGTCGTCGTCGGGCAATGCGACGAGGGGGTTGATGTCGAGTTCGAGGATGGCCGGGAAGTCGGTGACCAGCTGCGAGAGCCGGCCGATCGTCTCGATCACGGCGTCGACGTCGACGGGGTCGCGGCCGCGGGCGCCCCGGAGCAGGGGCGCCGACTGGATCTCCTCGGTCATCTCGCGGGCCTCGGGCTCGGAGACGGGCGCGACGCGGAAGGTGGTGTCCTCCATCACCTCCACGAAGATGCCGCCGAGCCCGAACATCAGCAGCGGCCCGAACTGCGGGTCGCGGTTCATCCCGACGATGGTCTCGACGCCGTCGTCTAAGTCGACCATCTCCTGTACCTGTACGCCGAGGACGGTCGCGTCCGGCTGGTAGTTGCGCGCGCGGGTGATGAGGTCCTCGTAGGTGTCGGCCACGTCGTCGTCGGCGACCCCGACGGCGACGCCGCCGATGTCGGATTTATGGAGGATATCCGGGGAGACGATCTTCATCACCACGTCGCCGTCGACGCCTTCGGCGACCTCGCGGGCGCGGTCGGGCGAGTCGACGATCTCGCCGTCGGGCGTGGGGATGCCGTACGCGTCGAGCAGTTCCATCGCCTCGACACCCAAGCGGTTGTCGTCGCGGTCGCGCACCGTCGAGAGGATCTCGCGGGCGCGCTCGCGGTCGACGTCGAACGCCATGGGAGGCGCGTACTCGCGCGCCTTGATGTCGCGGTAGCGCGCGAGCGTCGCGAGGCTGTCGATGGCGCGCGCGGGGTCGAAGTAACAGGGGATCCCCTTCGCCTGGAGCTGCTGTTTGGGCTCGCGGGTCCGGTCGCCGCCCATCAGGCAGGCGGCGACGGGCGCGTCCATCTCCTCGCTGACCGCCTCGATCGCGTCCGCGAGGTCGCCGAAGTCGATCGTCGCCGTCGGCGCGGCCAACACGAGGGCGGCACCGACGTTGTCGTCTTCGACGGTGATCTCCAAGGCCTCGCGGAACCGGTCGACGTCGGCGTCGCCGATCACGTCGACCGGGTTGTGGATGTTCGCCTCCTCAGGCATCGACGCGGCGAGCCGGTCGCTCGTCTCGCTCGTGAACGACGCCATGTCGAGGTCGGCGTCGCCGACCGCGTCGGTCGCCATCACGCCCGGGCCGCCGGCGTTCGTGACGATCGCGACGCTGTCGGTGTCGGGCAGCGGCTGGCTCCCGAGGATGCCCGCCGAGTCGAACAGCTCGTCGACCGACTCTGCGCGGATGACGCCCGCCTGGTCGAGGCCGGCCTCGTACGCCTTGTCGGAGCCGGCGAGCGTGCCGGTGTGCGAGGAGGCGGCCTGCGCGCCCGCGCTCGTCCGCCCGGACTTCACGGCGACGATAGGGGTGTCCTGCGTCGTCTCTCGGGCGGTCTCGATGAACTCGCGACCGTCCTCGATCCCCTCGAGGTAGCCGATTATCACGTCGGTCTCCTCGTCGTCCCCCCAGTGGTCGACGAAGTCCGTCTCGTCTAAGACGGCCTTGTTGCCGAGCGAAACGACGTCTTTGAACCCGATCCCGTTGTCGTTGGCCCAGTCGAGGACCGCGGTGACGAACGCCCCGGACTGGCTCATAAAGGAGAGCCCGCCGGGGAGGGCGTTCTCGGGGCCGAACGTCGCGTTCATCCCCGAGGGGGTCGACATGATCCCCAGGCTGTTGGGGCCGACGAGGTTGAGGTCGTACTCGTCGGCTAGCTCCGCGAGGCGACGCTCCCTCGCCGCTCCGTCCTCTCCGGTCTCGCCGAACCCGGCGGTGATCACGACGACGTTGCGGACCCCGGCCTCGCCGCACGCCTCGATGGCGTCCAACACGATCGAGGGCGGGACGACGACGACGGCGACGTCGGCGTCCGCGTCGGCGACGTCGTCGACGCAGGGGGTGTCGAGCACCGCCTCGTAGTTCGGGTTGACGGGGACCGTGTCGCCGTCGAAGTCGTCGAGGAGATTCGACGTGACGGCGCGGCCGACGGCGCCCTCGCGGGCGGTCGCGCCGACGACGGCGACCCGGTCCGGGTCGAACAGCTCGTTGAGCGTACCCATCAACTCGGGAGTACGCGAAGCGTCGGCTTAAGATCGGTGGGAGGTTCTTCGAAATCGGAGTTAACAGTGAACGATCGATCGGGTTTCGGTCAGCCGTCCGTCGATTCCCACGGCGGTCCGCCGTCCTCGCCGTCCCGATCCGGACCGGTGTCGGCGACGTCGGCCGGCGATCCGCCGTCCGGCTCGGCCGCGGCGGACCTACCGGCGAGCCCTTGCGGTGGGGACCACCGTCCCGAGGGAGGCGTCGGGTCGCAGTCGGCGTCCGGCACGCTGATCGTCACCTCGTTCCCGTCGGCGTCGGCGTCGAACGCGAGGTCCCCGCCCGAGCGGTCGGCGATCCAGTAGACGAGCCACAGCCCCATCCCCCCGGTGTGTTTCAGGTCGTCCATCTCCCAGCGGTCGGTGATCGGGTCGCGCTCGTCCGCGGGGATCGGCGGCGCGTTGTCGCGGACCGTGATCTCGACGCGGTCGGCCGGGGCGGTGACCTCGACCTCGACTCGCGGCGCCGCCTCGGCGTGTTCGATCGCGTTCTCGACCAGCTCCGCGATCGCGTAGTCCAGCTCGGGATGCGTGAACGCCCGCAGATCGTCCGGGCAGTGAACAGACACCGCCGCGGCTCCCGCGTCGCTGTCGGCGAGCGCGTTGTCGACCGCGGTCCCGACGAGCGACGCGACCCGGAGCGGCTTCGGCGGCTCCTTCCGACGGAGCAGGTCGATCACGCCGCGCTGTTTCTCGGCGGAGGTCAGCAGGTCGTCGGCGACGCGTCGAATCGTCTCCGCGTGGTCGATCAGATCGGCGGCGAGTTCGGCGGCGTCGCCCTCGCTCGACGGGTCCGGCGCCCGGAGCGCGTCGTCCGCGCGGGCCGCGATCCGCTCGGCGGTACCGTCGACGATGTTCATGTCGTTGCGGATCGTGTGGCGCAGCAGGTTGTCCATCACCGTGAGCTGGCGCTTCCGCCGGTACTCGTCGGTGACGTCGCGAGCGAAGCCGGTGATCGCGACGACCTCGCCGTCTTCGACAACGGGACGGGCGGGCACCCGAACCCAGCGCATCCCCTCGTCAGAGACCCCGATGCGGTAGTCGAGGTTTGTCGATTCGCCGGCCGAGAGCCGCTGTAACGCGTCCTCGACCGCAGAGCGGTCATCCGGATGGATCACCTCGAGGAACGCCCGCGGCCGCTCGCGCAGCGCCTCGCGGTCGATCCCGAACACGGCTTTCACCGCTTCGTTGACGAACAGCAGTTCGTTCCAGTCGGCTGTGAACATCCACAGCACGTCCGGCGAGGTGGAGGCGATCGTCTCCAGTCGCCGGCGGGACTCGACCTCGAGCGTGACGTCGCGAGAGCTCAGCGCGTAGCCATCGAGTCCGGTCTCCGCCGGCGGGTACACGCGCGTGCGGAGCCACAGCCAGTCGCCGTCAGCGGTCGCATACCGGTACTCCAGCGGGCCGTCCGGAGGAGCGTCGCCGGCAACGGACGCGTCGAACGCGGCCCGGACCCGGTCGACGTCGTCGGGGTGGATCAGGTCGAACGCGTCCGTGCCGACGAGCTCGTCGGGGTCGAACCCGAGGAGGTTGCGAGCGGCCGCGTTGAGATACCGGAACCGTCCGCGCTCATCGATCACCGCGAGTTTGTCTTGCGCGAGATCGATAAGGGTATCTGGCTCCGGCGAGCGAGACATACGCAAAACCTTCGTAAACGGGCGTATAATCTTGACCGTTCGATTATCAGGTTCGAAAGCTTGCGGGGCCTCCGGCCCGGATCGGCCCTGAAAAACGTCAGTCGGCCGAGACACCGGGCGCGTCAAGCGCGGCCCGCAGGGGATCGGTCCCCCCGTCGTCGACCGTGAGCGAGACGCCGTCGTCGCCGAGTTCGACTGCGGCGTCGGCGGCATCGCGGACGTACTCGGCGGCGTGGTCCCCGTCCGGGTCGAACCGGACCCCCTCGGCGAGCAGCGGCGTCTCGCTCAGCAGCTCGACCTTCCGGTAGGCGGTCGAAAGCGCGATGTCGCAGTCCTCGGCGAGCTCGCTCGTCGTCTTCGGCGTCGCCGCCGCCGCGAGAATCGCCCGGCAGTCGGCGTCGGCGAGCGCCTCGAACGTGGCGTCGAGCGCCGCGTCTCCCTCGGTCGTCGTCGTCGCGTCGGTCGTCCGCAGGGGGCGTTTCATATCTGTAGATACCGCCTCCACCATCCCGAACGGTGGCCCACCATATGCGGGGGGTTTTATACCGCGAGAGCACGCCCGCCAACGTTTTTGCTCGGGGCGGGTACGGACGAACGAGATGGGATCGGGAATTCGGGCGGAGGTCTCGCTGCCGACCACGGTGTCCCCGTTCGACGGCGTCGTCGACGGAGCGACGCCGATCATCGAGGTGGCGCGCTGTACGCCGGCGGACAACCGCGAGCGCGTCGTCGTCGAGTTCATCGCTGACGCCGACCTCTCGGTCCCCGAGGGGGTCGAGGTCGTCTTCGACTACGGCGGGCGGGCGGCCTACCGGTTCGACGCAGCCGTCGACCCCGACTCGCCGTTCGCCGTCCTCGACCGCCACGGAACGCCCGTCTCGGAGGCGACGATCCGCGACGGGCGGCTCCGGATCACCTTCCACGCGAGCGACCTCCCGACGCTGCGGTCGGTGTTGGAGGCGTTCCGCGACGGGTGTCCGGACATGGAGGTGTTACGCCTGCTCCAGTCGACGACGACGCCGACGGAGTCGGACCTCGTGACCGTCGACCGGAGCGAGCTGACCGAGCGCCAGCGCGAGGTGCTCACGGCCGCCTACGAGGCGGGCTACTTCGACCACCCGAAGGGCGCGAACGCCGGCGAGGTCGCCGCGTCGCTGGGTATCGGCCGGTCGACGTTCACGGAGCACGTCGCGGCCGCCCAGCGGAAGCTGTTCGGGTCGCTGCTGGATTGACCGCGTTCCGAAGCCGCGAGAATCCGAGGCCCGTTTGATGAGCGTGGGTGTCGTACCCACAGATATGACGGGGCGATCCACCCACACCTTCGTCTGCCCGGAGTGTCGGCGCTCGATCGAGGTGGACGACGCGATGCGGGCGACGCTGCTCGAGACAGGCTGCGTCGTCTGCGGGGCGCCGGTCACCGAGGAGGACATCGACGGGGCGCCGGCGATGCACTGAGAGCCCGCGCCGCGACCGGCCAGCGGTCCGCCCGTCGCACCGTCGACACTGCCCCCGGTCCCCGCGCCGCCCCGCACCGCGTCGTCGTCGATCCCCGTTCGCCCCCGCTCCCCGCGCCGTCTCGTGCCCTTTAAGCCGCCGTGCGAAGAAATTCGGGTATGCCGACGAACAGCGAGGTCGAGATGTCGGAGGCCGAGGTCGACGCGCACCTGTCCCGTCACGAGACGGGAGTGCTCGCGCTCGCGCGCGACGACGCGCCGTACGCCATCCCGATCTCCTACGGGTACGACGCCGACGAGCGCGCGTTGTACCTCCGGCTGGTGTCGACGCCCGACAGCGAGAAGCGCGAGTTCCTCGCGTCGACGCCGCGGGCTCGCGTGGTCGTCTACGAGGACGAAAACGACGAGTACGCGAGCGTCGTCGGCGTCGGCACCCTCGAACGGGTCGACCTCGATGAGCTCACCCCGAAGACGATCGCGCAGTACGGCGAAGCGCGGCGCCCCCTGTTCGAGATCTGGGCGGACGACAAGCCGGACCTCGACATCAGTCTCTACCGCTTCACGCCCGAGACGCTGACCGGGCGCACGGTCGTCGTCGAGCGCGACGAGGAGTAGGCGCTCGGGGTGGTGATCGGGGACAGTGAGGCGACGATCGGGCCTGCGGAAGAACGATTGTTTTGTGGACAAGGATAGAACGGTATGACCGGTGAACTGTCGTATCCGTCTCGCGAACTCATCTGCGATCTACACGAGCAGGTCGTCAGGGAAGGCGAGGTGACGGAGCCGGGTGTCCGATCGACAGATTCGATCGAATCGGCGTTACAGTACGTTTCAGAGGGATACTTCGGGGAGAGCCCAGAAACGATCCATCAAAAGGCGGTCCACCTGATGCGGTTGCTCGTCGCCGACCATCCGTTCGTCGACGGGAATAAACGAACCGCGCTCCGGACGGTAGTCGTTTTCTACATGCTGAACGGGTACACGTTCGAGTACGGCGGCGAGATTCGAGCCTTGCTCCACCGGTTTGCGACTGCCGAATCGGACGTCGACGTCGCGACGGCCGTCGTGTATTTTCGTGCGTGTGCGCGCCGCAACGGCTAAATGGGATCCGGCATGATTAACAGTACACAGATGGCGTCCAGTAGCGATTCCACGACTCCGGTCGATGACGAAGTTCGCCGCCTGTACGAGCGGTATCAGTCGGCCGAGACGGAGGCGGAACGCCGAGAGATCGCCTTAGAGATGGGCGAACTCGACGGTCGACGCCACGCGATCATCTACGAGCGACTCGAAACGGAGTAGCTGTTTTTCCGGGCCCCGGCTCTCAGTGCGCCTCGATCCGAACGCGCTCGCCGAGTATCGTCCGCGGCGAGCGCGATTGCCGCCGCTGGCCGGCGTGAGCGCGACGAGGAGTAAGGGTCCGCCGACCGCGGGCGGCGTCGGAGCGGTCCCGGACGCGGAGTCGATCTGCGGTCCTTTTCGGGTTCATCGTCGCCGCCGAGTGACGTCCGTCGACTCGTTCGCGGCGAGTCGCGGTCGAACGACGGGCTCGAGTAGTCGGCTCGCTCAGAGCGGGCCTGGTGCTCAGTGCCGGGATTCGTTGATGGACCTCGTGTGAGGAACAACGTCGACTCTATCGATCGCTGACCCTTGGATTCGACCGTAACGAGAGTCCGGCGATCCGCCCGGATAGCGAGCCGATGCCAAGTCGGGATACGAGACGTCGTGCGTATCGAGCGGTGTCGCCGGTAGTTACCGGTGACACTTACCGGATAAATAGATACGCATCAGCGCAACACTTCGACCGTGAGCGCCGCCGCTGGCCGGCGTGAGCGCGATAAAGAAAGACCGCGTGTGGGTCGGCCCGCGTGGGCCGATGGTTTAGCGACTGCGAGTCGCGACCGTAGCAGCGACGTTAGTCGTTGCGGCGGGTCGCGAGCAGCGCAGCGGCGATGAGGGCGACGAGCGCGACGAGCGCGCCGAAGCCGGGCGTGCTGCCGTCAGTGGAGTCGTCACCAGAGGAGTCGTCTCCGCTGGAGTCGTCTCCGCTGGAGTCGTCACCAGAGGAGTCGTCTCCACTAGAGTCGTCACCAGAGGAATCGTCTCCGCTGGAGTCGTCACCAGAGGAATCGTCTCCACTGGAGTCGTCACCAGAGGAGTCGTCTCCGCTGGTGTCTTCCTCAATGGTCAGCGTGCCGGTGGCTTCGTCGTCGTCGGACGCGATGCCGTGCTCGTAGTCGCCGGCGTCGAGGCCGGTCGTGTCAGCGGTGAACTCGACCGTCGTGCTGTTACCACCCGCGAGGGTGACTTCAGTCGTGTCGAGTTCGTCGCCGTCGAGCGTGAGCGCGATGTTCTGCGTGGCCTCCTGCTCGCCGGTGTTCTCGATCGTGGCCGAAACCGTGACCGAGTCACCAGCAGTGGCGGTGGCCTCCGCGGGCTCGAGGTCCGAGACCTCGAGGAAGGCGGCCTCGCCGACCGTCTCGACGACGGTGCCGTCTTCCTCAGCGTCGAAGGTCGCCTGCTGCGCGGTCACGGTGAACGTGTCGTTCACCGAGGCCTCGCTCAGGTCGAGACCCGTCGCCTCGAAGGAGCCGTCAGACTGGACGGTTACGTCCTCGGAAGTCTGAACGAAGCCGGGCGAGACATCAGAGTCGGAGCGCACGCGGACCGTGAACTCCTGACCGGGCGCAGCGTTGGTCGTGCCCGTGATGGTCTGATCCTCGGCGGCCTGGACTTCGACCGGCGTATCGAATTCGCCAGTCGCTTCGACGTACTCGAAGCTGACCGTGGCGGTCTCGTAGAAGTCCGTGATGTCCACGTCGCTGTCTTCGAGTTCGTCCTCGTCAGGGTCGAGCAGGCGCTCGTCCTTCACGCGGAGACGCACGTCGAAGGCGTCCTCGTCCGAGATGGAACGGCTGGAGTCATCAAGGACGATGTTGCTCTCTTCGAACGCGATGTAGTACGAGCCTTCGGTCGAGATGATGTCGACGTTACCGTCGGCGATCATCTGCTGAACGTCGACCTGCTTACGCTCCGAGTTCGGCGCGGTGCTGTCGGCCGTCTGGCGGATGCGCAGGTCGATGCCCGTGCTGTCGTTCGCAGAGCTGGTATCCGTGATGAGGTCGGCGAGGCTGCCACCGTTCGCTTCGATGGCGCCCTCGAGACCCGTCGCGCTGAGCTCGTGAATGAGGACGTCGCCCTCAGTCAGCGAGTCAGTCTCGACGACGGTGTCGTTCTCGACACCGTTCGAGATGTCCTCGACATCTTCGACGTCCTCGTAGACGTCAGCCGAGGTGGTCCAGAGGTTGAACGAGTCAACCGAACGCTCTTCGAGTTCGAGGTCGCCGACCGCGTCGGAGTTGCCGTTGGCGATCTCATCGAAGCTCGTGTCGCTCACCTCGAACGGGTACGTACCCGTCTCGAGGATGTTGGTGAGGTTGTCCGGGCTTTCGTCCACGGACGTGATCTCCGCGTCGCTGTCACCGTCAGCGATGTACACGAGATCAGCGTTGTTCAGCGTGCTGGTGTTGCCAGCAACGTACGTGTTGAAGCCGACCGTGACACTGTCCTCTCCGCCGGAGTCGACGGAGACGTTAGCCTCGTAGCCGACCTCTTCCTGGTCGCCAATCGTGAGGTTGGCGGTTTCGACGTCGCCCTGGAAGTTGATCGTGATGTTCGCATTGTCACCGCGCTCCTCAGTGATGAACGTCTCCTCGAAGGAGATGTCACCCTCGGGCGCCTCGGTGACTTCAAAGTCACCGCTCTCGACGGAGACCGCCGAGTTGTCGTCAGTGACTTCGACCGTGTAGGTACCAGTGTCTTCGACGGTACCGAAGTCGACGGCGACCTCACCGTCGGAGTCGATCGAGGTTTCGACCGTGTCAACGACATCGCCGTCGTCGTCGAGCAGGTCGGCCGTGATTTCGCGGTTGATCGCGTCGGACGTGACCGTCGCGGTCACCGCGTCATTGGTCGTGAACTCGTCCTCATCGACCTCAACGTCAAGGCCGAGGTCGCTGATTTCGAGGACGGAGGTGACATCAGCATCGTTAGTGATATTGTAGTCACCGTTCTCGAAGTCGTCGGTGTCGAGAACGTACACGAGGCTGTTCGTGCCCGTACCACGGGTCCGGCTAACGCCGGGGCCGTCGATATCGAACGTGGAGTCGGCAGAGGCGTTTTCGAGGGCAACGTTCTCACCGGAGAACGCCTCGAAGGTGGAGTCGTCGTTCACCTTGACGACGCTCGGAGCGAACGTGACATCGAAGTCGTCGTCGCTCACGTCGTTACCAGCGGCATCTTCGAAGCCGGCTTCAACAGAGACGTTCTGAACGTTATTGAACGTGGTACCGGTATCGACTTGAATGAGACCGGCACTAACCTCAGTGAATGAGGTAGCCGCGCCGGGTCCGATCGTCACGACCGAACCATTGTCGAGACCAACTTCAACTTCGGCGTTGCTCTGGTCAGGGATAGTGACATCATTCGAGTACGAGAGCTCGATGATGGCAGTACTCGAGTTCGCGTAGTGAGTTGCCTTACGAAGGTCATCAGTCACACCATCAACGTCCAGAGTAGTGGTAGTGTCAGCAGCACTGACATCAGTACCGTCCGCTTCTGACGAATTGGGTGCTTCGATGACTGCAACATCGAAGGTGTCATCAGCGTCTGCTCCGAGTCCCGCAGCGTCGCTCGGAGTGAAGGTGGCGCTGTCGCCACCACTAGTCGTGTTAGCGACTACCTCGTCTTCTTGAATCGTTCCGTCGCCATCAGCGTCGATAGCGATTTGATAGTCATCTGAATCATCTGTATTAAACGAGATGTCTGTACTCTCGTCCGGAGTTACCGGTTGCGTAGAGTCAATGGTCGCACTGTTAGCAGCGGCAGCTGCTGGAGCAGCAGCGAAGCCGACTGCAACCATGGATACGACCATGACCGCCGCAAAGAAGACCGCGTTAGCCTTCTTGCGTGTGTTATTGTCGTTTGTCATTGTTGTGTTGTGTTCTGCGTCGCGACAGTCTGCTTTGTCCTCGCCTGAATCGCCCGTTCGTCGTCTGCCAACACACTCGATGTGGTACGGCCGGACTCGACGCGGATTACTTGCGGTCGTGTCGCATTGTGGGGTAGGGGCTGCGTCAGCTTGTTAAAGCGGTCGGTATAAGTACTTTGTGTCGATCATCGTTGTGTGTGAATGCGTCTCACAGGCTTCTCAGGCGCTGAGGCGCCCGTTTTCGGATTCGAGGTGTTCGGAGTTGGTCATGGTGGGCATATGAATCGGTGAGTATGAATCCGATATTCCGTCGCAGTCGGTCCGACCGAAAGGGGTACAAGCCGAGACAGCCTTCCTTCAACCGGGGCCTACGGGTCCACGCGACCGGGCAGTCACGCTGGCGGTAGGGGACGTCCGGTCGTCTGTGCCCGTTCGGCTCCGTTTTGCTATTTCGGTACCGGCTGGACCGCTTACGCTGGTGGGACAGTCGTCTGATTGCCCGCGAGCACGTCGTCGTCGGTCACCGTGACGGTCTCGTTGCCCACCTGATACTCGCCGGGATGCGCGACGCGAATCGTCGCGGTGCCGTTTGCGACCGTCGCGTTACGCGCGTACTCGTACGTGGTGTCGTCAGATCCACCGTCGATTGTCAGAGTCGTCGTCGCGGTCACCGCCTCGCCGCTCGGCTCCGAGACCTCAATCGTCGCGCCGGGGACGACCGCGAACGTCCGCACGCCGTCGTCGCTCGCGAGCAGCTGGTAGTGGCCGGTCGGAGCGGTGTCGTTGGCGCCGAGCCCGAGCCCCTCGTGGAGCGCCGCGTAGGTGGTGTTCGTCGCGGGCGCGTTCTCGCGGTCGGTGACGACGACGTACCCGACCCGGTCTCGGAACCGATCGTAGGAGTCGTCCGGGTTTGACGAGGCGAGGAACTGGTCGTGATTGCTCCGGGCATAGCCGTACCCCTGCGCCTCGCCGTTCACGAAGTAGTTGTACATGCGGTTGTCGCCCCATTGGCTCAACACGAAGTTCCGCGGGTACTCCCGGTCGACCTCCTCGGCGTGGGAATCGACCGTGAGCGCGGCGTCGAACTGCGCGCGGTCGTGGGTCGTCTGCCCGACGAGCGACGGAACGAGGAGGAGATTGAACAGCAACACGAGCGCGACGGTCGCAGCGAGGTACCCGCGCAGGCGGGTCCCCGCCGGGAGCGCGAGCGAGGTGATCGCGTTCCCCTCGCTCGATACATCGTCCGCTCCGGCGCGACTCGACCGGGAGCGACTCGAGCGAGTCCCGGTTGACACGGGCTCGGCGTCGTTGCCCTGCCCGAGGGCGGCCACAGGGCGTGCGATGTCGATCGCTGAGAGCAGGTAGACGAGCCCGATCCCCGCGAACGGCGCGATGAAGATCGCCAACTGCCCCGCGAACCGCACCTGAACCGTCGCGAGCAGCGTGTAGTACCACGCGAAACAGACGGGAACGAGCCATCCGGGCTCGTAGCGGCGGGCGACCGCCCACGTCGCGACCCCGAGGACCGCAATCGCGAAGTAGAAGCCGAGCCCGAGCTGGAGCAGCGGCCCGAATATCACCGCGAAGTCCGGAGAAAACAGCGAGGTCGTCTCGGAGATCCCCTCGCGGAAGAACAGGTCGTCCGCACGCGTCTGGAGCCGTTCAACGTCGCCTGGGCGTAGGCGTGCGTACGCGACGAGTCCGCCGACGGCGACGACCGCCTCGGCCGCGACGAGCGCGAGGGGAGGCCACGCGACCCGCCGCCACAGCTCGCCCAGTCCGACGACGACGAGCGCGCCCCCGGCCACGAGGACGGGCGTAATCGCGGCGATCGACTCGTGCCACCCTAAGGCGAGATGCGCGGCAAGTGCCAAGCCGCCGCCGAGCGCCAGTCCGCCGAGCAGCGGTGCGTTGGCGGCGGCCGGGGAGACGTCGTGACGAACGTCGAGGGCGACGCGGAGGCCGACGACGGCCGCGACCGGGACGAACGTGAGCGGCGAGCCGCCGTACGCGTGCGCGGACGCCGCCACGGCGAGGGCGAGCGCGAGCGCGACGAGCCACATCGTCGCGTCGCGTGCGTGTGCCCGGACGGCCGCCTGCGGGTCAGTGTGGGTAGTTCGCCGCGTCACGTCGACCCCGAGCGCGGTCAGCGTCAGGACGAGGAGCCCCAGCCACAGGTACTGGTGAGCCTGATGATCGAGGAAGCCGACGGAGGTGTAGACGACGTTCACGGGCGCGAGCCCGTAGAACAGCACCGCCGCGAGTGCGACCCGCACGTCGTCGGTGAGCAAGCGCGCGAGCCGGTAGACGAGGTACCCCAGACAGACGGACGCGACGACCGGGAGCCACGCGGCGACCGCGGGCGCGGCGTCGACGCCGCCGAGCAGGACCGTCACCCACCAATTGATCGCGTGGGCGAGCGGGCGCGTCCCCGCGGCCCCGCCCATGTCCGCGAACAGCCCCAGATCGAAGACTCCGTCGGCGCGGGCCGCGAGCCGCTCCTGCCAGTAGCGGAAGAAGTACGTGTCGTTGGCCGGCGAGACGACGAACCCCTGCTGGAACACCGCGGGCGCGGCCACGAGTCGTGCGCCGGCAACCGCCAGCAGCGTCCCGACGAGCCCGAGGAGGGTGACGACATCGACGTCGGCTGAAGTGGGGAGTTGCGACAGCCTGGCACGGACATCACCGGACGGCGTCGAGTCGGCCGGGCTCTCGGCTGGGGCGGCCGCCCCGGCGGCCGCGTCCGCACCGTCGGCCGGGGCGGGCCCAGCCTCGATCGCGGCGCGGATCGCGGCCGGATTTTCGAGCCGATAGCCGTCGTCGACGGACGTCGCGAGATCCCGAGCGACGAGCTCGCCGAACTGGCCGGAGTCGAGGGCGATGTCGGCGAACGTCCACGGCGCGTCGCGGGCGTCGCGCTCGACGAGAGCTGTGAGGGCGTCCTCGGCCTCGGGGTGGTCGGCGAGGAACTCGCGCGCGGCCGCGGTCGTCTCCTCAGGCGCGGGCATTGGCTGTCATCTGTCGGGGGCGCCGATTAGCGGTTTCGGTCGCGGGCGGGACACAGCGGCTGGTCGGAGAGCTGTCAGGGACGCTCGATCCCTACCCCATCGCCGAAACGGGAAACATAGTGTTTAACTCGATACATGTGACAGTAGTTGGTAATGGATACGGGATGGCGGTACCGCGCCGCGAGCGTGGGGGGCGTCGCTGCCCTCGTTGCGCTCGCGGTGATGCTCGCCAACAACGGGACCGTTCAGGCGACCGCGGCGATAGTACCCGTCTTCGATCGCCTCCCGGTGGACCCGCCCGCCGGGGCGGAGTTCATCATCGAGGTCGCGTTGACCGTCGCTGTCGTGACGGCCGCGTTCGTCCCGCTGTACAAGCCGCGGCCGCGGCGGATCCTCGACATCGTCGCGCTCGCGCACAAGCGCACGTTCGTCGCCGTGTTCGCGCTCGCGACCATCGGCTACTTCGATTACACGTACAAGGTGCCGCGGCTGACGCTGGTGTTGATCACGCCGCTGCTGTTGGTCGTGCTGCCGGCATGGTTCGTCTGGCTGCGCCGGCCCGAGGCGCGCGGCGAGCGTGCGATCATCGTCGGGGACGATCTCACGGAAATCGCACAGGTCACCCAGGCCGCCCGTGAAACGGACCTCGTGCTGCTCGGCTACCTGTTCCCCACACAGGCGCACGCTGGAGCCCACGGTCAATCAACAGAAGACCACGAGGCGACAGGGGCTGGAATCGCTTCTGTGGCGGACGGCGGCAGAGAACTAAATAGTAGTCTCGAACAACTTGGCGGCCTCTCACGGCTTGAAGACGTACTGGTCACACACGACGTCGACACGGTGATTCTGGCGTTTGGCGAGACAGATCGGGCCGAGTTCTTCGGCGCTCTCGACGCCTGTTACGAACACGGCGTCGCCGCGAAGGCCCACCGTGACACAGCGGATACAGTGCTACTCGCGGAGGATGACCCAGGGACCCTCGTCGATATCGACATCGAACCCTGGGACGTTCAAGACCACATCCTGAAACGCGCGTTTGATGTCGCGTTCGCGGGGGCGGGGCTGATCGGACTGTCACCGGTTATCCTCGCCATCGTGGTGGCGATCAAGCTTGAGGACGGGGGATCGGTCCTGTATCAACAGGATCGGACCGCCGTATTCGGTGAAACCTTCGACGTGTATAAATTCCGGTCAATGGTCGAGAACGCCGAGTCCGCGACAGGCGTGAAAATCAGTGACGAAGACGATGGTGGTGTCGACCCCCGGGTGACACGCGTCGGGCGCGTGCTACGGCAGACACACCTCGACGAGATTCCACAGCTGTGGGCGGTGCTATCGGGGGATATGAGCGTTGTCGGGCCACGGCCCGAACGTCCTGAAATTGATGCCGACATCCAGCACGGCGTCGACGACTGGCCGAAGCGGTGGTTTGTGAAACCGGGCTTAACTGGATTAGCACAGATCAACGACGTGACCGGCAAGGAACCGGACCGAAAGATCCGCTACGACCTCCAGTATATCAAACAGCAGTCGTTCAGTTTCGATATGAAGATCGTGACGCGACAGATTTGGAAGGTGTTGGTCGATGCCGCCGCTATTGTATCTGGAAAGCGCGAATAAGAAGAACAGCGTTGGGGACGTGGTCATCCCAAGCGATACACCGTCGAGCTCCCCCAGCTGTGGTCGATCCTTCGGGGAGACATGACCTCCAGTACGTGCGCGAGCAGTCGTTCGCGTACGACCTGAAGATCGTGGCGCGGCAGCTGTGGAAGGTCGGTGAAGACGTCTGGATGGCCCTGACGAGCTAACGCGGCCCGAAACCGATCGTCGGGAGGTCGGTGGCGGAGATGTGTCGGACGGTGGGTAGAATACGGCAGCGGTCTCGGATCCGAGTCGGAAGCGCGGACGGGCACGCCAGCGTGCCCCGAGTGACCGCGAAGGGACAGGTCGCCGCGGGCACGCTGGCGTACCCGTGCGGGTTCGAGAGACGCACCTCACGGCCGCAGAGACTTCCTGCGAGAAACCGACGATGCGGAGCCGGGCCGATGGCACGGCCCGCGCGAGTCGAGGGGGACGACCACGAGCGAGCGGGGAGGCCAGCCCGTCACAACGGTTCCAAAAGAGCGCGCGCGACCCCGCACGACGCCTCCGCGGGTCGGTGAACGACGCCACAACGTGGGACTCCTCCCGAGTCAGTGCGGGGAGGACATCAAGGGCGGCCACGGGCGCTGACGGCCGACGGCGACCCGCCAGCCGTGTTCCCCGGCGGCGACATCTCCGGGGCTGTCGGAGAGCACGAGGCCGTGTGAGCGGCTACGCAGACTCGGTGGCTTCGACCACTATCTCGAACTCTTCTCCCGGATATATTTCTCTCGAAGCTCGGCCATCGGGGACGACCTCCGCGGTCGTGCCTTCGTAGTCGCCGCTCGTGAGTTCGACCTCGTACGTGCCGGCCGCGACGCTTATATTGTACCAGCCGTCGGTATTGGTTTTGGAACTGCGGATCGGCTCATCTGTTTCAGCGTCGATCAGGCGCACGTCTTCGCGGGTGACGGCGGAGCCGTTCTCATCGACGAACTGGATTGACGCCGAGACGTTCGGTGCCAGCTCGATGGCGTCGACCTGCGTCTCCGAGCTGTCCACGGTAATCTGTTGTCCGTCCGACGCGGCGTATTCGTCCGCGTTCGCCGAGAGCGTGTACTCGCCGGACGCCACGTTTTCGAAGGAGTACTCTCCTCCGTCTGCGGTGGTCGTCTCGTCGGTCTCATTCTCGTCGTTGGTGAGTGTCACGGTTGCGTCTGAGACGCCATCGCCGGTTTCCGAATCGATTACGCTCCCCTCAACGAGCGATTGAGACGGATCAAGCCGGAGATCGCCCCCGGGACTGTCTTGGGAGAGGTTCATCCGCCGTTCCTCGTACCCATCCACGGAGGCGACCAGCGTGGCGTTCTCGATGTCTCCCTCAGTGATGGTGAAGTTGTATTCCGGCTGTTCGGTGCTGTTCATCACCGTCCCGGTCCCGTTGCGGAGTTCGACGAACTCGACATCGGTCGCGCTGATCTGCTCGTCGGTGGCGTTGTCGACGAGCGTCCCGTTCACGTTCAGCTCCGCGTTTCCGGCCTGGTCGCCGGCATCTACCAGTCCGATAGCTCCCAACACCTGCGGGCCGAAGGTAACTGCGGCGAACAGGACAAGCAGGACGATAGCGCCGACAGCGACGTACAGACCGGCTTTCGGCGGAATGAGATAATCATCGTCCGATCCGCTTGTTGTCGATCCGAGGTTCGAACTGGTCGCGGGTGCTTTGAGCGCGGGAACGCTGCTTTGGACGCGCTTTCGTATCTCTCCGTTCGAGAGGCCGTGTTCGCGTGAGAGCGTCTCCACCGACTCGCGTATCGACGCGATCTCCTCTTTGATATGCTTATCACGGAGTGACCGAGACGTCGACTCCCACCGCGCTTCCGTCTCGCCGAGCGGGGTGATACCGCGATGTCCACCGGGCGTGACGACGAGATCAAACCTCGAGAGGACGTCCGCGTCCGTCGAATCGGCGACCGCCGCTTGGTCGTACTCGCCGAGGTACTCGTCGAGCAGACCGAGGGCATTCCGTTCATCCGACACCCCCACCGTCACCGAATTGCGAGAGGCGACGAGTTCGGAGAGAATATCCTGTTCCGTACTGTCGCCGGGGAGGGCCGTGTTCCCGCGTTTCAGTTCGCGGTACACCTGCATCTCTTCGGAGGACTCGTCGATCGTGTACCCCCACTCGGACTCGATACGCGTCGTGAGATCCGTGACGAGGTCCTGGAGCGGCGCTGAGGAGTTGTCGACGGAGTAGACGGCGTAGAACTGCTCTGTGCGGGCGTTGCGGGTCTCGCGAGCACGGAAGAACAGGCTGATTTCGTGTCTGTGATCTGAACGGATCGCGAGCCGAACCCCACCGTAAAACAGCTCTTTGATCTGCTCGTCTGATCCCGTCGCGGTACCATCGGGGGAGTACGCGTTCCCCTTCGTGTCATAGATGCGTAGCGTTGACATTCGTGATCACCCCAGTTTCTCTAACATCTCCTCGAATCCGACCGTCATCACGTTCCCGTTCCGGTCGCGCATCGGCACGCGTTCGCCGTCGTCGTTCACCGTCGTCTCGTAGTACACCGGATGGATCTCCGAGCCAGACGTGTCCTGAACGAGCGTCCGTACCGCTTGGTTGTTCTCGATCAGGGTGTCGTTCACGTACTGGCGGAAGTCCTCGAAGTACTGGTGCGGGTCCAGCGCCTGCTCGTCTTCGAACTGCTCCGCGAGAATGTCGGACTTCGTCGCCACCAACAGGACGTCCTTGTTGTCGGCCGTATCGAGAATGTCGAAGTACGGCTCAATACCGAGCGGTTCGTTGTTGTGATAGCGCTCGACGTCGATCACTAAGATGAGCGTGTTCGCCGCCCGAACGCGGTCGGAAAGCAACTGGACCGTGGAGTTGTCGATCTCCGAGTCGGGACTCATCAGTGCCCCCGGGAGCTCTTCGAGATACTCCCCGGCGTAATCGAGGCTCGACAGCTCGATGTTCTTCGGGAAGACCCGGCCGTTAACGAATCGGAACTGGAGATCCTCGACCTCCGTCGCGCCCGTCGAGTCGAGTTCCCAGCCGGCGCTTTTGGTCGCAGCGTCGAGTCTGCCGACGAGCTCCATCAGATCGCCGCTCGGATTCAGCGGCGTGTCGCTTTTCCTGTCGACTGCGTCGTCGAGTGCGGCGAGATACTTGCCGACGAGAAACAGCGATTTCCCCGATCCCGGCGGGCCGAGCACGAAGAAGTTCTCCGAGGAGTCGTACGTGACGAACCGGCGGAGCGTCACGACGAACACCCCGGCCATCAGGATGTTCGTGGTGAGCCCGCCCCACGCGACCGAGACCGTCGGTTCCGGCGCGATGATCTCTACCGTGCCACCCGACGGGTCGATGAACTGCGGGAAGTTGACGTGGAATTCGACGAGGCCGACGAGAACGATGGCAGTGATGAGGTAAAACAGAATACTCGCCGACTGGCGGAACTCGAGTGCGGAGGTGGTTCGAACTTCCATGAGCTGTTTGCCGCCACCGATGACGGTTCCACCCACAAGGCCGGCGCCGAGCCACGCGACGTTCGCGGCGAAATCGATGTTCGGGATGAACAGGCCGATCGAGAGCAGTCCGATAAGGGCAGACCCGGTTCCGAGCCAGAGCAGCGCGCCTTGGACCCGTTTTTTCGGGTCGATTGTCATCAGTAGGAGCAAGCCGAGATAGATCCCGAACACCGCCGCTGAGAACTGTTCGAGTGATATCGACAACAGGGGGTTTAACGAGAGTATCAGCGGCCGGAACACGTCGGACGCGACCCACGCTTCGCCGAGGGTCAAGAACAGCGGCCCGGCGACGACGACCATGATGAGGAAATACACCCCGAGGAAGAACTTCTCACCGTGTTCCTCGAGGAACGTGGCTGGTGAGTCCATGGCTGTTACTCTTCCTCCTCCCCGTCAGCCGGGGCGGTGAAGTCGGTGCGGCTGATGTGATCGGCGAGGAGATCCGCTTTGATGTCTCCCTCATCCCTGAGGAAGAACTCCACGTCGTCGGGGTGTTCGAGGTTCAACACGGAGTCGCGTTTCACGTAGTACCCATCATCGAGGCCGTACGCGTGATGGACGAGAATATCGGTCTCGTCCGACTGGTTCCGCGCCTCGTAGCCGTTCCGGTAGCCGTCGGCCTCGATCTCCGCCCGAAGGTTATCCAGGAAGATGCCGTCGATGAAGATTCCGAGGCCGACGTCCCAACTCCCGCCCGCTTCGACCGGGAACGACGCGTAGTTCTCGCCGCCCGCACCGAGGTTGTACGCGCCCTGAAACTCGGATTTGAGATCGGCGACGTCGTTGATCTGCTCGATAGCGCGGCTCATGACGCCGACGACGACGTTCATCTCGTTGTATCGCGCGCGGTCGCCGCTGATCCGGCGCCGGCGAATCCCGGTGTAGCGGGGGTTGTGCGCGTTCCGGGCGAGTTCTTCGAGCGAGCCGCGCAGCCGCTGCCGCTCGGTCTCGTCGTCGAAGATCTTGCTTTCGGCGATGTCGGTGTCGTCACTGAGTTGGAGGATATCGTTCGGCTGGACGGTTTTGACGTAGCTGTACTCCTCGGTTTCGGTCGCCACCGATGAGTCCTTCTCAGTGTTGTACTCTTCGCGAAGCCGCTTGTACGACTCCTGGGCGTTCAGGAACGAATCTCGCGGGCCGTTTAGTTCCTCAAACAGCGTGACAGTCGCCTCGTAGAGATCTGATTCGTTCTTCGCGGTTTCCAGATCCGATTGGAGGTCGTCGCGTCGGCGTTCGATGTCTGCCGTCTCGACGATCTCGTCGCGAACGAGCTCTTCGTACTGGCGAGTGAGTTGGTCAAAGCCGATCCCCGACTCGAGGTCGCGTTCCAGTTCGTCGATCGCCGCTCGGTGTTCCTCGTCGAGCTCGGAGCGCGTCCGCGAAACGATCTCCTGTTGGCGCTCGTCCACCTCTCTTTCGATGAGGTGTTTGAGTTCGGTGACCGAGAACTGAACCTCGATCGAGAGGTTGCTGCCTGCCCGCGACATCTTGAACACCTCCGCTTCGTCGAGCTGACTGCGCTTGCGGCGGTAGTTCTTCTCGGCCTTCTTGCGTTCCTCCTTGCCTGAGGAGTCCCACGGGAGGATGGATTCGAGCGTTCCCTCCTCCTGGTTCATCGTGAGGAACGACTTCTTGGCGTCTGCGAGGTCCGCGAGCGACGAGTTGATCCGGCGCTCGATATCGGTCGTATCGACGCCGACGGTCTCGAACTCGTTGCTGATATCCTCGAGGGCCGTCCGAACGGTGCTGTCGTTGACGGATTCGACCTGGTCCGCCTCTTCGGCGTTCTCGACGGCCCGTGCGAACGACTCGAGTCCGTTGCGGAGATCCCCTATCAGCTCGTCGACGGCCATCGACTGGCAGTCGTTGTACTCCCGGTACAGGGGCTCGACCGCGTTCTTCCACGTTGCGACCCGACGGTCCACCTCGTCCTGCTGTTCTCGCTTTCGGGTGTCGAGCTCGGCTTCGGCCTCTTCGAGTTCCGACTGAAGTCGGTCCCGGCGGTCGACGACCTCGTCTCGTTTCGCTTCCAGTCGGTTGATGCGGACCCCGGGGTTGATCCCCTCGTCTTCGACGGCGAGCAGGTAGCTGATCGTGCCTTCAACGCGGTTGTTGTCGATCGACCGGAGTCGGACGAGCAGGTCCTTGCGGTGGGCGATCCGGTTTAGTTCCGTGTCGATGATGTCGGCCAGCTGCTTGTCGATGCTATCGACATACTGTTCGTTGTCGCCGATGCGCGCGGTGCCCGCTCGAATGGACCCGGCGATAACGTCGATTCGGTCGAGGATATCGTCGGTTTCGGCCTCGGCCTCCGACATGATCTCGCGGTAGGCGGAGACGGACTCGTACTCGAGTTCGGTGAAAATGTCGAGCTCCGTGAGCGACCAGACGTTGTCGAGCCGCGTCTCGAGATCCGTCCGGTCGGAGTCGTGGAGTTCGCCCTCCATCTCGTCGGGGCTCCACTCCCGCGAGAGGAACCGGTCGACGCCCGTGTACACGTCCGCTTCCGCCTCTAAGGCGTCCTGTTTTGCGTTGAGGATCTCTTTGGTGACCGTCTTCGCGTCTTGGATGGCGTCGACGTTGTACCGGAGGACCTGCGGGATACCCATGATGAATGGGGCATACGACGGGGTGTCCGCGAACGGATCCTCCATGTCCATCATGTTGTAGTACGACGTGATGAGATAGATCGCCGCCCTGTCGAACTCGACAAGCGCGTCAGAGCTCTGGATGAGGTTCCCCTTCTTCCCGCCGAACCCGGTGGGATCGATCGGGATGAGGATCCGGTCTTTGAACAGGTCCTCTCCCTGAAGGCTCATGTACTCCAACTCGGAGAGGACGGCGTGCGCGTTCGCGCTTTCCGCGTCACCCTCCTCGTCGTTGGGGAGCACCCCGAAGAGCGTGATCTCAGCGGTTCGTTTCGTTCGTTTGAGATGTTTGACTAAGTCGATAAAGATTCCCGATCCGGAGCCGCCGCCGAGGCCAGCAATAACGGCAACCTTACCGCGGTTCGGGAGGTCGATCGACGTCCGAACGTTGTCGTCTTCGGCGTAGGACTTGTAGTACAGTCCCTTTCCGAGTCCCCGTTTCCTGACGACGCCGGTCGCGAAGTCGAGGTTCTCGTTGATGAACTCGGGTTTGAGCCACCAGTTATCCTCGTCAATACCGACCCCGGCCGCGATCCGCGGCACCGCCTCTTCCCCGATCAGGTCGTTCTGATCGTGGAGTTGGATGTTCTGTGTAAGCGGTAGGTAATCGATGTTGATCTCACCGAGCCGGCCCTCCCCTGTCGTCTCCTCACGGAGGCGTTCTCTCGTCTCCTGAATGGAGTCCCTAATCTGTTGAATTCGATCGAGGTCTCTGTTCTCTTCTTCTTCGGCCGTGTCGATCACGGTCACCGTCAGGGTTCGCGGATTCCGTCGCGGCTGGAGCACAGACTCTTGAACCCAGTCTGCCTCCAGAAGTTCGTAGGTGATCGCTTTGCCAGCACCACCCACCGCGAAAATCCGACTTGGTAGATTCATCTGGACACTCTCACACATGAAATATCTTTCAATAAACTATTCGGTCTTGTCCATACTATCTGATAATTTGGGTAGGCTGATCCTTCTGTGTGGTTTGGTTTATATTTCAACTACTGTATTGTGAGTTCAATAGGCTTGATATGGGAGTGGTTGATCTGACGGGTATTCAGTATCGGGTTACAGTCATCGATGGGGCGGCCGGAGGGGTGCGGGCGCGGTCGAAGCAGGGATGAACGCAGCGGGGTGGCCACCGAGGAGTACTATCAACCTACCGAGGACAAATGGTGTGAGCCAACAGAACCACGCGAGTTTTGTGTCGGCCCACTGAACGGCGCGTATGCGAATCCTCGTGACAGGTGGGGCCGGGTTCATCGGCGGGCACCTCGCCGAGTCGTTCCTCGAAGACGGCCACGACGTGACGGTCCTCGACAATCTCGAACCATTCTACGCCGAGGGGATCAAACGCCACACGCTCGACGTCCACCGCGAGGTGGCCGCGGAGCGAGACGTGGCGTACCAGTTCGTCGAAGCCGACGTTCGGGATCCGGACATTGTCCAAGAACTCGTCGGTGCTGCGGACGTCGTCGTCCACCAAGCCGCACAAGCGGGCGTGCGCGAGAGCGTGGACAATCCCCGGAAGGTGACCGACATCAACGTCGACGGGACGGTGAACCTCTTGGAGGCGGCGAAGGAGGCGGACGTGGAGCGCGTAATCTTAGCGAGCTCGTCGTCGGTGTACGGGAAACCGAAGTCGCTCCCCTACGAGGAGGACCACCCCACCGAGCCAGTGAGCCCCTACGGCGTGACGAAGCTCACCCAAGAGCATATGGCGCGTGTCTATACGGAGCTTCACGGGCTGCCGACAGTCTGTCTGCGCTACTTCACGGTGTACGGCCCGCGAATGCGGCCGAACATGGCAATCTCGAATTTCGTTTCGCGGTGTGTGAACGGCGAGCCGCCGGTGATCTACGGGGACGGCCAGCAGACGCGAGATTTCACCTACGTGGCCGACATCGTGGACGCGAACCGGACGCTGCTGGAGTCGGGCGCGGCCGACGGCGACGTGTTGAACATCGGGAGCTCGGACAACATCTCGATTCAGGAGTTAGCCGAGACGGTGCGGGATCAGTTAGCGCCCGAACTGGAGATCGAGTACGAGTCTGCGCGCGAGGCCGACGCCGAGCACACGCACGCGTCCGTCGAGAAGGCCGGCGAGGTGATCGGCTACGAACCCTCGCGGACGATCGCGGAAGGCGTTGGGGAGTTCATCGAGTGGTATCAGGCGAACCGCGAGTGGTACGAGCCGTTGGTGCGGGAGTCGTAGGTGACCGCCGTAATCGGGCTACAAGACAGCTATGTGGATGCTGGGGCCGGCAATAGTTTAGTGGAAAGGTTAACTGTGTTGTAGTTGCAACTCAAATGTATCTCAACAGCGGTCAAGATGGATGAGGACGCAAAATCCCAACTCGAAGAACTCCAGGCAGAGATCCGGCTCAAAACGGGGAAGAAGGTCACCCAGCAAGAAATCCTCTCAACACTGATTCAATCGGTGGTTGACTCCCGCGCGGAGTTCGTCGATTCGTTCCGAGATGGAACAACAGCCCTGAACGAAACGGAACTCGAGGAATTCAACCGAGGGACGATCGCCTCCGGTGTCGAAACGACCGAAGACGACATCGACGATATCCTATACGGATGAGCGTCTTCGTCGACACCGGCGTCTTCTACGCACATCACGACACCGACGCCAGCCGACACACGGTCGGTACTGAGGCCCTGAATACCGTCCTTTCGTCCGCGGAATACGGCCACGTGATGACGAGCGACCACGTCTATGATGAAACGGTCACGCTGACGCAGATGCGGACAGGGGATGTCGACGCCGGTCTTGAAGTTGGACGGCGTATTCGCGGCACGGGATACCCCTCGGCCATCGAACTACTCCATTCGTCTCCGACGCTCTTCGACCGTGCTGTGTCTGTCTATCAGACGTACGACCACGAGCTCAGTTTCACCGACGCGATGACTGTCGCGATGGTCAAATACCACGAGATAGACGGGGTGTTGAGTTTCGACGACGACTTCGATGGGGTCGTTCCCCGGCTCGTTCCGGATACACTAACGTTTCAGTGACGCCGCTGCGACAGTCACAGTCACGCGAGACGTATTGAAGCCGGATTGCGAATTGCTCGACGTCTCGGTAGATCGGAACCAACGGCTTGAGGGGGCTGGTGTGTGCCACGTCCCGTATGGACGCGGTCATCCCCGCTGCCGGGCGCGGCAGTCGACTCGGCGAGCTAACGGCAGATCGACCGAAGGGACTCGTCGACGTGGCGGGGCGACCCCTGCTCGCGCACGCCTTCGAGACGGCGGTTGAGGCCGGGGCCGACAAGCTGGTCGTGATCGTCGGGTATGAGGCGGCCCAGATCGTCGACCGGTTCGGCGACGCCTTCGCGGGCGTCCCGATTACGTACGTCCACCAGCGCGAGCGCCTGGGGCTCGGGCACGCCGTGCTTCAGGCGGAGCCGCACGTCGACGGGATCTTTCTTCTTTTGAACGGCGACAACGTCTTCGCGGAGAGCGTCGCGCCCGCGGTGGAGGCTGCTGGGGAGGCGGACGCCGCGCTCGCGGTCGAGGAGGTGTCGCCAGAGGTGGCGACGACGACCGGCGTGATCGAGACGGACGAGCGGGGGCGCGTGACGGGACTCGTCGAGAAGCCGGCCGAACCGTCATCGACGCTCGTGACGACCGGGTGTTACGTGCTTCCGGAGGACATCTTTCACGCCTGTGCGCTGCTCAGGCCGTCGGCTGAGGGCGAGTACCAGCTGAGCGAGGCCGTGGGGTTGTTGGTGCGGGCTGGGTATGAGGTGGCGACGGTTCGGCTGGGTGAGCGCGTGAACGTGAACATGCCGGAGGACGTTGAGCGGGCGGGCGAGTTGGTTCGCGAGGAGTGGTAAACCTCGAGAGTTCGGAGGACATCCCCGTTCGGGAGCCGGGGCGGAACCACCCAGTTCGTCCGTTCGTCGTGGGCACGTTCTCGCATATCTGAGAGCCGTCCAAAGAAATAATAGAGATCTCTTCCTACGACTGACTATGACTGAACGAGGCCTCGCGTCATGGAGTGACGGGCAGACCGCCCGTGAGCGGGTCAGGGCGATCGCCACGACGCTCACGCAGCCGCGGTCCGTCGACTGGGTACGCGACGAGGCGCAGGTGTCCTCGTGGCAGACAGCCAAAGACGAACTGGAGATGCTCGCCGAGTTCGGACAGGTACAGATCGTCGACGGTGACGACGGGAGTCCCAAGTACGCGCCGAACTACCAGCAGCGGTATTTCACCGAGCTCACCGAGTTGATCAACGACCACACCCGCGAGGAACTCCGTGAGGAGGTCGCGACCGTCCAAGCGCAGATCGACGACTGGAAGACGGCGTTCGATGTCGAGTCACGCGACGAACTCGAAGTGACACTCACCGACGACGCGCTTTCGAGCGACGAGATTCGGGAGCGAAACCGCGTACTCCGTCGGTGGGAACACACCGAGGACAACAAACGGCTACTTAAACACGCGCTCGAACTCTACGACGACGCTCGTGAACTCTATCCCGGACCGGGAGACTCGACGAACGCCTCAAATCCGCTTTCACAGTAGTCGCGATGATCGTTCTCGCAAATCGTGTCACCCTCGACAAACGGACGCTTCTTACTCGGATCCACACCCAGCTACAGACACAGGCCGGTGCGGACGCGCCGGTTGAACAGGTCCGGTATCATCCCTCGAAGGCGAACAAACTCGAGGTTCGAGCGACGATTCGCCCGGAGCGATTTCTCGGCGGGTCGTATCCCGTCAGCACGGTCGAACTCCACGTGTCGTTCGATTTTCCGAGTGAGTATTCGTACGACTTCTACCGGATCCAGTGGGTCGACCCCGACCGGGAGCTCATGTTGGGGTGGCATCAGGATGACACGCATATGAACCTCGGTGAGTGTCACTTTCAGCTTGATTACCGTGGTGACACCATCCACCGAACGGAGGCGGCGTTTCTCGACCGGCATCCACGGAATGTGTTTGACCACCGAATCGCCCAGCTCGTGGATGTCGTCGATGGGCTCACATGGACCAACGGTCGACCTACGGTCCCGAGCGATACGCTCGGGTGACCACTGAGATCGTCGCGGCTGGAATCTCATCGTCGAGTGTATCGAGTGCCGGCCGAAGATACGGATGCGTATCGACGCCGGTTTCGAGGTCCTCGTGTACGACCGGAACGGCACAGATTCCGGAGAGCCCTATGACGACAATGACGTCACAAGATGCCGGTGACCGGATCCCGGGGAGGCCTTCCCTGCGTCTCCTCGCGGTACGGATTCGCTGCTCGCTCTGTCTGTGCCCGCGGTCGGACCACCTCAGAACGTCTCCCAGTCGACGACGCGGAGGTCGTCAATCCGGTCGAAGTGATCGACGTTCGCGGTCAACACCGGGAGGTCCCGTGTTCGGGCAGTCGCGGCGATATACGCGTCGTGGAGATCATCGAGCGGCCGACCGGCTTGTCGCAGCGTCGCGATGATCGTCGCGGCCGTCGTCGCGACCGGTCGCGATATCGGGAGCACGTCGAACCGCGAAAGGAGGCGATCGAGGTCGTCGATCGCCCGTTGATGTCGGTCTGTCCCTCGTTCGTACTGGAGGTCCACGCCGAGCCGGAGTTCGGTCACCGTCACGATGCTGATTGCGTGTCGGCCCGCTTCGTCAAGAGCAGCGACTTTCCCGTCGACCCCGCCGCGGTCGATATCGACGAGGACGGACGTGTCACAGATCTTCATCGGTGACTCGATCCATCGTTCCCTCGCTCAACCGCTCGATCTCATCAGTGACCTTGTCAGGCGTTTCGGCGTCGAAGATGCCTTGGCCGGTGACGTCCGAGATCTCACCGCCGCCGTCGAGTTTGTCGGCGATCACCTCGCTGAAACTCCGGTCTCCCTTCTCGCGTTTCAGTCGACGGTACACGTCGTCGCTGATCGAGATGTTCTTGCTCATATATTGCGTATGGGTACCCATACATAAATTGATAGCGGCGCGGAAGCCGTCGCCGAAGGGCTCACCGTGACGACGATCTCCTCGTCCACCGGCTCGATTGCTCCTGTCGCGGGAAGATATCAACCAGACGTTTCTGGAACCGGTGCGTTTTCATCAAGCTGGACTCGCAGCACACGCCGGCGTCACGCGCCAAACCGTTGGCAACTACACCGACCTCTTGTGTGAGGTCGAACTCATCGAGGACGTTCCGAACACGTCACCACGCCGGTATCGGGTCGCGGACAGCGACGTCGTTCGTGAGCTGTTCGAGTTGAACAGCGCGCTTAACAGCGTCGGCGAGTAGTCGCTGCCCACGAGGCGTTCTTGGGTACTCCCGTCGGTGTTCGGAGCCGTGGTTTGTCGCCTGGTCAACGGGCTGCTTCCGGAGCGCGCCAGCCGGTTCCCGGAGTGGGGACTCGGGACCCGGGACGCGTTCGACGAGCTGTATCGACAGTTCGATCGCATCGGCGGGACGCACCGCGTCGTGTGCGACGAGATCGACCACCTGGAGGACGCGAACACGTTGCTGGACGAGCTGTCACACGCGCGAGCGACCGGTCACACTTGAGTATCGACGAGGTACGAATCGTCTCGCTGTCGTCGCTGCGCTTCTTCGCCACTTTGCTGTCGATCTCGAGGAGGTTGAGACACGGCTGCGGAGGAGTTTGAAGAGGGTAGGTCCATAGATAATCGGGGGTAGAGTGACCGGAGAGAGGAGTTGAGTCAGATCAGTGATAGTGTGGGCTAGCGATCGTTGAGATACTGCTCAACGTACGGATGGAGATTCTCGAAGGGTGGGTGAAAGACTTGGAAATCGCTATGTTGCTCGTCGGTGACGATATCAGGATCGTCGCGTGTGAAGTGACAGCGATACCCGGTTGCGAGGTAGTGTTTCGAGTCGACGCCATCGACATCGGCCGTTTCGTAGAAGTGCTCATAGGTTCCGAGACAGTCGTCAATGCCAACAGATTCACCGAGTTCGTCTTTGGCTACGCGGTGGACAGCATCAGTGCGAGATTCATTTTTTAATACCGTCCCACCGGGCACAAACCACTCACCTTTTGCGGGCTCATTCTGGCGTTTGCCGAGGATGACACCCCCATCGTGTTCGATCACGAGATCAACCGAGACGAGCGGGACGTTTGCGACGATTGTCCGCCACTCGTCATCTGCGATCCATCCGTCGGGTTCGTCGCCTAGTGGCATGGTTATCCACTACCAAGACAGACAGTTTACACGTGTTGTTTGTCCGTAGATCTATGTAGAGAGGCCGCTAAAGACTGACATCGTGCTCGCTGCTGGGCGATCTCGCCTGTAGTCGCGGCGATGATCGGCGTGTCCCGACGGACGAGACGGGGCACGTAGCGGGAATCGTCGAGAAGTCGATGGACCCGCGGTCGACGCTGAAGCGCATCTAAGATCATCGCTCGGACCGCCACATGCTGGGGTTCCTTCGACGCCACGAGCAGAACAAGGGATTGAGGGGCGGGGCAGTACGACGAGTACGGACTTGATCTCGATCCGGCGATCGTCTTAGAGACGCGAACGGAGGTCGCTGAACACACCGAGTGAAAGCACACGAAACGCACTCTCTCCCTTATCGAGGTTACAGTCGCAGAGATGATGAAGGAGATCCGAACGAATGTAGCGTACAACTGTCGTGAACGCAGGGCGGACACGGCGCACGGAACGAGACCGACGACATTATTCGAGTCGCCGACAGAAATCGGTGTAACTCACTGCTATGTCATCGTCAGATCCCGAACCGGTCTCCAGACGCGAGAAACTCGACGCCCTCCGCGACGTCGCGCGGTACAATCCGAAATATACGGCGGCGGTCGTCGTGCTCGGGATCGTCGCTGCGGTGCTTGAGGGTGTTGGATTAGGATTTATTCTTCCGATTGTCGAACTCGTCCAGCTTCAGGATCCCGCCGCGGAGGCGGACGGGTTGCTCGCGGTGTTCGTGACTGTGTATCAGACGCTCGGGATTCCCTTCACGCTGGGCTACGTCGTGGTCGGCGTGTCGGCCGTGATGATCGCTCGGTACACGACCAGCTTCTCAGTCGCGTGGTTTCGGGAGGCGTTGAGGACTTACTACATGCGGGACCTCCAGAGTCGGGCTTTCCGGAACGCGCTGAACGCGCGCGTGGAGTACTTCGATAGGGAGGGGTCTGATGATATTCTGAATGCGATCGTTACGCAGACGAACTACGCAGGGAGGGTGATTTCTCAAGGGATCAAGTTTTCTCAGCAGGTCTTTTTGGCTGGTGTGTACTTCGCTGTTGCGCTGGTAATCGCACCGGTGCTGACGGTCATCACGGGAGTGGTTCTTGGCGGCTTCTCGGTCTTCTTTCGACGAGTTCTTGACTCGGGGTACGACGTGGGAGAGAAGGTCGCGGAGGCGAACGAACTGCGACAAGAGGCTGCACAGGCTGGGACGCAGGGAATTCGTGACGTGCGGATCTTCGGGCTCGCCGAGGAACTCTTCGAGGATTTCACGGAAGCAATCGAGCAGTTCACCGAATCACGGATTGTTCTCCGGCGCAACGAGGCGGCAATTAACAACTTCTATAATCTCGTCGTCGCGGTGTCCGTGTTTGTACTCATCTACCTCGCGTTGACGTTCGCGAACCTATCTGTCGGTGAACTAGGTGTTTTCCTTTTCGCGATGTTCCGGCTCGGCCCCAAGGCGAGCCAAGTGAATACGCTGTACTACAAAGTCGAAAACAATCTCCCGCATCTGGTCCGCACAATCCAGTTTACCGACGAGCTGGCAACGTACAACGAACCGACAAGGTCGAGTCGGGGGGTCCCTGAGACGATTCGGGAGGTCGAGTTCGACGAGGTCCACTTCTCGTACGACGACGAAGAGGCGGTGCTTCGCGGGATCGATTTCACCGTCGAAAAGGGCGAGTTTGTCGGGTTCGTCGGGCAATCAGGCGCGGGGAAGTCGACAATCGTTTCGCTTCTCGCGCGGCTGTACCCGGTCAATAAAGGTGAGATCAGAGCGAACGGAGTCCCAATCGACGAGATGGACATCGCGGAGTGGCGCGACCGGCTCTCGATGGTCAGACAGGATCCATTTATTTTCAACGACACGCTGCGGTACAATCTAACGCTCGGGAACCGAGACGTCACCAAGAAAGAGCTAGACCGTGTGTGTTCGATCGCTAAGGTCGACGAGTTCATTGACGAACTCCCAGACGGATACGATTCATTGTTGGGCGACGACGGGGTTCGACTATCAGGTGGACAACAACAGCGCGTCGCACTCGCACGGGCGTTGTTAGAAGATGCCGACCTATTGATCCTCGATGAAGCGACGAGCGACCTCGACTCCAATCTGGAGAAGCAGGTCCAGCAAGCGATCGAAGAGATGGATCGGGATTACGCGGTCGTGACGATCGCTCACAGGTTGTCAACAGTGAAGAACGCAGACCGGATCTACACGATTGAAGAGGGGCGGGTTACCGAGATAGGCAAACACGACGAACTCGTTGAGGAAGATGGGAAGTATGCAGAGCTGTACGGAATCCAAGCGAGCAAATAGTAGTTTATGTGATGACACGAGAGACTACCTCAATCCAATGCTACTGTGGGATACCGATCGGATTCAATAGCTTAATTGGTATCGTCCGGAAAATGGCAAAGAGATGATTGACGGAAACACCGTACTCCTAACCGGTGGAGCGGGATCAGTCGGTCGATCCCTCGTTCCACGGTTACTTGATCAAGACCCTCAGACTCTCCGTATTCTTGATAACAGCGAACCCGGATTGGCATCGTTAAAATCAGAGATTTCAGACGATCGCTGTCGGTTCTTCGCTGGAAATATCCGAGATAGTGACCGCCTCTCACGGGCGATGTCCGGCGTGGATGTGGTTATCCACACGGCCGCTATGAAACATGTCGATATCTGTGAATACAATCCGTTTGAGGCCGTAAAGACGAACACACTTGGTCTCCAAAACGTCGTCGACGCAGCTATTGACGCGAATGTCGATCGGCTTGTCTTCACGAGCAGCGATAAAGCGGTACACCCAGCCAATACAATGGGAACCACGAAGCTGCTCAGCGAAAAACTCGTCACGGCCGGAAATATCTACAGCGGCGAAAACGATATTGATCTCACATCCGTTCGATTTGGAAACGTCATCAACTCGTCACAATCGGTAACCCCAATCTTTACCGAACAGATCCGTGAGGGTGGGCCAGTCACTCTGACAGACGAACAGATGACGCGGTTTTTCCTCACGTATGACGACGTATTCGAACTCGTCACCGGAGCTGCGGAAAAAACGGCCGGCGGCGAGGTGTTCGTTTATAAAATGCCAGCCATCCGAATTCCGGACCTAGCGGATGCAATGATCGAAACACTCGCACCACAGTTCGGATATGACCCGAGCGATATTGGGATTGAGGTTATCGGGCGTCGGCCAGGTGAGACGTTCCACGAGGAGATTATGACCGACCGTGAGTCGCTGCGAGCCTACGAGAACGGATCGATGTACGCAATTCTCCCAGAAGCAACTGAAACCCGGACACCTGATCCACCAGAAGGGTTTGAAGAAGCAGATGATATCGTGCTGTCCTCGAAGAACGCAGAGAAGCTATCGAAAAGCGAAATTGTCTCACTCCTAGAGACGAATGGTTCCATGGAGGCGAATAATGAGTGAAACAGTCGCCGTCACTGGTGCCGCGGGATTCATCGGCCGGTGGGTCGTCGCGGAACTTCTTGATCGAGGACACACAGTTCACGGGCTCGATAACTTCTCAAACGGCTCTGAACGAAACATCAAGGAGTTCAGAGATAACGATAGGTTCCACATCTACGAGGGAGATGTTCGATCCCGCAAAGACGTCGATCAGCTCTTTCAACACGACGTGGATGCGTGTATCCACCTCGCCGCCGAGATCGATGTCCAAGAAAGTCTAGAAGATCCGGAGTCACATTTCGAAGCGAACGTAGTCGGTACCCAGAATGTACTCGAAGCGTGCCGAGAAAACGACACACGACTCGGACTCGTCGGAACCTGTATGGTGTACGACATGGTCGACTCGGAGGCCGGAATTAGCGAGGGACACCCAACGAAGCCGGCCTCACCGTACGCCGGATCGAAGTTGGCTGCCGAGAATCTAGCGGAGGGGTACTACCACGGATACGACCTCCCAGTCACGATATTGCGCCCGTTTAATACATACGGTCCGTATCAAAAGACTGGAATGGCGGGTGGGGTGGTATCGATCTTCACCAGCCGTGACATCCGAAGAGAGCCGCTGAAAATTTTCGGTGACGGGACTCAAACGAGAGACCTGTTGTACGCGACCGACTGTGCTCGCTTCATCGTCGAAGGAACGTTCAGTGACGACACAGTTGGTGAGGTTCTCAATGCGGGGACGGGAAGCGACGTGTCGATCAACGAACTCGCGGAACTGATCGCCACTGAGGGAACGGAAATCACGCACGTAGAGCACCACCATCCGCAAAGCGAAGTCCGAAAATTACTCTGTGATCCGACAAAGGCGAAGAAGGTACTCAACTGGGAAGCGGAAGTCACGCTTGAAGAAGGCGTCTCTCGGCTACGCACATGGCTCCGAGATCGTCAGGAAACAAATCATGAGTAAAAAAGTACCTGCTCACTACGGGGGCAAACCTGTTCGCGAGGACGTCCTCGGCTACGGCTCACAAAGCATCACCGAGAATGAAAAGGAAGCAGTCGTAGAGGCGTTGGACGGAGATTACATTACACGGGGTCCTACAGTTGAACGGTTCGAGGAACGTGTGGCAGATCTCGTCGGTGTCAAGCATGCGGTGGCGACGACCTCGGGAACGACCGCTCTCCATCTAGCAGGCCAGGCGGCCGGCTTTGATGACGGCGACGAGGTGATCACGACACCGCTCACGTTTGTATCGACCGCACACGTGGCCACGTACTGTGGGGCGACACCGGTCTTTGCCGACATCGATCCCCATCTGCGGTCACTTGACCCGGACGCAGTCCGCGAGCAAGTAACTGAAAATACAGAGGGAATCGTCCCGATGCACTACGGCGGACAGCCGGCGGACATCGAGGGGCTGCTGGAGGTCGCTGATGAACACGATCTGACCGTTATTTGGGACGCGTGTCACGCCTTCGGTGGGAGCTGGAACGGTGAGCCGATCGGCGCGCAACGAGACATGGTGATGTTCAGCTTCCACCCGGTGAAGAACATTACCACCGGAGAAGGCGGTATGGTCGTCACGGATGACGACGAACTCGCAGAGAGGCTCCGGCGACTCCGGTCGTTCGACATGAATTACTCGCCGGACGGTCACAACCAAGAGCCGTGGTATCAGGTGACCGAAGGCCTCGGCTACAACTACAACGTTACCGACATTCAAGCCGCGCTAGGACTCGCTCAACTCGATCGGTTAGCGGAGTTCAAGCAGCGACGTGACGAGATTATCGCCCGCTACGATGAAGCGTTCTCTGAGTTAGAGGGAATTCGGACGCCACCGGAGCCTGTCAACTCCGACCCGATGTACCACCTGTATGCCGTGGAGATCGGTGAGGAATTCGGCTGTGATCGGAGAGAGGTAGTCAACGCACTTCACGCCGAGAACATCGGTGTACAGGTCCACTACGTGCCGCTTCACTACCATCCGTATTTCCAAGAGGAGTTTGGGTACGAGCGCGGTGAATTCCCACAGTCGGAATCCGTGTACGACGGATTGGTGAGTCTTCCGCTACACGCAGAGATGGATGAGAAAGACGTTGAAGACGTAATCTCGGCCGTCGAAACACTTCACGCGTACCACGCCAAGTAGGTGCGTTTATCCGATTTCCGCACCGATCAAGACTCATGAATTCGTTCGAAATAGACGATCGTCTCGTCGGACCGGGAGAGCCGACGTTCGTGATCGCGGAGGCGGGATCGAATCATAACGGGGACCTCAATACCGCGAAGGAACTCATCGACGTCGCTGCCGATGCTGGGGCCGACGCGGTGAAGTTCCAGACGTTCCGCGCCGAGGACCTGTACGTCGAAAAGAGCGGCGAGGTCGAGTATCTCGATGACGACCGGAGCATCTACGAGATCATCGAGTCGATGGAGATGCCCTACGAGTGGATCCCCGAACTACACGACTACTGTCTCGATTGTGGGATCCAGTTCATGTCGACACCGTTCGACGAGCGATCCGCCGTGGAACTCGCCGAGTACGTTCCCGCGTGGAAGGTCGCGTCGTACACGAGCAGCCACATCCCGTTTCTCGAACACCTCGCGGACACCGACAAGCCAATCATCATGTCCACGGGCGCTCACGAGTTAGATGAGGTTGCGGAATCGGTGACCGCACTCCGCGAGGCAGGAGCTTCTGAACTCGTCCTATTACAGTGTGTCGCCGCGTATCCGACGCCGATCTCCGAGATCAACGTCGGCGTCGTCGAGACGCTTCGAGAGGAGTTCGACGTTCCCACGGGGCTTTCGGACCACACGCTCAACCCCGTGACCGCGCCGTCGGCCGCTGCCGCCCTCGGCGCTTGCGTCATCGAGAAGCACTTCACGCTCGATAAATCGATGGAGGGTCCCGACCACGAGTTCGCTCTCGAACCCGACGAACTAGACGAGATGGTGACCGCGATTCGCGATACGGAAGCCGCGCTCGGTTCGGGTGAAAAACGTGTGCTGGAAGTCGAACGAGAACTCCACGAGAAGGCGCGCCGCGCGGTTCACGCGGTCAAAGATGTCGAAGCGGGCGAGAAGCTGACGGAAGAAGATATAAAAGTGCTACGTCCGGGAGAACAGGAGTCGGGGCTCCATCCGAAGTTCTACGATGAACTCGTCGGCACAACTGTCGTGCGTGACATCTCACGGGGAGAGGGAATCGACTGGGACGACGTAAACCAGAGCTGATCACTCTCGCCGTATCTCGACGTCGATATAATACGTCTCGCCGTCCACTTCGATCTTCGCGTTGTCGTAGGGCGGGAAAGTTAGCGCGCGGAGTCGATCCAGAAACTTCTTCGCCTGTACCGTCTCCTCACCGTCGATTTCGCAGAGTTCCTCGAACTCATCGGTGCGATGGTACGTCCCCTCGTCTTGCTCTTGCTCAGTGAGTGAGACATTCCCGCCCACTACGTCCGGCCAAGTCTGTTTGAACAGCTCGACCTGGGTATCCTCGAGTCGTTGATAGAGATCCTTGCCCGTGTCAGAAAAGTTCGTTTCGACCTCGCGGCGGGCAACGATGTCGCCGGTGTCGAGAGTCGAATCCATGTAATGGAGTGTCACGCCCGCAGGCGTCCCCTCGACGATGCTCCAGACGTTCGGATTCGCTCCGCGGTTGTACGGGAGGTACGCCGGATGGAGGTTCAAACAGCCCATCTCCGGAACGTCGAGGATTGATTCTGGTACGATATGGCGGTAACCACACGAAACCACGAGATCGGGTTTCACCTCTTCGATCACGGTCAGTTGTTCCTCCGTCGTTAAGAGAGCACGAACGAACACCTCGGAACGATCACAGAGCCACTCGTACACTCGCATGCCGGCGTCGTTCACGCCGAGAAAGACGACCTCAATCTCGTTGCTCATGCGTTTCGGTTGGAATCACCGGCGGAAAGGACTTTCCGGAGCACGCGATCCACGCCGCGGCCGTCGACGAGGTCGCGTCCGGTTTCACGTCGTTTCCGTCGGAGAGATCGATCACTCACGTAGTCGCCGATAGCGTCAGAAAACGCGTCCACACCAGCGGTGTCTTCCAGTACGGTCGCAGAGTCGTGTTCACGAAGCGCATCCGCGATCAGTTGCTGGTTGTCAACGACGGGGAGATTTATAATCGGCGTACCGAGTGCGAGCAGTTCGTAGGAAGTCGTACTGGCAGTGGTCACCGCGAAGTCAGCCTGAAACATGCGCTCCGGAAGATCGTCAGGATCACGAACGACACGGACATCCGCACTCACGTTGTCAGCAACCTTTCTGATAGTGTCCTCCTGCTCAACTGAAAATCCGGGTCCGACGACAGCATCCACACGGAGATCAAACCCATCAAAGGCCCGAATCACCGTCGGAGTCAGCTCCGCAATATCGCTCCCACCCATCGTGACGATCGCCCGAGTAGGTGTTTCACGCTGCGGTGGATCCATCGAAGCGTACTCTACAATCGCCTGCCGGAGGAGGAGGAACTTCGGGCCGAGACACCACGTCGGCTCCGCACCGATGGTATCGTACTCCAAGCGGGGTGCGTAGAGATTTCCATTCACGAGTACGTCAGCGGCGACCCGATGGCGAGTGTCATCAGCGATGACGACGAGCAGGGAGACCTCCCAAAGCTGCTCTTGGTACGTCCCGTCCGCAAGGTACGAGTCCACGACGGTGACATCCGCGTGATCGCGAATTAACTCTCGGACTGGCCCAGGATCCTCTCTAGAAGGGATATTTACCGTATTCACACCGGGTGGGCAGACTTCTCGGACGTGTTCCGGTGTCGTCGTTGCGTACGTGACCTCATGGCCGCGATCAAGAAGTTCGCTCGCGAGTGCGCCGGTTCTGACTAGGTGCCCGTAGCCTATTTCCGGGCCACCATCGGCACGCACGACGATATCCATCAGTGTGATTTCTGCTCAACGCCGGCGTTTAATTCCATTAGATCGTTCTCATCGACGTAGCGTATCGCTTCTCTGATTGGGAGAACGTCGTCGAATGGGACGTTCCCGTAGATCGTCCGCAGTACCTCGTAATCGTCTGCTTCGTCGAGGGTTAAACGAAGGTCTCCGCGGTTCTGGAACTGGGGCTCATCGAATACGTCCTCAGATCTGACGCTTTCCGTGGAGAACAGGTCCTCCTGCTCCCGATAATAGGGAGTCACGTGTTCGCGGTGGTGTGGCTCGGTCGCCTCCTCGTGTACCCGCTCGAAACTCTCGAAGGTGAACGCCTCGACGTCGAGACCGCGAGGGAAAGTGCGCTCGAAGATGTTGGCCGCGTATTGTGTGTCGCCGTTAAGGGCTTCTTGGACGACTGTATCGATCGCCACCGGATCAATGAGGGGACAGTCTCCAGTAATGCGGACAATAACGTCAGCGTTTGTGGAGCAGGCAGCATCATGGATCCGTCCGAGAACGTCCGATTCGCTACCACGAAACACGTCCGCTCCGGACCGAGCCGCGTACCTCGCGACAATGTCGTCTGCCGTCCGTTTCGAGGTTGCGACCATCGTCTTCGTCACGTATTCAGTCGATCTTACACGTTGGATCGTGTGTGAAAGGGCATGCTCCGTAGCCAATGGAAGCATGACTTTCCCAGGAAGGCGGGTCGAACCCATCCGAGCTTGAATAATTGCGACGACTTGCTGTTTCATTATATCAAAACATCATCTGGTGGTGTGAATGTTTTGTGATAGTGGTCTATCCATGAGCTACCATAACTCAACACCAGAGGAGTGGATATCAAATGATAACTATGTAATAGAGACCGATATAATAAATACCCTTCAACGGTGAAATCGATATAATGTATACGATCCTATCGACGTATCCTCCTCACGCTAGCGGTAACGTTGGCGATAAACTACTAGAAGAGCAAGTTCAAAATCTAATACAAAAAGAGACGGGCGTTAATGAGTTCAATATACTTCACCGAAAACAAGATCTTTCTTCTCAAGTAGACAAAATAAACGAATCAGACGCCATTATTCTCCCAGCTTTTGCAATTCGGGAGCCGATTCATCCAAATACATACTCTCTGACAGAAGATTTAGATTCGATCGAAGTTCCAATAATACCACTCGCAGCGAACTGGTCACACTATCCGGGAGATCAAATCGATAATGAATCACTAGAATACAAGCCAGAAACTGTCTCGTTCATTCGTCACTTAGATAATCAACCTACACTCGATCGGCTCACGACTCGGGATATATTCACAAAACGAATCTTGGAACGACACGGATTCAATGACGTGACTTTAGTTGGTGACCTCGGGTGGTACCATGATGATTATCTGGGAGAGCCGATGCGTACTCCGGATTCCATCGATCACATCGTGATGACGACTCCCCATAACGCTCACTACCTCGAACAGGCGGAAGCGTTGATGGACATGCTCATCTCCGAATTCCCGGATGCCAGAATAACCTGCTCGTTCCACAGTTCTCTATCGGCCTCAGACAAGGAAATACGAACGCGAGCAAAAGAGCGTGGATTCGATATCGTACTGGCAAGCCATGATACAGATAACATCGAGTTCTATGACGACTGTGACCTCCACGTTGGATATCGGCTCCACGGCCACATCAGCTTCCTTCGACGCCGCCTACCATCGGTTTTGATCGGAGAGGACGGCCGTGGAAACGGATTTAATGCGACACTCGGTGTCGGTGATTTCCAGGCAACGAAGCGTCGACTCAGTTACCGATCTGGCTCGCTGGTTAATCGTTTTGCTAGCACGCTACCAGGTGCGGGAATCCGGCAGATCCTCGAGACGACTCGATATACGAATCCATTCAAGAGGATCATCGCACCTGCGGATATGAACGTCCCGAATCGGATCCAGAAGTTCCTCCACGAACAGATAGAAAATGATTTCTCAGATTATGACGCCGTTCCCAAGCTTTTCGACAGCACTTATGAAAATTCGATGAAACCATTCCTGAAAACACTTCCTCGTTGATTCTAGAACTAACATCGATTACGGGGGCATCAATCTTACTGCTTTCATGCTGAAGACGACAGTTAGGAACCTCCTCATAGACTTTTCTAGCTATAAATTCTGATCAATAAAATGAGGATACATTATAAGAGAGATCAGTTACTGGGTGTGTATGAAGTGTTTACCAACACACGAGTATGCCCCTTCTCTCGAGGAGTACCACGATGGTATCCCGCCTGATTGGCGACAATCAACGTTTCTTTGGGAGCAGTACAGTAGATCGCCTCGTCCTCGTCGTAGAACACGGCATCAATCAGTCCCGTTAAGTTTGGCGTGAATTGTGGTAGACGGCGACGGCTTCGAGCCAGTTTTGAGCTGTCTCGAGCGCGACATTGCTAAAACTATTCGCAAACGATGATGTTCGTCGTTCTATTTCCCAAAAGACACGTTCGATAGCATTCCGATTTCCATGTTGAATGACTTGAAATCGATAACCGTCTTCAGCGAGAACAGATCCAAGATAGTCCGCGTCATCGACGAGAAATTCGACGTTATCGAGCTGATAGCGCCGGTGTAGCTCGGTCAGAAACCATCGCGTCGTCTGTTTATTTGCGGTCAGAGAGAGAGGCTTAATATGGAGGATCTCGTTCGTATTCGGATCAACCGCACCGTACAGCCAGAACTTCTGGCCGTGGAGGCGGATCATCTTTTCGTCAACCGCAAGCTGATCCTCGGAGACGGTTGAGATCGGCTGTAGATCGGCTTTATGAACCCAGTTATGGATAGCGACGTGACTCCGTTTGATCCCATATTGTTCAAAAAATTTACTCACCTCTCAGAGTGATATACCAGTCAAATGACAGCGAATTCCCTCTTCAATCGCCCAGCGTGGAGTCCGATCTCGCTCCACAAACGACAAGTCGATCCACGCGATACCTTCGCTGAGGCGTTCGATTTCAGCCATAAGCACTCTGAAGTCGAACGCCTCATCCTCTAACTTTACGCGACCTTACAGCCTTCACCGCTCTACATAATGCGACGCTCTAACCATGATACCGTTAGTGAATATCAGATACAAACCCGCCAAAAGCGATCCACCAAAAGATCATCTGAGGAGTATTGATTGGATAGGGCCCAATCTTACCACCAACTGCTAATCCAGTAAATATAGTACCAGTTAGAATAACGCCCAAAGCAAATCGGGTTGGTGATGTAGGTTGCCGGATCTCTTGGATAGTCCCACGAGAAACAGTCCAGCAGATATAAATCAAGAAACAACCTAATAGGATACCGTATTGAATCATAAATTCAAATAGAAAATTATGTGGTCTTGTCAGCATACTTCTTGGTGAGCCTATTGAATTAGTGATCTCCATTTCAGCGCGCGTATATTCTCCCCATGGGTTTGGTCCCCATCCAAAGAAGGACTGTAAATTACTTGTTAACAATTGAATTGAATCAAAATACAAGGCAATTCTATTTGATATTAAATTGTTTAGACTTTCTAGTAGTGGCCTCACGGTTTGATAATCTTTAATCAGATACAATCCTGTCCAGAGAAAAAGTGGTGAAAATACAACCAGAGGTAAAATTGATTCATTAGATGTCTTCTGTAACAACATAACGATAACAAAAAATATTGGTAAAACAAATCCTGCTCTCCCAGAGCCGGTTAACCAGTAAATGGTAATCAATTGAGTAAATAGTATGTATGAAGATAAGAGATACAATTTTGACAATTTTGAATTTAATTTCACATAATAGACATATGAGAGTATAAGACCGACAGATGTAATCGAGTATATGCCGCGTTCTCCAAAGAAACCAAAAGAATTCAACTCAATAGATGAATTACTAAATCTCACTTCCGGCGAGACATAACCATCATACAGTGGGAAGGCCATATCGAATCCAGATAGTGGTGTAAATGTGATTATTAGTGAATATAATGTAACGATAGTTAACCAAATAGTGAAAGTATGAAATATAATTTTTAGACTATTTTTGTTTTGATAAAAATAAATGACTGTTACGCAACCAAAAGCAATAATTAACGAATCTGTCAAAAATCCATAAGCGAATATTCCTAGCCCAACAAGTACCGCCGCACTAAGTAGATATATCCATGGAAGTACAATTTTGTGATCTCGTAATTGTGCGTACGTTTGGTATAAAATAAACAACACCATCAGCACTTTCCAAACATTTCGAATTGATCTGGGATGTACGCCAGGTATCCAGCGAATTGTAGTTAGTACAATCAGAATTTGGAGGATAATTAGATTAAAATTAATATATTCTCTCAAATTTTCTAGTTTGACGTTCGGCAAAGGCTTGGTTAGACGGCTTATTGAGTACATATTTTTTGACATAGATATATTCTCCTTCTTTTCTACAGTATATACATTTGTCGAAGGGCGTCAACTTAGCGTGAAAGGTGCGGTCAAAAAAAGTAGTTGATGAGCTGAGGTTTCTTGCTCGCGTGGTTGCTATAGAGCGCGAGCAAAAAATATATTCACATGTGGATATAATTGGGGGAAACTCTACTAAAGGGTCGCGTTAAGCTTGGCGTGAATTGTGGTATACGGTGAGGGCTTCAAGCCAATTTTGAGCTGTACATGGCGCGATAGTGCTGAAACGATTCGCGAACGATGATGTTCGTCATTTTATTTCTCAAAGGACATGTTCAATGGCATTACGATTTCCATGACGGATCACTCGAAACCGATAGCCATCCTCAGCGATGACAGATTCGATATATCTACGTCATCGACGAGAAATTCTACGGTATTCTGTTGGTAACGCCAGTGTAGATCGGTCAGAAACCATCGCGTCGTCTGTCGCTCCATAAACGACAAGTCGACCCCATGCGGTATCTTCGCTGAGTCGCTCAATTTCGGTCATAAGCACCCAGAAGTCGAGCTCCTCATCCACCATCCTTACGCGGCTGTTCAGTTCTGAATTATAGACCTATTTGTTGTTCCGTAGTCCTGGATGTATTTTAGTTCATCAATAATATTTTGAGTAGCATTTGATTTAAAAAATATCTCACGGTTGAATTTTTTTGTGTTTTTAGAATGTAGAGCAGCGTTTAGGTCCTGAATTGTTTTAATTGAGGTGGCAATATTTTTGTCGATCAGTGGTTGGAGAATATCTGTATTCTCGGTTTCAAACACAAATGTATCTAAGTCAAAACAAAGGCCTTCATAGACAGCGGTCGATCCAACTCCAATTTGTGCTGTTGAATCTGTAAAAAGTTGATAAAGTGGTGGTTTAGACTCATCAATAACTCGTATATCGGATTCTACGAGCCAAGGATACTCTTTTTGCCACCTTTCGTACTCACCTGGATGAAGCTTGTAGACAACTTTGTGATCGATCCGATCATCTTCATGAACTTTAACAGCGAATTGCGAAAGTTTATCACCGATAGTTCCCTGTGAAATAAATAAGAGTTGTTTGGAGCGTCCTATGTCATCGTACATTTTAAGTCGTTGCTCAAGATATGGGTAGCCAACTGCTTTCACACGGTTCCCGGGTATCGGAAAAGACACATTTTTGCTCCAAAATTCCCCGAATGTCAAGATATAGTCCGGGAAAGTAGACTTATTCTCATCATTTGGATAATTATATCCAAAGTGATGGTCATAAATCACACCATGTTGAAGTTCGACAACTGGGATCCCTAATCGTTTACATGCTTCAATAAACGTTTCTTTCCCGTACGAAACGACCACAACAACTACATCCGGATTGATCCGATCCAACAGTCGTTCGTACAGCGGAAGGATAGTATTCCGAACGTGTAGTGATTGTCGTACTTTTGAAATAAGGTCAATATCTAAGTCAAACCGAGATTTGATCTCCTCTTCAGCCTCTTGAAGACGAGAGATGATGTCAGTAGGTATTGATGGAGTGCGGATACCAAGTCTTCGTTGGAGTGTCCCAGTATATCGAATAGGATCCAAATAGCGGAGATACTGAGTTTTAGCGGGATTGTGATGAGACATGAGGTGTGGAGATTCCACATGTATGTAATCAAATTCGTTCTGTTCATGAATCGGATCACAATAAATATCCCACCAGTAGCCATCTTCTTCAAGCTTCCTGCGTTGATGTCCGTAAAAAAGGAAGTCATGTTCGTCGGCAAAATATGGGTTTTTGTAGATCGAATATTTTAACCAGAGAGAAAGTCCTTTAAGATGTGAATTTATTCCGGCACCATGGTGTGTATGGGCTTGGCCTTGTCCCTTTTTACGAGTTATTTCCCGAAAGGTTCGAAATCGGATCCGTTCCCAGATTGGAATTTGTTCAACCTTTATTGAGTATAGGTCACAGTCCTTCTCAAAAGATTTGAACAGATCAGCCTCAGTGTTCATTAGCCAATTTCTGAGTAAGTTAATTATAAATAAAAGAGTACCTATTTGCCGCTATTATTTAGATCAAAAACTAAAATACATCAATTGAACACAACAAATATCATGAATAAGTAAGTATATTAGTTAGAGTTGCGGCGCTATAAAACTGGTAGAGCTGTAAGCCAGAATGTGATTGGGTCGACGGCGCCCTAGGTAGAGAAATCGCTGAAGATCTCTCAATTTATTACTAAGAGTTTAAGCGATAGTTGTACTAAGCGACAGTCATTTTACACCACAGATGGATATCTCTATTTACGCTACCGCCGCTCCATTTTATCATTATCTTCCGTTATAATATAATATTAGAAATTCTGTAATCAAACTATAAAATGCTTCAACAGTGCCTTATATCAAATAGACGTTGAGTTAACTTTGGCGTGAACTGTGGTAGATCGCGAGGGATTCGAGCCAGTCTTGAGTTATCTCTAACGCGACATTGCTGAAACGATTCGCGAAAGATAATATTCGTCATTTCATTTCTAAAAAATACGTTCGATGTAATTCCGATTTCTATGATAGATCACTCGAAATCGATAGCCATCCTCAGGGAGAACAGATCCGATATATCTGCGTCATCGACGAGAAATTCTACGGTATTCAGTTCATAGCGCTGGTGTAGCTCGATCAAAAACCATCGTGTCGTCTGTTTATTTACGATCGGATAGAAATTCACGTGAAAGATTTTGTTCGAATACGGATCAACTGCGCACCCTAAATCTGTAACTTCTGTCCATGATTACGGATTTTTCTACAACCGCAAGTTGGTCCTTAGAGACAACCTATCTTGACGGTAAGTCAGCTTTATGAACCCAGTTGTGAATAGCGATGTGACTCCGATCTGCTTTGTTGAATCCGATGACGGTGTCGAGGTCACTGTTTGAATACTTGTTCGAGGTTGTAGACTGCGGCGGTCAACACCAGCTCACGGAACTCGCGGTACCATGCGCGAGAGTGAACAGCGGGGCCGAACTGACGCTTGATGGCCGAAAAGGCGGTCTCGGCCATCCAGCGCTGGCCGTATAATTCGCTGTCCAGCCGGGCGTTGTGTGCGTGATCGTACGCAGCAAACAGCCGATGACGCAGCAAGGACCGAACGGAGGGCGTCCCGGAACGATTGGTCGTCATAGCCTTTGTCGCCGGCGATACTTTCTATTTTCTTAGTGTTACGAAGAGCGACTCGACGGCCAGTTTGCGTGTCGTGAGGCCGGTGTGCCGAGCAGTAAATATCGAGGACGGTACACGAGTCTGTATCAACTAGGGCCGTCGTTTTCAGCGTGCGTATGTGGCGATCCGAGAGGTGTTGGTAGTGTCTCGATGACGTTCGCGGTCGAAGAACGTGGTATCGATGGCACCGTGCGAGCCCGGATCGCAGATGTTCGCGGGCTCACGAAGGAAGCCGCGCCACACCGACATGGGCACCCTCTCGAACGACCGGTACAGCGTTGAGGGTGCGGGAAATGCCGTCCGCCCCAGCTGTAACAGACCACGAACGCGATCCATCTCACTCGCCCAGTCCACGATTTCGCGGTACGTCGCATCCATGTGGACCCGCAAAAAGTGGAGCGTCACATGCTTCCATCCGGGAAATCCGTGGCCAGTCGGATCACTCACCGCCGTTGGACTGGCGGCACAGCGCTTTTGAGCCAGCGACGCGGCTTGCTTAAAAGTAGAAGAGTAGGTTAGTCACATTCGACTCTTCCGCTTCGCTACTACCTTCAGAGCGACGCTATCCCGCCGCCTTCTGCGGATTCAACAGAGCACTCCGATCAATTTCGTATACCTCGAAAAATGAAGTTGCCTCGCGTAGTAGCATAGCGGCCAAGTGACAACAGAACCCTATTTTAATCGACCTGCGCAGCGTTCGATCTCCTCTACAAACAACAACTTGATCCATGCGATACTATCGCTGAGTGGGTCAAATCCTGCCATAGACGCTTAGAACTCGTCCGCTTCATCTTCTAACTCAACGCAACTCAAATACAATTATGTATTACTAAATATGGATTGTATCTTTGAATAGGATCTATAACGAGATACGATTGATGATCTCTGATAGTGAGTAATTATTCCATTTTGTCTTGATCAGATCTGCCATATTATAAATGTCCCCCGAATTAAGTATATACAAAATCATGAATTTTATGGAGATATCATTGATGCTAGTGATGTCAAGTGGCCAGTCCGTTCTCGATATTACTCGACTCTCTAATTTGCTATTAATACAGTCATCTATCTTGTCGTATCCTACAGGGTGACGTCCGTGAATAATTTTAACCTTATCATGAACTTCTGCAATTTTTGGTAATCGGTAATTATATTCTCTTGGTAAGGGAAGAAGTTGGATGTCACTCTCAAATAAAGCCTTTCTAAAAGATGGTTGGTTTCTTTCAAATTCGTCCTGTTTTTCATATAGTTTATTCCACTTGGTTAAAAAATCACATATTTTGGTTGATTTTCTAAAAACAAGAACACCAGTATTAAATTCACAAAAAGATTCTGGAACAGAGTTAGATTTTTCAGAACACACGTTAGAATCAATTTTTTTAATGTCTTTGTAGGGGATACCAGTTCCAATATTAAAAGAACAACCAAGGTCAAATTGTTCTATTGAATCAAACAGATCTGTTATAGGAGATGTTACATATGTATCTGTATCTAGAAATATGGTTTTATTGTATGGTAATTGTGATGGAGATAATACAGAATCGCCCATATTATATTTTGGATTGTCAATAACCCTACATTCGTCAAAAACATTATTGCTGATTTTTTTATCAGATATGAGAGTAATATCTACATTATTATGTTTCAAAACGCTTTCGGCAGATTTCTTTGCTTCATTAATATACTTATCACCAGTAGCAATATAAACAATACCTTCAGAGTCATTCTGTTTCATCGTTATAATAGTGGAGCAGTTATAGATATATACCCTTTGGTATTCTACAAATTAGGGTCTGTTTGAGCATAATCAGACTAGAGCTCAGACATATAAAGCAATATCAACTGTTAATTCACCAGCTGAATACAACCCGGAATATTCAGAGTAATACTAACTATTTCAATGATTGTTTAGTAAATAATCTGAAATAATACTTTCGTATTGTGTGAATCCTTGAGATAATGAGAATAGATCTACGGAACGCTTTCGACTCTGTATGGAATATTCATTGCGTCGTTCTTGATCCTTCCATACTGAATCCATCGTATCCTGAAATTCATTTATATCCGTAGCAGAAGTATACGCCACCGTATCTCCACAAACTTCTGGAACTGACCCGTTTGGGGTAGTTATTATCGGAGTCCCACAGCTGAGTGCCTCGAGAATCGCCATTCCAAATCCTTCATGAAGCGTTGGAAGGACTGCTGCTCGTGCCCCTCGAAGAGCGTCTATTTTATCATCAATTTCCGCGTTTAACATAAAATGTACTTGATCAGTAATGTCCAATTCCTCAGTCTTACGGACCAACCTATTATATCCACCTCGATCGATCCCTAACATGACAATATTCGAGACTACATCCGAATTTGCGATAACTTCCAGTAGAAACTCGAGTCTCTTTCTTTTTATATGGTTGTCATTGAGTGAGGAGATCGTGATCACGTAGTCTTCTTGCTCAACTGACGATGGCAATGATGTAGGAACCCCAGGCGAAAATTTTTCTGTATCTATAAAATGGTGTAGTACATCAGGCCTTATCCCAGCTATTTCTTCGACATCTGATGCCAAGTACTCAGAGGTAACGAACGTTTGAGTTGCTAATTGGAGGCTGAGGCGGGTTAGCGACTGTTTCCATTTTGGTTTCTCAAGATAGTAGTTATCGATCTCATTGTCAGATCGTAGAACTACCTCGGATCCACCCGTAAACAGAATCGAAGGAGATCGGGCGATCTTGGAAGCGAGTATAGGAAAGATACCCGAGGTAGCCCATCGTACGAAGTATAAATCAGAAGTGAGAGACAAATCAGTTGGAGTCGTACTTATTTTTAATTGATATCCTAATTCGTTCGATAGCTGCTCTAATATCTCCAGTTCATATTTGTAATGGGTTGCTTTTTCTAGTGTATTTGGATCGGCATTGTGCGCATAATATTCGAGAACTTGAGCCGTCATTGTTGTTTCTGAATAGTGTAGCTATATAATGGTATCCGTTAAGAGGAAGCAAAGGGAATTGAAGACATGGCTGCTTACGTATTATCTCAGGAGATTTTGTCTGGATTAATTGGTTCATTCTGACCGCGATCTCGAACTGATTCGATCAATGCTTTTAATTTTGTAGAGATTGCCAGCACAATCATGAGTTCGATATCGCTTGCTTGGGGCTATGGCTGCCGAAATGCGGGCGATATGGCTATTAATTATGGTTTCTTAGATTTTTTAGATCAAAGCTTCCGAGATTCAAAGATAGAAATTATTTCTCGATATGCTCCAAATCAGCCAGAAATACGAGAGACGAGAGATCGATTGGCCGAAAGAGGATACGAATTCGATTTATTGGGAGGCCCGATCCATTATAATCCAAAAAACCAATCGAGAGTAGAGAAAATATCTGCGTTGTCAGGTGATAGTCTGAGATATACATCTGATATACTCAGACTAGATGACATTGATGACCGCTTCGGATCCGAAATGGCTTCCTCAATCCAGGATTCCGAATTGCTATTGTTCAATGGAGGAAACCTGATCCACCACAGTCCACACAGAGGATTCCTCCCGTACGTTCTAGCGATCATGTATCCATTAGTGGTGGCTCGACGCAATAAGACACCGTATGCTCTCTTACCTCAAACGATATTCAATCTTGAAGGTCCGTATGAACCGATACTCACATCTGTATTGAATGGAGCCGAATTTATTTGGACAAGAGATGATCGAACATATGAATATTTGAAACAAAAAGCGTCGATCTCAACACCGGTACACAGAGGGTTGGACATCGGGTTTGTCGGCTGTCGTCAGTACGAGAAGAGCAGTGAAGACAGCGCGAAAGGAAATCATATCGCAGTCGTACCCCGATTTTCTGAACTCGGAGACACCGGCAATATACAGAACACGGATCTCAGTTCCGTAGAAACTAGTCTAAAACGGTACATACAAACAGTCGTTGACGATGGGGATTCGGTTTCGATCGTCGTACAAACGAACTCCGAGAAAGAATGGGTCAACAACAATATGTCCTTTTTACAGTCAACAGGAGTTGACATATTCGAATCATTCGACCAAGATGAATTGTGTTCGTTCTATGCGAAATGTGATCTACTGGTAACTATGCGATTACATGCGGGGATTTTTGGATTAACACAAGGTACACCGACGATCGGAGTGTATCGAGAGGAGTGGGGACCAAAGATACCGGGGACGTGGGAGGCACTAGACATATCCGCGTACGCCAAATCATGGGACGAGATAAGTGTGAATACTCTACATGATCTTACTTTATCTGCCCTAGAACAGAGGAACGTCCTTAGAAAGCGAATTCTTGAAAATATAGATGAGCGAACAACGGAGATGACTAACAAGCTAGAACACAGTATGAGAGAGGTACTAGACTAGTCACGCCGGTCAGTGTGAATCTTCCAAGTGAGTTCAGATCCCTCAGAACCAACCATCACGAGTGCGTCTCTCGTGATTTCCTGACCATATCTTGGATAATAGAGTGCGTCAACGACGGAGATGTGATCGTGTCCAGTTGGTGTAATCGAAAGGAGCTGACTACCACTTGAATCCAATATACGGAATTGATTGTTCTCCGTTTTCACACTTAGATCTGGATGGAGATGTAATCGGCTTCGAACTGGAGATCGATCAGTATCGATACGATCAGTAACAATCCAAGTGTTTTGGCTCAATCTAATATCACGGTAGTGATGATATCGAGGACAGCCAACCGTGTTAACTGAATACGCGATCTCGAAGTGATTCGTTGCCTCGTTAAACGAAACCCTCGGATCGACGGTTCCCCACATCCAGAAAGACGATGCCATCCGAATTGGCTCTTGCTCATCGACTTGGACAGTGTTGTGACTCTGGATACTGCGAGCACGCTGGCGATGAGGCCCAGCAGAATATTCAAACACGCCTGTATCGGTAAGGACTCGCTGGTTACCGATCCATAAACAGACCTGTCCCGGATGAATATGAGCATGGCCAGGGAGATGTGGGATCGCCACTTCGTGTCCAGCAACGAGCATCCGGTCATCATCGGTTCCGAGCCAATAATACCCGGAATCAGTTAGTGAAGAGAATAGGTGGTTACCTGCCCGTTTTTGAACTAGATCTAAAACAGGGATCGATCGGGCATACTGTAGGATCGATGAAAGTGGAAGCGCTTCATCAAATACAGAGTCATTCAGTAGTGGGATCTGGTTATCTGGTGGTTGGAGGTGTTCCACAAATCGAACACCATCTGCCGCCGTTTCTCGAATAATTCGAGAGCCCTCATTTAACTGTTCTAACAGATCTACAGCAGTCAGAAATCGCTGGCAGACTATCAAGTGATACATCGGGCTGCGTTCAATATGCCCTCCGTCTTCGAAGAACTGGTTCTTAGCAGTCTGTTCAAATATCCGGACACCGAGTTGTCGCCACGTTTTCTCCTGAAAGTAGGTTCCTGCCACAACAAGACCCGCAGCGTTCTCGATAAGATGATTCCCTCCCACACCATATTCGACATTATCAGCAAGGAACTGTGCGTTCTTATGAATGAACCGGTTGATCTTCTCTCGAAACTCCTCGTCAAGGTGTTCTTCAAACAGAGTGACGTATCGAGTCCAGTTCAGTATTCGGAGAGAGACAGAGTGTGGCATCCAGTATCGACGCAGATAGCGGGTGTCAGATGCAATAGGGTGGTCACCCATCCAATCATCGAGCCATGCTTGATGAACTCCGAAATCGCTATTAGGAATCTCAGAGGGATGATAAGAGGACAACCAGATCGGCTTGAGATGTTCGAATCCCCAGCACTTGAGTTGCCAGTGAGATGATTGGTCTAACACCGCAGGTGCGTCTACCGATATAGACCGTCCATCTTCGAATGAGATCGTTTTATTGAGAAACGAAATATCACCACCGATGGTTGCTTCCATCTGTCTTTGAAAACTTTCACGCTTGTCAGAAGTACTCTCTTGGATCCGGATCGTATTCTTTCGTATCGCTTCAGAACAAACTGTGAACTCGTCAGGGATAGATTTCTCATATCGGCGATCAACATCAACTGGCAATCGAGGGAAAACCGCAGATTTGATCGTGCGAGTCGCGATTCCGAAAAGCTGTCTCGGTTGTTTGTTGAGTGCGGTCCCGGTGAGCGTCAAGTAATCCGTCATCGTACACCAACTACACTTGATACATGTCGAACCCAGCTGTTTCCCACCGATCTTCATCCAACATAGCCCGCGTGTCGACGATCACGTTACCGCGCATGTGATTGACGAACATCTTCGGAGAGAGTGCGCCGTATTCGGGGTGGTCCGTCGCCAGTACGGCGGCATCGACCTTATCGAGGCACTCCTCAACCGACGAGAGTTCGTAGTCGATGTCATCGCTGTCCACGTACGGGTCCGTCAATCGAAGTTCGTCGATACCTCTCTCCAACAACCCCTCGGCGATCACGAACGACGGGGTTTCTCGAACGTCGGACACCCCGCCCTTGTAGGCGACGCCAAGTAGCGCCACCTTCACTCCTTCTAGGTCACCGAGTGCCGCCGAGAGCAGTTCGATCACGAACTCCGGCATCCCGTCGTTGACCCGGCGAGCCGTCTCGATCAGCATCGGGATGTCGTTGTTGTGATTCAAGAACAACGGATCGATCGGAATACAGTGACCGCCGACGCCCGGACCCGGACGCAGGATCTCCACTCGCGGGTGTTTATTAGCCATCGCGATCGCTCCCCGTGAGTCGATCTCAAACTCGTGAGCCAGCTTCGCGATTTCGTTCGCGAACGCGATGTTCGTGTCCCGGTAGGCATTCTGGATCAGTTTCACGAACTCTGCCGTCGTGGCGTCGGCCGTCCTGATGTCGCCGGAGACGAACGAGTCGTACAGCGCGACGATCCGGTCGGTCGGCTGTCCCCCAACCGTGCCGATGATCCGGTCGTTCTCCCGTAGCTCTGTGAGAGTATTTCCGGGAAGTACCGTCTCTGGACTGTATCCGAGAGTAATTTCCTCGCTCGCGGAGAATCCCGATGCCTCGATCACATCCCGCAATCGACCCGCGGTCGTCCCAGGCGGGACTGTAGACGAGAGGATCACCGTATCATCCTCCCGAAGCTGTTCCGCGACCGCCTCACCAGCCGCCTCAACGTAGGAAAGGTCCGTGCGGTCGAGATTCTTGTCATACGGCGTCGGGACGCAGATGATATGAAACTCCGCGTCCTGCGGTTCTGAGACAATTGTCAACCCGTCCTCAAGCGCGCGCCTCACGAACCGGTCAAGATCTGGCTCCTCGATATCGAAGGAACCCTGCTTGAGATCAGACCGGTGTGCCGGGTCAGCATCGAACCCGTACACTTCGTAGCCGGAGTTTGCGAGGACTGCGGCCGTTGGAAGGCCGACGTATCCAAGCCCGTGGACACAGATGCGTGGGTCTGTCTCAGTCATTCGTATTCAAGCGTATCGAGGATCCGGTCAGCGGCTGTGCCGTCCCCAAATGGGTTCTCCCAGTTTCGTTTCTTCATCAGCATCTCGTGGACACCGTCAGCGACGTCGCCCGGATCCACGCCCACAACTAAATTCGCTCCGACATCAACAGTTTCGGGTCGCTCCGTATTGTTGCGTAGCGTTACACAAGGCGTCCGAAGGATACAGCTTTCCTCTTGAACACCACCCGAGTCAGTGAACACGATCGTCGCCTCGTCCTCCAACACGAGGAAATCGAGAAAGTCCTGCGGGTCCACTAACTGAATGGAATCAGGGACATCGATCCCAAATTCAGAGATTTGCTTTTCCGCTCGGGGGTGAATCGGATACACGACCGAAAGATCGTGCTCGTCGGCAGCCTGCGCCACACTATCGAGCAACCGCTCGAATCGTTCCCTGTCGTCAACGTTCTCCGCTCGGTGAGCAGTCAACAGCGCGAACCGCTCGTCGAGATTCAGCTCAGACAGGACGCTGCTACGTTCGTGAGCGATCTCGACGTTCTGTTGAACCGCGTCGACGATCGTGTTGCCGGTGACGGTGATCCACTCGTCGGGGAGTCCCTCCTGACGCAACTGATCCCGTGAGGTGTCGGTCGGCGCGAACAGGTGATCGGCGGCGTGATCGGATACTCGCCGGTTGATCTCCTCAGGCATGTCCCGATCGAAGCTCCGGAGCCCTGCCTCCACGTGGCCGACCTCGATGCCCTCCATCTTCGTCGCTGCGATGGTTCCAGCGAGGACAGAGTTGGTATCTCCCTGAACGATCACGACATTGGGACGCTCCGATTCCAAGACGGATTCGACCTCGGCGATCATCTTCCCGGTCTGCTCTCCGTGGCTGCTCGATCCGACCGCCAAGTTGTAATCTGGCGTCGGGAGATCGAGTTGCTCGAAGAACACCGAGTCGAGTTCCTCAGAGTAGTGCTGGCCAGTGTGGACGATCGAGAACGACACGTCCCGTCGTTGGCAGGCACGAATGACAGGAGAGAGCTTGATTATCTCCGGTCGTGTTCCCAAGACGAAACTGAGCGTAGAGGACATCGTGTGAATCTGTTGTATGGATAAATCCGGAGGTCGAATTTAAAAGCTCGTATTCGCTACTCGTCGAAACGATCCCCACGTTCGGTGATTGTTTCGAGATACTCCCCGCTGATAGAGTCCCAGTCGAAATACGCGTTGACGTACTCGCGTCCCGACGCCGCGAAGGCTTTCCACTCCTCAGGGTCATCGCGGAGTCGCCTGATTGCCGAGACCAGTTCCTCGTTGTTGTCGGGCTCGATGGCGATCCCGGCGTCGGCGTCCATGAGGATGCGTTTCGCCTCACCTCGAACGCCGAGGATCACCGGAAGTCCTGCCGCCATCGACTCCAAGAGCTTCGAAGGGATCACCGTCTCGAATATATCGCGAGGCTTCAGATGGACGAGAGCAACGTCCGACTCGCGAAGGATGTAGGGAACCTCCTCTTTCGGTCGTCGGCCGGTGAACGTCACGTTGTCCAGATCGGCTGCTTGTGCTTCCAACACGTCACGCTCGGCCCCATCACCGACGATCACGAACTGAACGTCGTCAAGTCCCGGAGCCGCCTCCAACACGATCGACAGACCGTGTGCCAGCCCGATCGTTCCGACGTACGAGATCGTGAATTCGTCGTCGAGATCGTTCAGAACTGGCGAGCCGTCTCCCTCGACATCGTAAAACGCCAAGTCGATTCCGTTCGGATGGAACGCGATCTTCGATCGATCGACGCCACAGTCCACGATGGGCTCGATGAATGCCTTCGATACGACGATGAGATGGTCCGAACGCTGATAGAGGAACGTCACTGTACGCTCGAGCAACCAGATCACGAGCTTGTTGTCGAAGTCGCTGACTGCGAGGATAGATTCAGGCCACAGGTCGCGAACCTCAAACACGAATGTCGCTCGCTTAACCCGCGCAATAACCCAGGCAGAGATACCCGTGAGCGGTTGCGGCGACGTCGCAATTACGACCGACGGCGAAACGTGTCGAAGTCCAACAACCATCGAGATGAGCATGAACCAGACGAACTTCAAGCTGCGACGAAGGAGGTTCCCACTAGGCGACGTGATCGTTTTCGTATAGAATACGTCCACGCCATCCCGCTTCTCGTGTCGCAACCACTGGTTATCGTACCCATCATAGATCTCCCCTTCCGGATAGTCCGGCGCAGAGGTCAACACGGTCACAGATGCCTCCTCCGACCACCGCTTGGACAGTTCGTCCCATCTCGTCTGGGAGGCCCCCGTCTCAGGTGGGAAGTACTGCGTTACGACGAGGATCGAATCGGATTCGTCCGTCATTCTTGTAGACTACTGTCGTTTCGATCTTGGAGTGACTTGATCCTCGGCAACGACTCGTCCGCACGCGTCGTGAGCACGGTCACGTCGTGATCCATTCCGGCCTGGTCTCTCAACATCGCGTGGACGTGGTAGTCTCCCCTGCCCTTCGTGTCGGGACAGATCCACGGCGCGACCTGGAGGATTCGCATTATCGACTCGTACCCGACGCCAGCAAACAAACGTACCGGTTCGGGTTAGTCACGAATCTTGTTTAACCAACAACCGCTCTCGGATGGAGTCCGCTGTTGGTTAAGTAAAATATGATGACGTGGAGTAATTCACGCCGATTCAGAAAGTCGCCGCTCAGCTGTCAGTAACAGCGTCACCAGTAGAACCATCGTGAGTATCCTCATCAGTCTCTTCATCGATATACTGCCAATCTTCAGTGTCCAAACGTCCTTCAAGATATAACTCGCCGTCGTCAGTAATCACATAGACACCATTTCCAAGATGATCAACTAATCCCTTTTCGGCTAATTTCTTACATCTCCGATCCACCTGTTGGCGTGAATATCGGATCGGGCCTTCTCGCTTCATTTTGGTGGGAGAACCGGATTTATGTTCAGTTAGATACTCTAGGATACGATCATCTGCCGCAGTCATCCAACTACCCGCATATCTCATAGGGCACTCTGTTGTTCCAAGGTCTATATTACGGTCGGATCGCACCCCTAATAGTTTGTAGCTATTTAGATAGACTCCGTAATATTGATAAGACAAGAGCGTATGTGTCTATTCACGGAACCCGAGTGACGAACCCTCGGCTCATGAGAAAGTGTAGAAACCCCGGCCGCGGTGTTGTAGCACCCGGCCGGGACGGGTTCTGTGCGCGATCACAGAACCATGCTAATGCTGGCAACTGCGGGGCTTAAGCCCTGCGAGACGACTGACGGATCGAACAGTAACAACTCCGGCTGTAGTTTGTGTCCCAACTCAGCCGACGGCTACGACGCTACCTTCGACGGCCCACTCTGTACACCGTGCGCTGCGACACGCAGCGTCGACGAAGACACCGTGGAGGACCACAATGTCTAGCTCCGGCGAGAACGACGATATCTCGCTTGCCGGTCTCTCAGCCACCCATCGCGACCTGCTCTGGGTACTCTCTCAGACTGGCCCCAGCGAGAGCGGTCCACTCTACCACGCACTCACCGACTACTACACCGACGGAATCGACCAAGCCCGAGTCTGCGACGCCCTCGAGGAGCTCATCGAACGCGACCTCGTCACCAAGCAAACCCACAACACGACCGAGTACCGACTGACCGAGTCGGGCCGTCGCGCACTCTCTGCGCGCCAAGCGTGGGAAGCTGGCACTCGCAACGCTGCGGGAGAACACGAATGACGCGCCCCAGCGATCCACAAGCCGTAGATCTCTCCCAACTTACGCGCATCTCACTCGACACCGACCACCCGATCTGTCAAGTCTGCGGCCAACCGCTCCACGAAGGCGACGACATCACCGCCTACGCCTACCGCGCGGCCGGCGAGCCCGCGTACGCGATCGGCTATGTCATGTGCGGATCGGATACCCACGAACACCCGACCGTCTTCACCCGCGGTGTTCGCGAGTACGTCCTCACGGGCCACATCGGGACGTGTTCAAATACCCACACGCAATCCACAACGTACGTCCTTCATGATCCGACTGCGGTCGTTACGAGTCCCACGACGACCGCTGAGCCACAGATCCACCCAGACGCCCCAACACCACGAGACCCAACCCAGCCGGCACGGCAGGAGCCAACCCCACTTCTCACGGCTGTGCGAGAACACGCCCGCTCCGATGGTGGCTCCCCACACGAGGGGTCAGAGTAATGCTGGCCGATCTGATCCACCAGCCCATCACCAGCAGGTGATCGGCTATGCGAACACGCCAGCCTGCGGCCCGTAAGCGAGGGGTCCGACTCGTTAGCCACAGCACGGACATCTCCACCGAGGGAATCACCTGTCCAGCAGTCTCACCCCGGCTGACCGAGTGGGTACCAGCGCTCCTCGCCAAACTCAGGCCATACACCGAGCGGACCATCCGCGAACACGCCACCACGGATCCGTGGCGGACGAGCTCCCAGCTCCTCGCCAAAACCCTGCCAGCGTGGCAGAACACAGACAACCCATGGACCGACGACGTCGCTGAAGCCGTCGCGTACACCCGCGCGATCACGACACTCGCACTCACCTATCGAGACGAACCCACCAGTACACGCAGTCCGTACCACCAACAGCGACACGCGGACCTCACCGACACAGTCACCAGCATCGGCACGGGGCGCGGTCCGGTCAACGCCGACCTCGGCGCACTCGCGAAAGGCCCGGTCGCCCTCCATCGCGAACTCGACGATCAGCCACGTGCCCTCACACTCCTGTTGGACGGCGACGCGTGGACCAGCCTCACCGACCGCCGCACGGGCGTCCGCGCACTCGCGGCGATAGCCGTCCTCGCCGACGGATTCGACGTTAGACTCGTCGCCTCCCCCAGAGTCCACCGACATCTCTCGAAGCGGTATCCCAACTGGACCGAGTGTCACCTCGATCTTACTGCCAGCCGGGATCGGTCCCCCCATACTGACCACGCTCAAACTGTCGAAGCCGCGTGGGAGGCCATCCGTGATCTCGACGCCGAGCCAGGGAAACGCCGGCTCCTCGGGAACCTCAAGACAGAGTACGACCGGAGCTACCGGGAGCTCACCACCGACCACGCGATCGATGTCGCCGACGGCACAGTTAGCAGGTATGTCCTCGATCTCGAAAATCGTGACCTCGTCACGATCGACCGCCGTGGCCAGCACAACACCGTCCAACTCACCGACCTCGGAGAGCTAGCCGTCCAGCAGTGTCTCGACGACAACAACGACCTCGTCCACCCGGATCAGCGCCGACTCGATGGGCGTCTTACTGCGACCCCTCAGCAATCTACAAGTACAGTGTCGCCCCGCCGAGAAGGAGAAGAGCCACCCACTCCCGACGAGTGGGTGGCAGCAACCGGCGACCCCGACGCAGACGCCGACTACGTCCAGTGGCTCACTGGTCCTGCAAACGCCCCAACCAACCTCCACGAGCGAGTCAACACCGTCGCCCACGACGATGCTATCACGCTCGTCGACGACCAGCTCCACGCGTTCGACGACGGCCGCGTCACATACCTCAGTCACACCAACGATGACACCCACGTCGTCCTCCAGTGGGGTGGCCCCTTAGCCACCCTGGGACGTCTCGCGGGCGCCTTACTGAGCGAGAAAGCCCTCTCGAAAATCCTCTCCTCATCACGACTCGGTCACGAATTCGAAGCGATCGACGACGACACCCAGACGTATCCCACGGACCGCATCCTCCGCCGTGGCCACCAGGTCGGCTGGTACAGCGACGCCGAAACCACCTACGGAGCGTGGCGCGAGCGAATCACAACGGTTCGAGACCGCCTCCTCGCACAGGTCGCCGAACTCACAGACAGCGACGACACCGTGGCCCGCACCAACCTCTTCGAAGATCTCCACGGCCTGATCGCTTCAGCAACCCAGCTGTATCACGCAGCCGGCATCGATCTCACGACCACGCTCAGAGTGCCCGATACCGACGCCCTCGCACGCAGCCCCACCCACCTCCAAGACCTCTGTGAATTCCTCGCCAAAACCGCCCCCAAACAGTCCATCTACGGGATTCACTCAGGGTATCGCATGCTGTTCGAAGACCGGCCCGCAAAGCTATGCCGGCGACTCCCCGCCGAAACGGACCACGACGCGACGATGGAGCTCACCATGTCGTGGGTGGTTGCCGGCCCGACGATCACGGAGCTCCACGACGAGATCACCGATACCCTCACGAGGGAACTCACAACGGTCCGGGAAGCGATCGCCGACGGCACCGAAGCCGCACCGACACTCGAAATCCCGGTCGTCGACGGGACGACCTACCCCGCCATCCGGCGGGTGATCGACGAGATCGCGATGACCCACGACGCCCAGTGGACACCCCGCGAGCGCCAGCGACTCGTGCGGCTCTGTCTGCGCTCGTTCGGCCCGGCGGACACCCACCAAGCGTGTCCGTACGACGTCGTGGTGAGCCTGCTGCGAGCGCTGAACGAGTCTCGAACGCCGACGCTGGCCGCGGTCGAGCGCGCAGCGGCCACCCTCCCACCGGAGCACTTCCGACCCGAATTCACACCGACAGCCACCAAACTGTACGCCACCCTGCTGCGAGCCGACGGCCCACTCGGCCGCTCGGAGCTAATCGAGGAAGCAGGCATCTCCGCGAGTAGCTATGACCGACGGCTCAGCGATGTCCGCGGTCTCGACCGTGTCACGCCCGTCCAACAAGGGGGCCACCGCCGGTGGACCACGACGAAGCCGACGCCACACCCGAAGACACCCCCAGTAACGGCGTGGCTCCCGGCGACCAGCGATCAGCCCGCGCCGCCGCTGGTGACGTATCGGCAGTCAACCACACCCGCCGGGCCGAACAGCCCGGCTCCCGACCGCACAGGGAGAGACGATTGCGGTAGGTGGGACAGACATCCACCACTCTCGATCACCACCAAACCCACCGGAGACACCGATGACACCACGCGTCCAATGACGACCACCAACCAGAGCCGACAGCCGAACAGCCACGCCCACCAGCTCCCAGCCACCCAAGACCACCCAAATACCATGCCACCGACGACACACCCGACAACAGCAGTCGCAACGCCACAAACACGACTCCCGACTGGGGGTGACCAATAGTGAGCGACCAAACACTCGATCTGGAGACCACCATCAGACGTGATCGCCCGACAGCGACGGATGGAAGTATTCAGGTCAGCACCGACAGCACCGACATCACGGAGGGATCGCGTGTCCTCCTCGGCTTCGGCGATGACCGCGAGGTCACCTTCGCCGTACTCACGCCGACAGAATCCCAAACGATCGCCACAGCCCTCGAACAGGCAGCCCAGCAGGCAGACGCCGCAGACACGCTCGAGGACCCAACCGGTGAGTGACGACAGCGCCGATTTCACGGACGAAATTGACATCGTGGGAATCCCCGACGGCGAGGATCCGGACCACGATCCAACCAACGGTCGCTGGCTCGAGACTCGGGTCGCCGAGACACTCGAACAGTGGGGGTACAGGACGGCCCGCAACGAGTACTGTTTCGGGCTCGAAACCGACGTGATCGCCCGCCGAGACGATCTCCGTGGTGACCCTGACGATTTTCTCGTCGTCGAGTGTAAAGAATGGCACCAAGTCCCGGTTCAGCGGGACGCCGTCGAAGCAGTCGCGCTGCGGGCCGCGCTCATGCGGGCAATGCCCGTCCTCGCTGTCGCGCGCCGTGTCAGTGCGAGTGCGTGGCGGTTAGCCCAACTACTCGACGTGCGGATCGTCACCGAACAGGATCTCTACAAAGGCCGACTCCCACCGCTGACTGAACGCCGGCCGCCGAGTGGAACGCTCCACGTACGGCGGGAACCGTTCATCCACGACTTGCGTGACCGGCTCCCGCTTCTGGTTCACCGTCGAAGCGGTCTCGACATCGAAGCCCCTGTCTTCCACATCGCGGATCACGGTCCGTGTTACGTGCCGGATCGAACGGGCAACGACGAGTACGTCAAGGCCGCCGACAGCGACTACGAGTTCGGGTAAGAACGAACACTGGAGGAATCACGAACCATCCCGCATAGTGAGGCGAGCGGCGAGGGCGTCTAACATCTCCCACAGAAGTCCAGACACCGAACCTGCGTCGAATGAGACTGGTTCGTACGTGTATGGCTCATTCACGTCTTCTCGTTCCTGAAAGTGAAGCAGGCCGTCGATGTGGGGATTCGGTTCACAGTGGAAGCCACAATCGAAGCCAGACGATTCGCTGTAATGAAGTGTATAGTATGCCTGAATCGGGGTTCGCATCCACGTGTCACTCGTGCGATCAGCGTCCTCTGGCCCGGGTGACGGGTCTGGAAGCCACGTGAGTCGGAGGGAGGCAGTCGATCCCGAACGACCGAACCAAGACGGATCAAGCGCAGCCTGTAGTTCTCGGTATTCACTCGGTGGCTCACCTGTAACCGACAGCACGGCGGGATGTCGCGCCAACTCGCCACGCAACTCGCGAAGGATACGATGTCGATCCCGTCCTGACGTGGTTCCGCCATCGGAACGGACACCGTCTGCCTGGGACTGAGAATCAGCAGATTGGTGACGTGGAGACTGGATATCCGGCGCACCCGACTCATCAGTCATACGGTGAGCGACGACTGGTCAGCAGACCACGTATCGTAGTTTGTGATCGCATCTTGGACGAGAGAGAGGTGATACCGGGCAAGTTCCCAGTCGCTTGCGGCCTGCGTGAGTTCATACGCGCGCTCCGCAGAGACAGGCTCTGCGGCCGCTCGTTCCCGGAGTGTATCCGGTGTGTCAGCATCGTATTCTGTTTTCCATGCCGCGATATCGTCTTTTAATACTGCGGCCTGCTCCGAGAGTTCTTGTTTCGTCGTCCCTTCAAGTAATTCACGAATATCGCGGAGTCGAGTGTACAGTGGATCCGGATAGTAGTGCCGGGTCCCACTGTCGTCGCTTTCCGCCACGACACCGAGGTCAACGAGTCGGCGGAGGTGATCTCGTGCCGTATTCGGGGACACGGCTGCTTGCTCTGCGATCCACGGTGCGGATCGGGGCTCCGAGAGCGTCATCGTCACCGACTTGACTCGATCAAACGCCGATGCGTGTTCTTTCCAGGTCTCCATCCAGCCAGCGTCGTGGGGCGGGTCTGAAGGTGACATACGTGGTTGTACCGCCTCGACAGTAATAGTTCTACTCCCACGCAGATTATTGCGTTATATTTGCGACCACAAGAGTACTGATGGTGTGGGCCGGACACAACATTGACATCCTCCCCGCGCTAAAGCGCGAGGATTCCTCCGTTGGGGATTCGGCTACCGACCCACGGAGGCAACTTGCGGGTTCGTGCGCGCTTCTTTGGGACTGTCGTGAGGGTGTGGTTTCCCCGACCAGTCGTGGTCGTCCCACTCGAATCGCACGGGCCGTGCCATCGGCCTGACTTCCGTATCGCTGTTTTCTCGAAGGAACGTCTCCGACGCCGTGAGATCGGCATGCCCCTCGAACCCACACGGACACGTCAGCGTATCTCCGTGGCGAACCGTCTCCTCGTGGTCGCTACACTCAGGACACGTTTGAGAAGTCCACGCTTCCG
>NZ_FNBO01000002.1 GCF_900102375.1 Halorubrum xinjiangense
AAGGTCAGGTCGGAACGGAGCGATTCCGAACGGCCTTCGGAGGCGGCCTCGCCGCCGCTAATGAGACAATATCCGAAACACCAACACGGTGAACGCGAATGCCAGAAGCGTTCGTCTGTGCCTGTTGGTCGAGCAAGCCCAAAGATACCTCCAAGTCCGTCGAAGTGTCGGCGACTCCCTGCTGGCAAAAATAACAGGTGGGAGTCAGCGGCATTGAGGATAGGAGTAACGGCGGTTTGGCACCGCCAGTCAGCCACCGTTTCGTGATGGGTTAAACGGGTTCCCGAAGAAGAAATCGGACTCATGGTTGCGAACCTGAAACTCCCACCGCTCGGGATTCCTCCCCGTTCACGCGGAGGAGGATGTCAATAGTGGTCGCGAGCGGTGCCGATCCTGTTTATAAGTGGGCAGTCGGTTCGGCGACGAACACCGCCGAAGCCCCAGCCGCTCGTTTATAAATCGTTGCGGACAGATCATTGACGAACACCGCCGAAGCCCCAGCCGCGAGGAGGCGGCACGCTCGCTGCGCTCCTCGTCACTCGCTTCGCTCGTTCCTGCGGTGCTTGCGTCCCCTGCCGCCTCCTCGCGGCTGCTCCTTCGATTCCCGCCCCCGCACAGCGACCGCACCTCACGCCTCCCCAACCTCGCGGTTCGCGCTCTCCGAGCGCTCACCGCGTCCCTCGCGCGTGCGACTCGCGCCCTGTCGGGCGCTCGTCGGCACGCGCCACCGCACCGCCGCTCGTTTATAAATACTCGCGCGGCGGCCACCTATTTATCCGACCGCCCCCACGACCCGGCAATGACCGCTTCACGCGCGCCGGCCGAGCCGACGGTCCGGGAGTTCGAAGCGACGGTCGACCGCGTCGACGGCCGCGAGGTCGTCCTCGACGAAACGTACTTTTACCCCGAGTCGGGCGGCCAGCCGGCCGACAGGGGGACGCTCGACGGCCACCTCGTCGACGACGTGGTCGAGCGCGAGGGGGAGGTCGTCCACGCGCTCGCCCCCGACGCGGCCGTCGACCTCGCACCCGGCGACGAGGTCACGGGACTCGTCGACGACGCGTTCCGCACCTACTGCGCCCGGGCGCACACCGCCTCGCACGTGCTGTACGGGGCCGTGCGCCGGATCGCCGAGGACCTCGGCTACGCCGGCTTCGACATCTCCGAGACGAAGGTCCGCGTCGATCTGACCACCGCAGAGCCGCTGGACGACGGCGACCTCGTCGAACTGGAGCGGCTCGCCAACCGGGCCGTCTGGGACTCGCTGTCCGTCTCGTGGGGCACCCACTCGGCGGAGGCGGCCCGCGATATCGACGGCATCGCGTTCAACACCAAGACCGAGGAGGGCGCGATGAGCGGCGGCGACGCGGTCCGCGTCGTGACGGTCGGCGGCGGCGCGGACGCCGGAGATGGTACGGACGCCGGAGATGGTACGGACGCCGGCGGCGCGGCGGCGGACCCGGACGCCGAGCCCTGGGACGTCGCCGCCTGCGGCGGCACCCACGTCGAGAACACCGCGGAGATCGGGCCGATCGCGGTCTTAGAGCGGTCGAACCCCGGCGAGGGCGTGACCCGCGTCGAGTTCGCGGTCGGCCCGACGGCCATCGACGAACTCGGCGCGGTCCACGCCGCCGCGCTCGACGCCGCGACGACGCTCGACGCGCGCGTCGGCGACCTCCCCGACGCTGTTTCCCGCCTCCGAGACGAGGCCGACCGGCTGGAGTCGGACCTCCGGGACGCCCGTGAGGAGCTGCTCGCGGCCCGCCTGCGCGACCTCCCGACCGCCGAGGTCGACGGGGCCCGCTGGGCGATCGGGGCCGTCGACGACGCCGATCCGAACGAACTCCGGGAGCCCGCGACCGAGGCGGTCGGGGGCGATACCGACCTCGACGCCATCGCCGCGGTCGGGACGGGAGACGCCCCGTTCGTCGTGGTCGCCGCCGCCGAGGGTACGGCCGACGGCGACGCGGCCGGCGCCGAAATCGACGCGGGCGAGGTCGTGGGCGCGGTCACCGACGAGTTCGGCGGCGGCGGCGGGGGTGGGCCGACGTTCGCGCAGGGCGGCGGCCTCGACGCCGACCCCGAGGCCGTCGCGGCGTGGCTCCGGGAGCGATGACCGGCAAACTGGGTCCCGACGCGCTCGCGACGGCGCTCGCGGCGACCGGCGCGGCCGACCCGGCGGTGACGCAGGGGCCGGCCTACGGCGAGGACGCGGCCGCGATCGACCTCGCCGGCGCCGGGGAGACGCTCGTCGTCGCGGCCGACCCGCTGTCGCTGGCCGCGGAGTCGGTCGGAACGCTAGCGGTCCACGTCGCCTGTAACGACGTCGCCGCGAGCGGCGCCGACCCGCGGTGGCTCACGCACACGCTCTTCCTCCCCGACGACGACCCCGAGCGCCTCCGGACGGTCGTCGACCAGGTCGACGCGACCGCGCGCGACCTCGGCTGCGCGGTCGTCGGGGGCCACACCGAGGTGCTGGACGCGCTCGACCGCCCGCTCTGCTCGATGACGGCGCTGGGAACGACGGACCGCTTCGTGTCGAGCGGCGGCGCCAAGCCGGGCGACCGCCTCCTGCTCACCAAGGGGGCGGCGGTCGAGGCGACCGCGATCCTCGCGACCGACTTCCGCGAGGAGTGCCGCGAGGCGGGCGTCCCGGCCGCGACGCTCGACGCCGCCGCCGAGTTCCTCGAGGAGGTGAGCGTCGTCCCCGACGCGGCCGCGGTCCGCGACGCCGCGACCGCGCTCCACGACCCGACCGAGGGCGGCGTCGCGACCGCGCTCGTCGAGATGGCGACGGCGAGCGAGGCCGCCTTCGCCGTCGAGCGCGACGCGGTCCCGGTCCGTCCCGAGACGCGCGCCTGCTGTGACGCCCTCGGCGTCGACCCGCTCGCGACGTTCGGTTCCGGCGCGCTGCTGGCGGCCGTCCCGCCGGAGCGGGTCGGGGACGTGCTCGGCGCCCTCGACGCGGCCGGGATCGAGGGGGCGGAGATCGGCGTCGTCGAGTCCATGGAGGGCGACGAGGGGAAGAGAGGGACCGTGCGCCTCGGCGACGAGACGCTCGCGGAGCCGCCCCAGGACGAGCTGTACCCCCTGTGGGAGGCGCGCGAGGCGGAGGAGTAAGGCGGGTCGACGCCGCGAGCCCCTTCCGATCGCTCACCTTTTTCGGTGAGGGTCCGAAGGCGGTGACATGACCGGAGCACGCGTCGGGTCGGCGCTCACCGACGAACAGGCGGCGGTCCGCGACCTCGTCCGCGAGTTCGCGGCCGAGGAGGTCCGGCCGACCGCGGCCGTGGCCGATGAGACGGAGACGTTCCCGGAAGACGTGTGGGACGGGCTGGCAGAACTCGGCCTGACGGGGCTGACGGTCCCCGAGGAGTACAGCGGGTTCGGCGCCGACGAGACGACCTACGCGGTCGCCAACGAGGCGCTGGCGCACGGGTCGCTCGCGGTCGCGACCGCCCTCTCCGTCCACTGCCTCGCGACCTCCTGTATCGCCGAGTTCGGCACGGAGTCGCAGCGCGAGGCGTGGCTCCCGGAGATGGCGGAGACGGGTCGGCCGGTCGGGATGTTCTGTCTCTCCGAGCCGCACGCGGGCTCGAACCCCGCGGAGATGTCGACGACCGCGACCTACGACGCCGAGGCCGACGAGTACGTCCTCAACGGCGAGAAGCAGTGGATCACGAACGGGCAACGCGGCGGCGTGGCGATCGTCTTCGCGAAGGTCGACGGCGGGGAGACCGACCGCGACGACGCGCACGCTACCGGCGACGACGCGATCACCCAGTTTCTCGTCCCGGCCGACACCGCGGGCTTCGAGGTCGGCAAGAAGGAGGAGAAGCTCGGACTGCGCGCCTCGGACACGACCGGGATCACGTTCGACGACTGCCGGATCCCCGCCGAGAACCGGCTGACAGAGCCGGGGAGGGGGCTCTCGGCGGCCTTCCGGACGCTCACCGAGGGGCGGATCGGCATCGCGGCGCAGGCGGTCGGCGTCGCGCAGGCCGCGCTCGACGAGGCGACGTCGTACGCCGAGGAGCGCGAGCAGTTCGACCGCCCGATCGGCGACATCCAGACGATCCGGCACAAGCTCGCGGAGATGTCGACCGACGTGTCGGCCGCGCGGCTGCTCGTCCGCGAGGCGTGTCGGCAGGCGGAGGCGGGCGAGGACTACCGCGTCGCCGCCTCGAAGGCGAAGTACCGCGCCAGCGAGGCCGCGATGTCCGTGACGAACGAGGCGGTCCAGATCCACGGCGGCTACGGCTACACGACCGAGTTCGACGTCGAGCGGCTCTACCGCGACGCGAAGATCACGGAGATCTACGAGGGGACGACAGAGGTCCAGAAGACGATCATCGCCCGGGGGGTGTTCGGCGAGTGACCGCCCGCGGTCCCGCTCGCCCCGCCGGCTACGACGCGGTCGTCTACGACCTCGACGGCACCCTCGTCGAGCTCGCGGTCGACTGGGACGCGGTCGCGGACGCGGTCCTCGACGTGTACGCCGAGCGCGCGCTCATCCCGCCGACCGAGGAGCTGTGGGGGCTCCTCGGCGCGGCCGACGACTACGGGATCCGCGACGAGGTCGAGGAGGCGATCGCGCTCCACGAGCGCCCCGGCGCCCGTGAGTCGACCCGGCTCCCGCTCGGGGACCGGCTCGCCGGCGGGACCGCGGACCACGGGGACGCCGGCTCGCGTCCCCCCGCCGGGGTCTGCTCGCTCAACTGCGAGGAGGCGTGTCGGATCGCGGTCGAGACCCACGGGCTCGGCGACGCGCTCGTCTCGGACGCGATCGTCGGCCGAGACACGGTCGAGAGCCACAAGCCGGACCCGGGATCACTGCTCGCGGCGATCGATCGGCTCGGCGCCGCCCCCGAGGACGCGCTGTTCGTCGGCGATTCGCGGAGCGACGCGGTCGCCGCCGAGCGCGGCGGCGTCGACTTCGCGTGGGTCTCGGACCTGCTCGCCGAGTAGCGACCGCCGGGGAGTCGTCCCCGCGCGCGGTCAGTCCGTCCGCTCCGTCTCGTCGGTCGTCGGTTCAGCCCGCTCGCCGGTCGTCGGTTCAGCCCGCTCGCCGGTCGTCGGTTCAGCCCGCTCGCCGGTCGTCGGTTCAGCCCGCTCGTCCGTCGCCTCGGCGCTGGCCCCGCCGACCCCTCCGGCGGTGTCCTCGTCGCTCCCGCCGTCGCCGGCTTCGGTCCGCCTCGCGTACAGCGCGACGGCGACCGCGGTGACGAACCAGATGGGCGCGCCCACCCGGACCGCGAACGCGGCGCGCGCGCCCCACGACTCCAGCGTCACGAGCGTCGACAGCAGGGCCGCGACGGGGGCGCCGACGATGATGGTGACGACGAACGTCGTCTGCATCACCCACGCGTAGTCGACCCCCTCGTACTCGGCCCGCTCGACTGGTTGCACGCGACGAACTCCGCGGCGGAGCGGCAAATCGGTGGCGGTCGGCCGCGGTGGTGGTGGGGTCGTGGCGAGCGCGTCGCCGCGTTCGCTTTCCGGTTCCCGACGATTTTACGGCGTCGCGCGGGTGACTCCGAGGCATGACCACGACGCGGGGACTGCGGGAGGGAGACGACCCGATCACGATGCTCACCGCCTACGACGCCCCGACGGCGGCGGTCGTCGACGAGGCGGGGATCGACGTCGTCCTCGTCGGCGACAGCATGGGCAACGCCGCCTTAGGCTACGACTCCACGCTCCCCGTCACGTTCGACGAGGTGGCGAGCCGGACCGCGGCGGTCGCGCGCGCGACCGAGGACGCCCTCGTCGTCGCCGACATGCCGTTCCTCTCGTTCGGCGTCGACGAGGCCGAGTCGGTGCGCAACGCGGGCCGACTGCTGAAGGAGGCGAACGCGGACGCGGTGAAGATCGAGAGCGGTCCACACACCGTCGAGACCACGCGCCGCATGACGGAGGTCGGCATCCCGGTGATGGCGCACCTCGGCTTGACCCCTCAGCACGTCAACCGCCTTGGCGGCTACACCCGGCAGGGGACCGAGCAGGAGGCGGCCGAGGAGATAATCGACCTCGCGGGCGACCACGCCGACGCCGGGGCGTTCGCGCTCGTGTTGGAACACGTCCCCGCGAACCTCGCGGGCGCGGTGACCGAGGCACTCGAGGTCCCGACAATCGGCATCGGCGCGGGCCCAGACTGCGACGGGCAGGTGCTGGTGATCAACGACGCGGTCGGCCTCGGCGAGTGGTCGCCGCCGTTCGCGAGGCGGTTCGGGAACGTGCGGTCGGAGATGGTCGACGCCGTCGAAGCGTATAAGGAGGCCGTGACGACCGGCGAGTTCCCGGCCGAGGAGCACTCGCACGTCGAAGAAGAGCTAGAGGACCTGTACTGAGCCGCGATCCGCCTGTTGTCGCACCGAAATCCGGTCGCTCAGACCGGGACGAACTCGAGCACCGCCGGCATCGCGTCCGGACCGACCTGCGTGACGGTGACGTAGAGGACGGTGAAGATCACGGCGTTGTGGAGGCCGTGGAGCAGCGCGGGGACGACGAGGTTCTCCGTGTACTCGTACACCGCGCCGAAGACGAGGCTCGGCACGAAGAGGATGGAGACGGTCGTGAGCCGCGCGGAGAGCCCGCCCGTCAGCGCCATCACGTGGATGGTCGCGAAGATGGCGGCCGAGAGCACGATCGACGGGGCCGCCGGCAGCGACTCGCGGAGCCGCCCCTGGACGACGCCGCGGTAGAGGATCTCCTCGCAGGGGCCGATGACGAGGAACGAGGCCGCGATGAAAAGCGGGATGATCGTCGGGTTCCCCATCGCCAGCTCCGCGCTCTGGTTCGCGGCCGTCTCCGTCCCGAGCAGCTGGACGATCGTCGAGACCACGAGGATCAGGATCAAGATGACGACCCAGCTGCCGAGGACGATCCCGATCTCCTTGAGGCTCGGCACTCGGACGCCGAGGTACGAGACGATCCCCTCCCGGTCGAAGCCGCGCCACGCGAGGTAGCCCACCGCGAGCCCGCCGAACGCGACGTACTGCCCGAAGACGAGCGTGAGGACTACGCTCGCGACCAGGGAGAGCCCGCCGGTCAGCGAGTCGATCGCGAAGACGGCCACGCCGCTCGCGAGCGCGATGACCGGGCCGAGGACGCCGAGGAGCAGCGCGGTCGCGACCGCGATACCGGGCGACCCGCCGGTCCGTTCGGGGCCGCCGGCGTCGTCGACGGCGTCCGGGCCGACGTCGTCGAACTCCTCGGAGACGCCCCCGTCCGAGACCGGATCGCCGCTGGAGGGATCTGTCATTGCCGCGCGTAGGCACCGCCCGGCAAAATGGTTGTCCGTGTCGGAAGCCGCGCGGACCGTCTCGCCGGCGCGCGGGCCGCGGTCACCGGTGGAGCAGCTCGTACCACAGCACCGCGGTGACCGCCCGCCCGTCGCGCAGCTCGTCGTCGACGACCGCGGCGAGCAGGTCGTCGTACGGCATCGTCTCGACCGCGATCGACTCGTTGTGGTCCAGCTCGCGCTCGGCCGTCGGCTCGCAGCCGGTCGCCAGCACGTGGTGGTGGACCGCGTTCGCCATCCCGTTCGTCGGCTCGACGGTCGTCAGCCGCTCGAAGGCGTCGGCCTCGTACCCCGTCTCCTCGGCGAGCTCGCGGGCCGCCGCGCGCTCGATCGCGTCGTCGGTCGCTCCGCCCTCCGCGTTCCCCGCCCGCTCGTCTTCCGGCTCCATCGTCCCCGCCGGGATCCCGCGGTTCACCCGGCCGACGGCCTGCCGCCACTCGTCGATGACGACGATGTCGCCGTCGGGCGTCAGCGGGAGCACCACGACCGCCGGCGGCTCGTCGACGTAGTGGAACCCGTCCGTCTCGCCGTCCGGGAACCGCACCTCGTCCCGGCGCACGTCGAAGCCGGGACAGCGGTAGTCGATATCGGTGTCGAGCGTCTCCCACGCGAGGTCGGGGGCTGAATCGTCCATGGGTCGCGGTCGTCGCTCGGCGCGTAAATACCCGCCCGTCGCTCGTCCGGGGGCGGGCTACGCGGCTCGGAGGCGCTCGACGGCGAGACGGCCGACCGTCCCGACGACCCACGCGATCGTCCCCAACGCGAGGGCCTCGACGCCGACGAAGACGAGCCCGTCGAGTTCGACGAGCGCGGCGACGCGCTCGCCGAGGGGCCGTCCCGGGAGACCCAGCAGGTAGTGGTCGGCGCTGCTCCCGAGCAGCGCCCCGTAGACGGCCGCCCACGCGAGCGCGACCCCGGCCCCTCGATAGGCGATGACCCCGGTCGCGAGGAGGCCGAGGGCCGCGGCGTCGACCGCGAGGAACACGACCCCGCCGGCGTGCGCGAAGACGCCCACCCCGTAGGCGGCGAAGGAGACGAGAAAGAGGAGCGGCGGCACGAGGAGTCGATGCCGACGCGGCGGGCCGTCCGGCTCCGAGCCGAGGAGGACGCGGCGAGCGAGGGACATGGGCCGAATCGTTCCGAGCGCATCATAAATCCACGCGCCGGGTGCGGCTCACGACCAGTCGCCGAGCGACGCCTGGCCGTCGTCGGTTCGCCGCCGGTCGCGGTCCGCGATCGATCCGGACTCGTCGCCGTCGCGCTCCGGCGGGCCGCCGACCCAGTCGGTGAGCTTCCCGCCGTCGCCGCGGTCGTCCCGTTCGGCCCGGTCGCCGCGACGCGGTCGCCCGCCGTCGCCGTCGCCCTCGGCGGCGTCGAACCCGCCGAGCGTCGCCTGGTCCGTCTCCGCGAAGTCGAGCTTCGAGACGCGGACGCCGAGCTTCCGCACCCGAGTCTCGTCGAACTCCGCCAGCAGGTCGAGCGCCACCTCCTCGACGAGGTCCGGGTCGTCGACGGGCCCCGGGAGGCTCCGCGCGCGGGTGTTGACGTCGAACGGCGGCTCGACAGCCTTGATCCCGATAGTGCGGTAGAGGCAGCCGCGCTCGCGGGCGCGCCGCGCCACGTCGGCGGCGAGCGCGGAGACGGTCTCCCGCTTCGTCGCCTCGTCGGCGGTCGCCGGCAGCGCCGACTCCCGCGAGAGGCTCTTCGGGAGGCCGGTCGGCGTCACCTCGCGGTCGTCGTCGCCCGCGGCGCGCCGGGAGAGCGCCGGGCCGCGCTCGCCTAACGCCTCGGCGAGGCGGTCGCGGTCGGCCGCGGCGAGGTCGGCGGCGGTCTCGATCCCCAGCTCCGCGAGGGTCTCCTCGGTCACGGGGCCGACGCCGTGGACGTCGGCGGTCGGCAGCGGCGCGAGGAACTCGGCGACCGACCCCGGCGGCACAACGACGAGCCCGTCCGGCTTGTCGGCGTCGCTGGCGACTTTCGCGGCCGACATGTTCGGCGCGACGCCGACGCTCGCCGGCACCCCCGCCTCCCGCTCGATCCGGTCTTTCACGTAGCGGGCGTACCCCTCCGCGAGCGTTCGCGCCTCCGCGGGCCCCGCGGCGCCGCTCGGCGGCGGGTCGTCGGGGTCGTCGCCCGCGACCGCCCACGCGGTCCGGTCGGTGACGTCGAGGTACGCCTCGTCGATGCTCACCTCGCGGCGGGTGTCGGCGCAGTCGCGGAGCACCGCTTTCACCTCGCCCGCCACGTCCTCGTAGAAGTCGAGGTCGACCGGGACGTATCGGCCGGTCTCCTCCGGGTCCGGCGCGTTCGGGTCGTCGGGGTCGGCGTCGGCGCGGCGGGGGAGCAGCTCTAACGCCTTCGAGATCGGCATCGCGCTCTCGACGCCGAATGCGCGGGCCTCGTAGCTCGCGGTCGCGACGGCGCCGATCGACTCGCCCGGCTCGTACCCCATCCCGACCACGACGGGCTCATCGTTGAGGTCGGAGCGTCGCAGCCGCTCGCAGGAGGCGTAAAAGCAGTCCATGTCGACGTGGCAGACGACGCGCTCGGGCGCGTCGTCGTCCTCGTCGCCGGCGCCCGGGAGCGTCTCCCCGGCGGCGGGCGTCCCGCCCGTCATCGCGTTCGGTTCCGCGCTCCGCGGCCTTAAGAACCAGCCACGCGGGCCGGAAGTGGAGGCCGGCCCGGCCGGCGACGGCTCCGGATCCAGATCCGATAGTCGGGGCGGTACTCGTTTATTCCGCGCGCCCGTAGGACCTGTATGTCCGGAGCGATCGACGTGCTACACGTCGACGACGACCCCTCGGTGCTCGACCTCACGGAGGCGTACCTCGAGCGGGAGCTCGACTCGGTGGCGGTGACGAGCGTGACCGACCCCGAGGCCGCGTTAGCTCGGCTCGAGGAGGTCGACTTCGACTGCGTCGTCAGCGACTACGACATGCCCGCGATGGACGGTCTGGAGTTCTTCGACGTGCTCCGCGAGCGCAACCGGAAGATCCCGTTCGTGTTGTACACGGGGAAGGGGTCCGAGGAGATCGCGAGCCAGGCGCTCAACGCCGGCGTCACCGGTTACTTCCAGAAGGGCGGCCCCGAGCAGCTCCGCCGGCTCGCGAACCGCGTCGATCAGGCGATCGAGGAGCACCGGACCAAAGAGATCGCCGCCCGCTACTCGACCGTGATCGAGGCGCTCGGCTACCCCGTCTACGTCGTCGACGAGACCGGCGAGTTCCGGTTCGTCAACGAGCCGTTCGCCGAGCTCACCGGCTACGACCGCGAGGAGATCATCGGCCAGACGCCGGGGTTCATCAAGGACGACGCGGCGGTCCAGGAGGCCGAGGACCGGCTCGGGACGATCCTCTCGGACGACGGCCCCGACGTCCAGCACTTCGGGGTCGACATCGTCCCCAAGGAGGGCGAGCCGATCCCCTGTCGGGACCACATGGCCGCGCTGCCGTACGAGGGCGACTCCTTCGACGGCAGCGTCGGCATCCTCCGAACCGTCGCCGACGAGCGCGAGCGGCGCGAGGAGCTGGAGACGAAGACCCGCGCGCTCGACGAGGCGCCGGTCGGGATCACCATCACGGACCCCGAACAGGCGGACAACCCGATGGTGTACGTCAACGACCGGTTCGTCGAGATGACGGGGTACGGCCGCGAGGAGTCGATCGGCGTCAACTGCCGGTTCCTCCAGGGGCCGGACACGGAGGAGGCGTCGGTCCGGGCGCTCCGCGAGGCGGTCGACGCCGAGGAGCCGACGAGCGTCGAGCTGCTGAACTACCGGAAAGACGGCACGGAGTTCTGGAACCGGGTGAGCATCGCCCCAATCTGCGACGCCGACGGGACCGTGACGCACTGGGTCGGCTTCCAGGAGGACATCACGGCGTTCAAAGACCGGGAGGCCGCCCTCGAACGGCAGAACGACCGGCTCGATTCCTTCGCGAGCATCGTCTCGCACGACCTCCGGAACCCGCTCAACGTCGCACAGGGGCGCGTCGAGCTGGCGCGCGAGGCGTCGGACGACACGGAGAGCCTCGACGCCGCGCTCGACGCGCTCGACCGCATGGAATCGATCGTCGAGCGCACCCTCACGCTGGCGCGGGAGGGTGAGACGGTCGGCGACCCCGAGCCCGTCGACCTCGCCGGCGTCGTCGCCGACAGCTGGTCGACGGTCGACACCGGGTCGGCCGACCTCTCGGTCGAGACCGACCGCGAGGTGCTCGCCGACCCGGACCGGCTCCGAAACCTCTTCGAGAACCTGATGCGCAACGCGGTCGACCACGTCGGCCCGGACGTCTCGATCCGCGTCGGCGACCTCTCGGACGGCTTCTTCGTCGAGGACGACGGCCCGGGGATCGACCCCGCGGTCGCCGACTCCCTCTTCGAGCCCGGCGAGAGCGGGGCCGCGGGCAACACCGGGTTCGGCCTCGCGATCGTCAAAGAGATCGCCACCGCGCACGGCTGGACCGTCGAGGCGACGACCGGCGACGACGGCGGCGCGCGGTTCGAGGTCCGCGGGATCGAAACGCGGACGCCGGCGGCCTGCTGAGCGCGCCCCCGCCGACCCCCTCGTTTCGCCTCGAATCCGGGTCGAGTCCGAAAGCGGATCGACTCCCCCCGTTCACAAGGGCCTTTATTCTCCGTTCCGAACTTCGAGTGAATGGGATCCCTCTCCGGTATCGCCGAGACCGACCGGCGCGTGATCGTCTTAGCGCTCGCGCGGATGGTCGGCGCGGCCGGGAACTCCTTTCTCATCGTCGTCCTCCCGCTGTACATCACGAGCGACCTCGTCGACATCGAGTCGCTGCTCGGCGCCGAGGTCGGGGTCGGCGCGGCCGCGGTCACGCTGACCGAGCCGCTGCTCATCGGGGTCGTCCTCTCGCTTTTCGGCTTCCTCAACAGTCTCTCGCAGCCGTTCACCGGCCGGCTCTCGGACCGGGTCGGCGCGCGGCGTCCCTTCGTCCTCGCCGGAATCTTACTCCTCGGTACCGCCAGCGGGCTGTACACGATCGCGACGAGCTACCCGACGCTGGTCGCGCTGCGCGCGATACAGGGGCTCGGCGCGGCGCTCATCATCCCCGCGACGGTCGCCTTGGTGAACGAGTACGCCGCGAGCGACACCGACCGCGGCGGGAACTTCGGGGTGTACAACACGTTCCGGCTCATCGGCTTCGGCTTCGGGCCGGTCCTCGCGGGCGCGGTCGTCGAGGCCGGGCCGTACGACCTCTCGCCCGTCAGGCTCCCGGTCCTCGACGGCTTCGACGCCGCGTTCGTCGCGGCCTGCGCGGGGGCGTACCTCAGCTTCACGCTCGTGTTCCTCCTCGTCCGCGACGCCGACGTCGAGGCCGAGGCGGGCGACGACGTCTCGATCCGGGTCCGCGGCGAGGACCGCCTGCTCGACCCCGTGTTCACGCTCGGGCTCGCGACCGTCGCCATGGGCGCGTGTATCGCGCTGTTCGCGACGCTCCAGAACCAGGTGAACGTCCGGCTGGATCAGGCCCCGATCTGGTTCGGCGCCCAGTTCGCGGCCGTGACGATCGCGAACGTCATCTTCCAGGTCCCGGTGGGGCGCGCCAGCGACCGGATCGGGCGCCGCCCGTTCCTCGTCGCCGGGTTCGTCCTCCTCGTCCCGACCACCCTGCTCCAGGGGATCGTGACCGAGCCCGCGCTGATGATGCTCGTCCGGCTCGGGCAGGGGGTCGCGGTCGCGTGCGTGTTCGCCCCGTCGCTCGCGCTCGCCGGCGACCTCGCCCGCGAGGGCGAGTCCGGGACCACGCTCTCGGTGCTCACGATGGGGTTCGGCTTCGGCGTCGCCCTGGGACCGCTGGCGTCCGGCTGGCTCTACGGCTTCGGCTTCGTCGTCCCCTTCGCGGCCGGGGCCGCGGCCGCCGCCCTCGCCTTAGTCGCGGTGTTCACGCAGGTCGAGGAGACGCTCGACGTCGGCGACGAGCCGGCCGCGGCGGCGGGCGCCGACTGAAAGGGCGAGCGGCGGCGATGCGGACGGCGACGCGCTCGGCGGCTTCGTCGAACCCCTCAGGCGACGACGAGGGGCGGCGGCCGCGCTGACCGCGATACGCGGTTCGCTCACCGATCGAGATCCACGTCCGTGAACTCGAACCGCGCCCCGCCGCCGGTCCCGTCACCAATCGCAACCCGCCAGCCGTGGGCCTCGGCGATCCGCTTGACGATGGTCAACCCGAACCCGGTCCCGCCGCTCTCCGAGGTGTACCCGTGGTCAAACACCTTCCCTCGGATCTCCTCAGGTATCCCCGGACCGGTGTCTTCCACGTAGATCCCGTAGTCATCGATCCGGCCGACGCGGACGGTCACGTCCGGCCCGCCGTGTTCGACCGCGTTCCGAAACAGGTTCTCGAAGACGTGTTGGAGCCGGCTCTGGTCGCCGACGACCGTAACATCGTCTTCGATCTCGATCGTCGCCTCGCCCGTGTGGACGTTTTTCCAGCAGCTGCCGACCAGATTCGTCAACTCGAACCGCTCTAAGTCCGAGACCACCTGGCCCTGTCTGGCGAGCGTGAGCGTGTCGGAGACGATCTCCTCCATCCGGTCGAGCGACCTCGCGATCGGGGGGAGGTGCTCGCTGTCGCACTCGACGGCGAGCAGCGCAGCTCGGCCCTGCGCGATGTTGAGGGGGTTCCGCAGGTCGTGGGACACCACGCTGGCGAACTCCTCCAGCTGTTCGTTCTGGCTCCGTAGCTGGCGCTCCTGTCTGATCCGCTCCGTGATGTTTCGCGTGATACCGATGATCTGGACCACCTCCCCGTTCGTGACGATCGGCGTGAGCACCGTCTGCCAGAACCGCGCGCCCGCGTCGACGCGGAGCTCCTCCTCGTACGAGATCGGTTCGCGGGCCCGAACGCACCGGCGGTAGTTCGCGTCGAGGCCCGACCCGACGTCCTCCCCGAACACGTCGGTCGGAGTCTTCCCTCGGACCTCGTCGGTCGTGATCCCGGTCTCTTCCTCGTAGGCTCGGTTCAGGCGTTCGAAGCGGAACACGGGCTCCGCATCTCCAGACTCGACGGTGAGGAAGAAGATACTGTCCTCGACGCTGCCGAGGAGCGTCCTGTACTCCTCCGCGAGCTCTCGGAACCGGTGCTCCTGTTCCTTTCGCTGGGAGATGTCGCGGCTGTTCACGAGGATCCCGTCGATGTCCGGGTCGTCGAACCGATTCTGGAGGGTCGCCTCGATCCAGCACCACGACCCGTCGGCTCGCCGAAACCGCGTCTCGATTGTTCGGGTGTCGCTCGGGTCGACCATGATGGCCTCGATGGCCTCGGCGACGGCGGCGCGGTCGTCGGGATGCTGGTACTCGTACCCGACTTCCCCGATCAGATCCTCGGGCTCGTAGCCGAGCGTCTGCGTGACCGAAGGGCTCACGTACGTTATCGTCCCCTCCGAATCGATGATCGTCGGAATGTCCGACGACTCCTCGACGAGCTTCCGATATAGATTCCCGCCCATACGTGTCGTACGGTTGGCCAGGGTATAAACGGGCGCCGCGCGCCGGCGAAGCCGGCATCGATGAGCGCGCCCTTCGGGATCCGCGGCCGTCTCCCAGCAGCCGCACCACAGTCAACAGAGCCATATCGATCACGACCGAAGCGGCGTCCGTGCCGAGCGACCGCGTCCACTGCGTCGACTGCCGAGAGCCGATCCCGGCCGACGCGCGGATCTGCCCGCGCTGCCGCGCGATCCAGCCCTCGCCGCTGCTGGACGTCGGCGTCGTCGTCGCGGGCGTGTTCGCGCTGTTGTTCGGCGTCGTCCTCGCGGTGATGACCGTCGGGACGAGCCGCCTCCTCGGGTTCCTCCTGCTCGTCGTCGGCTTCGGGCTGGCGGTCGGCGGCTACACGCGGTACGTCGACCGGCAGGCGGCGAGTCGCGCGCGGTAGGGTGCCCTTTCTCACCGGACCGCGCTTCCCGTCGTCGCGGCTGCGACAGTTTAAATACCAGCGACCGTCACGATACCCACATGTTCACCCCACTTACCGGCGGCTTGGTCCTCGCGGGGCTGGCGCTCGCGTTCGTCGGCGCGGCGGTCTCCGTCTACGCGGTGACGCTGACGGGGCTGCTCGTCGGCGCCGGCGCCGGCTACCTCTTCGCGCCGAACGTCGTCGGCCTCATCGCGATCGACGGCGCGGTCCTGACCGCCGGCGCGGTCGGAGTCGGCGGGCTCCTCGGCGGCTTCCTCGCGTACGCCGGGCTCTCGTTCGCGGTGCTGGGGATCGGCGCGGTCGTCGGCGGCTTCGCCGGTCGGTTCGCTGTCGGCCCGTTCTACGCGGCGGACGCGGCGGGGATCGAGGGGACGGCGCTGCTCGTCGGCGCGACGCTGGCGGGCGTCGCGGTCGGCGCGCTGTTCGGGTTCGTCCTCACGCGGACGACGCTCGTGGTCTCGACCGCGCTCATCGGCGCGGCGGTCGCCTCGCGGTCGCTCACGCCCGCGGACTTCGAGGCGGCCGCCGCGGAGACGACCGTCGAACCGCTCCTCTTCGACCTCTCGGCGCCCGCGTTCCTCGCGGTGTTCGTCCTCGGAACGCTCTCGCAGCTCGGCCTCTTCCGGTTCGGCTACGTGACGAAGCTGGTCGGACTGCTGCCCGGCGCGCGCCGGTGGACGGCGGACGACGACCGCGACGGCGACGCCGGCGCGGCCTGATCGCGCCGCAGTCGCCGGAGCGCTTCGTCGCGCGTCGCCGGAGCTCGTTCAGTCGTCGTACTCGTAGAAGCCGCAGCCGGTCTTTTTCCCGAGGTCGCCCGCTTCGACCTTGCGCTTGAGGAGGTAGGCGGGCTTGTAGCGGTCGCCGAGCTCCTCGTGGAGCGTCTCGCTGGCGTCGAGCGCCACGTCGAGGCCGATGTGGTCGGCGAGTTCGAGGGGGCCCATCGGGACGTTCGTCCCGAGCTTCATCCCGCGGTCGATGTCGGTCTTGTCCGCGACGCCCTCGTCGTACGCGCGGATCCCTTCGTTTATCCACGGCATCAGGATCCGGTTGGTGACGAAGCCGGGCTTGTCGTCGGCCTCCCACGTCTCCTTGCCGAGGTCCTCGGCGAACGCGTGTGCGAAGTCGACGACCGCGGGGTCGGTGCGCTCGCCCACCACGACCTCGACGCCGTCCATGATCGGGACGGGGTTCATGAAGTGGAGGCCGACCACGTCGCTCGCGCGGTCCGTGGCGCTCGCGACGCTCGTGATAGACAGCGTGGAGGTGTTCGTCGCGAGGACGGCGTCGTCGTCGGTGACGCGGTCGAGGTCGGCGAACACCTCGCGTTTCACGTCGAGGTCCTCGATCACGGCCTCGACGACGAGGTCGGCGTCGGCGAGGTCGTCGAGGTCGGTCGTGCCCGCGATCCGGTCGCGGATCGCGTCCGGCGCCTCGTCGAGCGCGTCCTTCCCCGCCAGCCGGTCCAGGCTGTCCGCGACGCTGTCGAGGCCGCGCTCGACGTACTCGGCCTCCACGTCCCGCATCACCACGTCGTAGCCCGCCGTCGCCGCGACCTGCGCGATGCCGTTGCCCATCGTCCCGGCGCCGACGACGCCGACCACGTCGACCTCGGATAATGCTCGCATGCGGACCGCTGCCGCGCCGCGGGTGGTAAGTATTGCGAAAGCCGCCCCGGGACCGCGCCCCGCACGGAGAAATTAACAATTTGAGTAGTAACGAGTTGGTTATCTCGATCGCTCGATACTCTCCCCGAAACGCCGCTTAACCGGGCGTTTAGTTTCTTTACGCCCGGTGGTTTCACCACAGCCCTTTTTACGTATGTAACGGAACTACGAACTGATGCTTCCTCACGCCGCCGACGACATCGAGCGCGACGGTAAATCCCTGATCCTCGCGTACGACCACGGGCTCGAACACGGGCCGGTCGACTTCGAACCGAACCCGGACACGGCGGACCCGGAACGGATCTTCGAGCTCGCCACCCACGAGGCGGTCACCTCGCTGGCCGTCCAGAAGGGGCTCGCCGAGGCGTACTACCCGGACTACGCGGACGAGGTCAACCTCCTGTTGAAGCTCAACGGGACCTCGAACCTCTGGATGGGCGAGCCGAACAGCGCGGTCAACTGTACGGCGGAGTACGCGGCCGAACTGGGCGCCGACGCGGTCGGGTTCACCGTCTACGGCGGCTCGAACCACGAGGTCGAGATGGCCGAGGAGTTCCGCGAGGCGCAGGAGGGCGCCCGCGAACACGACATGGCCGTCGTCATGTGGTCGTACCCGCGCGGTCAGGGGCTCCGAAACGACGGGAGCCCGGATGTGATCTCATACGGCGCGCGGCTCGGCTTAGAGCTCGGCGCCGACGTGGTGAAGGTGAAGTACCCCGGCTCCGCTGAGGCGATGGGCCACGCCGTCGAGATGGCCGGCCCCGCGGACGTCGTCATGTCCGGCGGGACGATGCGCGACGACAAGGCGTTCCTCCGGAACGTCTCGAACGCCATCGACGCGGGCGCCACCGGGATCGCCGTCGGCCGGAACGTCTTCCAGCGCGACAAGCCCGAGCGCATCCTCGACGCGCTGGAGGCCGTGATCTTCCAGGAGGTCGAGCCCGACGAGGCGCTGGCCATCGCCGAGAGCGACGACTGATGGCGTCCCCGAACTCGACCGTCGACGCGGTGTTCGACGCGGTCGCGGCGACCGCCCCCGAGATCCGCGCCGCGCTCCCCGGCCGCCGCGTCGAGAGCGGGACGGAGAACGCCTCGGGCGAGTCGGTGCTGGCCGGCGACCTCTACGCCGACGAGCTGCTCGGTGAAGCGATCACCGCGGTCGACGGCGTCGGCTCGTTCGTCAGCGAGGAGCGCGAGACCGCCGTCGACGCCGGCGGCGCCGTGGGGAGCGGCCACGACGACGCCTACGCGGTCGCGATCGACCCCCTCGACGGCTCCTCGAACCTCCGGTCGAACAACGCCATGGGGACGGTCGTCGGGGTCTACGACGCCCCGCTGCCCGCGAGCGGCCGGGACTTGGTCGCCGCCGGCTACGTCCTCTACGGCCCGATCACGACGATGGTGGTCGCCGACGAGGCGGGCGTCCGCGAGGAGGTCGTCGCGCGCGACGCCGACGGCGGCGTCGACAGGTCGGTCGTCGAGGCCGACCTCTCGCTGCCGGGGACGCCGACCGTCTACGGGTTCGGCGGGCGCGTCCCCGACTGGCCCGCGGACTTCCGCGCGTACGCCCGCTCGATCGAAGACGAGCTGAAGCTCCGCTACGGGGGCGCGATGGTCGGCGACGTGAACCAGGTGCTCACCTACGGCGGCGTGTTCGCGTACCCCGCGCTCCGGAGCGCGTCGGCCGGGAAGCTCCGGCTCCAGTTCGAGGCGAACCCCGTCGCGTACATCGTCGAGCGCGCGGGCGGCGCCTCCTCGGACGGAACCGGCTCGATCCTCGACGTCGAGCCCGAGGCGGTCCACCAGCGCACGCCGCTGTACGTCGGCAACGAGGCGCTGATCGAGCGGCTGGAGGACGCGCTCGACGACGGGTGACGTCGCGGCCGACCGGGGAACGGCCACGGTTCCCGGGACGTATCGACGACGTAACCCGCGCGTATTCGCAGTAGGCCGCGGCGATCGGTTCGACGGGCCGCGGCGTCCGCCGACTTCGCCGAGCCTACGCGCCGCTATGGAGGTGATTACAATGTCCGATCGCTCCCGTACACTCGGTGCGGAGGAACAAACGAATGGAACTCACAGCAGATGCCGAAGGCAAGCGCGTCGTGAACCAAGAGGGAACGAAGATCGGGACGGTGTCCGCAGTCGAGGGCAGCCGCGCGCACGTCCACCCCGACCCGGGCGTCAGCGACACGATCAAATCGAAGCTCGGCTGGGGCGACGCCGACGAGGAGACGTACCCCGTCGACGAGGCCGACATCGAGTCGGTCGACGACGACGAGGTCAGGCTCAAGCGATAGCCCCGCACCGCGGACGGACCGACCCGGCTCCGTCAGACGGCCGGACCGACCTCATCCGACGGCCGAACCGACCCCATCCGACGGCCAAACCGACCCCGTCCGACGGCCGACGTCGGGCGCGGCTCGATTTTTCGCCGTCGACGCCCGAACTCGCGCCGCTCACCGCCTCAGGGCCGTCGCCGATACGCACGTCCGACCCACCGAGATTCTTCTATTAGTTCATGACTAACGTTAAATTCAAAATCAAGAAAATATAAATTACCATCTGTGGAGGAATCAGGAATTCTTATTCGAAGCGTGCTCCTACCTCGGGGTACGCGCCGGTACGCAGTCATTACCGGCCTCCACATGGACTCGCACCACGACGACCCGCGGCTAACGGGCGAACACCTCCGTTCGATCGACGCTCCTACGGGCACCGTTACGCTGGTCGGCGTCGTCCACGACCACCCCGCCAGCGCCTTCCGGGTTCGGACCGCGGTCGCGGACCGGGCCCCCGACGTCCTCGCGCTCGAACTGCCGCCGCTCTCGCTGCCGCTCTTCGAGCGGTACGCCGAGGATACCCGCACCCCGCCGGCGTTCGGCGGGGAGGCGAGCGCCGCGATCCAGGCGGCGTCGACGGACCGAGTCGTCGGCGTCGACGGGCCGACCCTGCCGTTCCTCCGCCGACTCGCCGCCGCGCTGTACCGCGAGGGCGGGTCGATGGGGACCGTTCGTGGCGTTCTCGGCGGTCTCACGTCGGTGGCGAAGAACGCCCTCAGGTGTCGCCTCGCGGCCTCGATCGCGGCACTCACGTCGGTCCGGCTGGAGGTCGACTCGCCGGTCTCGTACGCGGTCGACCGCACCGACAGCCCCGAGCGACAGGCGGAGAGCGAGCGCGCCCAGATCGCTCGCGCCCGCGCCGTGATGGACACGTTCGAGCCCTCCCGGGCGACCTCGTTCGGCGACGACGTGCGCGAGACCCACATGGTCGACCGCCTCGCCGACCTCCGCGGCGAGGGCGACGTCGTCGCCGTCGTCGGCCGTCACCACCTCGACCGGGTCGCCGAGGGGCTCAGCGAGCGGATGGGCGGCGACGCGGACTCGGACCGCTGAGCTGACTCGCGGGTTCGGGTCGTCGGATCGCCGTCCGCCGATCCCGCATGGAAAACTGTTTAGGACTCTCCGCAAATCTTGCGTCCATGAGAGTCCACGTCGGCGCGGCGGCGACCCCCGAGGAGGCCGAAGCGATCGCGAAATCGCTCGCGGAACACCTCGGCGTCGACGTCGACGTCCACATCCAGGGCGAGGAGACGCCGGTCGCGAGCGCCGAGCCGCCCGAGCCGAGCTACCCACTCGACGACGACCTCGGACCCACCGACCGCGAGCGCGACCTCCGCGCCGAGATAGCCGACATCCGCGAGGGCGGGCCGGAGAAGTACCGCGAGCGGCTCTCGGAGCAGGGGAAGCTGTTCGTCCGGGACCGCCTCGACCTCTGGTTTGGCGGCGAGGGCGGTACCCGCGGCGCCGGCGACGCGAGCGCCGCCGACGGCGACCCCGCGGGCGTGACGTTCGAGGACGGGAAGTTCGCCGCCTTCGACGACTGGCACCCCGACGCGCCAGCCGGCGAGGACGGGGAGGAGAACGAGGCGGGCGGCGACCGCCTCCCGGGCGACGGCCTGCTGACGGGCGCCGCGGAGTTCGAGGGGCGCGACGTCCACTTCATGGCAAACGACTTCACGGTGAAGGCGGGGTCGATGGCGTCGAAGGGCGTCGAGAAGTTCCTCCGGATGCAACAGCGCGCGCTGAAGACGGGGAACCCCGTCCTCTACCTGATGGACTCCTCCGGCGGCCGGATCGACCAGCAGACCGGCTTCTTCGCCAACCGCGAGGGGATCGGGAAGTACTACTACAACCATTCGATGCTCTCCGGCGCGGTCCCGCAGATCTGCGTCCTCTACGGCCCGTGTATCGCCGGCGCCGCCTACACGCCCGTCTTCGCCGACTTCACCGTGATGGTCGAGGAGATGTCCGCGATGGCGATAGCCTCCCCCCGGATGGTGGAGATGGTCACCGGCGAGGAGATCGACTTAGCGGACCTCGGCGGCCCTCGCGTCCACGCCGAAGAGTCCGGCTCCGCGGACCTAATCGCGCGCGACGAGGAGCACGCCCGCGAACTGGTCGCGGACCTGATCGGCTACCTCCCGGACCGGGCGGGCGAGAAGCCCCCACGACGCGAGACGAAGCCGCCCAAGTACTCGCCGGAGGGGATCGACGAGCTGATCCCCGAGTCGCCGAACCGCCCGTACGACGCCCACGACCTGATCGAACGGATCGCCGACGCCGAGTCGGCCTTCGAGCTGAAAGAGGGGTACGGCCCGGAGATCGTCACGGCGTTCTGCCGGATCGACGGCCGTCCCGTCGGCGTAGTCGCCAACCAGCCGACGGAGCGGTCGGGGGCCATCTTCCCGGACGCGGCGGAGAAGGCCGCGGAGTTCATCTGGACCTGCGACGCCTACGAGATCCCCCTGTTGTACCTCTGTGACACGCCCGGCTTCATGGCCGGCTCGCAGGTCGAGAAGGACGCCATCTTAGAGAAGGGGAAGAAGATGATCTACGCCACCTCCTCGGCGACGGTGCCGAAGCAGACCGTCGTCGTCCGGAAGGCGTACGGCGCGGGGATCTACGCGATGGGCGGCCCGGCATACGACCCCGAGAGCGTGATCGGGCTCCCTTCCGGCGAGATCGGGATCATGGGCCCCGAGGCCGCGATCAACGCCGTCTACGCCCGGAAGCTCGCCGCGATCGACGACCCGGAGGAGCGCGCGGCCGAAGAGGAGCGCTTGCGCGAGGAGTACCGCGAGGGGATTGACGTCCACCGGATGGCGAGCGAGGTCGTCATCGACGAGATCGTTCCCCCCTCCGACCTCCGCGCGGAACTGGCCGCGCGGTTCGACTTCTACGCGGACGTTCAGAAGGATCTCCCCGACAAGAAACACGGGACCGTTCTGTAACCGACCCCACCCTACTTCGCTCGGCCTTGCGGCCTCGCTCGTTGAGGGTGGGGTTTTGATGTGGTTTTCGCCCTCGGTTGGCGCGACGGGGCGTCTTGTGCGCCCCGCCTACCGGACGCCCCTCGGGGTCGACAAACCCACCATTCAGGGCCGGGCTACTGCGGCCCGTACTGCGCGCCACTTGTGGACGCACAGCACTAGCTGGCAGTAAGATATGGTGTAAGATAGTGGTTGCGAAAGTTCGTGTCGGCTTCCTCTCCGGCCTACTCGCGTCGCGCTTCCGACTGAGCGTCGGAACCCCTCGCTCCTTGAGGCCGGAGGCTCCGCCTCGAAAACTGCTGACCGACGCGTGCGAAGCGCGGGCGCGCCGGCGGTCTGCTCTTAAATAGCCGCGACCCAACCGGCGCCGAGGAGGTCGGCCGCGCTCCCGACCCCGAGCGCCACCGCGACGCCGACCGCCAGCAGCGCGCCGACGTACGCGGCCGACCCGACCAGCGACGCGGCGGCGAACCGCGGGGCGGAGACGGACGAGGCGTTCGCGGTCGGGACGGCGAGCCAGCCGCGCGTCCCCGGGACCGCGTTCGAGGCCGCCACCGCGGGGAGCCCCCACCGGTCGAACCAGCGGCCCGCGCCGGCGAGCCGAGACTCGCCGACCGGAACGAGAGGGAGCGACGCCGGGTCCACGTCGAACCGGCGGACGGCCGCGAAGACGACGGACTGGCCGAGGGTCGCGCCGACCACCGCCGCGGCGAACACCGGCAGGACCGCGAGCGCCTCGACGCCGACGGCGACGACCGCGGCGACGAACAGCGTCCGCGCCGGGAGCACCTTCCCGACGAGCGCGCCCTCGAGCGCGAACACGGCGAACACCGCGACGGCCCCGTAGCTCTCCACGAGGGCGAGCGCGGTCGCGGCGTGGGCGCTGAACACGCCTCTCCTCGGTCGGCCACACGTATATCTCTTACACCGTGAGAGATGCTCTCAGGAGTCATAACGGGATTTAACCGGTTTAATTGACAGCTCCGCCCCTCCGGCGGGAACCGGGCCGCTGGGAGTGAGTATTTAATAGCCGCGTCCACCTGTTCCGATCGTGATAGATACCGGAGTCACGGCGCCGGACTTCATCGCCCCTGCGGTCGCCGGCGGGGCGGCCGCGGAGCTGGAGCTGTTCCGGCTCGTGGACGGCCACGAGGCCGTCGTCTGCTGTTTCGCGCCGGCGACGTTCGTGCCCGCGTGTACGGCCGAGTTCGCCGCGGTCCGCGACGCCGGCTGGGACGACCGCGACGACCTCGCCGTCGTCGCGCTCACCGGCGACTCGCTGTACGCCGGGTTCGCGTACGCCGACCGGTTCGACCTCCCGTTCCCGGTCGTCGCCGACTTCCACGGCGGCGTCGCCGAGTCGTACGACCTGCTCGCCGAGTCGTGGGAGGGCCACTCCGACATCCCGCGGCGCGCGACGCTCGTGATCGACGGCGACTGGACGGTCCGGTTCGCCGCGGCGACCGACGACCCGCTCGACCGCGCCGATCCAGCGCCCGTCGAGCGCGCGACTGAGACACTGCGGGCGCTCGGCGTCGACGTCGACCGCCCGCGAGTGGACTACGACGGGGAGTGGTGAGCGAGGGGGCGTCGCGGGGGGTTATTTGGCGCCCGCGCGTCGACTTCCCGGTATGGAAGCCGCCTTCGCGGAGTACCTCGACGAGTTCGCGCGACGGGACTGGGAGACGCTCGATCCGGACGCCGTCACCGATCCCGTCCGGGTCGCGGTCGTCGGCCTCGGCTGGTTCGCCCGCGAGTGGGCGCTGCCCGGCATCGAGCGGTCGGCGTACACCGAGGCGACCGTCGTCACCGACGTCGACGCGGACGCGGTCGAGACGGTCGCGGCCGAGCACGGCCTGACGGGGGTCGCGCCCGAGGCGTTCCGGTCGGGCGCCGTCGCCGAGGAGTACGACGCGGTCTACATCGCGACGCCGAACGCGACCCACCTGGAGTACGTCGAGGCCGCCGCCGGGCAGGGGAAGGCCGTCCTCTGTGAGAAGCCGCTGGAGGCGACCCTCGACCGCGCCCGCCGGCTCGTGAGCGCGTGCCGCGACGCGGACGCGCCCCTGATGGTCGGCTACCGGATGCAGACCGACCCCGCCGTGCGGCGGCTCCGCGACCTCCTCGACGCGGGCGTCGCCGGCGAGGTGATCGGGGTCCACGCGACGATGTCGCAGACGATGCTCGGCGAGCTCGGCGGCGACGCGGACCAGTGGCGGCTCGACCCCGACCTCTCCGGCGGCGGCGCGCTCATGGATCTGGGCGTCTACCCGCTCAACACGACCCGCTTCGTCCTCGGCGAGGACCCCGTCCGCGTCTCCGGGCGGACCCGGTCGGAACACGAGGCGTTTGCCGACGTCGACGAGCACGCCACGTTCCGGCTTGAGTTCCCCGGCGACGTCGACGCGCTGTGTACGGTGAGCCAGAACGCCCAGCACGCGAGCCGGCTAGAGGTCACCGGGACGGACGCCCGGCTAATCTTAGACCCGGCGTTCTACGAGCGCGAGGACCGCGGCTTCGCGGTCGTCCGCGACGGGACGCGCGTCGACGTCGACTTCGACCAGGTCCACCAGATCGAAGCGGAGTTCGCGTACTTCGGCCACCAGCTCTTGGCGGGCGAGCCGTTCCACCCGGACGGCGAACACGCGCTCACGGACATGCGCGCGCTCGACGGGATCTACGAGTCGGCCGAGACCGGGCGGCCGGTCGATCTCGGCGACTGAGGCGCGCTCGCGGTGCGCTCGCGGCTGTGAGACCGAGAGACCGCTACTGCTCGATCCCGTACACGTCGCTCGTCCAGTCGCGGGCGGGCGTGTCGTACACCGGCTCGTCGCGGTCGCGCTCGTCGAGGCGCCGCCGGTCGGTCGCGTCGAGCTCCCAGTCCGTCTCGGCGTTGGCCCGGACGTGCTCCGGGGTCGACGAGCGCGGGAGCGGGACGACGCCGTTATCGATCGCCCACCGGACGACGACCTGCGCCGGATGCTTGTCGTACGTCTCCGCCAGCTCGGCGACGACTTCGTCGCCGAACACGTCGGTCCGCGCGAGCGGGGCCGCGGCCTCGATCACGGTGTCGGTCTCGCGGCAGTAGTCGACGAGGTCGGGGCGCTGGAACCACGGGTGGAACTCGATCTGGTTGACCGCGATGGGAACGTCCGAAATGTGGTGCGCGCAGCTCAGCTGGTACGCGCTGAAGTTCGAGACGCCGACGTCGCGGACGAGCCCACGATCGCGCAGCTCCGCCATCGCCCGGAGCGTCTCCCGCAGCGAGATGGCCGGGTTGGGCCAGTGGATGAGGTATAAATCGAGGTAGTCGGTCCCGAGGCGGTCGAGCGACGCCTCGCACGATTCGATCACCGACTCGTAGTTGAGGTTCTTCGCGAGCACCTTCGAGGTGAGGAAGGCGTCGTCGCGGTCGACGTCGCTCGCCGCGAGGGCGTCTCCAACGGCCTCTTCGTTGTGATACCCCTCGGCTGTGTCGATGTGCGCGTAGCCGGCGTCGAGGGCCGCGCGCACGCTGTCGGCCGTCTCGCCGTTGCTGAGGTCGTACGTGCCCAGTCCGAGCCCCGGCAGCTCGGCGCCGCTCGGGAGCGTCTTCGTTGGTACGGTCACACCGGAGGGGTTCGCCGGATCGCCGATTGAAACTACCGGTCGGGGAACCCTCCCCCATCGCGGTCCTCGGCGACCGAGTCGGTATTTAAACTGCCGGCGCCGCTGGCCAACCGCTTATAAATAACAGGCGGTGGCGCGTGCCGACGAGCGCCCGATAGGGCGCGAGTCGCACGCGCGAGGTCGCCGGCGCTACGCGCCGGCTGCCAGAGGGACCTTCGGTCCCTCGCTGGAGTCGGTCGCCGAGCGAAGCGACGGCGACCGACGAGGCTGGGGAGGCGTGAGGTGCGGTCGCTGTGCTGGGTGGGACTCAAAGGGGCAGCCGCGAGGGCGAAGCACGGCGACGCAAGCACCGCAGGGAGCGAACAAAGTGAGCGACCGAGGAGCGCAGCGAGCCGCGCGAGTCCTCGCGGCTGGGGCTTTGGAGGTGTTCGCCGCCGATCTGCTGGTAGCCATTTATAAGCAAAGTACCGGGGTTTTGGAGGTGTTCGCCGCCGATCCGTCGTCGGCTTATAAATAACTGATTGCGTTTAAATCTCTCTCGGCGATTTCTCTCACTACGTTCGAGAGTTCGCTGAACGAAGTGAAGCGAACGCTAACTGTCGAAGTCAGTTAGAAAATGCACCGGCCGAGATTTGAACTAGGGAAAGACGGTCCTGCTCGCTCACTCTGTTCGCTGCGCGGGCTGCGTCTTTCTGAGTTCAAATCTCTCTCGGTAATTTTGCTCACTTCGTTCGCAAAATGCACCGGCCGAGATTTGAACTCGGGTTGCAACCATGGCAAGGTTGCGTGATACCACTACACTACCGGTGCGTGCTTCGCATTTGATCGTAGCCCGAGTCGGAGATATAAGGGTTCCGAACGACGGTCGGCGGAAGGGTCATCGGTGCCGCGTCCACACTTGTGACCGATGACCGATCTCCCCGACCGCATCGACAGGCGCACCGCCCTCCGCGCGACTGGCGGCCTCGCCGGGATCACCTCCCTTTCCGCGCTCTCGGGCTGCCTCGGCGGTAGCAATGATGACGTCCCAGGCGGCGACGACGGATCCAACGGCTCCGACGACGACGCCCCACCGGACGACGGCGCCGACGTCGCGTACGCCGTCGAGACCGTCGCCAAGGGGTTTGCGAATCCGTGGGGGCTCGCGTTCCTGCCCGACGACGGCCGCCTGCTCGTGACCGAGCGCCCGGGGGGACTCTCGCTCGTCGACCCCGGGGACGGGGCGGTCGAGGAAGTCGCGGGCGCGCCCGAGGTGTTCGCCGAGGGGCAGGGCGGCCTGCTCGACGTCGCGGTTCACCCCGACTACCCGGACGACCCGCGCGTTTACCTCACCTACGCGGCGGCGAACGACGCGGGCGAGGCGACGACGCACGTCGGCGCCGGACGGCTCTCGCTCGACGACGGCGACGCGCCGACCCTGCGAGAATTCGAGCCGATCCGCGTTGCCGAGCCGTTCCGCGACTCCGCGAACCACTTCGGGTCGCGGGCGACGTTCGGCTCTGACGGCGCGCTGTTCGTCACGGTGGGGGACCGGCGCGACACCGACTTCGGCCCCGAACACGTCTCGCAGGACCGGTCGAACGAACTGGGCGCGACGCTGCGGCTGACGCCCGACGGCGACGCACACCCGGACAACCCCTTCGTCGACGACCCGGACGCGGCCGACGCGGTCTACAGCTACGGTCACCGCAATCCGCAGGCGATGGCGGTGCGCCCGGAGACGGGCGCGCTCTGGCAGTGCGAACACGGCGAGGAGGACGGCGACGAGATCAACGTGATCGAACGCGGCGGCAACTACGGGTGGCCGGTCGCGAGCGAGGCGTGCCGCTACGGGACCGACGACCCCGTCGCGCCCGGCCACGACGAGCGCGACAACGTCGTCGCGCCGGTCCACTACTGGCCCTGCGGCTCCGGGGGGTTCCCGCCGAGCGGGGCGGTCTTCTACGACGGCGACGCGTTCCCGGAGTGGGACGGCGACCTCTTCGCGGGCACGCTCGCGGGGGAGTACCTCGGGCGGTTCACGGTCGACGGCGACGGCCTCGACGCGGCCGTCACCGAGCGCGACCCGCTGCTCGCCGACCGCGGGTGGCGTGTCCGGGCGCTCGCGGTCGAGCCCGGCACCGGCCACCTCTACGTCGCGGTCGACGACGCCGACGCGCCGGTCGTGCGGTTGGTCCCCGAGTGAGACCGTCGGTCGGCCGGCCCGTGTCGCCGCCGGTCATGGGGTCGACCCGCCACCGCTACCCGCGGTGACGGTTGCCACGATCGAGCGGGCAGATCCCGCGGCAAACCCCGTGTGAACGCGGCACAGCCCGAAATCGGGACCGCTATCCTTTTACGGTGGCGTCCGGAATCGAGGGATACAGTCTCGCCACGATGCGTACCGAAGACGGGCTCACGATCTGTGTTCCGTCTTCGCTCGTCCGGGAGGCCGAGGACGACCGCGAGGCGACTCGCAAACTCGGCTACGTCGCCCGTGCGGCGGCGGTATTCCGGGCGGATCGGCTCGTCGTCTTCCCAGACCGGGACGGCGACGGCCGACGGGGCGGGGAGTACGTCCGCACCGTGCTGGGGTACGCCGCAACGCCGCCGGAGCTCCGGAAGGACCTCTGGGGGCAGCGCGACGAACTCCGGTACGTCGGCGTACTCCCCCCGCTCCGCGTGCCGTGGCGGACCGGCTCGACCCCTAGCGGGGGAGAGTCGAAAACACAGGGACTCGTGACCGAGGTCGGACCTGAAGGCCGCGTCCGGGTCAATTCCCCGCTGCGGGAACACCCGATCTCCCTGCTCGTTCCCTCCGGAATGGAGGTCGAGCAGGGGGAGCGCGTCACCATCAGGGTCTCTTCGAGAGAACCGGTCCGCGCCCGCATCGCCGGGAAGCCCGAGGAGGGGTTCCAGGTCGTGGCCGCGGACCTGTCGGAAGCGCTCGCCGGCGACGGAGTGGCCGTCGCGACGTCGCGACACGGAGAATCGCTCTCCGTCTCGCGGCTCGGCGACCTCGTCTCGGACGCCCGCGAGGCCGGCGGTTACACCGTCGCCTTCGGGGCGCCCGAGCGGGGGCTTCCGGAGATGCTCGGGCTTTCGCCCGACCGCATTCGGGCGGCCGTCGCCGACGGCCGCTCGGTCGAACCCGATCCGGGGTTCGACCTCTGGCTGAACACGATCCCGGCACAGGCGAGCGAGGTCGTCCGGACGGAGGAGGCTCTGTTCGCGACCCTCGGCTCGCTCACACTCACGGAGTAAACACATGCCACAACCAAGCCGACCACGAAAAGGCTCGCTGGGCTACGGCCCGCGCACCCGCGCAGACAGCGAGGTGCCGCGCATCCGTTCGTGGCCAGAAGACGACGGGGCCCCTGCGCTGCAGGGATTCGCCGGCTACAAGGCCGGGATGACCCACGTCATGATGGTCAACGACGAGGCGAACTCGCCGCGTGAAGGGATGGAAGAGGCCGTCCCCGTCACCGTCGTCGAGACGCCGCAGATGTACGCCGTCGCCGTGCGTGCCTACGAGAACACGCCGTACGGACAGAAGCCGGTCGAAGAGGTCTGGGCGACCGAGTTCCACGAGGAGCTCGACCGCGCGCTCGACCTCCCGGCCGAGGAAACATTCGAGGAAGACGCCGACGAGCTGCGCGCGCTGCTCGACGACGACGTCGTCGACGACGTGCGCGTCATCACGCACACGGCCCCCTCGGACCTCTCGAACGTCCCCAAAAAGAAGCCCGACGTCATGGAGACGCGCGTCGGCGGCGGCTCCTTAGAGGAGCGCGCCGACTTCGCGTTAGACCTCGTCGCCGAGGGCGGCGCCCACGAGTTCGGCGACGTCTTCCGCGCGGGCCAGTACACCGACGTCTCCGGCATCACGAAGGGGAAGGGGACACAGGGTCCCGTCAAGCGCTGGGGCGTCCAGAAGCGGAAGGGCAAACACGCCCGCCAGGGATGGCGGCGCCGGATCGGCAACCTCGGTCCGTGGAACCCCTCCCGCGTCCGCTCTACCGTGCCCCAGCAGGGCCAGACCGGCTACCACCAGCGCACCGAGCTCAACAAGCGCCTCATCGACTTCGGCGAGGGCGACGACGCCTCCGTCGACGGCGGCTTCGTCAACTACGGCGAGGTCGACGGCGAGTACGCGCTCATCAAGGGCTCGCTGCCCGGTCCGGACCAGCGTCTGCTGCGGTTCCGCCCGGCCATCCGACCGAACGACCAGCCGCGCCTCGACCCCGAGGTCCGGTACGTTTCTACCGAATCCAACCAGGGATAACCAATGAACGCAACAGTACACGACCTGGACGGCGACGAGGCGGGCAGCATCGATCTGCCGGCCGTCTTCGAGACCGCGTTCCGACCGGACCTCATCGGTCGCGCGGTCGGCGCCGCCCAGGCAAACCGGAAGCAGGCCTACGGGGCCGACGAGTTCGCCGGGCTGCGGACGCCCGCCGAGTCGTTCGGCTCCGGCCGCGGGCTCGCGCACGTGCCACGTTCCGAGAACGTCGCCCGTCGCGTCCCGCACGCCGTGTCGGGGCGCGCCGCGCACCCGCCGAAGGCCGAGAAGGACCAGACGAAGAGCCTCAACGACAAGGAGCGACAGCTCGCGATCCGGTCGGCCATCGCGGCCACCGCGGACGCCGAGCTCGTCGCCGAGCGCGGTCACGCGTTCGACGAGGACCTCGACCTCCCGCTCGTCGTGAGCGACGAGTTCGAGGACTTAGAGAAGACCCAGGAGGCCCTGGGCGTGCTCGAAGCGGTCGGCGTCGACGCCGACATCGAGCGCTCCGAGGAGGGCCGCTCCGTCCGCGCCGGACAGGGCAAGGCCCGCGGTCGCAAGTACCGCCAGCCGAAGTCCGTTCTCGTCGTCACCAGCGAGGAGCCGTCCCGCGCCGCCCGCAACCTCGCGGGCGTCGACGTCGCGACCGCTCGCGAGGTCAACGCGGAGGACCTCGCGCCCGGCGCGCACCCGGGCCGACTCACGCTGTGGACCGAAAGCGCCGTCTCGGAGGTGGCCGACCGATGAACTCGATCATCGAGCATCCGATCGTCACCGAGCAGGCGATGAACGAGATGGACTTCAACAACAAGCTGCTGTTCCTCGTCGACGTGGACGCGACCAAACCGGAGATCCGCTCCGAAGTCGCCGAGCGCTACGACGTGGGCGTCGTCAACGTGAACACGCAGGTGACGCCGCAAGGCGAGAAGAAGGCGGTCGTCACCCTGTCCGCGGACGACGACGCGACCGAAATCGCCTCGCGCATCGGGGTGTTCTGAGATGGGACGACGAATTCAAGGACAACGGCGCGGACGCGGCGGCCCGACGTTCCGGGCCCCCTCCCACCGTTACAAGGCGGAACTGTCGCACAAGAAGCTCGAAGACGTGGACACGATCACCGGCGAAATCGTCGGGATCGAACACGACCCGGCCCGCTCGGCCCCCCTCGCGGAGGTCGAGTTCGAGGACGACGACCGTCGGCTCGTGCTCGCGCCGGAAGGCGTGCGCGTGGGCGAGACGATCCAGGTCGGCGTCTCGGCGGAGATCAAGCCGGGCAACACGCTCCCGCTGGCGGAGATCCCCGAGGGCGTCCCGGTGTGTAACGTCGAGAGCAACCGCGGGGACGGCGGGAAGTTCGCGCGCGCCTCCGGCGTGTCGGCGACGCTTCTCACCCACGACCGCGACGTCGCGGTCGTCCAGCTCCCCAGCGGCGAAGTGAAGCGACTCGACCCCCAGTGCCGCGCCACGATCGGCGTGGTCGCGGGCGGCGGCCGGACGGAGAAGCCCTTCGTCAAGGCCGGCAACAAGCACCACAAGATGAAAGCGCGCGGCACCAAATACCCGCGCGTGCGCGGCGTCGCGATGAACGCCGTCGACCACCCCTTCGGTGGCGGTGGTCGCCAACACCCCGGCCAGCCGAAGTCCGTCTCGCGGGACGCCCCGCCGGGACGCAAGGTCGGTGACATCGCATCCAAGCGCACCGGACGAGGTGGCAACAAATGAGTTCAGATTACCGCACCGGCCGCGAGGGCAAGGAGTTCGCCTACCGCGGTCACTCGCTCGACGAGCTGCAGGAGATGGACGTAGACGAGGTCGCGGAACTGCTCCCCGCACGCCAGCGGCGAAGCATCGTTCGCGGACTCAGCACCGAACAGCAGAAGCTGCTGGAGACGGTCCGAAGCCGCGACAAGGAGACGACGGCGGACGACCCGATCCGGACGCACTTACGCGACATGCCGGTCCTGCCGGAGTTCGTCGGCGTCACCTTCGCCGTGTACAACGGACACAGCTTCGAGCGCGTTCAGGTCGAGCCCGAGATGATCGGGCACTACCTCGGTGAGTTCCACCTCACGCGAAGCACCGTCGAACACGGTCAGGCCGGCATCGGCGCGACCCGGTCCTCGAAGTTCGTGCCCCTCAAGTAACCCATGGGAATCAACTACAGCGTCGAGGCCGACCCGGAGACCACCGCCAAGGGGATGCTCCGCGACCGGCCCATCAGCGTGAAGGACAGCAAGGAGATCTCCCGAGAGATCAAAGGCGAGACGGTCGCCGACGCGGAGCAGTTCCTCCGGGAGGTCATCGACGAGGAGACCTCGGTCCCCATGCGCCAGCACAACGCCGGCGCGGGCCACCGCTCCGACATCGACGGCTGGGACGCGGGACGGTACCCCGAGAAGGCCGCCAAGGACTTCCTCAAGCTCTTGGAGAACGTCAAGAACAACGCCGACGAGCAGGGGTTCGACGGCGAGGCGATGATCATCAAACACGTCGCCCCTCACAAGGTCGGCGAGCGACCCGGCCGGAACCCCCGCGCCGCGGGCGCGACGGAGTGGAACACCACTCTCGCGGACGTCGAACTGATCATCGAGGAGCCGGAGGCTGACAACTAATGGCTGACGAACACCAATTCATCGAGGACGGCCTGCGCCGTTCCCAGATCAACGAGTTCTTCGCGGACGAGCTCGGCCGCGCCGGCTACGGCGGGATGGACGTCGCCCAGACGCCGATGGGCACGCAGATCGTCTTGAAGGCCGAAAAGCCCGGCATGGTGATCGGGAAAGGCGGGAAGAACATCCGCAAGATCACCACCGAGCTCGAGGACCGCTTCGACATGGACGACCCGCAGATCGACGTTCAGGAGGTCGACGAGCCCGACCTGAACGCCCAGATCGTCGCGGACCGTCTCGCGAACGCCTTAGAGCGCGGCTGGTACTTCCGGAAGGCCGGCCACACGACGATCGACCGGATCATGGACGCGGGCGCCCTCGGCGCCGAGATCGTCTTATCCGGCAAGGTCACCGGCGCGCGCTCGCGCGTCGAGAAGTTCAACCGCGGCTACATCAAGCACAACGGCGAGCCCGCCGAGGAGGTCGTCGACCACGGCCAGGGTGTCGCCGTCATGAAGCTCGGGACGATCGGCGTCAACGTGAAGATCATCCCGCCGGGCGCGACGCTCCCGGACGACTTCGACGTCCGCGAGGACGCCGAGGTCCCGGAGGTCGAGCAGGCGGCGGTCGACGCCGACGCCGACGAGGGCGTCGAGTCGCTCCTCGAGGAGGAACCCGAAGAGGTCCCCGACGTGGGCGCCGACGAGGACGTCGACGTCCCCGACGAGGACCCCGCGGAGGTCATCGACGAGGAGGTCGTCGAGGAAGTCGTCGAGGAGACGCAGGAGACGGCCACCGAGGCGACCGACGTGGCCGCGGAGGAACCGGTCGACGAGGACGTCGAGGCCGACGAGCTCGACGAACTCGACGAAGAGATCGAGTCCGAGGCGGCCGACCTCGTCGCGGAAATGGAGGCGGCCGACGAGGAAGACGAGGAGGACGAGTAAATGGCGATCCTCTACACCGACGAGATCCGCGACATGACCGCGGCGGAGCGGGAAGTCGAACTCGAGGAGCTCGAGACCGAGCTGCTCAACTCGAAGGCGCAGCGGGCGGCCGGCGGCATGCCGGAGAGCCCGGGCCGCGTCAACGAGCTGAAAAAGACCATCGCGCGGATCAAGACGATCCAGGCGGAAGAAGGCGACTTCGACGAGGAACAGTGAGATGATCTCCCCCGACACGCTCGTTCGACACGAGCTCGTCGGCCTCCCGGTTCGGGTGGTCGACGCCGACAGCGACGCCCACGTGGGTATCGCCGGTCGCGTGCTCGACGAGACGTTCGGTACCCTCGTGGTCCGGACGGGGTCGGGGGACAAGCGCGTGCCCAAATCGGGCGCGACGTTCGAGTTCGGCGTCGTCGAGACGCCGACCGCTCGCACAGATGAAGCCGCCGGCGACGCGCAGTCGCCGGGGTCCGCGTCCCAACTCGGGTCGGATACTACGGGGGTCCGCCCCCGTCAGTCTGGCCCGTCCGGGTCCACAAGCGTCGTCACCGGTGACGGCGCGGGTCCGGCGAGCCGACGAGGCGAGTGCAAAGACGCGGTCTACGCGACGGTGGATGGCGATCGGTTGCGATATCGGCCCGCCGAACGCACCGAACGAGGTGCCACACAATGGCGATAGGAATCGACGTACCCACGCCTCCGGAGCCAGACAACCCGGAGGATTACGACTACGAGAAGTGCCCGTTCTACGGGCAGCTCTCCGTCCGCGGCCAGACCCGCGAGGGAACGGTCGTGTCGACGGATATGGAAAAGACCGTCATCGTCGAGCGAGAGTACGACGTGTTCGTACCGAAATACGACCGGTACATGAAGCGTCGCTCGCGCATCCCGGCCCACGTGCCGGGCGTGCTCGACTCGCTCGAAGTTGGTGACGAAGTGACAATCGCGGAGACGCGACCGCTCTCGAAGACGAAGTCCCACGTCGTCGTCGAGATCCTGGGTGATCAGTGATGGAGGCGCTCAAGGCCGACGTCACGCAGGGGCTCTCGAAGGGCTCGCTCATCACGTGCGCCGACAACACCGGCGCCCGTGAGCTGAAGGTGATCTCCGTGTCGGGCTACTCCGGCACGAAGAACCGCCACCCGAAGGCAGGAATCGGCGACAAGGTGACCGTCTCGGTCACCAAGGGGACCCCGGAGATGCGGCGGCAGGTGCTGGAGGCGGTCGTCGTCCGCCAGCGCAAGCCGATCCGCCGCCCGGACGGCACGCGCGTGAAGTTCGAGGACAACGCGGCCGTCATCATCGACGACCTCGAGGAGCCGCGGGGCACGGAGATCAAAGGCCCCGTCGCCCGCGAGGTCGCCGAACGATTCGGGAGCATCGCCTCGACCGCGACGATGATCGTCTAACTATGACGAAACAGCCACGCAAACAGCGAAAACGGTCGGAGACCGCGCCGCTCCACGAGCGGCAGAATCAGGTCCGGGCCACCCTCACCGAGGATCTCCGCGAGGAGTACGGACAGCGGAACGTCCGCGTCAACGCCGGCGACACCGTCGAGGTGCTTCGCGGCGACGCGGCCGGGACGGAGGCCGAAGTCGTCTCCGTCGACCTGTCCGCCGAGCGGATCACGGTCGAGGACGTCACCGTCGAGAAGGCGGACGGGGAGGAAGTTCCCCGCCCCATCCCGGCGAGCAACGTCCGGGTGACCGATCTGGACCTCGAAGACGAGCGCCGCGAGGCGCGGCTCCAGGAGGATAACGAATGACGCGACACCAGAAGCGACTGTCAGTACCGAACTCCTGGCCGGTCGAGCGCAAGACGAACACGTTCACCGTGAAGGCGGGCGCGGGCCCGCACGGCGAGGCGGGCGTTCCGCTCGTCGTCCTGCTGCGGGACGTGCTCGGCTACGTCGACTCGACGAAGGAGGCGCGCTACGCGCTGAACAACGACTCGATCCTCGTCAACGGGGACGCGGTTTCGGACGAGCAGCGTCCGATCGGGATGTTCGACATCCTGGCGTTCCCCGAGCGCGGGGAGTACTTCCGCGTCTTCCCCGACGAGGGCGGTCGGCTCGCGCTGACGCCCGTCGACGAGGAGGCCGCGGGCAGCCGGCTCGGGAAGATCACGAACAAGACCGTCGTCCCCGGCGGGGCCGTCCAGCTGACGCTCCACGACGGGACGAACGTCCGCGTCGACGACGACGCGGACTACGAGACGAACGACTCGATCGTCGTCGACAACGAGACGAAGGAGATCGTCGCCCACTTCGAGTACGAGGAGGGCGCCCTCGTCACCGCCGTCGCCGGCCAGCACGCCGGCCAGATCGGCGAGGTCGACGACATCGACGTGACGCTCGGCTCCGGCGACAACACCGTCACCGTCGCCAGCGACGACGACGGCTACGAGACGGTCGAGGAGTACGTCGTCGTCATCGACGAGAACTTCACCGACGACGCCGACGAGGCGGGTGATTCGGATGAGTGAAGCCGAGAGCGCCGACCACGAGATGCGCGAGCCGTCTCTCGAGAAGGTCGTCGTCCACATGGGCGTCGGGCAGGGCGGTGAACCCCTCGCCGACGCCGAGGAGATCATCGAGGCGATCACGGGCCAGCAGTCGGTCCGGACCACCTCGAAGCGCACCATCGCCGAGTTCGGGATCCGCAAGGGCGACCCGATCGGCGTGAAGGTGACGCTGCGGGGCGAGGACGCGCACGCGTTCCTCGAGACCGCGCTGGAGCTGGTCGACGTCGGCCGGAGCCAGTTCGACGACACGGGCAACCTCAGCTTCGGGGTCGAGGACCACACCGACTTCCCGAGCCAGGAGTACGACCCCAACACCGGTATCTACGGCCTCGACGTGACGACGACGATCGTCCGTCCCGGCTACCGCGTCTCGAAACGCGACAAGGCGACGGGGACCATCCCCGCCCGCCACCGGATGACAGCCGAGGACGCGGCCGCGTTCCTCGAAACGAACTTCGACGTCGAGGTATCCGAATGAGCGAAGCGAACAACGACACGGGCGAGCACGCCGCGAAGCGCACCGACTCCCGGCACACGTGCCGGCGGTGCGACCGCGAGCAGGGGCTCGTCGGCAAGTACGACATCAACCTCTGCCGGCAGTGCTTCCGCGAGGTCGCCCGAGACATGGGATTCGAGAAGTACAGCTGATCATGACGGGAAACGATCCATTCACCAACGCGCTCGCCGGCATGGACAACGCCGAGAGCGTTGGCCACCTGTCGTACACGGTAGAGCCCGCTTCGAACATCATCGGCTCCGTCCTCGAGGTCCTCTACGACCGCGGGTACGTCGACGGCTTCGAGTACGTCGACGACGGAAAAGCCGGGAAGTTCGAGGTCGAACTGAAAGGCGCGATCAACGAGTGTGGCGCCGTCAAGCCCCGCTACTCGGCGGGCGCAGACGAGTTCGAGAAGTGGGAGAAGCGATACCTCCCCGCCCGTGACTACGGGACGCTCATCGTCACGACGAGCCACGGCGTCATGAGCCACTACGAGGCCCGCGAGGAGGGCATCGGTGGCCAAGTGATCGCATACGTCTACTAACAATGAACAGAGTCGAAATCGAGATTCCGGACGACGTCTCCGCCGAGACCGATCACCTCGAACTCACCGTCGAGGGGCCCAACGGAAGCGTCACGCGACGCCTCTGGTACCCCGACGTCGACGTCGCGGTCGAGGAGGGCGCGGTGGTCATCACCGCCGAGAACGAGGACGCGAAGACCAACGCCACGGTCGGCACCTTCGAGAGCCACGTCGCCAACATGGTCCACGGCGTCACCGACGGGTGGGAGTACACGATGGAAGTGTACTACGCCCACTTCCCGATGCAGGTGAACGTGGAGGGCGACGAGGTCGTCATCGAGAACTTCCTCGGAGAGAGCGCCGCGCGGCGCACCCCGATCCGCGGAGACACTGACGTACAGATCGACGGCGAGACGGTACGGCTCACGGGCTCCGACAAGGAGGCCGTCGGGCAGACCGCCGCCGACATCGAACAGCTGACGAAGGTGACCGACAAGGACACGCGCGTCTTCCAGGACGGCGTGTACATCGTCGAGAAGCCCACCGGAGGTGCCTAACCAATGGCAGACGAACTGGAAGACATCAGCGGTGTCGGTCCCTCGAAGGCGGACGCCCTTCGCGAGGCCGGCTACGAGACGGTCGAGGACGTGAAGGCCGCCTCCCAGTCGGAGCTCTCCGAGGTCGACGGCGTCGGCAACGCGCTCGCCGCGCGTATCAAGGCCGACGTCGGCGGGCTGGAGGTCGACGAGGAGGCGGACGCGGAGATCGAAGACGAGACGGACGAGGAGGAGGCCGACGAGGCCGACGCCGACGAGACCGTCGAGACGGAGCTTCGCCCCCGCGGCCACGCCGACAAGACGCCGGCGCTGGACGACGAGACCGCTCGCGCGCTCGCACAGAAGCACCGTGAGGGGAAACCGCAGTTCAACCGGCAGGACTACCACAAGAAAAAGCGGATCCCGACGTCGTGGCGCAAGCCGCGCGGCGGGCTCTCCAAGCAGCGCCGTCGCATGAAGTCGAAGGGCCCGGTCGTCGAGGCCGGCTTCCGTTCGCCCACGGCGTCGCGCGACCTACACCCGAGCGGCTTCGAGGAGGTCCGCGTGCACAACACGGACGACCTCGAGGGCGTCGACGGCGACACGCAGGCGGTGCGTATCGCCTCGAAGGTCGGCGGTCGCAAGCGCGAACTGATCGAAGACGAGGCGGAGGAGCGGGGAATTCGCGTGCTGAACCCGACCTACGTCGAAGTGGAGGTCAACGATGAGTGATCTGAAGGCGCAGAAACGGCTCGCAGCGGACGAGCTGGACGTCGGCAAGGGCCGCGTCTGGCTCGACCCCGAAGCACAGGAGGAGATCGCGGACGCGATCACCCGCGAGGACGTCCGCGACCTCATCGACCAGGGAACGATCCGCGCGAAAGACGCGAAGACGAACTCCCGCGGTCGCGCCCGCGAGCGCGCCGAGAAGCGCTCGTACGGACACCAGTCCGGCGCCGGTACCCGGAAGGGTCGCTCCGGCGCGCGGCAGAACACGAAAGACGACTGGAAGGCGCGCATCCGCGCACAGCGCGCGCGCCTGAAGGAGCTTCGCGACGAGGAAGACGTGCTCGACGCCTCCGAGTACCGCACGCTCTACAACAAGGCGAGCGGGGGAGACTTCGAGGACGTCGCCCGTCTCGAGGCGTACATTCGGACGCAGTACGGCTACGAGGTGACGGACTAATGGCGACAGGACCACGATACAAGGTGCCGATGCGGCGCCGCCGCGAGGTCCGGACGGATTACCATCAGAGGTTGCGCCTGCTGAAATCGGGCAAGCCTCGCCTGGTCGCCCGGGTGAGCAACGCTCACGTCAGGGCGCAGCTGGTGACCCCCGGATCGGACGGCGACGAGACCCACGCGGCCGCCTCCAGCGAGGAGCTCGGCGAGTACGGCTGGGACGCCCCCACGGGCAACCTCCCCAGCGCGTACCTCACCGGCTTCCTCGCGGGCGCCCGCGCCGTCGACGCCGGCCTCGAAGAGGCCGTCCTCGACATCGGGCTCAACACGGCGACGCCCGGCAACAAGACGTTCGCGGTACAGGAAGGAGCGATCGACGCGGGGCTCGATATCCCGCACAACGACGACGTGCTGGCCGACTGGTCGCGCACGCGCGGCGAACACATCGCCGACTACGCCGAGCAGCTCGACGAGCCGCTGTACAGCGGCGCGTTCGACGCCAGCGAGCTACCCGAGCACTTCGACGACGTGCTCGCGACTATCCAGGAGGACCATGAGTAGACACAACGACGGCTGGGAACCGCGGACGCGACTCGGCCGCAAGGTACAGGACGGCGATATCACGTCGATGGAACAGGCGCTCGAATCCGGCCTCCCGCTGAAGGAGGCGGAGATCGTCGACCAGCTCCTCCCGGGGCTCGAAGACGAGGTGCTGGACATCAACATGGTCCAGCGCATGACCGACTCCGGCCGCCGCGTGAAGTTCCGCTGCGTGGTCGCCGTGGGCAACCGCGACGGCTACCTCGGCTACGCGCAGGCCCGCGACGACCAGGTCGGCGGCGCGATCCAGAAGGCGATCGACGTCGCGAAGCTGAACATCATCTCGGTCGACCGCGGCTCGGGCTCGTGGGAGGACCAGCCCGGCGGCACCAACTCCCTCACCCGCACGGCGAAGGGGAAGGCCGGCTCCGTCACCGTCGAGATCAAGCCCGCCCCGCAGGGGCTGGGCCTCGCGGCCGCGGAGACGGTCCGCAACATCTTAGAGCTCGCCGGCGTCGAGGACGCCTGGACGAACTCCGACGGCAACACGCGCACGACGGTGAACCTCGCGAAGGCGACGTTCAACGCGCTGGAGAACGCGGCGCAGTCCCGCACGCCCCAGCACGCGCGTGAGGTTCACTACGACGAGGTGAGCGAGTGATGCAGGCGATCGTACAGCTCCGCGGCGACGTCAACCTCGAGTACGGCGTCGAGGACACGCTCGACATGCTGAACGTCGGGCGCGTCAACCACGCGACGTTCGTCCCCGAGACGGACTCGTACCGCGGCATGATCGCGAAGGTCAACGACGTCGTCGCGTTCGGGGAACCGAGCGTCGAGGCCGTCGCGCGGACGATCGCGCGACGCGGCGAGCCCCTCGAGGGGTCCGCCGACGTCGACGACGAGTGGATCGACGACAACACCGACTACGCCGACCTGGAGGCGCTGGCCGAGGCGCTCGTCGACGAGGAGACGACCCTGCGCGAGCAGGGCCTCTCGCCGACGCTCCGGCTCCACGCCCCCCGCGGCGGTCACGAGGGCATCAAGCACCCGGTGATCGAGGGCGGCGAACTCGGCAAACACACCACCGAGGAGATCGACGGTCTCCTGGAGGCGATGCGATGACGAGCAAGAAACGACGACAGCGCGGATCTCGCACGCACGGCGGCGGCACGCACAAGAACCGGCGCGGCGCCGGACACCGCGGCGGCCGCGGCGCGGCCGGCCGCTCGAAACACGAGTACCACAACTACGGCCCGCTCGGCAAGCACGGATTCAAGCGCCCCGAGGACGCCCAGACGGAGGTCCTCGAAGTGAAGGTCCAGAAGCTCGACGAGGACGCGGCGCTGTACGCCGCGGACGGCCTCGCCGAGGAGGACGGCGACGCGTACGTCTTCGACGCGCGCGACGTCGTTGAGGACGGCCACGAGGCGGACGTCGTGAAGGTGCTCGGCGGCGGGCAGGTCCGGCGCGAGCTCCGCGTCACGGCCGACGCGTTCACGGCCGGTGCGGTCGAGCTCATCGAGGAGGCCGGCGGCGAGGCGACGCTCTCCGAGCGCGCCGAAGCGGCCGCTGACGAACCGGAAAACACTTCCGACGACGAGAACGACGAGGCGTAACATGAGCTGGAAGGAGGCCGCCGAACCCGTGCTCTCGCGGATGCCCGTCGTGGAGCGGCCCGCGGGGCACGTCCCGTTCAAACGGAAGCTCACGTGGACGGCCGGGATCCTGATCGTCTACTTCTTCCTGACCAACATCAACCCGTTCGGGTTGGCGGTCGGGCAGGGGTCGGACTTCTTCGGGCAGTTCCGGTCCGTTCTCGCCGGTTCGTCCGGTTCGCTGCTGCAGGTCGGTATCGGACCGATCGTCACGGCGTCCATCGTCCTCCAGCTTTTGGGCGGTGCCAACCTCCTCGGGCTCGACACGGAGAACGACCCGCGTGACCAGGTCCTCTATCAGGGCCTCCAGAAGCTGCTGGTGGTCATCGTCACCGCCCTCACGGCGGCGCCGATGGTGTTCACCGGCGGCTTCCTTCCGGCCGACGACGCCGTTGCGAGCGCGCTCGGGATCGGCACGTTCGGCGTGCAGGCGCTGATCTTCGCGCAGATCTTCGTCGGCGGCATCCTCATCCTGTTCATGGACGAGATCGTGAGCAAGTGGGGGGTCGGCTCCGGCGTCGGGCTGTTCATCATCGCGTCGGTGAGCCAGCAGATCGTCGGCGGCTTCTTCAGCTTCTCCGCGCTCGGCGCGTCCGGCTTCTTCGCGAGCTGGTACGGCGTCATCGTCGGCGACGTGCCCGCCTCGCTGTCGCCGTTCACGGCGGAGGGGCTCCAGAACCTGCTGTTCGATCCGGGGAACATTCTGGCGCTTTTCACCACGGTGTTCATCTTCGGGATCGTCGTGTACGCGGAGTCGGTCCGCGTCGAGATCCCGCTGTCGCACGCCCGCGTGAAGGGCGCCCGCGGACGCTTCCCGGTGAAGCTCATCTACGCCTCCGTCCTGCCGATGATCCTCGTTCGCGCGCTGCAGGCGAACATCCAGTTCCTCGGCCAGATCCTCTCCTCGCAGTGGGCGGGGATGCCGGCGGTACTCGGGACCTACAGCGACCAGGGACAGCCCATCGGCGGCCTGTTCTACTACCTGAACCCGATTCAGAGCCGCGAACAGTGGATGTGGTTCCTCGGTGAGATACCGGCGTCCGTCGAACCGTGGATGATCGCGATCCGGCTCGCCGTCGACCTCACGTTCATGATCGTCGGCGGCGCCATCTTCGCGATCTTCTGGGTCGAGACCACCGGTATGGGACCGGAGGCCACCGCGAAACAGATCCAGAACTCCGGGATGCAGATTCCCGGGTTCCGCCGGAACCCGCAGGTCGTCGAGAAGGTCATGGAACGGTACATCCCGCAGGTGACCGTTATCGGCGGCGCCCTCGTCGGGCTGCTCGCCGTGATGGCGAACCTGCTCGGTACCATCGGTCAGGTCTCCGGTACCGGGCTGCTGCTCGCGGTCTCTATCACGTACAAGCTGTACGAGGAGATCGCCGAAGAGCAGCTGATGGAGATGCATCCGATGATGCGCCAGATGTTCGGCAACAAGTAACGCAACTCCGAACTCACCGTTTTTCGACTCCCTCGGCCGCCGAGCGACGCTTTCCTGGCACGTACCGGTGTCGTCTCCGATTTCGGCGGTGGGCAAGCCATATTACGTCCGAACGGGTAGCTTTCGATATGACTCGTACCGCGACGCGTCCGTCCGCGTCGGTCCGCGCGCTCCGCTCGAAGCGTCGCGCGCCGCGGCCGAGCCGGCGGTCGCGGAGGCGACTATGAGCCGCCACCTCGACGAGATCGACCGACAGATCGTCCACGCGCTGATGTCGGACGCGCGGAACACCTCAGCACCGATGATCGCGGAGGGCATGAACGTCTCCGCGGGAACGGTCCGAAACCGGATCGAACGCCTCGAAGAGGCTGGCGTGATCCGCGGGTACACGGCGATCGTCGACTTCGAACAGGCGGACGGTCGACTCACCTCGGTGTTCATGTGTACGGTACCCGCCGACGAGCGGGAGCAGTTGGCGCTGGCGGCGCGGTCCATCCCCGGCGTGATCAACGTCCGCGTGCTCATGGCGGGTCGACGGGACCTCCAGGTGGTCGCGGTCGGCGAGGAGACGAGCGACTTGCGAGAGATCGCGCGGGCGCTGTCGGGGCTCGATATCCGAATCGAGGACGAGGAGCTGCTCCAGACGGAGCTTCACACACCTTACTCTCGGTTCCTCTCCGACGACTCGAGGCAGTCCGTCGTCACCGACACGGTCACCCTCGCGGACGGGACCGCCGTGATCGAGGTGTGCGTCACCGCGGACGCGCCGATCGTCGGCCGGTCGCCGTCGGAAGCCCGTGCTGACGGGACCCTGTCGACCGACGCCGTCGTGACGTCGATAGAGCGAGACGGGTCGATAATCCATCCGGTCGACGACGCGACGATCCGGCCGGACGACGTGGTGACCGTCCTCCCCAAGGAGTCCTCCGAAGACGACGTGCTGGAGGCGTTCCTCGCCGATGAGGAGACCCCGCCGCAGACCTCGTGAACCGATCCCTCCGACGGCGGCGTCTCCCCCCGTTTATTATTCCGGACCGTCTACTCTGACCCATGGCTGACACGATCCTCGTGCCGCTCGAACTGCCGGACCCGGAACCGCTGTCACCGGTGCTGGTCGAGGACCTCGCGTCGCTTTCAGTCGTGATCCTCGGTCACTACGACCTCCCGGAGCAGACGCCGGCGAGCTCCGCGCGCGAACAGTTCGGCGAGGCGGCACAGGCGACCCTTGAAGAGGTCGCCGACGCGTTTTCCGACGCCGGTGCCTCCGTTCGAACGCGACTGGTGTTCGGGAAGGACCGTGCGGCCGCGATCCGGCAGATCGCGGCGGAAGAAGACTGCGCGGCCGAGCTCGACCCCGCCCCGACGGAGGGGATCGCTCGGATACTCGTGCCGCTTCCGGACGTCGCCGAGCTCGACCGCCTCCCGACGTTCATCCGCATTCTGGCCGAAGACTCGACCCAGCAGATCACGCTGTTCCACGTCGTCGAGGGCGACGAGTCACGTGACCGCGGCGAGACGGTCGTCTCGGAGACTCGCGAGCGCCTCGTCGCGGACGGGTTCGACCCGGACGCGGTCGACACGCTGATAATCGAGGGCGACGAACACGACGAGGAGATCCTCGGGGTCGCGACGGACTACGACGCCGTCGTGATGTACGAGCCGGAGGCTCGCCTCGGAGACCGCGTGTTCGGCTCGCTGGCCGACCGGATCGCGGACGAGACGGGCGATCCGGTGATCCTCGTCAACCGAGACTACTGAGCCCGGCTCGGACCGGGACTCGTCGCCCGGTCCGTCTCTTCACTCCGCCTCCGTCGAGGCGAGCCCGTCGTCTTCCTCTCCGCGACGGGCGCGGACGATTGTCCCAACCGCCCCGGTCCGGTCCGTCCGCGACCGGCCGTACACGAGGTAGACGAGCGCGCTGCCGGCGATGATTCCGACCGCCCCGAGAATGGGGAGCGTCCCCATCTGCGTCAGGAGGCCGAGCCCGGCGAGGAAGCCGAACACCTGGACGAACGGGTAGCCGGGCGCTTCGAACTCCGGATCGTACGACGGTACGTCTGCCACTCGGAAGGCAACCAGCGCCATGTTCTCGAACGAGAAAACGAGGATCTGGAACGCACTCGCGAGCTTCGCCAGTTCGATCACGGGGACAAACGCGATGAGCAGCAGCAACACGACCCCGGTGAGCAGCACGGAGTTCCGCGGCGTCTTGAACCGCGGGTCGATGGTCTGGAGCGCCGGCGGGAGCAGGTCGTCGCGGCTCATCGCCAGCGGGAACCGCGAGGAGGAGAGCACGCCGGCGTTCGCCATGCTCGTGAGCGCGACAACGGCGATCACGGAAATGAACAGTACTCCCACGCCGCCGAGAAGCGCCCCTGCGCCGTCCGCCATCGGCGTGAGCGACGCTGTCCCGCCCGGACCCCCCGTCGTCAGCAGCTCAGGATCGCTGAGTCCGACGATCGCGCCGACGACCGCGACGTACAGGACGGTCATGATCCCCATCGATCCGAGCATCGCGCGCGGGAGGTTCTTCCCGGGGTGTTTCACCTCCTCCGCGACGCTCGCGACCTTCGTAACGCCCGCGTAGGAGACGAAGACGAATGCGGCGGCCGTGACGACTCCGCCGCTCCCGTGGGTCGCGAAGGGCGTGTACCGGGCGGTGTCGAGGACGAAGCCGGCGTTGACGACGTACGCGAGGAGACCGGCGACGACAAGGGTGACGATGACCGCCTGTATCCCCCCGCTCATCTTCGTCCCCGAGACGTTCAGGGCGACGACGAGGGTCCCGAGCGCCAGCGCGACGTAGACGACCGCTCCCTGCGAGAGCGGCGCGAAAAGCAGTAGGTAAGCACCTAAACCGACGAGCGCGAACGAGCTCTTGAACACGAGCGAGAACCACGCGCCGATCCCAGCGATCGTCCCGAAGAGCGGGCCGAGAGCCCGGTCGATGTAGAGGTAGGTCCCCCCGGACTCGGGCATCGCCGTCGCCATCTCGGCCTTCGACAGCGCCGCCGGTAAGACGACGAGCGCGGCCAACACGTACGCGAGGACCACCGCCGGTCCGGCCTTCTTATATCCCAACGCCGGGAGGACGAAGATCCCGCTCCCGATCATCGCGCCCATACTGATCATCATCGTCGGGTACAACCCGAGACTCCGATCGAGGTCGTGGTGGCCCATTCGCCTACGCGTATTACCGGCTCGTCGGGTTTATCACCATCGGTGATTCCGAAATAACCGCCTCAGAAATTGTTGATACAGTAGCGAACCACGCCACAAAATCCGGATAGCGTCGACACCAGCTACGAGTCGTCGCGTCGACCGGTCGCCTCGTCGGCGCCCTCGTCCGTCTCTTCGACCTTCTCGTCGACGGTTTCTTCGACCTTCTCGTCAACGGTCTCTTCGACTTTTTCGTCGACGGTTTCCTCAACCTTCTCGTCGACGGTCTCCTCGACCTTTTCGCCGACGGTCTCTTCGACCTTTTCATCGACGGTTTCTTCGACCTTTTCGCCGACTGTCTCCTCGACCGTTTTCTCGACGGTCTCTTCGACCTTTTCACCGACAGTCTCCTCGACCGTCTTCTCGACCGTCTCTTCGACGGTTTCGCCGACCTTCTCCTCGACGGTTTCGCCGACCTTCTCCTCGACGGTCTTCTCGACGGTCTCGCCGACTGTCTCCTCGACTTTCCCCGTGACCTCCTCGCTCACGGTGTCGCTGACGTCGTCGGCGACCTCGTTGACCTCCTTGTTGACGGTCTCGCCGACGGTCTTCTCGACTGTTTCGCCGACGCTCTTTTCGACCTCCTTGCTCACCGTCTCCTCGACCTTCTCGCCGACCGTCTCCTCGACGGTCTTTTCGACCTCCTTGCTCACTGTCTCGCCGACGGTCTTTTCGACCTCCTTGTTGACGGTCTCGCCCACGGTCTTCTCGACCTCCTTGTCGACGGTCTCGCCGACGCTCTCCTCGACCTGTTTCCCGACCTGGTCCGCGACCTCGCGGGTCATCCAGTCCGGGTCGAACCGGGCCATCTTCCAGACGACGTGGATCACGTACGAGGCGAACACCCCGATCCCGAACGCGATGGCGACGTTGTTCACCTGGAACGTCGCGATGAGCACGATCGACAGGGCGATCAGCGCGCCGTATGCGATGTCGGTTATCGCGTCCACCCGCGCCGGACTTACCATCCTCGCTCCCCCGTGTCGCCGCCGACCGCGTCCGACAGTCCACCAGTGACGTCTCCGTTCATACGTTTACGTTCCGAGCCCACGGCGTAAAAGCCTCCCATTGTCCCCGCCGCCGCCCGCCGCGGTCGACGCTTCCGAGTCGCTCCCGGCCCCGGAGCGCGGTCCTTTTACCCGGGATGACCGAACCGGTCGTATGGACATCGAAGAGGGCGGACTCACCGTCTCCGTCCCGGAGGCCCGCGACGGCGCCAGCGAGGGCACCGGTGGCGGCGTCTTCTTCAACCCGACGCAGGAGCTGAACCGCGACGTGACGGTCGCGACGCTGCGCGCCTACCGCGACCGCGAACCCCGCGCCGCCTCGTACCTCGACGCGATGGCCGCCTCGGGGATCCGGGGCGTCCGCGCCGCGGCCGAGGGATATCGGGTCACCTGCGCCGACGTCGACGCCGACGCAGTCGACCTCGCCGCCGCCAACCTCGACGCCAACGGCCTCGACGGCGAGGCGGTCCACCGCGACGTGAACGCCCTGCTGTACGATGAGGGGCCGTTCGACGTCGTCGACCTCGACCCTTACGGCACGCCGATCCCCTTCGCGGACGCGGCGTTCGCGAACGGCCGCAACCTGATCTGCGTCACCGCCACCGACACCGCGCCGCTGTGCGGCGCGCACCTCAACAGCGGGATCCGCAAGTACGGCGCGGTCCCGCGAAACACCGACTACCACCCGGAGATGGGGCTCCGGACGCTGATCTCTGCGCTCGTCCGGACCGCGGCGCGCTACGACAAGGCGGCGCGACCGATCCTCTCGCACGTCTCCCGGCACTACGCGCGGACCTACCTCGAGCTGGAGTCGGGCGCCCGCGCGGCCGACGACTGCCTCGAGGCCCTCGGGCACGTCGATCACTGCGAGGACTGCCTCTGGCGCGAGGCGACGCCCGGACACATCGCCGACCCCGTCGCCGCCTGTCCCGAGTGCGGGAGCGACCGCGTCCTCACGGCGGGTCCGATCTGGCTCGGCCCGGTCGCGGACGCCGACTTCGCGCGCGCCGTCCGCCGCGAGGTGACCGACGACATGGGAGAGGCGAAGCGCGCGCGCAAGCTGCTCGGCACCGTCGCGCGCGAGCTCGACACCCCGACGCACTACGACCAGCACCGGCTGTACAAGGAGTGGGGCGAGCCCGCCATCGGGATGGAAGAGTTCGTTGAGCGCGTGCGCGCGGCCGGCCACGAGGCGAGCCGCGCGCACTACCGCGGCACGGCCGTGAAGAGCACGGCGTCGATCCCCGAGATGCGCGAGGCGGTCCTCGGCGACGACGCGGACTGACGGGGTCACACCCCCCCGTTTTTGTCGCGGTCGGCCGAAACGCGTGACGTGTCTCGACACTCGCGCACCGCGTTCGGCACGGCTCGGCGCGTCGCCGACCTCGCGATAGACCGGCAGGCGACGTTCCTCGCGGCCGCCATCGCCTACTACGCGTTCGTCTCGCTCGTCCCCGCGCTCCTGTTGCTCGTCGTCGTTGCCACCGCCGTCTTCGGCGAGACCATCGCCGCGGAGCTGGTCGCGTCGACGGGGAACTTCCTCACGCCGGCCGGCGAGGAGGCTGTCGTCGCCGCCGTCTCCTCGGCCGGCGGGCGGACCGGCGCCAGCCTGCTCGGGCTCGGCGTGTTGCTCTGGTCGACGCTGAAGGTGTTCCGCGGGCTCGACACGGCGTTCGTCTCGCTGTACGGCGGCGACGAGCCGCCGGGCTTCCTCAAGCAGGTCGCCGACGCCGCCTCGGTCGTCGTCGCCGTCGGCGTCGGCATCGGCGTGATGGTCGCCGTCGGCGCGTTCGTCGCGGCCGCGGACGCGGTCCCGCTGGTCGGTGTGGCGAGCGTCCTCGCTCTACCCCTCTTCCTCGCCGCCGTCTTCTTCCCCATGTACTACATCCTCCCGCAGCCGTCGATCGGCGTCCGCGAGGCCCTTCCGGGCGCGGCGTTCGCGGCGGTCTGCTGGACGCTGCTCCAGGCCGGCTTTCAGGTGTACGCCGCAGGCGCCGCGCAGTACCAGGTGTACGGCGTCATCGGCGGGATCCTCCTCTTGGTCACCTGGCTCTACCTCGCCGCCGTCGTCGTCGTCCTCGGCGGCGCGGTCAACGTGGTGCTCGCGGGCCGAGGAGACGACGGCGACCGCCTCGGGAACGATCGCGGCGCCGGGCTCGCGGGGCCCTCGGACGACGCCGCGGACCGGCAGTTACAACAGGACCGCGACCGACCCACGGGTATGAACGGCGAGTCGGATCCCGACGGGGACGACGGCGAGCGGCCGCGCGGCGCGCCGGACGTCGCCGCCCTCGAAGCGGAGGTCCGGGAGCTACGGTCGCAACTCGACGAGTTCGAGGACGACGTGGAACGCCGCACGGTCGACAAACCCGAGGTCGAGTCGGAGCTGAAGCGGTACGTCCGCTCGCGGATGCGGCGCGGCCACGCCCGCGGCTGGGGCCCGTACCTCGTGTTGCTGTACGGGACCGTGCTGACGCTCGCGGCGCTGACCTCGCTTCAGGGGATCTACGCGGTCGGCGCCATCGTGGTCCTCGGGCTGTCGACGCTCGGCCTGTACACGATATTCGTCGTCGTCGGCATCGGCCTCAACCTGATCGAGACGCCCGGCAAGGCGCTCGATTACGCCCGCCGCCGCGGCGATGACTGACGCGGCGACGCCCACGCCCGCGTCGGCGCCGGCCGAACTGCCGGCGACGCCCGCCCTGGCGCCGGCCGAACTGCCGGCGACGCCCGCCCCGGCAACGATTCACCGGGTGATCGACGCGTGACCGGACTCGTCGCCGCCGAGCGCGGGCTCGGCGAGACCGCGTTCGTCGAGGCGCTCCCGGAGGTCGTCGTCGTCGCCTTCGCGGCCGTCACCCATCTCGCGGACCCGTGGTTCCTCTTCGCGCTGCTCGCGGTCGGCTACTGGTTCGCGAGCGAAAGGGTCGCGGGGTCGCCGCGCCGTGCCGGCGCGACGGCCATCGCGGCCGTCACCTGCGCGTACGCCGCGACGGCGCTCGGCAAGGCGTGGTTCGCGGTCCCCCGCCCGCCCGGAGCGATGCCGCCCGCCGACGTGCCGACGTGGCTCCCCGCGCTCCTCTCCGGCTGGTACGAGGCGCAGGTGCTCTCGGACGGGTTCGGCTTCCCGAGCGGCCACGCCACCGGCGGCGCGGCCGCGTACCTCGCCGTGGCCCTGTTGTACGACCGGTTCTGGGCGGACCGCGCCCGCTACCTCGCGGCCGGCGCGGTCGCCGTCGCCGTCGCGACCTCGCGGGTCGTCATCGAGGTGCACTACCTCGTCGACGTGCTCGCGGGGCTGGCCGTCGGCGCGGGGACGGTCGCCGTCGCGCTGTGGCTCGCCGGCGACCCCCGCGTCCGGCGCTCCGCGAGCGCGGAGACGGCGGCCGGCCCGACCGCCGCACTGAACCCCGCCCCGGCGTTCCTCCTCGCGGCGGTCGTCTCGACCGGCGCGCTGGCCGTCGCGGTCGCGGGCGGCCACACCGGGGAGGTGGTCGAGGCGGGGATCGGGATCGCGACCGGCGCGGGCGGCGCGGTCGGCTGGCGGCTCGTCGAGGGCGACGAGCCCGCGGTCCCGGTCCGGGTCGCGGTCCCCGCCCTCGCCGTCACCGGTGGGCTCTGGGTCGGCGCGTACGCGCTCGCGGGGACTCTCCCGGTGACGCTGGTCGCGACGACCGCCGCCGTGGTCGCCGTCGTCGCGCTCCCCGCGCTGCCCGAGCGGGTCGAGGCGCTGTCGGACGCCCGGAACTGAGTGGTCTTGCGAGTCGCCGCCGCGGACGCCTCGCAGCCGGCCACGGGAGCGGACGAACGGGCGCGCCGACGGCGATATCACATTTACATGGCCGTGAGCGGATGCGACGATCGCTTATAAATAGCGGTGCGGCTGGCGCGTGCCGACGAGCGCCCGATAGGGCGCGATGTCGCACGCGCGAGGGAGTCGGTGGTCCGGAGCGAAGCGGAGGACCACCGACGAGGCTGGGGAGGCGTGAGGCTGCGGTCGCTGTGCGGTGCGGGGCGGGACTCAAAGGGGCAGTCGCGAGGGCGAAGCACGCCGCAGTAAGCACCGCAGCGAAGGAGCGGTAGCGACTGAGCGAGGCGCGCAGCAAGGCGCGCGAGCCGTCGCGGCTGGGGCTTTGGAGGAGTCTGCTGTCGATCCGTGATCAATCATTTATAAACGAGCGGTTGGGGCTTTGGAGGAGTCTGCTGTCGATCCGCGATCAATCATTTATAAACGAGCGGTTGGGGCTTTGGAGAAGTCTGCTGTCGATCCGCGATCAATCATTTATAAATGAGCGGCCGGGGCTTGGAGGCGTCTACCGCACCGCTGTTGCTCACAGAGAGACAGCCGACAGCGACGCCGCTCGCACACGGGTACCCACCAATTCCAACCGCGTCTCACACCCGCCCCCGAAACCGATCGCTCGATGAGTTCACGCGCTCGTGGGGGGCGAAGCGCTGACACGCAAAAACGCGTAGAAAATGAAATCAGACGAAACGAGACTGCTGCGACCGCCCGAGCGATCGAGCCGTCGCCTCAGAACGTCTCCAGGTAGCGGTCCTCCTCCCACTGCGACACCTGGGTGAGGTACTCGCTGAACTCCTGGGACTTCGCCTCGGCGAACTTCTCGGAGGTGTGGGGGCCGAGCGCCTCCTGGAGCACCTCGTCGGTCTCCAGCTCCTCGACGGCGGCGCCGAGGTTCGGCGGCAGCGTCTCGATGCCGTACTCCTCGCGTTTCGCGTCGTCGAACTCGTAGATGTCCTCGCGGACCGGGTCGCCGGGGTCGGCCTCGGTCTTGATCCCGTCGAGGCCGGCGGCGATGAGCGACGCCATCCCGAGGTACGGGTTACAGGACGGGTCGGGGCTGCGGACCTCGAAGCGCGCGGAGACGCCCGCGGCGTCGGGCACGCGGACGAGCGCCGAGCGGTTCGTGTCGGACCACGCGACGTAGATGGGCGCCTCGTAGCCGGGCACCAGGCGCTTGTAGGAGTTCACGGTCGGGTTCGTCACGGCCGTGAACGCGGGGGCGTGGTTCAGGATACCGCCCATGAACTGGTAGGCCGTCTCGCTCAGGTTGAACTCGTCGTCGTCGTCGGCGAAGGCGTTGCCGTCCTCGTCGAACAGCGAGATGTGGCTGTGCATGCCCGAGCCGTTGATGTCGGCGATGGGCTTGGGCATGAACGTCGCGTGGAGGTCGTGTTGGCTCGCGACCGCGCGGACGACGGCGCGGAACGTCGCGATGTTGTCCGCGGTGGTGAGCGCGTCGTCGTACTTGAAGTTGATCTCGTGTTGCCCCTCTGCGACCTCGTGGTGGGAGGCCTCGATCTCGAAGCCCATCTCCTCTAAGGTGAAGATGATCTCCTTGCGCACGTCCGAGGCGAGGTCCTTCGGCGCCAGATCGAAGTAGCCGCCGTTGTCGTGGGGGACGGTGGTCGCGTTCCCCTCGTCGTCGGTCTTGAACAGGAAGAACTCGGGTTCCGGACCGATCGAGACGGAGTAGCCCATCTCCTCGGCCTCGGCGAGAACCGACTTCAGCACCTGGCGCGGGCCGCCGGCGAACGGCTCGCCGTCGGTGTCGACGATGTCACAGATGAGGCGGGCGGCCCCGCTGCCGTCGTCGCCGTTGCTGCGCCACGGGAGCACCGCGAACGTGTCGGGGTCGGGGACGAGCCGCATGTCCGACTCCTGGATGCGCACGAACCCCTCGATGGAGGAGCCGTCGAAGTAGATTCCCTCGGTGAACGCCTTTTCCGCCTGGTGGGCGGGAACGGAGACGTTCTTCACGACGCCGAGGATGTCGGTGAACTGGAGCCGCAGGAAGTCGACGTTCTCTTCCTCGATCTCGTCGAGTACCGCCTGTTCCTCGGCCGTGAGGCCGCCGTCTGTTTTCGCGTGTTCGTCCGTCATGTTCTGGACGCTTCATTCGTTATCTGCCAGTATAAAGGCCTTATCGCTTGGCGCATGAACCGCCAGACAGGCAAAACTGCTGGACGTTCGTAAAATTCTAAACCCCCGAAAGCGTGGTTGGGTGTGATGACGTACGAAAACCTCGACGCGAAACTTATCAACTCGCTGCTCAGCAACGGCCGCGCGAGCCTCCGGAGCCTGGGCGACGAGCTCGACGTCTCGGTGACGACCGTTTCGAACCATCTCCGCGACCTTGAAGAGGAGGGCGTGATCCGGGGGTACACGCCCGTCGTCGACTACGACAAGCTCGGCTACGACGTGACGGCCGTGCTCCAGCTCAAGGTCGAGGGGAGCGCGCTGCCGGACGTCACCGAGAAGCTGCGCCAGGAGAAGCAGATGGTGAGCGTCTACGAGGTCACGGGCGACTACGACGTGATCGCCATCGGGAAGTTCACCGACACGGACGGCATGAACGACCAGATCAAGTCGATCCTCACGGACGCGGACATCCGGGAGTCGAACACGAGCGTCGTCCTCAACGCGGTCACGGAAAACGAGCAGTTCGACCTCGACGTCCAGGAGTAGCTCGGTCGCCCGAATCAAACGCCCCTCCCCGCCCGGAGACGACTCCGCCCTTCTACTGCCGCTCTGCCGCCGCCTCCAAGACTTCCACCGCCGGGAGCGGCTCGCCAGTCAGCGCGCGGATGTACGCCCCGCCCGCGATGGAGACGTGCGAGAAGTCGTCCTCGCGCAGGCCGTACATCTCGATGGCCCGCGAGGTGTCGCCGCCGCCGACGACGGAGAAGCAGTCCGTCTCCGCGATGGCCTCGAGCACGCCGACGGTGCCGTCCGCGAACCGCTCGTCCTCGAAGACGCCGAGCGCGCCCTTCACGAAGACGGCGTCGGAGTCGCGGATCGCCGGCTCGTAGTCGGCGACCGTCGCGGAGCCCACGTCGAGGTACCCCGTCTCCTTCTCGTCGATGTCGTCGACGGCGACCTCGGCGCGCTCGCCCTCTGGGCCCTCGTACGCGAGGTCGCTCGCGAGGCGGATCGCGTCGCCGCGCTCGTCGAGGACCGACTCGATCAGCTCGCGGTTCGCCTCCCACTGCTCGTCGAACAGGTCTAGCCCCGCCACGTCGCGGCCGACTGGGTGGCCCGCGGCGCGCAAGAACAGCTCGCCGGCGACGCCACCGAGGAGGAACCGGTCGACGCGGTCGTCCAAAGCGTCCATCACGCCGATCACGTCGGTCGCCTTCGTCCCGCCGACGACCATCGTCACGGGGCCGTCGAACTCGCGGGTCGCGATGGCGGTGTTCGCCTCGTACTCCGTCTCCATCACGCGGCCCGCGTACGCGGGGAGGGCGAGCGGGAAGCCGACCAGCGAGGCGTGTTTCCGATGCGCCGCCGAGTAGGCGTCGTTGACGTACGCGTCGAAGTGCGGCGCGAGGGTCCGAACGAACTCCGTCTCGGCCTTCTCCTCGGGCGACTCCTCGGGCAGTTCGTCGTCGCACATCCGGGTGTTCTCCAAGAGGAGGACTTCGCCCGCGTCGAGCGCGTCGACGGCGTCGAGCGCCTCGTCGCCGTACGTGTCCGCGACGAAGCCGACCTCGCGGCCGACGTGGTCGGTGAGGATGTCGGCGTGGCCCGAAAGCGACGTGAAGTCGTCGCGGCCGGGCCGGCCCTGATGCGCCATGAGCACGACGCGGTGACCGGCGTCGGCCAGCTCGCGGACCGTCTCCGCGTGACGCTCGAAGCGGCGGTTGTCCTGCGGTGCTCCGTCCTCGATTGGGGAGTTGAGGTCGAGTCGGACGAGGACGCGTTTGTCTGCCGGGAGGTCGTCGATGGTGTCGAAGGTGGGCATGGGTGAACAGTCGTCGATGAGATAGTTAAGGGGTGGTGCTCCGGGGGAACGTTGCCGCCCGGGTGGCTGGCGTCGTCCGTCAGTCGGGTGGCTGGCGTCGTCCGTCAGTCGGGTGGCTGGCGTCGTCCGTCGGCCGGATGTCGCCCTTCGTTCGTCGCCCGGGTGTCGGGCGTTCAGGCCTCGTCTTGAACGTACGCGGCCATGTCGAGCATCCGGTTCGAGAAGCCGTACTCGTTGTCGTACCAGGTGAGGATCTTCACCAGCTTCCCGCCGGCGATGACGTTCGTCGACTGGAGGTCGACGTAGCTGGAGAAGGGGAGCCCGACGATGTCCGAGGAGACGACCTCGTCGTCGGTGTAGCCGAGGACGCCCGCGAGCGGGCCGGAGTCGGCGGCGTCGCGGAAGGCGGCGTTGACCTCCTCCGCGGTGACGTCCTCGTCGAGGCTGACGACGAACTCGGTGATGGAGCCGGTCGGGACCGGGACGCGCATCGCCATCCCGTCGATCTTGCCCTCAAGCTGCGGGAGGACCTCCTGAGCGGCGCCCGCGGCGCCCGTCGAGGTCGGGACGATATTCTCGGCGGCCGCGCGGCCGCGGCGCCGCTTGGCCATCGGGCCGTCGATGAGGCTCTGGGAGCCGGTGTAGGCGTGAACGGTGGTGAGGGTGCCGGCGTCGATGCCGAACTCCGCGTCGAGCACCTTCGCGACCGGAGTGATGGAGTTCGTGGTACAGGACGCGTTCGAGATCACGTCGTCGCCCTCGTACTCGTCGTGGTTGACGCCGTAGACGAGCTGCTTGACCGGCTTCTCGCCCTTCGGGGGCGCCGAGATGATCACTGTGTCGGCGCCGCCGTCGAGGTGCGCGCTGGCGTCGTCGCGGGTGCGGAAGATGCCCGTGCACTCCAAGGCGACGTCGACGTCCAGCTCGTCCCAGGGGAGGTCCGCGGGGTCCTGAACGTTGAACAGCGGGACGGCGGTGCCGCCGACCGTCAGCTCGTCGTCGTCGCGCTCGACGCCGTCGAGCCGGCCCATGACGGTGTCGTACTTCGCGAGGTAGCCCATGTCGTCGAAGTCCATCACGTCGTTGATCCCGACGAGCTCGATCCGCGGGCTCTCTAACACCGCGCGGAACACGTTGCGCCCGATGCGACCGAAGCCGTTGAGCCCCACCCGAACGACCTCGTCGTCGCTCACGTCGTCACCGGCAGACAGATACGATTTACTCATGTTCGAAAAAAGCGAGCCGCAACTACTTAAATCCGGCCCAGTCGCTCCGAGACCGTCATAATCGTTAGAATTTGTTACGACCGGCGCTTCGAATCGCGGTCGGTCCCGGAGTTCGCTGTCGGCCGACGCCGGTCGTCGACTCGGCGGGCGGGAGGGGTAGCGGCCGATACGGCGACCGACAGAAGGCTTATCGGGATCACCGACTTCACGGGAGGTATGGACAGAGACGACCGCGACGATCCGTTCGGAGACTTCTTCGAGGAGATCGAGCGGATGATGAACGAGATGGCCGGCGGCGACGCTCCGTCGGCAGACGACGCGGGGTTCGGCTCCGACACCCACGTCGACGCGTACACCACCGAGGAGTCGGTGCGTCTCGTCGCCGACCTCCCCGCCGTCTCGAAGGACGACCTCTCGCTGCGCTGCGACGGTGACGCGCTGACCATCTCCGCGGTCACCGGCCGGCGCGAGTACGACGAGACGGTCGAGCTCCCCGTGCCGGTCGACGAGCACTCCGCGGACGCGACGTTCAACAACGGCGTCTTAGAGGTCTCGTTCGACCGCGACGACGACAGCGCGTCAATCGATCTCGTCTGAGTCTGCGGTCGCCCCCGCTTTTATTCCGCTTCGGCGGTCCGCCGGATCAGCGCCGCGAACCGGTCGTAGAAGTCGTCCGCGTACTTCGTCGCGGCGTCGACGGTCGGCCGCGCGTTCGTCTCGTTGACGACGAGGCGGTCGGCCGTCGCGAGCAGGTCGACGCCGAGGTAGTCGATCCCGAGCGCCGCGGCCGCGCGCTCCGCGAGATCGCGGGCCTCGGGCTCCAACTCGACGCCGCGAGCGGTCGCGCCGCGGTGGACGTTGTGCTTCCACCGGCCGGCCGCGAGCGCCTCGTCGTCGAGTTCGCGCTCCACCGCCCCCGCACACGCGCCGTCGACGACCATCGCGCGGTAGTCGCGCGCGTCGGGGAGGTACTCCTGAATCAGGAACGACTTGTCGCCGGTGGCGCGGTAGTCGTGGATCAAGTTTAGGTAGTCGACGACGCCGAGCAGGGAGTCGAGGTCGGTCGCGGTCGCCACGCCGACCCCGCGCGTCGCGGAGTTCGGCTTCACGACGACGGGGTACGAGAACTCCTCGACGGCGTCGACGACGACCGACTCGTCGACGGGGTTCGACACGAGCGTCGTCTTCGGCGTCGGCACCCCCGCGGCCGACAGCCTCGCCAGCACGCCCGCCTTGTTGCGCGAGGCGACGACCGCGTCGCGGCCGTTCACCCACGGGACGCCGAGGCGCTCGTCGACGACCGCCCCCTCCATCAGGCGAGTCGGGTAGACGAGGCCGACGTCGAAGCCGTCGAACTCCTCGGGGTCGACCGCCGCCGCTTCGCCGCTTTCTCCGCCGGACACCCGGAGCGCCCGCTCCTTCGCTTGGACGTGACCCACCTCGATGCCGCGGTCCGCGAGGGGCTCGCGCACGCGTTCGAACGTCTCCGCGTCGGTGGTCATCGCGAGCCGGAGCATAGCCGTGTTGCGGGCCGATCGGACTTAAAAACGGCGTGAGCGCCGCGACGGCAGCGTTACTTTCCGATAGGCGGTGGCGCGTGCCTCCGAGCGGCCGGGACGTTGACGGCGTTCACCGCCGATCCGTAGTCAGATACTTATAAATAAGCGGCCGGGATTCCGGCGACCTCTCCCGCCGATCCGCGCGAACCGACTTATTGGAGGTGGCCTTCCTCGCGGAGCTGTTCGGCCTCGCTCTTCTCGTAGCGCCACGAGATGTCGGCCTTCTCGTCCTGCCAGTCCCACGGCTCGACGAGGACGATGTCGTCTTCGCGGATCCACACCCGCTTTTGCATCCGACCGGGGATGCGCGCGGTTCGCTGTTTTCCGTCCGCACAGCGCACCTTGACGCGGTTCGCGCCGAGCATCTCGACGACCTCCGCGAACACCTCGTCGTCGTCGGGCATCCGGAGGTCGTTCCGACCGCCGCCGTCTCCGTTGCTCATGCGTACGCGGTGATACGCGCTCGCGGAAATAAAAGGGCCGCTCTCCGCCGCCGAGATCCTTCCGTTTTAACAACGACCGAGGATCACCAGACGACATGCGCGACACGCTCGGTCTCGAAGGCATCGCCGGGGTTTTCGTCGTCTTCGTCGCCGTCGGTATCATCGCCGTCCGCGATCCCGTCATCGCCGGCGCCGTACTGCTCCTCATTGCCGGCCTCGCGCTGATAGCGAAGGGGCTCGTCGACACCGCCATGCGGTCGTTCGGACTGAAATGAGCCGACTGCGGCGGTTCACCGCGCTCCCGAAAAGCTCATAATCGCCGACCGTTCCTCTCAGATATGGTCGAAGTACCCGCCGTCGCGGTCGAACTCGTCGAACTCCTCGCCGTCACCGTCGGCGCCGGCGCGGCCGCCGCGGTCGGCGTCGTCCTCGAACAGTTCGGGCTCTCGGCGGCCTCGGGCGGCGACCTCGTCCTCGGCGCGTGGGCCGTCGGCATGGGGCTAATCGCGCTGTACGTGGGGCTCGTCGGACTCGGCTACGAGCAGGCGCTCCCGCGGTTGCGCCGGCTCGCGAGCGGCGAGTAGGCGCTACAGCTTCCCCTCGCCGGCGAGTTCGCGCACCCGATCCGCGCGCTCGCGGATCGACTCCCACTCCGCGTCGTCTTTGTTGTCGACGTGCGAGTACATCAGGCCCATCCGGCCGGTGCCCCGGAGCGTCTCCTCGTTCTCCTTCAAGAAGTCCCAGTAGAGCGCGTTGAACGGGCACGCGCCCTCGCCCGTGGTCCGCGAGACGGCGTACCGGCAGTCCGCGCAGTGGTCGCTCATCCGGTTGACGTAGCTCCCCGAGGAGGCGTACGGCTTCGAGGAGAGCACGTCGGTGCCGAACGACCCCATCGCGACCACGTTCGGCGTCGTCACCCAGTGGTAGGCGTCGACGAAGCCGAGGTGGAACCACTCGTTCAGTTCCGCCGGGTCGGCGCCGTAGACGAGCGCGAAGTTCGCGAGCACCATCAGCCGCTCGATGTGGTGCGCGTAGCCGTACTCGCGGACGTGACCCACCGCCTCGGAGAGACACCGCATGTCGGTGTCGCCGTCCCAGTAGGCGGGCGGGAGGTCCCGCGACTGCTCCAGCCGGTTCGCGTCGGCCAGCTCGGGCATCGCCTCGCGGTAGACGTGGCGCACGAACTCCCGCCAGCCGATCACCTGCCTGATGAACCCCTCCGCGGCGTTGAGCGGGACGGGGGCGAGGTCGCCGCTCGACGCCGCTTCCGTCTCCTCCCCGCCACCGGCCGCGTCGTTGCCACTCGGCCCCTCCTCGTCCGAGTCGTCGTCCCCGAAGTCGTCGAGCGACGTCGCCGCCGCGCCGCCCCCGCCGTGCTCGGCGGGGTCGTACGCGCCCGGCTCGACGCCCCGCTCCGCGTAGGCGCGCTCGACGGCCCGCACCGGCTCGCGCGGGTCGAGCAGCCCGAGGTTGATCGCCGGCGAGCACAGCGAGTGCGAGCAGAACGGCTCGCCGCCGACCATCGCGTCCTGATACCGGCCGAACGCGGGGAGCCCCTCGCGGACGAAGCGGTCGAGCGCCTCGCGCGCCTCGTCGCGGGTGACCGGCCACGCGAACTCGTCGAGCGAGTCGTTCCCCCACGTGTCGAACCGCTCGCGCACCCACGCGTGGGTCTCGCGGGTCAGCTCGTCCGGCTCGAACGTCGGCCGCGCGGGCGGCTCCCACCCCTCCGGCGGCGTCTCCTGGTTGTCGTCGTCGTAGTTCCACTCGCCGCCGACGGGCTCGCCGTCGGCCATCAACACGCCCGTCTCGCGGCGGACGTGTCGGTACCAGTTCTCCTGTCGGTAGGTGCGCTCGGCCGCCCCGTCGGCGCCGATCTCCGTCTCCTCCCCGCCGGTCCACGCCCGCCAGTCTCCGGGGGTCGTCCAGAACAGCTCGTTGTCGACGAGTTCGAGGGTGCCGCCGCGCTCGGCGACGTGCTCGCGGAGCCGCTCGCCGGCGCCGTGACTCGCGGGGCGCATCAGCTGAAGGTGCGGTCCGTCGCTGTCGGTGTCGCCGTCACCGTCGGCGCCGCCGTCGCGGCCGTCGGCCGCCCCGGCCGTGCGCTCAGCGAAGAAAGCGTCGAGCCCGTCGCCGAACGAGTCCGCTCGCAGGTACGTCACGTCGTGGCCGCGCTCGCGGAGCTCGTCGCGGAAGTGCCGCATCGCCGAGAACACGAGGGTCAGCTTGTGGGCGTGGTACGGCTTTCGATCGGCGAAGCCGTGCGCTTCGATCAGCAGCACGTCGTCGGCTGCGTCGAGGACGTCGAGGTCGGGGTTGAGCTGGTCGCCGAGCAGCCAGCAGGTCGTCCGGTCGCTCACGATGAGACTCAGGGGCGCCAGCGGCATAGCTCCGACGCCCCTCCGCACTGCCGCGGCATCCGCGGCTTTTTGTCGCCGCCCCGTGTCGGGCGAGCCATGGACGACATCCTCACGAACTGGCTGCTCGGGCTGATCGCCGCCCTCCTCGCGGTCCTGGTGCTCGACTCGACCGGCGAGTCGTTCCTCGCCCCCCTCTCGCCGGTCGCGAACGTGCTCGCGCTCGTGACGTTCCTCGCGTTCGTCCTCCTCACCGGCGCGTTCCTCGTGTACACGGCGTCGTTCCGGGACCTCTAGCGCGCTCGCGCCGACCGGCGGGTCGACTCGACCGCCGCTCCGCGACCGCTACCGCGTTGACTCGACCGTCGCTCCGCGACCGCCGCCGCGCGTAGCTTTTTGTCTCGCCTCGAACTGGGACGAGTATGGAGTACACGACTCTCGGCGACACCGGCGTGACCGTCTCGAAGATCTGCCTCGGCTGTATGAGCTTCGGCGACTCCGACTGGCGCGAGTGGGTCCTCGACGAGGAAGACGGGAAAGAGCTCGTCGAGCGCGCGATCGACCTCGGGGTGAACTTCTTCGACACCGCCAACATGTACTCGAACGGCGAGAGCGAGCGCGTCCTCGGCGAGGCGCTCGACGGGTACGACCGCGACGAGTTCGTCGTGGCCACGAAGGGGTACTTCCAGATGGACGAGTCAAACCCCAACTCGGGCGGCCTCTCGCGGAAGGCGATCGAACAGGAGCTCCAGAACTCCCTCGACCGGCTCGGCACCGACACGATCGACCTCTATCAGATCCACCGGTGGGACGACGAGACGCCGATCGAGGAGACGCTGGCCGCGCTCGACGACGCCGTGCGACGCGGCGACGTGCGGTATATCGGCGCCTCCTCGATGTGGGCCCACCAGTTCGCCGAATCGCTCCACACGAGCGAGCGCGAGGGGTACGAGCGGTTCGCCACGATGCAGAACCACTACAACCTCGCGTACCGCGAGGAGGAGCGCGAGATGCTCCCGCTCTGTGAGAAGGAGAACGTCGGCGTGATGCCGTGGAGCCCGCTCGCGCGCGGCTACCTGACGCGCCCGCACGAGGACGTGGACGCGACGCTCCGCGGCGAGACCGAAGAGCACCTCTACGCGCACCCCTACCGCGAGGGCGGCGGACGCGAGGTCAACGAGCGCGTCGAGGAGCTCGCCGCCGAGAAGGGCGTGAAGATGGCACAGATCGCCTTGGCGTGGCTCTTCCACAAGGAGTCGGTCGACACGCCTATCGTCGGCACGACGAGCGTCGAACACCTCGAAGACGCGGTCGAGGCGCTCGACATCGACCTCTCGGACTCCGATCTGGAGTGGCTCGAAGCGCCCTACGAGCCGGTCCGCGTCTCTGGCCACGAGTAGGCCGCGCGCGGGCGTCGGCCGCCTCTGCGGCCTAAATGGTGTTTTAGGGATATGTCGGAAACCTATTTGTGTGATAGAGAGTATCACTCAGGCATGAGCGACGACACCGACCACTCCGCGGTTCGGTCGAGCACGGAGTACGCCCGCACCCGGACGCGGTGTCCGAACTGCGGCGACCACGTGCCCGCGGCCGGCGGGAACACGGAGGCGACGGAGTGTCCGAACTGCCACCGCATGGTGCGGACCTGACGCCGGCATCGACCCTCCGGCGAGACGTCGGCGGCCATCCGTCGAGACAGCGGCCGTCCTCCGCCGTTCGCGGCGGCCCGCCGGCCACTTATAAATACACCGTCGCGGACGCCACGACAACCCTTTTCGGCGGCGCCGCCGAACCGTGGCGCATGGCAGACGACGACGCCACCGACCCCGAGAACGGCGATGCCGGCGAACAGGGCGACTCCGCCGACGGCGACGACGGCGAGGAGAAGTCCTTCCGCGAGCGCGTCGAGGAGATCCGCGAGCGACGCGAGCAGGAGCGCGAGGAGGGCGACCGGCCCGACCCCGAAGAGATGATGGGCGGCGGCGGCCCGCCGGGGATGGGCGGTGGCGGCGGCGGCAACCCCTTCGCGCAGATGATGTCCGGCATGATGGGCGGCGGCGGCGGCCCCGGCGGCGCGGGCGGCCCGCCCGGCATGGGCGGCGGTCCCGGCGCGCCCGGCGAGCAGGGCGCTCGCGGCGACGACGGCGGCAACGAGGAACTCGTCCGCGAGGTGCGCCAGCTCCGCGACGAGGTCCGCGACGCGACCCGGCAGCTCCAGCGCATCGCGCAGGCGCTCGAAGACGACTGACCGGTCGCGACCCCGCGTCGCGGTGACGCGGACTCGCGGTGTCTCGCCGCCACCTTCTTTCGTTACTTCCCGTACTAAACCCTACAGAAGTCCATAAATTCGCATTTTAACGATAGCGTTACGCATACCGATATCGTTTTTATCACGTGGTCGTATCAACACACCGCAATGTTCGCGAGCCGGGAGCGACAGACCCGTTCGGGGTCGCGACGAACGACGCGGCGACGGGCATTGGCCGCCATCGGCGCGGCGGCCATGCCGGCCGTCGCCGGCTGTTCCGGCGCACAGGACGACGGACGAAACGACGATTCGAGCGACGACATGACCGACGACACGACGACTCGACAGACGGAGGACTCGGCGATGGACACTCGGTTCGGCTACGTCGGCACCGGCGACGACTCGCCGCCCGTCGAGCCCGACCACACTGTCCAGCTGTTGATCCGCCCGCGCGAGGATACACCGATCCCGGAGTTCTACTTCGAGCCGACCGGTCTCGCGGTCGATGTCGGCGACACCGTCCGGTTCGATCTGGCGACGCCCCACCACAACGTCAACGCGTACCACCCCGCGTTCGGCTACACCCAGCGGGTGCCCGACTCGGTGCCGGCGTACTCGTCGCCGATCCTGAGCGTCGACGAGTACTGGCTCTACACGTTCGAAACGGAAGGGGTCCACAACATCATGTGTGCGCCACACGAGCTGTTCGGCATGGTCGGCAGCATCGTCGTCGGCTCCCCTTCTGGCCCCGGCGCCAACCCCGTCGGCGAGGCCCCCGCGCCGACGGAGGAGTCGCGACCGCCGGAGTTCACCGCCGGACTGGTGTTGAGCGACCCGGCGCTCGAACCGGAGAACATCGTCGACGCCGGCTCCGTCTCGTGGGACGACCTCGACCCCGCAAGCAAGGAACTACGGCTCGCGCCGATTGGCGAGGCGTAGGACCGGCCGCCGTCGCGGTCCCCGCTACCCGCCTAACACTCCGACCAGCCGCACGACTCGCACGTCTTGCAGCCCTCGGAGTAGTAGAGGTTCATTCCGCCGCACTCGGGACACTCGGGCGACTCGCCCGCCGCGATGAGCTCTTGCGTCGAGTCGTCGGCGCCGGCGGCGTCGTCTTCCGCCGCCGGACCGGGACCGCCCGCGCTCGGCGCGTCGGTCGCCGTCCCGGCGTCGACCGCGCCGCCGTCCGTCTGGCTCGGGGGGCTCGCGCCCGACGCGGCCTCCTCGACGTCGTCGAGGCTCTGCTGTTGGGGAATCCCCTTGTCGACGTCGTCGTCGAGGTAGCGCCGCAGCGCGGTGCCGATGGCGTCCGGGATCGACTGGATCTGCTCGCCTTTGTCCCAGGCGACCTTCGGGCTCCGGGTGCCCTGAAGCTCGTCGACGATCTCCTCGGGGTCGACGCCGGAGCGCAGCGCCGTCGAGATGACCTTCGCGAGCGCCTCCGTGAAGGAGTTGGTGTAGCCGCCGGAGTGGCCGATGTTCGCGAACAGCTCGAACGGCAGTCCCTGCTCGTCCTCGTTGATGGTGACGTACAGCTTGCCGTAGCCCGTCTCGACGCGCTGGGTAACGCCCGACAGCGAGTCGGGGCGCGGGCTCCGTTCGCTGTAGTCGATCCGCGGCTGCTCGCTGGCTTCGAGCAGGTCCGCGACCTCCGCGTCGATCGCCGCGCGGACGTCCTCGTTGTCGAGGAACGACTCGACGCCGCCGAAGACCTCGTTGATCTGCTCGACGATCGTCTCGGCCGCCTCGCTCTCGTCGGCGAACTCGGTGTTCTGTGCGCGCGTCGTGAGCACCTGCTTCGAGCGGGTGCCGTCGCGGTAGTAGGTGACGCCCTTCCCGCCGTTCTCGTAGATGTACTCGAAGACCTCCTTGGCGTCGCCCAGCGTGGAGTCGTTGGGCGCGTTTACCGTCTTCGAGATGGCGGAGTCGACGCCCTTCTGGCAGGCGACCTGCACGCCGGCGTGGTCCTTCGCGGAGAGGTCGCCGGTGACGACGAACAGCTCGCCGATCGCGTCCGGCACGGTGTCGAGCCCCTCGACGCCGTCGAACTCGTTTGCGGCCATCTGTTCTTGCGCCTCCCGCTTGACGGCGTCGACGTCGACGTCGTTGGCCTCCAGCGTGCGCAAGAAGTAGTCGTCGAACTCGACGAGCATCTCGTCGCCCTGGACGTCGTCGGAGACGTTCTTGTAGTAGGCGACGTTGTAGATGGGCTCGCAGCCGCCGGTCGTGTTGCCGATCATCGACGTCGTGCCCGTCGGGGCGATCGTCGTCGTGTTGTGGTTGCGGATCGGGAAGCCGTCCGCCCAGTCGTCGGCGTCGAGCCCGGTGTAGTGTTCGAACCAGTCGCTGTACTCCGTCGGGTTCGCGTACTTCGAGTCCTCCCAGTCGTTGAACGTCCCGCGCTCCTCGGCGAGTTCGTGGGAGGCGAGCTTCGACTCGTGGTTGATGTGGGTCATCAGCTGCCGGGCGATCTCGTTGCCCGACTCGGAGCCGTAGCGGACGCCGAGCTGGACGTACAGCTGCGCGAGCCCCATGATCCCGAGCCCGATCTTCCGCATGTCGCGGACCTTCTCTTCGATCTCCGGGACCGGGAAGTCGGACATCGTGACGACGTTCTCGAGGAAGCGGGTGCCGTAGTCGATCCGCTCTTCGAACTCCTCGAAGTCTATCGCCTCCTCTAAGAACGCCTCGACCGCGGCCGCCTCGGAGTCGTACTCGTCGGCGTGTTCGTCGGACCACACGCGCCAGTCCGGCGCGTCGAGGTCCGCGAGCGTCGAGAGGTTGATGTGGCCGAGGTTACACGCCTCGTACTCTTCGAGCGGCTGCTCGCCGCAGGGGTTCGTCGCGAGGATCCGATGGTCCGGGTTCTCCTCGACGTCGAAGGAGTGCTCCTTGTTGATCCGCTCGAGGTAGACGACGCCCGGCTCGCCGTTCTCGTGGGCGCCCTCGATCATGTGGTCCCAGATATCGGCCGCGGGGACGGAGAGGACCTCGCCGACCTCGACGTGCTCGCCGAGGCCGAACATATCGTAGAGTTCCTTTGTCTCCGGAGTAGCGACGTGGGGCTCCTCCGTGCGGGGGTTGGTGAAGGTGAACTCCTCGTCGTTCGCCAGCGCCTCCATGAACTCGTCCGTGACGCCGACGCTGATGTTGAAGTTCGAGAGGTGGCCCTCGACCGCGTTCCGGAGGTGTTCGGGCACCTTCCCGTCCTCGTCGATGAGCTCACGGGCCTCCTCTAAGGCGTCCGCGAAGGAGTTGTGCGTGAAGTCGTCGGGGTCGTTCAGGCGCAGCGAGTGGGCAAGCGAGACGTCCTTGTTCTTCGCGTGGATGAACTGGATGACGTCCGGGTGCGAGATCCGCATGACGCCCATCTGGGCGCCGCGGCGCGCGCCGCCCTGCGCGATCGTCTCGCACATCTGGTCGAACGTCCGCATGAACGTGATCGGGCCGGAGGCGATACCGCCGGTGGAGCCGACCGCGTCGCCGTACGGGCGGAGCTTCCAGAACGCGTACCCCATGCCGCCGCCGGACTGGAACACCTCGGCCGCCTCCTTGGCGGTCTGGTGGATATCGGTGATGTCGTCGCCCGGCGAGTCGACGAAGCAGGCGGAGAGCTGCTGGAGCTCGTCGCCCGCGTTCATCAGGGTCGGGGAGTTCGGCATGAACGAGAGCGACTCCATCCCGTCACGGAACCGGTCCGCGGTCGCCTCGACATGGTCGCGCACCTCGTCGGGCAGCTCGGGGACGACGGTCTCGTACGCGAACTTGTTGACGTTGTGGGCGGTGAGCGTCGTCTCCGCGTCGTCGTCGGCGGTCGTCCCCGCGCCGAACACTTCTTCGGCGAGCTCGTCGCGCCGGGGGTGGTCGGGCTTCAGCTGGGCGGGCGTGACGGTGACCTCGACGCCCTGCTTTTCGGCCTCGAAGACAGCTTCCGCGAGCGCGACGTTGCGCGCGACGCGGTCGAACAGCTCCTCCTGATCTTCGATCGGTTCGCCGTCCGCGTTCTTCCGGAGGTAGCGCGCGGGCAGGATGTTCTGGTAGGCGTTGCCCGTGAGCCGCTCCTCCATGGTGTCGCCCGTGGTTCGTTTGATCGGCAGTTCGACTCCGTCGGCGGAGACGCCGTCGCTGCTCATTCGGCGGTCACCCCGCTGGGTTGTCGTGAGATATGGGTCATCTGTAGTGTTGGTGTACTGGCGAGGCGGGCCCTTGTAGGTTCGGATGTTCGGACCCGCCCGGCGTCTACGTGTCCGATTCGATATGTAACGTCTGCCCGGTGCGTCTGACGCTGAATACGGTACGTCGGCAAGAAAGGGACTCCGGACACATAAGCATAGGTAGACCGGAGTGAAACTGGTCGAAGATCGAACAAACCGCAGTAGGAGAGCGGCTCCCCACCGGAACACAAGGGGGGTTGTTCGGTGGTCGTTCCGTCGGCGACATCGGGTGCTGGCGCCTCCACAGTGATCGCGCCGACGAGCCCGCGTCCGAACTCGGCGTCGTTTTTACCACACACCTATCAGAATTCGTACCCGGCTCGCTCCTCGTCCCACAAGCTTATGCCCGACCTCGCCGTGGCACCGGACATGACCGCATCGTCACTCGCGCTCGCGGGACTCGTCGCGCCGGCACAGGCCGCGCTGCTCGGCAGTCAGGTCGGGCAGCTGCTGGTCGCGTTGGTCGCCGTCGCGCTGATCATCGTCGTCGGCAAGTTCGTGCTGAAGCTCGCGTGGCGGCTCGTCACAATCGGCATCGTCGTCGTCGCCGTCTTCTACCTGCTGTCGACGCTCGGCCTGGTCTAAAACAATCGCCGCGAGCGAACCGACCCCCGGACCGCATCGGGCCGCCGCCCTACTGGAAGGCAGCGCCCGGCTCGGCCTCGGTGCGGTCGACCTCCGACCGCTTGAACTGCTTTTCGATCTCCTCGTAGCGCTCGCGCGTCTCGGGGGTAACGCTGGGGTTCACCTCGCTCAGCGCGTCCTCGAAGTGCTCCATCGTCACGCGGACGTTGCCGACGGACTCGCCGACCTCCTCGCGCGTGACGCTCCCGATGAACTCCCGGGAGGCGTTCATCGACGCCTCGCGGGCGACCGCCTCGATGTCGGCGCCCACGTAGCCCTCGGTCTTCCGGGCGAGGGCGTCGAGGTCGACGTCGTCCGCCAGCGGCTTGTTCCGCGTGTGGACCTCGAAGATCCGGCGGCGCGCCGTCTCGTCGGGGACGGGCACGTGTACGTGCCGGTCTAAGCGGCCGGGGCGGAGCAGCGCCGAGTCGATGAGGTCCGGGCGGTTCGTCGTCGCGATGACGACGACGTCCTCCAGCGATTCGAGCCCGTCGAGCTCCGTCAGCAGCTGGGAGACGACGCGCTCGCCGACGCCGGAGTCGCCGGAGTTCTTCCCGCGCTCGGTCGCGATCGAGTCGATCTCGTCGAAGAACACGATCGTCGGCGCGTTCTCGCGGGCCTTGCTGAACACCTCGCGGACGCCCTTCTCGGACTCGCCCACGTACTTGTTCAAAAGCTCCGGCCCCTTGATCGAGATGAAGTTCGACTCGCTCTCGTTGGCGACGGCCTTCGCGAGCAGGGTCTTCCCCGTGCCCGGCGGGCCGTACATCAGGACGCCCTTGGCGGCCTGCATGTCCAGCTCCTCGAACACCTCGGGGTACTCGAGGGGCCACTGGATCGTCTCGCGGAGCCGCTCTTTGGTGTCCGCTAAGCCGCCCACGTCCTCCCAGGTGGTGTCGGGGACCTCCACGAACACCTCCCGCAGCGCGGAGGGTTCGATCCCCTTGATCGCCTCCTTGAAGTCGGACTCGGTCACCTGGATGCTGTTCAGCACGTCGGCGTCGATCTCGTCGCTCTCTAAGTCGATCTCGGGCCGGATGCGCCGCAGCGCGTGCATCGCGGACTCCTTAGCGAGCGACTCGAGGTCGGCCCCGACGAAGCCGTGGGTGTTCTCGGCGTACTCGTCTAAGTCGATCCCCTCGGTCAGCGGCATGTTCCGCGTGTGGACCTGGAGGATCTCCTTGCGGCCGTCGCGGTCGGGGACGCCGACCTCGATCTCGCGGTCGAAGCGGCCGCCCCGTCGGAGCGCCTGGTCGATGGCGTCGACGCGGTTCGTCGCCCCGATGACGACGACCTCGCCGCGCTCCTCTAACCCGTCCATCAGCGAGAGCAGCTGGGCCACGACGCGACGCTCCACGTCGCCGCCGGCCTCCTCGCGCTTGGGCGCGATGGAGTCCAGCTCGTCCATGAAGATGATGGCGGGCGACTCCTCGGACGCCTCCTCGAACACCTCGCGGAGCTGCTCTTCGCTCTCGCCGTAGTACTTCGACATGATCTCCGGGCCGGAGATCGTGTGGAAGTTGGCGTCGATCTCGTTGGCGACCGCCTTCGCGATCAGCGTCTTGCCCGTGCCCGGCGGGCCGTGGAGCAGGACGCCCTTCGGCGGGTCGATGCCGAGGCGCTTGAACAGCTCCGGGTGCCGCATCGGGAGCTCGATCATCTCGCGGACCTGCTCGAGCTCGTCGTCGAGCCCGCCGATGTCCTCGTAGGTGACGTCGGGGCCCTCGCCGGTTCCGCCCGCGGCGTCGCCGCGGTCGGCGAGCTCCTCGGCGGAGATCTCGGAGATGCTGATCTCCGTCTCGTCGGTGATGACGACCGTGCCGCCCGGGCTCGTCTCGGCGATCTTCATCGGGACCGCCTGCGACTGGCCGCCCATCAGCCCGAAGCCGAGGGAGGTGCGGATCGTCTGTCCCTCAGTGACGGGCTGCCCGGAGAGCTTGTCGCGGATGAACGGGGCGATCTGCCCCCGCACCCGCAGCTGGCTCGGGAAGGCGATCGTCACCGCGTCCGCCCGCGAGACGTCGACGTCTTCGACGGTCACGCGGTCGTCGATCCCCACGTCGGCCTCCTGGCGGAGGCGGCCGTCGATGCGGATCACGCCGGTCCCGTCGTCCTCGGGGTAGCCGGGCCAGACGCGGGCGATCGCGGCCCCGTCGGCACCCTCGACGCGGACGATGTCGCCGCCGGAGAGCCCGAGCTCGTCGGCCGCGACGCGGTCGATCGCCGCGAGGCGGCGACCGGCGTCCTTCTGTTTCAGCGGCTTGACGGTGAGCTTCATCGCTCGCCCTCCACGGTGAGCACGCCGTTGTTCACGACCGCGTCCGCGGCCGCGCCGGGCAGCTCGAGCTCCGATTCGACCGGCCCGTCCGGTCCCTCCACGACGACGATCGCGGTGTCACCGACGGTGTCGACGGTGACGGTCTCGTCGTCGACGCCCAGGTCGGCGGCGACGATCCAGCCGTCGTCGTACTCGTACCGACGCAGCAGCGCGCCGTCGCCGGTCGATCGGGTCTGTATGTGATTCATCCTAACTACGAGTTAGTCGCGTAGATATTTAAACCTAATGCTCAAAATCGCAAGACGTGAGTGTGTCTCTGTGCTATCGGTAGTGTAGCGGTTCGGGCCCGATCGGCCCCGAGCGGTCGCCGTCCGGCGGTCGGCGTCGTGTCCCGTCACCCGTTCGGATCGCGGGCCACGACCGCGGGGCGCCGACCGCGGTCCGACCCCGCCGTCGTTTATCACCCTCGGCGGCGAACCCACCGGACATGGAACGAGTGACCCATCACGGGCGCGAAACGGCGTACCGCCGCTTCGACCGGGGCGGCGACGGGCCGACGGCGTGTTTCGTCCACGGCAGCGGCGGCACGAAGGACGTCTGGAAGTCGCAGGCGCGGATCGCCGACCGGTTCCCGGGCGTCGCCGTCGACCTCTCCGGGCACGGCGACAGCGACGACGTGGCGACGCCCGCCGGGCGCGAGACGCTCGACGCGTACGCGGACGACGTCGTCGCGGTCGCGGAGGAGGCGGACGCGACCGTCCTCTGTGGCAACTCCCTCGGCGGCGCGGTCGCGCTGTGGGTCGCCCTGGAGCGCGAGCTCGCGCTCGACGGCCTCGTCCTCGCGGGCACGGGCGCGAAGCTCGCGGTGGCCGAGCCCCTCCGCGACGCGCTCGCGGACGACTTCGACCGGGCGGTCTCGCTGCTCCACGAACCGGACCGACTGTTCCACGACGCGCCCGCCGAGTACGTCGACCTCTCGGAGGCGTCGATGCGCGCGTGCGGACGGGCGGTCACCGAGCGCGACTTCCTGACGTGCCACCGCTTCGACGTCCGGGACCGCCTCGACGCGGTCGACGCCCCGGCGCTCGCGCTCGTCGGCACGCACGACGAGCTCACCCCGCCCGCCTATCACGAGTACCTCGCGGACGGGATTCCGGCCGGGGAGTACGTCGAACTCCCCGACGCCGCCCACCTCGCGATGCTCGAACGGCCGACCGCGTTCAACGAGGCACTCTCCGAGTTCCTCGGTCGGCTGTAGCCGCGACGCGGCCGTCGGTGGCCGAGCGGCCCGCGGCGGCCGCGAGGGCGTCCTTTTAGGTCGCTCGCGCGCCGCGGAGGCACATGGTCGACAGCGACGAACGGGACGCGGGGCGGGCGGGCGGTCCGGAGGGGTCGGGAGACCGGCTCGCCGCCGAGCGCGCCCCCGACGAGCCCGACATCGACGACCTGCTTGCGAAGCTCGACGCCCTGCGCGACACGGTCGACGAGGGGCACGAGCGCGAGAAGGTCAGGGAGACGATCTCGCTCGTCGAGCGGATGCCCGGAACCAGCGCGCTCGCCCAGCGGATCACCAAGTACACCTCCCGCGACCTGGCCGAGTCGTTCGTCGGGGCGGTGCTGTTCGCGCTCCCCCTGCTCGTCGAGGGCGGCGTCTTCGAGATCGCGGCCTGGTTCGCGGCGACGACCGTCGCCGGGGTTCCGGTCCTCCTGGTCGGTCACGTCGGCTTCATCTTCCTCGCGACCGCCGGGCTCCTCTACTTCGCCGACTTCCGCCAGATCACGATCCGACACCCGATCCTCGGCGTCGTCCCCCGCCGGTACGCGGGCGTCCTCCTCGTCTCGCTCGCCACGTCGGCGGCCATGCTGCTGTTCTGGGGCCGGCTCCACGAGGGCGACCCGACCCCGATCGAACGGCTCGGCCGGATCGCGGTCGTCTGGGCCCCGGCCGCGTTCGGCGCGGGCCTCGGGGACATCCTCCCCGGGGAGTCACAGGGGGAGGACCTCGGGAAGTTCGACCTCGACATCGGGGACGACGACTGATTCGAGGCCGTCTCCCGCGCTCGCGACCGCCCGCCGCGGGCCCGCGGTCAGGTCCGAACTTTCCACAGGTTTTTCGCCGCGGCGACCCTATCTCCCTCTATGTCAGCGCTACGCGACGCGCTCCGGGACCTCCCGGACGCGGTGTTTGCGGACCTACTCGAGTCCGACGAGGGGTACGTCCTCGTCGTCGACCTCCCGGGCGCGGCCGCCGAGACCACCGAGGTACTCGTTGAGGACGGGCGCATCGACATCGAGGGGCGCCGCGAAAAGTCGGTCCCCGAGGGGTTCGAGTACGTCCGCGAGGACCGCCCCCTGTTCCTCGACGCCGAACTCCCCCTCCCGAGCGACGCCGACGGCACGGGCGCCGACGCCGAAATCGACCGCGGCGTCCTCGAGATCTCCCTGCCGAAGCGGGAATCCGACGTCTCCCGGACCATCCCCGTCGACGACGCGGACGACGAGGGCGACGCCTGACGGGTGGTCACGCTGGTAAACCTTCGCGCCTACTGGCGGTTCGTCGTCGTCCTGCGGCGGTTCTCGCCGCTGATCGTCGCCTACTGGCGTGACAGCCGCCGCTACTTTCTGTTCGGCGGGAGCCGCGAGGTCGACGCCGAGACCCAGCGCGAGCGCGCGGCGGTACTGCTCGACATCCTGCTCACGCTCGGCCCGACGTTCATCAAGCTCGGGCAGATCCTCTCGACGCGGCCCGACATCCTCCCGCCCGCGTACATCGAGGTGCTGGAGGGGCTCCAAGACGACGTGCCGCCCGCGCCCTGGAAGGAGTCGAAGGTCGTCCTCGAAGACGAGTTCGGGCCGGTCGACGAGACGTTCGACGACTTCGACCGCGACCCGATAAGCGGCGCGAGCCTCGGGCAGGTGTACACCGCCGAGTACGACGGCGACCCGGTCGCGGTGAAGGTGCGCCGCCCCGGGATCGAGTCGCTCGTCGAGGCCGACCTCCGGACGATCCGCTGGTCGATCCCGCTCGTCAAGCGGTTCACCGGCGCCGGCCGGGCGTTCTCGTTGGAGAACCTCGCCGACGAGTTCGCGAAGACGATCCGCGAGGAGATGGACTACGAGCGCGAGCGGACGATGCTCGAGGAGATCCGCGGGAACTTCGCCGACGAGGACCGGATCCGGATCCCCGAGACGTACGAGTCGGTCTCCGGGCCGCGCGTGCTCACGATGGAGTACGTCCCGGGCGCGAAGATCAGCGACATCGACGCCCTTGACGAGGCGGGACACGACCGGACGCAGATCGCGGAGACGCTCCAGGAGGTGTACCTCCAGATGATCATCGAAGACGGCGTGTTCCACGCCGACCCCCACCCGGGGAACCTCGCCGTCACGGACGGCGGGGCCGTGATATTCTACGACTTCGGGATGGCGGGCCGGGTCGACCCGTTCGTTCAGGAGAAGATCGTCGACTTCTACGTCGCGGTCGCGCGCCAGGACATCGACGGCATCCTCGACACGCTCATCGCGATGGGTACCCTCTCGCCGGAGGCGGACCGCGAGGTGATGGGGAACGTGATGGAGCTGGCCATCGCCGACGCCAGCGGCGAGGACATCGAGCAGTACCAGGTGAACCAGATCATCGAGCAGGTGGAGTCGACCATCTACGAGTTCCCGCTGCGGCTCCCGCCGAACCTCGCCTTGGTCCTCCGGGTCGCCACCGTCGTTGAGGGCGTCTGCGTCACGCTCGACCCCGAGTTCGACTTCATCTCGACTGCCACCGACTACCTCCGCGAGGAGGGGTACTACGAGCAGACCGCCCGCGACCTCGCCGAGGACGCCGGCAGACAGGTCCAGCGGACGACCGAGGCGCTGTTCACGGTGCCGCCGAAGGCCGACGAGTTCCTCGACCGCGCCAACCGCGACGACCTGACGGTCAACGTCGTGTTAGAGGACGACACCAAGGTGTTAGAGAAGCTGGCGATGCGGATCGCCTACTCGGTGCTGCTCGCGGTCGGCGTCCTCTCGGCGACGATCCTCTACTCGTTCGCGAACAACTGGCGGCTCGCGCTCGTCGTCCTCGCGCTGGCCGCGCCGCTCGCGATCGCCTTGTACCGGTCGTTCCGGAAGAAGCGCGGGCTCCGCACCACGCCGCAGTTCACCAGGCAGGGCATGAAGAACCGGCGCGAGGACTGAGTCACCCCGGCGCGTCGGGGGCCTCGACCGGCCGACAGATCCAGACGTCTTCCGCCGCCTCGACCGCGTAGCCCCGAGCCGCGAGCCACTCGCGGAGGCCGGCGCTCGCTGGGCCCGCCGCGCTGCCGCCCGCCGAGTCTCCGTCCGCTGCTCCCGCCTTGTGGACCTCGACGACCAGCAGCGGCCGGTGGGTCGCGAACGTTCCCGCCGCCCCCCGGAGGACGGCGGCCTCGCGGCCCTCCACGTCGACTTTGATCGCGTCCGGCGGCGGGACGGGGTCGGCGGCGCCCGGCGCCGCGCCGTCGACCCCTTCGACGAGGTCGTCGAGCCGCCGGATCGGGACCGACTCCGTCCCCGCGATCGTCGCGCCCCACCTGGTCGCCGACTCGCGGTCGAACGCGGAGCACTTCGAGAACGTCGACCGGTAGAAGGTGAGCGTCGCGTTCGCGTCGCCGACCCCGGCCCGACGGAGGTCGATCCGTCCGTCGGATCCGTTCCGGCCGCCGAGCCCGTTTCGGTCGGCGTTGCGCGCCAATCGGTCCGCGCTCTCGCCGTTCGGCTCGAACGCGACCACCCGTCGGTCGGTGTCGCGCGCCAGCGGAATCGCGTGTTCGCCCACGTGCGCGCCGGCGTCGACGATCACCGCGTCGTCCGGGAGGCGGTCGAGGGCGGCGAGTCCGGGGTCGTCGCCGTGTGGATTCGTCGGCTCGTAGCTCCAGTAGGCGCCGGCGACGGTCCGCTTCGGGGTCGCGACGCCGAGCGCGTACGTCAGGTCAGCGAGGCGGTACAGCGTCCGGAAGCCGAGGCGTTCGAGCCGCGCCCGCAGCGGCGAGAGGATTCGGGTCATCGCGTCGTCACGCGCCGATGACTTGGATCGGCACGAGGAGGAAACAGAGCGCGCCGACGGCGAACGTGAGGACGCCGACCGCGACCCGGACCAGGCCCAGTCCCTCCTCGTCGGTCGGGTCTGCCGGGCCGTTGTACGCGATCACCGCCGCGAACACGCCCCAGAACGCCCACAGTCCGACGGATTCGTTCAGCCCGAGCCCGCGCCAGAAGTAGAGGTAGGCGGCGATGCTGAGCAACGCGCCGGGGACGAGCGCCGCCACGGTCTCTTGACGCGGCCCGAGCATCGCCCGAACCATGTGGCCGCCGTCAAGCTGGCCGACCGGGAGGAGGTTTAAGAGAGTGAAGAACATCCCGATCCACCCGCCCATCACCACCGGGTGCGTGGTGAGTCCCGGGTCCCCGTAGCTCGTCGTCTGGCCTAGGGCGTCGGCGATGATGTTCAACAGCGGCGGGTTGTTGAACCGGATCACCGCTCCCGATTCCGACGCGCTCGCGGGCACCTGGATCGGGTCCAGCGAGAGGCCGATCGCGGTCACGATCACCGTCGCGACCAGCCCCGCGATCGGTCCGGCGACGCCGACGTCGAAGAGGACCTTCCGCGACGGCATCCGCCCGCGGATGCGGATCACCGCCCCGAGCGTGCCGAACGGGAACATGAAGGGGATGACGTACGGGAGCGAGACGGGGACGCCGTGGTAGCGACCGGCGGCGTAGTGGCCGAGCTCGTGGGTCATCAGCACGCCGAGGACGGCGGCGGTGAACGGCCACGCCTGAAGCAGCGCCAGCGGGTTCGACTGGATCTCCGCCAACGGGATGTAGTACCAGCCGTACGCGCCGACGAACAGCGTCGACAGCACGGTGGCCGCGAACATGGCGACGTTCACCCACGGGATCCCATCGCGGCCGCGGTCGAACGGCGTTGCGACGACGATGTGCCCGTCGTCGACGACCTCGACGTCGACCTCGTACCCCGCCTCGCGGAAGTGCGGGGTCAGCTTCCGCAGCAGCGTCCGCTCCGGGACGTACGACTCGCCGCGGTATCGCACGCGACCGTCCTCGCGGCGGACCTCGTCGATCCGGAAGAACGTCCGGAGCGGCTCCGGACGCGGCGCGCCGTCGCCGGCCGCCGCCGCGTCCTCGTGTTCTGGCATCGTCACGTGGTAACTGGCCGGCGAGTATAAACCCCGCGTCGGCGGGTGAGGGAACCGGAAACGGGAGACCCGTGGTCCGTCCGGGTCGTGTGACGGACACGCGTCGCGGTGAGGAAAGCGCGGGGCGGGGACCGGGGCGCCGAATTCGGTGCGGCGCCCTGCGCCGGGGCCGATGCCGCGAGCGTCGGTCGGCTGACGGGGAGCCTCAGGCGGGCTCGACGCGCCAGGTCGTCGCGCCCGTGTACGACCACTTCTCGACGGTGAGCTCCGTCGCGGAGTCGCGGAGCTTCACCATCAGGGCGCCGATCTCCTTCGGCGAGAGGTCGACGTCCTCGGAGATGAACTTCCCTTTGAAGTACATCTCGCCGTCCTGGGCGCGGTCGAGCAGGTACTGCTTCAGCCGCTCTTCCTTGCTGCGGTCGTCGTTCGCGCTCGCGTTCGTGGAGGGGTTCGCTGTCGCGCTCATGGTACATCCCACGCTTGCCGCCAGAGGGTGTTATAAAGGCTACACCGTTGGGTGACGTTCAGGGGGTTTCAGGGCGTTTCACCGAACTCGACGGAGTAAAACGTGTCTGACGGACTCTTTATAACGATTCTAAAACGCCGCAGATATTTTATAATCGGTTCTGAGAGCGTTTTTGGTGCTTACCACTCGGTAAGCGAGTCATTCGTCACCGCCGCGTTCGCCCGGCATTTGGCGGCAAATTACTCTGGTTGTTTTTCGTCTCGCTGCGACCGCGCGCTCCTCGCGCGGTCGTCCCACGGGCCGTTCCCGGCCGCATTCGGTTGGCAGACCCTTCGGTGCGCCGGCCGAAATCCGCCCCGCACACGCCGTTCAGTCCCGCCGGTGGACCCAGAACGTCTCCGACTCCGTCGCCTCCTTCTTGAAGATCGGCACCTCGTCTTTCAGCCGGTCGATCCCGTCCTCGACCGCGCGGAACGCCTCCCGGCGATGCCCGGCGAGCACGACCACGAACACGATGTCCTCTCCGGCCTCGATCACGCCGGTTCGGTGGTGCATCCGGACGTCGAAGACGCCGTCGCGGTCCGCGAGCTCGTCGGCGATGTCGTCCATCCGCGCCTCCGCGACGCCCTCGTACTTCTCGAACGCGAGGTGCGTCGTCCGGCCGTCGTCCGGGGAGTCGCGAGCGCGCACGCGGCCGGTGAACGTGGCGATCGCGCCCGACCGCTCCGCGTCCGCTGAGGCCTCGACGCGTTCCACCAGCGTCTCCCGGGTGATCCACGGCGCCGCGTCGTCGAGGGCGGCGACGAGTCCGTCGAGGTCGACCTCGTCAGGAGAGCTCGCCGTCGCGAGGACCGTCCCCGGCACGCTCTCGGGGTCCGGATCCGGACCGAGGAGGACCGCGGGCACGCGTAGCCGCGACTCGCCGACCGCCAGCAGGTAGTCGTGGTCGGGCGCGAGCCCGTCGAGCAGGTCGTCGAACCCCTCGACGCTCCCCCGACCGCGCCAGTTTCCGTCGGCGTCGAACGCGATATCGGTGTCGGCGTCGGGACGCTGCGCCGGGTCGAGGGCCCCGCCGTCGACGACCCCGCCGTCCGCGGCCGGGTCGCTCGGGTCCGGTTCGCTCGGGTCCGGTTCGCTTCGGTCTCCGTCGGGCGAGTCGTCGCCGCGCTCCACGACGGCGACCCGTCCGTCGAGCCGGGCCGCGAGCCGGCGCGCCAGCGTCGGGGCCCCGTCGCCGACGATCGATATCGGTCGCATACCCGAGAGCGGGCCGCGACCGGCTTAGGCGTTTCCCGGTCGATCCGTCGGGCCGGATCCGCGTCCCGGCGTCGGCCGCCGCCGCGACCGGGCTTGACAATCCTTAAGCCCGCGACAGGGGTACTCGTCGCCAATGAGAGTCGTCGTTTCTATCGGCGGGAGCGTGCTCGCGCCGGACCTCGACCCCGAGCGCGTCGCCGCGTACGCCGAGGCGATCGAACGGCTGGCGGCCGACGGCTGCGAGGTCGGGGTCGTCGTCGGCGGCGGCGGCGTCGCCCGCGAGTACATCGAGACGGCCCGCGAGATCGGGGCCAACGAGGTGGAGCTCGACCGGCTCGGCATCGGCACGACCCGGCTCAACGCCCGGCTGCTGATCGCCGCGCTTGGCGACCGCGCGAGCCTCGCGCCCGCGGTCGACACCGAGGAGGCGGCCGCGGCCCTCCGCCGCGACGAGGTCGCGGTGATGGGCGGCGTCACGCCGGGACAGACGACCGACGCGGTCGCCGCCACGTTCGCCGAGTCGGTCGACGCCGACCTGCTCGTGTACGCCACGAGCGCCGACGGCGTGTACGACGCCGACCCCAACGCCGACCCCGACGCGACCCAGTTCGCGTCGCTGTCGCCGGCCGAGCTCGTCGAGGTCGTCCTCCCGATGAGCCGGGACGCGGGCGCGTCCGCGCCCGTCGACCTGCTCGCCGCGAAGCTGATCGACCGGGCTGGGATCCGGTCGATCGTCTTAGACGGCACCGACCCGACCGCCGTCGTCGACGCCGTGTTACGCGGCGACCACACCGGGACCGACGTGGTCCCCGTCGACGGCGAGGAACCGGACTACTGGACGGAGGAGCGATGAGCGCAGACGACGCGGCCGGCGAGTCCGCGACCGACGACGCCGCGATCGATGACGCGTCCGCCGCCCCCGACGACTCCCCGCACATCCTCTCCGAGCAGACCGCGCTCGACGAGGGAGAGGTCGACGGCGAGGGGGACGCCGCCGAGGAGTCCGCCGGAACCTTCCACGCCTTCTGGGCCGACGTCGTCGCCGACGAGATCGAAGCCCAAGAGCCCGACGAGCCGATCGTGATCAAGGGCGGCGTCTCGCCGTCCGGCGTCGCGCACCTCGGCAACTTCAACGAGATCATGCGCGGCTACTTCGTCGCCGAGGTGTTGCGCGACCGCGGCCACGAGGTCCGGCAGGTGTTCACCTCCGACGACAAGGACCCGCTGCGGAAGGTCCCGCGCAAGCTGGCGAACGCGGACGGCGAGATCGTCGGGCTCGGCGAGGTGGACGCCGGCGCGCTCGGCCGCAACCTCGGGAAGCCGTACACGGCGATCCCGGACCCGTTCGGCGAGGCCGAGTCGTACGCGGCCCACTTCGCGGGCCTGCTGAAGGCCGACGCCGACCGCCTGAACGTCCCCGTCGAGATGCTCTCGAACACGGAGCTGTACGCCGACGGGACGTTCGACGACGCGCTCCGGACGGTCCTCGCCGACGTCGAGGGCGTCCGCGAGGTGCTCTCCCAGTACCAGGACAAGGTCGACGGGGAGTACGTCCCGTTCAACCCGGTCTGTGAGGCCTGCGGCAAGGTCACGGAGACGGTGACGGCGGTCGACCTCGATAGCGAGACCGTCGACTACGTCTGTACCGACATGGACGCCGGCGGCAACACCATCGAGGGCTGCGGCCACGAGGGCACCGCGACGTTCCGGGAGGGGAAGCTCCCGTGGCGGCTGGAGTGGCCCGCCCAGTGGGGGGCCCTCGGCGTCGACTTCGAGCCGTTCGGAAAGGACCACGCGGAGGGGTCGTGGCCCTCCGGCGTCGACGTCGCGCGGAACGTGTTCGGCGAGGAGCCGCCCGTCCCGATGGTGTACGAGTGGTTCACCCTCAACGGCGAGGCGTTCTCTTCCTCCGAGGGGAACGTCGTCACGGTCCAGGAGCTCTTGGAGCTGATCGAACCCGAGGTGTTGCGGTACTTCTTCGCGCTCCACCCGAAGAAGGCCCGCGACCTCGAAATCAAGCGGCTCGACCAGCTGGTCGACCGCTTCGACCGGTTCGAGCGCGCCTACTTCGGCGAGGTCGACGACCCGGACCTCACCGCCTTCGCCGAGCGCGCCTACCCGTTCGTCGTCGGTCGTCCCGACGACCCGCCGACGGAGAAGCCGATCCGACTGCCGTACACCTTCGCGGCGGTCCTCGGGATGGTCGACGACCCCGACTTCCGCGAGCGACTCGCTCGCGACGAGGGCCACATCCCCGACGACGCCGACCCCGACGCGATCGCCGCCGCGCTCGCTCGCGTCGAGCAGGCGCGGAACTGGGCCGAGCGGACGGAAAACGAGTACGACTACCGGCTCCAGACCGACCTCCCCGCGGTCGAGTTCGACGAGGCCGTCGCCGCCGCGCTCGACGACCTCGCGGACTTCGTCGCGGCCGGCCACGACGGCGAGGAGATCCAGGGCGCGATGTACGAGACCGCGCGCGACCACGACGTCGAAGTGAGCGACTTCTTCGCGGCGGGCTACCGCCTCTTCTTCGACGACACGCAGGGGCCGCGCCTCGGCGAGTTCCTCGGCGAACTGGAGCGCGATTACGTCGTCGACCGGCTGCGACGGGAGGCGTAGATGCCCGAGGACCGCTCGCTCGACGACTTTGCCGACTCGGACGCCGCGGCCGACGCGGACGTCGCCGCCGACGTGGACGCTGGCACCGACTCGGACGCCGCCGCCGACGCGGATGCCACAGCCGATTCCGTGGCGGCCGACTCGGCCGATTCGGACGGTGGCGCCGCCGATTCCGCCGACGCGGAGGGTGACGCGGCCGAGGCCGCCGACCCGGACGACGCCGACCCGGACGACGCCGACCCGGCGGTCGCCACCTCGACGTGGCACGCCGACGGCGCCGAGTGCGACCGGTGCGGCGAGCGGGTCGAGCGTCGGTGGCGCGAGGCGGACGCCTTCGTCTGTGCCGACTGCGCCTCGTGGTGACGGGTCCGGCCTGCCGCGCCCGGCGTCCGGCGGTCAAAACTTAAGCCGTCGGCCGTCGAGGTGTTCCGTGCGAAGCGAATTCGCTTGGTGTTACATCAAATATAAATGAAATCTTTGTCGGACCTACTCTACGCGCGGTCGGCGGCCGCGCTCACGGCGACGTACCTCTGTCTCGGAGTGGCGGTTGCGGTCGCGCTCGACCTCGCGGTCGCGTCGGCGAACGGGACCGCGGCCGGCTTGACGCCGACGCGCCTTCTCGGGGACTGGCTGCTCGTCGCCGGGTCCGGCGGGCTCCTCTACGGCGCGGTCACGCACCACCGCCGTCGGGCGGAGAACGCCCGCAGCGACCTCGAAACCTCCAACCAGCAGTTACAGGTGTTGAGCCGCGTGTTCCGGCACAACGTGCGCAACGACCTCAACGTGATTCAGGGGTACACCGACCTGTTGGCCGACCGGATCGACGACGAGCGGAGCCGGGAGTGCCTGGAGACGATCCGTGAGACGACCGACGACGTCGTCGCGATCAGCGAGAAGCTCCGGGTGATCGAGGACGCGTCGCCCGAGCCGCCGGACGGCCGCGTAAACCTCGTCGACGCGGTTCACGATGCGGTCGGAGTCGTCGACGCCGAGGGGGTCGCGGTCACCGTCGAAACTCCCTCCGAGGCGTGGATCCGCGCGGACGACTCCGTCGAGTTCCCGATCCGCGAGGTGTTCGAGAACGCGGTCACGCACAACGACGGCACGACGCGGCGCGTGTCGGCGACGATCCGCGAGAACGGGACGACCACCTGCCTGGAGGTGACTGACAACGGGCCGGGGATCCCTTCTGACGAGCGCGCGGTGTTACAGGCCGAAGAGGAGACGCCGCTCTCGCACGCGAGCAGCATCGGGCTGTGGCTCGTGAAGTGGATGTGCGAGACGCAGGGGGGTACCGTCCGGTTCGACGCGACCGACGACGGCACCACGGTCCGGCTCCGCTTCGAGGCGGCGTCGCCGCCCGCTAATCCAGCTCGGTGATGGTCACGGCGTACACCGCGCCGCAGTTCCCGCATTCGACGTGGACCCCCCGGCTGGTCTCGCCGCGGGTGAACTCGGAGATCTCCTCCGAACACGAGCACTCGAACTGAACTTTCACTACCCTGGCATAGACACTTCTAGTATTTAAAAGAACCCGACGCGGAATCAGCGCTGAAATCCGGCGATCGCGGTACCACGCCACACGGGCCCCCCCGGTCGGAAGTCGCGGCCGCCGTCAGTCGTCGTCCACGATCACTTCGACCGGACCGTCGTCGTCGTCGGCTGCGTCCTCGTCGTGCCCGCCGGGCGGGGCGGCCCCGCCGGACTGCTGTTGCTGGTAGTAGAGCCCGCCAGCGACCGCGAGGACGATCCACGACCGCCAGTTGGCGAGGTTCAGCGTGTAACCGATGCCGAACGGCTTCTCGACGAGCATCCCCTTGCCGGGCTGCCAGTAGGACGAGAGCAGCCGCCCGAGGCTCGGCCGCTCGAAGTTGTACGGGATCCCGAGAATCTCTCCCGACGACGGTTTGTCTGCCATACCCGTTCCTCTATCCGCTGGCACCATAAATCGTGGCGCCGCGGAACGCCGAGCGGGGCGGGGCCCGGGGACGCGCCGACGGCGTCGGACGCGGTCAGCGATAGCGGCCGCGGTCCGCAACGTCTCGAAGCCGGTCGAGGACATCGTCCTCGCCGACCGCCTCGTACCCCGATTCGAACGCCGCGATCAGCTGATCGGGGTCGGTCGCTGTCGCCCGGATCGACCCCTCGAACACGTGGAGGTCCATCGCGTGGTCCTCGACGTGACCGGTGTGATAGCCCAGTCCGAAGTCGATGAGGTACGTCTCCGGCGCCGGGTCGGTCTCGCCGTTCTCCGCCCCACCGCCGACGCCGTCGGGCGACACGCGCACGTTGCGGGTCGTCGGGTCGCCGTGGACGATCCCCGCGCCGTGAAGCCGCGCGAGGTGGCGGCCGACCGCCTTCGTCGAGCGCTCATCGAGGGCGGTCGCGAGGTCGCGATCGCCGACGTACTGGAGCGTCAGCGTTGCGTTCGAGAGGTCGACGTCGTACACGAGCGGCGTCGGCACGCCAGCGCGCCGCGCCTCGCTCGTCAGCCGCGCCTCCGCGACGGTCCGGTCGCGTCTGAGGGTTCGGTCGAGTTCGGGGTGGCGGTACGACTTCTCGACCCGCCGCTTGACCACCCGGCGGTCATCCCCACTCCCCGCGACCGTCACGGTCGCCTCCGCGCCGCGGCGGTCCGCGTCCGGATCGCGCGCCGCGCCGCTCGACGCGCCGCCCGCGCGCCCCCGCGCGACCGACTCGCCGTCCCGCCACGTCACCGGCACCTGATCCGGCCGGAAGTTCGGGTCGACGGCGGACTCAGGAATCGCGACGGTGTCCCCGGCGGCGGCCATCTTCGCGCCCAACACGGCGATCATCCCGGCGTTGTCGCGGAGGAAGCGCGGCTCCGGCGCGTGGAAGTCGGCGCCGCGGGCCTCGCACATCGTCGCCAGCATCTCGCGCAGGCGGTCGTTCTGCGCGACGCCGCCGCCCAACACGAGCTCGTCGGCGCCCGTCAGCGACAGCGCGCGCTCGGAAACCTCCGTGAGCATCGCGAACACGTGCTCCTGGAGCGAAAAGCAGATCCCCCCGACCGGGACGCCGTCGTCCGCGGCGTCGTTTGCGGCCGAGCTGATCCCGGAAAACGAGAAGTCCATCCCCTTGACCACGTACGGGAGATCGAGGAGGGCGGCGTCGGCGATCCTCCCGCCACCTTCACCGTCGCCCGCGGCCGCCGCGAACTCGGCGGCCGCCGCCTCCACCTTCGGCCCGCCGGGGTGGCTCCATCCGACGTGGCGCGTGAACTTGTCTATCGCGTTGCCGACGCCGGCGTCCATCGTCTCGCCGAGGACGCGGTAGCGCCCGTCGTGGTAGCCGAGCAGGTGCGCGTTCGCGCCCGAGGCGTTCAGACAGACCGGGTTGTCGAAGCCGGAGCGGTGTCGACCGATCTCCAGGTGCGCCACCATGTGGTTGACGCCGACAAGGGGGACGCCGAGCGTCCCGGCGAGCGACCGCGCCGCGGTCCCGACGATCCGGAGGCAGGGGCCGAGTCCGGGGCCGCGGGAGAAGGCAACGGCGTCAACCGCGTCCGGACCGTGTTCCTCCTCGGCCGCGGTCAACACCCGGTCGACGACCGCGGGGATCGCCTCCGACATGTGTTCGGCGGCCTCGCGCGGATGAATGCCGCCGCTGTCCGGCTCGTAGGGGTCGGATTCGATGAGAACGGAGTCCGTCTCGGCGTCGTACAGCGCGGCGCTCGCGCACCACGCGGTACCCTCGATGCCGAGAACGCGCATCCGGCGGCGTTAGGCTTCCTCGGCGTCCGCCTCGTCGCCGCCGATCTTGTTGCGTTCGAGCATGTGGTCCTGTTCGACATCTAAGGCGTCGGCCGCGGAGTCGTACACCTTCGCGTAGCCGATCGTCTTCCGCATGCCGAACTTCGTGTCGAGCTCGTGGACGACGACCTCCTCGGAGTCCTTGTCGAGCTTGGCCGCAAGCGAGTCGCGGACCGACAGCCGCGAGGGCGTCGCCTCTTTGTGGGTCGTCTCGAAACGGATGTCCGTGCGGTGCAGCATCGGGTTCTCCTCCTCGGAGATGATATCGACGTCCATGGTTCAGTTGGGCGTATATCCCCTCGAAAGCTGTAAAAGGATTTCGAAGCGGGGGTGTCGCCGCCGAACTGCCAGTCGACCGTCGACAAAACAGCCCCTTCGACGTCAGGGTTTCACTTCTTTGGGCCGTGGGTTCAATTACCACGCGGATGCCCGACGAATCGCGATTCGACCCCACGGACCGCTCGGAGTACGAGCTCGTCCGGGCGGGGAACGTCATCGTCCCGCTGTCGCCGGTTCGCAAGGCCCGTATGTGCGGCGCCATCGCGCTCCTCGGTTCGCTCGCGGCGCCAATCGTCGCGACGCTACCCCTGGCTGTCCGCGAGGCCGCGTTCTCGGGGCCGCCGCTCGCGGCGCCGCTGGGCGTCGCGGCGGTCGTGCTAGTCGGCGCCCTCGCGGCCGGCGGGGGCGGCCTCGGCCTCGTCGCGCTCCAGCGACGCCTCACGCGCGGCCCCGAACCGACCGGTGACGGCGCCTGGGAGGTCCTCGCCGTCGAGGACGTGCTCACGGGGATCGGGTTCGTCACCGGCGGTCTCGGCGTCGGCGTCGGGCTCTCGCTGCTGGCGAGCGGTCACTGGGGCGTCGACGCGCTCGAGTCCCTCCGTCGAAACGGGATCGAACCGTACGCTTCGCTCTCGACGCCCCTGGTCACGCCGCAGCTGGCGACCGCGGTGGCGCTGACGGCCGGCCTCGTCGTCCTCGCGGCGACCGCGGTCGTCGACGGCGAGTGACGCCGATCGCTTTGGTCGCCGCTATGTCGCGTCGGTCCCGTCGAAGCCGTCCGGGTCGACGCCGAGCGTCTCGGCCGCGACCGCGGTGTCGCCCGTTAATCCCTCGAACAGCTCTCGGGCCCGGCGACGGGTCTCGGGGGTGATCGCCACGCGGACCATCCCCTCGCCGGGCTGGCCGTAGACGACTGTCGACCCGAGCGGCGCTGCCAGCATCGCCGGCAGCGCCGCTAGGTCCTCCTCGCCGGTCACCTCGATCGTCACCGGCTCGGCCGCCGCGAGCGCGTCGGCGAGCGCGTCGAGCAGGGCGGCTGACAGCCCCGCCGCCGGGTTCTCGACCGCGACTCGTCGCTCCGCAGCGGCGTCGAGCGCGGTCGCTATCTCCTCGCGGACAGCCTCGCGCTCCGTCTTTCCGTCGACGAACGCCACGTCCGGGACGCGGCCGGCCTCCCGGAGGTGGTAGGTGACCACGTCGCCGACCGCGATCAGCCGCGGAGGGGTCTCGTCCGGCGAGCCGTGTCGCTCGCGGGTCTCATCGACACCTGCGAGCAGCTCCTCGGCGTCCGTCGTCACCGGTCCCAACGGCTCTTTGAACGCGTCGCGCAGCGAGTCGGGCAGCGTGAGAAGCGGGTCGGATGGGTCGGTCATCGGTTTCGCTCGGCCGTCGCGCGGCCGGTTATCGAACCTTGAGCGCGTACGCGCCCGCCTCGGAGACGTTCATCTCCTCGGCGATCTGGCTGTCCTCGGGCTTGGTGATGATGACGTAGCCCGCCCAGTCCTCCGTCAGCGACGAGGACCCGCAAAGCGCACAGGTCTGGGCGTCCGGGTCGTTGACGTGGTGACACTCCCGACACGCCAGGCGGTCCTCGGCCATCAGTCGGCCTCCTCACCGGTCTGTTCGCGGTGTTTCCGCTGGCCTTCCAGCCACTCGTGTTTGCCGAGGCCGGGCTGTTTCGCCGTGAGCCCGATCTTCGAGTCGCGGGGGTTGCGCTCGTCGATGCTCTTGGTGACGACGCGGACGCGCACGGCGTCGTCGACGCCGAGCGTCTTGTCCGAGTCCGACGAGGCGAGCTGCTGGTTCGCGCCGTCGAACGTGAGGTACTCGTCGGTGATCTGTGAGACGTGGAGCAGCCCGTCCACCGGGCCGATCCCGACGAAGGCGCCGAACTCCACCGTCTCGACGACGGTGCCGTCGGCGACCTCCTGCATGTCGGGGTCGTAGGTGAGCGCGTCGAACTCCGCCTCGTAGTAGACGCCGGGGCGGTTGTGTAACACCGCGCCCTCGCCGATGTCGTGAACCTCGATGACGCTCACGACGCTGCCGACGTCCTCGTCCATCCGTCCTTCCAGCTTATCTTGGAGCAGGGCCTTCACCCGCTCGTCGGTGACGTCCGCCAAGTGCTTCGGCGGGACCTCGACCGTGTCCTTGAGTCGAACTCGTTTGTACATGTTGTTGGTTGTCCGCGGCCGCTAGGGTTCCGTTATCGCCAGTGTGTTCCGGCCCCTTAAACCGATTACTGGTGCGTCCGCGGCCAGCACCCGGTTCGCGAGGGGCCCGTCGTTGGTGACGACCGCGTCGACCCGGCCGGCCGCGGCCAGGGCGACGAGCGCGTCGTCGGCGTACGATTCGTCCGTTGCCACCGCCTCCGCCCGCTCCGCGAGGTCCGCGCCGACGCTCGCGGCGGTCGCCTCCGCGCCGTTCCCGGCTTGAAGGGATTCGAGCTCCGCGATCACCGTCGCCGGGACCACGGCCTCGTAGCCGCCGAGGAGCCGATCCAACTCCTCGAACAGCCGCAGGTCGGCTTCGACCGGCGCCATCAGCGCGCTCGCGTCGAGCGCGACGACGGGCGCGCCGCCTCCGCCGACCGCCTCGGTACGGGCGTCGCCCGCAGGCGCTGACTCCGGACCGTCCGCGCGGGCGTCGTCGGCCACGCTACGCGAGCGTCCCGACGCCGATGAGTCGCCAGCGCGCGCCGACGCGCCGGTTGATCGCGATCTGGGCGCCCTCCTCGGCGCAGACGGGCCGCTTGAGGCTCACCTCGCATTCACCGTCGCGCGCGCTCGTCACGGCGCCGACCGTCGTCGCCGTGCCGACCGTGAGCATCAGCGGCTCGCCGGTGCTGATCTCCTCGATGTCGCTCTCGCCGCTCTCGTCGTCCTCCTTGCCGACGACGCGGTCGAGGAGGTCGACCTCCATCTCGAACTCCTCGCGGGTCGGCGGGAGCGTTCCTGGCTCGCCGGCGACCTGCCCGGCGAGCGCGTCGCCCTTCGTCAGGCTGGGGTCGAGCCCGGTGCCGACGCCGAGCAGGCCGCCCGGGTGGGCGGTCTCGACGTCGCGGTTACCGGCCTGAAGCGAGCGGACGGTCGTTTCGAGGGGGCGCCACTCGGTCTGGCCCTCCTCGTCGACCTCGCGGCCCGGGCGGATCTCTAGTCCGTCGCCGACCGACAGCTCGCCGCTGACGAGCGAGCCGCCGACGACACCGCCCTTGAGGTCCTCGGCGGTCGCGCCCGGCCGGTTGATGTCGAACGAGCGGGCCGCGTACATCCGGGCGCTCTCGCCCGGGTCGCGGTCCGGCGTCGGGATCTCGGACTCGATGGCGTCGATGAGCAGGTCGAGGTTGACCTCCTGTTGGGCCGAGACGGGGACGATCGGCGCGTCCTCGGCGACGGTGCCCTCAACGAACTCCTGAATCTGTTCGTAGTTGTCGACGGCGCGGTCGCGGCCGACCAGGTCGACCTTGTTCTGCGCGATGACGATGTTCTCGATCCCGATGAGATCGAGCGCCATTAGGTGCTCTTCCGTCTGGGCCTGCGGGACATCTTCGGTCGCGCTGACGACCAGGACCGCCCCGTCCATAATCGAGGCGCCCGACAGCATCGTCGCCATCAGCGTCTCGTGGCCCGGGGCGTCGACGAACGACACCGTCCGGATCGGATCGCTCTCGGAGCCGTCCTCGCACTCCTCGTCGACGGTGTAACACTCGGGTTCGTCGACACCGGGGCAGCGTCGGAACGTCGCGTCCGCGTACCCCAGCCGAATCGAGATGCCGCGCTTCATTTCCTCGCTGTGCTGGTCGGTCCACGAGCCGGACAACGCCTGTACCAGCGTCGTCTTCCCGTGGTCGACGTGACCGACGAGACCGATGTTCACCTCCGGTTGTGTGTTGGCTTCAGTCACTGTTGGACCTCCTAACGGAGTAGTCTTATGCGAAATTCGCCCCGTGCGAGTGATAAAGTTGCTGTTATAGGTGCGAGAGAGCCCCGCGGACGAGCCGGCGACGACCCGCTTCGGCTCCACACTGACCCGCGTCACGCGCTCCCGACACCGGTCACTGCTCTTCCTCCGCGGATCGAGACGCGCTCTTCGCGAGTACGGAAAATTCGCATGGCCACAATACAGAATAAAACAGTATAGTTCCATGCTAACTATCCATGTGGTGTTCGAGATAGAAGTATGGCACATAGCCCGGAGCGCGTCGAGGAGTTCGTTTGCGAGGACTGTCAAGTAACCCATGCTGGGACGCCGGTTCAGGGCTCGTCCGGCGGCCACGAGTTCGAACCGCCCGTATCCTGCGGCGCGTGCGGCGGGACCGAGTTCGTTTCGACGGAAGAATGGATCCATCACCGCAAGTGAGCGACAGCCTCGGTGACCGAACACCGCGGATCGCTGCTCCTCCCGGATCTCGTCGTCGGCGTTCGACGCCGATTTACGCCGCACGCGTCAACGCGGGCGTATAATGGGATACGCGTGCCCCGTCTGCGAGACCCCGCAGCGCGACGGCGAACACCTCGCGCACCACCTCGCGTTCACGGCGATGCTCCACGGCGGCGACCACGAGTCGTGGCTCGACGAGCGCGTCGCCGACTGGAGCGACCGGGAACCGGCGGAGCTCGCCGCCGAGGTGACCCCGCACGCCGACGACGCCGAGTACGACGAGGTGTTCGAAGACACCGTCCCGCGCGGCCGCCCGGACGTCGGGATGGGCTCGGGCGGGCACGGGGCCTCGCCGGACCACGATCACGCGCACGACCACGGGTCGGGCCACGACCACGCTCACGGCACCGACCCGGACCCGTCTCCCGGGTCCGGCGTCCCGGACCCCGAATCGGTCGACGACCCGGCCGTCGCCGAAGCGCTCCGCGAGGCGCGCGAGATGACCCGAGAGGCGGGCGCTGACGACGCTGACTCCGAGGCGAGCGACACCGGCGAAGGCCCCGATTCCGCGGACGCCGACCCCGACGCGTAGCGGAACGCCCTTGCCCGCCCCCGGCCAATCGCGCGTATGGAGACCAGAGGCACGTTCGCCCCCGAGACGCGAGCCGAGGCGCTCGAACGGTACGAGGAGGTCGGCCCCGTCGCGCAGGTGGTCGTCCGCGAGGCGACGAAGGCGATGTCGTTCGACGCCGCCGAGTACGACGAGCGCGTCACCCCCGAGGTGATCCGGACCGCCCGCGACGCGACGTTCGCCGAGTTACTCGCGGTCCACGTCGGCGAGGGCGACGAGTTCGACGCGTGGCTCGCGGACAGCGAGTTCGACGACGCGGACGTCGTCCGGATCGGCTCCGAGAACGTCGACAACGTCGTCTGGCACCCGATCCCCTTCGCCGAGACGGTGATCGCGGCGACGTACCAGGAGGAGCCCGACGCGGCGGCCAGCACCCTCCGGCGCAACGCCTTCGGACGCGTCTACCGCGAGGAGTTCTACGAGTCTGGACGGTAGATCGATCGACCGGGACGAATCACGACGCGGCCGCTTTCCGAGACGAACGAAACCGCAAAATCGAACCGCCAGCGTCGCGGCCGGCGACGCGTTACGGGCTCGGCGCCTTACAGGCGGCCGACGTTCTCGACCGCGACGGACTCGACGTCTTCGACCTGCGAGAACGCCTCCTCGACGGCCTCTGTCCCGCCCGCGCCGTCGGGGACGATGACGGTCGGCAGGAGCGCGACCAGCCCGAACGCGACGTCGTCGCGCTCGAAGCCGCGGATCTTCGCGCCCTCGGGGAGCGCCTCCTCCAGGCGGTCTTGGAGGTCGTCGAGGTCGACTCCGGGGCTGTTCGGCATGACCTTGATCTTGGCGGCGACGTCGCCCATCTCAGGGCCCCCGGAATCCGCAGTCGTAGCACTCGTAGAGGTTGCTCTGCTTCCGGCACTTCGAGCACCGGTAGATGGTGGCGCCACAGTCCGGACAGGAGAACTGCGCGGCGTTCATGCCGGACACCTGAATCCCACAGGAGACGCACTGCGGGGTGGCTTGAGAGTCGCTCTGGCTCATACACGTACTCACCGGCGGCGACTTTTAACCGTTGTTCTTTTCGCCGCAACGCTTCGTGCGCCCCGGTACCGTGCCGCTCGACGGTCGCAATCCGTTCGGTCGACGGCGGGCTGTCACGTCGCGGTCGACGAGGGGATCGTCACGTCGCGGTCGACGAGAGACCGTCACCCTCCTCTGACCGCTTAGCCGACGATCAGCGGGCCGATAAGGACGCCCATCAGGTGGACGCGCCGCGCGCCGACCCGCGGCGGGACGAGCCCTAGCGCGCCGGCGACGAGGAGGACGCCGACGCCGAACGCCCCGGCAAACGCGTACGACACGAGCGCGAGCAGCCCCAACACGCCGGCCGAGAGCCGGGTGTAGTCGGCGTTCCCGACGATCCGGAGGTACGGGTCGCCGACCAGCACGACCAGGGCGAACCCGAAGCAGGCGGCGGTCGCGGCCGCGACGAGCAGCATCGGCAGCGCGAACGGCACGCCCGCCCGGTCGATCGCGACGGTCACGCCCGTCCGCGGCGTTCCGAGCGCGACTAGCGCGAACAGGGCGAATATCGTGTTCGCCGTGCTCGCGCCGCTCGTCGCCACGACGAACCCGCGGTCGGCCGACGCGCGCGGCACCGCGGGCATCGCGGCGACGGCGGCGATGGCGGCCGACACGCCCGGCACGTAGCCCACTACCGCGCCGGCGAGCGAGCCGGCGCCGGCGCTCGTCCCGAGGTCGCGCGCCCGCATCGCGATCCGGGGATCGGCCTGCGGCGGGACGCCATCGCCGCCGAGCGCGTCGACGAGGACGGGGACGCCGAACAGCCCGGCGAAGAGCGGCGCGAGGACGCCCCCGGTCGACAGCGGCGCCGCGGGGTCGGCGTCGAGCGTCGCGAACCCGAGCGCGGCGCTCGCGAGGAAGGCGACCAATCCGCCGACTGCGGCCCGACGCGACGACTCGGTGAGGACGAGCAGGGCGACGACGCCCCCGAGCAGCAGTGGGAGGTGCGCGCGCAGCGTCGGATACCACCGAACCATGAGCCACGTGATCGGGACCGCCAGCGGCACCGCGAGCGCGACCGCCAGCCCGGAGCCGACTGCGGAGAGGCGGAGCGCCTCCCGGCCGCGGCCCGCGATCACCAGGCGGTGGCCGGGGAGCGCGGCGACCGCGGTCGCGGCGTCGGGCACGCCGAGCGCGAGCGCAGGGACGATGTCAAGGAAGGAGTGGACGACGCCGGCACCGAGCATCGCGACGCCGACGAACAGCGGATCGGCCGGCACCGACGGCGCGAACCCGGCCAGAAGCAGCGCGAAGTTGTTGGCGTGGAGCCCGGGGACCAGCCCGCTCGCGGTCCCGAGCGCGACCCCGCCGAGCAGGAACGCGAGCGCGCCGGCCGCGAACGTCGGGTCGACGACCGGCCGCACGAGCGCGTCCATCGAGGCGGGATGGCCGCGGCTCCGGACTTAACGTGTCGGACGGCCGCGACCCTCCGCAGAACCAGCGCGATTCGGACCGAGCGATCAGGCGTGCTTCGCCGCCTGCGCCTTCTTCTGGGTGACGTAGCCGGCGATCCGGTTGCGGACGCCCTTCGACTCGACGGTCGTCAGGGCGGTGACGCTCTCCTTGTTCGTCTCGAAGTCCGTGTTGAACGAGTCGGGATACCGCTCCAGCAGGACGTTCCCGAGCTGCTTGATGTACTTGGGTTTGATGGCCATACCGAGCGATACCGCCGGCCCGAACTAAAAGGGTTCGTTCCGCCGCGAGCGGCCGCGAGGCGCTGTCCCGGCCGCAGAAACGAGCCCGACGCGACCGCGCCGTCTAGTCACCCCTCGTCACGTCCCGCCCAGGCGCTCCCGCCACCCGGTCGCCTCGTCGATGCGCGCAAACGCCTCGCGCTCGGCCGGCCCGCCGCAGCGCTCGACCACGTCGGCGAAGTATTCGAGCCGCTCCACCAGCTCGTCGGTGTCGAACGCCGGCACGTCGAGCCGCGAGGCGGCCACCGTGGCGTCGACGACCGCGCCGAACCCGCGGTTCACCGTCGGGACGCGCTCCGCGACGACCTCCGCCTCGACGGGCTTCAGTTCCCACGTCCGAATCGTGGTGTCGCCCTCGGTCTCGGCGCTCACCCGCTCCGCGCGCACCTCCACCCACGCGTCGGCCCCCGGAAGGACCGGCTCGTCGACCTCGCGGACCGTCAGCGCCGCGTCGACGAACGTCCGCGGGTCGACGGTGAACTGGACCACCCCGCCGCCGCGCTCGGCGAAGTTCCGCCACGTGCGGGTGCGCCCGTAGGTGCGCGCGGTGACGACCCCCTCGGAGCTGTCCGGCGCGTGGAGCCCCAGCGCCGCGACGTTCCACCGGTCGTTCGGCCCGAGCGTCGTCACCACGGACTCGGTGACCCCCCGGAGCGCCACCGGCCAGCCGTCGGGGGCGACCTCGGCGGGGTCGGTCCCCTCTGCGGCTGCTCCGTCGGGCCGTTCGTCGCTCACGGCGCCACCTCCGCGCCGCGCCGGAGCGCGACGAACAGCGCCGCGCAGGTGAGGTCGGCGGTCGTGCCGGGGTTGACCCCCTCGGCGACGAACGCCTCGGCCAGCGACTCCGCGGCCTCGAGGTCGGCGTCGTGGACGTCGTCGGCGTCGACCGCGGAAACGTCACCGATCGGGCCGGCCGGATCTCCTCCGCCCGGTTCCAGAACCGCCCTCGCGCGTCCGCTCGCCTCGCGCGCCGTCTCCGCGCCGCGCGTCGACGCGACGAGGGTGTCCGGTTCCGCGGCGAGCAGCCCCAGGAACGCCCGCGCGGCCCGGTCCGTGAGCGGCCCCTCGTCGGTCAGGATCCACTCGGCCGCGCGGAACGTCCGCGGGAACCCCTCGGTCCACTCGGCGGCGTTGCGGTCGGGGACGCGGTCCGGGTCTACCGAGTCGGTCGCCGTCCCCGAGCCGGTCTCCGCCGACCCGCCCGACTCCGCGGACAGCGCCAACACGTCGCGCAGGGCCATCTCGCGCTCGCGGAGCGCGGGCTCGGCGTCGCTCCCGCGGCGCACGTCGAGGCCGGCCGCGCCCGGCGGCGGGTCGTCGACCGCGACGTCGACGGCCTCGAACGCGCGGTAGAACGCGACGGCGTCGTCGACGGTCGTCGCGCGACAGACAGCGTCGAGGCCGGCGGGCGAGAGCTCCCGATCGGGGTCCGCGGTCGCCCGAACCAGCGGAACCAAGAGCAGCAGGCAGCCGAACTGCGTGTTCGTGCCGGCGCGGTCGGCCATCCCCGCCACGGCGCGCTCGAACGCCTCGCCGATCGCGGGGGGGTCAGCGGCGTCGATACCGCTTCCGGCGGCCAGTTCGAGTCCCGACCGCGCGCCGACGGCGCCGCCGAGGAACGCCTCGAACCGCAGGTCGTCGAGGTCGCGGCGTCGGTCGACGTTCCCGGGCTTCGGCGTGCCGGCGACCTCCAGCAGGAGCGCGAGCGTCGCGTCGTCGACCGGGCCGACCGCGTCCGCCCCGCCGCCGCGCTCGTCGCGGGTCACAGCCGCGCCTCCGGCTCGGGGCCCGCTTCGCCGCCGCGCAGGCGGAGCCGTCCCGCCCGCCACTTCTCCACCGCGTCCGCGACGCGCGCGAGGACCGGCGGGTCCTCCGTCGGGCGCCCGACGCTCACCGCGTCGGCGCCGTGTCCGGCGTACTCGGCGACCGTTTCGCGGGCCCGGACGCCGTTGTTGGCGACGAGCGTCAGGCCGGCGAGCGCGGTCTCCTCGCCGCCCACAGACGCCGCTTCGACCGCTGCGGCGTCGATTGCTGCCGCGAGGTCCGCGATCACCGCCTCCGAGTCCATCGCGTCGACGTGGAGCCAGTCCGCGCCCGCGGCGGCGACGGTCTCAGCGACGGCGACGAGGTCGACGCCCGGCACCTCGGCGCGGACCTTCACGCTCGTCGTCACGCCGGTCTCGGCCGCGGCGGCGACGTACCGCGCGAGGCGGTCGGGCTCGCGGAGCAGCGACTCGCCGCAGCCGACCGCGCGCAGTTCGGGCTGTCGGCAGTGGGCGTTGACCTCGCAGACCGCGTCGCGGTCGGCGCAGATCCGCGCCGCCTCTCGGACCGGCCCCGGCGTCGCGCTCCGGACGTTGACCCCGGGGCGGACCGGCGCGTCCGCGAGCGCGTCGAGCTGGTCGGCGACGAAGGCGAGCGGGTCGGCCGGGAGGAACTCCTCTCGGCCGCGGGCGACGAGGTCGCGGGCCGCCGCCCGGCTGGCCGGGTCGAGCGCGACCCCGCCGAGCAGCGCGACGTCGACGTGCTCGGCTGCGTCTCGTGCCCACTCGGCGTCGGCGGCGCCGCTGAGGCTCGCGGCGACGAGGAACGGTTCCCGCGTCACTCCGCGCCCTCCCGCGGCGGTCCCGCGTCCGGCGCGTCCTCGGTGACAGCCGCCAGCGCGCGCTCGCAGGCGCGAGCGACGCGCTCGGCGTCGTCCGCGTCGTCGATACGCGTGTCGGTGCGCTCGACGTGGCGGTCGAGGTCGGTCGGGTCCGCGTCGTCGAGGACGAACGCGTCCGCGAAGGGGTAGGCGTCGGCCACGCCCGCGGTCGAAGGCTCGCGGCCGACGCCCGCCATCAGCTCCGCCGCGGGACCAGAAAACACCTCGTCGCCGACGAACGGCGAGACGGCGACCACGGGCGTCTCCCGGAGCGCGCGCTCGAAGCCGGGGAGCGCCAGCATCGGCCCGAGGCTCGTCACGGGATTCGAGGGGCCGATCACGACCGGATCCGCGAGGGCGTCCCGCACGGCGTCGGTCGGCTCGGCATCGGCGGCGCCCCGGAACTCCACGTCGGCCACCGGCGGCTCGCCGCGGCGCGCGACCCAGTACTCCTGGAAGTGGAGCGTCTCGCCGCTCTCGGTGTGGACCAGCGTCGCGACCGGGTCGTCGGACATCGGGAGGAGGTCGACGTCGAGGTCGAACGCGTCCGCGAGGATTCGGATCGCTTCGGTGAGCGATTTCCCCTCGTCGAGCAGGCTCGTCCGCGTGAGGTGGACCGCGCGGTCGCGGTCGCCGATCTCCATGAACTCGCCGACCGCCGAGAACCGCCGCCACCGGGCGATCTCGCGGCCCGCGGTCTGCGCGTCGTCGGCGAGGTATCGGGGGGCCGTTCCGAGGCCGACCTCGTCGGCGAGCCGCCGCAGCTCCGCGTGGGTCGCGGTCGTGTCGCCGTCGATCCCCCACCACGTCTCGCGGTCGAGGACGCCGCCGCCGGCGAACAGCACGGTGTCGACGTCGGGGCAGACGAGGTGGCCGCCGAGCTCGACGTCGTCGCCGGTGTTGGCGACGACCGCGGTCTCGGCCGACTCGAACACCCGGGCCGCGCCGTCGAGGAGCTTCGGCGTGCCCGTCCCCCCGGCGAGGAAGGTTACCATACCGGCGCAAGGCGACGCCCGGATTTGTATCCTCGCCTCCGCGGACGACGAGCCGGATCGGCGCGAGCGCGCCGGCGTCATTTATAAGCTCCCGATGACGCGCTATCGATCTCCGCGGTTGGCGCGTGCCGACGAGTGCCCGCAGGGCGCGAGTCGCACGCGCGAGGTCGCCGGCGCTACGCGCCGGCTGCCAGAGGGACCTTCGGTCCCTCGCTGGAGTCAGTCGCCGAAGCGAAGCGGAGGCGACTGACGAGGCTGGGGAGGTGTGAGGCTGCGGTCCCGCGAGCGACCGAAGGGAGCGAGCGGGAATACGGAAGACGCAGCGCCGAGCGAAGCGAGGCGACCGTCTTCCGGTGGTGCTGTGCGGGGCGGGAATCGAAGGGGCAGCCGCGAGGCGGGCGCAGGCGACGTAAGCACCGCAACGAGGGAGCGGAGCGACCGAGTGAGGAGCGCAACGAGCGTGCGCCCGCCTCGCGGCTGGGGCTTCGGCGGTGTTCGCCGCGGCGGCTGCGGTTTATAAGCAAGCGGCTGGGGTTTTGGGAATGTTCGCCGCCGTCCTGTTGACACCTATTTATAAGCAAGCGACCGGGTCGGACATGGCCGCCGCAATATTTTAAATACGAGATTCGACGGAATCCAACTGGTAGCCGACACCGAAAGAGATCGGAAAAACACCGAGATCGAACAGACAGCGATCCGCCGAGAGCCGACCGTCTGTCCGCCTTACGCCAGTTCGTCGATCTTGTCGACGACGGCGTCCGCGAACTCGCTGGTCGCGAGCTTCTCGCCGCCCTCGATCTGCCGGTGAAGGTCGTAGGTGACCTTCCCGGAGGCGATGGTCTCTTCGACGGCGTCGCGCACGAGATCCGCGGCGTCGGACCAGCCGAGGTAATCGAGCATCTCGCGGCCCGAGAGGATCATCGCGGTGGGGTTCACCTTGTCCTCGCCGGCGTACTTGGGCGCGGAGCCGTGGACCGGCTCGGCGAGACAGCGGCCGTGACCGAAGTTGGCGCCGGGCGCGATGCCGAGGCCGCCGATCTGCGCGCCGGCGGCGTCGGACATGTAGTCGCCGTTGAGGTTCATCGTCGCGATGACCTCGTACTCGTCGGTGCGGGTCAACAGCTGCTGGAGCATGTTGTCCGCGATGCGGTCCTTAACGACGACGGTGCCCTCGGGCTGCTCGCCGTCGTGCTCCTCCCAGAGCTGGTCCTCGGTGATGACGTCCTCGCCGTACTCCTCCTCGGCGACCTCGTAGCCCCAGTCGCGGAAGGCGCCCTCGGTGAACTTCATGATGTTCCCCTTGTGGACGAGGGTGACCGAATCGCGGCCGTTGGCGACCGCGTAGTCGATGGCCTCGCGGACGAGGCGCTTCGAGCCGAACTCGGAGATGGGCTTGACGCCGATGCCGACCGGGCCGTCGTGGATGACGTCCGCGATGCCCATGTCGTCTTCGAGGAAGTCGCGTACCTCCTCGACCTCGTCGGTGCCGGCCTCCCACTCGACGCCCGCGTAGACGTCCTCCGTGTTCTCGCGGAAGGTGATCATGTCCATCTTCTCGGGGTTCTTGACGGGCGACGGGACGCCCTCGAGGTGGTAGGTCGGGCGGACGTTCGCGAACAGGTCGAGCGTCTGCCGGAGCGCGACGTTCAGCGAGCGGAACCCGGCGCCGACCGGCGTCGTCAGCGGGCCCTTGATCGCGACGCGGTGGTCGCGGATGGCCGAGACGGTGTCCTCGGGGAGGTTCTCGTCGTACTTCTCGCGGGCGGACGCCCCGGCGTAGACCCGCATCCACGCGATGGAGCGACCCGTCGCCTCGGCGGCGGCGTCGAGTACCTGCTGCGCGGCCGGCCCGACGTCGGTACCGATTCCGTCGCCGTGAATGATCGGGACGATCGGGTTGGACGGAACGTTCAGCTCGCCGGTCTCCTCGTCGGCGATCGTGATGACTTCGCCGTCGTCGGGGACGTCGACCTTATCGTAGCTCATGAACGTTCGTGGATTCCTGTGCCCCCCTAAAGTGCCTGCCGTTTTCGGCGGGAGCGTCGCGCTCGCAGCGTTTGCCGGTTCTCGCCGGGCGATCCTCGGGCCGCTCCGCGGACGCGTCTCCCGACGCCTCGCTGCTGCTCGCCCGGCGGTTGCCGGTCAAACCGGTTCGACCTCGACGTCGAACAGCGACCGCCAGCGGTAGCGGCGCCCGCCCCAGACGAACGTCCGGCGGGCGAGCGCGTACGCCATCAGCGGCGGGGCGATCAGGACGCCGGGCGCCGCGAGCAGGAACGTCGCGCGCCGGATCCCGAACCGAGCGTACGCCGCCCCCGCCAGCGCCGTGACGAGAGACACCCCGGCGACCGGCGCGAGCAGACAGAGCGCGGCCATGACGACGCCGAAGGCGGCGTTGAACGCCGTCGCCCCCGGCGCGTGGTACCGGGTGATCGTCAGGAAGCGGACGAACCGCTCCAACGAGCCCCGGAGCGACCCGCCGGCCCGGACGTAGCGCGTCCGATCGACCGCCGAGACGTCGACGTGTTCGGTGAGCGTCCCGTCGTCGCTGACGGTGCGTCGGAGGTCCCGCAGGAACGCCGGCTCCCCGTCGCGGAGGTCGTCGCGCTCGAAGATCACGGCGCCGCCCCACGCGACGCCGGTCTCGAACACCGCGAGCGTCCCGCCGATCACGTACGCCGGCTCGAACAGGCGAGCGAGGGGGTCGCGCCCGACGAACACCGGCACCTCCGTGGTCGGTCCTCGCCGGTCGTAGTCGGCGTCGAGCGTCGCCAGCCAGTCTGACGGGTGGTGAAAGTCGTCGTCCGTCCAGGCGATACGGTCGTTCGCGGCCGCCTCCATCCCGGCCGCGATCGCGTTCGCCTTCCCCGAACAGCCCTCGGGCTCGCCGGCGATCACGATCCGGGTGCGGGCCGGCAGGTCGCCGCGCCGATCCGCCACGGGGTCGTCCGGCGAGTCGCAGATCACGAGGAGTTCGTCGCCGTGGCGGTCGCGGTCACTGTCGGCGTCTTCGCGGTCGCGGTCACTGTCGCGGTCGCCGTCGTCGCGGTCGCCGTCGGCCTCACCGCCCTCATCGCCGCGGAACGCCTCTGGGCCGCGGAGCTGCGCCGCCACCTCGTCGCAGGCGTCGGTCCAGCGGACGGTCGGCAACAGGACGGACACCGGCGTCGGACTCGTCGGCGGCGCGGTCGATTCCGAATCGGTCACGCCGCGCGCTTCGGGCGCTCGATGTTTAAATCGCGGCGTCGAGCGGCGGACGGCTCGCCGGCGCGGTCGGTCACCGCCCCGAACAGGAGCCCGTCCCGACCTCCTCGACTCGCGTCTCCCCGTCGTAGACGTCGACGCCGACCGCCGAGACGGTGACCGATTGGATCCGACCGTCTCCGGCGTCCCCGGCGTCTCCGGCGCCACCACCGTCGGCGAACCCCGCAGCGCGGTCACAGAGGTGCGCGAGCAGCGGGTCGACGCGGGCCGGGTCGGGATCGTCCGCGAGCGGCGTGAGGAACTTCCGCCAGCGCGCGGTGGGGTACGCGCGGGCGTCGCCGGGCGGTCGATCGCGCGCGACGCGGTCACCGTACAGGGCGTCGATCCGCTCGCCGTCGGCGGTCGTCGCGGTCGCCAGCACGAGCGCGTCGGTCGAGGGCGGGTCCGGCGCAAACATGTCCCACCCACGCTCGGTCGGGTCCGACACCGACGCGACGGGGTCGGGCGCCTCGACGAGCCCGAGTACCATCCCGTTCCACGCCACGAGCGCGACGAGGAGGACCGCGGCGACGACCGGAATCGCGGCCGCGGCCCGCTCGCGGACGGCCGAGGCCGCCCCGCTGCCCTCGGTTCGGCTCGGGGGCGCGAACCGACGCTCCGCGAGCTCTCGGAGGCGGCCGGCCGCGGGAGCGACCACGCGCTCGACCCGGTCCCAGACGAACGGCGGGAAGAAGGGCACCAGCGCGGCCGCGGAGGTCACGGAGAAGACGCCGATCTGGAGCGTGAGGGCCATCGAGAGGTGCGCCGCGAGGAGCGTCCCCGCGAGCGCCGCGCGGACCCGGCCGGCGGCCGCGATCAGCAGCGGGGAGGCGAAAAGCAGCGCGAGCCAGCCGTACGTCGCCGCCGAGAGCAGCACCGACCACTCGGGGACGAGGCCCCCGAGCGGGCCGTGGAGATAGGTGAGCCGGAAGACGCGCTCGACGGCCTCGCCCGCGGGCCACGCGATCCCGCGGAGCTTCTCCACCGCGTTAGAGACGTACACCACCGCGACGAGGCTCAAGAGCAGCGCCGCGGCGGGGCCGGCGACGCGTCCGGAGGCGGGGCCGGCGACGCGTCCGGCTTCCCTTTTGCCCGTCGCGTCCGCTGGACCGTCCCCGCGCCGGCGGACCGCGTCGACCGACCAGCGAGCGCCGAGCGGGCACAGGAGCCCGGAGCCAACCAGCTGGAGGAGGAGGGTGTCCCCGGCGTTGAGGACGAACGGGTTCCGCGCCTGGAGCGACGCGAGCAGGACCAGCGAGACCGCGGCCGCGACGCGGGTGCGGTAGCCGGCCGCGAGCGCGACGGCCGCGGCGCCCGCGACGAGGAACAGCAGCGCGACGGCCCACGGTTCGCCCGAGACGGTGTGGAGCGAGAGGCGGGCGCCGAGCGGGGACGCCTCGGCGAGCGTCGCCCGCGGGAGGGCGCCCGCGTCGGTGTAGAAGGCGGTGAGGTTCCGCGCGCGGAGCGCGAGGTCGGCGAGGAGGACGACGCCGAGCGCGACCCGGAACGCGGCGAGTGCGCGCGGGTCGACTCCGAGACGGCGGCTGAGCGCGGCGCGAACGCGGGAGGCGGGCCGCGCGCGGCCCGTCGCCTCCCCGGCGTCGGCGGTCGTCACGATGCCCGCGGATCGCCCGGCGGCGGGAATAGGTCTTGCGGCGTCGCGGCGAGCGGCCGGTCGGTCCCAGCCGTCGCCGCCGGGTTCCGGGCGCTTATGTGGCCGCCGCGGATGGCCCCGGTATGCGAGTTATCGTCCACGGCGGCGCGGGCGGCGCGCCCGACGACCCGGAGCCCAGACAGGCGGTCCTCGACGAGGCGGCCGCACGCGGTGCCGACGCCGCCTCGCCGCTCGACGCGGTCGAGTCCGCGGTCGGCGTCCTCGAATCGGACCCCCGGTTCAACGCGGGCGTCGGCGGCGCGGTCCAGTCGGACGGCGTCGTCCGCACCGACGCCGGCGTGATGACGTCGGACCGCGAGGTCGGCGCGGCCTGCTCGATGCCGGGCGTCGAGCACGCGGCGAGCGTCGCCCGCGTCGTCCACGCCGAGACGCCCCACATTTTCGTCTCGGGCGAGCACGCGGTCGACCTCGCCGACGAGTTCGGCGTCGACACCGGCGTCGACCTGCGTACCGACGAGAAACGGGAGCGCTACGAGACGGAGGACCCGCCGCGGGGCGGCCCGCGCGAGCACCTCGACTGGCTCGCGACGCGGTTCGGCTCGGGCGACGACCAGGCGGGCGAGGGATCGGAGGGGGAGCGCTCGGAGGGTGACGACGGGAAACACGGCGCCCCCGACCACGACACGGTCGGCGCGGTCGCGACCGACGGCGAGTCGTTCGCGGCGGTGACCTCCACGGGCGGCCGGTCGTTCGCGCTCGCCGGGCGCGTCGGCGACGTGCCGCAGGTCGGCTCGGGGTTCTTCTGTACCGAGGCCGGCGGCGCGAGCGCGACGGGCGCCGGCGAGGACATCGCGCGCGTCATGCTCTCGCGGCGCGCCGTTGACTACCTCGACGACGGCCTCGACGCGCAGGCCGCGGCCGACCGCGCAATAGACGAGTTCGAGGCGATCACGGGATCGGGCGCCGGCGTGATCGTCCTCGGCGACGAGGGCGCCGGGAGCGCGTTCAACACGGAAGGGATGCAGACGAGCGTGGCGGAAGAGTAGTCGGTGAGAGGCGGTCGCCGAGCCGCTCGGTCCCCGCCTACCCCAACCGCTCGTCGAGAATGAGCCGCGTCTTCGTCGACTTGACCTCGTCCATCTCGCGGGCCTGCGTGATCAGTTCGTTGACCGCGCGCGTGTCGACCGCGTCGACGACGAGGACGATGTCTTCCTCGCCCGACACCTGCCAGACGAAGTCGACCTCCTCCCACTCCACCATCCGCTGCCCGACCGCGTCGGTGTTGACGTTCATCTCCACCGAGATCTCGATCATCGCCTTCACGTTGCCGGTGCGGGTCGTGACCGTGAACCGCTCGATCACGCCCTCGTCGGTCATGCGGTCGACGCGGTTGCGCACGGTCCCCTCGGAGGTCCCCACCCGGTCCGCGATCTCCGTGTACGGGGTCCGCGCGTCCCGTCGCAGGATCGAGAGGATCCGTCGGTCGAGGTCGTCCATACCGATCCGTCTCGGTCCCCCGCCTTACCCGTTACGAATATCGTAACGAACCTTCGAACGACGCATTTATATCTCTTTGTGCGTACGTTTCTCGTAATGTCGGACGCCTACATCGCGCTGGCCGACGGACGCGTGCTCGAAGCGCGCGCTCGTGCGCCGGGGCGGACCCGCGGCGAACTGGTGTTCACGACCGCGTACACCGGCTACGAGGAGTCGCTCACCGACCCCTCCTACGCCGAACAGATCCTCACCTTCTCGTACCCCCTCATCGGGAACTACGGCGTCCGAACCGAGCGGTTCGAGTCCGAGTCGGTCCAGCCCCGCGCGGCGGTCGCCCGCGAGCTGACCGACGACGTCGCCGACTGGCTCGCCGGGGAGGACGTGCCGGCCGTCGACCACATCGACACCCGTGAGATCGTCACCACCGTCCGCGAAGAGGGCGCGATGGCCTGCGGGATCGCGGCCGGCCCGGACGCGACGCCCGAGGACGCGGTCGCGGAGATGGAGGCGTGTAAGCCGATGAGCGACCACGTCGACATCGGCGCGCAGGTCTCGGTCGCGGAGCCGACCGTCCACGAGGGCGGCGGCGATGTCGACGTGGCCCTGCTCGACTGCGGCGCGAAGGGCTCGATCATCTCCTCGCTCACCGAGCGCGACGCGGACGTCCACGTCCTCCCGTACGACGCGACTCCCGAGCACGTGGCCGCCGTCGAGCCAGACGTGCTCTTCGTCTCGAACGGCCCGGGCGACCCGGAGAACTTCGTCGCCGCGCAAGCGGTCGTCGACGAGTTCGCGGGCGACCTGCCGCTGGCCGGCATCTGCCTCGGCCAGCAGGTGATCACGAGCGCGCTCGGCGGCTCGACCGAGAAGATGGCGTTCGGCCACCGCGGCGTCAACCAGCCGGTGAAGGACCTCCGCACCGACAAGGTCGTGATGACCACCCAGAACCACGGCTACACGGTCGCCGACACCGGCCCGCTCGAGGTGACGCAGGTGAACGTCAACGACGACACCGTCGAGGGGCTCGACAGCGAGGAGCTGGACGTCATCACCCGCCAGTACCACCCCGAGGCGAACCCCGGCCCGCACGACTCGCTCGGCTTCTTCGACGAGGTGCTCGACCTGGCGACCTCGTCGCGCCGCCTCGCGGCCGACTGACCGTTCGACTCATCGCGTTCCCGTTTTCCGCCGCTCCGGCGCCCTCCGACTGACCACACGGAGTACCACCCGGCCGACGCCCGCGACGTTCCTCCCCGATCCCGCTCGAGTCGCTCACCCTCCGCTCTTCGACCCGGACCGGCGACGTTTTCTCTCGCCGGCTCGCAGGGTGTCGCATGCCAACCGAGATCCTGCTCACCAACGACGACGGGATCGACGCCGTCGGGCTCCGGGCGCTCGCGGACGCGCTCTCGCGCGACCACGACGTGACGGTCGTCGCGCCCGCGAGTAACCAGTCCGGCGTCGGCGGCGCGCGCTCGTGGTGGGAGACGACGGTCGACTACACCGAGACGGACCGCGGCTACGCGGTCGAAGGCACCCCCGCGGACTGCGTCGCGGTCGCGGAGGTGGCGCTCGGGCTCGACCCCGACGTCGTCGTCTCCGGCTGTAACCACGGGCCGAACATCGGTGCGCACATCCTCGGGCAGTCCGGCACCGTCGGCGCCGCGATGGAGGCTTCCTTCCTCGGCACGCCCGCGATCGCCGTCTCGCTGTACGACCGCGGGAACCTCCCCGTGCCGCCGACGCTGGACAACGGCGACTTCGCGGTCGCCGGCGAGGTCGTCGCCGACCTGCTCGCTCGCGCCGACCTCGGTGACGGCGAGCGAGACGCGGACGGCTCGCCCCTCCCGTTCGGCGCCGACGTGTTGAACGTCAACGTGCCGGCCGCGGACGACGAGGCGGCGGCGAACCCGACCTACCGGCTGACCGAGCCCGCGCGCGGCTTCGATGTGATCGAGTTCCGCCCGGGCGAGGAGGGGCCGGACGAGGAGAACGCCCCTGAGGGCTGGGAGTTCGGCGAGCGCCGGGGCGAGATGGGGATGGAGCTGCGCGACCGCTTCTGGCGGGAGTTCCTGCGCGGCAACGTTCCGGACGACCCCGGCTCGGACCGCCGCGCGGCCGTCGAGGGCGAGGTGAGCATCTCGCCGCTGTCGAGTTCCCGGTCCGTCGCGGGCGAGCAGGCCGGCGACCTCGTCGAGCCGGTTCGGGGCGCCCAGACGGGCGCCGATTAGCGGGGCGTCGCGCCGCCGGCAGCGGGAGGGCGAACGACGGTCGATATCAGCGCCGGCGTGACGATGCGAACGCCGGTCGATCTCAGCGCGGGCGCCGGCGCCGAGGGCCGCTGCCGGCGAACTCCGCCGCGAGACGGCCGAGGTACCACACGACCACGAGGCCGAGACCGAGCCCGGCCCCGGCCGCGGCCAGGAGCTGGACCGGCGTCGGGTCCAACTGGAGGGCGATAAGCGGCGGCGTGGCCGTGACGATCGCGAGCAGCACGAGCTTGATCTTCCGGTTTCCGGCCTCTCGCTCCGCCTCGGAGATAGGTCCTACCACCGTGATCTCCCCCGCGTTCCGACGACTACCGGCGCGATGCTCATGCCTCGACCACGGTCCCGGCGACTATCAAGGCGACGAACCGAACCGGTTCGTCCGGCGTCGAGGGCCGGCGCGAGACGATCACCACCGCCCGGCGAGGGTCGGCGCAAGACGAACACCGCCGCGCGGCGACCGATCGCGCCACTGGGTCCCCCGCGCTAAAAAGGGTCTCGACCGTTTACGCCGGTAGCGGGCCCGTACCGCCGTGAACGGTCTGGGTCGTTTAAGCCCGTCCGACCGCTCGTGTCGAGTGCCCCTACCCGCCGTCCCGGCGCGACGGACGTCGCGGCGGTCGCCGCCCGAGCCGCTCGTGCTGCCCGTCCCGCTCGCGTCGTCCGAGCCGCTCGTGCTGCCCGTCCCGCTCGCGTCGCCCGAGCCGCTCCGGGACCCGCCCCTCCCCGCCGTTTCGCGGCGTTTTTGACCCGACCCCGACAAGCCACGCCCATGGACGACGAACTCCGCGAGCGCGTCGCGGCGGCCGGCGAGGCTGCGGCGCTTTTCAACGCGCTCAAACACGGCAGCGACCCGGACGTGGGCGCGATCATGGGCCCGATCATGGGCGAGAACCCCGAGTTCCGCCCGCACGGCGACGAGATTCCGGGCGTCCTCGCGCCGGTCGTGAACGAGGTCGGCGAGATGGACGAGGCCGAGCGCCGGGAGCGGCTCGGCGAGCTCGCGCCCGAGCGGCTCGCGGAGCTGGAGGCCGACGACGAGGAAGACGAGCACGTCCTCCCCGACCTCCCGAACGCCGAGGACGGCGCGGTCGTGATGCGCGCCGCGCCGAACCCGAACGGCCCGTGGCACGTCGGCCACGCGCGCATGCCCGCCGTCATCGGGACGTACAAGGAGCGATACGACGGCGAGTTCATCTGCCGGTTCGACGACACCGATCCGGAGACGAAGCGCCCCGACCTCGACGCGTACGACGCGATCCTCGAGGACATCGAGTACCTCGGCTTCGAGCCCGACCGCGTGCTTCGCGCGTCGGACCGGCTGGAGACGTACTACGACCACGCCCGCGAGCTGATCGACGCCGGCGGCGCCTACACCTGCTCGTGTTCCGGCGACGACTTCTCCGAGCTGAAAAACGCCGGCGAGGCGTGTCCCCACCGCGAGAAGGACGTCGAGACGGTCCGCGAGGAGTTCGCGGCGATGGTCGACGGCGAGTACTCGGCCGGCGAGATGGTCCTCCGCGTGAAGACCGACATCGAACACAAGAACCCCGCGCTGCGCGACTGGGTCGCCTTCCGGATGATCGACACGCCGCACCCGCGCGAGGCGGCGGCCGACTACCGCTGTTGGCCCATGCTCGACTTCCAGTCGGGCGTCGACGACCACCTCACGGGCGTCACGCACATCATCCGCGGCATCGACCTCCAGGACTCCGCGAAGCGCCAGCGGTTCGTCTACGACTACTTCGGCTGGGAGTACCCCGAAACGCTCCACTGGGGCCACGTCCAGGTCGACGAGTACGACGTGACGCTGTCCACGTCGACGATCAAGGGCCTCATCGAGGACGGCGAGCTGACCGGCTGGGACGACCCGCGCGCCCCGACCATCCAGTCGATGCGCCGCCGCGGGATTCAGGGGCGGGCGCTCGTCGACTCGATGACCGAGCTCGGGATGTCCACCTCCGACGTCGACCTCGCGATGTCGTCGGTGTACGCGAACAACCGCGACCTGGTCGACGACGATGCGAACCGCTACTTCTTCGTTCGCGACCGCGATGACGCGCCCGCCGTGGAGCTGCCGGTCGTCGACGGCGACGCGCCCGCGCCCGAGGCGGGCCACCCGCCGCTACACCCCGACCACCCCGACCGCGGCGACCGCGAGGTGCCCGCCGGTCGGATCGCGGTCGAGTCCCCCGACCTTCCGGCGGAGGGCGAGCGCGTCTGGCTCAAGGGGTACGGCTGCGTCCGCCACGAGGGCGACGAACTCGTCTTCCTCGACGCCGACATCGACGTGGTCCGCGAGGGCGACGTGGACGTGATCCACTGGGCGCCGGCCGAGGAAGGGCTCGAGACGCTCCTGCGCACCGTCTCCGGCGACGTCCGCGGGATCGCTGAGCCCGCTCTCACCGACGTCGACCCCGACACGGTCGTCCAGTTCGTGCGCGTCGGCTTCGCCCGTATCGACGCGTTCGACCCCGAGGCGACCGACGAGGCGGACGGCCCGGAGGGCTCCGAGGACCTGCTGGCGTACTACGCGCATCCGTAGGTCGATCGTTGAGGGGCGGGCTCGGCCCACCCAGCCGACCGAATCCGTTCGTCGCGGAGTTTAAACCCCCAAGCGGCGAAGCGAGGGCAACGATGGCCATCGACTCGAACTTCGAAGTGAACCGCGAGCGGGCCGGCGAGGAGGACGGCGTCGCCGTGTGGGGCCCCGTCGAACCGCCGGAGAAGCAGGGGATCCGCGGCACCCACGTCGCGGTCGACTTCGACATCTGTCTCGCGGACGGCGCCTGCCTTGAGGACTGCCCGGTCGACGTCTTCGAGTGGGTCGACACCCCCGGCCACCCCGAATCCGAGCGCAAGGCGAACCCGGCCGACGAGGACCAGTGCATCGACTGTATGCTCTGCGTGGACGTCTGCCCCGTGGACGCCATCGACGTCGATCCCGGCCGTGAGAATCGCTTATAAATAGCCGTTGACGGCGTGGTGTCGATTTCTCTCTTCCGAGTTGATCTTTTATAAGTAGTTGACAGCGGATCGGCGGCGGATGCCTCCAAAGCCCCAGCCGTTCACTTATAAGTGGCTACTGGTGGATCGGTGGTGAACACCGCCAAAGCCCCAGTCACGATGACTCGCGCGGCTCGGTGCGCTCCTCGCTCGTTCGCTTCGCTCACTCGCTGCGGTGCTTCCGTCGCCGTGCTTCGTCCTCGCGACTGCCCCTTTGAGTCCCACCCCGCACCGCACAGCACAGCGCCTCACGCCTCCCCAGCCTCGTCGGCCTCCCTCCGCTTCGCTCCGGTCGGCCGACTCCCTCGCGCGTGCGACTCGCGCCCTCCGGGCGCTCGTCGGCACGCGCCACCGCGGATCCATTTATAAATAGTCGCCGCCGTTCCGCTCAGCTGCTTATAAACCGCTCCCGCTCCTTGCGCGCGAAGTCGGTTCCGTACCGCTCGACGACGGGGACGAAGGCGTCGCCGAGCGCGCGCATACACGCGCTCGGCGAGACGAAGTCGAGTTCCTCGGCGACCTTCTCCCACGGCCGGCCCTGAAGCACCTTCCGCACGAGCAGGCGCTCCTCGCGGTCATCGAGGCCGACGCCGTCGCCGCCGCTCCCCTCGATCAGCGTTGCGAGCGCGAGGTCGCGGAACGCCCCGGGCGCCGTGTCGTACATCCCCGGGCCGACCGACGCGCCGACGACCGAGCGCCACTCGGTGTCAGTGAGGTCTATCGGGACCGGCGCGGGACACGCGCGGAGCGCGCCGCGGACCACGTCCGGGTCGACGTCGCGGTGCGCGTCCGAGAGCCCGTCGCGCTCGCGGTCCCGGAAGGCGACCGCGTGGCGGTCCAGCAAGTCGCGCCCGGCCTTGGTCTCCGGGCGGAGCATGACTGCGGAGTACTCTCCCGAGGCGTCGTTGCGGCTCGTCGAGAGGTGAACGGTCCGGTAGCCCGCCCGGCGCCAGAAGCGGAGCAGCCGCGGCGTCGCGCCGTAGCCGACCGAGAAGTAGTCGACTCCCTCGCCGAACTCCGCGTGGACCTCGTCGAGCAGCCGCGAGCCGAACTCCGCGTCCCGGAGCGCGTGGTGGGTCGCGATCCGGACCGTCCGCAGGCCGCGCGGCGCGGCGGCCGCCTCGTCGCGAAGCTGGCTCGTGAGCACGTCCGGCACCATGTTGCCGCGGACGCGCTCGCCCTCGTACATCCCCCGCCGCGTCTCGGCGTCGAGCCCGCCCTCACGCGCGAGCAGCGCGACCGCGACGACCCGGCCGTTCGCGACGAGCGCCCGCGCGACGAGGTTCGGCGCGTCGAGCAGCCGCGCGAGGTCGTTCGGCTCGGTCCGGTAGTGGGCGGCGACGAGCAGCCCGAACGCCTCGCCGAGCAGCGTCTCGTCCGCAAGCAGGTCGTCCGGGTCGAGCGCGCGATAGGCCGCGTCGTCGACCGCGGCGTCGCCGACCGCCTCGTCGACCGCGGGCCGGGCGTCCAAGAGGAGCGCGCGCGACGCCCACGCCTCAACCGGGTCGTTCCGCGCGTATCGGATCGGCTCGTCGAGCCGCACGTCGCGGACCGCGAACCGCGAGGCGAGCAGCCGCTCGCGGAACCGGACGGCGAACCCGCGCCCCGCCCCCTCGTAGCCGTGGACCGTCGTGCAGAACGCGACCGCGGGCGCGTCGAGGAACCCCTCCAGCAGCCGCACCGGGAGCGCCGCCGCCTCGTCGACGATCGCCGCGTCCGCCTCGCCCGCTTCTGCCGCGGCGGCCGCGGGCGGCAGGAACCGGACGCGACCGCCGGCCGGCGTTCGAAGATCGCGCTCGTCCGCGTCGCTGGCGGGGTCGCCCTCGCCGTCCCCGTCTCTCTCGCTCCCGATCAGCTCCCGGGCCCGCGCGAACACCTCCGCGGCGTTCCGGAACGCGGGCGCGGTGACGAGCACGTCGCGGCCCGCCAGCGCGAGCGCGCCCGCCGCCAGCCCGGCCGCGCTCGACTTCCCGCGCCCCCGATCCGACTCGACGACGACGGCGGCGCCGGGCTCGGCCAGTGCCTCGAACGCGCGCAGCGCCCGCGCCTGGTCGGCCGTGCGGCAGGCGCCGTACGCGGCCGCGGGGAACGTCGCCCCTGGCGGCGCGCTCCGGGAATCGGCGGCGTCGACCGCGGCGTCGCCGACCGCCTCGTCGACCGCGTCGCCGGCGTCGACCGCCTCGTCGCGCTCGTCACGCTGTCCCCCGGTGAGTCCGTCGCGCTCCAAGCCGTCGGCGGCCGGCTCGTCGCCGAGCGCGACGACCGCGATTCCGGGGTGTCCGCGGAGCGTCGCGACGAGGCGCTCGCGGAACCGCCCGGTCACGTCGTCGATGCCGAAGGGAGGCACCGCGAGCGAGTCGTCGAACCGGTCGCGGATCGCCGGCCAGTCGTCGAGCGCGGGCGTCAGGAGGATCAGGAGCCCGCCGCCGTCGACGGCGCCGACCGCGCGGCCGAGCGCGTTCGGGACGAACCGCTCGTGGCAGTCCAAGACGACCGCCTCCCGGGTGCGACCGAGGAGTTCGTCGGCGTTTCGCGGGCGGCACTCCTCGAACCGGAACCCCCCGCGCGTCGAGACGATGGAGACGTCCCCGTCGTCGACTCCGAGCGACTCGACCGCGTCGTAGGCGGCGTCGATCGCGCGGTTGCGGTCGCCCGCGAGCACGAGGACGCGCCGCTCGTTCGCCCGCTCGGCCTCTGCGCGCAGGTCGCGCGCGACTCCCGCGATCATCTTCGGTCGTGGTTGCCGAGGCGCGCGGATGTGTCTTGCCCTCCGGACTTCTTCGCCCCGTTTTCAGGGCGACCCGGCGACGCCCGCCGAGGCGGGAGGCTTACGGACGCTCGGCGCGTCGCTCCGGGCATGACCACGGTCACGCTCATCGGGACGCGGCTCGCGGACGTGGGCCGCGAGTTCGTCTACGAGGGGGAATCGACCGACTGCGAGGGGTGCCCCTACCGCGGCCAGTGCCTCAACCTCTCCGAGGGCACCCGCTACCGGGTGACCGGGATCCGCGAGAACGCCCAGACGCTCGACTGCGCCGTCCACGACGCAGGGGTCCGGGCGGTCGAGGTCGAACCCGCGTCGGTCCCCGCGAACGTCCCCTCGAAGCGCGCGTACGCCGGTAGCAAGGTGTCGCTCGCGGGCCCCTGTCCGCACACCGAGTGCCCCAGCCACGGCTACTGCGTCCCCGACGGCGCCGACTTCGACGAGGAGCGCGTCATCGATCAGGTGCTCGGCGATCCCCCCCACGAGACGTGCGCGCTCGACCGCGAGCTAACGCTCGTGGAGTTCCGCGCGGAGGAGTAGAAACCGAACGATCGGCGGCCGCTCCGCCCGACTACAGCGAGGTGATCGCGTTCAGCGTGATCCGGATCGCGCGCTCGACGTTATCTTTCGCCTTCTCCGGCAGCTCGTCGTCGGAGTCCGCCCCCTTCTGTGATCCGGCGACGAGGTTGCCGTCGACGGTACAGATGGCGCCGGCGGCGAGCCCCTTCCGCCGCGCGAGCGCGAAGACGGTCGCGGCCTCCATCTCGATCGCGAGCAGGTTCGCGTCGTTCCAGTCGTCGACGTACTCGTTGCTCTCGTTGTAGAACGCGTCGTCGGAGACGATGGGGCCGACGTGGATCTCCTCGTCGTTGTCCTCGGCCGCCCCGACGAGCCCCGTGAGCACGTCGTAGTCGGGGACCGCCGGGTAGTTCGCGGACTCGTAGCGCTTGCTCGTCCCCTCCTCCTTGGCCGCGCCCGTCGCGACGACCATGTCGCCGACCTCCATCTCCGGCTGGAGCGCCCCGCAGGTGCCACACCGGACGAACGTCTCGACGCCGACCCGCGAGAGCTCCTCGACGGCGATGGCGGCCGACGGGCAGCCGATCCCGGTCGAGCAGATAGTGAGGTCGGTCCCCTCGTAGCTCGCGTTGACGACCTTGTACTCGCGGTTCTGCGCGACGACCTCGCTGTCGTCACAGAGGTCCGCGATCCGGTCGACGCGCCCCGGGTCGCCCGGGATGACCGCGATGTCGTGTACGTCGCCCTCCTCGACCAGCAGGTGCGGCTGTTTCGCCATACGAGCGGGGACAGCCGCCGCGCGCAAAAACGGACCGGTCGGCAGGCGGGGGTGGCGGCGCGAGACGAATTTGATATCGCGATATGAGATTTATTAGCGGGTCGAGGCGCCGTCAGTCTCCTCTCGATGAGCGCGACGGCTTCGGGCGAATCGGCCGATTTATCGCCCGAGAACTCTCCGTTCGCGTATGGTCGACGCTGACGCTTCCCTCGCCTCGACGATCGGCGCCCTCACGGTCGCGTTCGTTCTTGTCACGCTGGTCGCCGGGACGCTCCTCGGCTTTAACTGGACGCAAGCGGTGCTGCTCGGGGGGTTCGCCGGCGTCGTGGCCGTCGCGTCGGCGTGGCTGACGGACCGGCGCGCAGGCGGCGACTGAGTCAGGTCCCCCGGCTCTCGACAGCACTCGCCCGAGTATCGCGATTGAGAGGTCGGACGGAGGCTTTTATACCCGCTCGGCGTCGACACCGTACAATGCGATTCAGTCGCGACCGTCGGGGCCAGTCGGTCGTGGTCGGGACGGTGATCCTGTTCGGCTTCCTGATCTTAGCGCTCTCGCTGTATCAGGTGCAGATCGTTCCGCAGGAGAATACGCAAGTGGAGTTCGACCACAGCCAGCAAGTCGAGGGAGAGTTCCTCGACGTACGGAACGCGGTCTTGAGCGCCAGTCGCACCGGAACCGGTCGATCGACCTCGGTGAAACTCGGAACGCGGTATCCACAGCGTACGTTCGCGTTGAATCCACCACCGGCCTTCGGCCGACTGTCCACGAGCGCTCCGCGTGAACTACGCGTAGAGAACGCCACCGTCGAAGGAGGGTCAAACGTCGTCGATTACTGGCAGAACCGAACTAACATGGACGGGGCCATCGCGTTCGACACGCGGTCGCTGCGGTACTCACCCGAATACAACGAACTCCGGGACAGCCCCGACCTCGTGTACGAGAATTCTTTCGTCGTTGCCGAGTTTGATAACACCGCTCTCGGCCGGAGTGGACAGACGGTGGTGGATAGCGATAATCGGATCCGGTTAATCGCGTTGAACGGAAATATCGACGAGTCTGACACTCGGCGGACGAGTGTGGACCCTGACGCGCTCTCCCAGAGTCGGCGCTCGGTGCGCCTGACGTCGGCTGGAGGTGATCCGATCGTCCTCGAACTCCCGACCGATGTCTCGCCGGACCGATCCGGAGATCTCGAGCAGGTGTGGAGCGATCGCCTCGGTACGGACGTAGAAGAAGTCACCGTATCGGGCGGAACGGTACGGATTGAACTCGACGGCGCCGAAGCCTATCGTCTTAGCTTGGGTGCGGTAGGAGTCGGTGACGGAACGAGTGCTCCGAACGAGTCGGACGGATACATCACGAAGATCTCCTCAAACAACGGTGTCGCGGTCGCTGAAGTCCGTGATCGATACAACAACCCCGTTGAGGACGCGCAGGTCAACATCTCGGTCGACGGAGCCTTCGAAGAGACGACACGGACCGACGGTGAGGGTCGCGTCAGCTACGAGGTCACCGACGTTTCCGACGTCGAAATGGAGATCAATGCCGGGACGGAAACGTGGGAGTCCGTTCTGTTCGAAAACGTCGGCGTTGGCGCCGGTGGCGGTGATAGAACGGAATCGCTTCTCGTCGCACCAGATGAAGCAGTCGCGTTCAACGGTCCTGGATCCGCTGAACAAGGCGGATTCCAACTCGACGTCGAGAACCAGCACGACGGGGCGATTCGCATCACTGACGTGACCGTGCTCCCGGATGATCCCAACCTCAACGGGCTATCGGACGAAGCTGCCGGCTCTGGACCGGGGCGGTCAGAACTGTACGTTGAGTCTGCTGGCGGTGTTGTCGGCGAAAAGAACGTACTCTTAGGACTCGATCAGGAGTACACGTTCGTACCGAACAGCGGACTTCGGCTGAACCTCCAGCGTGGTCCGGAAAAACGAGCGTACGACATTGGTGCGGAGGCATACGTCGATGCTGAGACCGAATTTGCCGGCGCAGAGGTCCCGCTGGGGTCTAACGAACGTGCGACAATTACCCTAGCCGAGTTCTACGAAGTCGGGCAGAACACGGCGAACGTCGTCAATGTCGTCGATGAGACATTTAGCGTGACTGTGGGGTACAAAATCGACGGGGAACGGCGGACCGAGCAGTTCGTCACGACGGTTACCCAGGGACCAGTCGGGCAGGTGGACCTCCAAGACAATATTGAGGACAGTGACGGGAGCTTCGAGGTGACGACCGACCAGTATCAGAACCTCGCAGAGGGATGGGTCGTCGTTGAGAACATCGATACCGGTCAGACCGAATCATTCGAATCGAGCGACGGACAGACAACGACAGTCGATTCAGCTGATGCCGGCGGCGTGGCTGCCGGCGACGAAATTGTCGCTACGCTCTATGAGAGTGATGCGGAACAAAACGAACTCGACACGGACTCGACGGTCGTCGGTGGTGAACCGTTCGGGGTGTTCGTCCAAGGCGAGGAGTCGCTTGGAAATGGCGGCGATATCGACGCAGATTTCGAAGTCAATAGCGGCAGCGAAGTGTTCAGCTTTGATGTCAATGTTGATCGGTCGGGTAACAGCGCTAACTATGGCGGAACAGTAACTATTGACGGCGGAGCGTTTAATAACGAGGAATTGACTCTCACGGGCGCCGCAGCAGAAGATCTAGGCACGGGGAATGAAATAGATCTCCTCAATCCTGATATCTATGACTCCGTTAACGAAGGTGGCCTCCAGTCGATCAGTGAGCAGCTTGACTCGGGTTCAACTGTCGAGTCGCTAAACAATGGAGGAAGCGTTGATCTCGGGCAACCTGACGTCCGTGAGCAGTAGCCGACACATGATTCGACCACTTCGAAATTAACCCGCGGGAGCAATGGTAGTGCCGAAAACAGTACCACGATCGACGTAATCCCCATCGACAAAACCATATGCCAGTCCCGTGAACGACCGTGTATGACCGCAGTCGGGATCGACGGCATCGAGATCTGGACCGGGAAGCTCAAGCTCGACCTGCCGGGGACGTTCGCGCCCGAGCAGGGCGACGACCCCGAGAAGTACACGAAGGGGCTCGGGCTCAACAACTCCTCGTTCCCCGACGTGTACGAGGACATCGTCACGATGGGGGCAAACGCGGCGAAGGGACTGATGGACCGGAAGGGGCTCGAACCCGAGGACGTCGGGCGGATCGACGTCGCCACCGAGTCGGCGTTCGACCACTCGAAGCCCGTGTCGACGTACATCGCGGGCTGTCTCGAACAGGTGTACGACGGCGACTTCACCCACGCCAACAAGGGAGAGCGCAAGTTCGCTTGCCTGGCGGGGACACAAGCCATCGACGACGCGTACAACTGGATCCGCGCCGGCCGCAACCGCGGTCGCCCCGCGATCGTGATCACCACGGACACGGCGCTGTACGCCCGCGGCGACCCCGGCGAGGCGACGCAGGGCGCGGGCGCCGTCGCGATGCTGATCGACGAAGACCCCTCCGTCGTCGAGCTCTCGACCGACCAGGGGTACGGCTCGAAAGACGAGACGGACTTCCTCAAGCCGAACCAGCAGTTCCCCAGCGTCGACGGGAAGCGCTCGGTCCAAGTGTACCTCTCCCGGATGCGCGAGGCCTTAGAGGACTACGAGTCCGTCACCGACGACATCGAACTCGAGGACTTCGCGTACGCCCCGTTCCACACGCCGTTCCCGGGCATGGTCCGGAAGGCGGCGCTGCTGGCGTACCGGCACGTCATCCGCGACACGGCCCACGAGGACGCCTTGGCCGACGAGATCGGCCGCCAGCCCCGCGAGGGCGAGTACGACGACCGCGAGGCGTACGAGGAGGCGATCCGCGGGTACATGGACGACCTGAAGACGACCGAGCAGTACCAGACGTGGTACGACGCGACCGTCGAGCCGACGCTCGGCCTCTCTCGCGAGGTCGGCAACTGGTACACCAGTTCCGTCCACATCGCTCGCGTGAGCGCCCTGCGCGACGCCCTGACCCGCGACCGCGAGTTTGTCGACGAGACGCTGCTCGTCGCCTCCTACGGTTCGGGCGCGCAGGCCGAGATCCACGCCGAGACGATCCGCGAGGGGTGGCGCGCGGAGATTGCGGGCCTCGACATCGACGACCAGCTCGACGCCCGCTACGACCTCACGTGGGACGAGTACGAGGACGTCCACGACGTCCACGAGTATGACATGGACGTCGAACGCGAAATCGAGGAGTTCACCCAGCCCGACGGGGAGTTCGTCTTCACCGGCTGGGGCCGGATGAACGAGCGGAAGTACGAGTACGTCGAGTAGGCCGCGCCCGTCGCCGCTCGGTTTCTCCGATCCGTGAGTCGCCCGCAGCGGCCCGCAACCCCGTGAAAACGGCTCACACGGGCCGTACGCGATACGATGGTTTTAAACGACGCTGGCGTGAATCGAGACCCAATGGTAACCATCTACGACGTGCCGGCCGACGACCTCATCGAGGCCGTCGCGGCGCGACTCGAGGACCGCATCGACGAGCCCGACTGGGTCGAGTTCGCCAAGACCGGCGCCGGGAAGGAACTCCCGCCGGAACAGGAGGACTTCTGGTACGTCCGCTCCGCGAGTCTCCTGCGGAAGGTCGCCCAGAACGAGCCGATCGGCATCGAGCGGCTCGCGACCGAGTACGGCTCGAAGAAGCGCGGCTCGAACCGCTACGTCGTCCGCCCCGGCGAACACGAGGGGGGCTCCCGCAAGCTCATCCGCTCGGCGCTGCAGGCGCTCGAAGAGGACGGCCTCGTCACCACCGCCTCCGGTGAGGGCCGCCGCCTCTCCGACGAGGGCGAGGCGTTCCTCTCGGAGGTCGCGACCGAGGTCTTCGAGGACCTCGACCGCCCGGAACTCGAACGCTACGCGTAGACCGCTTCTTCTGTTCGTTTTCGCCGATCCCCACTAGCTGAAGATCCGCTGAGCGGCCCTGAGACGGCCGTTCGGCGGCGTTTCGTCGGCTGTCCCCGTCACTCGGTAGTGCGCGCCGGTCTTCCGCAATAAATTGCTGACCGCTATACAGAATTGGTACGGCGTCGCCGTCGGTCCCCTCCGGCCGAGCGGCGCGCCGTCGACTCTGGCGGTCGGGTAAGCGAGAGCCAGCTACCGCGTCGATGTCGGCGAAGCAAAGAGGGGCCGCGGGCGGTGTCCGCTCGGTTCGACTGACTCGGTCGCGCTACCCGGTGTTCTTCATCCCGGCTGCGATGCCGTTGACGGTGAGCCGCAGGGTGCGCTCCTCCTCGTCGGTGCGGTGGGTGCGCCCGAGCAGGTTCGCCTGGAGGAGGTTCAGGGGGTCGACGTAGGGGTTGCGGCGGTCGAGGCTCCCCTCGAGCCACTCGCGGCGGAGTAGCTGGTCGCGGCCGCTAATCTCCAACACCAGTTCGCGTCCGCGCTCGTACTCGCCGACGAGTTCGGGGAAGAAGCGCTCGCGGAGGTCGTCGTCGGCCAGGTCGGCGTACTCGGCGGCGATCTCGGGCTCGGTGCGCGCGAGCGCCAGCGAGGCGTTGTCGAGCGTGGTCCGGAAGAACGGCCACTCGTCGAACATCTCGCGGAGCGTCTCCATCCCCTCCTCGTCGCCCACCTCGTCGAGGTAGGCGTCGATGCCGGTGGCGATCGCGTACCAGCCGGGGAGGATGAGCCGGGTCTGGGTCCACGAGAACACCCACGGGATCGCCCGCAGGTCCTCGACGCTGCGCTCGCCCGAGCGGGAGGCGGGCCGCGAGCCGAGGTTGAGGTCCTCGACGACGGTGATCGGTGTCGCCTGCTCGAAGTAGGAGACGAACCCGTCCGTGTTCAGCAGGTCGCGGTAGGTCTCGCGCGCCGCGGGCGCCATGATCTCCATCGCCTCCACCCAGCGGTCGGGCACGTCCTCGACGGGCTCCTCGTTCGCCTCCTTCCGAGCGCGGATCTGGGCGTCGAGCATCTGTTCGAGCTCGCGCTCGGCGATCTGCGGGTTGGCGTACTTCTCGGCGATCGCCTCGCCCTGCTCGGTGAACTTCACCTGGCCGGTGACGGTCTCGTTCGGGAGCGCGAGCAGCGCCTCGTTCATCGGGCCGCCGCCGCGCGAGATGGAGCCGCCGCGGCCGTGGAACAGCCGGAGGGTGACCTCCTCCTCGCGGCAGAACCGAGCGATCCGGCGCTGGTTCTCGTAGAGGTCCCAGTTCGCCGCGAGGAACCCGTTCTCCTTGTTGGAGTCGGAGTAGCCGAGCATGACTTCTTGTACCTCGCCACGGGCCTCCAGTGCGGTCGCGTACGCCTCGTTCTCGAAGAGCGTGCCGAGGATGCGCTCGGCGCCGTTGAGCGCCGACTCGGTCTCTAAGAGGGGGACGACGTCGACCGCGCAGTGGTCGGGCAGCGAGACGACGCCGACCTGGTCGGCCAAGAAGAGCACCTCCAGCACGTGGCTGGGCTCCTCCGTCATCGAGATACAGTAGGTGTCTATCGCCTGCTGGCCGTACTCCTCTTGCCACTCGGCGAACGACGCGAACCGGCGGAGGACGCGCTCCGTTATCTCCGAGACGTCGCCCGGTTCGTCGACGTCGACGACCGGCTCCTCTTGGAGGATGGCCTCGGTGAGGAAGTCGACGCGCTCGGACTCGTCCATCCCCTCGTAGTCGACGCCCTCGACGGCGACCGCCTCGGCGACGGCCTCGGTGTGGTTCTCGCGGTGGTCGCGCAGGTCGAGCGACGCCAGCGTGAGCCCGAACGTGTCCACCTGCCGGCGGAACGGCTCGACGAAGGATTCGAGGACCGACTCCTGGCCGTCCTCGCGCAGCGACTCGGCGATGACGTCGAGGTCGTCGAGGAAGGCGTCGCCGTCGGGGTACTCGCCCGGGCGGACGTCGTTGACGCGGTCGAGCCGCTCGCGCATCAGCCGGAGCTTCTGGCGGTACGGCTCGTCGGGGTAGCGCTCGCGGGCCTCCTCGACGACGGTCGGGAACCGCTCGGCGTCGGCCGCGAGCGACCGCGCCAGCGCGTCGCCGTCGGCGTACCGGTCGCCGTCCTGACTCAGCACCGCCGAGAGCCGCTTGCACCGGTCGCGGTACTTCTCGACGGCGACCTCGCGCTGGCGTTCGAGCGTCTCGTCGGTCACCTCGGGGGTGACGAACGGGTTGCCGTCGCGGTCGGAGCCGGCCCACGAACGGAACTCGAAGAGCTTGGGGCAGTCGACGTCGTCGTACTCCTTCGAGATGGTCTCTTCGAACTCCTCGTAGGCGTCGCCGACGACGTCGAAGAGGGTGTTTTCGAGGTACCACTGGACGTTGCGCGCCTCGTCTTCCGGCTCGGGGGCTCGCTGGCGGACCTGGCGGGTGCCCCACAGGCTGGTCACCTCGGCGGTGACGTCGCGCCAGACGGCGCGCCGCTCCCGGTCGGTGAGGTTGCGCTCGTCGAGCTCGCCCAGGTGGTTCGCGATGGAACGGAGCTTGGACTTCACCGTCGACCGCCGAGCCTCCGTCGGGTGGGCGGTGAACGTCGGCTCGATGAGCACGTCGGCGAGCAGCTCCTCCAGCTCGTCGGCGTCGACGCCGGCCTCGGCGAACTCGGCTATCGTCGCGTCGAAGGAGTCGTGGAGGGCGCTTCCGTCGTCGGCGTTCCGGACCGCGCGGACGCGCTCGCGCTCCTCGGCGAGGTTGATCAGCTCGAAGTAGGTCGTGAACGCGCGGGCGACGACCTCCTCGCGGGTCGTCGAGAGGTCGTCGACCGCCTCGTGGAGGGCCGCTCGGTCATCAGCGTCGCCCCGCCGGTAGTCGATCGCCGCGTTCCGAAGCGTCTCGACCGTCTCGTACGCCTCAGTCGAGGCCTGCGCGGCCAGGACGTCCCCCACCAACGCCCCGAGTTCTCGAACGTCCGTCCGCACGTCCCGATTGTGCAACTTCATACCACACACACTGCGCGCGCGGTCGGTTAAAACCGCGGGCTGAACGAATGTTTGCCTCGCTTCCGAGTTAATTCGTCACGAACGTTCCACGGTGACTGGGGCGCGACGAAGCGTCCGACGGTCCACAGCGCGGTCCGACTCGAAAGCGTCGGCGTCGTCGGACGATCCCCGCGATTCTCGCGCCGGTGGAGGGTTCGTCACCCTTTTTACCGATCCAACCGCAGGTGCGAGTATGAGTGCGTCCGACAAGTATCCGTCTGAGTCCGGGCGGCGACGCTTCGTGAAGGGCGTCGTCGGCGGCGCGGCCCTCGCCGGGGTCGGCGCGATGGGGTCGGCGACCGTGAACACGCTGACGACCGCCGGCGGCGTCGGCGGCGGGTCGACGATCGCGAAGACCATCGCCCACACCGGCGGGCCGGCGCCGCGCGGCCTGCCGCAGATCCCGGTCCGGGTCACGGACGAGGGGTACATCGAGGGCATCTGGCCCGAGACGACCACCGTCACCCAGGAGGGACAGGAGATCGAGGTCGCCCAAGAGGAGCTCGGCGGGGAGACCTACTCCGGCGCGTGGTACCAGTACTGCGGCGTCGAGTCCCAAGAGAACGTCCAGCCGAACTTCGAGTCCGACAACCTGTTCCGCGCCGCGAGCGGCCCGCCGTACGACTGGCAGGCCGACACCTACTCGGGCGGCGACCAGATCCACATCGACGACTTCGACGACTACACCGAATGGGGCAACGGGATCGGCAGCGACGGCGTCGGCAAGCCGGCCGCGGTCACGTGGCGCTCCGAGGACGCCGAGACGAACCTCAACGCGGTCGTCATCCGCTCGCCGGAGATTGAGGAGGCGGCCCAGAACAACGAGTGGCTCCAGGCCTCGACCGACCAGGGGTTCATGGCGTACCTCAACGTCTGTACGCACTTCTGTTGTATCCCCGGCTACAAGGTGTTAGACGAGTCCGCGCGCTACGACGCCGCCGACGGGACGTACTGCGTCTGCCACCAGTCAGTGTACGACCCCTTCACCATCGAGGACGCGCTGTTCATCGCCCGCCCCCGGCCGGACGAGTAAGCCCCTCCGTCTCGTTCCTGGCTCTGCGTTACCTCTCGTTTCCGTGTTTCACGCGACCGTCGCCGCGCTTTCGACGCGACCGTCGCCGCGCTTTTCACGCCGCTCGCCCGAGGTATCGACATGAGCGACGACGACGCCGCTTCCGAAGCATCCGCGAGCGACGACTTCGAGACGGAACTCGCCCGGGCCCGCGACCTCCTCGACGGCGACGACATCGACGCGGTCCACGTCGGCGTCGTCCGCGACGGCGAGGTCGACACCACGTTCGCCCAGCGCACCGACGACGACCCCGACGGCGCCGGCCTCCGGGCGCTCGCGCTGCTCGCCGCGCACGTCAGGCTGGTCGCGGGCGAGGCCGGCGTCGAGCCCTCCACCGTCGCCGGCGACGCCGCGACGCTCGCGGGGCAGGTCGAACAGATCCCGGCCAGCACCGATCAGATCCCCGACGAGTAGGACCGGGGTTCCACTCGGGGCCGCCGGATTCAGTCGCTTACCGCTCGGTTCGCCTCTCCGTCGCTTCCCGCTCGTGACCGCCGGACTCCGCCGCGCGGATCCGCCGGAGCTGGTGGGCGACGCCCGCGACCGCGACGAGCAGGACCGCGAGGTTGAACACCGCGAGCGCCACGGACTGGTAGGCCGGGTCGAACCACGTGCGGATCGCGTTCCCGGACTGGCTGTAGAACCCCCAGCCGGCGACGACCGCGAGCAGCGACATCGCGGCCAGCCCGACGCGGTCGAGCAGCCCGCGGAGGTCGTCGGTCGAGAGGCGGCCGAAGCCCGAGGAATCGACCGGCTCCGTCGAGTAGTCCTCCTCGGTGCGGTCGGGGTCGGTCGCCGTGCGGTCGGCGTCGGTCTCCGTGCGGTCGGCGTCGGTCTCCGTGCGGTCGGGGTCGATCGCCGTGCGGTCGGTCGCGTCGGTGTCGTCAGTCATTGGCTGTGGTGGGTCGCGGGTGTGGTCGGTCTCGGTGGTCGCCTCGTCGTCAGTCGCGTCGCCGTCTGCCGGGTCGTCGCGCGGCGGTCCGTCGGTCATCGTCGCCTCCGCGCGGTCAGCGCCGCGACGACGAGTGCGACGAGCGCGACGAGGGGGCCGAAGCCGGGCGTCGCGTCGTCGGTCGACCCGTCGCTCGGCGCGCGGTCGGCGCCGTCGTCGCCGGAAACTCCGTCCTCGCCGCGCTGGAAGTCCTCGACGGAGAACGCCACGTCGCGGACGGTCTGGTTCGGGCTGATCGTCTCCTGCGGATTCAGGTTCGCGACGCCCTGCGTCTCGTCGACGAGCACGTCGTCGTCGAACAGCGCGGCGTCGACGTAGTAGTTGTACCCCTGGGGGACCTCGACGGTCGTCGTCACGGTGTCGGTGCGGCCGGGGCGGACGGTGCCCACCGTCTCCGTCGCTTCCGCGGCGATCACGTTCGACTCCGCCTGCCGGAGGTAGAGCCGGAGGTCGACGTCGTCGGAGGGCTCGTCGCCGCGGTTCGTCACCGACACCGACGCGGACAGCGTCGCCGTCTCGTTGTCGGCCTCGACGACGCTCACCGCGACGGTCGGCCAGACGGAGCCGTCGGTGAAGCCGACCTGCGTGTCGGCGTAGTCGGGCGTGAGCGCCGCGACGCCGGCGACGCGGGTGGTCTGCTGCTCGCGGCGCTCGCCGTCGGCGAAGATGACCGTCTCGATGCGGTAGCCGCCCTCGCGCTCGACGGTGACGGTCCCGTTGACGGTGCGCTCGCCCTCGAAGTCGACATCGCCGACGTCGACGGTGGTCTCGTTGACGAGGAGGCCGGACTCGGCGCCGATCGCGCGGTGCCGGACGGTGACGTTCTCGACCGCCGAGCCGCGGTGACGGAGGTCGGTGCCGAGGCGGAGCTCGGCGGTCTCGCCGCGCACCTCGCCGGGCGCGACCGTCGCGCCGGCGACGTCGATCCGGCCGGGCGGCTCGTTCGCCTCTCGGGGGTCGCTGATAGCCTCGGGCGCGGCGACGGCGCCGACCGCGCCCGCGACGAGGAGCGCGGCGGCCGCCGCCAGGAGGGCCGTGCGGGTGTCCATGTGCGACCCGTTACGAGCCCGATATAAGTGCTTTGTCCAGTGGTCGACTCGAAGGGCGAAAAATCAGCCTCAGAGGACGCGATACCGGCCGTTCGACTCGGTGACCTCACCGCGGCGCGCGAGGCGCGTCAGGATCTCGCGGGCCGCGTCGGCGGGGACGCCGTCGGCCGCGGCGCGCTCCACCACCGCCGACTCGGTGGGGTCGTCGACACCCTTGACCGCGTCGCGGACGACCTCGGTGCGACTCCGCGAGCCGCCCCCGCCGCCTTCGGCTCTTGAGGCGGCCTCGTCGACCGCGTCGGCGTCGATCCCCGCGGATTCGAGGTACTCGCGGTCGTCGATGCCGGCGTCCTCGACGGCGGCTTCCAGCTCCGAGACGTGGTCGACCTCGGCGAACGAGGCGCTGTCGCCGCGCTTCTTCGCGAGCAGTGCCGACCGCGCCTCCCGAGCCGCCGCGCGGTCCTCGGACTCGAAGAAGCGCTTGAGCTTGGCGGTCCGGTGGGTCTTGCCGCACCGCGAGCACTTCGCCGTCTCGCTCGTCTCCGGGTCCGTGACCAGCCACATGTTGGCGCACTCGTTGCAGCCGACGACCGCGTACATGCGACGAGATTTGCCGGCCCCGGATTTGAACCCTCGGCTCCGGGACGCGACCGCGCCTTCGAACACCTCACGCGATGCCGTGGCGCGTGCCGACGAGCGCCCGGAGGGCGCGAGTCGCACGCGCGAGGGAGTCGGGCGTTCCGAGGGCGACCGAAGGGAGCCCGAAGGATGCGCCCGACGAGGCTGGGGAGGCGTGAGGTGCGGTCGCTGTGCTGGGTGGGACTCAAAGGGGCAGCCGCGAGGGCGAAGCACGGCGCAGTAAGTACCGCAGCGAGGGAGCGACAGCGACCGAGCGAGGAACGCAGCAAGCCGCGCGAGCCGTCGCGGCTGGGGCTTTGGCGGTGTTCGCCGCCGCTCCGCTATCAGCCATTTATTAGCGAGCGGCTGTGGCTTCGGAGGCCTTCACCCTTGACCGATCGCCAGCCCCGGCTTGATTTCTACCGGCCCGAAGTCGACTCGCGACCGCCCCGAAAATCGCTTACGAGTCTGATTCGATCTCGTTCGCGGCCGCGAGCACCTCGTCGTGGAGGGCGCCGTTCGAGGCGACGAGCCCCTTCGAGTCGTGCCGCCACCGGTTCCCGTCGAGGTCCGTCACGCGCCCGCCGGCCTGCCGGATCACGAAGACGCCGGCCACCGTGTCCCACGGGTTCGCGGCGACGTTCGTGATCGTCCCCTCCAGCCCTCCGGCCGCGACGGTCGGGAGCACCACCTGCGCGGCGCCGAGCCGGCGCATATCCCCGAAGCGGGTGACGATCGCCTCGCAGGCGCGGGCGTACTCTTCGCGTGCGTCGTACGCCCACCAGATCGTCGGGTCGACGGCGGCGCCGCGGGGCTCGGACACGTCGCTCACGGAAATCGGCTCGCCGTTGCAGTACGCGCCCGTGGCGTCGGCGGTGTAGGTGTCGCCGAGCGCGGGCGCGACGATGGCGGCCGCCACGGGCTCGCCGTCGACGACGGCCGCGACCGCGGTGGCCCACACGGGGATGTCGCGGACGTAGTTGTTCGTCCCGTCGATGGGGTCGATCACCCACGCGGCGCCGTCGTCGGGCACGGTCTTGCGCTCCTCTTCCTCCTCGCCCACTATCGCGTCGTCCGGGTACGACTCGCGAATGCTCTCGATGACGGTGCGCTGGGCGGCGCGGTCGGCCTCCGTCACCACGTCGTCTTCGCCTTTCGTCTCCACGTCGATGTCGCTCCGGAAGCTCTCGTTCGCGACCGCGGCGCCCGCCTCCGCGGCGCGCTTCGCAACGGCCGCGCGCTCGGCGACGTCGTCCGCGCGGTCCGTGACGGGGGAGGGCTCGGCGGCGGCGTCGTCGCGGTCGCCCGGGGCGGCGCCGCGCTCGGCTTCGTCGGTCATGCCCCCAGTCGACGCCCCCGACGCGTATAAACGTCGGTTCGGCGCGGGGCGCGGATCGAAATTAACTCAGTTTCGAATCCGAGTACCTTTAAGTGGGTCGGCGCCGGTGTACCGCGTATGGAACCAGAGGAAGCGGTCCGTCAGCTCGAGTACACCATCGACGCCTCGCTCGACGAGATCGGTCAGCGCGCCGCCGCGGGCTACCGGCCCACCTTCGAGCGCGTGGCCGAGCGCGCGGACGGATCCGCGGTGTACGACCTCGCGGGCGAGCTCTGCCAGGACGTCGTCGACGGCACCTGTCCCTCGCCGGCGGAGGCGAACGCGGTCGCCGAGCGCGTACTCGACGACTGGGCGTACACCGACGGCGGGGAGTAGGCGAAGGCCGGCCTCACAGTCGTTTTTCTCGCTCCCTCCCGATCCCAAACGCTTCTCGCAGCGATCACCGCGGCGCACGTCGAACCAGGAACAGCGTCGCGAGGACGATCCCGACGAGCGCCGCGAGCCCCGCGACGTCGCCGAGATCGAACTCGGACAGTTCCGGGCTCGTTTCGTCGCTATCGTCCCCTGACCCGGAACCGCTGTCGCCCACTGACTCGGAACCGCTATCGCCCACTGACTCGGAACCGCTATCGCCCACTGACTCGGAACCGCTGTCATCCCCTGACCCGGAACCGCTGTCGGCTCCTACTCCGTCCCCATCAGTAAGCTTGGTTCCATCGTCCCCCGGGCCGTCTGCTCGGTCCGCCACCGTGACGGATCCGAGGACCGGCCTCTCGTCTGTCGCTCTCGCCTCGACCGCCTCGCCCGCGAGAACGAGGTCGTACTCTCCGGGATCGTCGAATCGGACCGTCACCGAGGCGCTCGCGGTCCCTCCGGGCGCGACATCGACCCCCACCCGCTCGCCGGTCGCAAGCGACTCCCCGTTGCTGGCCGCGACTTGGAGTTCGGCGTCGCGAGCGGGGGCTCGTCCGATGTTCTCGATGTCGACCGCGACCGTCAGGGGCTCGCCCGCCCGGACTTGATCGTCGGAGAGGCTCGCTTCCGCCGGGGCCAGCGCCGGACGCTCGGCCGCGACCGCGAACGCGGAGAACCCTTCGCTGACGGCCCGGAACCGGACCGTCTCGGTTCCCGCACCGACGACGCGCGTCTCGACGCGCTCCCAGCCCACATCGGTCTCACGGTAGACGGCGAAGCGCTCTGGGGCGACGCCGGTCTCTTCGAGCCGCTCACGGTCCACGGTAATCTCGGCTGTCGCCTCCGCGATCGGCTGGCCGGGCTCCGCGAACTCGACCGTGTAGTACCCGATCGGGTCGACGCCGGGCGGAACCGGCGGCACCTCGGCGGGTCGGTCGGTCCGTCCCCGCACCGCGAACTCGACGTCGCCGGGCGACTCTCGGACGAACGTCAGGTCGTCGAGTCGGACGCTCGGGTCGCCGACGTGTAGGCCTCGCAGGTCGACCTCCGTCTCCGACCCGCCGACGACCGATAGGAGTTCCACCTCCCGGTGTGTCGCGTCCGGGCGCTCGACGGAGGCGGTCGGTCCCGCGGTCGGGTCCAGACCGTCACTCTCCCCGTCGCCGTCGCTTCCGTCGTCCCCGCCCGGCTCTTCGGGGCTCTCCGGCTCCGTGGGGCGCGCACGGACCGAGATCTCGTCGATGAGTCGGTCGCCCGGCGCGATCTCTGCGACGCGGGTGTCGATCTCGACGCCGACCGGGACGGCGTCGCGTTCGGGCGTGAGCCGCACCGCCCGCTCGGGGCTCTCGACCGGCTCACCGTTGACGACGAAGGTGACGCCCGTCCCCTCGTGTTCGATCCACGCCTCGGCGGACGCGTTCCCGTCATAGGTGATGTAGAAGAGCGCCTCCTGAGCGGCGACGGCGTCGACGTTGACCCCCTCGGCGTCGATCCGGGGATTGTCCTCGGTGACGTCGATCGCGAGTTCGCCGTCTTCGTCGAGGTAGGCGTAGGGGTTGTCGCCGGGCTGGAGAGCGACGTCGTCGGTTATCGGATCGGTGGGGCCATCGAGGACGACCGCGCCGGTGGAGACTGCGAAGAGGATCGCCGCTCCGACGACGGCGAGCGCGAAGAAAGCGGTCGATCCCCGGGACGACATTAAATACAGTGATCTATCTAGAGATACCAAAGTAATCGGTCCTCGATGGAATATCGAGCGAGCGTTTAGGAAACCAGTTTATTCGCGATACGGACAATCGGTGCGTTGGTCTACGGACCTAAATGTTCAGATAGCTGTAATGATACAGGTTAGTCCACATGTTTATATATAAAATCGGGAGGTAGGTAACTAGACTGCGTCGGAGCCGTCTAATCACCGTCGTCCGATGACCATCAGTTGCCGCTAACTGCTTCGCCTACAGTCTCCGAGAGACTGCCCGTGATTTCTTGTCCAAGCGTGTCCTTGTCCGGAGGAGCGTAGATGAGGAACGACACCTCACACGCCTGGCCAGGAGCGAGATCTATCTTTCACTGCCATTTACTCCCTCGTCGATCAGTCCCTTCTGTTCGCCGTCGTTATACGTCTCGAACTAGAACTCGGTCTCGGTATGATACCTCACCACACATATTAAGGAATATATTGGCATTCACTCGCTCTAGACAGTGTCAATAAAACAGTAGCTGGGGACTGAGGAGCTACCCGTCGACTGCTTCACCAACAGCGACCGAAAGACTTCCAGTAATTTCCTCACCAGTAGTGTCTCCCGGAACCTGAAGTATGAACGAGACACCACATGCTTCACCGCTTCCTAGCGTGATTTCTGCGGTGTCATTCACTGGCTCGTGTAAGAGTTTTCGAGTCCCCTTTCGGTGAACCTCGAACCAGTACGAGGTGTCGAACCCATCGCTGTCCTCGTCGTCGTTCTCTTCTAGCCGATAATCTATTTTAATTTGTTGTTGTTTACCTGTTTGATTTGCGATGAGAAACGCTGATCCGAATTCACCATCATCACGCGCCGACGGAGCGTCAGCTGTAACCGGGAAATCGCCATTAATACTAACACCGTCCGTGGCGGCGAAGAATCCAAACTGATAGACCGAATTCTGGTTAATTCCCGGATCGTCTAGGTCAATAGTCAGTTCACCATTATTGTCATGTACGCCCGCAACGTCCGGATTAGGAACAAGGCCAATGAGCGATTTCGTGTCACTAACAACAGCAATATTGGCCTCTCTGGCGATCTGTGCGGCGCTAAAAGCCCCAGTCCCAACAAGTCCACTAGAGGCGGCGGTGATTCCACACGCACTAATAATAAATTTTCGTCTTTTCATAGTGTACTATTCTAATAGTTGGGAATTTTCACACGCTCCCCTCAGGCGTCAGTAGTTGGCTCCTCGAACCTGTCGGTGTTCCCAGCGTTAATGACTAATTCACCAATCCAACTATCAGTGTTTTCCGGGTCAAAGTCGCCGGTACTAGCGATCAGTGAAGCATACACCGCCTCACCAGGCGCGAGCTCGAAACTAGCGTGGTCGGTCCCGCCTGAAATTTCAAGCGAGAACACAGATGTGCCTGCTCCTCCACCACGAACGTTCATTGCGGCGGTAGCCTTGTCGCGGTCTGGAGCAGATTCGCCTTCCCACGCGATGACAATATCACTGTATGTCTCATCAGATTCGTTCCGAACCACGAACGCTGGGTCTCCACTCTCTGTTGGTTCGTCATCATCCACCAGATCACCGTAGAGGACATCGTCGGTAAGAGAGGGATCACCATCATCATCATCATCAGCCCAGTAGTCTATATCATCAAAACCCTGACTTATCGCACCAACTTGGTACACTGAGTTAGGAGCGATACCGGTACCACTGCCGTCAGCACCACCGCCGCTATCGTCGAAAGTAATACTCAACTGGCCATCCTGGTAAAAAACACGATCAGAGCTGACTGTACCGTCACCGTCAGTAAACTCGTGGCCGGGGATGAGCTGTAAGAGGGCCTCGCTGTCATCAGAAACTTGAATATTCGCTTTCCGACCGCTGATTTGTGCCGCACTGAACGCACCAGTTCCCATTGCGGCTGCCCCGCCGGCAGCGAGCGATCCCGCACCAATCACGAACTTGCGTCGTTCCATATCGTATCTCACCTGTGTTCACGCACCCCCGCAGCCCGGTCGTCCGGGCCGGGAGCGCTCGGATAGTCCATGCTGGGGATGGTACTTCGTTATGATATTCTCGACATGTTCGCGTGTCGGACTCGATACGCGACGTGAGTGACTCGATACAAGGCAATCAATCCTCAAACCCCGTATCGATCCGATCCTGAAACCCCATGTAAACCCGTTGTAGTCCAACGTCTGACCTCTGCTTGGCCCGCAACGACTCCCTGAAACCCCCTGTTCTTGGTCCGATTTTGTTTTAATCACGCATTAAGAAACGACGATCCGAACGTATTACTATCAGAATCCACAAATTAACAGGTTAACTATCCAACCTATTTATGATAGATACCTGCGCACGCAAGGAGTGAATACTGCCGGTTTCTGGGAGGGATCCGGCAGCGCGGAATCTGGGTGTTCACATCGATGCTCTCTACGGGTGCCACGACACAGCGGGGAAGTCGAAACGGGGGTGAACTGTCCGAAGACGAGATCTTCGAGGTACTGTCGAACCGGCGGCGCCGCTTCGTCATTCACGCGCTCAAGCGCGCGGAGGAGCCGCTGGACGTCTCGGAACTCTCCACGCACGTCACGGCGTGGGAGCGCGGTGTCGACCCGGCGGACGTCCAGTACGAGGACCGCCGGAACGTGTACAGCACGCTCCAGCGCACGCACCTGCCGAAGCTGGAGGAAAAGAACGTGGTGACGGTCCACGAGGAGGAGAACCTCGTCGAGCCGACGCCCGAGCTGGAGGAGCTCGACATCTACGTCGAGGTCCTCCGGAGCAAGGAGATCCCGTGGAGCCTCTACTACGTCGGGCTCGCGGGCCTCGCCGCTTCGCTCCTGCTCGCCGTCGGCACGGGAACGCCGGGGTTCGCCGGCCTCGAGGCGCTCGACGTAGGGGTGTTCACCGCCACCGCCTTCGGCATCTCGGCCGCCGCCCACCACGTCATCGGTCGCCGGGCGCGGTTGGGGAACACAGAAAAACCGCCCGAGCTCCGACAACGAGAATGAGCACCGCGACCCGGACGCCGACGGTCCGCGTGCGGCCGCTCCGCGCGCTGAGCCTCGTGCTCGCGTTCACCGCGGCGGTCGGGCTGATCTTCGGCACCGCCGGGTTCACCGCGATGGAGGCCGACCGCGGGCTCTCGGTCAACGTCACCGACGACGAGAGCGCGTACCTCGGCTACGAGGCGGTCACCGACGAGGTCCACGACGGCGAGCCCACTGCGGTCGTCGACTACCGCAACCAGTTCGGCTCCGACCTCGAGGAGTTCGACGTCGACGTCTCGATCGCGGACCCCGAGTTGACGGACGCCGCGATCCGGTCGGTCGAGACGCCCTCGTCGCTGGACAGGGGATCCGCCGCGCCGGTCAGCGTTACCCTGAGCTGCTCGGAAGAAGAGCCGGTCGCTCTCCTGTTCCGCGCCGACGGGAACGGCGGCGGCGTCAGCGTCTCGCTGGACCGCGTCCACACGGTGACCTGCGTGCCGAAAGGCCCGACGGTGACGGGAGTCACGTTCAACGACGCCGCGAACGGCCGAGTGATCGTCGACGGCGGACACGACGAGGTCAGCGCGGAAGTGTGGGTCGCCGAGACCCCGCCGGTCGAGGGGGTCGGAGACCTCACCGAGGTGACGTTCGATGGAGACGACCCGTTCGACACGTCCGACAAGATCCGCAACCAGGTCAACAACGTATCCTCGTCAGGGCTCACCGGAAATTGGACGATCGTCGCCGTCGAGTTCCCCGATAGGAACGTTACTTACCTCCATCCAGAGTGGAACGAGGGCGTGTACGATACCCCGAAAACGAGTGACGGCGTCGCGTACGACGGGACGGTCGACGAGGCGTTCCTGTTGAACGCCTCCGTTGAGAACGGCGAGGTCGTTGAGGACGGAGCCGACAATTGATCCCGCTGCGACCTGACCTGTTTACAGTTCGATCCGCTCCCCGATTTCGGGCGCGCTCGCCGCGAACCCGTCCTCCCGCAGGTCGTCCGCGAACGCCTCGCAACGGTCGCCGTGGTTCACCAGCACCCGTGCGTCCCGATATTCGTTTAGGAACGACTCCAACCCCTCGCGGTCGGCGTGCGCGGAGAAATCGTACGACTCGACCCGCGCGCTCACGGGCTGGACCCGCCCGTTCAGCTCCAACTGTCCACGTTCCTGTAGCTCGCGGCCCGGCGTCCCCTCCACCTGGTACCCCGTCAGCGTCACGAGGTTCGTCGGGCTCGTCCGGATCTCCGGGAGGTAGGTGTGAACCGGTCCGCCCGCGAGCATCCCGGAGGTGGTAACGATGAGCGCGTTCTCGGCCGCGATCCGCTCGCGCTGCCCGTCGCGGCCTGTAACGACGCGCGCCCGCCCGACCGCTTCGCCGAACGCCTCGGCGTCGCGCAGGAACGACGGGTACCGCCGGAGGGTCTCCGTCACCTCGACGCCCATCCCGTCGACGTACGGCGTGAGCCCGTGCGCGGCCGCGACGAGGAGCAGCTCCTGCGTCCGGCCGATGGCGAACGCGGGCGCGACGACGGTGCCGCCCTCCCAGATCGTCCGCTCGACGCGCTCCGCCCACGCCGACTCCACCGCGGCGCGGTCCTCGTGGGTCACGTCCGCGTAGGTGGCCTCGCAGACGACGACGTCGGCGTCGGGCCGCGCCGTCGTCCCCGCGACCAGCCGCTGGTCGTCCGTGTGGAAATCGCCGGTGTACAGCAGTCGGGCGTCGCCGTCGTCGACGAGGGCGTGCGCGGAGCCCGGGATGTGGCCGGCCGCGAACAGCGTGACCTCGTACCCCCCTTCATCGATTCCGCCCGCGACCGGGAACGGTTCGCCGTAGCCATGGCGCCGCTCGGCCTCGCCCAGCCGCGCGACGTGCTCGGCGCCGAACGGACACAGCGGGCTGTTGCCGTGAAGCTTCAGCGTGTCCTCGGCGAGGGTGCGCGCCAGCTCGCCGGTCGGCGGCGTCCAGTGGATCGGCGGCCGGCGGTCGCCCTTCAGCAGTGCGGGCACGGCGCCGACGTGATCGAGGTGCCCGTGCGAGACGACGACCGCGTCGGGCTCGGGGTCGCGCACCGGGTACCGAGGCGGGTCCGCGGTCATGAGCCCGTAGTCTAAAAGAAGGGTATCGTCGACGAGGAGGGCGCTCCGGCCGACCTCGCGGGCGCCGCCGAGGAACTCCAGCTCCATCGGAACCCCGTAGCCGCCCGCGGCGTTAGTGTCCGTCGGTCGGGCCGAAGCAGGGAGGGACGCCGGCGAGCCGGCCGCGGTCGGCGTCTCGACCGGCGTCAGTCGATCCGCTCGGCGGCGTCGCGCTGGACCAGCGGGTCGGCGTTCTCGACCGGGAGGGAGACGACGTCCTCGCTGGCGAGCTCGTACTCCCGCTCGTCGACGCCGAAGATGGCCCCGACGTCGCGGGTGATCCGAACCGTGGCCCGACCGGCTCCCTCGTCCGGGTCCGAATCGGGGTCCGGCCCGCCGCCCGCCGTCGTCTCGGGGACCGCGCCGCCGTCCGTCGTCGCTCCGGGCTCGACCTCTTCGCTCGCGTCGTCTGCGGGGCGGTCGGCCGCGCCGCCGTCGAACTGGTCGCTCCCGTCGTCGTCCGCGTCGACGCCGACCGCTCCCGGGGGGGCCGGCTCTGGCGGCACCGGCGTCGGTTCGTCGTCGCCGTCGGTCGCGGCGCTGTCGGCCGCGGCGCCGTCGGTCGGCTCCGGAGCGGGGGACGCGGCGTCGCCCTCGGCCGGCTCCGGCGGCGCGCTCGGAGCGTTCGGTGACGAATCCGCCTCGCCGCCGCCCATCGCACCGGCGAGCGCGTCGGAGGCGTCGGGGCCGCTCTCGGCGTCCGCCACGTCGGCACTCGGATCTGTCCCCGCCGAGTCCGCGGGCGTCGGGTGTGCGGCCGTCGGATCTCGGCCTGTCGACTCCGCATCGGCGGGAGACGCATCGGTCGGAGACGCATCGGCCGGGGACGCATCGGTTTCGGGTGTCGGATCGCTCGGCGCCGGGTCGCGCGACCCCGCTGGGTCGGGGGAGACCGAGCTCTCGTCGGCGGTTCCGGAGTCGTCCGGAATCGGCGACTCGCCGGCGAGCACGTCGAGCACCTCAGACTTGTTCGCGGTGATGCGCTCAACGAGGTCGTCGAACAGCCGGCGCTCCTCGGTCGTCATCCCCTCCTCGTCGACCGACATGTCGGCCGCGGCGAAGGAGGCGAGCTTGACGACCTTGCCGACCCGGCGCTCGTAGAGCGCCTCGGCGACCTCCTCGGCGGTCTCGACCTCGTCGGAGAGCCGGCGGACGTCGTCGTCCGCGAACGGGTTCTCGACCTGCTCGGCGCGGCGGTCGCGCGCGGCGCGGAGGTCCGCGACGTACGCGCCCACGTCGTCGTAAAACGAGTCCCGCAGGTGCTGGAGGCTGTCCTTCCGCCGCTCCTTCGCCTGCGCGGACCGGAGTTCGTCGAGGTTCATCTGTCGTCGGTCATCGTTCGGGGGCTTTCCGCGCCTCGCCGCGGGCCATCAGGAACGCTCCCGCGAACTCGGGCACGGTGTTTCTACCGGATTCAACTCTGACGCGCTCGCCGTTTAATTCTACCGTCCGATTCGCGTCCGTCTCGATCCGGATCTCGCGGCCGACGAACCGGTCCGGGACCGCGTCCCGAAGGGGGTCGAAGTCGGCGAGCTCGTCGCGGTCGAGCGGCGTGACGACCAAGGCGGAGCCGCCGTGGAGCGTCCCCGGCAGTCGGATGAGCCGCCGCGTGTCGGTGGTGACGGGCTCGTCGATCGGCGCCGCGTCGGTCGCCGCGACGCGAGCGGCGAGCGCGGAGACGAGCCGCCGCACGCCCGGGCCGCCGGCCTCCACGTTGCCCTCGCGCACCGCGGTCGGATTCCGGTCGAATGCGCCGAGGATCGTCTTCGCGCGCCCCTCGCCGATGCCGTCGAGCTCCATCAGTCGCTCGCGCGCCTCGTCGTCGTCCATCTCGCGGAGGTCGTCGGCGTACTCGATCAGGGCGTCGTGGACGCGCGCGCCCCACCCGCCCTCGGTCCGGAGGACGCGCTTCGTCGTTCCGCGGTCGGAGACGGTGCGGATCAGGTTGTCGGTGTCGAGGTCGATGGCGCGCACGTAGTCGACGATCTCGCGGCGCGCGTCGCTGTCCAGCTCCCGGACGCTCTCGTCGCGGACGTGGACGTGGTACCCGCGCCCGCCCGAGAAGACGACGGTCACGTCGTCGAACGCGAAGTCGTCGTCGATGAAATCCAGCAGCCGCAGGAGGGCGTCCTTGCACGTCGCCAGCATCTCCGGGTACGAGGTGGTCTCCGGGTCGACGCCGGGGAGGTGGTCGGCGTCTAAGTCGAAGACGAGGTCGGCGTTCCGCCACCCCTTCTGTCCCATCGTCGCCGCGCCCGGGTTGTCGTAGCGCGCGGCCGAGAAGTAGGCGTGACGGGGGGCGTTGTCCGCGAAGAACGTGTCGACGTCGCCGAGGTCGAACAGCGACTGGTGGCGGACCATCGTCGTCCCCGACCCCGGGGTCCACGGGATGTGGCCCCACTCGCGGAGGTTCGCGTCGGGCGGGAGCGACAGCGAGACCGACCGGTAGTAGTCGCCGAACCGCCCCCGGAGGTACTCGCGGGTCCGGTCGTCCATGTCTCCCTTCATACCCGCGGTCGACGTATCAACGTTACCGTTCGCGCGCGACCGCAACGAGACTCGCTTATAAATGAAACGAGGCGGTGGCGCGTGCCGGCAAGCGCCGCACCGCGGCGCGAACCGCACGCGCGAGGTCGCCGGCGCTACGCGCCGGCTGCCAGAGGGACCTTCGGTCCCTCGCTGGAGTCAGTCGCCGGAGCGAAGCGGAGGCGACTGACGAGGCTGGGGAGGCGTGAGGTGCTGTGCGGGGCTGGGGGGTGGGAATCAAAGGGGCAGCCGGGAGGACGAAGCCCGACGACGCAAGCACCGCAGCGAGCGGAGCGAGCAAGGCGCGCAGCGAGGCGCGCGAGTCCTCCCGGCTGGGGCTTTGGAGGTGTTCGTCGCCGATCCACAATCAAATTTTTATAAACGAGCGGCTGGGGTTTTGGAGGGGTTCTCCGCAGATCCGCAGTCGATTATTTATAAGTGATCGGCTGAGGTCTTGGCGGTGTCCGCTACTGAAACTGCCTAGCGGTCGTCGGCAGTATTTTGGCCCGCAGCATCGATGCCCGCACACGGCTGGTCCCCATGCTCGACGAGATATTCGACGTAGTCATCGGTGAGATTGCCAAACTAGTCCCCGACGTCGTGTGGGGCGCCGTCTTCCTCATCGCCGGTCTTGTGACGACGATGCTCGGCGTGACGACGTTCCTCGGCGTGGCGGCGCTCGGGTGGTCGCCGCGGTTCGGCGGCGTGCTGACCGTCGTCGGCGTGCTGCTGATAGCCGGACCACTCGTCGCGTGGTACCGATAACCCTCGACCACCCGGATCCTCTCGGCCACAACACTATCTGGGGGCGCTCCCTATCGCCTCCCATGCGCTCCGAAGAGGAGGTCAGAGAGCAGTACGAGTTCCTCCGCGAGCAGCTGGACGACGAGGAGATGAACCACCGCGGCGTCGAGGAGCTGTTCACGCACTACAAGCGCGCGCTCGGCTGGGTGTTAGAAGAAGAACATATGTAAGCGCCGTACGACACGTTTATCACGCTCTACCCAGTACACCCAGGTGACGCTTCGTCTGGAGGGCCGAAGCGTCAGCGGGGACCAATCGGCAGGCCCGACGCGGCTTTTTTCCGCGTCGGGCGTGCCTTCTTCCGACACTCGACCGCCGAGCGTTCCGCTTCTCGTTTCTCGCCTCGCGCTCGCGTTTCACCTCACGCTCGCATTTCACCTCGCGCCCGCGTCTCGGCGGCGTCCAGACGCACGTCCCCACTGACCGTTCCGGCGTCCTCTTGCTCACAGTGCCCTGACTGACGGGGCGCTGTCCTCGAACCCGCCATACGTATCAGACGTCAAAAACGACCTTCGGCCGCGAAATGCCGAATCCGCGTCCCGTGCGAGTTGCGGAATTGACAAAACGTCGCCGTCTGTTTCGCGGGCGTAGGGGCCGGTGCGTGGTCGTACGTGGACTGATATAACGGTATATTTATTTATTTTCAATAGGTATGTACTGGCAGTTGTATGTACGACCTCACAGGTTTTCAACGAGACCTGCTCTACGTGATCGCGGGGCTCGACGAGCCGCACGGGCTGGCCATCAAAGAGGAACTCGAAGAGTACTACGAGAAAGAGATCCACCACGGCCGGCTCTACCCCAACCTCGACACGCTCGTCGAGAAGGGGCTCGTCGAGAAGGGCCAGCGCGACCGCCGCACCAACTACTACACGCTGACCCGCCGCGGGCGCCGCGAGATCGAGGCCCGCACCGACTGGGAAGCCGAGTACATCGAGCACTGACCGGCCCCGCCCGCCGCTCCCGCGATTGACTCGCAGCCGTCGGCCTTCGCCGCTTCCCCCTTCTTCTCCTCCGTCCCCGGATCCCTCCCAGTCCCGACTTCTACGAGAGCGACCCGCGCGCCGCCGCGAACGGTTGGATTCAAGTCCGCCCCGGCGGAACCCGGTCGTATGCAACCGGGAGATCGCGTCCGCGTCGACCGCGGGGGCGTCACCAACGAGGGCGTACTGCTCCCCTCCACGACGCGCGACCACCTCGTCGTCAAGCTCGACGGCGGGTACAACGTCGGTATCGACCGCGACGCGGCCGACGTCGAGGTGTTGGAGTCCGGCGTCCGCGAGGTCGACCCCGCGGCCGACGACGGCGGCGACGCCGCCTCGGAGATCACCTTCGACGACGACCTGCCCACCGTCTCGCTCATCTCTACCGGCGGGACCATCGCCTCCACGGTCGACTACCGGACGGGCGCCGTCACGGCCCAGTTCGACGCCGAGGACGTCCTCCGCGCCGTTCCCGAGCTCGCTGGCCGCGCGAACTACCGCGGGCGCGTGGTCGCGAACATCCTCTCGGAGAACATGGACCCGTCCATCTGGCGCGACCTCGCCGCGGCCGTCGCCGAGGAGATCGACGCGGGCGCCGACGGCGTCGTCGTGATGCACGGCACCGACACGATGCAGTACTCCGCGTCCGCGCTCTCCTTCATGCTCGATTCGCCGGTCCCGATCGTGTTCACCGGGAGCCAGCGCTCCGCGGACCGGCCCTCCTCCGACAACGTGATGAACGCGGTCTGCGCCGTCGAGGCCGCCAAGGCCGACCACGCCGAGACCCTCGTCTGTATGCACGCGAGCTCCTCCGACGACGCCTGCGCGCTCCACCGCGGCACGCGCGTCCGGAAGAACCACACCTCCCGCCGGGACGCCTTCGAGACGGTCGGCGCCGAGCCCCTCGGGCTGATCGACTACGAGGCCGCCGCGGAGGCCGGCGCCGACGGCGACGCGGCCGACGCCGCGATCGAGTGGAATCGCGAGCCGCTCCCGCGCGGCGACGGCGAGGAAGGGGACGGAAACGACGTCGACCTCGCGCCCGACCTCGACGGCGACGTCGAACTCGTCAAGTTCACCCCCGGGATGGATCCGGCCGCCTGGGACTACCTCGACGACAAGGACGGCGTCGTGATCGAGGGGACCGGGCTCGGCCACGTCCACACCGATCTCATCCCCCGGATCGAGTCGCTCGTCGAGGGCGGCACCGTCGTCGCGATGACGAGCCAGTGCCTCGCTGGGCGGGTCTGCGACCGCGTGTACGACACCGGCCGCGACCTGCTCGACGCCGGCGTCGTCGAGGCCGGCGACACCCTCCCCGGCACCGCGAAGGTGAAGCTGATGTGGGCGCTCGCGAACCGCTCGGACCCCGCCGACGCGATGGGCCGCGACCTCGCCGGCGAGCTGACCGAGGAGTCGCAGCCCTGGCGATGACGGGATCGGAGGGCGAGCCGGCGCCCGACGCCGACTCGGTGTCCAACTCCGACGCCGGCGACCCGCCGGTCGTCGTCCGCGAGGCGCGCCCGGCCGACGCCGACGCGGTCGCGGCGTTCACGCGGGACACGTGGGGCGAACGCCAGGAGGACTACATCCCGCGGGTGTTCCCGAAGTGGGCCGCATCCGACGACCCCGACCGCGGCACCTTCGTCGCGACGCTTCCGCCGGACGCCGCCGACGCCGGCTCCCTCGACGGCCGAGCGGCGGGCGACACCCTCGTCGAGGGCGACGGGACGGGCGCGGCCGCGGCGAGCGAACCGGAGGCGGTCGTCGGCTGTATCCAGGGCGTCCTGCTCTCCGAGTGGGAGGCGTGGGGACAGGGGATCCGCGTCGACCCCGCCGCGCGCGGCCACGGCGTCGGCTCCGCGCTCTCGACGGCCGCGCTCGACTGGGCGCGCGAGCGCGGCGCGACGGTCTGTCGCAACATGGTGTTCTCGTGGAACGTCATGGGGCTCGGCCAGTCGCGCGCGGTCGGCTTCGAGCCCGAGACGGAGTTCCGGTTCGCGGAGCCGGAGCCCGACCCGGACGCGCTCGACGCCGGCGCCGGCCGTATCGCTGCTCTCGCTGACCCAGACCCGGACGCGGCGTGGGCGTTCTGGAGCGACAGCGACGCCCGCGACCACCTGCGGGGGCTCGCGCTCGATCCGGACGAGTCGTGGGCCTGCTCGCAGCTCACCCGCGAGCGGCTCGCGGCCGCGGCCGCCGAGGACCGGCTGCTCGCGGTCGCCGACGCGGACGCGCTCGCCGGCTTTGCGGTCCGGACCCGCGTGACGGAGCGCGAGATCGACGGCGAGACGACCCGGACGGCGACGTACGGCGTCGCCGCGTGGCGCGGCGTCGACGCCGCGGGCGTCCTGTACGACGCTGTCGCCGCCGACGCCGCTGCGGCCGACGCCGACGACGCCCGCGTGCTGATCCCCGAGACGGTCGAACACGTGAGCGACACCGGGGCGAACCGCGTCGCGGTCGCGGGCGAACCCGACTTCGTGATGTGCGCGGACCTCACGGGGAACCTATGACGCTCTTCGGTCTCGCTCTCCCGTGGTCGCTCCCGCTCACGCTCGTGATCTACGGCGTCGTCGTCGCAGCCGCGGCGTGGATCTACCGCGACGCGAGGGCGCGCGGGAGCCGCTACGCGGCTCTTTGGGCGCTCTCGACGCTCGTTTTCACCATCGTCCCGGTGCTCGTCTACATGTACCTCCACCGCGACGCCGGCCCGGCGCGGTAGGCGACTGCGACGCTGGCCCAGCGCGGTAGGCGACTACGACGCCGGCCCGGATCAGCCGAACGCTCCCGGCCGCTTATGTGAGACGACTAGAAACGACCGACGGATGCCCTCCCGCCCCTTGACCGACCGGGTGCGCGCGCTCGGTCGCGGTCGCCGGCCCCGCGCCCTCTCGGTGGCCGTCGCCAACCTGCTCCCGCTCGTCGGCGTCGTCGCGCTCGGCTGGAACGCGGCCGCGCTGCTGGCGATGTACTGGTTCGAGCTCGGGATCGCGTCCCTCTGGGCCGTCGTCCGCGCGCTGTTCGCCGGCCGGCCGTCCGAGATCGAGCGCGACGTGCTGATCTCCGGGCCGCTCGCGCAGCGCCGGGTCGGGCTGTCGATCCCGCGGACCGACGTTCGGCTCCGGCTCTCCTCGCTGCTCGTGCTCCCGATCGCCGCGCCGGTCCTCGCCGTCGTCTGGCTGTTCGTCGGCACGCTCACGGTCGGGGTCGTCGCGGATGGGGCACTGAGTCCGGGCGCGCTCGACACCGTAGCGCTCGCGATCCTCGCCGTCTTCGTCGGCGAGGGGGCGACGACGCTCGTCGAGTACTTCGGCCGCGGCGAGTACCGCGACCACAGCGCCCAGACGGCGATCCGGGGCGTGTTCGCCCGCGGCGCGGCCATCTTCCTCGGCGCGCTGTTCACCGTCGTCGTCGTCGCCGCGGGGACCTTGGAGGACGACACGCCGATCGCCGCGCTCGACCCGGACGCGATCGGCGTCCCGCTCCTGCTCGGGATCGTCGCGGTGAAGTTCGCCTTCGACCTCGCGGGGCTGTACGGCGACCGGCTGGCGGCGTTCGACGAGTCGTCGTCGCTCGATCTGGGCCTCTCCGACGACCCGCCTGCCCCCGAACCGGCCGACGGATCGCTCGCAGCGCCGGTCGAGACGGTTCGCCAGCCCCGACGTGCCCGCGTCGTGGGAGCGCTGACGACGCCCCTAGGCCATCCGGGGCTTTGGTATCTCGCTGGGATCCTCGCGCTCGTGGGTCTCGCGTTCGCGATCGGGGGTAACTGGCCGACCGCTGTCACCCTCGTCACGGCCGCGATCGCGCTTCCCCTCGGTCTCGCCGCGCTCGATCACGAACTCCGGCACGGGCTCGTCGCGTACCGCGCCGGCGACGACGCGCTCGTCGCCCGCGACCGCCTGTCCGGCGTGACCCTGTGGCGCGTCGAGCCGTGGGACGAGACGGACCTCCGGGTGGAGCGGAGCCGCCTCGACCGGCGCCTCGGGACCGAGACGGTCGTGATCGAACTCCGCGACGACGAGTACCGGATTCCGGGACTCGCCGATCCCGAGCCGATCCTCGACGTCTTCGACAGGGAAGCGGATCGGCCGGACAGTTAGCTCGAACCCCTTCCGTTCCGCGCCTCCTCTCGCCCGTACAGCGGGTGCGTGTCCCCGACGAGCCGCTTGAAGAGCAGGATGACGGCGGCGTGGAAGGCGACGAGGACCGCCACGCTCGCGACGATGATCGCCACCTCGGCGCGCGTCGAGAGGAGCCCGAGCGAGACGATGAGCGTCGTCGCACACGCCGGCGGGTGGACGCAGTCGGTCGCGATCATCGCCCAGCTGGTCGCGACGAGCGAGGCGACTGCGCTCGCGGTCAGCCGGAATCCCTCCGGAGAGAACGCGGGGGGCGTCGCCGTGAGCGCCGCGCCGTCCGCGATCACCGTCCACGCCGCGAGCCCGGCGACGCCGCCGATCAGGTGGCTCCCGACGACGCGGACGGCGCGCTCGCGCTCGCTCCGCCGGTCGAACGCGAGGACGAACGCGGACGGACCGAGGCTCGGAAAAATGAACGGCTGGCCGGTCGCCCACGCGACGAGGCCGAGGACGGTGAACAGCAGCCCCGCATAGAGGCTCGTGCCGAGGCGGCGGCGCATTGCGACCCGGTCGGCGGGCGACTCACAAAGCCCCGGCGGATCGGGGAGGTATCGATCGCGATAGCCGAACCCGAACGCCTAATTGGTCCCGTCTCGCCCGTGGGGACATGTTCGCGACGCTGCCGGACCTCCTCCGACTGCTCGTCGTCCCCGTCTTCGCGTGGGCGGCGATTCGGGACGTCCGGACTCGGCGCCTCCCGAACCGGCTGTGGCCGCCGCTGTACCTGTTCGGCGCGCTGCTCCTGATCTGGGAGGCGGTCTCGCTGTGGCCGTTCGCCGGGTTCGACGGGCGGGTGTTCCTCCTTCGGGCCGCGATCAGCCTGCTGTTCGTCGCGCCGCTCGGCTACGCCTTCTGGTACCTCGGCGCGTTCGGCGGCGCCGACGCCAAGGCGATGATCGCACTTGCGGTGATCTTCCCGACGTTCCCGGCCTACGAGGTCGGGGGGCTCGTCTTCCCGCTCGTCGACACCGACATCGGTGTGTTCTCGCTGACGGTCCTCACGAACACGGTGCTGCTCGGCCTCGCGTACCCGGCCGGGCTCGCCCTCCGCAACCTCGTCCGCGGCGAGGTCTCGTCGAGCATGTTCCTCGCGCGCCCGGTCGCGACCGACTCGCTGCCCGACCGCCACGGCCGACTGTTCGAGGACCCGGACGGGCCGACCAGAAGCGGGCTCGACCTCGACGCGCTCCGGATGTACCTCCGCTGGCGCGGGCTCACGCTCGCGGCCCTGCGGCGCGACTCCGACGAGCTGCGCGACCCCGACTCGGTCGGCGAGACGTTCGACCCGACCGACGGCGGGACCCACGTCGGGCCGCGGACCGATGGGGGGCGCGCGGTCGACGCCGGAACCGACGGCTCGGCCGGCGCGCCCGCCGACCTCGACGACCCATGGGCGGCCGAGCGCTTCCTCGACGACATCGACCACGGCGCCTACGGCACCGACGCCGCGACGCTCCGCGACGGCCTCGACGTCGTCGCCCGCGAGGACCGCGTGCTGGTCTCGCCCGGGATGCCGTTCGTCGTCCCGATGGCGGTCGGCCTCCTCGTCTCGCTGACGTTCGGCGACGCGCTGTTCGCGCTGCTCGGCGCGGTCGGGCTGGTGTGAGCCGGAACCGGCGACGCTATTTATAAATGAGCGAGGCGGTGCGGCGGCGCGCGCCTCCGAGCGGCCGCCCTCGGCGGCCGCGAGTAGGGAGAGACCGAAGGTCTCTCTGACAGCCGGCGGCGGAGCCGCCGGCGAGAGCGCGTGCGAGGGACGCGGTGAGCGCTCGAAGAGCGCGAACCGCGAGGCTGGGGAGGCGTGAGGTGCGGTTGCGGTGCTGTGCGGGGTGGGACTCAAAGGGGCAGTCGCGAGGGCGAAGCACGACGACGCTAGGACCGCAGGAGCGAGCGAAGCGAGCGACGAGGACCGTGGTTCGAAACGGCGGAGCCGTTTCGTCATCGCCAGAAATCGGATATTTCTGGCTAGCAGTCAGAATCATTCGGATTCTGACGACATCACGAGACGCCTTCGGCGTCTCGAACGACAGCGAGTCGCGCGAGCCCTCGCGACTGGGGCTTTGGAGGCGCTCACCACCGATCCGCGATCAACTGTTTATAAGCGAGCGGCTTGGGCTTCGGAGGCGTTCACCGCCGCTCTGCTGTCAACTACTTATAAATAAACGACGACGACCGCATCGTCTCGTCAGCTTCCGGCGCGGAGGTCAGCCGCCGTCAGGACTCGCGTCCCAACCGGACGCTTCACGAACTCGCCGAGGTCGCGGCCGACGACGTCGCCGACGCCGCGCTGGGCCGCAACGTCCAGCAGCCGCTGGTCGACGGTCCCGTCGACGACGACGGCGTGCGGCGCGGGGTCGGCGCCCTCGACCGCGTCGAACGCGTCCGCGGCGTCGACCTCGGCTAACACGTCGACCTCGTCGCCGAGGAGCCGCGCGCGGCCGGTCCCCTCGTCGACGACCTCGCTGACGTGCGCCGCGATCGATCGCGGCTCGTCAGTCGCGTCGGTCTCGTCGGTTTCGTCAGTCGCGTCGGTTTCGGCAGCCTCGTCGGTTTCGGCAGTCGCGTCGACCTCGTCGATTTCGACTGCGTCGTCGCTGGCGGCCTCATCGGGGTCGACTTCGCCGTCAGCATCTGGCTCCGTATCGACGGCCGATTCCGCGTTCGAAGCCGCGGTCGATTCGGCGTCCGACTCGCCGATCGGCTCCGACGCCTGATCGGGCTCGTCGGTCGCGGAATGGGGTTCGCCGGTCGCGGACTCGGGCTCGTCGGTCGGTGAGTCGTGGCCGTCGTCGGTGTCGGGCTCGACGCTCGCCGCCGCGCCGGTCTCGGCCGTCGCGTCGGCGTTGTCCGATTCGTCCGGGTCCTCCGCCTCCGAACCGGGTTCAGGCGAGGCGGGCGCCGAGGTCGAGGTCCCGGCCGAGTCGCCGCCAGCGGAGTCGCCCGGCACCGCACCGCCGTCGCCGACGCGGGCGACCGACCCGGGTTCGTCGCCGTCGGTCGCCTCGTCGTCGCTGGCGGCCGCTCGGAGGTCGGCGGCGTCCGCGAGGCTCGCGTAGGGGACCTTCCCGCGGAGCGCCTCGAAGACGGCGTCCCGGCCGAGGTCCTCGACGGACTCGCCGGGCGGCGCGAACGCGACGTAGTCGACTTCGCCGACCTGCGCGAGCTCGCGGAGGATGAGCTCGCCGCCGCGGTCGCCGTCGAGGAACGCCGTAACGGTCCGGTCGGCGGTCAGCTCTGCGACCGCCTCGGGGACGTTCGTCCCCTCGACGGCGACGGCGTTCTTGATCCCGCAGTCGAGCAGCGTGAGCACGTCCGCGCGCCCCTCGACGACGATGACGGCGTCGGAGTCGCCGACGCGCGGCCCGGCGGGGAGCCCCCGGTAGTCGACGATGCCCTCGACGCGCGCGGCGTCGCGCACCTCGTCTAACACGTCGCTGCTCCCGAGGCTCGTCTCCTCGAAGCCGCCGGCGATCAGCTCCTTGGCGCGCTCGACGACCTCGCGCCGCTTGGCCGCCCGCACGTCCTCGATGCTCGTCACCTCCACGGAGGCGTGACAGGGACCGATGCGGTCGATCGTCTCCAGCGCGGCCGCTAAGATCGCGGTCTCGACTTTGTCCAGGCTCGACGCGACGGTGACCTCCCCGAACGACTGGCCGTTCTCGGACTCGACGGAGACGTCGATCCGGCCGACGCGCGAGGACTCCTGGAGGTCCCGGAGGTCCAACTCGTCGCCGAGGAGCCCCTCCGTCTGGCCGAACACCGCGCCGACGACGTCGCTCCGCTCGACGACGCCGTCGGCCGCGATGGTGGCGTGTATCAGGTATTTCTCTGTGTCTTTCATGATGGGTGAATGGTGATGGCGGGCGGTAGCGCCCGTCCGTGTATGGTTGCGCTCCTCGCGGAAAATAGCTATCGCCACGCCCCTCCGGCGCCGGCTATTGAAGAGAATTTCTCTCCAATACTTGAGTTCGAACTTATCCGATAGTTCTTAGTGTTTATAGACGTACTATTATCGCACATGGTGCGCTTACGGAGCGATCTCGTGTGGATACCGACGTTCGCAATACTCGTGGCGTTCGCAGTGCCGTGGCCGCTGTGGGGCGTCGATCGCGTCGTTGCGGGGCTGCCGGCCTGGATCTGGTGGCACGTGGCGTGGCTCGGGCTGTGCGCGGCCCTGTTCGCGCTGTTCGTCCGGAGCGGCGCGTGGGAGCGCGGGATGGGACGGCGGCCGGAATCGAGCGACGGTCGGAGCGGCGGCCCCGCGCCGGGGGGTGACCGGCGATGACGCTGGGGGGTGACCGGCGATGACGCTGGGGGGTGACCGGCGATGACGCTGGGGGGTGACCGGCGATGACGCTGGGAGGTGACCGCCCGTGACGCTCGGCGTCTCGCTCGGGGTCGTCGTCGGCTACCTCGCCGTCGCGCTCGCGCTCGGTCTCGTCGCGTACCGCGTCTCCGAGACGACGGCCGAGGACTACTACCTCGCGAGCCGGTCTATCGGGACGCTCGTCCTGCTTTTCACGACGTTCGCGACGCTGCTCTCGGCGTTCACCTTCTTCGGCGGCCCGAACCTCGCGTACGCCGCCGGTCCGGAGTGGTTGGTCGTGATGGGGACGCTCGACGGCGTCTTATTCGCCGTGCTGTGGTACGTCATCGGCTACAAGCAGTGGCTGATCGGCGCCCGCAACGGCTACGTGACGCTCGGCGAGATGCTCGGCGACCGGTTCGGCTCGACCGGGCTGCGCGCGCTGGTCGCCGGGGTGAGCCTCCTCTGGCTGTTCCCCTACGTGATGCTTCAGCAGATGGGCGCCGGCGAGGCGCTCGTCGGGCTCACCGACGGCGCGGTCCCCTACTGGGGCGGCGCGGCGCTCATCACGGGGTTCATGATCCTCTACGTCGCCGTCGCGGGGCTCCGCGGCGTGGCGTGGACGGACACCCTTCAGGGCCTGTTCATGCTCTCTATCGTCTGGGTCGCCGCCGCGTGGATCGTCTCGGCGGTCGGGGGCGTCGGCGCCGCGACCGAGGGGATGCTCGCGGCACGACCCGAGTTCGGGAGCTTCGGCGGCGGGACGTACACGCCCGGGTTCATCGTCTCGACGGCGATCACCATCGCGTTCGGGGTGACCATGTTCCCGCAGATCAACCAGCGGTTCTTCGTCGCGAAGTCGGGCGCGGTGCTGAAGCGGTCGTTCGCGCTGTGGCCCGTGCTGGTGCTGCTGCTTTTCCTCCCCGCGTTCATGCTCGGCGCGTGGGCGGCCGGGATGCCGATCGAGGTGCCCGAGGGCGCGAACGTGCTGCCGGTCGTGTTGAACGAGTACGCGCCCGCGTGGTTCGCCGCGCTCGTCGTCGCCGGCGCGATGGCCGCGATGATGTCCTCCTCGGACTCGATGCTGCTCTCCGGGTCGTCGTACTTCACCCGCGACCTCTACCGACCGCTGATCGACGCGGACGCCTCCGAGCGGCGCGAGGCGTGGATCGCCCGGATCGGCGTGGCGGCGTTCGCGACGCTGGCGTTCGTCGCGAGCCTGTTCCGCCCGGGGACGCTGATCGAGGTGGGCGACACCGCCTTCTCCGGGTTCGCGCTGCTCGCGCTCCCCGTGATCTGCGCGCTCTACTGGCCGCGGACGACGCGCACCGGGATGATCGCCGGCGTCGCGGTCCCGCAGGTCGCGTACCTCGCGGTGGTGCTGTCGGCGGTCGTCGGCGCCGTCCCGACGCTCCCGCGGACCGTCCTCGGTGGCTGGGACGTTGCGCTCGGGCTGATGGTCCTGTCCGGTGCGCTGACGGTCGCGGTCTCGCTGGTCACCGCGCCGACCGAGGAGGGCGACGCCTCGCGGTTCGCGGTGGTAAGCGACTGATCGTCTCTGGGTCGGGGCGTTGTCGTCCCGCGGTTCGTGTCTCCTCGCCGGCGGAGTGGTGGTGAACCCGGTCAAAGCCCCAGCCGCTCGCTTATAAATGAGTGATCGCGGATCGGCGGCGAACACCGCCAAAGCCCCAGTCGCTCGTTTATAAATGATACCTCGCAGATCGGTAGCGAATCCCTCCAAAGCCCCAGTCGCGAGGGCGACGCACGCTCGCTGCGCTCCTCACTCGGTCGCTCACTCCGTTCGCTCCCTCGTTGCGGTGCTTACGTCGCCTGCGCCGCCCTCGCGACTGCCCCTTTGAGTCCCACCCCGCCCCGCACGGCACCGCAGCCTCACACCTCCCCAGCCTCGTCGGTCGCCCTCCGCGTTGCTCCGGGCGACCGACTCCCTCGCACGCGCTCCTCGCGGCCGCCGGAGGCGGCCGCTCGGAGGCGCGCGCCACCGCACTTGTCGGGGAACGTAGCCCGCCGAACCGTTCCCACCGCGCCGAAGCCGGCGAAAGCCAAAAGACCGTCTCGCCCCGACAACGCGTATGAACGAGCCCGGTACCGAGGGCGTGTTGTTGGACCAGGAGACGCTCCACGGTCGGCTCGACGACGCGCCGCCCTGGCTCCGCGAGCACTACCGCACCTTCCGGGAGTCGATGCTCGGCGAGCGCGACGGGTCGCCGTTCCCCTGCTACTTCGGCATCGAGGTCGAGCGCGAGGGGGACCTCCTGTACGCCGCCTGCGAGTCGACCACGGACCCGGCCGCGCTGCTGCGGTTCCGGGACGTCCTCTTGGAGTACCTCGACAGCTACGAGGACCACGCCGACCGCGCGCCGCTCGCGGTGTTCTTCAGACCGCCCGACGACGAGCGCGGCGAGGCGCACTACCACGAGCGGCTCTGGCACGTGCTGGAATTCCTCCACGTCCACGACCCCGAGCCGTGGCCCGACGACATCCCGACCGACCCCGACACGCCGCGCTGGGAGTTCTGCTTCGGCGGCGAGGCGCTGTTCCCGACCTCGCGGGCGCCCTTCTACGAGGAGCGGAAGAGCCGGTACTCGCCCGTCGGCCTGGAGATCACCTTCCAGCCCCGCACCGTCTTCGAGGGGATCACGGCCGACACCGAGGCGGGCGAGCGCGCCCGCGAGACCATCCGCGACCGGATGGGCGACTACGACGGGGTCTGCCCCCACGCGGACCTCGGCGACTGGGGCGCCGAGGGCGACCGCGAGTGGAAGCAGTACCTCTTCCGCGAGGACGACGACGCGAGCCCCGACGCCTGTCCCCTCGAACCGACCCGCGACCACCCGAAGGCGCCCGCGTCGCTGCTCGAACCCGGCGCGTGGCGGCGGTTCGCAGATGGCGACCGGACCGATTCAGCTGTCGCGGGGCGCGCGGATGACTGAGGCGGCCGACCCCCCGACCGACGCCGTCCTCCTCCTCGTCGACTTCCAAGTCGGCTTCGACGAGCCGGGGTGGGGCGAGCGCAACAACCCCGACGCCGAGGCGGCCGCCGCCGGGCTCCTCGACCGCTGGCGCGCGCTCGACCGCCCCGTCGCGCACGTGCGCCACGCCTCGACGGAGCCGGACTCGACGCTGCGCCCGGACGCCCCCGGCTTCGCGTGGAAGCCGGAGACGGCGCCCGTCGACGGGGAGCCGACGTTCGAGAAGTCGGTCAACGGCGCGTTCCTCGACTCCGGGCTCGCCGAGTGGCTCCGCGAGGCGGGCCACGATTCCCTCGTCGTCTGCGGGCTGACCACCGATCACTGCGTCTCGACGACGACGCGCGAGGCGGAGAACCGCGGCTACGACGTGCGCGTCGTCGCCGACGCGACCGCGACGCACGCCCGCGAGGCGCCCGACGGCGAGCGGATCGATCCGGAGACCTCCCACCGCGTCGCGCTCGCACACCTGAACGGCGAGTTCGCGACCGTCGTCGAGAGTGCCGACCTGCTCGCGGACTGACGGGAGTTCCCGCCGCCCGACGCGGTCCCGCTCAGTCGTCGGCGGCGTCCGCGGCCTCCGCGCCCCCGCCGCTCGCGCGCTCGGCCGCGTTCGCGAACATCCCGCGCCGCGTCGTGTACAGGAAGTACGCGCCCAGCCCGAGGAAGCCGACGACGTTCGAGGCCGCGACCGCCCAGAAAACGGCCTCGACGCCCCAGCCCAGCCCCGGCGTCACGGTGACGCCGAACGCGCCGAACGTCGTCGCGACCGGGACGGCCGCGACCGCGATCGGGAACCGGACCGCCCAGTACTTGACCAGGTCGGCGACGAAGGAGGTCCGGGTGCGGGACGCACCGTTGAACCCCGCCAAGAGGGTGTACGTGCCGCCGAGCGCCCAGTAGGAGGCGCCGAGGATCCGGAGGTACGTCACCGCGAGGCCTCGCCCGTCGGCGGTGAGGTCGGGCGCGAGCAGGTCCGCGATCCCGCCGGCGAAGAGGAACTGGACCGCGCCGAGCGCGAGGAAACCGGCGACGACCATCCCGGTCCCGACCGCGGTCGTCCGGCGGGCGCGCTCGGGGGCATTCGCGCCGAGGTTCTGCCCGATCATCGACTGGGCGGCCTGCTGTATCCCGAGCGCCGGGACGATCGCGAGCGTCGCGACCCGCGCACCCACCGTGTACGCCGCGACGCCCGCGGCGCCGCCGGCGACCGCGACGAGGCCGACGACGAGGACGCGGACCAGCTCGCTCACGCCGCGCTGGCCGCCGAGCGGGAGCCCGACCGAGACGACCTCGCGGGCGGTCGCCGGGTCGAGCGCGAACGCCTCGCGGGTGAGCCGGAAGGTGTCGCGCCCGATTCCCGCGGCGTACCCGATGACCCACAGGAGGCCGGCCACGGCGGCCAGCGCGGTGCCGAGCGCGGCGCCGGCGACGCCCAGCTCCGGGACCGGGCCGACCCCGAAGATGAGCACCGGCGCGGCCACGAGGTTGACGAGGACGCCGACGAGGCTCACGTGGAACACCGCGCGGGTGTCGCCGTACGCCGTGAAGCAGTTCTCGACGGTGTCGCCGACCGCGCCGACCGGGAGGACGGCGATCACGATCGCGAGGTACGTGGCGGTCGTCCCGGCCAGCGCCGGATCCGCCCCGAGCAGCGCCACCACCTCTTCGACGTAGATGACCACCGGGATCGCGACCGCCGCGGTGACCGCGAGCGCGACGAGCGCGCCGTTGACCGCGACGCGGCGCGCGCCCGCGTCGTCTCCGTCGCCGGCGCGCTGCGAGACGAGGATCTGGGTCCCGACCGCGCCGATCACCACCGTCGCGCCGAGCAGCGACTGGATCGGGAGGCTGAGCCCGACGGCGGCGACGGCGTCCTCGCCGACCCGCCCGAGCCAGAAGGTGTCGACCAGCGCGTTGGCGACGTAGACGACGTTCTGCGCGACGAGCGGCGCGGCGAGGACGAGCAGCACTCGCCCGACTGGCCCGTCCGTTATCGCCTCGCGGTCGACGTCCAGCATCGAATCGTTCCGGTATTAGGAGGAGATAATAAAAGTATGCTGGTCGTGAACACGAACCGCTCGTCGGGGCGGCGTCCGGCGCTCCGGGGCGGAGCGCGTGCGGTCGGTTCGTCGGGGCGAAGCGCGTGCGGTCGGTTCACGGGACCAGAGCGCGTGCGGTCGGTTCACGGGACCAGAGCGCGTGCGGTCAGTTCGCCGGGTGACGGCGCTCGGCCCCTCGCACGCGGTCGTCGGCGCCTACGAAGGGAAACCTCTTAATGGACTACACACGGAGGTCGTGGTATATGAGCAACGGCGACGACGACCCGGCCGACGCTTCCGAGGAGGCGGACGCCGCGGACGACGGCGGAGACGCCGGCGAGTCGACGGAGACGGCCGCTCCGACGCTCCCCGACGACGCGACCGAGGAGTCGCTGAACGAGTACCTCGACGAGATCGCCGACCGCCTCGACGCCGCCGAGACGGAGGCCGACCTCGACGACGTCGAGGCGCTCTTAGACGACGCGGAGGCCGGCATCGAGGAGGCGGACCTCCCCGAGCCGGACGAGGACGACGAGGACGCCGACGACCCCCGTGCCGACCTCGAGGACCGCATCGCGGAGCTCCGCGACGGCGTCGAGGATGCCCGCGGCCCCTACGGCGAGGACGTCGTCGACGCGGTCGAGACCGCAGCCGAGAGGGTCGAGGAGACCGAGTGGACGGCCGACGGCCGCGACGACGTCGCGGCCGCCGTCACGTCGTTCGTCGGCAAGGCGGCCGACGCGATAGACGAGGCGGCCCCCGGCGCGATCGACGAGGCGGACGAGGACCCCGAGGCGCTCTTAGACGAGGCCGCGGACGGCGAGGAGAGCGACGCCGCGGAGCCGACCTCCGTCGATCAGCTCGTCGCGGCGCTCGACGCCGTCGCCGCCGCCGTCGCCGACGCCGACTTCGACGCGGACGACGACGCGGACGTGATCGCCGCGCTGCTGGAGGCGACCGACGGCTTGGACGCCGACCTCGACGACGCCGAGGAGTGGGACGACCTCGAGACCCACGAGCAGCTCCGCGCGCAGGGATACTACGACGTGCTCGGCCACTACAAGGACTTCCCGGTCGAGTGGGCCGCGCTGAAGGAACACGAGGCGCGCGGCAACGTCGACATGATCCTGCTCGCGCTCGACTCCCTCCAGTCCGAGTTCATGGAGCGCCACTGCCTGGAGGCGTTCGAGCGGATGGGCAAGCGCGGCAAGACCGAGGCGTCCGTCGAGGAGGTCCTCGGCCGCGCCGAGAAGCGCGACCGGCCCGCGATCCGGATCCTCGGGAAGATGGCGGCCGAGGAGGCCACCGACACCCTCGTCGAGTACGTCGACGAGGACTCGAACCCGCAGCTCCAGAAGGCCGTGTTCAAGGCGCTCGGCGAAATTGGCGCGTCGGCGGCCGTTCAGCCGCTCGCGAACCAGCTCGACCCCGACGGCGACACCGACGAGCTCGTCCGCCCCCACGCCGCCCGCGCGCTCGGCCTGATCGGCGACACCCGCGCCGTCAAGCCGCTCGCCGACGCGCTCGAAGCGCACCCGTCCGACGACGTCCGCGCGGCCGCCGGCTGGGCGCTCCGCCAGATCGGCACGCGCGAGGCGCTCGAAGCGGTCGCCGACTACGCCGACGAGCGCTCCTTCGTCGTCTCGACGGAGGGCGAGAAGGCGAAGCGCGCGCTCGACGACGCCGAGCCGGCCGCGACGGCCTGAGACGCGCGCTCTGCTGCCACGCGCTCCGTCTCTTCGCCGCCACGCGCTCTGCTGCCACGCGCTCCGTCTCTTCGCCGCCACGCGCTCTGTTCTTCCGCCGCCACACGCTCTGCCCCTTCGCCGTCTCGCCTCGAACGCTTTTATCTGATGCCGGAGCCACGCGCTCTGTGCCGCTCCCTCGTCCGAAACGGCCGGTTCGCCTCGCGACGCTCGTCCTGCTCGTCGCCGCCGCGAGTGTCCTTCTCTGTCCGCCCGCGGCGGCCGCCACGCTCGACGAGACCGACCCATCGTCGCCCAACGCCTCCGACGTCGCCCGCGAGCCGCGGATCGTCGAGCTGTACCCGAACCCGACGACCCCGGAGAACCGCGGCGAGTACCTCGTCGTCTCCCTCCCCGAGCGCGGGAACTGGTCGCTCTCCGACGGCTACTACGACGTCGCGGTTCCGGCGAACGCGAGCGGCCGGGTGGCGCTGTCGATGGCCCCGAACCGGACCGCGTCGATCCTCGCCGGCGGCTCCGGGACGGAGGCCGACGGCGCGCCGCGCGAGATCCGGCGACTGACCGACCACTTCCCGCTGTCGGCGTCGGGCGACCGGATCGAGCTCCGTCGAAACGGGACGGCGGTCGACGTCGTCGCCTACGACCGCGCCCCCGAGGGGCACCGTTGGCGCGCCGCGTGGGGCGAGTGGCGCCCCCGCGGGTACGAGCCGCGCTCGCCGAGGCCGACGGCGGACGCGGCCGTGACTCCCTTCGTCCTCCCCGACAGTCCCGGCGTGCCGGTCGAGCCGCTCCGGAACGCGGACGACCGCCTGTTCGTCGCCGGCTACACGCTGACCTCGGAACGGGTCGCCGACGCCCTCGTCGCGGCCGCCGACCGCGGCGTGCGCGTCCGCGTGCTGCTGGAAGGGTCGCCGGTCGGCGGGTTCTCTGCCCGGAGCGCGGTGCTGCTCGACCGGCTGACGGCCGCCGGCGTCGAGGTCCGGATCCTCGACGGCGAGGTCGAGCGCTTCCGCTTTCACCACCCGAAGTACGCGGTCGCGGACGGCCGCGCCGTCATCCTCACGGAGAACTGGAAGCCGTCCGGCACGGGCGGGCGGAGCAACCGCGGGTGGGGCGTCGTCGTCGAGGGGAGTGCCGGCGCAGAGGGCAGTACCGGCGCCGAGCGCGGAACCGGAACCGGGGGCAGCACCGGAACCGAGGGCGACCCGGCCGTCGCGGACGACCTCGCAGCGCTGTTCCGCGACGACTTCGAGGCCCGCGATGCGCGGCCTTGGAGCGACTTCCGCGCCGACGCCGAGTTCCACGAGGGCGGGCGCGCGAACGGCACCTACCCGACGCGGTTCGAAGCCCCGGCCGAGCCGGCGGCGGCGGCGAACGTCACCGTCCTGACCGCGCCCGGCAACGCCGCCGACCGGATCGTCGCGCGGATCGACGCCGCCGACGAGCGGGTCCTCGCGGTCGTGCCGCGTGTGGGCGGTCCGAACGACCGCATCGTCCGCGCGCTCCGACGGGCGGCCGACCGCGGGGTCGACGTCCACCTGCTGCTCTCGGACGCGTGGTACGACCGGGAGGCGAACCGGAACCTCTCGAAGCGGCTCGCGGACGAGCCGATCGCCGTCGACCTCGCCGAGCCGCGCGGTCGGTTCGGGAAGGTCCACGCGAAGGGGCTCGTCGTCGACGACGCGGCGGTCGTCGGGAGCCTCAACTGGAACCCGAGCGCGGCGACGAACAACCGCGAGGTGCTGCTCGCGGTCGAAGACGAGTCGGTCGCGGACTTCTACGCCCGGGCGTACGCGGCCGACTGGCGCGGCGGCGGGATCCAGCTCCCGATCGCCTTCGTCGGTGGCTTCGTCGTCGCGCTCGCGGGGGCGGGCGCCGTCGCTCGACGGGAGATCGAGTTCGGCTAAAAACCGGTGTCGTGCGGGTCGTCGCCGCCGCGGTCAGTCGTCGAGCGCGATCGTCGACGAGAGCGCCTCGTCGATCTCGGCGCCCGCCATCTTCTCGACGAGCGCCTCGATCACCTCGCCTCGGCGTCCCTTCACGAACTTGATGGAGCCGACGACGAGGTGGCCGCCGCCGGAGACGCCGGCCTCGGGCAGCTCCTCGTTCAGCTCGGTCACCATGTTCGGGATGTCAAGCCGAACCCCGTCCGAGCGGAGGACGCAGAAGTCGGGGCCGTAGCCGATGGTGATGACGGGGTCGCCGGTCTCTTTCACCTTCGCGTCGTGGAGCTCGCCGGTGGTCTTGCCCGGCGCGGGGTAGGTGAAGCGGTGCGCGTACTCGTCTAAGTCGATGCGGTAGAGGTGCGCACCGGAGGCCAGCCGCTCGTGCTCGACGTGATCGTTGACCGCGTCGAGCTGGCGCTCCACGTCGCGCTCGGCGCGCTCGGAGAGGAACTCGACGAGCTCCTCGTGGCGTGCCTCGTCGTCGCAGCCGACGTTCAACGCGTCGTTGACGAGGGTCTTCCCCTCCGAGTAGCGGAGCCAGTGGGCGGCGTAGTCGAGCGCCTCGCCGATGTCGAGGAGGTCCGACTCGTCGTAGCCCGCCGCCTCGGCGAGCGCGACGTAGTCGTCCATCGCCTCCGCCTTCGAGCGGTCGGAGAGGCCGGCGACGGCCGGCACGTGTTCGAGCTCCTCGGTGAGCGACGGGTCGACGAGCCGGGCGAGCTCGACGCACATCATCCCGGTGGTGACTCGGTAGTCCTCGCCGTGGAGGTACGGGTTCACGTGGGCGTCGAGCAGGGGCTCGACCGCCTCCGGGTCTGGGTGGTGGTGGTCGACGGCGGCGATGGGGATGTCGTAGTGCGCGAGGTTCTCGTAGGCCGGCACGTCCTCCTCGGTCGACCCGTTGTCTAACATGAGGAGGAAGGGGAGCTTCTGCCCGTGGCGGGCGCGGCCCTCTAAGGCGAAGTTGAGGTCGCGGGTGACGTCCTCCATCTCGTAGTAGGGCGCCTTGCTCGGGAGCCGTTTAAATAGGTGCCGTGGCGCGTCGGGGTCGCCGTGGACCTCCTCGATCAGGTTTTCGACCGCGAGCTGGACCGGGATCGCGGCACACATCCCGTCGCCGTCGGCGTGGTGGCGGACGCGGATCGGGCGCCCGGCGAGGACGGTCCGGCGGAGCAGCCGCGCGAGGTCGCGGAGGTCCTCGTGGATCGGCTCGAACGCCTCCCACTCGACGAGGGGGTCGACGTCGGCGGGCTCGGCGCGCTCGTCGAGGGCCGCCTCGAAGCGCTCGCGGGCCTCGGCGGCGCGCTCGTCGGGGAGCCGCTTCAGGGAGTCGACCTCCAGCTGGAGCGCGTTCTCGCGGCTCTCGATCGTCCCGGAGACGTGGACCATATCGCCGACCTCGACCTCGGGGTACGCCCGGACACCGGCGGACTCGAAGGCGGCACACGAGAGGACGCCGGAGGCGTCCGCGACGGCGAAGATGGTGGGGCCGCCCGTCTGTTTCGCCTGGACGACCTCGCCCTCGACGGTCACCTCGTCGCCGGGGGTGAGGCCGCGAACCCGCGAAACCGTCGGCTCGTGGGCGACGGTCTCGGTGCGGTAGTCGTCGGGGTCGACGTCGTCGAACGCGACGTCGCCGTTCTCCTTCACCTCGGTGAGCCGGACGATCAGCCGGTCGCCGACGGCGTAGTCGCCGTCGATGTTCGATTCGTGGACGAGCCCGCTCACGGCGTCCGAGAGGTCGACGAACACGCCGTAGTCGACGACGCCGTTGACCTCGGCGTGGTATAAGGCGTCGATGTCGGCGTCCTCGAGGGTGCAGTCCGGTGCCAGGTCGTAGACGGTCGGGCGGTCGTCGGCGCGCTCCGACCGGTCCTCGACCGTCCCCTCCGCCGCGTCGGCGTCGGGTTCGGGGCTCGAATCGCCCCGCGTGCCGGAATCCCCGGCGGTGTTTTCGCTCATGGACACGTCTCGGGAACGGGCGGTGTTAAGCCTGTTCTCTCGGGGCTCACGGCTCCGGACTCCGTTCGCCGTCCGCCGAGAGCCCGTCCCGCGTCCCGCGGTCCGGAACCCCTATGAGGCGACGGCGACTTATCTCGCTTATGCGACTGTTCCGCTCGGACGAGCTCCTCGGCATCGCCCGAGAGACGCTGGAGTTCGTGCTCGAGGCGAGCGAGGAGACCCACCCCAACGAGTACATGGGGTTCCTCCGCGCGGACGACGCCCGGAAGCTGGACCTCGACCGGGACGGCCAGGTGATCACCGACGTGCTCGTCATCCCGGGCACGGAGTCGAGCCCGACAAGCGCCAGCGTCCGCACGCACATGAAGCCGAACGACATGCGCGCGGTCGGGTCGGTCCACTCGCATCCGAACGGCGCGCTGCGCCCGAGCGACGCCGACCTCGCGACGTTCGGGCAGGGAAAGGTGCACATCATCGTTGGTGCCCCCTACGGCTGGGGCAACTGGAAGGCGTTCGACAACGACGGCGAACAGACCACGCTCGACGTCCTCGACGTCGAGGTGCCCGACGAGCACTTCTTCGATTTCACTCAGGAGGATATCGACCGCGAGCTCGACGATCGCGACGCCGGCGGCTTCCTCTCGTGGTTCAAATGACGCGGGTCGTCGCGCAGGGAACGTTCGATCTGCTCCACCCCGGGCACGTCCACTACCTGGAGGACGCGGCGACGTACGGCGACGAGCTCCACGCAATCGTCGCTCGCCGCACCAACGTCACGCACAAGCCCGCGCCGGTGCTTTGCGCCCGCCAGCGGCGCGACATGGTCGAGGCGCTCGACGCCGTCGACGAGGCGCACCTCGGCGACCCGGAAGACGTGTTCGTCCCCATCGAGCGGCTCGACCCCGACGTGATCGTGTTGGGGTTTGACCAGCACCACGACGAGGCCGACATCGCGGCCGCGCTTGAGGCCCGCGGCATCGACTGCCGGGTCGAGCGCGCGTCGGGCCGGGAGCCGAACTACGAGGACGAGCTGCTCTCCAGCGGCGACATCGTCGACCGCATCTTGCGCGAGCGCGGCGGCGAGGCAGACGCGAACCGGAGCTGACCCCGGGCGGTCGTCTACCGCTCGCGGACCGCGTCGTCCCCCCTTCTTGCCGCCGTTTTTTCGAAGCGCGGAACATATATGGGTCGGCTCCGTAATCGAGACCACGTGACGCTCCCAGACAGATTCCCCGCGGTGTTGGCCGCGGCCGCGATGGGCGTGTACCTGCTCGTCGTTGTCGGCGCGACCACCTCCCTCACGGAGGCGGCGACCGCCTGCGGCGGCTGGCCCGCCTGCGGGAGCGGCGCCGCCCTCCCCGCGGAGACCGCCGGGTGGATCGCCCTCGGCCACCGCGTCCTCGCGGTCCTCGTCGGCCTCCTCGTCGCGCTCTCCGCCGCGCTCGCGTGGCGCGGCGGCGCCGACCGCCGGGTCCGGTTCGCGCTCGCGGCCGCGCTGGTCGTCTATCCGGCCCAAGCGGGGGTCGGCGCGCTCGTCGCGCTCGGCGACCTGCCGGCCGCGCTCGGCTCTGCCCACCTCCTCCTCGGGATCGGCATTTTCGGCGCCGTCCTCGCGGCGCTCGCGTGGTGGCTGGAGGCCGAGACGGGAACCCCCGGCGACGCCCCCGACGACTTCGAGCCCGGGACGGACGACCTGCCGCCGGTTGAGGAGGCGCCGGAGCCGGAGATCCCGTCCGCGACGCTCCCGCGCCTGAAGGCGACCGCGGCCGCCTACTTCCGGCTGATGAAGCCGCGGCTGATGTGGCTGCTCTGCCTTGTCGCCGCCGCGGCGATGGCGCTCCGGGGCGGCCCCGGTTTCACCCCGTACGCGGTCGCGGCGACGCTGGCCGGCGGCGCGCTCTCGATCGGCGCGTCCGGGACGTTCAACCACGTCTTCGAGCGCGACGTGGACAAGCGGATGCAGCGCACGAGCGACCGCCCGCTTGCGACCGACCTCGTCCCCGTCTCGCACGCGCTCGCGTTCGGCGGCGTCCTGACGGTCGTCTCGCTCGCGCTGTTCTGGACGGTGAACCCGCTGACGGCCGCGCTCGGGCTGGTCGCAATCTTATTTTACAGCGTCGTGTACACGCTCGTTCTTAAACCGAACACGGTCCAGAACACCGTCATCGGCGGCGCGGCCGGCGCGCTGCCGGCGCTCATCGGCTGGGCCGCGGTCACGGGCGAGGTCGGCGGCGGCGGGCTGCTGCTCGCCGCGGTCATCTTCCTGTGGACGCCCGCGCACTTCTACAACCTCGCGCTGGCGTACAAGGACGACTACGAGCGCGGCGGCTTCCCGATGATGCCCGTCGTCCGCGGGGAGACCGCGACGCGCCGGCACATCCTCTGGTACCTCGGCGCGACGCTGGTCGCCGCGGTCGCGCTGGCCGCGGCCGCCGACCCGCTCGGCGCGCTGTACGCCGTCGTCGGCGTCGGCGTCGGGGCCGTCTTCCTCTGGGCGGTCGTCCGGCTCCACTACGAGCAGACCGAGAGCGCGGCGTTCCGCGCGTTCCACGCCTCGAACGCCTACCTCGGCCTGCTGCTGTTCGCCGTCGTCTTTGACGCGCTGGTGGTCTGAGGCGGTCGTCTCTCTTCGGCGCGTGAAGCGGGTCGATCGCGACCCTCCCTTTTAATCCGGTTCGCGCTCTATCTCCGCGCATGACACGCGTCGAAGTCGAGTACTGCGTCCCCTGTGGCATGTTGAACCGCGCGCAGGACGTCTCCGAGGCGATCCTCAAACAGTTCGGCGAGAGCATCGACGAGGTCGCCCTCGTGACCGGCGACGCGGGCGTGTTCGTCGTCCGGGCGGACGACGAGGTCGTCTTCGACAAGACGGAAGACGAGTACGACGTTGACGCCATCGTCCGCGCGGTCAAGCCGCACGTTGGCGCAGCGGCGTAACACTCGGCCGTTTATTTATAAACAGCGTCGCACGGATCGGCGGGCAGCGTCGCCAAAAGCCAAGCCGCTCCCTTATAACTCGTCGGTGACGGATCGACGACGAACCACTCCAAAGCCCCAGCCGTGAGGCGGGCGTGCGCCCGCCTCACGGCTGCCCCTTTGAGTCTCACCCCGCACAGCACCACCAGAAGACGGTCCTGCTCGCTCACTGCGTTCGCTGCGCGGGCTGCGACTTCCGTGCTCCCGCTCGCGTTGCTCGCGGGACCGCAGCCTCACGCCTCCCCAGCCTCGTCGGCGGTCCTCCGCTTCGCTCCGGACCGCCGACTCCAGCGAGGGACCGAAGGTCCCTCTGGCAGTCGGGCGAAGCCCGACGACCTCGCGCGTGCTCTCGCCGGCGGCTTCGCCGCCGGCTGTCAGAGAGACCTTCGGTCTCTCCCTACTCGCGGCCGCCGAGGGCGGCCGCTCGCAGGCACGCGCCGCCGCCCATTTTTAAATCGCCTCGTCCGCGCCATCGCCCCTCAGTTGCCCTTATAAACGGCGCGGGCGGAGTTCGTCACCACGAGGATGCTGCTCGACGCCATCGCGAGCGCGGCCAGCAGCGGGTTGAGGACGCCCGAGAGCGCCATCGGAATCGCGACCGCGTTGTAGACGAACGCCCAGCCGAGGTTCTGCTTCAGCCGCCGGTTCGTCCCGCGCGTGACGGCGAACAGCTCCGGGACCGCGGAGAGCCGATCCTCCAGCAGGACCGCGTCGGCCGCGTCGGCCGCGAGGTCGGTCCCGGAGGCGATCGAGACGCCGATGTCGGCCGCGGCGAGCGCCGGGGCGTCGTTGCTCCCGTCGCCCACCATCGCGACCGACCCGTCGGCGCGGAGCCGCCGGACCGTCTCGGCTTTCGCCTCCGGCGGCACCTCGGCGAACACCTCGTCGATCGCGGGGTGGTCCGCGAACCGCCTCGCGGCCGCGGGCGCGTCGCCGGTGAGTACGACGACTCGGCGACCGTCCGCGTCGAGGTCGGAGACGACCGCCTCCCAGCCGTCGCGAACCTCGTCGCCGACGGCGAGGACCCCGCGCACCCGGCCGTCCCAGCCCACGTAAACGGGGACGTTCCCGCGGTCGCGAGCGGCCGCCTCGGCCTCGCGGAGCGGGTCGGAAACCGGCCAGCCGCGCTCCTCGAAGAGGTCGGGGTGGCCGACGACGACCTCGTCGCCGTCGACGCGCCCCGCGACCCCGCGGTCGAGGACGTCGACGTCGGTCGCGGAGGGGCCGGCCGGGGGGACGGGCTCGCCGGCCGCGTCGACACCGTCGTCGGCCGAGTCGGGGACGGTCGAATCGCCGGCGGCCGCGGCGCCGCCGTCCGTCGCCGGTCGTCCTGTCGTCCCGTCTCCCGCGTCCCCCAGCACGCCCGAGACGATCGCCTCGGCGACCGGGTGGGCCGAGGCGCGCTCGACGGCGGCGGCGCGCTCGCGCACGCGGTCGACCGAGGCCCCCTCGGCCGCGGTCGCGTCGAGCAGCCGCATCTCGCCGTCGGTGAGCGTCCCGGTCTTGTCGAGGACGACGGTGTCGACGTCGTCGGCCGCCTCGAAGACGGCGTCGGAGACGACGACGATCCCGCGCTTCGCGGCGTCGCGGATGCCGGCGGCGACCGCGAGCGGGGTCGCCAGTCCGAGGGCGCACGGACAGGAGACGATCAGCACCGTCAGCCCGACGAGCGCGGCGTCGATCGGCGCCGATCCGAGCGCCAGGGTCGCCGCGGCGCCGACGGCCGCGACCGCGACGACGAGCGGGACGAACACGGTCGCCAGCCGGTCGACGAGCCGCTGGATCCCGGACCGCGAGCTCTGGATCTCCCACAGCAGGCGCACGAGGGTGTCGAGGGTGTTCGCCGCGTCCTCGCCGACCTCGATCACGACGGGCGAGTCGGTGACGACGGTGCCCCCGCGGACCGGGTCGCCCTCGCGTTTCGTCGCCGGCAGCGACTCGCCGGTGACCAAGGCCTCGTCGACCGCGGCGGTCCCCTCGGCGACGGTCCCGTCGAACGGCACGCGCTCGCCGGGGCGAACGAGGAGGCGGTCGCCTGGGTCGACCGCGTCGGCGGCGACCGTCTCGCCCGCCTCGGTCCGCACGGTGCGGTCCTCGGCTGTCGTCAGGTCGGCGAGCATTCCGGTCGCCCGCCGCTTGATGATCGACTCGTAGTGGTTGCCGGCGGTGACCACGAGGATGACGGCGATGGTCACGTCGAAGTAGAGGTCGGTCCGGCCGACGAGCAGCGCAAGCGTGCTGTACGCGTACGAGCTCGTCGCCGCGAGCGACACGAGCAGGTCCATGTTCGGCTGTCGCGCCCGGAGGCTCACGTACGCCCCTCGTAGGATCGGGTAGCCGGTGTAGAACAGCACGATGGAGGCGAACAGCCAGATCTGCGCGAAGAGGTAGGTCCCGGAGACGCCGCCGAGGTCGACGATCGGCTCGTACCCGAAGTAGGTCGGGTACAGGAAGAGCACGTACCACAGCATCGCCATCATCCCGAAGAAGCCGCCGCCGATGAGGAACCGGACGACGGCGTCGTTGTCCGCCGCGTCCGGGTCCGCCCGGTCGCTCGCCGAGTAGCCCGCGACCGAGAGCCTGTCGGGGAGCTCGTCCGCGTCCACGGTCTCGGGGTCGTAGTCGACCCGGATCGTGTCGGTGGCGTAGCTCGCCTCGGCGGCCGCGACCCCGTCCTGCTCGCCCGCCGTCATCTCGAGGAACGACTCGCAGGTCGCGCAGTGCATCCCGTCGACGTGGAGGAACGTCGTCTCGCCGTCGAACTCCTCGCCCGGCGTCGCGTCCGGGCGCCGGGCGTCGAGGTCCTCGAGGTCCTCGACGTCGTCGAGCGAGCGCGCGACAGTCAGGCAGCCTCGGCAGCAGAACTCGCCGTCGACGTCGGGGGCCGTGTGCGGGTCGTCCCCGGTCGGGAGGTCACAGAGCGTACAGCCTGTCATGTGTGGTCGCTTCCGCCGTTCCGCCGGGCGCCCGCGCCCCCGGCCTGTCGGTCCCGGCTCGGCGCGTTCCGGTCAACTACGCCCGTTTCGGTCGACTACGCTCGTTCCGGATCGGTCGCGTCGCCCCCGAATCCCGGCAGGCTCCCGCCGGTCGCGATCCGGAGGCTCGCCCAGATGAGCAGGACGTTCACCAGCGTGATCGCGACGAACAGCTCCGCCCGATCCGCGATGAACACCGCCGCGGGGACGAGCCCGCCGAGGATCAGGAGCACGGCCTGTTGGATCGAGAAGTCCATATCGTCTCCTATCGGCCGCCGAAAATATATAACACCCGTGTTTTCAGGGTTCGGGAACGGGTAGGTGTTATATGGTCTACTACCGATAAGGCCGCCCATGGGCCAAAATGAGACCGCACACGCTCCGACGGACGACGCGAGCGGTGAGACGGAGGAGTTCGACCCGATCGGGACCCTCACACTCATCGCGATCTACTTCGTCATTCTGGTGCTCTCGTGGGTGTACATCTACTACATCGAGTTCCTCGGCCGCGACCTCGTCGTCGTGGGGTGATCACGAATGCACATTCACAACTACGAGAAAATCTGGCTGGCCGCGTCGGTGCTGTTGATCCTGCTCCTCCTCGGCTCCGTCACCTACGGCGCCGTCGGGCCCGGCGTCGCCATGGTGAGCGACAGCGAGCAGGCGATCGACGCCGGCGGCTTAGACGATGACGACCGGTTCTCGGAACCGCGAGTCGAACAGGTCGGCGAGAACGAGTACGAGGCGTACGTCGTCGCCTACCAGTTCGGCTTCCAGCCCGACCCCATCGTCGTGCCCGAGAACAGCACCGTGACGTTCTACGTCACCTCTCGGGACGTGATCCACGGGTTCGAGGTCGCTGGGACGAACGCCAACACGATGGTCGTCCCCGGGGAGGTCTCGAAGATCACGGTCGAGACCGACGACCGACAGGAGTACGGGCTCATCTGTAACGAGTACTGCGGCGCCGGCCATCACGTGATGGAGGGGAAGGTGAACGTCGTCAGTCAAGCGGAGTTCGACGACCGGAACGACGGGGGTAACGGCGAATGAGCGAGGCCATCGAGGCCGAGCAGACGTTCGCCGACAAGTTCCCCGAGGAGGCGCGGATCGTCCGCGCGGCGCTGCTCGGGTCGTTCCTCGCGCTCACGCTTGGCGCGATATTCGGCATCATCCAGACGCTCCACCGCACCGGCGTGTTCCGCGGGTTCATCTCCTCGACCGACTACTACACCTCGCTCACCGCACACGGGGTGTTCCTCGCGCTCAGCTTCACGACGTTCTTCCTCGTCGGCCTGTTCACGTGGGCGGTCGTGCGGAGCCTCGACCGGCCGCTGCTCAACACCAAGATCACGTGGACGTGGTACGGGCTGATGGCCGCCGGGATGACGATGACGGGAGTCTCGATCCTCGCCGGTTTCGTCGACTCCATCGATATGAGCGCGGACGTGTTGTTCACGTTCTACGCGCCGCTACAGGCGCACCCGATGTTCTACGCCGGGCTCGCGGTGTTCATCGTCGGCTCGTGGATCGCGGGCGCCGACTACTTCCGGACGTGGCTCGCGTGGAAGCGCGACAACCCGGACGAGCGGATCCCGCTACAGACGTTCATGGTGCTGACGACGATGGCGATGTGGTACATCGCCTCCTCGGCCGTGGCCGCTTCGGTGCTGATCTTCCTGCTGCCGTGGTCGCTCGGGCTGATCGACCAGGTGAACCCGACGCTGACCCGGACGCTGTTCTGGTTCTTCGGCCACCCGGTCGTCTACTTCTGGCTGATGCCGGCGTACCTGCTCTGGTACACCGTGCTGCCGAAAATCGCCGGCGGGCGGCTGTTCAGCGACCCCCTCGCGCGGGTCGTGTTCGTGTTGTTCCTGCTCCTCTCGACTCCCGTCGGGATCCACCACCAGTACCTCGACCCGGGGATCGCGGAGGGGTTCAAATTCATCTCGATGACGAACACGATGTTCCTGCTGTTGCCGAGCCTGCTTACCGCGTTCACCGTGGTCGCGAGCGTCGAGTACGGCGCCCGACAGCGTGGCGGGAGCGGCCTCCTCGGTTGGCTCACCGACCTCCCGTGGCGGAAGCCCGAGTTCACGGGGATGATGCTCGCGGGACTGATGTTCGCCGCCGGCGGCTTCTCCGGGATGGTGAACGCCGGGATGAACATCAACTATATGATCCACAACACGATCTGGGTCCCGGGGCACTTCCACCTCACCGTGGGGACCGCGGTGGCGCTCACGTTCATGGCCGCCACCTACTGGCTCTGGCCGCAGATCACTAACAAGCCGTTCTACAGCCGGACGATCGGACTGGTCCAGGTCGTCGTCTGGTTCATCGGGATGGCGCTGATGTCGAACGCGATGCACGCACAGGGGATCATGGGCGTTCCGCGCCGGACCGCCGAACCCGAGTACTCCGGGTTCGAGTACGCGACGATGTTCGGCGGATTCGAGGAGCTCAACATCCAGATCGCGATCGGCGGGACGCTCCTGTTCGTCTCGACGGTCCTGTTCATCGGGAACCTCGTGCTCACGATGGGGAACCCGAAGATATCCGGGCTTGCGGACCCGCTGCCGCCGGCGCTCTCCGGCCCCGACGACTCCCCGAAGGTGCTCGACAACCTCCGGCTGTGGGTCGGTATCGCGCTGACGCTCGTCGTCCTCGCGTACGCGCTCCCGCTGGCGGCGATCATCAGCCGCGGCGGGCTGCTCGGTCCGGGCGTCGGCACGTATCCGGTGTGGCTCTCGCCGCTGGTCGACGCGCTCGCGAACGCGGCGACGCTGCTCAGTGCGGTCGTCGACGCGTCGGCCTCGCTCGCCGAGGTGGTCCGATGACCGTCGACATCAGCCGCGGCGGACTGCTCGTGACGCTCGCGATCTTCGGCGTGATCGTCTACGAGCTCCGGACCGTGCTCGACTTCGTCGGGATCGAACTGCCGATCATCCCGTACATGGCGGCCGTCTTCGTCCTCGCCGGCCTCTCGATCTGGTTCGTCACGCTGAAGGGCGGGTGGCGGACCGAGCCCGAGGGCGACAAGCCGGCGTAGCGACGCGATTTCCGACGCGCAGATCTCTTCTCACCGGATTTTGTCTTCCCGACCGCGGTCGACTCCGACGACACAAGCAGTTATCCCTCCCCGCACCCAATAATGCGTATGGAATCCAATACTGTATCGAACGACGCCGAGGATGCCGGCGCGTCCGGCGACGGGAGATCGGGCGCCGATCGGCCGGTGTCGCTATCGGACGAAGCCGCCCTCGACGCCTTCGTCGCCGACGCGGACGCCGCGCTCGTGGAGTTCTACACCGACGGCTGCGGCATCTGCGCGAGCATGGAGCCGGTGATCGGGAACGTGGCCCGCGGCGTCGAGACGGACCTCGCCGTCGGTCTGGTGAACCCCCGCGACGACCCGCCGCTGGTTGAGCGGTTCGACGTGCGGAGCGTCCCGCTGTTCGTCCTCTTCGTCGACGGCGAGCCGGTCGCGCGGCGCGCCGAGGGGTTCATTCCAGGCGAAGACCTCGCGGCGTGGGTCGACGAGCACGCGGCGTAGGGCGACCGGTTACGGGACGCGGGGGCGTAGCCGGGGCGGTACGTCTCCGGATGAACCGTCACCGGTTACGGTCAACGTTCCGACTGACGGAACCCTTTTGAGCGGCAGCGGCGTACGCGGAGCCAGTATGGGACTGGGCTCGGACATGTACCGACAGCAGATCCTCGACCACTACAAGAACCCGCGTAACTACGGGGAAATCGAGGATCCGGACTTCACGCACGTCGGCGAGAACCCCTCCTGCGGGGACACGATCCGAATGGACGTTGAGCTCGACGACGCCGGAGAAACGATCGAGGCGGTGCGGTTCACCGGCGACGGCTGCGCCATCTCGATGGCCTCCGCGAGCATGCTCTCGGAGCGGCTCCACGGGATGCCCGTCGACGACCTCGACGCGCTCGACACCGACGACGTCACCGACATGCTCGGCGTCGACATCTCGCCGATGCGCGTGAAGTGCGCGGTGTTGGGCCGGCAGGTCGCACAGGATGGCGCGAAGATCCACCGCGGCGAGCTGGACCCCGACGACCGCACCGTCACCGAGGAGTAGCCGGTCGCGGTTCGACCGCGTGCTGCTGGCACCGGCGCCCGCTCGTCCCGAGCCCACCGGACTTTTGCCCGCGAACCACGTTCGTCCGCGCATGAGCGACGGCTTCGACAAGGAGGCGGAACGCGAGAAGCTCCGCGAGAAGCTCGCGGACGACGAGGAGAAGCGCGAGCACACGCAGCGGATGTCCGAGCTCCTGTTAAAGGGCGCGACGATGACGAACCGGCACTGCGGGGAGTGCGGCGACCCCATCTTCCGCCACGACGGCCGCGAGTTCTGCCCCACCTGCGGGAACGAGGTCGGGGGCGCGGCCAAGGCGGGCGAGGCTTCGTCCGAGGCGGGCGGGGCTGCGGTCGATACGGGCGCCGAACCGGCCGACGCGGAAGCCGAGGACGGCGTCGATGCCGCGGCCGAGAACGGCGCGGCCGCCGGGGGCGCGGTCGGCGCTGGCGGCGCCGGCGAGGACGATTCCGGCACAGTCGACTCCGGCGGGGTCGAGGCCCGCGCGAACGAACCCGCACCGTCGCAGCCGTCTCCGTCGACCGCCGCGCCGTCAGCGGAGCCGGCGTCGTCGTGGGAGGCGTCGCCGCGCGGGTCCGAGTCCCAGCGGTCACCCTCGTCGCGGCCGGTCGACGACGGCGAGGGCGTCGCGGCCGCTCGCGCGTCGCTGACGCGCACGCTGACCCGCTTCGCCCGGGCGGCCGAGGAGACGGACGACCCGCGGCGCGCCCGCGACCACCTCGAAGCGGCCCGCGAGGCGGCCGAGGCGCTCGCGGCACTCGAGCGATAACCGGCGGCGCGGCGACGCCTCGAACGGGGTCGGAGAGATAGGGAAGAACGGAGAGACGAGAGACGGAAAAGACGGGAGAGACGAGAGACGGAAAAGACGAGAGAGAGCGGAGAGACGGAAGGTCCGCTTCGGTTGCGGCGGCGTCAGACCCGAACCGGCGAGCCGGCCGGTTCCATTTTCGCCCAGCTCGGCTCGTCGCACAACAGGGCGTGGACGATCCGGACGACCGCGTCGAGGTTCGCCTCGATGTCGATCTCGCCGCACTCCGCGCGCCGGACGAACCGCTCGACTTCCTCCAGCGTCACGGTTCCGGCGGCGACGGCGCCGGTGACCGTCTCCGTGTCGCTTTCGAGCGCGTTCAACAGTTCGGGCGACGGGTCCGGGTCGGACGGGGCGGGGCGCGACGAGCGGTCGGCCTTTGCGGCAGTCATCGATAGTTACTACATAGCGAGTTAATATATTAGTATCGGAACGTACCACTTTATTGTCATTTCCGATCTGCCAACCTCGCTCGGCGAACAGATACGCCGACACTCGAACCGGACACGCCGGGAGCACCGTCGAGGTCCCAGCCACTGGCTTATAAATGACTGAGTGTGAATCGGCGGCGAACACCGCCAAAACCCAGCCGATCGCTTATAAATGGTTAGCGATGAATCGGCGGAGAACACCTCCAAAGCCCCAGCCGCGAAGCCGCCGCACACTCGCTGTCGCCCGAAAATCAGAGATTTTCGGGATGTCGTCAGAATCCTTCGGATTCTGACTGCTAGCCAGAAATCTCTGATTTCTGGCGATGACGAGACGCCTTTGGCGTCTCGAACCACGCTCCTCACTCGTTCGCTCCGCTCACTCGTTCCGGTGCTTGCGTCGTCTGCGGCGGCTTCGCCGCCGGCGAGACGCTACGCGTCTCTGGCAGCCGGCGGCTTCGCCGCCGGCGACTGCCCCTTTGAGTCCCACCCCGCACCGCAACCGCACCTCACGCCTCCCCAGCCTCGTCGGTGGTCCTCCGCTACGCTCCGGACCACCGACTCCAGCGAGGGACCTTCGGTCTCTCCCTACTCGCGGCCGCCGGGGGCGGCCGCTCGCAGGCACGCAGGGAGGCGCGACGCGCCTCTTGCAGCGAGGGACTACGTCCCTCGGGCAACCGGGCTTCGCCCGGTGACAGCCGGCGGCTCTGCCGCCGGCGACGCCACCGCCTCGTTTATTTATAAATGGGTCAGTGTTATCGCCCGCTCTCGACGGCGACGCGCATGTCTTGGGCGAGCCGCTCGGCGCGGTCGGCGTCGGCGGATTCGGCGTAGATTCGGATCTTCGGCTCCGTGCCGGAGGGGCGGACGAGTACCCACGCGTCGCCGTAGTCGAGCCGGTAGCCGTCGGTCGTGTTCGGCTCGGCGTCGGCGGTCTCGACGTAGGCGCGGGCGGCCGAGAGCATCTCGTCGCGCTCGTCGTCGTCCGCGTACTCCACGTTCTCCCGCACGAAGTGGTAGTCGCTGTACGGCGCTACGATCTCGCTGACGGGCGCGCCGTCCGCGGCCGCCAGGAGTTCGAGGAACCGTGCGCCGATGTAGGCCCCGTCCCGCGAGAGCCGGTAGGGCGGGAAGAACAGCCCGCCGTTCCCCTCACCCGCGATGGGGACGTTAACGCCCTCCTCGTGGAGGTCGCGCGTCCGGGTGATGATGTTCGTGGCGCCGATGGGGGTCAGTTCGAGGTCGGCGTCGTTGTCGGCGCAGACGTCGACGAGCCGCTGGGAGACGTTGACCGCGCTGACGACCGCGTCGTCCGGTTCGAGGCAGGCGTCCGCCAGCGCCGCGAAAGAGGTGTCGCCGTCGACGAACTCGCCGTCTTCGTCGACGAAGACGGCGCGGTCCGCATCGCCGTCGTGTGCGATCCCCACGTCGGCGTCGGAGGTCGCGACCAGCCGCTGGAGGTCCCCGAGGTTCTCCGGGACCGGCTCGGAGTCGCGCCCGGGGAAGTGGCCGTCCGGCGTCGCGTTCACGGTCAGCACCTCGCAGCCGAGCTCGCGGTAGATCCGGGGTGACGCCACGGAGGCGGCGCCGTGACCGGGGTCGACCGCGACCGTGAGATCGGCGTCGGCGACCGCCTCGCGGTCGATCGCGGCGATCAGCTGGTCGACGTAGTCGTCGACGGCCCCCTCGACGGGCGTCGTCGCGCCGGCCGCCCGCCAGTCCGCGTGGTCGTACTCGTCGTCGAGGACGCGCCGCTCGATCCGCTCTAACACGTCGACTGAGAGCTCGACGCCGTCGTCGCCCACGAGCTTGATCCCGTTGAACTCCGGCGGGTTGTGCGAGGCGGTGACGAGGACGGCGGGGACTCCCGCCGACTCGCAGTAGTTCCCGACCGCGGGCGTGGGGACGACCCCGAGGCGGTCGACGTCGCAGCCGACGGCGGCGAGCCCGCTCGCGGCCGCGTTCGCGAACAGCTCGCCGGTCGTCCGCGTGTCGCGCGCGACGGCCACGCGCTCGGCGTCCCACACCGTCCCGGCCGCCTTCGCGATGTCGAGGACGAGCGCGGGCGTGAGGTACCGCAGCGCGACCCCGCGGATTCCGCTCGATCCGAACAGCTCCATGCGGGCCAGTCCGCCGGCCGACGGGAAAGCGGTTCCGAACCGCTCGGCGACGTGTCGTCGTCGAGACACTCTCGCGCCGGCCCGCGACGACGCGTGCGGTTCATGCCGGTGGCGCCCGTTCGTCTCGTATGGACTACACGCGACGCGAGGCGCTCGCCGGGAGCGCGCTCGCCCTGTCCGTCTCGACGGCGGGCTGTCTCGACTTCGCCGCGGGCGACGGACCGCAAGGCCCCGAGGGGACGCCGGCGACGCTGACCTGCGAGGACGAGGGGTTCGTCCGGCTCGATCAGCCGTTCGAGGGGTCGGTCACGGAGACCCGAGTCGAGACCGACGAGACGACCGTGGAGCTCTCCACCGAGGGGACGACCGAGACGTACGGCCAGTCGCTCCGGCTCGTCCTCCGGAACGCCGGCGACGCACCCGCCGCCACGCGCGGCGAGGCCGCCTACTCGCTCCAGCGCGAGACGGGCGAGGGGTGGCTCGACGTGCGCGGGTCGACGACCGGCGAGCCGGTCGAACTCCCCCGGAGCGAGGCCTCGCTCGACACGAGCTCGGCGTACTCCTGGGACGTCACGCTGACGGAGTCGGGGATCGCCGACGCGGTCGACGGCGTCGACCTCGCGGTCTGCCCGCCGCTCGGCCCCGGAACCTACCGGTTCGTCTACTGGGGGCTCGTCGACGCGCCGCCGATCGGCGCGGAGTTCGAACTGGTGGGATAGGTCCCCGTTTCGCGCCGCCCGCGTCGACTCAGAACGACTGCCAGTCGGAGGGCTGCCCGACGCGGCCGCGGACGCGGAACTCCCGCGCGTCGTCGTCGACGCGCGTCTCGACGACGGTCTCGAACGGCTCGTGGAGGGTGTGGACGACCTGCTCGTCGTGGGCGGTCGACCCGACGACGCCGACGAACGGCCACCCCTCGCCCGAGGTCTGGGAGGTCATCACCCGGGTGAAGCGGTAGATCCGCTCGGGGTCCCAGTACATCAACAGCTGCGAGAGCGAGTAGACGCCGACCGCGCGGTCGCGCCCCGCCGAGGACTCGACGACGTCGGTGAACTTGATCCCGATGTCGGTGAGGTTGCCCGCGCTGGCGACGTACTTCGTCGTCGGGGTGTCCTCGCGCTTGTCGCCCTGCTCGTGGGTGACGCAGTCGATGACGACCACGTCGTCGCCGCGTTCTCCCGTGAGCTCCTCGTAGTCGCCGCGGACCTTCTCCGCGGTTCGCCCCGTCGAGATGACGACCGGGCCGTCGGACCACGCCGCGAGCAGCCGGTTGAACAGGTCGTACTTCCCGCTCATCGGGGGCCCGCTGATGAGGACGCTGTCGGCGCCGCGGACAGCGTCGGGCAGCCCGGTCATGGTGAAAACGTGAGAGTGTATCGGGTAAAACCCTTCCGAGGGATCACTTTCGGAGCATGGAGGGGAGGTCGAGCGAGGACGGCGGCCCCTCCCGCGGCCCGTCGGTCAGTGTCAGTTCGCGTATCGCACCGGGGAGCGCCGCGGGAACTGGCGACTCGCGCGGCGCCCCGGCGCCGTCGACGAGCGACTGCCAGACCGCCTCGTCGTCGGGGTCGTCCCGCTCCGCCTTCGCCTCCAGCGCCTTCGTCCGGCCCTCGTCGTACGCCAGCTCCACGATGCTCCGGTCGTAGCCCCCCGGAAACGCCTCCAACACCCGGTCTACCTCCTCCGGGCGGGCGCTGTCGACGCCGGCCGCGACGCCCAGCGCGAAGGCCCGCTCGACGGCCTCCTCTCGGGAGAGGTCGTCCCACCCCGTGTCGAAGGTGCGCTCGTACATCAGTGCGTCACCGTCGCGGCCGAGCCGACGCGGAGGCCGCCGTCGGTGAACTCCACGTCCTGGATGTCGGTATCGACGTTCGTCCCCCGCATCTTCAGCACTTGGACCCCGCGGCGCATCCCCTCGTCTTCGAGGTAGTTGTGTATGAAGACGACGCCGTGAGCAAGGTAGTGCTCTTCGGAGTAGGCGCTCGGGTCGGTCATCTCGGAGATGAGGAGGGTCGTGGCGTCGGTCCGCTTCAGCGAGGAGAGCAGCTGGATCATCGTGTCCTCGTCGTCGTCTAAGAGGAACCGCAACAGCATCGTCGAGTCGAAGACGACCCGGTCGATGTCGCGGGAGTTGATGAAGCCGGTGAGGCGGTTGGTGACGCCGGAGCGGTCGCGTCGGTCGCCGGGGAGCCCGAAGAAGCGCCGGCCGTCCGACGAGAAGGAGTCGAGGAAGGTGACGCGGTCGGAGTCGAGCGCGCGGTCGAATCCGAAGTCGTAGCCGCTCATGTCCTCGCGGATCCCCGCCTTGGTCTCGTGCATGCTGATGTACAGGACGTCCTCGCCGTTTCGGGCGCCCTGGGCAGCGAACTGCGAACAGAAGGTCGTTTTTCCGCTCCCGGGCGGACCGCTGACCACGTACAGGCGGTCCTCGGGAAACCCGCCGTCGACGAGGTCGTCGAACCCGGGGACGCCGCTTGAGACGCGCATACCTAGGTGACCCGTTGGGCGGCTGATAAGCGTTGGCTCCCGGTTCTCACGGGTGAGAACCGATGCGGTCCGGGACGGATCGGGTCGATCCGGCGCCGTCCGCCCGCCGGCCGGTCGACTCGGTCCGGCTACTCCGCGGTCTCGACGTCGTCGAGGTCGGCGGCGAGCGCGTCGTCGACGTCGGGCGAGACCCACACGACGAACCGGTCGTCGGACTTGACGATCCCACGGACGCCCTCGTCCTCGACGGTGGTGCTCTGATCGACGTCCTCGGGCGAGACGTCGCGGACCTGGAACACCTCGTCGACCATCCAGCCGACGGTCCCGCCCTCGTCGATCTCCTCGTCGTCGAAGACGACGATCCGCTCGCGCGGGCCGTCCTCGTCGATGTCGAACAGCGTCTTCGGGTCGACGATCGTCGTCGTCCGACCGCGGAGGTCCATCACGCCCTCGACGTGGTCCGGCGAGTTAGGGATGCGCGTGAGCTCGCCCGCGTCGACGATCTCGTCGATGACGCCGATGTCCAGACAGTACGTCCCGTCGCCCAGCCCGAACTCGAGCACCTTGGTCGGTTCGGCGGCCGCCTCTGTTGCTGCCATGGCCGTAGGTGTGGCGAACCGACAGATAATCGTGTCCCCTGAATTATCAGGGGTGATTACTGGGTCCGTGGATTTATGCTGATTCTGGGCGCGCTCTGGAACATGAGCAGGACGACGGATCGGCGCGGCGGTCGGGACGGGTCGCCGCGGGTGGTGGTCGTCGACGACTCCCCGTTCATGCGGGGACTGATAAGCGACCTCTTGAGCGACGCCGGGGTCGCGGTCGTCGGCGAGGCGGGGGACGGGGAGGAGGCGCTCTCGGTGGTCGCCGAGACGCGCCCCGACGTCGTGACGATGGACGTCGAGATGCCCGGAATGGGCGGGCTCGAAGCCGTCGAGCGGCTGATGGAGGAGACGCCGACGCCGGTGTTGATGCTGTCCGCGCACACCGACGAGGGCGCGGAGGTCACCTTCGAGGCGCTCGACCGCGGGGCGGTCGACTTCTTCGCGAAGCCCGGCGGCGAGGTGTCGACCGGCGTCTCGCGGGAGTCCGACCGGCTCGTCGAGGCGGTGCGCTCGGTCGCGGGCGCCGACCTCGACGCCGCGACCCGCGAGCGCGACGACCCGAGCGCCGCGGCGGCGCGCTCGCCCGACGCCGGGGCCGACGCGGACGCGGCCGACGTCGACGAGCCGCTGACCGTGGTGATCGCGGCGTCGACCGGCGGGCCGAACGCGGTCGAGCGCGTGCTGTCGGCGCTGCCGATGGCGGACTGTCGCGTGGTGATCGTCCAGCACATGCCGGAGGCGTTCACCTCGCGGTTCGCGAACCGGCTCGACGCCGCCTCGGCGTACGACGTGCGCGAGGCCAGCGACGGGGCGCGGATCGGGGCCGGCGAGGCGCTCGTCGCCCGCGGCGGCAGCCACACGCTGATTGACAGCTACCGCTCGGGGCGGCTCCGGGTCAAACTCGACGAGGACGACGACTCCCACACCGTCACCCCGGCGGCCGACGTGACGATGCGCTCGGCGGCCGAGGTGATCGACGACCCGCTCGTCGGCGTCGTGTTGACCGGGATGGGATCCGACGCCGCGGAGGGGATCCGCGCGATGGCCGACGCCGGGGCGCGCACGCTGGCGCAGAGCGAGGACACCTGCGTGATCTACGGGATGCCGAAGCGCGCGGTCGAGACGGGCGGGGTCGACGCGGTGTACGACCTCGACGACGTCGCCGGCGCGATCGTGGGGGGTGAGGCCTGATGGACTCCCACCGCGCGGCGTTCGTCGCCGAGGCCGAAGACGGGATCACGGACCTGAACAATGCCCTGCTCGCCCTCGAGGCCGACCCCGAGGACACCGAGGCGATGGACGACGTGTTCCGCGTCGCCCACACCCTGAAGGGGAACGCCGCGGCGATGGGGTACGAGGACGTCTCCGACTTCGGGCACGCGCTCGAAGACCTGCTGGACGCGGTCCGGCAGGGCGACCGCGAGGTGACGCCCGAGCTGATGGACCTCCTCTTCGAGGGGGTCGACACGGTCGAGGCGATGGTCGACGAGATAGCCGAGACCGGAGACGTGTCGACGGACCCCTCCGGCCTCGAGTCGCGGCTGCGGGAGATGGAGGAACGCGGCACCGTCGGCGGCGGGGACGGCGACGATGACGGAAGCGACGGCGCCGGCGAGGGCGACGCGGACGAGGCCGACGCCGAGGATGCGGTCGACGAGGCCGAAGGCGACGACGCAGACGGCGAAACCGACGCCGAAGACGGCGCGGACGAGGACGCCCCGGACGTCTCGGTGCCGGAACCGCCGGCGGCCGCTGCCGACCTCCCCGAGCCGGTCGCGTACGCCGACGTGACGATCGGTGACGCCCAGATGCCGGGCGTCGACGCGGCGCTCGTCCTCCAGGCCATCGACGAGCAGTTCGACGGGCACGCGACCGACCCCGCGCCGGAGGCGTTAGAGGACGGCGAGTACGACGAGGGGTTCGACGCCTTCGTCGGCGGCGCCGATCCCGAGGTCGTCGCCGAGGGACTCCGGGCGCTCACGCAGGTCGAGGCGGTCACCGCCGTCGCGGTCGGCGACGGTGCGGGCGACGGCGACACGACCGCAGAATCGGAAGCCGCGGACGCCGATCGGGTCGACGCCGATTCGGAAGCCGCGGACGCCGATCGGGTCGACGCCGATTCGGAAGCCGCGGAGGATCCCGCTGAGGAGGGCGGGGACGAGGAGAGCGGCGGCGAGACCGAGCAGGTCAACGACGGGAGCGACGACGCCGGCTCTCCGTCTGACGACTCCGGGTCGCAGTCGGACGGTTCCGGGTCGGATTCCGACTCCAAGTCCGGCGACGAGATCAAGTCGATCCGCGTCGACGTCGACCAGGTCGACGAGCTGTACGGGCTCGTCGAGCAGTTGGTAACGAGCCGGATCAAGCTCCGCCGCGAGATAGAGGGGACGGACGCGGAGTCCGACGCCTTAGACGAGCTCGACAAGCTCGCCTCCAGCCTGCAGGACACGGCGATGGACATGCGGCTCATCCCGTTCTCGCAGGTGTCCGACTCGTTCCCGCGGCTCGTCCGCGACATCTCGCGCGACCTCGACAAGCGGATCGATTTCGAGATCCAAGGCGACGACGTCGAGTTAGACCGGACGATCCTCACGGAGATGCGCGACCCGCTCGTGCACGTCCTGCGGAACGCGGTCGACCACGGGATCGAGTCGCCCGCGGAGCGCGAGGCGGCCGGCAAGGACCCGACCGGCCACGTGGAGCTCACGGCCGAGCGCGAGCGCGACCACGTGATCATCGAGGTCTCCGACGACGGCGGCGGGCTCGACCCCGACCAGCTCCGCGAGAAGGCGGTCGACGAGGACGTCAAGAGCCGCGAGGCGGTCGAGGCGATGGAGGACGACGAGGTGTACGACCTCGTCTTCCACCCCGGCTTCTCCACCGCGGAGGAGGTCACGGATGTCTCCGGCCGCGGCGTCGGGATGGACGTGGTCCGGACGACCGCGCGCGACCTCGACGGCTCCGTCTCCGTCGAGAGCGACCCCGGCGAGGGGACCACGGTCCGCTTCCGGCTCCCCGTCACCGTCGCCATCGTGAAGGTAATGTTCGTCGACGTCGGCGGCACGGAGTACGGGATCCCGATCAAGTCGATCGCGGAGGTCGCCCGCGCCGACGGCGTCGAGGAGGTCCACGGCGACGAGGTTGTCAGACACGAGGACGACCTCTACCCGGTCATCCGGCTGAACGACCGCCTCGGCGAGATGGGCTCGACCGCGGCCGAGGCCTCGGCGGCCCAGGCGGCCGCCGACGAGACGCCCGCCGCCGACGGCGGGGTCGCGGTTGACGAGCCGGGCGACGACGGGTTCGTCCCGGCGGACCCCGCGGCGCCCGGGGAGTCCGGCGAGGAGCCGACCGACGACGGAATGCTCGTCCGGATCCGCGAGGAGACGCGGCAGGTCGCGCTCCACTGCGACGCGGTGTTAGACCAGGAGGAAGTCGTCGTCAAACCGCTCGACGGGCCGCTCTCTGGAACGCCCGGCCTCAGCGGCACGGCCGTCCTCGGCGACGGGGACGTCGTGGCCGTGCTCGACGTGGTGAGCCTATGAGCGGGTCGGCGGACGACGGCGAGACGGCGTTCGAAGGCGTCCTCCGGCAGATCGACGACACGGTGCCGTTCGAGCCGGGATACTACAACGAGTCGTACCTGGACCGCCGAATCACGGCGCGGATGCGCCGGCGCGACACCGAGTCGCACGCCGAGTACGAGCGCATCCTCCGCGAGGACGCCGACGAGCGGCAGGCGCTGATGGACGCGCTCACGATCAACGTGACCGAGTTCTTCCGCAACCCGGAGATGTGGGACGTCCTCCGCGGGGTGTTACGCGAGCGGACCGCGGACCAGCGGCGCGTCCGCGTCTGGTCGGCCCCCTCGGCTGACGGCCGCGAGCCGTACTCGGTCGCGATGCTGGCCTGCGACGACCCCGAGATAGACGAGTCGCGCGTCGAGGTGCTCGGCTCCGACATCAGCGAGGAGGCGCTCGACAGCGCCCGCGACGGGGTCTATCACACGACGCGGACGACCGACATCGCCGAGGAGCTGGAGCCGCTCTCCGACCCGGACCGCTACGTCGAGCGCGACGGGGACACGTTTCGCGTCCGGGCGGCCCCCCGCCGGCTCGTGAGCTTCGAGACGCACGACCTGATCCGCGACGGCGCCCGCGACCCCTTCGACGTGGTGTTGTGCCGGAACCTGCTCATCTACATCGACGTCGACCACAAGGCGGCCCTCTTCGACACGCTGGAGGCGTCGCTCGCCGACGATGGCGTTCTGGTGTTGGGGATGACCGAAAGCGTCCCCCCGGACCGGACCGACCGCTACGAACCGCTCGACAAGCGACGGCGGGTGTTCGGGAGGCGCTGATGTCGCTGTACCAGCACGCCCGGGACGGGAACGCGGAGCGCCTCCGGGACGCGCTCGGCAGCGACAGCGCGGCCGTCCGGAAGCGTGCTGCGGAGTTCCTCGGCGAGATCGGCGAGGAGGGCGACCAGCCGACGGTCGACGGGCTGCTCCGCGCCGCGACGACCGACGACGACCCCGAGGTCCGGGGCGCGGCGGTCGACGCGCTCGACGAGATCGGCGAGGCGGCGCTCCAGCAGCTCCTCAAGGAGCTCACGGGCGGCGGCGGCGACTCGGAGGCCGAGTGGGTCACCGCCCGCAAGTTCGCACGGGCGCTGAAGGCCGACCGGCCGGAGCTCCGGATGGCGGCGGCGAACGCCCTCGGGCGCCTCGACGACGCGAGTGGCCTCCAGGCGCTCGTCGGCGCGCTCGACGACGACGACCCCCGCGTCCGGCTCCGCGCGGCGCAGGCCTGCGGGACGTTCGCGGACGCCCGGGCGGTCCCCGGTCTGCGCGAGCGGCTCGACGACGAGGAGCCGCGGGTGCGGCGCGCCGCCGCGAACGCGCTGGGGACGATCGGCACGGACCAGGCGCTGTCGCCGCTGCTCGACCTGCTCGACGACGGCGACGAGTCGATCCGCCGGATCGCGGCCGGTGCGCTCGGGAAGGCGAGCACCCCGGAGCCGGTCGAGCCGCTCGCGCGGGCGCTCGGCGACGAGAGCGCGGTCGTGCGCAACGCCGCGGTGTACTCGGTGATCGAGCTGCTCTCGAACGTGCCGACACAGCAGAGCCACGCGGTCCGCGACCGGGTGGTCTCGGAGCTGAAGGCGGCCGACGACGCGACCGTCGTCGAGCCGCTCGTCGAGATCCTCACCGACGGCCAGCAGTCTCGCCAGCGGCGGAACGCGGCGTGGATCCTCGGTCGGGTGGCGGACCCGGACGCGTCGCTGGCGGTGGAGGCGCTCGCGGACGCGCTCGCGGACGACGACCCGCAGACGGCGCAGTTCGCGGCCACGAGCCTCAAGAGCCTCGGCGGGCCGGTCGTCGAGGACCGCCTCCTCGACAAGCTGGGTCCCGAACACCCGGAGGACGCCCGCGCGAAGGCGGTGTTCGTCCTCGGACAGATCGGCGGGCAGGAGACGCTCAACCGCCTCGAGGAGTACGCGGACGACGACAGTCAGGCCGTCAGAAAGCGCGTGTTCTCGGCCGTCTCGAAGCTCCGCGCGGGGGGTCCGTAAATGGCGCAACAGGGCGACGAGTACAAGATCACCGACACGCAAGCGAAGTTCGCGGTCGCGGTCCGCGAGGGCCGGAAGGTGAGCGACGTCTCGTGGACGCCGGGACGCGTCCTTCTCTCGAACCGCCGGCTGATACTCGCGGGCAACGACGGGAAACGGACCGTCCCGCTGTCGAAGCTGGAGCGGCTCGGCGGCCGGCACGACGCGAACCAGTCGGTCGCGCGCGTCTCTAACTACGTGAGCTTCGACCTCGGCGAGCAGGTGCTGCTCGTCGCCGCCAAGGACCACGAGCCGTTCGAGCGCGACGTCTACCGCGCGCTGCTCGACCAGAAGACCGTGATGGTGAAACACCCCGCCATCGAGGGGGGCGTCGTCACGGACACCGAGTGGGAGCAGGCCCGCGTGAAGATAGACGAGAACGGGCTCAACGCCGCCCTGGAGCGCGGCGCCTTCGTGAAGTTCGACCTCGACGACATCAGCGGGCTCGACGCCGCGAAGCGCACGGTCAACGGCGACAAGAAGCCCGTCATCGAGGTGTCGCACACCGACGACGAGGGGACGAGCATCGAGACGCACGTCGCGGGCGACCCGAGCCGGATGCGGTTCGTGGAGTCGTGGCTCCGGAAGGGGGAACAGCGCAGTTCGACGAACGTCGACCTCTCCAGCCGCGACCGAGAGGTGCTGATGGCGCTGTACTCCGGCGTCTCGCCGTTCGAGATCCCTTCGTTCCTCGGGATGGACGTCGACGACGTCGAGGAGACGTTCGAGCGGCTGGTCGACCTCGAAGTGGTCGAGGAGGTGCGTATCCGCCGCGAGGTCGCGCTCAACTCCCGCGGCCGCAACATCGCCAGCGAGGCGATGAACGAGCAGTAGGAGGCCGACGAGCGGATTCACCTCGCCCGCCGCCGCCGCGTCGAACCACGCTTAAGTCGCCGCCCGGCGGAGTACGGACATGAGCTACGAGGCAGTGCTTTTCGACCTCGACAACACGCTGTACCCGTACGCCCCGTGTAACGAAGCGGGCAAGCGGGCCGCGCTCGACGCCCTCCGCGAGCGGGGGTACGAGCTGGACCGCGCGGCGTTCGACGAGCTGTACGCGACCGGCCGACGAGAGACGAAGCGCGAGACCGGCGGGACCGCCGCCTCTCACTCGCGACACGTCTACTTCAAGCGCGGGCTCTACCGACAGGCGGGCGAGCCCGACGTCGCGGGCGCGCTGGCGGCCGGCGACGCCTACTGGAACGGTTTCCTCGCGGCGATGTCGCTCTGTGACGGCGTCGAGGCGGTCTTCGATGCCCTCGACGCGGCGGGAGTCGACGTCGCGGTCGTGACGAACCTCACGACGCGGGTCCAGCTGCGGAAGCTCGTGCGCCTCGGGGTCGACGACCGGATCGACCTCCTCGTCACCTCCGAGGAGGTGGGCCGCGAGAAGCCGAGCGCGCTCCCGTTCGCGACCGCGCTCGCCGAGCTCGACCGCCGGCCGAGCGAGGCGCTGGCCGTCGGCGACAACGTCGAGACGGACGTGGCCGGCGCGAACGCGGTCGGGCTCGACTCCGCGCTGTTCGTCGCCGACGGCGACGCGCCCGCCGATGCGGACCTCTCCGAGGCACGCCCTGACCATTGGCTCGACGCCTTCGCCGACCTGACGGAGGTGGCGGCGTGACCCGAGACGGCTCCGGAGGCGGCCCCGGATCCGGAGGCGGTCCCGGCTCTGCGGGCGAGCCCGACTCGGGCGCGAACCCCGACCGCCTGCGCGAGGCGCGCGAGGCGGTCGTCGAGTACGCGCCGGCGCTCGCGGACCTGACGCCCGGCCGGACCGGGAACCTGAGCGTCCGCGACGGCGACGCGGTGGCGGTCACGCCCACCGGCGTCCCCTACGACTCCTTCGACGCCGCCGACGTGCCCGTGGTCTCCCTGGAGGGCGAGCGGCTGGCCGGGCGGATGGCGCCGTCGAGCGAGGTGCCGATGCACACAGGCATTTATCAGCACGACCGGCCGGGCGCGATCGTCCACACCCACTCGCCGTGGGCGACGACGATGGCGACGCTCCACCAGCGGCTGCCCCCGATCCACTACATGATCGCCGCCGTGGGCCGCGAGGTGCCGCTGACCGACTACGCGCCGTACGGCACCGAGGAGCTGGCCGCGAACGTCGTCGCCGCGATGGCCGAGGCGGGCTCCGACGCCGCAATCTTAGCGAACCACGGGCTGGTGGTGACCGGCCCAGATATCGAGACGGCGGTCGAGAACACCCACCACGTCGAGGACATCTGCCGGCTCTACCTGCGCGCATCCGCCGTCGGCGAGCCGCACGTCCTCACCGACGAGCAGATGGCGACCGTCGAGGAGCGGTTCGAAAGCTACGGCCAACAGCCGGACGCGGAGTAGGCCGGGACGCTACTCGTCGTCGTCCGCGTTCGTCCCGGCGACGTAGCCGGTCACGTTCCCGTAGTTCATCGCGATCGCGAGGCCGACGGCGATGGCGAGGACAACGAGCGTCGATACGGCGTTCAGGACGTTCAGGTTCTCCGCCGACGCCTTCGTGATCTTGCCGAACATCCACTGTGTCAACGGGTCGGTGTTGATGCCGCTGACGAACAACGCCCGGATGTAGTCCTCGAAGGAGCGAACCCACGCGAACAGGAAGCCGGCGCCTACCGCCGGCGCGATCACCGGGAAGGTGATGTCGCGAAACGTCGTCAGGGGATCTGCGCCGAGGTCCCGAGCCGCCTCCTCTAAAGACTCGTCGAACGTGTACAAGCGTGCGCTCACGATGAGCAGGACGAACGGGAGCCCGTACAACGAGTGGGTGAGCACGGTCGCGAGGAACGACGGATTGAGCCCCACGGTTAGGAAGTAGAAGCGGAGCCCGACGCCGAGGATCACTCCCGGAACGACCATCGGAATGATCCCGAACGTGCGGTATACCTCTCGGAGCGGGAACCGGTAGCGGGTGAGCGCAAAACTCGCCAGCACGCCGAGGGTCGTCGCGACGATCGCGGAAAGTGTGGCGATGCTGAAGCTGGCAACGACTGACGAGCGCAGCCCCGGCTCCCCCGCGATCCCCTGATAGTTGCTGAGGGTGAGCCCGTCGAACGGGAGGAGGTTGGGAGACTGAGCGAACGAGAGGAAGATAATGATCAACAGCGGCAGCCACAAGAAGACCAGCATCAGCGCCGCGAAGGCGTACAGTCCCTTTCCCAACAACCGCTCGATCCGTTGGTGGTTGCGGAACCGACCCGCGTACTCTTGGCTCGTCTGCTCGGCCGGCTCGCCGGTTTCGGTCGCCATCTCAGACACCCCCGAGTTCGTCGAGGTCGACGTACCTGAACACGAGGAACATCGCGACGACGATCGAAAAGACGACCGCCATCGACGCCGCGCTCGCGGTTGCGGCGTTGGTCGCCTCCCCGATGGCTCGTTGCTCGATGAGGATGCCGATCATCTGGACTTTCCCCTGTCCGAGGATCTGCGGCGTGATGAACGCCCCGACGCTCGGAACGAACACGAACAGACTCCCACCGACGATACCGGGCAACGTGAGCGGGATAATGTGGTCTCTGATCACGTCGACCCGCGACGCGCCCAGGTCACGGGCCGCCTCGATTAACGAGAAGTCCAGTCCGTCTAAGCTGGCGTACAACGTAATTAACATGTACGGGAAGTACGCGTGTGTCAACCCCACGATCACCGCCGGGACACCGAATTCGAACGCAGCGACCGGACCGATACCGACGGCACCGAGAACCTGATTGAGCACGCCCGACTGTCCGAACATCAGCCGCCACGAGTACGCCCGAACCAGGTACATCGTGAAAAACGGGAGGAGCACGAGGTAGATCACGATCTTGAACGCCCGGTCGTCGAGCCGGGCCATGACATACGCGAGCGGGAACGCGAACACCAGACAGAGGACGGTCGCCACCGTCGCGATGGCGTACGACAACAACACCGCCTTCTCGAAGGCCGTCGCCTTGTACACGAGCGGTCCGAGCGAGTATTCCGAGGTGCCGCCGACGACCAGGTCGCGGTAGTTGTTCACGGTCGGCTCCCAGACGATGTCGAAGGTGACGCTGTCGATTGACGCGAAGCTGACGGCCGTCATGAACGCCAGGGGCGCGATCAACAACAGAACGATCCAGATCGCACCGGGGCCGGCCGTCACTCCAAGGCCGGTGCGACGGCGGCTCAGTCCTCTGACCAGAGCCGCCCGGAGCGTTTCGTCCCTGTCTGGGGCGGCCATCTACGCTTTGACCTCCTCCCAGGCGGCGTTGTACGGCTCTTGAACGTCGGGGTCGATGTCCTTGAACGGAATGAACTGTTCGAACCGCTCGGGATCGATGCGACCGTACAACTCTGCTTCACTCTCCTCCAGTTCGTCCGCGACGTTCGGATTACAGCTCGGCGACTTCCCCTGGCGGGCCAGCTCGGCGCCGGTCGTCGGCGCGATGTACTCGTTGACGACCTCCCACGCCACCTCGGGGTTGTCCGAGTCCTGCGACACGACGGCCGTCTCGTACCACGCCATCGCCCCTTCCTGTGGAACGACGAACTCGACCCAGTCGGCGTCCTGGTTTTCCTGGAGCCGAATGACCTCGTTCCGGCCGGAGTGACCGACGAGGAAGTTTCCTTGTTGGAACTGCTGGATGAAGGTCGTGTCCGAGGAGATGTATCCCTCGAGGCTGGGCTTCTGCTCGATGAGCAGGTCCCGCATGCTCTGGATCTGATCTTCGGTGAACGTCATGCGGTCGTTCTCGGTGAGCGCTTCCCTGTAGGACGGATCGTCCTCTTCTTCGGCGAGGTACAGCGCCGCCACCGGCATCGTCTTGGCGGCCTCGTCGTACATGATCACTTCCCCGTCGAGGTCGGTGTCGACGTAGTCGTCCTCGAACATGATGTTGTAGCTGGGCTCGTGATCGGGTACCTCGCGGGTGTCGTACGCGTATCCGTACCACCCCCACCGGATCGGAACGCCGTACGCGTTGCCGTCCTGCGTGAACTGCTGACCGACGAAGTCTCTGAACTTCTGGTAGATGTCGCCGTAGTTGCCGACGGTGTCGGTGTCCACTGGTTCTATCAATTCCGCGTTGAGGAACCGCGGAACGAGGTTGTTGTTCGGGACCGCGATGTCGAAGTCCGCGCTCTGGTTCATCTGCTGGAACATCTCCGTCGAGGACGTCGACGACGTTATCTCGACCGTGGCATCGACGTTCTCCTCGACGCTCTCGACCACCGGGTCCTGTGCGAAGTCGTTCCAGGTGATGACGTTTATCGTCGGGGTTCCGCCGCCGCCCTCACCCATACAGCCGGCGCTCGCCAGCGTCGCCGCCGCCCCGGCACCGGCGAGGTACGCGCGCCGACTGACGCTCCGGGAGCCGGGCAGCCGGCCGCCAGTCGTCCGATCCGTGTCATCTGTTAACTCGTTATTGTGTGACATGGAACGTGATGTATATTCGAAACTAATAAATTTTGCTTGCGTCGCGACCCCCTTCCGGCGATAGTTTGATAACGAGTGTCACGCATGATTCGGCGATGGCAGCACACGACGGGACCCTCGTCGAGCTTGACGACGTTCGAAAGGAGTTCGGAGACGTAGTCGCCGTTAAGGGGATCGACTTCGACATCCGACAGGGCGAGTTCTTCACGCTCGTCGGCCCGTCCGGCTGCGGCAAGACCACGACTCTCCGGATGATCAGCGGCTTCGAACGCCCGACCGAGGGCCGGGTCCGCATTGACGGCCGCGAGATGACGTCGTTCCCCCCGGAGGCGCGAGACACCAACCTCGTCTTCCAGCACCTCTCGCTGTTCCCGCACATGTCCGTCGGCGAGAACGTAGGCTACGGGCTGAAGAAGGCGGGCGTCGACGCCGACGAGCGGGACGAGCGGGTCCGGGAGTACCTCGACCTCGTCGACCTCGGGGGGTACGCCGACCGGGATCCGGCCGACCTCTCCGGCGGCCAACAGCAGCGGGTCGCGCTGGCGCGTGCGCTGGTCAACGAGCCGGCCGTCCTCCTGCTCGACGAACCGCTGTCGAGCCTCGACCGCAAGCTCCGGAAGCGGATGCAGGTCGAACTCCGACAGATCCACGAGCAGACCCAGGGCTCGTTCTTCTACGTCACCCACGATCAGGAGGTCGCGATGACGCTCTCCGACCGCATCGCGGTGATGAACGAGGGCCGGATCGAACAGATTGGGCCCCCCGAAAAGATCTACCGCGACCCGGCCACCGAGTTCGTCGCCGACTTCATCGGCGACACCAACCTGTTCGACGGCGAGGTGATCGACCGGGACGGCGACCGCGTTGTTCGGGTCGGCGGTCCGGACGGGTTCGTCGTCCCGGTCGACGGCGCGAGAGGCGACGTGACCGTCTCGGTCCGGCCGGAAGACTTCACGCTCGTCCCTGAGGGCGGCGATTTCACCGGCGAGGTCACCGAGCGGTACTTCCAGGGCGACCGGACAAACTTCGTCATCGACCCCGACTTCGACGCCGAAGCGGTTCAGATCGTCATTCAGGGGCGAGAGGGCGGCGTCGACACCGGTGAGCGGGTCGCCGTGGACGTCGTCGACGGCGCACCGGTCGTCTTCTGAGCGCCGCCGTTCCCGCGTCGACGGGTCCGTCGAGGGGCGCTTTTATCACCACACGGCCGGCTACCGGATCAGTATGACGGACACCGAGCCGGCGCCGGCGGTCAGCGAGACCGCCGAGTCGATCGCGACGATGGAGATCCGCGGCGCGGCGACCATCGCCTCCGCGGCCGCCGAGGCGCTCGCCGAGCAGGCGGAGGCGGCGGCCGCGGCGGACGCGACCGCGAGCGACCCGGAGGCGTTCCGCGCGTCGATGCGCGCCGCGGCGCGGACCCTCCGGGAGACGCGCCCGACCGCGGTGTCGCTGCCGAACGCCCTCCGGTACGTCCTCCAGCGGATGGAGGGCGACTCGGTCGACCGGCTCCGCCGGAGCGTCGTCGACGCGAGCGACGCGTTCGTCGAGCAGTTAGACCGCGCGCAGGAAGACCTCGGGCAGGTGGGAGCGAACCGCCTCGCGGACGGCGACACGGTGATGACGCACTGCCACTCCACCGACGCCTTGGCGTGTATCGAGGCCGCCGTCGAGCAGGGGAAGTCGATCTCGGCGGTCGTCAAGGAGACGCGCCCGCGCCAGCAGGGGCACATCACGGCCGAGGCGCTCCGTGACGCGGGCGTCCCCGTCACCCTGATCGTCGACTCCGCGGCGCGGCGCTACCTCGACGAGGTCGACCACGTCGTCGTCGGCGCCGACTCGATCGCGGCGGACGGCGGCGTCATCAACAAGATCGGCACCTCGGGGCTCGCGGTCAACGCCCGCGAGCGCGGCGTCCCGATCATGACCGCCGCGCAGACGATCAAGCTCCACCCGGAGACGCTGACGGGCCACACCGTCGAGATCGAGATGCGCGACGAGACCGAGGTGATCGACCCCGACGCCCGCGAGGAGATTGGCGAGATCGACGTCGAGAACCCCGCGTTCGACGTGACGCCGCCGCGGTACATGGACGCGATCGTCACCGAGCACGGACAGTTCCCCCCGGAGAGTATCGTGACGCTGATGCGGGAGCTGTTCGGCGAGGGCGCCGCCGAGCCGTGGGCCGAACCATGAGCGGGCGCGACGAGGAAGTCGACGACTGGGACGAGACGGTCGCGGCGTGGGACCGCGAGGTCGACGAGTGGGAGGAGGCCCCGGACGGCGGCACCGAAGGCGCGGTCGACGGCGACCCGGACGCCGACGGAACCGGCGACGAGCCGGACGGAGTCGACCCCGCGGTCGACCGCGACCCCGACCTGCCCCCCGACGAGGCCGACCGCGTGCCGAAGGTCGTCTCGGCGGGCCACATCAACTGGGACGTGACGATCCACGTCGACAGCCTGCCCGAGCCGGACGGGGAGACGCGGATCGACCGGCTCGAACAGTCCGGTGGCGGCAGCGCCGCGAACGTCGCGGTCGGGCTCGTCGACCTGGGCGGCCAGTCGGTCGTCTACGGCAGCGTCGGCGGCGACGAGTCGGGCGCGCTGGCCCTTCGCGAGCTCGCCAGCGCCGGCGTCGACCCCGGACAGGTGCTCGTCGACGCCGCCGAGCCCACCTCGGTGAAGTACGTCATCGTCGACGGCGGCGGCGAACTGCTCATGCTCGCGAACGACGGCGCCAACGAGTCGTTCTCCGCGGCCGGCCTCGACCGCGACACGCTCGCGGCCGCCGACCACCTCCACCTCACCGGGCAGCAGCCCGAGACCGCGGCGGCGCTCGCGACCGCGGCGGCGGAGGCGGGCGCGACCCGGAGCTTCGACCCCGGGCGCCGCGTCGCGGACCGCGAGTTCGAGGCCGCGCTCCACGCGAGCGACGTCCTCTTCTTGAACGACCGCGAGGCCGACGCGCTCGAGGCGGCGACCGACGTCGACCCGTGGGAGCCGGACGACCGCGTCGTCGCGATCAAGCTCGGCGACGAGGGCGCGACGGTGCGGACGCCCCACGGCAGCGTCTCGCACCCGGGGTTCGACGCCGACCCGGTCGACACCACCGGCGCCGGTGACGCCTTCGCGGCCGGGTTCCTCGCCGCCGCGCTCCGGGAGCCGGAGATCGCCAGGGACGGGTTCTCGCACGACCCGCGCGACTATCAGGTGCCGATCCTCGTCGGCAACGCCTGCGGCGCCGTCGCCACCGAGTCGGTGACCGCGCGGACCGACCTCTCGTGGGACCGCGTCCGCGAGACGATGGGCGAGTCGCCCGAGACTGACCTCCTCATCGAGGTCCGCGCCTGACGCGCCGCCGGATACCGTCGAACCCGCCGGTCACCCCTCGTAGTCGAACGCGACCGCGAGGTCGGCGGCGCCGAAGAAGACGAACCGGCACCGGCCGGGGACGAGATCCGGACAGACCCGGAGCGCGTCGGCGTGGGGCCCTCCCTCGACGAGCCCCGACTCGGTCATCTCGAACTCCCAGTCGAGCGTCCCGCCCGGTGCGACCCCGAGCGCCTCGTCCGTATAGCCGAACGTTGCGTCCCCCTCGGCCCCCCGGAGTTCGGTCCACCCCGCCTCGGTCAGAATTTCCAGGTTGTACTTCCCCTGGTTGCCGACGTACGCCGTGCGCCCGGAGACGTTGGTCAGCTCGATCCGGAACCGGGTTCCGCGGCCGATCGCGAGCGGGTCGGACCCGGGCGCGTCGTCGCCGGGGCTCACGACCCGGAGCGCGAGCGGGCCGTCGCCGCCCGCGTCGCTGCCTGCGCCGCCCCCGCCGCCCCAGTTGACCTCGCCGTCGTACATCTGCGGGTGGCGCTCGAAGCCGTCGGCGTCGCAGTCGAAGGCGGCGGGGACGGTCGTCGGCTCGTGGTCGGGGCGGACCTCGCCCGGGAGCCCCGCCGGGTCGCGGGTCCCGTCACCGTCGCGCACCGTCTCCGTCTCGCCCCAGCCGTCGGTGACCGAGAGCCGCGCCGCGTCGGGGAGCGGGTCGCTCGTGACGCGCAGCAGCGCGGCCGAGTAGGTGATCGCCTCGCCGCAGGCGACCTCCTCGTCATCCGGCCCTCGGACCGTCGCGTCCGCGACGAGGGTCCCGTCCTCGACGCGTACGTCGTCGAACGCGATCTCGTCGTGACAGGTGTCGGGACCGACGGACTCGACGTAGACGATCACCGACTCGGCGAAGTCCGTCTCCTCGACGAACGCGCGGACCGCCTCAGGCGCCTCGTCGAGCAGCCACGCGCCGTCTCCGTGTTCCTCGGTGATCAGCACGCAGAACCCGCGCCGCTCGGTTCGGTCCCACGCGGGCCCCGAGAGAGCCGCGCCGACCTGCCGGACGGCGGTCGTCACCTCGCCGCCGTCGCCGTCGTCTCCGTCCCCCCCGTCGGCTCTGTCGCTGCCGTCTCCGTCGCCGCTGTCGGTCCCGTTTCCGTCCGCGGGGGCACCGGCCTCCGTACAGCCCGCGAGTGCGGCGGCGCCGGCGGCGACGCCGTAGAGGGCCGTCCGTCGCGTGAACTGGGTCATGCTTCCCGGTACGGGGCCGGTATATATGGGCTTCCTGTAAACGAAAACGGGCGTCTGTCCCATCTCGGCGGGCGGTTTCGCCCCGGTCGACTCGGCGCGCCGCGCTCGCCTCGCGCCGATCGCCCTCGCCTCACGCCGGCGCGAACAGCGCCTCGATCCCCTCGCCGTCGAGGCCGGCCGCGAGGCCGAGCGCGAGCGCGACGCGCGCCTTCGCGGCCGGGAGGTCGCCGGCGAACGTCACTCCGTGGTCCGCGAGCGTGACGGCGCCGCCGGGCGTCCCGTACACCGGCTCCGTCGGCCCGGCGGGCGGGCGGCCGGCGACGACGACCGGAACGACGTCGACCGCGTCGCCCATCGCGTCGCCGAGCGCGCCGGTGACGTTCCCGAGGCCGGTCCCCTCGACGACGATCCCGCCGACGCCCGCGTCGAGCGCGCGTTCGAGCGCCCCCGCGCCGACGCCGGTCCCCGAGTGGACGACCGGGACCTCCGGCACGTCCGCAGGTCCCCCTATCTCGTCCCCGAGCGGGGCGACCGGGACGCCGCGCTCGGGGGCCCGGACGAGCCGCGAGGCGGCGCGGGTGAACGTCGCGACCGGTCCCGCGCCCGGCGAGGTCATCGTCGACAGCGCGTTGCTGTGGCCCTTCACGACGTCGCGGGCGGCGTGGAGCTCGTCGTCGAACGCGACGTGGACGCCCGGCGCGAACCGGTCGTCCGCGGCCGCTCGGACGGCGAGCGCGAGGTTCGCGGGGACGTCGCTGGAGGGCTCGTCGAGCCGGCGCTGCGCGCCGGTGACGACGACCGGCGCGTCGAGGTCGGTGAGGAGGTCGAGCGCGAACGCGGTGTCCGCGAGCGTGTCCGTCCCGTGGGTGACGACGACGCCGTCCGCGCCCTTGCTCACCGCGTCGCGCGCGGCCGTCGCCGTCGCGAGCACGTCCCGCCACCGGACGTCGAACCCGGGCTGCGAACACACCTCTCTGGTCGTCACCCGCGCGTAGTCGCTCACGGCCGGCACCGCCGCCACGAGGTCGTCGCCGGTCTTCTCGGGGGCCGCGCCGTCGTCGCCCGGCTCCGAGGCGATGGTGCCGCCGCAGGCGACGACCGCCACTCGGGGTCGCCCCCCGTCGGCGCGCGCGGCGGGGCGGTTCGGATCTCGCTGTCCGTCGCGGTGATCGGTCTCTGGCATACCCCACCTCGCTCCGCGACGGACAAAGCGGTTGGTGCCGCGGCAGTCGTTCGGATCCGGATCGGTCGGTCCGACGCGGGCGGACCGGCGGATCGCGCCGAGACGGCCGGATCGGCGAGGATCTCGAAACAAAGAATTAGCGAGCCCAATAAACAGTTAAAACGCTTCTGCGCCGGTTTTAAAACGACTCGATCGGTCGAGAAACGCCGTGAAATTCGCCGAACCCTCGTCGGGCTATATGTGGTCCCCCGTCATACGGAGAGGTGTCCATGTCAACCCCCGCTCCCACGCAGATCGCGTCCGGCGAACGGCTCGCCGGGCTGATGACCGGCACCGTCAAGGCCGCCGCCTTCTGGGCGGCCATCGCCATCCCGGCCGCCTACCCCGTCCTCCTGTACTCGGGGCTCGACGGCGGCACCGGGCGGCTGTTCGTTGTCCTGCTGTTCGCGAACGCCCTCGCGCTCGCGCTCGGTCACGACTACAAACGCTGACGGACGACGCCGACTCGCTCGCCGAGACCCGACCCGAACCGCCCGCCGAACGCCCGACGCGTCGCGTGGACACCGGTGCCGCGCCCTCCTCTCCCTGCCTCCGCCCTCCTCTCCCTGCCTCCGCCCTCCTCCCGCCCGCCCTCCACGCTTCCCCCGCTTTCGTTCCTCCCGCCAGCGTCCCGCTCTCGAAGCGCTTACCCCCGCCCCGATCCGACTATGCCCATGACCGACGAGACCCGCGTCGAGTGGCGCGACTGGGGCCCCGAGGCGTTCGCCGAGGCCGACGAGCGCGACCGCCCGGTGCTGCTCTCGCTGTCGGCCACGTGGTGCGAGGGCTGTCACGAGATGGACGCGATCACCTACGCGGAGCCGCGCATCGCGGCCAACGTCAACGAGGGGTTCGTCCCCGTCCGCGTCGACGTCGACCGCCACCCGCGGGTTCGCGAGCGGTACAACATGGGCGGCTTCCCGACCACCGCCTTCCTGACGCCCGAGGGGACGCTGCTGACCGGCGCGGGCTACCTCGACGTCGACGGGATGCGGCAGGTCCTCGAATCGGTCCGGCAGATGTGGGCCGACAAGGGCCGCGAGGCCGGCCGCGTCCCCCGCGCGCTCGACGCCGACCTGCCGCCCCGCGGCGAACTGACCGACGGGATCGAGAGCCACCTGGCGGGGCAGCTGGAGGCCAAGTACGACGAGGAGCACGCCGGCTGGGGGACGGACGCGAAGTTCCCGCTCCCGCGGACCGTCGAGTTCGCGCTGAAGCGCGACCGGAGCTGCGCGCTCCGGACGCTCGACGCGGTGCGCGACCACCTGGCCGACGACGTGGACGGCGGGTTCTTCCGATACGCGGGCACGCGCGACTGGGGCGATATCGCCTACGAGAAGCCGCTCGACACGAACGCGGCCGTGATCCGCGCGTTCGCGAACGCCTTCCTCTACACCGGCGACGAGGCGTACGTAGAGCCCGCGCTCGACGCCGTCGGCTTCCTCACCGACGACCTCTGGACCGGCTACGGGGTCGGCGGCAGCCTCGGGCCCGGGCTCGGCCGCGCCTACTACGCCGCGCCGGCCGAGGACCGCGCGGAGCTGGACGAGCCGCGCCGCGACCTGACCGTCTTCGCCGGCGGCAACGCGCTCGCCGCGGACGCGCTGCTCGCGGTGGCCGCCTACACCGACGACGAGCGCGCCCGCGAGTACGCCGGCCGGATCCTCGACGGCCTCGAGCGGGACCTGATCGACGCCGAGTCCGGCGCGGTGACCCGCTACCGCGGTACCGACGAGGTCGGCGAGTCCGACCTGCTCGAAGACGCCGCCCGCGTCGTCGGGGTGTACGTCCGCGCCGCCGGTATCCTCGGGGAGGGCGCCGAGGTGGCCCGCGCGGTCGCGGACCGGGCGATCGACCGGCTCCGCGTCGACGGCTCGTTTGTCGACGGACCGCGCTCTGGGGCGGGGCTGCTCGATCGGTCGTTCCGCCCGCTCGACGCCAACGTCGAGATGGCGTCGTCCCTGCTCGACCTCGCGGCGCTCACCGGCGAGGAGCGCTACCGCGAGGTCGCCCGGGAGACCGCCGAGGCGTTCGCCGGCGCCACCGAGCGGCTGAGCGTCCAGGTCGCCGGCTACGGGAGCCTCGCCGCCCGCCTGCGGCGCGGGACGACTGTCATCGCGGTCGGGACCGAGCCCGGGAGCGACCTCCACCGCGCCGCGTGGCGGGTCGCCGACCACGAGAAGGTGATCGCGCCGAACGCCCACGAGGCCGACGCGCCCGCGCCCCGGACGGTTCCCGCGGGAACCGCGGTCGTCCTCGCGGGCGACGGCGCCTCCGAGCCGGCGGAAACGCCGGACGAGTTGATGGACCGGGTCGGCGACGTCCTGGCATAACCCCCTCGTCGACGCCGAACGACGCCGCCGCTGACTCGTTCGCTCGTCACCGGTCGTCCGCGGCGACCCATCCGGATCGTAAACGGGCGACGCGTTTATACGGGTGCCGCGGCATCCCAGCGTATGGCATCTCTCCGCGATCTGGGGCTCTCCGAGTACGAGGCCCGGGCGTACCGCGCGCTCCTCCGCACCGGGCCGACGACGGCGAAGGACCTCTCGCGGGCCAGCGAGGTCCCGATGGGGCGGATCTACGACGTGCTCAACAGCTTAGAGCAGCACAACCTCGTCCGCAGTCAGGCCGCCAGCCGGCCGAAGAAGTACGTCGCGGTCGAGCCGGACGCAGCGCTCGACCGCCTGCTCGACGAGAAGAAGGAGGAGCTGCGGACGCAGGCCGAGCAGTACGAGTCGGTTGTCGACGATCTCTCGACCGAACTCGACGCCGGCGAGCCGGTCGATGGCCAGTTCTGGACCGCGGCGGTCGGCGCCGAGGAGGCGACGGACCTCCTTTTAGAGCGGATCGCCGCCGCGGAGCGACGGGTCGTCGTGGTCGCGGGCGCGCCCGCGACCGGGTTCGACCTCGGCACGATCGGCGAGCGCGTGACCGCCGAGCTGGAGGCCGCGCTCGAGCGCGGCGTGGAGATCCGGGTGCTGCTCTCCCCGGCGACGGTCGACGAGCTCCCGCGGAGCGTCGGGCGCCGGTACACCGCGGAGCTGACCGATATGGACGGGTTCGAGGTCCGGACGCTGCCCGACGTCGACGGGACGTTCAACGTGTTCGACGAGATAGAGGTGTGTATCGAGGTGCCGCACCCGCTGTCGTCGGACGAGCCGTTCGCGATGATCGACGTGAAGGACATCGAGTTCGCGACGAGCGTGAAAGACCAGTTTGAGCCGCGCTGGGCGGAGGCGGAGCCGCTGACGTTCGGGTGAGCGGCTGACAACGACGACTGTTTATAAATGGGATGCGGCGGCGCGTGCCTGCGAGGCCGCCTCGCGGCCGAGCCGCGAGGGACCGAAGGTCCCTCTGGAAGCCGGCGCGAAGCGCCGGCGACAGCACGCGCGAGGGAGTCAGTCGCCGGAGCGAAGCGGAGGCGACTGACGAGGCTGGGGAGGTGTGAGGCTGCGGTTGCTGTGCGGGGCGGGGCTCAAAGGGGCAGTCGCGAGGGCGAAGCACGGCGCAGCAAGTACCACAGCGAGGGAGCGCTAGCGACCGAGCGAGGAACACAGCAAGCCGCGCGAGCCGTCGCGGCTGGGGCTTTGGAGGTGTTCGTCGCCGATCCGTTGTTGGCTATTTATAAGCGAGCGGCTGGGACTTCAGAAGTGTTCGCGACCGATCGAATATCAATTATTTATAAACGAGCGGCTGTGACTTTGGCGGTCTTTTCCGCAGTATCACTGTTCGCTTATAAAAAGCCGACAACAACACCCGAATTCAGTTAAAAAGGCCCGGAGACTGCGACTACACGCACCTATGGGTCGAGTTCGTCGCGCAGGTCGCCCAGCCGGACCTCGCGCTCGGCGTGGGCGTTGTGCTGGTGGATCGACTCGTCGTTCGACTGCTTCATGTGGATAACGGCCTCGTCCGAGAGGTGCGGGAACTCGTCGACGGTGCCCTCGGCGAGCGCGCGGACGCAGTCCTCGACGAACTTCGCGTCGGCGTGGGCCTCGTAGGTCATGTGGTCCTCGTCGGGGCGCTTCGCCATGTTGTAGATGCGCGCGCTCATCGAGTCGCGAGCCACGTCGATCAGGTCGCGGAGGTCGATGTCGGGGTGGCCGTCCGTCGTGATCGTCAGCGTCGCGTGGCCGCGCTGGGAGTGGCCCGGCTGCGGGACGGCGTCTAAGAACTCCTCGGTCGTCTCCTCGTCGACGCCGAGCTCCGCGAGCTTGTCGCGGGCTCGGGACTCGCTCATCCCCTGCGAGCAGGGACAGACGGTCATGCCCGTCACCTCGGCGCCGATCTCTTCGCGCGTGCCGTCCTCGGTGGCGGTCGCGCTGGCGACGATCGTCGCCGTGCTCTGCGTCTCGATGTCGGAGGCCGGCGTGTCCTCGCGGGTGACGAGCTCCGCCGTCATCGACACCTCGGCGGTGGTGGTGTAGTCGTGCTTCTCTAAGAGCCGCTCGGCGGCGTCGCCGCAGACGTCCTCGACGCGGTACGCCTCCTCGCGGGTGATGTCCTCTAAGATCTCGTCGACGGTCGCGAGGTTCCGCGACATGTCGATCCCCTTCCGGCCGCTCGGGAGGTCGACGAACACCTCGAACTCGGCCATGAGGACGATAGGGCGCTTGTCGCCGCGCGCCAGCTTCACGAGCTTCTCCACGCCGGTAACGCCGACCTGCGAGAGCCCGACGGTGACGTCGGGGGACGACGCCTGTACATCCGGCAGCTGATGACTCATTACAAATATGATAGGGACTCCTTGGATTAGCCCTTTCGGAAGGGGGAGGTACATCTGGTAGTCGCGCGCGTGCGACTCGGCAGCGACGGACGCGGTCAGCGGCCGCTCGCCGACGGCCGCGTGTGTGAGGAGCCCACGTCCTGCGGGTCGTAACGCACGATTTATAACGGCGGCAGCGGAAGGTATCCCAAGACCATGCCGAGTTCCAATGGGCCGCAGAAGGCGACTCGCGACAAGCTCTCGAACAAACCCCGCAACCGCGGCACCTCCCCGCCGCAGCGAGCGATCCAGGAGTTCGACGAGGGGTCGCAGGTCCACCTCAAGATCGACCCGAGCGTCCCCAACGGGCGCTTCCATCCGCGCTTCGACGGCCGGACCGGCACCGTCGTCGGCAAGCAGGGGTCGGCGTTCAAAGTGGAGATCCCGGACGGCGGCAAGACGAAGACGCTCATCGTCACCGCCGCCCACATGCGGGCTCAGCAGAACTGAGATGACGATTTTCAAAGAGAAGCTCGACGAGGAGTACGTCACCACCTCCGAGGCGAAAGAGATCCTCGTGGAGATCGAAGACGAGCGCGCGGAAGACGAGGAGCGTGACCTCCGCTACGAGCTCGCCCGCGCGATCGAACACGTCAACCGGTTCGCGGAGCTCGACGCCGAGGAGTCCCGCGAGCTCGTCGAGGAGCTCACCGAGCTCGATCAGATCGATCTGCCGACCGCCGTGAAGATCACCGACCTGCTCCCCGAGGACCGCACGGAGCTCCGCTCGGTGTTCGCGCAGGAGCGCTACTCGCTCGACGGCGAGGAGCTCGACGAGGTCCTCGACGTCGTCGCGAAGTACGCCTGACTGCGGGTCTCTTCCGGCCCGACGGGGCGGGTCGTCGACATGTTTTTTCAGATTTCCCCACGTACGTTGACCCGCATGTACCAGACTACCCTCGTTCCGACCGGCGAGGGCGACGCCGCCCTCGACGCGGTCGACGACGCGATCGAGGTCACGGCCGACGACGGGACGGTACACGTCCTCGGCGTCGTCGAGGAGATCCCGATGTACGACCGCTCGGGCAAGCCGGAGAAGTTCGACGACGAGGACCCCGAGCGCCGCGAGCGACTGGAGGCGGCCGTCGACCGGGTCGCCGCGGCCGTCACGGACGCCGGCGTCGACAGCGAGACTGCGATCGAAGCCGGGGTTCCGGCTCACGAGATCGCCGACTACGCGGAGGCGGTCGGCGCGGACGCTGTCGTGATGGGCAAGCGCGGCCTCGACGAGGCCGCAGACGACCTGCTCGGCAGCACGACCGAACGCGTCATCCGGAACGCCGACGCGACGGTCGTCTCAGTTCCGGTCTCCGCCTGACTCCCGCGCCGACCGTGGGGACCCGTCCCCGCTACTCCCCTCGCCCGGCCTCGACGGCGATCGTCCCGAAGAGGCGTCGCCGTCGCTCGCGGACGGCCGCGTGATCGTCGAGCGCCCGCCGCGCCGCGGCGGTCCGCTCCGCCAGCCTGCCGAGCGGATCGTCGGTCCGCGCGTCGAAGAGGCGACCGTTCAGCGCCACGAACGCCCGGAGCGCGGCGTTCGCCGCTCGGTTCCCCTCGGGGACGAACGCCGCGAGGACGACGGCGTCCGCCAGGTCGCACCACCGGCTCACGACCGCGTACGGGTCGGCGAGAAGCGACGTGACGAACGTCGCGAGGACGCCGTCCGCGGCCGCGACCGGCGGGCGCTCGGCGTCGGCCTCGACGAGCGAGACGTTCCCCCAGCCGCGCCGCTCGACGAGCCCCGTCGCCCGATCGAGCATCCGCGGCGAGACGTCGACGCCGACGACGCGACCGCTCGGACCGACGGCGCCGCGGAGCGCGGGGAGGTTCACCCCGGGGCCGCAGCCGAACTCGACGACGGTGTCGCCCGGGTCGAGGCCCAGCGCGTCGACGCAGGCGGTCCGGACGCCGCCGACGGACGCGGTGGCTCGCGCGAACCAGTCGTAGACGCGGGCCCACGCGTCGTAGCCGCGCCGGATCCGGCGCAGTCGGCGCGGATCCGCCGCCTCGAAGCCATCGGCCGTCGCGGACCCGCCCGCGTCCTCGCCGTCGCGGGTCACGGGTCGGCGCCCACCGCGGCCGGGGGTGTCTTCGGCCACCACCGCGCCGGCCCGTCGCGGGCGACCGTCGAGTGACACTGTTCGGAGTCGACACACCCTCGCGGCCGCTGGTAGGCGATCCCGCGCTCCGCGAGGTAGGAGACGTACCCGTCGTCGACGCGGTCGAGCTTCTCGTGACACACCCACCGCTCGCCGCACCGCCCGCCCGCGACGTTCCGGTACGGACAGGTGAACTTCGTTTCCTCGACCCCGCCCTCGGAGGCGGTCTCGTCGATCCGAACGCCGACGGTCCGGTACGCCAGCCTGAGCCGTCGGACGACCGCTCTCGGCGACGACGCGCCGAGAAAGAGGACGTGCGCGAGCGCGTACCCGAAGTCGTGGAGCAGGCGCTCCCCTCGCGTCAGCGACGCCCGCTCGCCCTCCAGCCGCGACCGCAGGGTGCCGTACCACTCCGCGATCTCGCGGACGTCGTCGCGCAGCGCCGCCGCCTCCGCGAGCGCCTCGCGCCGCTCTTCCAGGGGCGTCGGCCCGTCCGAGAGCCGGAACGAAGGCACCGCCTCGACGTGTTCGAGCACCCGCTCGCGGAGGCAGTCGCCGTCGGCGTGGGCCGCGGCGCGCCGCCGGAGTTCGGGGTACCAGTTCCGCGTCAGGGCGCCGTACGCGCCGTCGAGCAGGTCGTCGACCCGCCCGTGGTCGTTCGTCTCCGGCGGGGGACCCGGGAACGCCTCGACAAGTCGGATCACCTCCGCCGGCTCCGGTTTCGCCATGATACCACGTGGCACTCGACGCTATTGAATCCGGTCGTCGGCGGACGCGGACGCGTCCCGTCCCCCCAGCGGTTTTTTCACCGCTCGGAGCGATAAACGATACATGGACCACGCCGACGGCGACGGGACGCCGGCCGACGATCGGAGCGGGGGTGACGCCCCAGCGGACGACGCCCCGGGCGAAGACGAGGGCGCAACGGACGACGCCCTCGGCGAAGACGAGGGCGCAGCGGACGACGGCCTCGGCGAGGACGAGGGCGCAGCGGACGACGGCGCAGCGGACGACGCCCTTGGCGAGGACGAGGGCCCGACCGCCGTCCTGCTCGACGTGCTGCCGAACGGCCGTCCCGACGACGACCGGCCGCAGTCCCGCAAGTCGCCGGTGGCGTACGGGCTCGGCGCCGCCTCGTTCGCGCTGTACGAGCTGACGCTCGCCGACGACGTTGACGCTTCGGTCGGCGACCGGATCGCGCTGGACGGCCCGGACGTCGGCCGCTACCGCGAGGTCGAGTTCGACGGCCTCACCCGGAACGCGGCCGCGGAGATCGAGTACGCCGTCGAGGCCATCGTTGAGGCCGACGAGGAGCGGTTCGTCGACTTCTACAACGAGGCGGGGCCGATCACCCTCCGGCTCCACCAGCTGAACCTGCTGCCCGGGATCGGTAAGAAGCTGCGGAACGACCTCTTAGACGAGCGGAAGCGCGGCCCGTTCGAGAGCTTCGCCGACGTCGAAGAGCGGATCTCCGGGCTTCACCGCCCGCGGGAAGTGATCCTCGAACGGATCGTCGAGGAGATCCGGCAGTCCGACCTGAAGTACCGGACCTTCGTCGCCCGGGAAGAGTGAGCCGGTCGGGTCGACGGCCTCGTCGGGTGATCGGCTGGCGGCCGATCGCCCCTGGCCGCCCCTCGGAACCCGCCGCGAGCGCGACGGGCGCCCCGAAACGAGGCTTTTACCCGAACACCGCGTCTACCCCGGCTATGACCGACTCATCGACGGGTGAGGGCGCCGCGTACGGGAGCCGCGATCCCGACGCGCTCGCGAGGCGGGCCGGCGCGCGCGCCGACCCCGACCGCGACCAGCACTTCCTCGTCGACGACCGGGTCCTCGACCGGATCCCGACGTACCTCCCCGACGGCGCCGACGCCAGCCACCTCCTCGAGATCGGCGGCGGCGCCGGCGCGCTCACCGACCGGCTGCTGGCGACCGCGAGCGACGCCGCCGGGCGTCTGACGGTGATCGAGCGCGACAAGGCCTTCGCCGAGTTCCTCCGCGAGGAGTTCGCGGCCGCGGTCGCCGACGGGCTCCTCGACGTGGTGGACGGCGACGCGCTCGACGTCGACCTCCCGCCCTTCTCGGCCTGCGTCGCGAACCTTCCGTACGGCGTCTCCTCGGAGATCGCCTTCCGGCTGCTGCCCGAGAAGAAGCCGCTCGTGTTGATGTTCCAGGCGGAGTTCGCCGACCGAATGGTCGCGTCCGCCGGCGAGTCCGCGTACGGCCGGCTCTCGGTGTCGGCGCAGCACTACGCCGACGTGGAGATCGTCGAGCGCGTCCCGAAGGAGGCGTTCGACCCGCAGCCGGCCGTCGAGAGCGCGCTGGTGCGCTGTACCCCCCGCGACCCCGACTACGCCGTCGGCGACGAGGCGTTCTTCCTCCGGTTCGTGAAGGCGCTTTTCACCCAGCGGCGCAAGACGGTGCGGAACGCGGTGCGGAACACGGCGCACATCTCCGGGCTCAACGACCCGGAGGCGGTCGTCGACGCGGCGGACGAGGAGCTGCTGCGTAGCCGGCCCGGCACGCTGGAGCCGGCGGCGTTCGCCGCGCTGGCGGAGCTGGCCCGCGAGCGCGGGTCCCCGACGGAGGCGTGACGATGACCGGCTGGATCGGCCTCGTGACGGAGCTTCAGCGCGCGCTCGCCGGCAACTTCGAGCGGTTCGCCGCCTCGGTCGGGATCGTCGCCGCCGTGGTCGCGGTCCGGTACCTCACGGGGCGGCTGAAACGCGGGGACAGGGACCTCACCTCGACGAAGCGGCTCCTGCTGTCGGCGGCGGTCGGCGTCGCCACCGCGGCGGGGGCGATCACCCTGATCGCGGTGTGGGACCGGAGCGGCGCCCTCTTCGAGGCCGCGCGGTCGACGCTGACAGCCAATCAGGTGTCGAACGTCGTCCTCGCGGTGATCCTCCTGGCGATCGCGTACGCGCTCACGGACTTCCTCGGCGGCGTCATCCGCGAGGTCGGCGCCGAGAGCGCGTCGATCTCCCAACACCAACAGGAGGTCATCCTGCGGATCACACAGCTGACCGTCTACACGACTGTGCTGGTCGCCGTCGTCGGGCTGTTCACCGACAACGTCGGCAGCCTCCTCGTCGGCGCGGGGTTCCTCGGGATCGTGGTCGGGATGGCCGCGCGGCAGACGCTCGGCGCGGTCCTCGCGGGCTTCGTGTTGATGTTCTCGCGGCCGTTCGAGGTCGGTGACTGGGTGGAGGTCGGCGACCACGAGGGGACGGTGACGGAGATCTCGATCATGAGCACGCGGCTCCGGTCGTTCGACGGCGAGGTGATCACGATGCCGAACGACGACGTCCGCTCGGGCTCGATCGTCGACCGCTCGCGGCGGAACCGGCTGCGGATCGAAGTCGAGGTCGGCGTCGACTACGACACCGACGTCGAGCGCGCGGCCGCGGTCGTCGAGGAGGCGGTCGCCGACGTCGAGGACGTCGCCGAGATGCCCGAGCCGAACGCCGTGACGAAGCGCTTCGACGACTCGGCGGTCGTGTTGGGGCTGCGGTACTGGATCCGGAACCCGAGCATGCGGAAGCGCTGGCGGACCCAGACCGCTGCGATGAACGCGATGAAGGACGCGCTCGAAGACGAAGGGATCGTCATCCCGTTCCCGCAACAGACGCTCTCCGCCCGCGCGGAGGGCACCTCCGGACCGCAGTTGGACGCGTCGGTCGAGGGGCGCGCGGCGACGCGCGAGGGGTCCGAGAACTCCGGCGCCGCCGACGCGGGCGACGCCGAGGCGGAGGGCGACGACCGATGACCGGGGACGGAGACGAGCGCGGCGGCGGCGGGGCTGAGCGCGGCGGAGCTGAGCGCGGCGGCGGCCTCGCGGAGCGACGCGGGGTCGACGACGTGGTCGTCTACCAGCCCGCCGAGGACTCCGGGCTGCTCGCGGAGGCGGCGGTCGCGGAGGCGCACGGGCGCGTGCTGGAGGTCGGTACGGGGTCGGGGTGGGTCGCCGAGCGGGTCGCGACCGAGCGCGACCTCGACGTGGTCGGCAGCGACCTCAACCCGCACGCCGCGCGAGAGGCCCGCGAGCGCGGCGTCGAGGCCGTCGTCGCCGACCTCCTCTCGCCGTTCCGCGCGGACGCGTTCGACGCGGTGTGTTTCAACCCGCCGTACCTCCCGACCGACCCCGACAACGAGTGGGGCGACTGGATGGAACGCGCGCTCTCGGGCGGCGAGTCGGGCCGCGAGCTCATCGAGCCCTTCCTCGCGGACGTGGACCGCGTCCTCGCCCCCGACGGGGTCGTCCTCCTGCTCGTCTCCTCGCTCACGGGGTACGACGAGGTGCTCGACCTGATCGACGAGGCCGGCTTCGCGGCCGATCCCGTCGTCGAGGAGTCGTTCCCGTTCGAGACGCTCACGGTGCTGGCGCTGCGTCGAGCGTAGCCGCCCTCTCGGCGATATTACTTGAAGATATAATAGTCATTAGCAAATATTATACGACGGCATATCTAACGGACGGTAATGACCGAACGTGTCGCGGCGACGCCGGGGCTGTATCCGCTCCCGGACCGGGCGAAAGAGACGCTCTCCGACCTGAAGGGCCACCAGAAGGGGGACCTCCTGAGCGGCGACGAGAGCGAGGCGATCGTGGCGGAGTACGACGAGGTGCGCGCCGAGTACGTCGACGACCAGCTGGACGCCGGCCTCGACCTGATATCCGAGGGGCAGGGCCGCTGGGACGACATGATCGCGCACCCGCTGACCGTCAGCGACGCCGTCGAGACCGGCGGGATCGTCCGGTACTACGACAACAACAACTTCTACCGCGACCCGCGCGTCGTCGACGATCTCGGCGCCTCCGGCGACGTGGCGGGCGAACTGGAGACGGCCGCGGACCTGCTCGCCGACGCGGACGGCGCCGGCGACGCGTCGCTCGCGGCGACGCTGCCGGGGCCGTACTCGCTTGCCGACCTCGCGACGGACGAGCACTACGGGGACGAGGCCGGGTTCCAGGCCGCGATCGCCGAGTTCCTCGCGGCCGAGGTCGAGGCGTTCCCGGCCCACGAGACGCTGTTCCTCCTCGAGCCGTCGCTCGTCACGAACCCGCCCGCCGAGGGCGAAGAGGAGTTCGCGACCGAGGCGATCGCGACGGTCGTCGACGCGACCGACGCCGACGTGGTCGTCCAGACGTTCTACGGCGCGCTCGGCGAGAAGCTGTACGCGCACCTCGTCGACGAGGCGGGCGCCGACGCGCTCGGGCTCGACCTCGTCGCCGGCGACCGCGACGACACCGTCTACAACGTTCAGGAGTTCGGCTCGACCGACTCGCTGTCGCTCGGGCTCGTCGACGGGCAGAACACGCTCGTCGAGGCGCCGGAGACGGTCGCGGAGCGCGTCGAGTGGTTCGAAGAGCAGATCCCGCTCGAGGGGTTCGACCGGACCTACCTCACGCCGAACACCGAGCTGTTCTACCTGCCGACGAACAAGTACCGCGAGAAGCTGAACGCGCTCGCCGCCGCCGCGGAGGTGCTCGAGTAATGGTCAGAAACCCCGAAGCAAACCGCGACCAGTTCTGCCCGAACGACCACCCGAACGAGGCGTTCCTGCTGACCACCGTCGTCGGCTCGTACCCGAAGCCGAAGTGGCTCAACCGCGCGGACGAGCTCGTCGACGACCCCGACTCGAAGTTCGACGAGTCGGATCTCGAGGAGGCCCACGACGACGCCTGCCGGCTGATCACCCACGAGCACGAGCGCGCCGGGCTGGACACGGTCGTCGACGGCGAGATGCGCCGCAACGAGATGGTGGAGTTCTTCGCCGACCGCATCGACGGCTACGAGTTCAACGGGCCCGTGAAGGTGTGGGGGCACAACTACTTCGACAAGCCGTCGGTCGTCGAGGAGGTCGAGTACGACGAGCCGTGGCTCGTCGACGAGTTCGAGTTCACCTCGAACGTCGCCGAGCGTCCCGTCAAGGTCCCCATTACGGGGCCGTACACGCTCGGATTCTGGGCGTTCAACGAGGCGTACCCCTCCACCGAGGAGCTCGTCTACGACCTCGCGGACCTCGTCAACGAGGAGGTCGAGAAGCTGGTCGAGGCCGGCGCGCGCTACATCCAGATCGACGAGCCCGCGCTGGCGACGACGCCGGAGGACCACGCCATCGTCGGCGAGGCGCTCGAACGCATCGTCTCGGGCATCGACGAGGAGGTCCGCATCGGGCTCCACGTCTGCTACGGCGACTACTCGCGGATCTACCCCGAGATCAACGACTACCCGATCGACGAGTTCGACGTCGAGCTGTGTAACGGCGACTTCGAGCAGATCCCGACGTTCACCGACCCCGAGTTAGAGCCCGACCTCGCGCTCGGCGTCGTCGACGCCCACACGGCTGAGATCGAGCCGGTCGAGGCGATCAAAGAGAATATCCGGCAGGGCCTGCGCGTCGTCCCGCCGGAGAAGCTCACGATCTCGCCCGACTGCGGGCTGAAGCTGCTCCCGCGCGAGGTCGCCTACGGCAAGACCGAGAACATGGTGACCGCGGTCCGCGAGGTCGAAGCCGAGATCGATTCCGGCGAGATCGACCTCGCCAATCCGCTCGCGGACGACTGACGCGCCGCTGTCGGAGCGGCTGCGCTCTCCCTTCTCCCGCCGTGCCGAACTTTTCTGAGCACGCGAGCTCGTAGCACCGCCCTACGCGGCGTACGCCGCGAATTACCAACACGGCTAGCTCCGTACGCGACGTACTCGTATGAACACGGAACCCCGGCGGAAAGTACTCGGATACATCGGAACCGGAGCCCTGGCGGGCTCCGCGGGCCTGTACGGGCTCACCCGGTTCGCTCGGACGGCGTCGGCCCAAGTCGCTTTCGACTTCGAGGACGCCACCGTCGATCTCCCGGACGACGACGCCATCGACGACCTCCGTATCACCGGCGATGTCTCCGGCGACTTCGACACCGCCGCCGGCCCCTCGGAAACCGTCCTGCTCAACTTAGACGTCGAGTTCGACCGGTTCGGAAGCTTCTCCGACGACGTAAACCGCAATCCCGACCAGCCACGGGGCAGCGTCGCCTGGCAACCGACGTACTCGCTCGTCGAGCGGACGGAGTTCACCGGCGAGGGCCAGGACGTCCAGTCGGCCTCCTACGACAACAACACGGTCTCGTACGACGTGACAGCGGGCGTCGAGATAGAGGTCTACGCCGACGGCTCCCTGGTGGCCGAGGCGCAGGACGCCGCCACCGGGACCATCACCTTCCGCGACCCCGCCGACTCGCAGACCGACAACGAGACCGAAAGCGGCGGTGAAGACACCGACCCCGCCGAAGCCTCCGTCGACGTCTCCTTCGGGTTCGAAGTGGATACGTAACACTGCGAGGATTTTCGAGCGATTCCGGGAGTAGGTGTATCGGTACAGCTGGTCGGTCGTTTATAACTCAGATCACGGTGTTGTTGTCGGTTGTTTATAAGTAACCGGCGCTGCTGGGATGAGGATCTCCAAAGCCCCAGTCGCGACGGCTCGCGCGCCTTGCTGTGCTCCTCAGTCGCTCGTTTCACTCGCTCCTTGCGGTGCTTACTGCGGCGTGCTTCGCCCTCGCGACTGCCCCTTTGAGTCCCGCCCCGCATCGCACGGCACGGCACCTCACACCTCCCCAGCCTCGTCGCTGGCGCCAACGGCGCCAGCGACTCCCTCGCACCGTCGGTTCGCGGCCTGACGGCCGCTCACCGGGGCGCGCCATCGCCCGCCTTTATAAGCTATCGCCGCCGTGGCTCACGGATATTTAAATGCCGAATCGCAGGCATCGATCTGCGATACCCACTCCCGCTATCGCTCATCACCGTTCCCGTGCCGCTGGATCGCGACAGAGCCACGAATCCGTGCCACCATCTGTACAAAACCGCCGGACCCACCGTCGACATGGAGATCGGTCTCACCGTCGACATGGAGATCGGTCTCACCGTCGGCGACGACCTCGACTGGCTCGCGGCGTCGCCCGCGCGGTCCGCGATGAGCGGGTTTCTGGTTCGCTATCCAAAGATAGTCGCTTGAAAGCTTTCGATCCCACAGCGTCTCCGGCGTCTCGGGAGAGGTATTCTAATGGAAACTGCAATAGATTCCGCCTACGAGTATCTAACTATGGAGGCAGCGATACTCGACGGCGTCCTCGAATCCCTCCGTATCGGTGTCGGGTTCCTCTGGACGGCCGCGTGGGCGATCATCATGGGGCTCACGGTCACGAGTCTCGTTCAGGTGTACGTCTCGAAGGAGCGAATGGCGCAGGCGCTGGGCGACGGCGACTTGCGCGGTCTCACGAAGGCGACGGTGTTCGGCGCGGCGAGCAGCGGGTGTAGTTTCGGGGCCGTCGCCATCGGAAAGGGGCTGTTCAAAAAAGGCGCCCACGCGGTGAACTTCCTCGCGTTCATGTTCGCGTCGACGAACCTCATCGTCGAACTCGGGCTGATGATCCTACTCCTGCTGGGTTGGGAGTTCCTGCTCGCGGAGCTGCTCGGCGGCCTGATTCTCATCGCCGTTATGGCCGCCATCGTCCACCTCACGCTCCCCGAAGCCCTCTTCGAGGAGGTCAGAGAGGCGCTCGCTGAACGCGATCGGGAGTCAGCGGTCAGCGAGGACCCCACCTGCGGAATGGAGGGAACGAAAGCGTACACCCTCACGACCGACGGCGGCGAGACGCTGCGGTTCTGCTCGGAGGGGTGTCTGGAGACGTACCGGCAGGAGGCGTCGAGCCGCGGCGGGTGGCGCGACGAGCTGCGCTCGTGGGGGGGCTGGTACAAGGTCGCCAACCAGTACCGCAAGGAGTGGTCGATGATCTGGAAGGACGTCGTCGCCGGCTTTCTCATCTCCGGGTTCGTCATCGTCTTCGTACCGCAGCGGGTGTGGAACGCCCTGTTCATTCAGGGAGACGGTCTGCTCGTGACCGCCGAGAACGCGGTCATGGGCGTCACGATCGCGGTCTTCAGCTTCGTCGGCAGCATGGGGAACGTCGCGTTCGCGGTCGCGCTGTGGGGCGGCGGCGTGAGCTTCGCCGGGATCATCGCGTTCGTCTACGCCGACCTCATCACGATCCCCGTCTTGAACGTCTACCGGAAGTACTACGGCTGGAAGGTCATGCTGTACATCCTCGGCGTCTTCTTCGTCACGATGGCGTTCACCGGCTTCCTCATGGAGCTGCTGTTCGACGCCTTAGGCATCGTCCCCGACCTCGCTGGCGGCGAGACGGCGACCGAGCAGACGTACTTCGAGTTCAACTACACGTTCTTCCTCAACCTCGTCGCCTTCGCGCTCTCCGGGTTCCTCCTGTACGTCTATCGGCGCGGTCTCGGCGCGGTCTCGGCGCGCCCGGAGAGTACCGCGATCCGGTCTGCGGCATGCGGACCGACGACGAGGGCCCCAGCGCGTCCCACGACGGGGCGACGTATCACTTCTGCTCGACGGCGTGTGAGCGGATGTTCGAGGAGGCGCCGAGGGAGTTCGCCGATCAGCACCCGGAGATCCGGAGTCGCGACCACGACCATGACCACTGACGACTTCGTCGGGGGCGCTCCGGGAATGCGCGATCCCGTTGGTGTGGTTCTGATCCGCAATCATCACACTCGTCGCCCCCGAACTACCGGTATGAACAGTCAGACGTCGAACCCGGGGGTCTCCGTATGAACCGACGTCGAGCGGACGCCGTCGTCGGTGTGCTCCTCGGGTTCGTCCTCTTGGCCGGCGGGGGGCTCACCTGGCGAGCGTATCAACGGCGCCGCGCCCTCGAGCAGTCGATGGGGTCGATGATGGACTCGTCGATGGGGTCGCTACACGGACCAGACCCCCTCTGGTACGCAGTCGGAACGCTGCTGGTCGTGGGCGTGATCGGCGGCGTCTACTTCTTGGTCCGTGGCGAGCTCACCGGGTCGGGAGCGACCGACTCGGGGGTGAACGATACTCCCGACCCGCCGTCGGCGGAGACCGCTACGTCCGCGGAAGGCGGCGAAGGCTCACAGGCGACCTCTCTCAACCCCGAGTCTAACCCGCAGGCGCGGGTCCTCGATCTCCTGCCGGACGATGAACGACGCGTCCTCGAACCCGTGTTGAACTCCCCCGGGACCACGCAGATCGAACTCCGCGATCGGTCCGGTTTCTCGAAGAGCAAGGTGAGTCAGACGGTGAGCTCACTCGAAGAGCGCGGGCTGCTGTATCGGGAACGACAAGGGCGGACCTACCGCGTGTATCCGAGCGACGACCTCCGGCAGCAACGGCCGGACGGGTAGCCGCCGGCCGGTAGACTCCCTCCGTCCGAATTCGGCAGGTATGAACGGTCCTCGGAAAATGAAACGTTTAGGTGAGCTTGTAAACGCTCTCAAACGTTTTCAGGCTTGCGTTCACGCCCGCGAGCATAACTCAGAGCCCGCCGTATGAGCAGGTGAGGCGAAAGACAATGACCGACCGAAACATCGGACGATGGCTGCTCGTGGCGCTCGCGATCGCCGGACTCGCATTCGCTGCCCCGGTAGTCAGCGCACACGGAGACGAACCGGTCCGGGAAAACGAAACGGCGGCCGAAGGGACGCCGATCGACGGCGAGATGGCGGAGCGGGCCGCCTGGATGGATCGTCATATGACCGGTCAGATGGGCCCGAACGCCGTCGACGAGATGGAAGCTCACATGGGCGTCACCGTCGAGGAGATGGTCCGAGATATGGCGGACGAAGATCATCCGGCCGCGGGGATGAACGGACGGGGGTACGGTTGTTAACGGTCGCCGTTCGACTCGATTGCCAAGCGTAGGGCCGTTCAAAGAATCCACTCACCGGTCACAATGACACACGATATCGACGCCCTCGGACGGACGATTCGCCGAATCGCGACGCTCGCGGTCCCGCTGTTGATCGCCGCGACGGGCACCGCGGCTGCTCACGGGAGCGGCGGCTACGGCGGCGGCATGATGGGCGGCTGGGGTCTTTTCGGCGGTATAATGGGGTTCTGGGGGATCCTCTGGATGGGGCTACTGATTGCCGTCCCGCTGTATCTCGTCTACGTGCTCCTCGAGAGGAGCTCCGGGTGAACCGACACCCGACCGACTCCGGTCCGCCGCGAGCGCCGTGCCAGTGGTGGACTCCCCGACGAACAGTTCACGCGGCGGCGCCGCAAACACGAGCGATCGGAGTGGCCATCTCTGGCTGGTAGTATAATTCCTTATTTAAATACTGAAATAATCAGAGATACATAACACGCCGCCGCACCCACCGCCGACATGGAGATCGGTCTCACCGTCGGCGACGACCTCGACCGCCTCGCGGCGTCGCCCGCGCGGTTCGACTTCTGCGAACTCGGTGTCGGCGAGCCGACGCTCGTCCCGGAGGATATCGACCCGGAGCGCCTGACCGACGCGCTCGCCGGCCGCGACCTGCTCGTTCACCTCCCGTACAGCCAGCGGCTGGCGACGTACGTCTCCGAGGTCAACGACGCCATCGTCGACTACCAGCGCCGCCTTTTAAATTCGGCGGGCGAACTCGGCGCGGAGAAGGCGGTCCTCCACGCCACCTCCGCCGACCGCGACGACGTGGACTTCCGTGAGACCGCGGCCGACCAGCTCCGGCGGGTCGCGGATGCCGGCCGCGAGGCGGGCGTCGAGGTCGTCGTCGAGAACGTCGGCCACCAGCATGCGGGGCTCCAGCTCTCCGTCCTCGGTGACCTCGCCCGGGAGACGGACACGTCGGTCTGCTTTGACGTCGGCCACGCGTACATGGAGGGCGGCAACAAGGCGATAAAGCGGTTCCTCCGAAGCCACGGCGACCGGATCTCGCACCTCCACTGCCACGACGTCCGTCGCCGCGGGGACACGCACCTCCCCGTGGGGGCAGGCGAGGTCGACTACGGCGTCGTCGAGTCGGAACTCGCCGACTTCGACGGGACCGTCGCGCTGGAGGTGTTCACCGACGACGAGACGCTCCTCGTCGACTCCGCCGAGCGCGTCGCCGACCGGCTCGGCGTCACCTTTTAAATACGCGGCTCAGTTCGCCCGGTCGGCCGCGTCGTCGGCGTCCGAGTCGTTGTCGGCCGCGTTGTCGCCGTCCGGGTTCTCGTCGTCCGCATCGCCGTCCCCGTCCGCGCCACTCTCCGTGCCGTCGCCCTCGCCGGGATCGCCCTCGTCCACGCTCGGACTATTCCCGCCGGCGTCCGGGTCGACCTCGTCGCCGTCGATCTGGCGCTTTATCGACTCCAGCTCGGACTCGACGTCGATCTCCGGCGGGTCGTCGGCGTCCTCGGCTCCCTCGCCCTCGGCGTCGTCTCCGCTCTCTCCGGGCTCGGTCACGTCGATCTGAACCGGGCTCGCCTCGTCGCCTCGGTCGGACCGCGTCTCGACTCCATCTCGGCGCCCGCCGTCTCGCTCTCGGGTCGCGTCGTCTCGCCGACCGTCTCGCTCCCGCCCCAGCCGCCGGTCTCGCGCCGCGTCGGCCTCGCGGCGCCCCTCGTCTATCCGGGACTCGATCTCCGCGGTGAGGTCGCGCGCGTCGGCGACGATCGAGCGGGAGGCGGCCTCTTCGGGAAGGTCGGCCTCCGAGAGGGCGGTTCGGAGCTCCGCGAGCGACCGCGAGAGACCGGCCGTCGCGCCGTCGCGGACGTCCGCGAGGCGGTCGCCCGCGCCCTCCGCGCCCTCGGCGACGCTCCGGCCGGGGTCGGCGAGCCGGAGGGTCCCCTGGAGCAGCTCGAGCGACTTGATCGTCGTCTCTAGCAGCGCGATGATCGTCGGGATCGTGTACTGTTCGGTGAACCGGACCAGCTCCGAGAGCCGGGGCGGCCGCGGGGGGCCGCGGCGGTCGCGCTCGGTCTCGCGGAGGTCGGCGCGGAGCTCGCTCAGCACGTCCTCGAGTTCGTCGAGCCGCTCCTCGAGGTCGTCGTCGCGTGGGTCACGGGAACTCATGCCGCCTCGTAGGCGGTCCGCGGATAAAAAGCCCTGCCGGGTCGCGGAAGCGGGTTCGAGCGAGCGCCTCAGAACCCCTCGCGCAGGTGCGTCGTCCGCGTCGGAAACAGCTCGCGGAGGTCGTCGGCGGTCGCGGAATCGACCGCGAGCCCGTCCCCCCGAATCACCTCGTCGACCGACCGGTACCCGACGTACAGCTGCGAGAGCGCGCCCATCTCGACCGGGGCGTCCGCGGTCCTGTCTGCGCCCCCGCCGCCGTCCGCCGGCTCCACTGCCACGGCGCCGTCAGCGACCTCGACCCGAAACGTCCGGTCGTTCCACGCCGCGAGAGGGTCGGCGACCGAAAGCGAGAACGCGGCCTCGACCGCCGGGTCGGGGGAGAGCGTTTCGAGCGCGGCGGCGACGTCGACGAGCCGGATCATCGGGCCGGTGCGGACCTCGCAGTCGACGGCGCGCGGGTCGTCGACGAGGTCGAGCAGGGGCGCGTCCGGCGGGGCGCGAATCTGTACCTCGTCGACCTGCGAGTCGTGGTTGCGGAAGAATCGCAGGAGCTGGAACCACGCCTCGTCGCCCGCGACGGCGACGTCTGTGACGCGCAGGACTGGATCGTCTCCGTCGCCCGCGTCGTCGTCGAAGCTGTACGCGCAGACGGCGCGGAGCCTGCCGTCGCGCTCCCAGCCGTAGACGAACGGGTCGGTCTTCCACCCCTGGAGGGTCCGCTCGCGCCACCACTCCTCGGTCCAGTCCATCGTCAGGTCGTAGCGGTCGGCCATCGCCGCGAGAACGGGCTTCACGGCCGGGTAGTCGTCCTCGCCCACCCGGCGGAAGCGCCCGGCGTCGCCGCCGTCGGTCGCGATGAGGTCGTCGACGAACCCCAGCGCGGCCGGCGGCGCGGTCAGATGACGGTATCGGCTCGCGGTCGCCCACCCGTAGTTCGCGTAGAAGGGATACTCGAAGGGCCACAGCGCCGAGACGGCAACGTCGCGCTCGCGGTACTCCGCCAGCGACTCCCGGAGCATGTGGGCGACGTTGCCTTCACGACGGTGTTCCGGCGGGGACGCGACCGCGGAGAGGCCGGCGACCTCGCGGTCCGCGCCGCGGATTCGCAGCGAGAAGTCGTGGTGCGCGCAGACCGCGACGGGGTCGTCGCCGTCGAACAGCCCCCGCGTGTCAGCGATGGTGTCGTGGTCGTCCGCCGCCTCGGGGTCGTACGGGCCCTCGGTCGGGGAGAACGCGTACCGCATGAACGCGTCGAACTCCTCGCCGCGCTCGTCGGGGAACGGTCGATACTCCATACGCGGTCGGCTCGCGGAAGCCGAATAAGTCTTCCCGGAGCGTGCGGGGGAGTACCGCCCCTCTTAGGGGGCCGTCTCAGTCGTAGCGCCCGCGGCGGTACTGGACGGGCCACTCGGCCTCTTCGCCGAGCTCATGGGCGGCCTCCAGCGGCCAGTACGGGTGCCGGAGCATCTCGCGGCCGAGCGCGACGAGGTCGGCCCGCCCGTTGCGGACGAGCGCGTCGGCGTGGGTCGGCTCCGTGATCCCGCCGACCGCGGCGACCGGCACGTCGGTCCCCTCGCGGATCGCCTCGGCGTACGGCACCTGGTAGCCCGGCCCCGCGTTCGGGATCTCCTGGTCGGGATGGATCCCGCCGCCCGAGACGTCGATCAGGTCGGCGCCCGCCTCGGCGAGCAGCGGCGCCAGCCGGACCGAGTCGTCCACGTCCCACGAGTCGCGGTCGGGGAGCCAGTCCGTCGCCGAGATGCGGACGAAGACGGGCTTCCCGTCGGGCCAGACCTCGCGCACGGCTTCGACGACCTCACGCAGGAGTCGAGCGCGGTTCTCGAAGCTTCCGCCGTACTCGTCGTCGCGGTCGTTGGTGACGGGCGACAGGAACTGGTGGAGCAGGTAGCCGTGGGCCGCGTGGACCTCCGCGACCTCGAAGCCGACGTCGCGCGCGCGCTCCGCCGCGACCGCGAACGCGTCGATCACCTCGTCGATGCCCGCACCGTCCAGCCGGCGGGTGTCGGTCAGGTCGCGGTCGTCGACGTTCGGATGCGGGTACGGCTCGTCGGTCGCTGAGACGGTCTCCCAGCCCGCCGGCTTGTCGACGGGAATCGGACCGCTCCCCTCGGCCGGCGGCTGGTGGGAGGCTTTCCGCCCGGCGTGAGCCAGTTGGATCCCCGGCGTCGCGCCCTGGGACTTCACGAACTCGACGATCGGTTCGATCCTCTCGGCGTGCTTGTCGGACCAGATCCCGAGGCAGTTCGGCGTGATGCGGCCGCGGGGTTCGACGGCGGTCGCCTCAGTCATCACGACCCCCGCGCCGCCGGCGGCGCGGGCGCCGAGGTGGACCCGATGCCAGTCGTTCGCCAGGCCGTCCTCGGCGGAGTACTGGCACATCGGCGACAGCATCACGCGGTTTCGGAACTCGGTGTCGCGGAGCGTGAGCGGTGTGAACAGGGTATCGGTCACGGGCGTGCGAACGACCGCCGAGGGGTAAGACCCACCGATCCCTCGCGCGGATCGCCGCGCACGGTTTAGGCCGACCGAAATCTATAACACCACTGGCCGCTGAGGGGGGCGTAATGACAACGGGAGACCGGATCGAGCGGAACGTCGAATCGGCGGCGGACGAGCGGCCGACCGTCGCCGCGACTCGCTGCTCGCAGGAGCGGACCGTCTTCGCCGAACAGGGCAACACCGACGCGTGGATAGCGACGGACCTCACGGTCGATCTCGAACGATAACGCGGCCGTCCCCGCACCTCGTCGACGACACCCGCCTCCTCCGCGTCCGCCACCCAGCGACGCCAAACCTCGCTCCTCGGAGCGCAGCGTCTCTTCCGGCAAGCCGAGCGGACGCAGAGTCGATGCGGCTTCCGTTACCGCGCCCGCCTCGCGGTCTCGATGTTCGTCGACGAGCGTGCGGACCCGGTCGAGGTCAGCGTCGTGCTACGCGAACAGGTCGCGCGCCTCGCGGACCGCGTCGACCAAGGCGTCGACCTCCTCGACAGTGTTGTAGAAGTAGAAGGAGGCGCGCGCGGAGGCGGCGACGCCCATCTCGTCGTGGAGCGGCTGGGTGCAGTGGTCGCCGGCGCGGATCGCGACGCCGTAGTCGTTGAGGATGCTGGAGAGGTCGTGGGCGTGGACGCCGTCGACGTTGAACGCGACGAGGCCGCCGCGGTCGTCGCCGGGCGGGCCGTAGATCTCGACCCCCCCGAGCGCTTCGAGCTCGTCGTAGGCGTACTCGGCGAGCAGGTCCTCGTGGGCCTCGATCCGGTCCATTCCGACCTCCTCGAGGTACTCGATCGCGGCCGCGAGGCCGATCCCCTGCGCGATCGAGGGCGTCCCGGCCTCGAACTTCCACGGGAGGTCCTCCCAGGTGGAGTCCTCGAAGGAGACGCGGCGGATCATGTCGCCGCCGTAGAGGTACGGCTGCATCCCCTCTAAGATCTCTTCGCGGCCGTAGAGGGCGCCGATCCCGGTCGGGCCGCACATCTTATGGCCGGAGAAGGCGAGGAAGTCGACACCCAGCTCTTGAACGTCGACCGGACGGGTCGGCACGGACTGCGCGGCGTCGGCGAACATCAGCGCGCCGTGGTCGTGTGCCAGATCGGCCAGCTCACCGATCGGGTTCACGGTTCCGAGCGTGTTCGACACGTGGACGACGGATACCATCTCGGTGTCGTCGTCGATCAGGTCGGCGGCGTCGTCCATGTCGAGCCGTCCCTCGTCGGTGACGTCGATGAAGCGCACGTCGGCGCCGGTGCGCTTGCCGATCTGCTGCCAGGTGACGAGCGAGGCGTGGTGCTCCATCTCGGAGAGGACGACGTTGTCGCCCGGACCGAGCTCTTCGAGCCCCCACGCGTAGGCGACGAGGTTCATCGCCTCGGTCGTGTTCTTGGTGAAGACAATCTCCTCGCGGCCCGCCGCGCCGACGAAGTCGGCGACCGCGTCGTGGGCCTCCTCGTAGGCGACGGAGGCCTCCTGGCTCAGCTGGTGGATCCCGCGGTGGACGTTGGCGTTGTAGCTCCGGTAGTAGTCGGAGATGGCGTCGACGACCGGGTCGGGCGTGTGCGAGGTCGCCGCGTTGTCGAGGTAGACGAGCGGCGTGTCGTCGCCCTCGCCCTCCCCGGCCGTCTCCGGATCCCCGCCGACCTTCCGATCGAGGATCGGGAAGTCGGCGCGGAGCGCCTCCACGTCGAACGGGTACTGTTCTTGGACTCCCATTACCCGGTATCGGGCCCCGAGCACTAACACACCTTCGGTCCGGTACGTCTTGCGGGTATCGCGGACGCGCGAAACGTCGGGAACTAGGGGGTTCGCGCCCCGAATTTGGCCCGGCCCGCCACAAGCCGCCGACAGCCTACTTCTCGCCCCAGTCGGGGTTCGCCCGCGGCGGCGCGAAGATGTCGAAGCCGACCACCGGCTCGTCGGTGCGGTTCTCGGCCGCGTGCGGCTCGTCGCCGGGGATCACGTAGGTGTCGTCGGGGCCGACGACGCGCTCTTCGCCGTCAACGACGAACGTCAGCCTGCCGGCCGTGATCACGCCGATCTGCTCGTGCGGGTGGTCGTGTTCGGGCACCGTCGCGCCCGGTTCGATCTCGAACCGCTGGATGCTGGTCTCCTCGCCGACGGCGCCCTGGGTGAGGAACACGCCGTCGACCGCCTCGACCGCCTCGACGTCCGCGTCGGGTACGACGTCCATACGACCTCCCGCGACCCGGAGGCACCTAAATCCGCGGGAGGGAGACGCCTCACCTCGTCAGGGGAACGGGTGGTACGGCCGGTCGAGCGCGGGCTCGAACCCCATCGACCGCGGCACCTCGCTCGCGCGCTCGCCGAAGAACGGCTCGCCGGTGAACAGCGGCTGCGCGCCCGGGACCAGCACGCGGACGGCTTCGAAGCCCAGCGCCGCGAGGTCGCGCGTCGTCACCCGCGCGACGTAGGGATCGAGCCCGACGCCCTCGACGCGGTCGACGACGGCCGCCAGCTCCTCGGCCCCCGACAGCTCCGGCTCCCCGAGCCCGTCGGCCGAGACGGTCGCGTCCGGGTCGAAGAACGCCGCCGTCTCCGCGGGGAAGTCGGCGTGGTGACCGATCGCGGCGCCCTGCTCGGCGGCCGCCTCGCGCCCCATCGAGCGGAGCTCGGTCCAGTTCTGGAGCGCCTCGGCGAGCGCGCTCCGCGCCGCCGCGGCCGGGTCGAGGTCGGCGCCAGAGCCCGCGGCGAACCGCGGCCAGTCGCCCTCGCGGCCGACGCCGACCGCGACGACGGGCACGTCCACGTCGGTCGTGACGAGCAGCGCGGTCACCGACAGCGACTCGGCGCGCGCCCGCTTCTCCAGCTCGGCGAAGGCGGGGTCGTCGACCTCGAGTCCGAGCGGCTCCGTCGTGGAGTACCAACTGGTCATCGTCGCGTCGCGCTCGATCGCCTCGTAGAGGCCGGAGAGCGCGGCGTCCGGCCCGGATCCCCCGAGCCCGAGCCCGGTCGTGATCGGCGGCCGATACCGGCGCTCCGGCGGCGGGAAGCCAACGAACTCCGCCGGGAGGCTCGCGGGGTCGCCCGTCCCGAGGCGCTCGCCGCGGACCCACGGCAGCCGGTCGTCGCGGTCGTACGCCTCGGCGCCCTCGGGCCGGACAAACGCGTCGGGCGTGACCGGGTTCGGGACGTTCGCGGCCGGCGCGCGCGTGAACTCGGCCTCGCGGTAGACGCCGGCCGCGTACCGCTCTAACCCCTCGCCGAGCGCCTTCATGAACGCGGCGTCCCAGTCGGCGGCCGCGCCGCCGCCGAAGTCGGCCGCGTCGGCGTCGGAGAACGGCGTCGTGTCCGCGACCCGCGCGACGTAGTACGGCAGCGGGAACGACTCCTGCTCGCCCACTTCGCTCAGGGCGCCGATCCGGGGGTCGACGGCCCGCTCCGCGCGGTCGATCGCCTCGCCGAGGTCGCGCTCGACGTCCTCGCGCGGGAGCGCGTCGCCGGGGTCGGCGCCGCAGCCGCACCCGGGCGCGGGCAGCAGCGTCCGCTCGGCGCCCGGCACCTCGACGACGGTGTCCGCGACCGGGTCGCCGGCGAGCAGCCGGATCGCCCGGCGCCCGGCCACCGCGCCGGCGTAGCGCACGGCAGAGCGGCGGCCGGTCGGTCCGTCGGCCGGCTCGGCGCCCCCGCTCTCGACGCGGGCGCGCAGGCAGTCGTAGCAGGCGTCGTCAAAGACGGTCACGGCGGCGTCGAGGTCGTCGAGGGGGACGCCGCCGAGCCCGCCCACCTCCACGCCGATCCACCGGTCGAGCAGCTCGTTCGCGGTCGCGAACGCCGCCGAGCCGGCGGTGTCGACGACGACCGCCAGGTCGAACCCGTCCAGCAGCTCCGCCTCGACGGGCATCGCGTTCACGTCGACGTCGCCGAGCGCGGCCGCGGCCGCCTCGACCGCGGGGCCGTCGCCGACAAGTCCGATATCCATACCCGGTCGACGCGAGGCGGCGAAAAAAAGCCGCGGGTCCGCGGCACGGCTGCGAACGCGTCCCGCGGGAGAGCGGGAGCGCGGTCGCGGGCGAAAAGCAAGCGAGAGCGGGAACGCGGTCGCGGGCGAAAAGCGAGCGAGAGCGGGACGTACGAGAGGGCGGAACGCGAGACGAGCGCGCGTTCGGGAGCGCTCAGGCGGGGGTGGCGGCCATCATCTCGGCGGCCTCGGCGGCGAGTTCCGCGGCGTCGACGCCCCGGAGGCGCTCGTCGCCGAGCTTCAGGCGGAGGCGGGGTCGCCCGACGTCGATCGGGACCTTCTCGGTGTCGATGATCCCCAGGTCTTCGAGGCGCGTCTTCGTCCGGGAGAAGGTCGCCTTCGAGGCGATACCGACGTCCTCGCCCCACTTCGAGATGTCGTAGAGAAGCACGTCGTTCTTCGCCGCGACGAGCAGCGAGACGGTCACCTCGTCGAGGTCGGCGCCGTCGGCCCCCTCGGTCGCGGCGAGGGCGGCGTCGAAGTCGTCGCGGGCCTCCGATCCGATCTCGGACTCCATCGTCTCGCGGACCCGGCTGATCGCCGGCGTGCGGAGCGTGTACGGCTCCGCCTCGTCGAACGCGTCGCGGTGGGACTCGTACACCTCGTCGACGAACTCGTCCTCGTCCGTCGAGAGCGCGGCGACGTCGTCCCCCGCCGTGACGAGCGCCACGACCCGAGAGGGGGAGACGAACAGCGCGTTGTCGACCTCCCCGTCTAACACCCGGAGGTCCAGGGCGCCGTCGGCGACGAGGTCGGCCGCCCGGGACGCGACGACGAAGTCGTCCGTGACGTCCTTGAGGGTGCGCTCGTCGGCGAGCATCGACAGCTCCGGGAGGTCGTCCCGCCCGACCGCGGTCTCGACCAGCGATACGATCGTCTCAGCCGAGGGGTCCACGACGAGCAGCTCGTCGTCGTCCCCCGCGAACGCCGCTTCGAGCGCCGCCTCGACGTCGGCCGCCAGTAAATTCGACACCATATATCTCTTCGTATAAAAGCCGGTTGCGTATTTAATATTAACGGGGTTTATGCTTCGAACAACGTACGCAGCGGCTCTCAAACGAACGAAAACGGCTAATTCGCCGAATCGAATATCGGTCCGCGGATCGGGGAGTTCGCTCCCGGATCGGCGGTCGACGCGTGGGGCCGCGTCCGCCGGCGAGACGACGGCACTTCCCACGGCGACAGAAGGATTAATGCGCGGTCGCGCCCGCGTTCGCACATGGACCACGAGCACGTCCGGGAGGTCGACCCGGCGGTCGCCGACGCGCTGACCGGCGAGCGCGACAGACAGGAGCAGACGCTCGCGATGATCGCGAGCGAGAACCACGTGAGCGAGGCGGTACTGGAGGCGCAGGGGAGCGTCCTCACGAACAAGTACGCCGAGGGCTACCCCGGGTCGCGCTACTACGCCGGCTGCGAGTACGCCGACGAGGTCGAGGAGCTGGCGATCGAGCGCGCGAAGGAGCTGTGGGGCGCCGACCACGTCAACGTCCAGCCCCACTCCGGCACGCAGGCGAACCAGGCGGTGTACTACTCGGTCCTCGAACCGGGCGACAAGATCCTCTCCTTGGAGCTGAACCACGGCGGCCACCTCTCGCACGGCCACCCGGCGAACTTCACGGGGCAGCTGTACGACGTCGAGCAGTACGAGGTCGACCCCGAGACGGGGTACATCGACTACGAGGGGCTGCGTGACACGGCCGAGTCCTTCGAGCCCGACATCATCGTCTCGGGCTACTCCGCGTACCCGCGCACCGTCGACTGGGAGGAGATCCAGGCGGCCGCCGACGCGGTCGACGCCTACCACCTCGCCGACATCGCGCACATCACCGGGCTCGTCGCCGCCGGCGTCCACCCGTCGCCGGTCGGCGTCGCCGACTTCGTCACGGGCTCGACCCACAAGACGATCCGCGCCGGCCGCGGCGGGATCGTGATGTGCGACGCGGAGTTCGCGGACGACATCGACTCGGCCGTCTTCCCCGGCGGGCAGGGCGGGCCGCTGATGCACAACGTCGCCGGCAAGGCGGTCGGCTTCAAGGAGGCCCTCGAACCCGAGTTCGAGGAGTACGCGCAGCAGGTCGTCGACAACGCGGAGGTACTCGCCGAGACGCTTCAGGAGCACGGCCTCTCCTTAGTCTCCGGCGGAACCGACAACCACCTTGTGCTGGCCGACCTGCGCGACTCGCACCCGGACCTCTCCGGGGGCGACGCGGAGGACGCGCTCGCGGCCGCGAACATCGTCCTCAACGGGAACACGGTCCCCGGCGAAACCCGCTCGCCGTTCGACCCCTCGGGGATCCGCGCGGGCACCGCCGGGCTGACGACGCGGGGCTTCGACGCCGACGCGATCGAGGAGGTCGGCGACCTGATCTACCGCGTCGTCGACGACGTCGACAGCGAGGACGTCATCTACGAGGTCGGCGAGCGCGTCGTCGAGCTCTGCGAGGCGCACCCGCTGTACGAGTGACGGCATCCCGGCCGGCGACGTCGCAGTCGCCGGCGCTCGACCGCCCGACCGAATCCGTGCGTACAAAGTAGGGGGGCGCCCGACGGGTCGGTATGGCCGACTCGTCGTTCCTCGCAACACGCCTCGATCGCGCCGCCGTTCCCCTCGCGGTCGGCGACCTGATCGCGCTGATCGTCCTGTTGACGATCGGCGCGATCAACCACAGCAGCGTCGAGTTCCTGTCGTCGAACCCGCTCTACCTGCTCGAAGTGTTCGCGCCGTTCCTGATCGCGTGGGCCCTAATCGCGCCGCTCGTGGGGGCCTATTCCGCCGGCGCCGTCGAGACCGCGAAGTCGTCGGTCCCGCTCGCGATCCGGTCGTGGATCCCGGCCGCGGTCGTCGGGCTGGCGCTCCGCGCGTTCGTCTTCCGCGGCGGCGCCGCGCCCGCGTTCGCCGTCGTCATGCTCGTGCTCGGCTCCCTCGCCCTCGGCGGCTGGCGGGCGCTCTACTTCCGGCTCCGGTAGCGCTCCTCGATCGGATTTCGGCGTCCAAACGCCGTTTTCTCCCTTCTCGTCGCAGTTCGACTCGGTCGGCCGGGGCTCAGATCGGTTCATAAGTTATGAGTTACCTCTCTGTGTTCATAGCGGAACTACCTCCGAACCACGGGAAAGATTTAATATCGATTTTCGACTACTATTCAACGGGAGCATGACTGGATACTACGACTACGTCCTCGGGCTCATCCCGGCAGCACTGATCGGCGTGACCGCGTTCCTCAACCTGGTCGGGCTGTCGTTGCTGTCGGCGCTGCCCGCGGGCGCGGTGGCCGCCGCCACCGTCATGGCCCACGCGATATTCGTCAGGGCCCCAGTCGCCGCCGACGCGCCGGCGGACGCGTCGCGCTCCGGCCAAGGAGAAGCCGGCTCGGGCGGCCGGTCGTCCGCCTGACACCCTACCGGCCGGTCGTCCGCGTGACGCGCCGCCGTTCGCCGCGTCCTGTACCGTTTAGTTCCCCCGCCCCAACCGGGCGAGTATGACCGAAGCCCTGTTCCTCGCTAGTTCCGCGGTGGACGACCTCGCCGAGCCGGCCGACTACGTCGCCGCCGTGCGCGACGCGTACCGACAGGTAGGCGAGGGCGCGCCCGCCGAGCCGCGGACGAAGCTGTTCAACCGCGAGCCGCCGGGGATGTTCACGACCTACGCCGCCGTCCTCCCGGAGACGGGCGCGATGGGCGGCTATTCGTATTCCGCCGGCTTCGGCGCGGAGGATGCGTGGTTCATGACCCCGCTTTTCGACGCCGAGTCGGGCGCGCCGCTCGCGCTCATCGACGGCGCCTCGATGAACCCGTTTAAAACGGGTGCTGCCGGCGCGGTCGCGGTCGACGCGCTCGCCCGCGAGGACGCGACCGAACTCGCCGTGATCGGCAGCGGCGCGCAGGCGCGCGGGCAGGTCGCGACGACCGCGACTGTTCGCGAGTTCGAGGCGGTCCGCGTCTTCTCGCCGACCGCGGAGAAGCGTGAATCGTTCGCCGCCGACTTCGACGACCGTCTCGACGCCGACGTGTCGGCGGTCGCGAGCGCGAGCGACGCACTGGCGGGCGCCGACGTCGTCATCACCGCGACGACCGCGAGCGACCCCGTGATCGCCGACGCCGACGTGGAGCCGGGGACGCACGTCACGGCGATGGGACAGTACCACCCGAAGAAGAACGAACTCCCGCCGGCGCTCGTCGCGCGGGCGACGTACGTCCCCGACCTCCGGGCGCGCGCGACGCAGGACGCCGGCTCGTACCTCGCCGCCGTCGAGGCCGACCTGATCGAGGAAGGGGAGGGGATCGCGGCCGACCTCGGCGAGGTTATCGCGGGCGACCACCCCGGCCGGACGGGCGACGACGAGGTGACCGTCTTCGACTCCGGCGGGACCGGGGTGGAGACGGTCGCGGCCGCGCACATGCTGTACGAGCGCGCGAGCGAGAAGGGACGCGGGGAGACCATCGACTTCGCGCCCGCGAGCGAGGCGCTGACCGGCGAGTAGGCGGAGATTGAAGTAGCGCGCTCGCGTCCGGTCGGTATGCGAATCGGCATCGTCTCCGACACGCACGACGACCTCGCCGCCGTCGAGGCGGCCGTCTCGCTGTTCGAGCGCGAGGGCGTCGACGCGGTCGTCCACTGCGGCGACTTCGTCGCGCCCTTCTCCGTGACGCCGTTCGACGCCGGCTTCGACTTCCACGCGGTCCGCGGGAACAACGACGGCGAGTGGGCGGTCGAGTCGACGGTCGAGGCGTTCGGCGAGTACCACGGCGAGGCTGCCGCGCTCTCGTTCGACGGTGCGAGCGAAACCGACGCGGTCGACGTCGCGATCACGCACGGCACGAGCGGCGTCCTCGTCGACGCGCTCGTCGACTGCGGTGACTACGACTACGTGTTCCACGGGCACACCCACGCGCACGGCGTCGAGGAACGCGACGGGACCGTCCGCGTGAACCCGGGCGGGCTTCCGATTCCGGTCGAGGGCGCGGACGACGCGTTCCGGGTCGCGACGCTGGAGACGACGGAGTCCGGGGCGGACGCGGTGACACACCACGTCCTCGACGATTAGCTTCGGAAGCACGGTGAAGCCGCATCTTCGGCTGCCTACTTCCTCCACATGTGGAGAAACATGTATGAGAGTCGAACCAGAATATCCCGGTATGGCGACTGAGGAGAGGTCCGAGGAAACGACGGTCAGCGATCGGGGGATGGTCACGATTCCGGCAGACCTCCGCCAGCGACTCGACATCGAGCCGGGTGATAAACTCCGGTGGACCACAGACGACAGCGGTGCGCTCTCGGTCGAGATCGTCCATCAACGCGAGGGCGTGTTCGACGATTTCGAACCCGTGGACGCCGGTGAGACGAACGCCGTCGAAGCGGAGGCCGAGTTCGGAGGGGAGTGATGGCGGTTGCCCTCTTGGACACTAACGTCCTCTTCGCCAGTGCCAGCGCCCGCGACGAATACCACGACCGCGCTCTGGAGATCGTCCGCGGAATCGACCACGGGGAACTTCCGAACGCCGTCCTGACGGACTACGTCGTCGCGGAGCTACTGAATCTCTCTCGCGAGAAACTTGGCACAGATGCCGCGAACCGACTGCTGGATCGGCTTATCGAGGGCGCCCATTTCGAGATTGTCCACTCCCCGAATGTGGATTTTAACGCCGCACAGCCACTTTTTCGCCAACACAGCGAACTCTCGTTCGTGGACGCGACCATCGCCGCGTACTTGAATCGGGAAGGCGTTGAGTACCTCTACTCCTTTGACGACGACTTCGACGTGGTTGAGGGTTTCACACGCTTGGAGACCGCTGATAACCCCTTCAGTTAGCAGGTTTGAAGTGGGTAATTTTGTCACGAACTCACATATGCCTCCGAGGTAGGACACCGCCAAACCCCCAGCCGTCCGTTTATAAATGGTTGATAACGGATCGGCGGCAAACACCTCCAAAGCCCCAGTCGCAAGGACGGCGCACGCTCGTTGCGCTCCTCAGTCGCTCGTTCCACTCGCTTCTTCCGATGCTTACGTCGCCTGCGCCGTCCTCGCGACTGCCCCTTTGAGTCCTCCCCAGCGCAGCACCGCAACCGCGCCTCACACCTCCCCAGCCTCGTCGCTCACGCCCTGCGGGCGTTCGCGACTCCCTCGCGCGTGCTCCTCGCGGCCGCCTTCGGCGGCCACTCGGAGGCACGCGCCGACCGCACCGTTCTTTATAAGCGATCGCACCGCCGCTATCTGATATTTAAACTGCGACCACCCCGAGTTTTATCGCCGCCCGCATGCTCTGTGGCCCCATGAGACACGCACAGGGGCCGCTCCTCACGATCGACCTGACCGAGCGGACCGCGTCGACGGAGCCGATCGACGACCGGCTCGCGTCGTTCGTCGGCGGCCGCGGGCTCAACACGTCGCTCGCGTACGACCGGATCCCGTTCGACGCCGATCCGCTCGGCCCGGAGAACCGCCTCTACCTCTCGACGGGGCCGATGCAGTACTCGACGACCTCCTACACGGGGCGGATGGCCGCCACGGGCCTCTCGCCGCTCACGAACGGCCTGCTGTCGTCGAACGCGGGCGGGTTCCTCTCGCGGAACTTCACCGGCGCGGGGTACGCCGCGGTCGAGTTGGTCGGCGCGAGCGACGAGCTGCTCGCGGTCCACGTCCGCGAGGTCGGCGCGGACGGCGAGCCGGACGTGACCTTCGAGGAGGTCCCGGACCTGGCGGCGGCCGAGGTGTCGGCCGTCTCCGACCGATTCGCCGAGACGCGCGATCTGGGGCCCGAACACGTCGCCTGCGTGGGGCCGGCGGGCGAGAACGCGGTCCGGTTCGCGTCGATCATGACCTCGGACACGCGGGCGTTCGGGCGCGGCGGGCTGGGCGCGGTCCTCGGCTCGAAGGGCGTGAAAGCGCTCACCTTCGACGGCAATGCGGACGCCGCGGTAGAGCTCGACTGGCCCGACGAGGCGGGCGAGGTCCACCGCGAGGCGGCCACCTCCGACTCGATCATGAAACGGCAGGGGACGACGAGCGTGACGGAGCTCGCAAACGAGGTGGACGCGCTCCCGTCGTACTACTTCGCGGAGACCTCCTTCGAGGGCGTCGAGGGGATCTCCGGCGACCGCGTCGAGGAGAAAAAGTACGAGAAGGGGACCTGCTCGCAGTGCGCGTTCGCCTGTAAGCTCCCCACGCGCGACGAGGAGACGGGCGTCGAGACGGAGGGGCCGGAGTTCGAGACGGTGATGGCGTTCGGCTCGAACGCGGGCGTCGACGACGTCGTCGACGTGATGCGCGCGAACGAGCTGTGCGACGAGCTGGGGATGGACACCATCTCCTGTGGCGACGTCGTCTCGATGTTCTTAGAGAGCGAAGACGAGTTCGGCAACGCCGACCTCGTTCGCTCGCTCGTCGAGCAGATCGCCTACCGCGAAGGCGTCGGCGACAAGCTCGCGGAGGGCGTCCACCGAGCCAGCGAGGAGTTCGGCGCCGAAGACTGGACGGTGAAGGGGATGGCCTTCTCCGGCCACGACGGTCGCGCGCTCAACGGGCAGGGGCTCGCGTTCGCGACCGCGAACCGCGGCGCCGACCACATGTACGGGGAGTTCTACCCCTACGAGTACCCGCTCGTCGACCCCGACGACGCGCTCGACCCCCAGGGACTGGCGGGGAAGCCGCCGAAGCTCGTCGCGAAGGAGAACCGCAACGCGGTCCTCGACTCCGCGGTCGTCTGTAAGTTCTCGCGGGGGACGGTGACCGACGACCGGCTCGCGGCGCTGCTCGACGCCGACTACGACGTCCTTCAGACGCTGGGCGCTCGGATCGTCGAACTGGAGCGCGCGTTCAACAACGCCCGCGGCTTCGACCGGAGCGACGACACGCTCCCGTACGCCGACGCCATCGAGGGGTTCGACGCGGCGCTCTCGGAGTACTACTCGCTCCGCGGCTGGAACGACGACGGCACCGTCCCCGGCCACGGCGACGGGCTCGACCCCGCGAGCGCGGCGCCCGCCGACGACTGAGCGGGGCCTACTCCCGCTCTTCGCCCGACTCGACGTCGACGCCGCGGAACTCGAACCGCGCGCCGCCCGTCTCGCTCTCGGCGAGTTCGACCGTCCAATCGTGCGCTTCGGCGACCTCGGCGACGATTTTTAGCCCGAAGCCCGTCCCGTCCGGGTCGCTCGTCACCCCCGCCTCGAACACCGTCTCGCGGTCCGCGGGGTCGATCCCGGGCCCGTCGTCCTCGACGTAGAAGCCGTCGCCGTCGGGGAGTACGCCGACCGCGACGGCGACGGCTGGGCCCGCGTGGGTGACCGCGTTGCCGAAGAGGTTCTCCAGCGCCTGTCGCAGGCGACTCCGGTCCGCGGCGACGACGGCGTCCGTCTCGACCGACAGCGTCGCCGACTCGGTGTCCACGGTCTCCCAGCACTCGGCGACGAGGTCGGCCAGCGGGACGGGCTCGGTCCCGTCGATCCCGGAGCCCTGTCTCGCCAGCGCGAGCAGGTCCTCGATGAGCGCGTCCATGCGGTCGAGCGACCGCTTCACCGCGCCCAGCTCCTCGACGTCTATCGACTCGCTCGCGAGGCGGTCGGTGACGATTTCGAGGTTGCCGGCGGCGACGTTGAGAGGGCTCCGCAGGTCGTGCGAGACGAGGCTGGCGAACTCCTCTAAGCGGTCGCGCTCGCGGGCCACCTCCGCCTCGCGCCGCCGGAGCTGCCGCTCCCGCTCGATTCGGACGAACACCAACGTCACCGTCGCCGCCCAGATTCGCGCCACCGCGAGGTCGGAGTCGTCGAAGGCGTCGGGGACGGTCGCGCCGACGTTCAACACGCCGTACCGCCCGAGCGGGACGACGAGCTCGCTGCGGATCGTCGCGTCGTCGTCGTAGCGGTCCGGCTCCTCGGCGACGTCCGCCACGTAGGTTGGCTCGCCGCTCTCGAAGGCCTCCCAGGTGATGCTCCGCCCGTCCGCCGCGAACGTCGGGTGTTCGCCGACGACCGCGTCGGCGGTGTCGGTCCAGACGATCGGTTCGAGCGCGTCCGCGTCCTCGTCGTACAGCCAGATCGCGGCGATCGGGTGGCCCAGCACGTCGTCGACGTACGACACCGCCGCCTCGGCCGCAGCCTCCCTGTCCGTCGTCTTCAGCAGCTCCCTGGTCGCCTCGTGGAGCGATTCGAGCGTCTCCGTACGGCGCCGGAGCGCCAGCTGTCGCGTCCGCTCGTTCGAGACGTCTATCGCGGTGACGACCGCGTACGGGTCGCCGTCGAGCTCGAAGGCGCCGACGCTGACGCGGACCGGGACCGTGACGCCGTCGCCGCGCCGCACGACCAGCTCAAACCCGTCGGCGAGCGACCGGGAGTCCCCGGCGCGCACCGCGTCGACCAGCGCTTCCACGTCGTGTCGGAAGCCGTCGTCCGCCCCCTCGACACTCGCTTCGTCCCGGGCGATCGCGGAGCGGGCGTCGTCGCCGTCGTCCGAACCCGTTTCGAAGGCCGCTATCGACGTGGAGCCGTTCCACTCCGTCTCGGTCGGGTCCGCGAACACGTCGTCGATCGAGCGTCCCGCGAGGGCCGCCGGCTCGAGCCCGAACACCGCCTCGACGCTCGGCGTGCCGGCGTGGACGACGCCGTCGCCGTCGACGACGAGGGTCGGGTCGGGGCTCGCGTCGGCCGCCCCCGGGAACCGGTCCATCGTCACTCTTCGGTCGGCTCGTGGACGTGCCCGCACTCGGGACAGCGCACCTCCTCGCCGCGGAGGTCCGCCGAGGAGGCGCGCACGTCGCGCATCACCTCGCTGATCTTGTCCTCGGCCTCCAGCTCGTCGGCAACCGCGAGGTCGACGCCCTCCACTTCGAGGAGGAACTTCGCGACCTCCGTCACCTCGTACATCATCTCGTCTAGGTCCTCGGCGGTGAAGAAGCCGGACATCGCGCCGTAGAGGAACGTCGCGCCCGCCTTCGTCACCTTCTCCTCGAAGGAGTAGCGCGCCTGGTTGACCGCCTGCGGCGTGTAGGTGTCGGTCATGAAGGGGACGAGCTCGGGGAGGTTCTCGCCGATCTTCGTCATCTCGACCCCGGTCTCCGTGCGGAAGTCGGCGCAGAGCCGCGCGATCGCCCACTCGCGGGCCGTGATGTACGTCCGGTCGCGGAGGAACTCGTTGACGCGCTCGTAGCGCGCGCCGTCCATCTTCTTGAACCGCTCGTACTTCCGGACGTCCCGCGGCACGTCCTCGTCGGGCTCCTCGCCGGTCGCGTCCCGGTCGTCGCCGGTCGCGGACGACCCCTGCTCGTCGCCGGTCGCGGACGACCCCTGCTCGTCGGCCGTGGTCGCGCCCGGCTCCGCGGTCGGTGTCCCTTCGTCCGTTCCGTCACCCGCTCGGGAGTCGGGCTTCCCGTCGCCGCCCTCGGAGGGGGACCGGTCCTCGGGTGGGGACCGGTCCGCGGCGGAGTCGCCGGTCTCGTCGGCCGAGTCGGCCGCCGAACCGGTATGATCGCTCATACGTTCGAAACCCCGCGGGCGGGCAAAAGCCTTGTCGGTGGTCGACCGCTCGGAGATCCACTTTTGTATCGTCGCGTGGAGGGGTGGCACATGAAAGTGCTCTGCGGGATCGGCGGCAGCGACGACTCGTTCCGCGCGCTCGACCGGACGGTCGAACGGGCGGCGGTCGCGAACGACGACCTCACGATCGCCGTGGTCGACAACGAGGACTCCTCGGTGTCGCCCGACGAGGTGATGGAGCGCGCCGAGACGGCCGTCGAGGAGGCCGAGATCGACGCCGAGGTGCGACGCGTCGAGGGCGACCCCGGAAGCCGCCTGGTGGAGATCGCCGAGACGGAGGCGTTCGAGGAGATCGTCCTCGGCGGCGGCCACACGAGTCCGATGGGGAAGATCACGATCGGGTCGATCGCGGAGTTCGTCCTGTTGAACGCCAAGACGTCGGTCACGCTGGTCAGATGAGCGACCGAGGCTACCCGGACGCGGTGGCGGACGAGTTCCCGCCGCCGCCGACCACGTTCACCGACCGCGAGGACCGCGTGATCGAGATCCGGCCGTACGAGGGGGACGAAGCGGATCGCGAGGCGCTCGTCGAGATGTACGACGCCTTCGATCCGGCCGACCGCGCGCAGGGGATCCCGCCGGGTGGCGAGAAACGCATCCGCGAGTGGCTGGACGCGATCCTCCCTGGCGACTGTTACAACGTGATCGCGTGGTGCGACGACGAGGCCGCCGGCCACGCGACGCTCGTTCCCGACGGCGACGCCTACGAGCTCGCGATCTTCGTCCACCAGAAGTACCAGCGCGCCGGGATCGGCACGCACCTCATCCGCGGGCTGCTCGGCCACGGGCAGGCGAACGAGGTCGAGAAGGTGTGGCTCACCGTCGAGCGGTGGAACCGCGCCGCTGTCTCGCTGTACAAGAAGATCGGCTTCGAGACCTCCGACGCCGAGAGCTTCGAGCTGGAGATGGGGCTCCGGCTTCACGCGGGCGACGACGAGGACGTCGATCCGGACGACGCCGACGAGTAGCGTTGGCCGGAATCTTCAAGCCTTTAGGGGCAGCCCGCGACCGCTCCGGTATGAGCCATCGAATTCTGCTGTTGGGGGCGCCCGGCGCCGGAAAAGGGACACAGAGCGCGAAGCTGGCCGACGAGTACGGCGTCGAACACGTCACGACCGGCGACGCGCTCCGCGCGAACAAGGAGATGGAGACTGAGTACGGGACGCCGAAGTCGTTCATGGACGCGGGCGAACTGGTGCCCGATCCGGTTGTCAACGAGATCGTCGAGGCCGCGCTCTCTGACGCCGACGGGTTCGTCCTCGACGGCTACCCGCGCAACCTCGACCAGGCCGAGTACCTCTCGGAGATTACGGACCTCGACGCCGTCATCCTCCTCGACGTCGACGAGGAGGTCCTCGTCGACCGACTCACCGGTCGCCGCGTCTGCGACGACTGCGGCGCGAACTACCACGTCGACTTCCACCCGCCCGAGGAGCCGGGCGTCTGCGACGACTGCGGCGGCGAGCTGATCCAGCGCGAGGACGACACCGAGGAGACCGCCCGCGAGCGCCTCGAAGTGTTCTACGACAACACCGAGCCCGTGGTCGACCACTTCCGCGACGAGGGCGTCCTCGTCGAGGTCGACGGCGAGGCGACCCCCGACGAGGTCTTCGACCGGATCCGGGACGTCGTCGAGAACTAAGCCGCGACGCAGCGAGGGGGATCCGCGCCGTCGCGGGGGCAGATCTGAGCGGCGATCCTACAAGGTTCTTAACCGTCGACCGCTAATCAGCCGCTAATGAGCAAAGTCGAACGGCGAGTCCGCTCGCTGGTCCGCGAGGACGGCGAGATGCGGGACGCCATTCAAGTCGTCCTCGACAACGCCAGCGGCGGCGAGGTCCGCTGGGTCGACGTCCGCGACGAGATTACCAGCGGGCAGTGGGGCCGGCTCATCGAAAAGGAGATCCTCGTCGACGGCGAGGAAGGGTTCGCCCTCGCCGACCGCGACGGGATCGAGGCCGGCATGGAGGAGGACTCCGACGGGAGCGACGTGGAGACGCCCGAGACGACCACCTGGTCGAAGTGGGACAAGCTCGCGGGACTGGCGACGGTCGGCGCGTTCGTCGGCTACGCGGTCGGCCCGGTCCGTAACGCGATCGCCGGGGGCATCGACGTGGTCCTCGGCCCCCTTCTGAACGTTGTCCCCTTCTACGTCGTGATCATGGTGATCGCGCTCGGGACGGGGCTGTACTCGACGCTGCTTCGCGCCGGGCTGATGGACATGGAGAAGATGGGCGCCTACCAGGAGCGGATGAAGGACATCCAGGAGCGCCGGAAGGAGGCCGAGGAGCGCGACGACGACGAGGCGCTCGACGCGATTCAGGAAGAGCAGATGGAGGCGATGGGCGACCAGCTCGGCATGTTCAAAGAGCAGTTCCGCCCGATGGTGTGGATCATGTTCCTCACCATCCCCGCGTTCCTCTGGATGTTCTGGGTGATCGGGTACCGCGGGTCGGACGCCGCGTACCCGGCCGTCGCCGCGCAGGAGCTCGTCGTCCCGCTCGCCGGCACGGTCACCTGGGACACGGGGATCGTCGGTCCGATCCAGATGTGGATCCTCTGGTACTTCCTCTGCTCGATGGCGTTCACCCAGCTGGTCCAGAAGAGCCTCAACATCGAGATGTCGCCGTCCGCCTCGTAGGCACGGCCGACACCGCTCGTTTCTCGACGCCCCTACTCGGCCGCCGCGGCGCCGTCGGCGTCGCCCTCCTCGGCGTCGTCCTCCTCGGCCGCGACCTCCGCGGCGACGGCCTCGAACGCCGCGAGGATGACGCGCTTACACGCCTGCCCTTCGGTGCTCCAGTGGTGGGCGTAATCAAGCATGTCGTCGTAGATGTCGGGCTTACACCCCGCGGCCTGCGGGTGACCGCCGCCGTTCACCCGGCCGGCGACCTCGTGGGCGTGCCGGAAGTCCTCGGAGCCCCGGATCGAGGCCGACCCCGCGGGCTTGACGATCACGGCGGCGTCGGCGCCCGCCTCGCGGAGACGCTCCGCGACCTCGTTCTGCGAGCAGCGGCCGTAGGTGACCGCGACGCGCCAGTCGCCGACCTCGTGAGTGACCGCGCGGTCGACCGCGAGGTCGATCCTGGCCTCCTTCTCGACGCGGCGCTCCTCGACGAACGAGCGCACCGTCTCGGGGAGGTCGACGCCGTAGGCGCCGATCACGGCCGCGTACTCCTCGGCGCCGGCCCAGTAGGAGTAGTCGGCGAGGTCGTCGGAGCGCGGGTCCTCCTTGAGCCAGAGGTCGTGGTCGCGCGTGACCTCGGCGAGTTCGGCCCAGCGGTCGTCGAACGCGTGCTCCAGCGAGCGGAGCGTCACGTCTGCGGTGCACTCCTCGTCGGAGTCGCCGACGACGAGGTCGACGCCCGCCTCGCGGACCGCGGCGGCGGTCGCGTCGTCCCACTGGTGGTGGTCGAACCAGCGGATCGAATCGGTCGACGCCGCGAGCGCCTCAAGCGGCTCCGCGATCCACTCGTAGTCGTCGGGACAGAGGTCGCAGACGAACAGGTCGATGCCGTCGTCGGCGTACGCCTCGACGCGTTCGAGCGCGGTGTCTATCGAGTACGGGCCCGCCGAGAGCAGCCCGACCGGGGATTCGGCGTGGGCGTCGGCGAGGGGGTCGTCGCCATCGCTCTCGCTCTCTCCGTCGTCTGCCGCCGTCTCGTCCGATTCGTCGTCATCGTCCGCCAGCCGCGCCGCGATGGCGTCCTCGAAGGGCGCGACGTCGAGCGCGGCGTCGTACGCCTCGCGGACCATCGCCGCGCAGGCGAGGCCGTCGGCGTCGCCGTCGGCGATCACGACCGCCTCGCTGCCCTCGATCGCTTCCCTCGCTCGTCGCTCCGCGCGCTCGTCGTCCAGCGAGTCGGGGTAGAAGAACCCCTTCCCCGGCAGCTTCGTGTACCGCGACCGCGGGGCCTCCCCCGTCTCGATGAGGTCGTCGTCCATACCGTCGAGGCGGGCGGCAGCCGGAAAACTCCGCCGCTCTCGCGCCGCGCAGCGGGCGCGTCGCCCTCGCGGCGCTCAGATCGTCGTGCGCCGCGGGTCCTCCTCGGTCAGCTGTCGCACCGTCAACACCGGGACGGGGCAGGTCCGGACGACGCGCTCCGCGACGGAGCCGATGAGGAAGCGGTTCTCTCCGTGGCGCCCCCGGGTGCCCATCGCGACGAGGTCGGCGTCGACCGACCGGGCGTAGGCGTCGATCTCCGAGGCGGGGCGCCCCTCGCGGACCTCGATGGTCACGTCGAGGTCGTCGGCGCGGTCGTGGGCCGCGTCCGCGACGCGGTCGAGCGCGTCGCTCCCCTCGTCGTCGAGCGCGTCCCGGAGGTCATCTTGGACCGTGTCGGGCGACGACTCGACCTCGCCGGCGTCGACGACGTACACCGCGTGGACCTCGGCGTCGAACCGCGCCGCCACGTCGACCGCGACCGAGACGGCCCGCCGAACGCTGTCGGAGCCGTCGGTCGCGACCACGATGGTGTCGAACATGGACCCTCGTTCGCCGCAACGGCACCTAAAACCCGGCGGTCGGCGGAGGGGGCCCGGGGCGGCGGACGCGCCGCCGCGGCGGAGACACGATTTATAAGTGACCGGACGGGGCGGTGGCGCGTGCCGACGAGCGCCCGCAGGGCGCGAGTCGCACGCGCGAGGGAGTCGGTGGTCCGGAGCGCAGCGGAGGACCACCGACGAGGCTGGGGAGGCGTGAGGCTGCGGTGCTGCGCGGGGCGGGGTGGGACTCAAAGGGGCAGCCGTGAGGCGGGCGCAGGCGAAGCAAGGACCGCAAGGAACGAACGGAGCGAGTGACTGAGGACCGCAGCGAGCGTGCGCCCGCCTCACGGCTGGGGCTTTGGAGGTATCTGCCGTCGATCCACCGTCGATCATTTATAAGCGAGCGGCTGGGGCTTTGGCCGCGCTCGCCACCGGTCCGCTGTCGAGTATATAAAAAGTCTCGCCAGTCAGGCTACCTTACGCCAAGAAGACGTGTCGCGGGCGGTCGGCGAGCACGTCACGGCCCCACTGGACCGTCTCGGAGAACTCGTCGGAGCGCAAAAAGGCCATCGCGTCCTCCTTCGCGTTCCACTGGCTGGCGATGAACATGTCGTTCTCGTCTTCGGTGTTCACCATCAGGTCGGTCTCGACGTGGCCGTCCATCTCGCCGAGCAGGTCGCCGACGTCGTCGAAGGTGGCGACGAACTCCGACTGATAGTCTGGCTTGACGGTGTAGAACATCCCCATCGTGCCGAAGCCGGACTCCTCGCCGGCGCGCGCGACGATGTCGGGCAGCTCGGAGAGGAACCCGGCCGCGGTCTCGGCCGCCGACGCCGTGTCCCAGATGGAGACGACTGCGGCGCGGTCGGTGTGGCGGCCCTCGTACACCGCGGTCTTGACGTGCGTGCCGTAGTGGTCGAAGTTGCCGCGCAGCCCCTCGACCTCGTCGAACAGCGCGTCCACGTCGGCCTCGCTGTACAGCACCGTGGCGTACACGTCCTCGCCGTGGGGCTTCCCGGCGTAGATGTCGAGGTCGGCGAGCTCGCCGCGGATGTCCTCGTCCGACGCTTCGTCGTCGTGGCCACCGTCGCCGCCGGTCTCCCCCTCGCCATGGGGATGGTCGCCCTCGCCGCCGGCCTCGCCGTCGCCGTGCGGATGGTCGCCGTGGGCGGAGCCGCCGCCGGCGCCCGAGTGGTCGTGTCCCTCGCCGCGCCCGTGCGCGCCGTCGCCGTGGCCGCCGCCCTCACTGTGGCCGCCGCCCTCACTGTGGCCGCCGCCCTCGCTGTGGCCGCCGCCCTGGCCGTGATGACCGCCTTCGCCGTGGCCGCCTTCACCGTGATGGCCGGCGCCGTCCCCCTCGGGATCGCGCCCGGTCGGGACCGTCTCGCCGGCGAGGAAGGCGTCGAGGTCGCTCGGGGGGAACCGGCGGCCCACGTAGAAGTCGCCGAACTCGCCGTACCGCGAGGAGGCTGGATCGAATCGCATCTCGTAGACGATGTCCTTGATGTCGGTTGGGTCGGCGCCGAACAGCGTGACGCCCCACTCGTGGTCGTCGAAGCCGACGGAGGAGGCGATTACCTGCTTGATCTTGCCGGCGTACTCCTTGCCGACCTCGCCGTGGCCGGCCATCAGGTCGGCGCGCTCCTCGAACTTGAGGTCGTACCAGTTGTGTTCCTCGCCGCGGCGCTTGCTCATCGGGTAGAAGCTGACGTACTCGTCGTCGGGGATCTCGGGCTTGAGCTTCCCCTCGATGTATCGGCGCAGCCCCTCGTCGACGGCGTCGGCCCCCTCCTCGAAGTAGTCGTCCGAGACGTACCCCGACACCTCGGTGACGGAGACGTAAGAGGTCTCGCGCTCCGTGAACTTCGCGAGCGCGGTGTCCTCGAAGCGGCGCTCGATCGCGGAGAGGTCGTCGAGCGACGGCCGGAAGTGGATACAGAGGAGGTCGGCCTTGTGTCCCAGCACGGAGAAGAGCGCGGACTCGCCCGCGTCGGCGTCGGCGACCAGTTCGCGGTGTTTCAGGAAGGCCTCACCCTCCTCGATCGCTCGTCGGCGCTCGGACTCGGGCGCCTCGCGCCAGGCGTCCCAGTCGATAGCGCGGAAGTCGTGCAGCGAGAACCACCCTTCGGCGGTCTGTGGAGCCTCGACCATACGCCGGGTTGGGTCCCCGCGACTTAGGGGTTTGCGGGTCGTCGCCGCGTCGCCGGGACCGAACTCTTCTCGACGAGTTGAATGGTCGATACTCTGAAACTTCCAAAGCAATAAATCGTGATCAGCGTATTGGTAACGCATGGCAATCGCTCGGCACGAACGCGGACCCCGGGCGGATCTGCGGGCGTTGCTCTCGCAGGTCCACCCGGTGTTCATGTTACCGCCGCTGGCGGCCTCGTGGTTCGGCGCGGCCGTCGCCGGCGAGTTCGCGCTCTCGGCCGGCGCGGTTCACATGACCGCGATCTTCTTCGCCGTGTACACGGCGCACGTAAAGGACGGCTACGTCGACTTCCACCGGCGCGGCGAGGACGACGACCACCCGATGACGGTCCGCGGCTGCCGCCTCTCCCTCCTCGCCGCCGGCGTCGGCTTCGCCGCCTGTACGCTCGCACTCGCCGTGCTCGTCGGCCCGGGCGCCGCGCTCGTCACCCTCCCGACCTGGTTCGTCGGATTCCTCCACGCGCCGCAGCTCGACACGAACCCGATCACCACCACGCTGGGGTATCCGACCGGCATCGCGCTCGCGCTGCTCGGCGGCTTCTACGTCCAGACGACCGCAGTGAGCGCGACGATACTTGGCTTCGCGCTCGTCTTCCTCGTGACGCTCGCCGGGGTGAAGGTCATCGACGACGAACAGGACTACGCGTATGACAAGTCGATCGACAAGCGGACCGTCTCGGTGCTCCTCGGCCGAAAACGAGCCCGGACGCTGGCGTTCTCCCTGCTGATGCTCGGGCTCGTCGGCGTCCTCTGGGGAACGGTCGCCGGGCTATTCCCGCCGTCGGCGCCGGCCGCGGCGCTCGCGTTCGGCTCGGTCGCGCTGGTGGCGAGCCGGGCCGGCCCGACGGTCGCGACGATGCTCCTGATCCGCGGCGCCTACGTCTTCTTGGCCCTCCTGCTCGTGGCCGTCTGGTTCCGACCGCTCTCCGGCACCGCGATTCCGGACATCACCGTTCTCGGGCCGTACACGTACCTCGCCACCGAGGTCGCGTTCGGCGCGCTCGCCGTCGGCCTGCTCCGCTACGCCGGCGCGCTCCGTGAAGCGGCTCGGACGGTCGCCACCCTGTATCCGATCGCGTACCTCTGGGACTGGTACACGCTGGAGGTCGGCGTCTTCGAGATCGCGCTGCGCACCGGGTACGACCTGTTCGGGATCCCGATCGAGGAGCACCTCTTCATGATCGTCGTGCCGGCGCTCGTCGTCGGGATCCACGAGACCATCCGGACGCTCTCGGCCGAGTCGGACGACGCCTTTCGGAGCGATCCAAACACCTGAACGGGCTCGGGGGTCAACCTCGGGGTTCGACCCCGCGGTTCGACGGCGTATCGCCGGGACCGAAACCCTTTCACGACGACTCGGCGACGTAGGGACGATGCGGAAAAGCGGCCCGCCGAAAGGACTGATCTCGTATCTCGTGTTGGAGCTGCTCGACGAGCGCCCTCGCTACGGCTACGAGCTGCTCGGCGAGATCACGGAGATCAGCGGCGGGCACTGGGAGCCCTCCTACGGCTCCGTCTACCCGATCCTCTACAAGTTCGAGGAGGAGGGCGTCGCCGAGCGGGTCGAGCGCGCCGACGAGCCCGACCGCAAGTACTTCGCGCTCACCGACGCGGGCCGCGAAGAGCTCGCCGAGAAGCGCCGCGCCATCGGCGGCGAGGCGAAGGACTTCGGCGACGTCGTCCTCGGCTTCTACCACCTGTACGCCGCGCTCGCCACCGACGGCCGCTTCGAGGTGGACGACGCGGACGCCGACTGGGAGTACTCCGAGCGGTACAGCGCGTGGACCGTCGAGCAGATGATCCGCCACCACGAGCGCGACTTCGGCGAGTTCGAGCGGATCGACGCCTCGCCGGAGGAGTTCTACGCGGCGGACGAGACTGAGCCTGATTCGTCCGAACCGGAGGTCGCCGACGACGCGGAGGAGTCGGAGGGACCGTCCGGCGCCGAGGGGTCCTCGTCCGGCGCGGCCGACGACTAACGCCCGACGCGTCTCTCGCGGCGGACCGAGCCGCTCACCGGCGGAGCAACCGCCACAGGACCCCGCCCGGGAGCCCGGCGCGGACGAGCCGGTCGTACAGCCGGTCCGGGAGGACGCGCGCGAGGCGCGGCAGCCACCGCGCCCGGCGGCTCACCCGGTACCGCGTCCGCGGGCGGTCCGCGGTCGTCGCGGTCACCACGCGTTCGACGACCGTCTCGACGTCCGTGGCGGCCGGCGAGTACCCCTCGAACGCGCGGTAGGCGTCGGCGTAGGGGCTTTCCTCGCCCGCTCCCTCGCCGTTCGCCCCCTCGCCGTTCGCCTTCTCGACCGCCGACGCGGCCCGCTCGTTGAACCCGGTCTGGACGGGGCCGGGTTCGACCAGCGCGACGTCGACCCCGCGGTGCGCGACCTCGCGGCGCAGCGCGCTTACGTAGCCGTCGAGGCCGGCCTTCGCGGCGCTGTACGCGCCGTGGTACGGCAGCGGGACCGACCCCACCATCGATCCGACGACGACGACCCGGCCGCCGCGCTCGCGGAGCGTCGGGAGCGCCGCGGCGACGGTCGCGTGTACCGCGGTCAGGTTCGTCTCCATCTGGCGGCGAAACGCCTCGGCCGAAGTGTCCTCGATCGCCGCGATCTCGTACCCCCCGACGCAGGAGACGACCGCGTCGAGCGGGCGGTCCGCGAGCAGGTCGCGGACGGCCGCCTCGTCTCGGAGGTCGACGACGGCGGTCTCGATTCCGTCCGGCAGGTCCGCGAGCCCCGCTGCGTCGCGGTCGACCCCGAGGACCTCGTGGCCGGCGGCCGCGAGCGAGCGCGCGACGCCGCCGCCGATCCCGCCCGCCGCCCCCGTCACGAGAACGTCCATGGTCGCGGTTCGCGGCGGGGTCAGTAGACGGTGGCGGTTCGGGCCGTTGGTCCCCCCGACGTCGACGTCCGGGCCGTTGGTCCCCCCGACGTCGACGTCCGGGCCAAGGTCGCTCGCTCGGCGCCAGGGTCCGAGCCAAGGTCGCTCGCTCGGCGCCAGGGTCCGGGCCAAGGTCGCTCACCCGACGCCGGCGTCCGGGTCCCGGTCGCCCGCCGGACCCGGCCCCGCCGCCCGAAGGCATATATCCGACACGGGCGATTGTCGGCGTAATGTCCACCGACGAGCCGTCCGTCCCGATCGTCTGCGACGAGTGCGAGACGGAGACCCGCGTGCCGCTCGACGACCTCGCGGACGCGCTCGACAAACACAACGCCCAGAAACACGACGGCGAGGCCGTCGCCGAGGTCGACCCGGCGATCAAAGACCGGCTCGCCGACCTCGTCGCCGAGGACTTGGGGCTGTTCGACGAGGAGGCGGTCGAGGAGGGCTGAACGACCGCCGCGACCGCCGCGAGGGCCGACCGCCGCGACCGAATCGGCGACGAAGTCGCAAAAATTGCGGCGTTCCGTGACGTTCCCGGGCCGTTCGAAACCCTCGAATGGCTTATTTCGGGGTCTCGGACGCTGTTTTCGGTGCTTCTCGGCCGTCACCGGAACGCGCTTCCGTTGCTGGTGACGCGAGGGTGTTCCCCGCGGAACCACTTCCCTTCGTATGTACGAACCAACGCGGACAGCGTCGCGGCGGTCGTTCCTCGCAGCTGCGGGCGGTACCGCAACGGTCGGCCTCGCCGGCTGTCTCGGCGGCGGCGGCGGCGGACTCGACGAGGTGACGGTCGCGCACATGCCGATCTACCCGGACCTCCAGTGGTACGTGATGGAAGGCGAGGGGTACTTCTCCGAGATCGACGCCGAGATATCCGGCCAGGAGTTCACCGACGGCCCGGCGATCGTCCAGGCGCTCGGCGGCGGCGACATCGATGTCGCGATGTTCGGGATCGTCCCCGCGATGATCGCGATCGACCGCGGCATCTCGGCACGGGTGACCGCAGCGAACATCCGGGAACCGATGGGGATCATGGCCGAGTCCTCGTTCCACGAGACGTTCGAGGCGCAGGGCGCGGACGCGTTCGCGGCGTGGGAAGAAGAGGAGGGCGAGCCGTTCACCTTCGGCACGTTCCCGCAGGGAAGCGTCCCGGACGTGCTGCTCCGCTACTGGCTCCGCGACGTCGGCGTCGACCCCGAGGCGAACGACAGCGTGGAGATAATCGAGATCAACGGCGCTAGCTCGGTCTGGCAGGCGATCGCCAACGGCGAGATCGACGGCACCTCGATCATGGAGCCGGTGCCGACCATCGCGCAGGCCGAGGAGTCGTCCGTGACGATGCTCCGGACCGCGGCCGATGTCCTCCCCGGGCAGCCGGCCGCCGTCACCCTGATGAGCGACGCGGTCCGGGACTCGCCGGTCGCGGCGCAGTTCCTCGAGGGGCACGTCCGCGCGACCGAGTTCATCGAGGCGAACCCGGACGCGACCGCCGCCCACGTCGAGGAGGGGATCGGGATGCCCGCCGACCGCGCGCGGAACGCGCTCGACTCGCCGCTGTCGAACTTCATCACCGACCCCAACGAGATCACCGACGCGACGCAGGTGTTCGCCGAGTTCGCGGCCGGGAACGGCCAGATAGACGAACAGCTGTCGAACGACCGGGTATTCGACCTCGAGGTGTACGACTCGCTCTGATGGCGACCGAAACCGCATCGCCCGTCGGCGAGGACGAGGCGCTCGCGGGCATCGGCCTCGGTGACGGCCGGCGACTCCTCCGGGGCGCCGCGGGCGTCGTCGGGTTCCTCGCCGTCTGGTACGCCGTCTCGCTCACGCAGGACCCGTTCGTCCTCCCCTCGCCGGTCGCGGTCGCGGGGGCGTTCGCGAGCGAGCTCGCCGCGGGCGACATGACGGCGGCGCTGCTCCAGAGCGTCAGCCACTGGGTCCCCGGCACGATGGCCGGGACGGGCCTGGGGGTCGCCGCCGGCGTCGCGTTCGGATGGAGCCGACTCTTGGACGACCTGACGGCCCCGCTCGTCCGGACGCTGCGCCCGGTCCCGCCGCTCGCGCTCATCGGCTTCGCGATCGCGTGGTTCGGGATCAACGACTGGGGCGCCGCCTTCATCATCGCCGTCGGCGCGTTCTGGATCAACTTCTACGCGGCGTACGGCGCCGTGGAGGGCGTGAGCGAGGACCTGCTCGACGTGGGGCGGACGCTCGGCGTGCGCGGCGACCTCGACGCGGTGCGCTCGATCGTGCTGCCCGCGTCGATGCCGGGGATCCTGACCGGGATCCGGACCGGACTGGGACGGTGTTGGATGCTCGTCGTCGCCTCGGAGATCTTCGGCGTCCCCGGGGTCGGCCGCGAGATCATCCGCGCCAGCAACAACCTGCGCGTCGACCGGGCGATCGCGTACATCCTCGTGTTGAGCCTGATGTACCTGCTCGTCGACGTGGCGTTCCGCGCGGTCGAACGGAGGGCGTTGGCGTGGCGGGCGTGAACGGCGACGCCGACGGCGCTCCCCTCTCCCCTGCGGCGGCGAGCGTCGCCCTCGACGGGGTCGGCAAGACGTACTCCGGCGACGGCGACGGCGGCTCGGTGCGCGCGCTCGACGACGTGTCCTTCTCGGTCGCGGACGGGGAGTTCGTCTGCCTCGTCGGCCCGTCTGGCTGCGGGAAGACCACGCTGTTCCGGATCGTGGCCGGGCTTACCGAGGCGACCGACGGCCGCGTCCTCCTCGACGGCACCGAGGTCACCGGCCCCACGACCGACATGGGCGTGGTGTTCCAGGAGTACCACCTGTTCCCGTGGCTGACCGTCGCGGAGAACGTCGGGTTCGGCCTCGAACGGAGCGACCGCTCGCCGGACGAGCGCGAGGCGCGGGTCGAGGAGATGCTCGACCTCGTCGGGCTGACGGAGTTCCGCGACGCGTACCCGAAGTCGCTGTCGGGCGGCATGAAACAGCGCGTCGCCATCGCCCGGTCGCTCGCGGTCGATCCGGACCTCCTCCTCATGGACGAGCCGTTCGGCGCGGTCGACGCCCAGACCCGCGAGATGCTCCAGCGCGAACTGCTCGACGTGTGGGCGTCGACGGGGAAGACCGTCCTCTTCGTCACGCACGACGTGGCGGAGGCGGTGACGCTCGCGGACCGGGTCGTCGTGATGGCCGCCGAGCCGGGGCGCGTCCGCGAGGTCGTCGACGTCGACGTCGAGCGCCCGCGCGAGCGCGGCGACGCCGCGTTCGCGGAGTACGTCGGCCGCGTGCGAGAGCTGATCGGGGCCGGACCCTAGCCGTTCGGGACGCGCTCTCGTCGTCGGTCCAGCTACGACTCCTCGTCGGCTTCGCGCTCCTCGACGCGCGCTGCCAGCTCGTCGACGTGGGTGCGCAGCGTCGCCAGCGTCGCGTCCGCGTCGGCGTACCCCTCGTCGTAGTCGTCGAGCGCGGCCGCCGCTCGGTCGAGAAAGCGTTCCACCGCCGGGTCCGTCGACTCGTCGGTCATGCGAGACCGTCCGCCCGCGAGCGGTTTATGTCTCCCGGCGGCGCGGTCAGACGCCGGCGGGATGGTCGAACGCCGGCGGGACGGTCGAACGCCGGCGGCGCGTGCCCGGTTACTGTCGCCGACGGAGCGCGTACGTCGTGTAGCCGACCGCGGCGACGAGCGCGGCGGAGAGGAGGGTGCCGAAGACGGCGGGCGACGCGGTGACGTAGTCGCCGAACGGGTCGGTCAGCGCGAACACGGCCACGATGAGCGCGAGCGAGATGGCGATGCCGACCGCGCCGAACGCCTTGAACGCCGCGTCGAGGTCGAATCCACGCGATCCCTGTTGGTGGCTCATACCCCGCCGTACGCGCTCCAGTTTTAAATCCGTGCGCTGGATTTTCACGCCGAGAGAACGGCGACGGCGACGCTCACTCGGAGAATCCCTCGGCGACGGCGACGCTCACTCGGAGAATCCCTCGACGATGGCGACGCCGGAGGAGGCGCCGATCCGGACGGCGCCCGCCTCGAGCATGGCGGTCGCCTCCTCGTAGGAGCCGACGCCGCCGGAGGCCTTCACCGGCAGGTACTCGCTCATCAGTTCGACGTCGGGGACCGTCGCGCCGCCGTCGGCGAAGCCGGTCGAGGTCTTCACCATGTCGGCGTCCGCGGCGACGGCGGCCTCGCAGGCGCGGCGCTTCTCGGCGTCGTCGAGGAGGGCGGTCTCGATGATCACCTTCACCGGGACGGGCACGGCCGCGACGACGTCCGCCAGCTCGTCGGCGACCGCGCCGTCGTCGCCCGCCTTCAGCCGGCCGACGTTGATCACGATGTCGATCTCGCCGGCGCCGGCCTCCCACGCCGCGACCGCCTCATCGCGCTTGATCGCGGGCGCGTGCTGCCCGTGCGGGAACCCGACCACGGTGGCGACCGCCTCGGGGTCGGCCTCGTACGCGACCGCCTCGGCGACGTAACACGGCGGGACACAGGCGTTCATCCCGTGAGCGGCGGCCTCGTCGAGAACGGTCCGCACGTCGGCCGGGGTCGTCTCGGGGCCGAGGACGGTGTGGTCGATGCTGGCGGCGAACTCCTCGCGGTTCATGCCTCGTCCGTCGCGTCGGGAGCTAAAAGGCGTGCGGGGTCGACGTCGCGGTCGGCTCCGACACGGGCGGCTCGGATCGACGCGAAAAACCGGGACGTGCGGTCGAAAAACGCGCGGAGGGGAGGGATAGCGACCGGCGCGGCGCCGGTCGGTCGAGGCGGACGGCGCCGAGGTCAGCCCTTGATCTCGATCTCCGTGCCGGAGACGGCGCCCTCGACGGTCACCGGGAGCCGGACCGTCAGGATGCCGTTCCGGTACTCGGCCTCGATGGCGTCCTCGTCGATCGCCTTCGGGAAGCGGAACCGCCGGTGGTACGTCCGGCGGGTCCCGCGGCGCTCGTCTTCGTGTTCGCCGGCGACGTTGAGCACGCCGTCGTTCCACGAGGCGGTGATCTCCGCCGGGTCGAACCCGGGGAGCTCGACTGAGAGGACGAACTCGCCGTCCTCTTCGTACAGTTCGTAGTCGTTGCTACCGGATTCAAGCAGTCGGCTCGGGAAGTCGAGTCCCTGCGTCCACGTGTTGGCCGGTTCGAGCATGGGCATTGCTGACCACCTCGAACGCATCCGAAACTACGATTGCTATTCTATAAAAATCTGCCGAATTATGAGATTATTTAACATTTGCGGTCGAGCGCGTCTCCGAACCGACCACACGCTTCGCGGCGCTGCACCGACGGATCCGGTCGTCACCGCGGATACCGCCGAGCGAACGATCGTTGGAGAATTCTCCAACTATCTCGCGATCGCCCCGGATTTATTCCATCTGCGTGCCACCGCGGCTCATGGATCGCGACACCGTCACGCCCGCCGTCACGGACCTCCCCGGCGAGCGCGCTCGCGAGTGGGTCGAGTACCACCACGAGTCGGCCGCGCCGAGCACCTACGTCTACGAGTTCGTCTGGGACCGCACCGCCCCCGCCGAGGGCCCGTTCTGCACCGACGTCGACGGCAACGTCCTCTTAGACTTCACCAGCCACGTCGCCGCCGCGCCGCTCGGGTACAACAACCCGCTCATCATGGACCGCCTCGAAGAGTTCGACCTCGTCGACCCGCTGAAGATCGCCGGCCAGGACTTCTACGCCGCGGGCGGCCCCGCGCCGGGCGACGGGATCCCCGGCGCCTCTGGGCTGATGGACCGCCTGACGGACCTGACGAGCCACTACGACATGGACACCGTCTTCCTCTCGAACTCCGGGGCGGAGGCGGTCGAGAACGCCATCAAGATCGCCTACGACGCCGCCGACGGCGCCAAGTACGCGATCACCTTCGACGGGGCGTTCCACGGGCGGACGCTGGGCGCGCTCTCGCTCAACCGCTCGAAGTCCGTCTACCGCCGCGAGTTCCCGGAGGTGAGCGGCGTGATGGACGTCCCGTACTGCGACGACCGGACCTGCTCGCCGGAGACCTGCTCGTGCGGCTTCTTCGCCGACGGCGTCTCGCGGCTCCGCCGCAAGCTCGACCCGAAGCGCGGCAACGTTCACCCGGACGACGTGGCGTACCTCATCATGGAGCCGATCCAGGGCGAGGGCGGCTACCGGTTCCCCTCCGAGGCGTTCACCGACGAGATCGCGGCGCTCGCCGAGGAACACGACATCACGCTGATCGCCGACGAGATCCAGTCGGGCGTCGGCCGCACCGGCGAGATGTGGGGATCCGACCACTATGCGTACGAGCCGGACGTGATATCGAGCGCGAAGGGGCTCCGCGTGGGCGCGACCGTTTCGCGGAGCGACGTCTTCCCCGAGGAGACGGGGCGCCTCTCCTCGACGTGGGGCGCCGGCGACCTGATCGCCTCGGCGCAGGGCGCGCTCACGCTCGACGCCATCGAGGAGGCCGACCTCATGGACAACGCCGTCGTCCGCGGCCGGCAGTTCAAAGAGACGCTGCGCGACGCCGAACTCGACGCCGTCGCGGACGTCCGCGGGAAGGGACTCCTGCTCGCCGTCGAGTTCGACACGAAGGAGCGCCGGGACGCGGTCGTGGAGCACGCGTTCGATCGCGGCCTCCTCACGCTCGCGTGCGGCCATAAGGTCCTCCGGATCCTCCCGCCGCTCGACGTCACCGAACGCGAGATAGCGCTCGGCTCCGAGCTCCTCACGGACGCGATCACGGCCGCGGCCTGAAACGGGCTCGGCCCGGGCGTCGTCGCCCGCGGCCCGCCGCCGCGCCCCTCAGCGGTCCGCGTACCACTCCGCGAACTTTTCGAGGGCTCGCCCGCGGTGCGACACCGCGTTCTTCCGGTCGGTGTCCATCTCCGCGAACGTCTCGCCGTCGTGTTCGAAGATCGGGTCGTACCCGAACCCGCCGTCACCTCGCGGGGCGACGATCCGGCCCGGGACGTACCCCTCGAACAGCTTGACCGGGAGCGGGTCGGTCTCGGGACCGTCCGCGCCGTCGCCGTCATCCTCGCCCTCGTCCGGGCCCGCCGCCGCGGCCACGTCGCGGTCGCCTCGGTCGACGGGGTCGGGGCTCGCGGCGAACCCCTCGCCGTCGCAGTAGCCGAGCACGCACCGGAAGGCGGCGCGGCGGTCGTCGAGGTCGGCGGCGATCTCGTGGACGCGCTCGACCCCGAGGGTGTCCTCGACGTACGAGGAGTAGGGTCCGGGGAAGCCGTCGAGCCCCTCGACGAACAGCCCCGCGTCGTCGACGAGGACCGGCGCGTCCGCGTGGCGGTACGCTTCGCGGGCCCCCCGCGCCGCGATCGGGCCGAGTTCGTCGGCCTGGACCTCCGTGTAGTCGAAGTCGAGCCGCTCCACCGAGCCGTCCGGGAGGTACCGCTCCGCCTCGCGCACCTTCCCCGGGTTCGTCGTCACGTACCTGAGCACGGATCGCCGTGGGCGGGCCCGCGACGAATAGCCGTCGGTCGCGTGCGACGGTGAAAATCCGCCCGACCCGGCAGTACGCTTTTGTCGACGCGACGAAATCCGTCGGGTATGGCCCTCCCCACGTTCGAGAAGAACCGGCTCATCGGCCTCATCGGGATCCTCTCGTTCGGGCTCACGTCGCTCTTCGCCGTCATCATCCCGGGCCCGCTGGAGGCGCTGATCCCAGCGACGTTCATCGCGGGGTTCTTCATCCTCATCCCGTTGGTGTTGGTGCTCGGCGAGGACTTCCCGCTCGTCGCGTCCGACGACCCCGACGCGTCGACCGAAATCGGTGCCTCAGCCGACCGGCCGATCGCGGCGTTACGCGAGCGCTACGCGACCGGCGAGATAGACGAGGCGGAGTTCGAGCGGAAGCTCGACCGGCTGTTAGCGACCGAGGACCTCGACGAGCGGTTCGACCGGGTCGAGTCCGGCCGGATCGGGGACAGCCGAGAGCGCGACCTCGAACTGGAGTGAGTCGGTTCGCTGCGCTCAGGGGTCGACGCGGACGAGCCACGCCTCGGGGTCGTCGATCTCTCCGGCGGTCGGGAGGTTCTCGGGGCGCTCCCAGACGGCGCCGGCGGCCTCGACGCCGCGCGCGTCAGCGACGTGCCGGAAGAAGGCGGCGCCGCGCTCGTACTGCCGGCGCTTGAGCCCCAGCCCGAGCAGGCGCTGCGCGAGCCGGCGCACGGGGCCGCCCCCACCGCGGCGCTCGTCCAGCTTCGCCCGGAGGTCCGCGTACTCGCCGTCGAACGCGCGGTCCATCAGCACCTCGGCGTACCCCTCGACCGCGGTCATCGCGGCCTGGAGCTCCGCGAACGCGTCGGGGTCGAGTCCGCGGCCCGCGCCCCCGGCGCCGCCGACCATCCCCTCGACGCCGCGCTCGACGCGCGACTCGAGGTACTCCGGGAGCCACGGCGCCGCGCCGAACTCGGCGGCGTGGGTCACCTCGTGGAACGCGATCCACCGCCGGAACCGGGGGTAGTCGACGTCGAGCGCGCTCGCGACCGCGACGATGTTCGGGTGGACGAAGTAGAGCCCGTGGTCGGCGTCCGGCTCGTCGGCGAGGAGCAGCGGGTCGTACTGGCCGAGGACGTTCCGCGCGAGGAAGCCCAGCGCGAACGCCATCGAGCCCGTGTTGGCGACCCGCGAGAGGTCCCGCGCGAACGCCGGAGGGCGCTTCGCGGGCGTCACGTCGAACGTCCCGTCCGGGCCGCCGGGGTCCGCCGCGGCCGCCTCGATCGGGTCCATCACGCGCCGGAAGGTGCCGACGCTCGCGTCGATCCAGTGGTGGCGGTTCTGTACCTCCACGGTGTCGGGCACGTCGAACTCGATCCCTGCCACCTCGGCCAGCCGCGAGCGCGCGTCGCGGACGTCGGCGGCGTACCCCGCGCGCTCCGCGTCGGTGAGCGCGATCGATCCGGGGTCCGTGGCGTCCCTCGCGGCCGCCGCGGCCCGGTCCCAGTCGACGACGCCCGGTCCCTCCGCCTCGGCGACGGCCCGGACGCTTCGGAGGATGTCCATACGGATCCGACGGGCGGCCGCCTCAAAGCGCTTGTGTCGACCGGTCCGCGCGCCGGCGGACTCGCGGCGGGTTCCCGTACCCGCGGACTCGTCGACGGTCCGGGCGCCGAACGCGCGGGGTACGCCGCCGACACCGACGTTTTCTTGCCGGCCGCCGCACAGCCACCGGCATGGACGACGAACGCAGCGCGTTCCTCGACGACCTCCTCGCGACGCCGAGCCCCTCGGGCTTCGAGACGGCCGCCCAGCGCGTCTGGACCGACTACGTCCGCGCGTTCGCGGACCGGGTCGACACCGACGCCTATGGCAACGCGGTCGCGGTCCACGAGGGCGACCCCGACGCGCCGACGGTCGCCGTCACCGGTCACGCCGACGAGATCGGGTTCATCGTCCGCGACGTGCTCGACGACGGGTTCCTCCGAATCGGGCGGATCGGCGGCTCCGACCGCACCGTCTCGAAGGGCCAGCACGTCACGGTCCACGCCGAGGAGCCGGTCCAGGGCGTCGTCGGGCAGACGGCGATCCACTTGCGGGACGGAGGCGACGAGGAGTACGAGGACGTCGCGGCCCAGTTCGTCGACATCGGCGCCGCGGACGCCGACGAGGCGCGCGAGCACGTCGAGGTCGGCGACCCGGTCACGTTCTCGACGGGCCGCCGCGAGCTCGTCGGCGACCGGATCGCCGCCCGCGGGGTCGACAACCGGGCCGGCGCGTGGGCGGCCGCGGAGGGCCTCCGCCGCGCGGCCGAGGCGGACGTCGACGCCACCGTCTACGCGGTCTCGACCGTCCAAGAGGAGGTCGGGCTCCAGGGCGCGCGGATGGTCGGCGTCGACCTCGACGACGTCGACGCATTCGTCGCGGTCGACGTCACGCACGCCACCGACAACCCGGACGTCGACCGCGAGCGCCGCGGCCCGGTCGAGCTCGGCGCCGGCCCGGTGATCGGGCGCGGCAGCGCGAACCACCCGGTCCTCGTCGACCTCGCGCGCGACGCGGCCGCGGAGGCCGACGTCGACGTCCAGCTCCAGGCGGCCGGCACCCGGACCGGCACCGACGCGGACGCGTTCTACACGGCGCGCGACGGCACCCCCGCGCTCAACGTCTCGATCCCGAACCGGTACATGCACACGCCGGTCGAGGTGATCGACACGACCGACCTCGACGCCGTCGCCGACCTCCTTGCCGCGATCGGGGACGCAGCGGGCGATTTCGCGGCCGGACCGGCACCGTTCGCCGTCGACGTCTGAGCGAGACGCGCCACGATAAACCGGGACACGGCGGCGTCGAAACGGAACTGTTTTACTATCGTCTTTCCTACCGTAGATTGCGACGAACCGACGTGCTCTGGTGGTGTAGTCCGGCCAATCATCTTGCCCTCTCACGGCAAGGACCTGGGTTCAAATCCCAGCCGGAGCATTTCTCCTTTCGCGGTTTCCTTCCCGAAGAGCATCGCGTGAGATCCGACGAGGTACGCCGGCCTGTGCCGACGCGCTGACCGCGACGGAGTTCGATCGCAACAGCGCTCTCCTCGCGGCCCCTCGTCGCCCCACACTTATCAGACGGCTGTCCGTATCCGGTGACGCATGACCGACGGGCCGAGCGGCCGCAACCTCGACGGCGACGCCCCGGTCGCGGAGTCGGTCGTCGAGACGGGGACGGCGACGATCACCGACGACGCCGAGCTCGAGCGCACCATCGGGCTGACGGGCGGCCTCGCCATCGGGATCGGGACGATGATCGGCGCCGGGATCTTCGTGTTCCCCGGGCTCGCCGGCGGGGAGATCGGCACCGCGGCGACGGCCTCGTTCACGGTCGGCGGCGTGATCGCGCTCCTCGTGGCGCTCCCGACCTCCGAGCTCGCGACGGCGATGCCGCGGAGCGGGGGCGGCTACTACTTCATCTCCCGGGGGCTCGGGACGCTCGCCGGGACCGTTATCGGGCTGTCGCTGTGGCTCGGGCTGGTGTTCGCGACCGCGTTCTACCTCGTCGGGCTCGGCTACTACGCGCTCGACGCGCTCGCGCAGGTCGGGATCGCGGTCGGCGCCGGGGCGGACGCGGTCGTCTCCGCGATCGCCGTCCTCGCCGGCGTCGGGTTCACCGTCCTGAACGTCACGGGCACCGAGAACGCCGCGAAGCTCCAGAACGGGATCGTCGCGCTGCTGTTATCGATGCTTGTCGCCTTCCTCGGGTTCGGACTGCTGGAGGCGTTCGGGGTCGTCGCCGTCGACACGCCGTCCGGGCAGGCCGCCGACGTCTGGGGGATCGGACCGGTCCTTTCGGTCGCCGCGCTCGTGTTCACCTCCTACCTCGGGTTCGCGCAGGTGGCGACGGTGGCCGGGGAGATGAAAGACCCCGGCCGGAACCTCCCGCTGGCGATGGTGGGCTCGGTGGTGATTGTCACGGTCCTGTACGTGTTGACCATCTTCGTCGCGACGAACATCTTCACGCGGGACGCGCTGCTTTCCGCCGGCGAGACCGCGATGGTCGAGGTCGGGCGGGCGCTGCTCGGCCCGGCGGGGGCGCTCGTGATCATCGTCGGCGGGCTGTTGGCGACGATGTCGTCGGCGAACGCGTCGATCCTCAGCACCTCGCGGGCGATCTACGGGGTATCGAAGGACGCGCTCCTCCCGCGGTGGGCGAGCCGGATCAACCTGCGGTACGGCACGCCGCACGTCGCGCTCGGCATGGCCGGCGGCCCCGTCGTCGTCCTGGCGGCGACCGGGCAGGTCCGGCTGCTCGCCGAGGTCGCCTCCTTCCTCCACCTGATCATGTACGGGCTGATGTGCGTCGCGCTCGTCGCCATCCGTCGGGACCGGCCGGAGTGGTACGACCCCGACTTCGTCGTGCCCGGCGGCCCGGTCGTCCCCGTCTGCGGCGCGCTCGCCAGCTTCGGGCTGATCGCCTTCATGAACGGGCTCTCGATCCTCGTCGGGATCGCGGTCATCGCCGCCACGGCCGGGTGGTACTTCTATTACGCCCGCGACGTGTCGCTCAAGGGGGCCCTGTGACATGACACGCGTGCTCGTACCCATCGCGGTGCTCGACGGAGGGAGCGTCTCGCCCGGCCTGATCTCGCTGCTCGGCGCCGTCGACGTGACCGTGCTCGGCTATCACGTCCTGCCGGAACAGACGCCGCCGGATCAGGCCCGGCTCCAGTTCGAGGAGCGCGCGACGTCCGCCTTAGAGGACGTCAGCCAGGAGTTCGCGGCCGCGGGGGGCGCGGCCGACCACCGCCTCGTGTTCACGCACGACCGCGAGCAGACGATCGAGCGGGTGACCGACGAGGTCGACGCGGACGCGTTCGCCGTCCCGGGGACGACCGGCGACGTCGACCGGCTCCTCGTGTCGCTCTCGGGCGACGTCGACGCCGACCGGGTCCTCTCGTTCGTCGAAGCGCTCGTCGGCGACCGCGACATCGGAGTCACGCTGTTTCTCGCGGCGGGGGAGCGGCCGCCCGCCGGCGACGACGACGCGACGGACGCCGACACGTCCGGGGAACGCGACACGGTCGCGGTCGCCGACGACGCTGTCGACGCGGGCGACGCGGACCACGACCGCCCCCACACCACCCAAGCCCGGCTGGCGGTCGCGGCCGACCGGCTCCGCGAGGCGGGGATCGACGTCGAAACGACGCTGGCGGCGGCGGGCTCGCCGTTCGACGCGCTCGTCGACGCGGTCCCCGGCCACGACGCGGTCGTGATGGGCGAGCGCGCGCCCTCGTTCCGGTCGTTCGTGTTCGGCGAGGAGAGCGAACGCGTCGCGGCCGCATCGGTCGGCCCCGTCCTCGTCGTCCGCGACCGCCGGGCGGCCGACGAGGCCGACGCGGACGCGACGCCTGCGGCCGGCGAGTAGCGCGGACCGGCGTGGCGCCGTTCGAAACTCCTACTGCACGCTTCGGACCGCCACCGTCTCCTGTTCGAACCCCGCCTCGTCCCCGCGCCAGCGCCACGACCCGACGAACGGACGGCCGTCCAGCGCGCAGATGACGTACGAGTAGCCGGGCCAGGTCGCCCGCGCGGCGTCCGTCTCGCTCGGGCGCGCCGGTCCCGTCGGGTGCGAGTGGTAGAAGCCCACCACGTCGCGGCCGTCCGCCTCGATCGACTCGAACAGTTCCAGCTGGGTTTCCGGGTCGATCCGGTACCGGGTCTCGGGCGCGTCGGCGACGTTCTCCGCCTCGTGAGCGCGCGCGACGACGCTCGGCTCGTCGCCGTCGCGGCGCGTCCCGGCCAGCACGCCGCAGACCTCCTCGGCGCCGCCCGCGTCGGCGCGACGGACCACGTCGTCGTAGGCCTCGCGCTCGAACTCGATCATACGCTCACAACGGGCGGGCGCCGGATAAGTCCGTCTCGGCGGCGTCGCTCCCCTCGGCGGGGCGTCGGCGGTCCCCGCGGGCGGAGCGGTTCCTGCGGGGGAAGCGGTTCCCGTCGGAGGTAGCGGCAGTTGTTGAGACGGCGGAACGGGCTTTACTCGACACCGTGCGAGGAGTTCGCATGAGCGACGCCGCACTCCCCGCGCCGACCGCCGACGAGGCGCTCCACACGACCGTCGACCTCCCCTTCGAGGACGCGGTGCCGTTCGTCCAGCTCGAACACGAGCTCGCCGACTTCGAAACGGTGCGGGTCACGCGACTCGACGAGATGATCGAGGGGATGCTCGGCCACGACGACGTCGAGCGGACGGCGCTTATCGTCGTCTGTCACCCCGAGATCGCGTACGACGCGCTGCGCATCGACCCGACCCTCGCCGGAATGCTCCCGTGTACCACGGTCGTGTACGAGCGCGCCGGCGACGACCGCGTCCACGTCCACCACGTCTCGGCGACGAAGGCGATCCGCGACCTCGGCTGCGCGTCCGCGGCCGGCGTCGACGAGGACGCCGTCGAGGACCTCGTGACGAAGACCGGGGAGCTGATGGCCGTCGTCTGGGAGAACATCGAGACGCACGGGCGGGCGTGATCCCAGCCCGTGGTTGCGCCGCCTTCACCGATTCAGCCGCCAGCGGATCACCGCGGCGGCGACGAACACGGTCGCAAACGTGACGCCCCCGGAAATGAGCGCGCCGCGAGCGCTCGTCGCCCCGGTCGCGAACGCGCTCGCCGAGGCGGAGCCGCCGATCACCGCCGCCCCGCCCGCCAGCCCACCGAACCCGATACAACAGAGGCTCAGCAGGCCGACGGCGGACAGCGACCCGAGGATGCCGTCGTCTTCCATCGCTCCGTCGTCCCTCTCGCGTCCGGCTACGAATAGCTGGCGGGGTCTGGCGCGGCGGGCGCGACACCTAAGCGAGGGTTTAATTCCGCCAGCGCGCGAGGGCGTCGTGTGGACCCGAGCCGGATCCCCGCCGAGTTCCCCGCGCCGAACTTCCGCGGGGCACAGAAGCAGGCCCTCGACGACATCCGCGACGCGTTCGCGTCGGGCAACCGGGTCGTGCTGGTACGCGCGCCGACGGGCAGCGGCAAGTCGCTGCTCGCCCGGGCGATCATGGGCGCGGCCGAGACCGCGGGCGAGGCGGCCCCCAGCGAGGCGACCGGTGCCTACTACACGACCCCGCAGGTGTCGCAGATCGACGACGTCGAGGCCGACGACCTGCTCGACGACCTCGCGGTGATCCGCGGGAAGTCGAACTACGACTGCGTCCTCCCCGGCGAGCACGACACGCCCGTGAACCGCGCGCCCTGCGCGCGCCAGCAGGGGTTCGACTGCTCGATCCGGCACCGCTGTCCGTACTTCTCCGACCGCGCCATCGCGTCCGGCAACCGCTTCGCGGCCATGACGTTAGCGTACTTCATGCGCACCGCCGGCTCCGAGGTATTCCGGAAGCGCGACGTCGTCGTGATCGACGAGGCGCACGGGCTCGCGGAGTGGGCCGAGATGTACGCCACCATCGAGATATCGCCCGAGCGCGTCCCGGTGTGGGACGACGTCGGCGTCCCCGACGTCGCTGCCGACGCCGGCCCCGAAGAAGACGCGCTCGACCGGACCGCGCGGTTCGTCGAGACCCTCCGCGATGTGGCGATCCGAGCGAAAGACGAGCTGGTCGGCCAACCCGAGCTCGACCGCGAGGAGGTCGCCCGGCGCGACCGGCTCCAGGAGCTGATAAGCGAGCTCGGCTGGTTCCTGGAGGACTACCGCGACCCGGAGTCGCCGACGACGTGGGTCGTCGACCAGTCGGGCGGCGAGGGGTCGGCGATCGATATCAAGCCGCTCGACCCGGCCCGGTACCTCAGGCACACCGTGTGGGACCGCGGCAACCGGTTCGCGCTGCTGTCGGCGACCATCCTCTCGAAGGAGGCGTTCTGCCGGGGCGTCGGGCTCGACCCCGCCGACGTCGCCCTCGTCGACGTCGAGCACACGTTCCCCCTCGCGAACCGCCCGCTGTACGACGTGACGCAGGGGTCGATGACGTACGAGCACCGCGACGAGACGGTGCCGAAGATCGCCCGCCTGATCGTCCGGCTGATGGCCGAACACCCCGACGAGAAGGGCCTGATCCACGCGCACTCGTACGACATCGCCGAGCGGCTCACCGAGCGCCTCGGCGAGTTCGGCGTCGCCGCGCGCGTCAGGCGTCACGACCGCGAGAACCGCGACGCCGAGCTGGAGGCGTGGAAGGCGAGCCCGGACCCCGAGGTGTTCGTCTCGGTGAAGATGGAGGAAGCGCTGGACCTGAAGGGGGACCTCTGTCGCTGGCAGGTGGTGTGTAAGGCGCCGTACCGGAACACGAACGACTCGCGGGTCGCCCGCCGCCTCGAGGACGGCCAGTGGGCGTGGTACCACCGAACGGCGCTGCGCACCGTCATTCAGGCCTGCGGGCGCGTCGTCCGCGCGCCCGACGACCACGGCGCGACGTACCTCGCCGACGACTCCTTACTCGACCTCTTCGAGCGCGCCGAGGCCGACACGCCCGCGTGGTTCCGCGACCAGGTCGACGCGATGACGACCCCGTCGCTGCCGGCGTTCGACCCCGACGCGGCGCTCGACGGCATCGACGCGTCGCCCCCGAGCGGAGCGGGTGCGGGGCGCCGGCGGAGCCGCCGCTCGGGCGAGTCGGGCGGTGCGAACGCGGGCGGGTCGTCTCGCGGCGGCGCCGGGTCCGAAGCCGGCGACGGCGACGCGACGGGCGACGGGTCGGTCCGGACCCGATCTGAGCAGGACGCGGAGCGGCGGCAGAACCACCCGCTGTCGGACGTGTGGGGCGACGGCTGACGGGGATGGACCGCTAGAGCAGCGAGACGCCGTACGCGACCATGGAGCTCACCATGAGAAACGCGAAGAACAGCGCCATGAGCTGTTGTCTGTCCATGCCGCCGTGTCGACCGCAGAGGCGTATAACTCCTGCGGGCGAGGTCGGTGAGACCGGATCGTATTATGATTCCCGTCCCGATCATCCGTCAATATATATCGTATAAGGTGTATCAGGTCCCTCAATGAAGTAGTAACCTTCATAATCCCTCACCCGACTACTGGGTGTATGGCCACGAACGGGCTGTCGAGTGCGCTGACGCTGTACGGTGCGCGAACCCTGACACTGTCGCAGGCGGCCGCACAGGCAGGGCTTAGCGAGGCCGAATTCATCGAGCAGCTCGAACGCCGCGGCATCGACGTAACGGAGTCCGAGCGCGCCGCCGCGCTCGGGCGCGAACAGCCCGCCCGCGCCGACTGAACGGTGCCCCGTCCCCGCTGGCGCCGCCGACGCGCCCACCCGCTTTTGCGACGCGCTCCCACGAACGATCAGTTCCTCCGCCGAAACGGCCCAGAGGGACCCGTCAGTCTCGACTCGGAGCCGACTCGGTCCCTTCCTCCGGCACGAGGTGGACCTCGCCCTTGTGTTCGAACGCAAGGACCGCGTCGGCGTCGTCGTCGACGAACGCCGGGTTCGGGACGGTCTTCGCCTCGTAGGTGACTGGGTCGAGCACCTGGATCGCGTTCTCGTCCTCGACGGTCACCACGGTCGTCTCCGCCGCGTCCTCGCGGGTGCCGAGCCGGGTCGCGTCGGGGGCCTCACCGTCCGCGAACGCGGAGGTGTACTCGTCGCCGGTCGCGAGGCGCACGCCTTGGAGCCGGCCCGAGACGCCCGTGACGAGGACCGGCCCGTCGCCGTCCTCGGGGTCGAGAATCTCGCCTTCCGCGTACTTCGGCAGCCGGACCGCGAAGGTGACGCGGTACACCTCGTTGCCGTCGCCGTCCTCGGTGACGAGCGTCGGGTACGACTCGAAGCTCCCGCCGAGCGACTCGGTGATCCGCGTCGCGACGTTCTGCGCGAGCCGGTTCGAGGAGAGCTTGATGTCCGGCCCGTCGTCGGTCTCTTTGACCTCCGTGATGAACGCCTCGCGGTCGCCGTCGGCCTCTTGGTCGGCGACGTACGTCTCGGCGATGTCGAGCGCCTCCGCGCGCTCGGCGGGCGTGAGGTCCCGCTCGTCCGCCCGCACCTGAACGATCCCGGCGTAGTAGCCGCCGGCGATGCGCCCGCAGCGGTCGCAGGTCCCGCGCGAGATTTTGACCGGAACCGTCACCTCCGCCGAGCGCAGGGTGCCGCGGACGACGCCGGAGAAGCGGCAGTGCATCCGGACCGTGTTCTCGTCGACCTGCTCGGGTTCGACCCCCCATTCGACGTCCTCGGCGTCGACGTGGACGCCGAGCGCCTCCGCGACCTCGTCGACGGCGACGTCGGTGTAGTCGCGCGCGCCGACGTCGCGCCACGACTCGCCGCGCCTGACGGCGCCGCAGCCGGAACAGACCAGCACCTCGATCCGGTCGGGCGCGTCGACCAGGTCGAAGTCCTCGAAGTAGCAGTCGTCACAGAGCAGTGCGTCTCGCCCGCGCGGCTCGCCCGGAAGGGGGTCGCGCCGCTCGGGGACCGGGTCGCCGCAGCGCGGACAGAACTCCCGCGACTCGCTCATTGACGCCGGCTACGCCGAGGATCCGTTTAAACGGCGCGGACCGCCCGCGTTGCCGTCGACGGGCGTCCGGCCGCGTCCGGCCGCTCCGCGCGGGTCGCGACCGCCGAAATGGTTTTTCGCGCGGACCGAGAACGGGCGGGTATGAGCGGCAACCCCGACGACGAACGGCTCGAGGAACTGCGCGAACAGAAGATGGAAGAGCTCCGCGAGCGACAGGGCGGCGAGGGCGACACCGCCGAGGCCCAGCAGGAGGCCCAGCAGCGCGCCGAGGCCCAACAGGAGGCCGTGTTGAAACAGTACCTGACCGACGGCGCGCGCCAGCGGCTCAACGCGGTCGAGATGTCGAAGCCCCAGTTCGGCGAGAAGGTAAAAAAACAGGTCGCCGCGCTGGCACAGAGCGGCCGTATTCAGGGCCAGATCGACGAAGACCAGATGCGTGACCTGCTCAAAGAGCTCCAGCCCGACCAGAAGAGCTTCGACATCCGGCGGCGGTAGATGGAGCTCGCGCTGCTGTACAGCGGGGGGAAAGACTCCTCGCTCGCCGCCCACCTGCTCGACCGGTTCTACGACGTCCGCTGCGTCACCGGGAGCTTCGGGCTCACGGACGACTGGGAGCACGCCGAGCGCGCGGCCGGCCAACTCGGGTTCCCGTTCGAGCGGGTCGACCTCGACCGCGAGGTGGCCGAGAGCGCGGCCGAGACCATGGTCGCCGACGGCTACCCGCGCAACGGGATCCAGCGCGTCCACGAGCACGCCTTAGAGGCCATCTCCGCGCTCGACGTCGACGCCATCGCGGACGGCACGCGCCGCGACGACCGGGTCCCCACGGTGTCGCGGGCGCAGGCGCAGAGCCTCGAGGACCGCAACGGCGTCGACTACATCTCCCCGCTCTCCGGGTTCGGCCGCCACGCCGTCGACCAGCTCGTCGACGCCACCTTCGACGTCCAGCAGGGGCCGAGCGAGGAGGTCCCCAAGGCGGACTACGAGGACGAGCTCCGGACGCTCATCGCAGACGAGTACGGCGAGGAGACCGTAAACGACGTGTTCCCCGACCACGACCAGACGTACGTTCGCGGCCGAACAGACTGACCCCCGGCCGTCCCCTCGTCCGCCGCGGCCGGTCGCCGCGCGCGGCCCCGTCCGGGGCCGACGGCCTCCCATCGACGTGGAACCGCCGGTACTACTTTCGACCCCGCGGGCGTAGCGTCGAGCATGTCATCCGAACGAGTCGTCGACCTGCTCAAGACGGCGTACGCCGACGAGATCGAGACCGTGATGAACTACCAGACGAACGCGATCGTCCTCGACGGCGTCCGCGCCGAGGAGATTAAAGAGAGCCTCAAGCAGGACGTTCAAGAGGAGCTCGGCCACGCCGAACAGCTCGGCCAGCGGCTCAAACAGCTCGGCGCGCGCCCGCCCGGCTCCGCCGAGTTCACGGCCGGCCAGGAGTCGCTACAGCCGCCCGAGGACTCGACGGACGTGTTGGCCGTCATCAACGGCGTGCTCGACGCCGAGGAGGACGCGATCGCGACGTACCGGGACCTGATCGACGCCGCCGAGGACGCCGACGACCCGGTCACGGAGGACCTCGCCGTGACGCTGCTCTCGGACGAGGAGGCCCACCGGACCGAGTTCCGCGGGTTCCAGAAGGAGTACCAGCGCGACTAGGCGGGGCCGTCCTCCCCCGGCCGCGACCTCCGCACCGAGCAGGCGAGCCCCGCCCCCGAAAGGATGCTTTCAAGCGGGCGCTCGTCGAACCGACACCCATGTACGACGGCCTCAAGGGATTCCGCGACTTCTACCCCGGCGAGCAGTCCGCCCGCCGCGAGGTGACCGACGCGGTCGAGGACGCGGCCGCAAGGCACGGCTTCCGCGAGATCGCCACCCCCGCCTTAGAGCGGACGGAGATGTACGTCGACAAGTCGGGCGAGGAGATCGTCGAGGAGCTGTACGCCTTCGAGGATAAGGGCGGCCGCGGCGTCTCGCTGACGCCGGAGCTCACGCCCACCGTCGCCCGGATGGTCGTCGCGAAGGGCCAGGAGCTGTCGAAGCCGATCAAGTGGGTCTCCACCCGCCCGTTCTGGCGCTACGAGCAGGTCCAGCAGGGCCGCTTCCGCGAGTTCTACCAGACGAACATCGACGTGTTCGGCTCGTCGGCGCCCGAGGCCGACGCCGAGGTGCTCGCGGTCGCGGCCGACGCCCTGACCGACTTGGGCCTCACCGGCGACGACTTCGAGTTCCGCGTCTCCCACCGCGACATCCTCGGCGGCCTCGTCCGCTCGCTCGCCGACGACCCCGAGGCGGTCGACACCGCGGCCGCGATCCGCGCGGTCGACAAGCGCGCGAAGGTCGACGACGGGGAGTACGTCGGACTCCTCTCCGACGCCGGCCTCTCGCGCGACACCGCGCGTGACTTCGACGACCTCATCTCGGGCGTTGAGACTGTCGACGACCTCGACGCGGTCGCCGCAGCGGGCGACGAGTCGGTCGAGGACGCGGTCGAGAACCTCCGGAACGTGCTTGCCGCGGCCGACGACTTCGGCGCGGGCGAGTTCTGCGAGGTGTCGCTGACGACCGCCCGCGGGCTCGACTACTACACCGGCGTCGTCTTCGAGTGCTTCGACTCGACGGGAGAGGTGTCCCGCTCCGTCTTCGGCGGCGGGCGCTACGACGACCTCATCGAGAGCTTCGGCGGCCAGCCGACCCCCGCGGTCGGGGTCGCGCCCGGTCACGCCACCCTGAAGCTCCTCTGTCAGCGCGCCGGCGTCTGGCCCAACGAGGCGCTCTCGACCGACTACTACGTCCTCTCGGTGGGCGACACGCGGAGCGAGGCCGCCGCGCTCGCGAGCGACCTCCGCGCGCTCGGCGACGACGTGGTCGTCGAGCAGGACGTCTCCGACCGCTCGTTCGGCGCGCAGCTCGGCTACGCCGACTCGATCAACGCCGAGACGGTCGTGGTCGTCGGCGAGCGCGACTTAGAGAACGGCGAGTACACGGTGAAGAACATGGAAAGCGGCGACGAGACGACCGTCCCGGTCGAGGAGTTCCCGCCCGAGGACGGGCTCCCGACGTACGAGGACTACGCGTAGCGATTCGAGCGTCCGTCCGCTCTCGCGTCGTCTCCCGTTCTCGACCATTTTTACGTTCGAACCGAGATCGGTGAGACGATGATCCCCCTCGCGACGGCGATGCCCCCGACGGAGGTCGCCCTCCGCGTGGCGGCCGGCGTCCTCCTCATCCTGATCAACGCGTACTTCGTGGCGATCGAGTTCGGGCTGACGCGGCTACGGCAGTACCCCGAATCGGAGATGGACACCCCCGGGCTGCGGCGCGCGTGGGAGATGACCGACGACTTAGAGTTCTACCTGACGACCTGTCAAGTGTGGATCTCGGGGACGAGCATCGCGCTCGGCATCGTCGCCGAGCCGGGGCTCGCGGCGCTTTTCGCCCCCCTCTTCGAGAGCACGGCGTTCGCGTCCGCCGGCGCGGGCTCGCTTCTGGGCTTCTTTATCATCAACATGGTCCACCTGACGCACGGCGAGCAGACGCCGACGTACCTCGGCGTCGAGCGCTCGAAGCAGGTCGCCAACTACGGCGCGCGGCCCCTCTACTGGTTCGCGTGGCTCATCTCGCCGCTGATCAAGTTCGGCGACTGGGTCGCGAAGGCGACGCTCGGCCTGTTCGGCGTCGAGATGACCGGGTCGTGGACCGAGGCCGAAGAGGAGGTGTTGGAGACGCGCGCGGAGCTCCGCACCCGCCTCGGCTCCATGATGGAGGAGGTCGAGCTCCCCGAGGAGCGCCGCGAGGAGGTCCTCAACGCGCTCGACGTCGACGAACTCGCCGTGCGGGAGGTGCTGACGCCGGCCGACGGGATAATCTCGCTGTCGACGACCGCCTCCGCCGAGGAGAACCTCGACCGGATCCGCGACACCCCGCACAGCCGGTTCCCCCTCGTCGGCGGCGACCTGAGTGACTTCGAGGGGATCGTGTATGCCCCCTCGATCGTGAGCCGCTACGACGAGCTCCGAAACGGCGACCTGACGTTCGAAGACGTCGCGGCCCCGCCGATGACGATATCGGCGGACGCGAGCGTCAGCAACGCGTACGACCAGTTCCAGGCGGAGTCACAGGAGCTCGCCTTAGTCATCGAGGACGGCGAGGTCGTCGGGCTGCTCACCGCGACCGACGCGATGGAGGCGGTGATGGGCCAGCTGGAGGACCCGCTGGACGCCGGCGATTTATAAATAAACACGCGGTGGCGTCGCCGGCGGCAGAGCCGCCGGCTGCAAGAGGCGCGTCGCGCCTCCCTGCGTGCCTGCGAGGCCGCCTTGCGGCCGAGCCGCGAGGGACCGAAGGTCCCTCTGGAAGCCGGCGCGAAGCGCCGGCGACAGCACGCGCGAGGGAGTCAGTCGCCGGAGCGAAGCGACGGCGACTGACGAGGTTGGGGAGGCGTGAGGCTGCGGTGCTGTGTGGGGCGGGGTGGGGTGGGACTCAAAGGGGCAGTCGCGAGGCCGCAGTAGGCGTTCACGAGAGCGGAGCTCTCGTGAGCCAATCAGAACGCGAGGCGTTCTGATGACGACGTAAGCACCGCAGCGAGCGGAGCGAGCGGGGAGCGTGGTTCGAGAGAGCGAAGCTCTCTCGTCATCCCGAAAATCGAAGATTTTCGGACGACAACGAGCGTACTGCGGCCTCGCGACTGGGGCTTTGGAGGTGTTCACTGCCGATCCACGGTCAGTTATTTATAAACGAGCGGCTGCGGCGCCGGAACCGTCCCACGCGCCTCCGTTCACCTCTTATAAGCCTCGCGCAGGAACACAAGGGCCCCGCCGAGCATCGCGAGGTTGCCGAAGAAGGCGAGCCGCTCCCCGCTTTTGTCGTCCTCGTCGGCGTTCCAGAAGTCGTGCATCGTCGCGGTCACGACAGTCAGGAACGCGACCGCCGCGCCGGTCGCGATCCGGGGGAGCCGCCAGAGCGCGATGCCGAGGCCGGCGACCACCATCATGCCGGAGGCGAACGGCGCGGCGACGTCCGGCATCGGGACGCCCGCCGACTCGGCGTACTCGATCGTGTCCTCCATGTCGCGGAAGTCCTCGGAGGCCTGCGCGGCGAGGCCGACGCCGAGCAGGACGCGGCCGAGCCGCGACGGCGCGCCGCGGTCGGCGGCCTCCTCGGCCGTCTCTGTGGATTCGTCGCTCATACCGCACGTGACGGCGGCGAGCCTCATAAATCGCGGTGGCGGCGGGAGCGGACCTCCGGCCCGTCGCGTCGCGCTCGGTCCGTCAGATCCCGTCGATCCGCGCCAGCAACCGGCTCGCCGCCGGCGCGTCGAAGGCCATCGGGCGGCGCCACCAGGGCCCCTTCCCGGAGTCGCTCGACAGGTCGGTGACGATCGGGTTCGCCTCGGCGCCCGCGTCGGACGCGCTCAGCGGGAGGACGCGCTCGAAGAGCCCGGACTGTCCGGCGTCACCAACGACGACGGCCCGCGCGTCGAAGGGGTCCCGCTTCAGGTGCGCGTTGGTCGGCGCGGCCTCGGTCGCGGCCGCGCGGTCGACGACGCCCTCGTCGTCCCCGTCGTCGCCCGCCGCCGAGAGCACCCGGTCGATCCGGATCCCGGCGAAGAGGTACGCGCCCCAGTCGGGCGCGAGGTCGCGGTCGACGTCGACATCCCGCTCGCGGAGCCATGCGCCGTCGCGCTCGTCGGCCCCCGCGTCGCCGGGGCCCTCGTCGCCCGGGCCCGTCCACCCGCGCGGTCGCAGCGTGAGCGTCGCGTAAAAGAGGAGCCAGTCGCCGGGGTCGAGGGCGGCGATCCGCCCGGCCTTCACGCCGTAGGGGTCGCCGTAGGTCGCCCGCTCGCGGCCGTGGACGCCCGGGAACTCGGGGTCGGCGTGGACGGGCGTCTCGCGCAGGTCGGCCGGCACCGCGAACGGGAGGTCGAGGTCGCCGTAGGTCGGAACCGGCTCGTCGACCGGGAACTCCTCGCGCGGGAGCGTCGCCGCCGACTCGGGGATCGGCACGTACGCGAACGAGCCGTCCGGATAGACGGGCCCGCGGAAGCCGGGCTCGTTCGTGTTAGCGGCGACGTTGACGGCGAGGGCGCGGGGGTCGGACACGACACCTGCCACCGGGCGGGTCAGTCCGCGGTCGCCGCCGTCGCCTCGTTGTCGATCTCCGTCCCGAGCAGGTCGAGGAACTGCGCGATCCACTCGGGGTGGTCGGGCCACGCCTGCCCGGTGACGAGGTTGCCGTCGGTCGTCACGCCGTCGACCCACGAGCAGCCGGCGGCCTCGACCTCGGGCCTGACGGCGGGGTACGCCGTCAGCTCGTAGCCGTCGAGGACGCCCGCGGCCGCGAGGATCTGCGGGCCGTGACAGATCGACGCGACGGGCTTGTCGGCCTCGAAGAAGTGCCGCACCGCGTCGAGGACCTCTTCGTAGCCGCGCAGGTACTCGGGGGCGCGCCCGCCGGGAACGACCAGGGCGTCGTAGTCGGCCGGGTCGACGTCGTCGAACCCGTGCGTAAGCTCGAAGTCGTGGCCCCGAGTCTCCAGGTACGTCTGGTCGCCGCGGAAGTCGTGGATCGCGGTCTTGACCGACTCGCCGCCCGCCTTCTCCGGGCAGACGGCGTGGACCTCGTGGCCGACCGCCTGAAGCGCCTGGAACGGGACCATGATCTCGTAGTCCTCGCCGAAGTCGCCGACGATCATCAGTATCCGCTTTCCTGTCATGCGTGTAACACCACCTGCTTGTACGCGCTACTGGCAAATAACGGTACTGGGGAGTGGTACCACGCGACGACAAGGGCCGCAGGGATCGGTCGTGACGGACCGGGTCCGGAGTCACAACTGACGCTGCCGTTCACGTCCGACCGGGGCCGAGCGGCTCGTAGACGCGGATCCACCCGTCGCTCCGGACGCTGACGAGATAGCGGAGGTAGCGGAACTCGACGCTCTCGGTCCCGTTCCGAGCGCCTTCCGTCGTTCCAGGGCCAAAGAACGCGTGATCGATCCCCTCCATGTCGACGGTGTGGTTCAGCCGGAGCTCCAGTTCGGTCGGGTCGACGCCCTCTGCGTCCGCGACGGCGAACACGACGGCCGTCACAAGCTCGCCGTCGCCCTCGGGGTCGTGTAGCCGTTGTGCGACGCGGTTCCAGTGGGCGTTTTGCCCGAGCGTCGGCGTGTCTCCGACGGGGACAGGATCGGCTCGGTCAGCCATTCCACCCACCGATCGAGACGTCTGTCAGGCACGACCGAGCGATACGCGAAGGCGCCGACCGCGCGGGAGCGGTCACTGGGCCGGACCGTCCATCAACGAGAGCACGGTCTGTTCGAGTTCGTCCATGTTGGGGCTGTTGTACGCGTCTTCGGTCTGCCACCTGTAGCGGACGTCGTGCGACTCGTCGAGCTCGACGAGCGCCCGCTTCGGCACGCCGGCGTGGTGTTCCCACTCGTCGTACGCGAGGTCGAGCTCCCTGATGACTTCCCCCTCCGTGTCGCTCAGGAGGGGGAAGGAGAGCCACTCCGCGTCCCGGAAGCCGCAGAGCTCCTCGGTACAGACGGGGCTGAAGTCGAACGGGTAGAACACGAGCACCACCGCCCCGTCGCTCGTGTAGTCGCCCAGCCGGTACTCGGTGATCTCGTCGCCCTCGGTCCCCGGTAACGAGAAGTCGAAGGCGAGTTCCTCCCGCCCTCATACGTTCGTCTCGTTTTATCTGCGGATACCTCCTCGGGATGGTCCACAATGGCATTTATCTGGCCGGGTGTGGACACACGAAATCCGTCGGCGCCCCGAGTCCTGCTTCGGCCGAGTCGCGCACGCCGCGTGCGTTCTGCCGCGCTCCTCGTCCGTCTGTTCCGCGTCAGCCGAGGAATTCGATGCCGGTGATCTCGAACCGGGCGCCGCCGCCCTCCGCCTCGGTCGCGACGATGTCCCAGCCGTGTGCGTTGACGATCGTCCGGACGACCGAGAGGCCGTAGCCGTGCCCGTCGTCGCGCGTGGTGAAGCCGTGGTCGAAGACGTCGTCGGTGATCTCGTCGGGGATTCCCGGCCCGTCGTCCTCGACGTAGAAGCCGGTGTCGAGCGGGCCGACCTCGACCGTCACGTTACCGCCGTGTTCCACGCTGTCGCCGGGCTCTGCCCGGCTGCTAGTCGAGCCATGCTCGACACTGTCGTCGGGCTCCGCCCGACTGCTCGTGGAACCGTGTTCCACGCTGTCGCCGGGCTCCGCCCGGCTGCTAGTCGAGCCATGCTCGACACTGTCATCGGGCTCTGCCCGACTGCTCGTGGAACCGTGTTCCACGCTGTTCCGGAAGAGGTTCTCGAACAGCTCGCGGAGCCGGTCGGGGTCGCTGCTCACCGACGGGACGGGCTCGTAGGTGAGCGTCGCCCCGGCGTCGCCGCCGAGGCTCCGCCAGGCGCTCTCGACGACCTCACCGATGTCGGTCGGCTCCGGGTCGCTAACGACGTTCCCCTGCCGGGCGACGCGAAGCAGGTCGTCGACGAGCCGCGCCATCCGATCGGTCGTCTCGCCGATCGTTTCGAGGTGTTCGTCGTCCCCGGTCTCCTCGTACAGGGTCAGGCTCCCCTGGATGACGTTCAGCGGGTTCCGGAGGTCGTGCGCGAGGATGTCAGTGAACTCCTTGAGGCGGTCGTTCTGCCGCTCTAACATCCGCTCGTACTCCTTGGTCGCCGTCGTGTCCCGACTGACCGCCGCGTACCCGTGGAACTCGTCGTTCCACAGCGGCGACAGCGTCAGCGTAGCCCAGAAGACCGAGCCGTCAGCCCGCCGGTGCCAGCACTCGAACTCGACCGACTCCTCGCTCGGCTCCGCGAAGAAGTCCTCGGGGAGCGAGTCGGCGTCCCCCTCCCCCTCGTCGTCGGCGAACAGCGTCCGCACGTGCCGGTCGAGGACCGCCGCCTCCTCGTACCCGTAGAGGGTCGTCGCCGGGGCGGGCCACGCCGCGACCTTCCCGTCGCCGTCGAGCATGAAGATGGCGTGCGTGGAGACGCCCTCTAGGAGGCGACGCGCGACGGCGTCCCTCGATTCGGAGACGTCCGTCGGGGGACCGAGGGAGTCGAGCGCGTCCGTCATACGGGGAGGACTCTCCCCGCCCGCGAATCAGTTCGGGATGGCCTACCAAGGGCTTTAAACCAGCGACCGCCGGGCGACCGTTCGGCCGTCAGTCAGCCAGTTCGACCACCATGACTTCCATGTCGGACCCGACACCGTCGGCGCGGTACTCCCACGTTCCACGGGGGTCGACGTCGTTTTCGAGGGCGGCGAGAATTACTCGGCTGAGGGCGGCCTCGAACTCCTTCGTGCTTGTAATCTCGTCGTTGGTAGTCGGGTCGGTTGTCATGGTAGGTAACGCGCTCGACTGCGATACGGCGCCGTCGCGGCGTCGGACTCGGCGCCACGCAGACAGATAGGGTCCGCCGTCATGTGCCTCTGCGTCATCTGATACGGCTTCTCACGGGAAAATACTACCGAAAAGCATGATATACCAAGTTATGAGCGTTGGTGTGAGACGCTCGCTACCGAGAATTTAACGCGGTTGCGACTGAACGGGGGCGTATCGAATGAGCGTTATCGCTGAGGCGACCATCCCGTCTGCGGCGTTCGAACTGGGGCAGATACTCCGGGTGGAAGGCCCCACGCAGGTCACGCTGGAGACGATGGTGCCGCTGGGCGGGCGACCAACCCCGTTCATTCGGATCCGGAACGACGCGCGGGAGAGCTTCGAGCGCTCGGTCCGCGACCACCCCTCAGTGAACGACATCCAACTCGTCGACACGCACGACGACGAGACGCTGTACTCGCTCGACTGGGAGCCGTCCGACGCCTCACTGCTGCGGACGATCCCCGACCTCGACGCGGTGCTGCTGGACGCGACGGGCGACGCCGAGGCGTGGTGCCTCGAACTCCGTTTTCCGACCCACGAGGCGCTCTCGTCGTTTCAGGACTACTACGTCGAGGAGGACATCGACGTGTCGATAAACCGGATCTACAACCCCACGAAGCCCGACGCCGACCCCTGGTACGGGCTGACGCCGCCGCAGCGCGAGACCCTCGCTGACGCCGTCGAGGCCGGATACTACTCGCTGCCGCGCCAGATCTCGACGCAGGAGCTCGCGGACTCGTTCGATATCTCCGATCAGGCCGTCACCGAGCGCCTCCGGCGCGGCATCTCCACGCTGGTGCGGAACACGCTGTTGGTCGACGAACCGGACGAGTAGTCGCCGTCGCGTTCTCCCTCCGCCCGCCGCTCAGCGGACGCTCCCCGGACGCTCCTCGGTTGCCCCCCGGACGCTCCCCGGACGCTCAGTTCGGCGGCCGGAGGTCCCGCTGGAACTCGTCGAACTGCTCGAGGTCCTCGGGGAGTTCGTACTCGATCTCGCGGTCGTCCTGATTGTCGGGGAGGCGCCCGTCTTCGAGCTCCTCGGCGGTCTCCTCCCAGCCCGGCTTCACGCGGACGCTGCGGGCGGGCGAGCCGACGACGACGTGGTGGTCGGGGACGTCGCCCTGGACCACGGAGCGCGCGCCGACGACGCTGTTCTCGCCGACCCGGCAGCCGGCCCGGACCATCGCGTCGTAGGTGACGCGGGCGTCCGCCTCGACGATCGTGTGGAAGTTCCGGACCTCCGTCTGGTCGACGATGTCGTGGTCGTGGCTGTAGAGGTGGACCCCGTCGGAGACCGAGGCGCGGTCGCCGATCGTCAGCTTCCCGCGGTCGTCGAGGTGGACGTCGTCGTGGATCACGACGTTGTCGCCGACCTCGATGTTGTGGCCGTAGGTGACGGAGATCCCCTTGAAGAAGCGGCAGTTCTCCCCGCACTCGGCGAAGAGGTGGTTCCCGAGCATCTGGCGGAAGCGGAGCGCGAACTCGACGTTGTCGGCCATCGGCGTGGCGTCGAACTGCCGCCAGAGCCACTGGAGGTGTTTCGAGCGCTGGAAGCGCTCCTCGTCCTTCTCGGCGTAGTACTCCGACTCCAGCGTCGCGTTACACGGGTCGTACCCCTGAAGGCGGACGCGCTCGGCGCGCGACACCGACTCCCCGTCCTGCCACGCCTCCCACGCCTCGCGGTCGCCGTGGAGGTCGATCAACACGTCGCGGACGACCTCGCAGGTGTCCTCGTCCGAGGAGAGCCGCTCGTCCACCTCGTCGATGAACCCTCGGACCCCGGCCTCCGCGCCGTCGGGCAGGGACACGTGTCGCTTTGTCATCGGGCCCGCTTCGTCGCCGTCCCTCAAAGGGATTCGGTTGTGCGAACGCCGCGCGCGGACGCCGGTCGGGGGTGCCGCCCTCTACGGAGCGGAGGCGCCGTCCTCTCGCGGCGGAGGTGCCGTCCTCTCACCGCGGGGGCGTTCCCGTGCGGTGACTGAGACCGCACCCGATAAGTGCGCCAGCCCCTAACGCCGGGTATGGAACACCGCGAACTCGGTAACTCGGGCGTCGAGGTCTCGGAGATCGGCTTCGGCGCGTGGGTCGTCGGCACCGACTGGTGGGGCGACCGCTCGGACGAACAGGCGGTCGGGATGGTCGAGGAGGCGCTCGACGCGGGCGTCACCTACGTCGACACCGGCGACGTGTACGGCCACGGCGACAGCGAGGAGATAATCGGAAAGGCGATCGACGGCCGCCGCGACGAGGTGACGCTGTCGACGAAGATCGGCTACGACTTCTACGACAACCCGCAGGCCGGGCACGGCGAGCTCCCGAAGGAGCTGAACCGCGAGTACCTCACCGAGGCGTTCGAGGCCTCGCTGGACCGGCTCGACACCGACTACGTCGACGTGCTCCAGTTGCACAACGCGAACGTCGACGAGGTCACCCCCGAGGTGCGCGACCTCCTCCGCGAGTGGAAGGAGTCGGGGCGCGTCCGCGCGCTCGGCTGGGCGCTCGGCCCCTCGATCGGCTGGCTCGCCGAGGGCGACGCCGCCGTCGAGTACGAGGAGTTCGACGCGGTCCAGACCGTCTTCAACCTCTTCGAGCAGGAGCCCGGCCGCCACTTCGTCGAGACGATCCGCGACTCCGGCCCCGACACCTCCGTCATCGCCCGCGTCCCGCACTCCTCCGGCCTGCTCAACGAGCAGGTGACGCCCGACACCGTCCTCGAAGACGGCGACCACCGCTCGCACCGCCCGAAGGAGTGGTACGAGACGGGCTGGGAGAAGGTCGACGCGATCCGCTTCCTCGAGGACCCCGACCACGCGGACGGGACGCGCACGATGGCGCAGGCGGCGATCCGCTGGCTGCTCGCGCACGACGAGGTCGCCTCCGTCACGCCGACGTTCCGCGACGGCGACGACATCGCCGAGTGGAGCGCCGCCGCCGACGTGCCGCCGATCTCGGAGGCCGAATACGACCGCCTCGAAGGGCTGTACGCCCGCAACTTCGACATCGACCGCGACGACGGGATGGACGTCCTCCGCACCTCCGTCGACGGCGAGGACATCGAGGCGGCCGGCCTCGACAAGCGCGCGGCCTCGTACTGAGCGGCGGGCCCGCCGCCCGCTTTCGACGACGACTCACCCTTCTATTTCGCATCGAAACCGCACGACAGAGAGCGGACGCTGTCACTCACAACCACTTTCACCGCGGTCCTCCCGGAAGCGGCGCTCCGCGACGTGACGACGACCGTTCAGGGTGCGGACCAGCCGCGTGCTGGTGAGTACGGTAATGGTAACACGGTGAAATACGTTGTCACAAGGAACTCAGTGGGGGTGAGCCGAGAACTATTTGTAGATCTCACAGTATGGTATGTAATAGAAGTCACTCAGAGAGTGGAAGTGGTGGCTCGGTAGGAAGTCTTCATCACAAGGGGCTCGAGAGGGGGTAACGGATCGTCATGGCCACCACAGTCCGACGTACTCGCTCACGATTATAAACTGATTGCGATAGAAGGTGTTTCCATTGATAGACAGGTGGGCAACCAGATTCATTACAATTAGATGAATAGTGGGTATTATGACACGAGGATACGAACGCAGCCTCAGTTCGACGGGAGTATATTTTGATTGGGCATACTTTCAGACTGGGCCCAGTTCGCTATCAGATCCTATTGATTTTAGCTGCCGACTAGATATTAAATCTGAAGATAGTTGGGATATTCCGATTGGATATGAGATTAGCTCATCAGAGAATATCAATATCCACCAATTTCATAATAAAACTGTAAAGGACGGCTCTATCGAGGATTTACCTCAGGTTGATAAATCACTTGAGCAGGTTTCAGTCGAAACGAGTTGGCAACTATCTCTTCCAAGTCATATTACAAATAGACTCAGTCAGGTGCGAACAGATCGTCAAACCACTTTTGGGGACCATTCTTCGCTAGTGCGCGATCTTATCATACCCTTGGAACAACATTTAGCAATCATCACAGAATATCACGGTCATAACTACTGGGGTGATCAGTGGGCTAAAGAAGTTGAGGGGAACCGTCCGTTCGCAATCGGCGATTATATTCAATTCTTTGACACTGAGGCGAGCAAACAACTGGAGGCATACGACATTATTCAAAATAAGATCGACACCGCAGTTGTAGGAAGCCAGCCAGTTACACAGCTGAGGAACGCGTTAAATCACGGTAGGGATCCAGGGGTCACATCAAACCGCGATGAGGTTATATCAGAGGATCAATTTGAGGACATCTATGCGGATGTAACTGCGTTAATGGAAGCTCTGAGCTACGATACACCAGTCATTGGTGAAGTAGAGAGTACGTTTGGCGACTCATATCGTGTACAGTTACACTGGGAGAATATTCTAAAACGAACTTGGATTTCCTGCGATAAAGAACTCAAAGAAGGAGAAATGTACTACTTGCCCCAGTCGGGAATCGGCGAACAGACACAAAAAGTTGAGAGCGGTGATATCATTCCTTGTGAAGAGGAGAGAGCAACGTCATTCCTTCATGATGACTCATAATGTGACTGTATCTGTGTAAATGAGTCTGCTAAACCGGATTTCACAAGTCTGGCTTAACTGAAAACCTTAATTGTGATACATTCTCGGAACTGTGGTAAGTACAAATTGGGTAGCGGCCAAACGTCTTCTCTAACCTAGATCGGATTCTACTGTAACAGCTGATTGTACCGCTGTATCCTGCTTGTAATTAATATCTGCTAATAAAAATCGACTCCTATGGGGGTAACCGACTCTTGACATCCTCCCACCCCTTCAGGAGTGGGATTCTTCCGGTAGGGATGTTGGCTATGCTGTCCCCACAGAGGCAAGTTTCCCGTCCCCAGTACTCCGGTTTGTGCGCTCCTCGTTGGGACTGGCCCTCCCGGGAGAGTGTGATAGCTCCGACCAGGTGTGGTCGTCCCACTTGAGGCGCACGGGCCGTGCCATCGACCTAACGGGTTCGTCAGCCTGCTTGTCGAGGAACGTGCGAGACGCGCACAGGTCGGCATGGGCTTCGTGACCGCACGGACACCGGAACACGTCGCCGTCCCGGTCGGTGTCGTCCTGCTCGCCACACGTCGGGCACGTTCGCGTTGTGTCGGCTTCTGACCGTACCTCGACCGTGATACCGTATTCTTCGGCGGTGTGGGACAGCCGCTCGATGAAGGCCCGGAACGCCCAGAATTGGTGCGTCTTTGCGTTCACCTCGGCACACCAATGCGTCGAAAGAACGTCCGTGAGGTCGCCCACGTATACCGTGGTGACCCCTTCGGCGTAGAGCCGTTCCATCAGGTGTCGAACCAGTGCGTCTTGTGCGTGGTTGCGCCGTCTCGTCCGTGTGCGATACAGCCGTCGTATCCGCTGGCTGCTGTATCGTCCCTCACGGAGTTTGGACTGTAACCGAGCGATCTCCGCGGTCGTCTCACGGAAGCGGTCGAACAGGTCGCGCCCCTCGTAGAGGTACTGCTGTCCAGTCGTGGTAGTACAGGCGACGAGATTGTTTGCGCCCACGTCCAGCGCGGCTTCGTGCGAAGCCAGTGGTGAATCCTGCTGAGAATCAGGTACGGTGACAGGCTGAAAGGCCCTGAACGTGTCGTCCGTCTCATCGTACTGTATCTCCAAGCGACCTTGTTCGCCATCCCACTTCGGGTTGCCAGCAACTTCGAGGCGCAGGCGGTCGTGATAGCCAAGTCCGTACTCGTCTTTCAGGGCGTGGCCGACTGGGATCTCAACTCGTGATCGCTCGCCGGTTTCCAGCGTGTATTGGTCGTTGCGGATGAACGTGCGGAGTTCTCTGCCGTCGTCCTCGTTGCCCCAGTAGCCCGGCGGAGCAGTGTTCTCTCCGTTTTCGCGGGCGGCGAAGAACGACCGCCACGCGGATGTGTTCTTCCGAATGATCTGCTGTGCGGTGGCAGAGCCGAGCACATCGACGTACTGTTTCCGGTAGTCGGCGGTGTCCCACACGCTTTTGCCGTCGAAGAACTGCTGGCGGCGCTCGTAGTTCAACTCGTTCCACAGGCTTGCAGAGGCGTCCAACAGATCCCGCAGTAGCCGCTTATCGTTGTCGGAGAGCGGGCGTACCGCGAACGTGTTGGTTCGCCTCACGACACCAATTGATATAGTCTTGCGGTCCTAAAGTCTTGTCACTGATGCGTCCAAACGTGGATATTCCGTGGTCGCTCCACGGACAAGTGAAAGAGTGGGCCGAGGAAACCGACCGAACCCTCACCGAAGCGTACACCGAGTTAGTCAACACTGGACTCGCTAACGTGGAACATCCAGACGAGTCGTAGCGTGTGGTTTACTACGGAATGGTGTCGCTCAGATCCACCCTGAAGGGGTGGGCTTCCGCTCGCTACGTGTCATCGCCACCACGTCCTCGGTTGCGCGGTCGGAGGTATAAATGGCTCGCGACGGTCCGGAACCCGTTTGAACGTCGGCGACATCGGATCACCCATGCGGGAAGTGACGTTCCGGATCCACCACGCGGGGGAGCCGGAGTGCGAGGTGAGCGCGCGCCACCCGGAGGTGCGGTACCGGTCCGTCTCCTCGATGACCGGGAGCGGGCCCGAGCGCAAGCGGATCGCGGAGCTCACCGGGCCGCCGGCGGAGATCGAGTCGTTCGTCGAGGAGTTCCGCGAGTTCGACCTGATCGTCTCCGCCGAGCCGCTGGCGCCGATCGAGGGCACCCACGCCTACGTCGCGCTGACGATCGACGCCGCGGCCGCCGACTGGGACGGGATCGGGGACCGGTTCTCGCGCATGGGGATCCACTACCGAACGGGGACGACCATCTCCGGCGGCGTCGAGCGCTGGACGGCGTACCTGGGGGAGGACGACGACCTCTCGGCGGTGATGCGCGAGCTCGAACGCGGCGGCAACGAGGTGGAGCTGGCCCGGAACGTGGAGCTGGCGTCGATCGAGCGCTCGCCGCAACTGCCCGCGTCCGGTCTCCTCGACGACCTCACGGACCGGCAGCGAGAGGTCCTCGCGACCGCGATCGCCGCGGGCTACTACGACCACGGCGGCGGCGTGGGCGTCGAGGAGGTGGCCGCCGAGCTGGGACTCGGCTCGACGACGGTGTGGGAACACCTCTCGCGCGCCGAGTCCGCGGTGATGAACGCGCTGTTCGATCGGTTCGCCGAGGGCGAGCCGGTCGGCGCGGTCCGTGAGCGAGATCGAACAGATGCGGCGTGAACGGGGTCAGACCAACGCTTTTGTAGCTTCGGGACAGAGCGCCGCGCATGGACGACGGAACCGTCTCCGTGCCGGACGAGCAGTGCGAGCGCCTCGCGGCCCTCGCCGCCGCCCGCGGCGTGAGCCCCGAGACGCTGGTCGCCCGGCTCATCGACGACGCGTACGCCGGTCTCGACGCCGACGGCGACGCCCCCGAGTCGCTCCCGCTGGGCGTCTGCGACGGCTCCGACGAGGAGTGAGTCGGGCGGCGGACCGTCGCGAGGCCCGTGAGCCACCGCGCCGGGCCCGTTCGGACTCGTTCTCGCCGCCGCTTCGCTCCGCCGCCTCCGTCGCCGTCACTCGCCGTAGGGCCACCGCCCGCCCGTCTTCAGCTCCTCGACGTAGCCCTCGTCGATGGCGTCGCGGATCGACTCCCGCGAGCGGTGGGTCGCCCCGACCTCGCCAGTCGCGAACCGGTAGACGGCCGCGGCGACGAGCGTCGCCACCTCGCGGAGATCGCGGGAGTCGAGCTTATCGAGGGTGTCGGCGTGGGTGTGGCCCCAGCCGCGACCCGACTGGTCGCTCGTCGTCGACGCCATCACGGCCGGGATCCCCTCCTGGACGAACGCCCACTGGTCGCCGTGCGGCGAGATCGTCTCCCCGACCGTCAGGGGCGTGTCGAACGCCGCCGCGACCGCCTCGAACGTCGAGCGCATCCCGTCGAACCCGTTCGTCCCCACGCGGAGGTTCCGCGAGCTACAGGCGCCGTCGAGGTTGACCACGCAGGCGATCTCATCCTCCGGCGTCGTCTCGGCGGCGTGGTACGCCCCCCACAGCCCGATCTCCTCGGAGCCGAAGGTGACGAGCCGCACCCGGGTGTCGAGGTCGCCCTCGACGGTCGCGAGCAGGCGGCCAACCTCCGCGACGAGCGCCGACCCCGCGCCGTTGTCGTTGGCGCCGTCGCTCACGTCGTGGGCGTCGACGTGCGCCGTGAGGTAGACGGCCTCGTCGGTCTCCGGCCCGACCTCCGCGACCGCGTTGACCGAGGTGGTCGGCTCGTTCCGGCAGTCGACGTCGAGCGAGACGGTCGGGCGGTCCCCAGCGGCGGCGCCGCTTCCCGAACCGTCGCCGCCCCGTTCCCTGTCACCCTCGGCCGCCTCGGCGAGCCGCGAGAGCCGGTCCCCGACCTCCTTCGAGACGCCGACGGCGGGGATCGGGCCAGGTCGGTTGTGGTAGCCGATCTCGCCGGTCGGCGGGAGCGCCCCCTCGATGTGGTTCCGGAAGACGAACCCGACCGCGCCGCGCTCGGCGGCCGCGACGTACTTCTCCATCCGGTGGATCCACCGGTCGTGGCTCTCCGGCGTGCGCGAGGAAGCCATCGCGACCGCGCCGTCGAGGTCCTCGCCCGCCTCCGCGAACTCCTCGTCGGTGCCGTCGCCGACGTCGACGAGCGGGGCGCTCACCTCGCCGCTCGGGGTTCCGGGCAGCGCGATCACCTCGTGGGAGTTCTCGTGGCGGCGCTCGACCGGGCCCGACACCGACAGCGACGACTCGCCGCGCCACCAGCCGGGGATCTCGAACTCGTCGAGGCCGGCGTTCCGCAGACCGGCGGCCTCGAACGCCTCGACGACGCGCTCGGCGCCGCGGCGCTCGCCGGTCGATCCCGCCATGCGGTTCCCGATGTCGGTCAGGTCGGTGAGGAGGTTCCACCCAAAGTCGCTCGTCCGCGCGTCGCCCACGACGCGGTCCGGTAGCTCGGCCATACAGTCCGGTTGGGCCGGGAGCGAAAAGGGGTTGCGGGCGGGGTGCCGCCGACTCACTTCCAGTCGTCGGTCTCGGCGGCGGCCTGCATCTCGCCTTTGGCCCGCCGCGGGGCCCGCCGCAGCGTCAGCAGCAGCACGACGAGGTAGAAGCAGGCCACGACCGCGAGCACGAACGCGCCCGGGATCGCGCCGACCGCGGCGGTCGCGACGACGCCGTTTCCGGACGGCGTGAACACGGTGAGCCTGACGACCCACGCGGCGATGAGCACGGAGAAGAGCGGCGTGTACACCCGGCGGAGGCGCCGGGACACCGCCTCGACGGTCGGCATCTTGATCGTCGGCTCGCGGAGGTCCGCGCTCAGGAGCCGCCGCCAGTTCGACTCCTCGACGCCCTCCGGGTCGAGCGCGTTCGCGAACACGTTCTCCTCTAAGAGCCGCACGCGGGACCGCCAGACGTCGAAGGTGCGGTACCGGCGCGTCTCGATGCCGAGGAAGACGCTCAGCATGACGAGCCCGATGAGCAGCACGTAGTGCGGCCGCGACTCGCTCGAGAAGGTCCACGTGAGCAGCGACGCCGTCACCACGACCGCCCAGTTGGTCGTCCGGTCGATGCGGGTCCGCCACGAGCTCGTCCGCCCGAGCTCGCCGCGGTAGGTGTGGCTCATCAGCGAGAGGAAGTCGGACCGGTCGGTCGCGGCCGCGGCCGCGACCTCGCGCTCCTCCCGCGACTCGGGATCGAAGTCCTCCGGTGGGTCGGACATACGGGCCGTACCGGGGCGGAACGGGTAAAAGGGTGGCCGCGGGCGGTCTCCGTCCGACGGTCTCAGGCGGGGTCTGCCGCGGTCACCTCGACCGCGACGTCGGCGGGGTCGACGCCGATCCGCGCGAACTGCGTCCGCACGTGGTCGCGGGCCGCCTCGACCGCCTGGTCGCGGGTGTCGAACCCGCGTGGCATCGGCTCCTCGAAGGCGACGCGGATCTCCTCGCCGTCGACGACGAGCGGTGAGCCGCCGCTCTCGACCTCGTAGAAGGAGTCACACACCCACACGTACGGCGCGTCCTCGTTCGGCGCACCCTTGTACGCGGGCGGCTCCTCGCCGCGCTCGAACACCGTGCCGGTGAGGTCCGTTCCGCCGCCGCTGCCGCGAACGAGTATCATGCCACGGGTACGGGGTCGAGCGGGATAAGGGCGCCGCGGGAGGGAGTCACGTCTCGCGCGACGCGAGGGCAAACGCTTTCGGCCCGGCGACCGGTGAATACGCCATGACGCTGGAGGATTTCACCGAGTTCACCGGTGACGGCGACGGCGACGGCGGCGCTCGGGGGGAGGCGGACGGCGCCGTGGAGGCCGGGGACGGCGGCGACGGCGGAGCTGACTCCGCGATCGACCCCGGAGGCGAGTCCGCGGCCGACGGCGGGGGCGCGGCGGGCGCGGCGCCCCCGGACGCGCCCGAGCCTGACGCGGGCGACGACCGCGAGGACGACGCGTTCGCCGACTACGAGGCGACGCCGGCCGGCAGCGACTCGGGGCTCGGCGTCGTGTCGGTCTCGCAGGGGCTCCGCGTCGCCGAGGAGGAAGACGAGACGTCGCTGAAGGCGTTCGTCACGACGGGCAACCGCGAGTCCGTGCGCCTCGGGAAGTACCTCCTGATCCCGTATCCGGACGGCGAGCGGTTGTTCTGCCGGATCACGGGGTTGGAGTACGCACAGGAGTTCCAGTCGGACGACGCGACGGAGATCCACGCCCGCCGGCAGATGCGGCGCGACGAGTTCGCCGAGCGCGACTACAAGTTCGTCGCCGACTTGGAGCCGATGTCCGTCGTCTACGGCGAGGGCGAGGGGATGAAACGGCGGATGACAGACCGGGTGCCAAAGCCCGGCGCCGTTGTCGAGGAGGCGGCCGACGACGCCGAGATCAAGACGGGGCTGAAGATCCCCGACGACGGCGTCTTCCTCGGGCACCTCTCGGTCGGCGGCGAGAAGGTCCGGACCGCGGCGGAGCCGCCCACGGTCGACTACCGCGTGAAGGACGACTACGCCGACGGCGACCCGCTCGCCTTCCGCCACACGCTCGTCGCCGGCGGCACCGGGTCGGGGAAGACCCACGCCTCGAAGAACGTCCTCCGGCAGTACCTCGATTCTGACCGGACCTACCCGATGGGCGACGGCCGCGAGTCGCGGATGGCGGTCGTCCAGTTCGACCCGCAAGACGAGTACGCGCAGATGCACGACGACAACCCCGACTTGGACGACGCGTTCGCGCGACGCTTAGAGCGCGAGGGGATCGCCCACGGCGGCCACGACGATACGGTGGCGCTCGTGCCCCGCGTCGCGAACGCGACGTACCCCGGCGAGGGGCACCGTGCCGAGCGCGTCGAGTTCACGATCCCCTTCTCTTTGGCGGACGACATGCCGTGGCTGGTTGCCGGCTCCGGGCTCAACGACAACCAGTACCCCGCGCTGTTGACGCTACTCAACCGCTTTTTCGACAGCTACGGCGACTCGGGCACCTACAGCCAGTTCCTCTCGTACCTCGACGATCCCGCGCTCAAAGAGGAGCTCCACGAGGGCGGCCGCGTCCACGAGGCGACGTTCGACGCCGTCAAGCGGCGGGTCCGCGGGGTCCCGAGCGGCGTGTTCGACCAGGACGCGAAGCCGATCACGGAGTTAGACCACACGCTCGTGCGCCCCGGCGGGCTCTCGGTCGTCCCCACCTACCACCTGCCGACCTCCCGGCAGAAGGAGATCGTCGTCCTCGCGGTCGCGGGGCTGCTCATCGACGACAAGCTCTCGAACGACCCGGAGAGCGACCGGATCAAGGAGACGCCGCTGTTGGTCGGGATGGACGAGGCGCACAACTTCCTCGCCGACGCCGACAACGTCCAGGCCCAGAAGGTGGTCCAGAAGTTCACGGAGGCCGCCAAGCAGGGCCGCAAGGAGCGGCTCGGGCTCTTCCTGATCACCCAAGACCCGCAGGACGTGGCCGAGTCGGTGTTCAAGCAGGTGAACACGAAGATCGTCTTGAACCTCGGCGACGAGGACGCGATCTCCAGCGTCAACATCCCGACGAACCTCGCCGGGAAGGTGCCGTACATGGAGAAGGGACAGATGGTCGTCTACTCGCCGGACAACTCGGAGCCGGTCGAGCTGATCGGGCTCTCGGAGTGCGTGACCCGGCACGACTGACGGCGGGACCCAGTTAGGCCCGCACGACCATCGTGTCCGCGAACCGGTCGCCGAGCCGCTGGTTTTCGCGCGAGTCGGCGATGAACACGACGCCCGCGAGGATCAGCAGGAGCGAGAGCCCGCCGAGCATCTTGGTGACGTTCCGCGTGACAGCGGCGAGCGCGGAGACCTCCTCGCCATCCGTCCCGACGACCTCGATCCCGGCGGCCCACTTCCCCGGCGTGTTGCCCCAGACCGCCTCCGAGACGACGTACCATCCCACCGTGACGAGGAGGAAGGCGAGGTCGGCGAGGCCGGCCGAGACGACGCCGACGAGCGACGAGACGACCGCTGCGACGGCGACGCTCGCGACGATGTCGACGAGCCACGCGCCGCCGCGGGCGGTGACCGACGCCAGCTGCGACTGCGCGTACGGGGTTCCCATAGCGGATCGCTGAACGGGCGGCAGGCAAGTGTTTTGTGACCTCGCCGATCGCGGGGTCCCGATCCGCGTCGCCCGCGCGGATTGTCGCCGACCCGAACTCGCCGCCGCCCTTTTTAGCCGGAGCGGGCGAACCGCCGCGTATGAGCAAACGCATCCTCGTCGCGGTCGACGGGTCGGAGGAGGCCGCCGAAGCGCTGGGGTTCGCCGCCGCCGAGTGGCCCGACGCCGACCTCACGGCGCTCCACGTGATCAACCCCGCCGACTCGGCGACCGGCGCGGACGGCGGGTTCCCGGGGGCGTCCGACCAGTGGTACGCCAGCGCCAAACAGCGCGGCGAGCGGGTCCTCGCGGAGGCGGCCGACGCGGTCGATCGGGAGGTCGAGACGCGACTGGAGGTCGGGCGCCCGACGAAGACGATCCTCGGCGTGGCGGGCGGCGAGAAGCCCGTCGGCGAGGACGGCGACGACCCCGACGAGCCGTTCGACCACGTCGTCTTGGCGAGCCGGGGCCGAACCGGGCTCTCGCGGGTCCTCCTCGGCAGCGTCGCCGAGGGCGTGGTCCGCCGTGCCGAGGTGCCAGTTACCGTCGTCCGGTGAGCGCGTCCCGCGGCCGCCGCGGACCGGCTACTCCTCGGTGCGCTCGGCCGCGCTCCTACTCCTCGGCTCGCTCGGCCGCGACCACTTCGCCGACCATCGACCACCCCTCCTCGTCGGGGCCGGAGCGGCCGAGCAGGATCCGCTCGTAGTCGTCGGAGCTGATCAGCCGGACGTCGGCGTCGGGGTCGGTGTCGGTCCGGACGCCCTCGCCGCGGAACTCCCGCTGGAAGAACTCCGTCGACGAGAACTCGAAGACGCCGCTCTCGCCGGTGTCGAGTTCGAGCCGCACGGGTCGGGGTTGGACGTTGTGGATCCGCTTCGCGATCGGGTGTAGATCCGGCATACCGACGGGTCGGGGCCGGTCGGATAAAATCCGTCGGCTCCGGTGGCGGCTGAATGCCGTCGTACCACTTTAATACCTCACGGCGCGTGCGGACGCTGAGAACCACCATGATAGAAGCATCGCTCACCTATCTCCGCGACGGCGACGACGCCGTTACCACCGCCGTCATCGGCGGACTCCTGCTCCTCGCGAGTCCGCTCGTCATCCCTTCGATCCTCGTCTTTGGCTACCTCGCCCGGGTCCTGCGACGGACCGCCGACGGCGACGACGACCCGCCGGTCTTCGGCGCGTGGGGAGAGCTCTTCGTCGACGGACTGAAGGCGTTCGCCGTCGCATTCGTCTACTCGCTGCTGCCGCTCGCGGTCGTCGCGGTCGCCGCGACGGTGACCCTCGGCGCGTTCGTCGTGGTGCCGGGGACCGCCGACGGCGGCGCGGGAACCTTCTTCGGTACCTTCGTCGTCGGCGTCCTCGTCCTCGTCGTCGGGCTCGTCGCCCTCGCCCTGTCGCTCGTCGGGCTCTACGTGACGCCGGCGGCGCTGGCCGCGGTGGCGGACTCGGGGAAGGTCGGCGACGGGTTCGCCGTCGGCGCGCTCTGGGGCGTCGTCACGAAGCGGGCGTACGCGACCGGGTGGGCCACCGCCGCGGTCGTCGTCCTCGCCGGCGCGCTCGCGATCGGCGTGCTCTCCGTGGTCCCGATCCTCGGGACGATCGCCGGCGTGTTCGTCCAGTTCTACGCGCTCGTCGCCGCGGCCGCGATCGTCGGCTGGACGTGGGCCGACGTGCGGCCGGTCGCGACCGAACCGCCCGAGCCGGAGCCCGCGGAGCGGCCCGTGGTGTGACTAATCAGAACTGAAAACGCCGCCGAAAACCGCAGCGCCGCGAAACGGAGCGTTACTCGTCGAGGACGTCGTCGTACTCGCCGGCGTCGACGCGGTCGTCGAACGTCCGGGCGTCCTCGCCCTCGATGGTGACGCCGAGGGAGGCGCAGGTGCCGCCGACCTCCTTGGCGGCGGCCTTCGTGTCGTACGCGAGCAGGTCGGTCGACTTCTGCTCGGCGACCTTCTTCACCTGTTCGATCGACATGTCGGCGACGAAGTTCTCCTGGGGCTCGCCGGAGCCGGTCTCGAAGCCGGCCTCGTCCTTGATGAGCTCCGCGGTGGGCGGCACGCCGACCTCGATGGTGAAGGAGCCGTCGTCGTCGTACTCGACGGTGACGGGCACCTCCATGCCGTCGAAGGCAGCGGTCTCGTCGTTGATCTCCGCGACGACGTCCTGGACGTCCACCGGCGTCGGTCCGAGCTCGGGACCGAGCGGCGGGCCGGGGTTGGCCTGCCCGCCGGGGACGAGCGCTTCGATAGTTCCAGCCATGTCCGTACGAACCCGGTGCCGACTTTTAACGGTTGTTCTTTCGGGCAGGGGGCGATAGCGGTTCGCACACCATATATATCGCGTAACCGGCGGTGAACGACCCGTTTGACGAGCGACGTCGGGCCATCGCGTGTTTATAAAAGAGCCTGGGATACCGAGTGGAACGCTAGCGAACCTCCGGCCGCTCGCTTATAAATGGCTGCCGACGTGTCGACCCCGAACACCGCCAAAGCCCCAGCCGCTCGGTGATACGCGGTCGCTGCCGCGGAGAACACCTCCAAAGCCCCAGCCGCTCGGTGATACGCGGTCGCTGCCGCGGAGAACACCTCCAAAGCCCCAGCCGCTCGGTGATACGCGGTCGCTGCCGCGGAGAACACCTCCAAAGCCCCAGCCGCTCGGTGATACGCGGTCGCTGCCGCGGAGAACACCTCCAAAGCCCCAGCCGCGAGGACTCGGGGGCCTTGCTGCGCTCCTCGCTCACTTCGTTCGCTGCGGTGCTTGCTGCGGCCGCCTTCGCCCTCGCGGCTGCCCCTTTGAGTCCCGCCCCGCACCGCTCCGCACAGCACCTCACACCTCCCCAGCCTCGTCGCTGGCACCCTCCGCTTCGCTCCGGGAGCCAGCGACTCCCTCGCGCGTGCGACTCGCGCCCTGTCGGGCGCTCGTCGGCACGCGCCACCGCCTCGATCATCTATAAATTGTGTCCACGTAGGGTCGAGGGCGCAATCGACTACGAGTCGACGACCTTTGACGGGTCGCTCGAACCCGCCTCGTCCGCGACGCGTCCGGGGAGGAACGAGCCCGTCTCCCGCCGGACGCCGAGGAGGAGGACGCCCCCGGCGATGAGCGGGAGGGCGGCGCAGGCGGCGTAGATGGGGGTGAAGCCGACCGCCTCGATGAGCGGGAGCGACACCATCGGGCCGAGGCCCCCGCCGACGTCGCCGAGGACGTTATTCGTCCCCGATGCGCGCCCCATCCGCTCGTCGGGGGTCAGGTCCGCGAGCAGGGCCATCATCGGGCCGCTCGTCCCGCCCTGTCCGGCGCCGATGAAGACGCAGGCGAGGCCCAAGGAGATGACCGACCCGGCCCGGGCGAGCAGCAGGAACCCGACGAACGAGACGACGAGGAACGTGAGCAGGATCGGCGTCCGGGAGTCGCGCGTGTCGGAGATCCGGCCGCCCGCGAGCATGAAGAACGCGGCCGAGACGACCGTGCCGGCCATGAACAGCCCGGAGGTGCCCTGCGGGGCGAGGCCGAAAAGCGAGATGTCGTTCGCGCCGAGGAACAGGACGAGCGTGGAGAACAGCGCGCCGATGTAGGCGAACATCAGCCCGAAGTTGACCAGCCCGACCGTCACGGCGGGGACGGCGGTGTCGACCTCCCACGGCTTGATCGAGTCCCCGGAGCGGTCGCCCGTGACGTGCGTCTCCGGGACGTACCGGTACGCGACGACGCTCGCGGTGAGCGCGAAGGCGGCGGCGACGGCGAACGCCGCGACGTTGCCCGCGACCGCGGAGACGACGCCGCCGAGCACGAGGCCGGCCGGGAACCCCATCGTGATCCCGCCGCGGACGATGCCCATGTTCGTCCCCCGCGAGCCGCTGTCCGAGAGGTCCGCCGCGATGGTGTAGGCGGTCGCGAACACGGCCGCGGAGCCGAGCCCCCACAGGATCCGCGCGAGCAGGAACCACGTCTCGGGTGCGACGGCGAGCCCGATCGGCGCGAACCACTCCTCGGGACCGACGACCAGCGGGCCGGCCGCGAACGCCGGCAGCGAGGCCGCGAGCGGGCGGAGCGACTCGGCGGGCGGCATCGCGAGCGCGACGACGTAGCCGAGCGTGGCGACCCCCTCGACGAACAGACCGACGACGAACGGCGTGCGCGTCCCGTACCGGTCGACGAGGGCCCCAGCCGGCGCGTTCGCGACGAGCCGCACCCACCGGTTCGCGGAGAGGATCGCGCCGACCATGAACGCCGAGATGCCGAGGACTGCGCCGAGGTTCGGTAAGATCGGGAAGACGACCCCGCCGCCGAACCCGACGAAGAACGTACTCGCGATCACCGCGAGCAGCACCGGCGGCGGCCGCTCGAACCCGAGGCGGGTCATTCGGGCTCGTCTGCGCCCTCGCCATCCGAGTCGTCCGGTTCACGTCGGAGCGCCTCGATCGCGTCGTCGAGCGGCGGTAGGTCCACCCCTTCCGCGAGCAGCGGGCCGACGATCCGCCGGAGCGCCGCCTCGGCGACCTCGCGGGTGTAGCCGTCGGGCTCGTCGTCCCGCACGGAGCCGGCGAGCGTGATCTGGCGGGTCCGCGCGCCGTCGAGGGTCGCCACGAGCAGCGCCGCCGTCTCCTCGACGTCGACGTCGCGGAAGACGCCTTCCTCGATGCCGTCCGCGAGGATGTCCGCGACGGTCCCCCGAAGCAGCCGGTCGCTGCGCGCCAGCTGCTCGCGGATCCGCTCGTTGAACGGGCCCTGCGTGCGCAGCTCCAGCAGGGCGATGTGGAACGCCTCGCGGTCGGCCTCCTCGGGAGCGAAGACGAACCACCCCACGAACTGGACCAGCCGGTCGACGGGCGGGTCGTCGGCGCGGGCCGCGATCCGCCCCTCGGAGTCGGAGATGATGTGCTCTAAGAAGGCGACGAGCAGGTCCTCCTTCGTGTCGTAGTGGTAATGGAGCAGCGACTTGCTCTTCGAACACTCGTCGGCGATGTCTTGCATCGTCAGGTCGGCGTAGCCGTGAGCGCGGAGGGCGCCGTACACCCCGTCCATGATCTCCGCTGCCGCGCTCGGCGAGTCGCTCATTGACTGACCGGTCAGTCAGCGAGCGGTAAATCCCTATCGGTCGGGGTCGTTCGCTGCCGAAACCGCTCGGCGCCGAGGCGGGCGGCCGTCCGCGGCGGAACGCGGTTCGGCGCTGTCGCTCGGCGGACGAGAACAGTCAAAAAGCCGATTCGCCTCGGGTGTCGTCGCCGACTTACAGACGGGTGACGTTCGACGCGCGCGGACCCTTGTCCGCCTCCTCGATGTCGAACTCGACTTCCTGACCCTCTTCGAGGTCCGGGCCGCCGACGTCCTCCATGTGGAAGAACACGTCCTCGTCCGCGTCGTCAGTCGAAATGAAACCGTAGCCGCCAGTGTCGTTGAAGAAGTCAACTTCGCCTTTCGCCATTGCGACCGAAGAAGCGGGAGTGGGACATATAAGGCTTCCGCGACGGTTCGCGGCGTGGAACCCGCTGTCACGATCTGCCCCTCGAACGTCCGTCGCGATCCGGCCATCGAACGGCCGTCACGGTCGGGGTCTCACGGGCCCGTCACGGTCGGGATCCCAGACGTCACGATCTCCCCTCGGCGGCGGGCGTCGTTCGCGAGTCCGACCGCGGTGCGCCGCCGCGTCCGTGTCACGGCGTCGTTCACCGGTGTCGCGGTTGCTGGGCGCTCTGCGGCGCGGGAGCGAAGGCCGCCGTGTTAGAAACTACTATACGACCCCAGTTCAGAACCGTTAGGTATGAGTCAGTCGTACAATCGAGGCCTCATCGAGGACTTCAGCCGCTGGCGGGAGTTCGAGGCGGGGATGTGGGCGTGGATCTTCCATAAGTTCACGGGATGGGTGCTCATCGGGTACCTGTTCACGCATATCGCCGTGTTGAGTACGGGTATTCCGGCGGCCGGTGCCGGCGAGGCGGCGATCGCCGCCGGAAACGACGTGTACACGCAGACCATCGTCTCGCTAGAGGGACTGCTGCTCGTCCGTATCCTTGAGGTCGGCCTGCTGGCCGTCGCCGTCTTCCACATGCTCAACGGGACCCGGCTCCTCCTCACCGACCTCGGCGTCGGGCTGGACGCACAGGACAAGAGCTTCTACGCGTCGCTGATCTTGACCGGAGCGATCACCGTCGCGTCAGTGCCGACGTTCCTCGCGGGGGCGTTCTGAGATGGCCGAGCGCTACTCCTCGTTCCAGTCGGGCGGCCGGATGTGGTTCCTCCAGCGGGTCACGGCGGTCTTCCTTCTGGTCGTGTTAGCGTTCCACTTCTTCCTGCTCCACTTCGTCCACCACGCCGACGAGGTGTCGTTCCTCGCCAGCTCCGCCCGGATGGAGCAGCTGAGCTACTACTCGCTGATGATCCTCTTCCTCGTGACCGCGACGTTCCACGGGGTCAACGGCGTCTACAACGCCTTAGTCAATCAGGGGCTGACCGGCACGAAACGCACCGTGATCAAGTGGACGCTCGTCGCCGCGAGCGTCGTGTTGATCGCCCAGGGAATCCGCACCGCGAACGCGTGGGCGGGCATCGGACTCTACTGAACAGACCATGAGCACGCAAATTCCGAAGCAGACCGAGGAATCGACCGAGGCCGACGCCGAGACGGAGCCGGCCTCGAAGGGCGACGAGCGCCGCGCCGAGAAGCGCCGCCGCGCGGCCGAGCGCCGCGAGCAGCGACAGGAGGAGGAGGCCGAGAAGGCGGCCGCAGACGAGAGCACGGTTGAGCTGAAGGTGTTCCGCTACGACCCGCAGGTCGAGGGGAAACAGGAGCCGCGGTTCGACACGTTCCACGTCCCGTTCACGAAGGGGATGACCGTCCTCGACGCGTTGATGTACGCGCGCGACACGTACGACTCCTCGCTCACCTTCCGGCACTCCTGCCGGCAGGCGGTGTGCGGCTCCGACGCGATGTTCGTCAACGGCGGCCAGAAGCTGGCGTGTAAGACGCAGATCTCGGACCTCGACGAGCCGGTCCGTGTCGAGCCGCTCCCCCACGCCGAGGTGACGAAAGACCTCGTCGTCGACATGGAGCACTTCTACGACCAGATGGAGGCCGTCGAGCCGTACTTCCAGACGAACGAGTACCCGGACGGTGAGCTCGAAGAGCAGCGCCAGGACCGGGAGAACCGCGAGAAGATCAAGATGTCCACGCGCTGTATCTGGTGTGGCGCGTGCATGTCCTCGTGTAACATCGCCGCGGGCGACAACGAGTATCTCGGGCCGGCCGCGATCAACAAGGCATACCGGTTCGCGATGGACGAGCGCGAGGGCGAGGAGATCAAACAGAAGCGCCTGGAGATCATCGAGCAGGAACACGGCGTCTGGCGGTGTCAGACCCAGTTCTCCTGTACGGAGGTGTGTCCGAAGGACATCCCCCTCACCGAGCACATCCAGGAGCTGAAGCGCGAGGCGGTCAAAAACAATCTGAAGTTCTGGTAATTCCGACAGACAGTATCAAGGGACTCCGGAACTTACGGAAATACATACCAACAATGTACGAACACGACGTCGTCGTCGTCGGGGCCGGCGGGGCGGGACTCCGGGCGGCGATCGCGGCACAGGAAGCGGGCGCGGACGTGGCGATGGTGTCGAAGCTCCATCCCGTCCGGTCGCACACGGGCGCGGCAGAGGGCGGGATCAACGCGGCGCTGCGCGACGCCGACTCCTGGCAGGACCACGCGTACGACACGATGAAGGGGTCCGACTACCTCGGCGACGCGCCCGCGGTCGAGGCGCTCTGTCAGGAGAGCCCCGAGGAGGTCATCCGGCTCGAACACTGGGGGATGCCGTTCTCCCGCGAGGACGACGGCCGCGTCTCCCAGCGGCCGTTCGGTGGTCTCTCGTTCCCGCGCACGACGTACGCGGGCGCCGAGACCGGCCACCAGATGCTCCACACGATGTACGAGCAGGTGGTCAAACGGGGAATCACGGTGTACGACGAGTGGCACGTGATGGATCTGGCCGTCACCGACGAGGACGACCCGGCGGAGCGGACCTGCCACGGCGTCGTCGCGTACGACATCCAGAGCGGCGAGATAAGCGGCTTCCGCGCCGAGAACGGCGTCATCCTCGCGACGGGCGGGATGGGGCAGGTGTTCGACCACACCACCAACGCGGTGGCGAACACCGGCGACGGCGTCGCGATGGCGTACCGCGCCGGCGTCCCGATGGAGGACATGGAGTTCATCCAGTTCCACCCGACGACGCTGCCGTCGACCGGCGTCCTCATCTCCGAGGGCGTCCGCGGCGAGGGGGGTATCCTCTACAACAGCGAGGGCGAGCGGTTCATGTTCGAACACGGGTACGCGAACAACGACGGCGAGCTCGCCTCCCGCGACGTCGTCTCCCGCGCCGAGCTGACCGAGGTCAACGAGGGGCGCGGCATTGAGGACGAGTACGTCCACCTCGACATGCGGCATTTAGGCGAGGAGCGCATCCTCGACCGCCTGGAGAACATCCTCCACCTCGCGGAGGACTTCGAGGGCGCCGACGGGCTCACGGAGCCGATGCCGGTCAAGCCCGGCCAGCACTACGCGATGGGCGGCATCGAGACGAACGAGTTCGGCGAGACCGTCATCGACGGCCTCTACGCCGCCGGCGAGTGCGCCTGCGCCTCCGTCCATGGCGCGAACCGCCTCGGCGGGAACGCGCTTCCCGAGCTCATCGTCTTCGGCAAACGCGCCGGCCGCCACGCCGCCGGCGAGGAGATGGGCGAGGCCGAGATCGAGACCGGCCGCTCGGGCGACTGGCAGCCCGCGGACTACGAGTTCGGCGTCGAGGTCGGCGAGGCCGGCGGCTCGGGCACGGCCGCGGCCGACGGCGGCGCCGTGGCGACCGACGCCGAGAGCGTCGTCGGAGGCGCCGTCGACCGGGCGCAGGAGCGCGTTGAGGAGCTGCTCTCGCGCAAGGGTCGCAACCATGCGGAGATCCGCTCCGCCGTTCAGGAGACGATGACGGCCAACGTCAACGTGTTCCGCGAGGAGGGCCGGTTAGAGGAGACCCTCGAGGACCTCCGCGAGGCTCGCGAGGCGTACAAGGACGTCGCGGTGTCGGACCCGTCGCGGACGTTCAACACCGACCTCATCCACACCATCGAGACGCGGAACATTCTCGACATCGCGGAGGCGCTGACGATGGGCGCGCTCGCCCGCGAGGAGTTCCGGGGTGCCCACTGGCGCAAGGAACACCAGGAGCGCAAAGACGAGAACTGGCTGAAACACACGCTCATCTCGTGGAACGACGGCGAGCCGGAGCTGTGGTACAAGCCGGTCGTCCTCGAGGGCGAGAACAAGACGTACGAGCCGAAGAGCCGCTCGTACTGAGCCGGCCAGCGACGCTCGATCGGTCGCGGCGCCTCGCCGCGGGCTCGTTCCGCTCTCGCCGGATCGATCCGGATCGTTCACGATTTCCTATCCGTCGACGGTCGAAACCGAGCGTCGATACGCGTCGATTCATCGTTCGTCGATCGACGTTTTTCGTGTGAATCCGCGAACATCGCCGGTTTCAGGCGTTCTCCGACTTGTTCCGACTGTTTCGACGACTGTTGAATAGGGGGTTTATTATCGTCGAACCCAACGTATCGGACAAGATGATCGAGACGGAAACCGCGTCCGCGGCGGCCCCGGCGCTGCCCCGGGAGCTCCAGTCCCCCCGCGCCAAGCTCGTGTACCTGTACCTGACCACGAACGGCGACGCCACGGTCTCGGAGATGGGCGAGTCGCTCGGAATGAAGAAGCTCTCCTTATACAGCATCCTGAAGACGCTCCGCAACGAGGGGCTCGTCGACTGCGACGGCGACTGCTACGTCCCGAACTGAGCGGTCGCGTTCCGGCGACGCGCTGCCCCTCCATTTCTGCCGTCAGAGTCCAGTCCGCGTCGGAGCGTTTAGGAACGCGGAGCGCGCATGGCAACCGTGGACGCGAACCAGACGGAGTTCGAGAACCCGTTCGGGATGGACCCCGACTGCGAGAACTGCGACGAGCTGTGCGGCGCCCGCGACCGCGTCGTTCACGGCTACGGCGACGTCGGCGCCGAGTTCCTCGTGGTCGGGACGGCGCCGACCGAAGCCGCCGAGCGCAACGGCGTCCCCTTCACCGGCTCGGGCGGCGGCGAGCGGGTCCAGTCGATCTTCGGCGACCTCGGCTTCGTCCGATCGGAGCCGGACGCCGCGGAACCGGACGTGCAAAACCTCTTCTTCACGAACCTGACGCGGTGTCGACACCCCGAGCGCGGGCCGACGGACTGGGAGGCAGAGACCTGCGAGCCCTTCCTCAACGCGGAGATCCGGATGATAAACCCGCAGATAATCGTGCCGGTCGGCGAGCGACCGCTCCGCGAGTTGGCCGTCGAGTACACGACGCGTCGGCCGGACTCCTTCGACGTCGACGCCGAACACGCGACGACCATCCGCGGGCGCGGGTTCGAACTCGTGCCGATGAAGGAGCCGACGGTAATGAGCGACGACGAGGCCGACGCCTTCCGCGATCACATGCGCGAGAATGTGTTGAGTCGGGACTACCGGCAGACGAAGGGGCGGCGGAGCCGCTGAGCGGTCGGCGTCGACTCGGCCGCGGCTTCAGTCGTCGAGGTCGATATCCTCGAGGATCCCTTCGGTCGCGTCCCTGCTGTCCGCGCCGAACGCGCAGTCGACGATGATGTGCCCGCCGAGCGTCGTCGGCGAGATCACCTGGTCGGCGCCGGCGCGGCGGAGCTTGTCGACGTTCTCGCGCTGGGTCACCGCCGCGACGATCCGCACGTCCGGGTTGAGCTGCCGGGCGGTGAGGATGGCGAGCGCGTCGCGCGCGTCGTCCTCGGTGGCGGCGACGACCGCGCGGGCCCCGTCGAGGTTGACCCGTTCGAGCGGGTCGACGTCGCTGGGGTCCGCGGTGAACACCGGGATGTCGCGCTCTGAGAGTCGCCTTGCGGCGGTCTCGTCGGGCGTTACGACGGCGTACTCGACACCGTCGCGGGCGTCGAGCTCTTCGAGAATCGGTTCCGTCAGGTCCCCGTAGCCGAGGACGAGGACGTGGTCGTCGAGGAGATCGATCTGTCTGTCGGTCATTTTTCCGAGCGCCTTGGAGAGCTGCGCCTCGATGGCGGGCGTGAGGAGAACCCCGAGCGCCACCGCGAAGGCGGCGACGTTCATCACGAGCGAGGAGAGCACGAACAGCTGGGCGATGTCGGACTCCGGGCCGGTCGCCGGGATCACGTCCCCGTAGCCGACCGTGGAGGCGGTGACGACGGTGAAGTAGAACGCGTCGACGATGGTCTCGACCCCGTTGAACTGGTCGCGGAGCGCGTACGTGCCGACCGTGCCGTACGAGACCGCGGTCACGAGCGCCGCGCCGGCCGCGAGCTGCGTGGGCGACGGCCTGTAGTCCCTGTCGAACCGCCCCCGATTGATCACGAGCGTCGGCGCGGACAGGAGGGACAGCGCCACGAGGGGGAAAGACAGGACGGACGCCTGCATCAGCCCCTGAAGGGCCGTCAGCGGCAACAGCACGGCCGTGGTGTACCACCCCACGCGGTACCCGCTCCGGAGCGCGAACCCGCTCCCAAACATCGCGAAGCCGGTTATCGTCCCCGTGAACCCGACCGTCTGTCGGACGACCGGGTGGACGTACGGGGCGAGCGGCCCGTCGACGCCGAGCCCGCCGATCTGGGCGAGCCCGGCGAGGATCGACAGCACCGCGACCGCGAACGTCAGGAGGATCGACGCCCGAACGGTCACCCAGTCCCGGGTCAGCTCCATATCCCCGGGTGGCCGAGACCGAACTTAAACCCCGCGAGGGCGAGTCGACCCCACGAATTCGGCGGCGGCACGGGGCGCGACTCCGCGGTTCGACGGCGGCACGGGGCGCGACTCCGCGAGGCACCTCCCGCCGCGCGGTCCGCGCCGATGCACGTTTAACCGACCCCTCGGTTGGAAGGGGTATGTCGCTGCCCGTCGAGATCGTCTTCGGCGTCTACCTCGGCGTCATCACCGGGATCGTCCCCGCGCTGGTGGCCGGGACCCTGGGGTTCGTGTTCAAGTACGTGACGGACGTGACGATCCCGGGGCTCGGCGTGGTCGTGTTATCGCTCGCTATCGCCGGGGTCAACGGCGGGCTGCTCGCGCTCAACGACGAGACGATCCGGTCGTCGGAGCGCGCGCCGGCGATCCTCACGGCGATCGTCGTAGTGCTGATGCTCTCGATGTACGCCCACGCGCAGGGGGACCGGCTCGGCGCCAACGTGCCCAAGCGAATCTCGCTCAAACAGCTCCGCGACCGGACCCTCTCGACCGACGTGATCGAGCTGGTCGGCGGCCGGGGGCGCGTCTCCGTCGAGGTCGCCGGGGAGGTGAACGACATGGAGGGGTACCCGCCGCTGCCGGCCGACACCCGACGCGCGATCCTCGACGGCGACTGGACGTTCCCCGCCGACCTCCCGCTCGCGGAGCTCGAAGACCGCCTCGCCGAGCGGCTCCAGACCGAGCTCGACCTCGCGGACGTGGCGGTCCGGATCGACGAGCAGGCGCGCGCGACGGTGGCGGCCGCGCCGCCGACCGGCGCGCTCTCGAAGCGGGTGCCGGCCGGGAAGCGCGCGGTGTCCGTGTCGGCGCTGGTCCCGACCGGCATCGCCCGCGGCGATGTCGTCCGCGTGATCACCCCCGACCTCGACGCCGAGGGCGCCGTGATCGCCGCCCGGTCGAGCGGGAAGCCGGAGCCGGGCGCCAGGGCCGTGTCGAAGCCTGCCCCCGCGGGCGACGACCCGGACCCGGACGACGACGCTCGGACCGACGGCGGCGAGGAGGCCGTCGCCTCCCAGCCGGCGGCGACCGCGCCGACGACGACCGGCGGCGAGGGACGCGTGACGCTCGCGCTCGACCGCTCCGAGGCGGCGGCGCTCCTCCGCGCCGACCGCGGGCGCGTGCTGGTGCTGTCGCGGGGCACGCGGCGCGAGTACGAGCTCACGGCCCTGCTGCGCCGGGCGGGAAAGCGATTCCGGAAGGTCTCGGTCGTCTCCGGCGGGCCGCTGGACGGCCACACGATCGGCGAGGCCGAGGTCCGCGAGACGTACGACGTCGCCGTCCTCGCGGCCCGCCACGAGTCGTGGACGATCGCGCCCGACGGCTCGCAGTCGCTGTCGGCGGGCGACGACTTATTCGTCGTCGGGAGCCGTGACGCGCTCGATCGGTTTGCGGAGGTGGCCGCGTGAGTCCCGCGCTCGCTGCGGCCGCCGTCCCGGACGCGCTCGCGGCGGTCGTCGACGCCGGCGTCTTCGCGGGCGGCCTCACGGTCGCCGCCGTCGACGTCGGCTTCGCCCGCCCGCGCCAGGCGGCGGTCACGCTCGTCACGTTCGCGGTCGTCGCCGCCCTCGTGGCCGGGGGCGCGGCGCTGGCCTACCGCTGGTACTTCCGCACGGAGATCCCCGAGGGGGTGACGGGCCTGATCGGCGTCTCGGTCGTCGCCTTATACCTCAACACGACCTCGCTGGGATCGGTCGCGATCGGCGACAACCCGGCCCTCCTGGCGCCCGAGAGCGTCTTCTTCAACCTCGTCTCGCTCGGCGTCGCGGCGGTGCTGGCCCCCGTCGGCCGGTACGCGGGCGACCGGCTCGCGGTCGACGTGTTCGCGCTCTCCGGGGCCAAACAGCTCGAGGGCGAACTGAGCGGGATCGTGCGCGCCGTCGGGCGGTTCACGGCGGTGACGCTCCCGCCGGCCGACGACATCGGCGACATGGACACGTACGACCCCGTCTCGCCGGAGAAGAAGGCGGAACTCGCGGAGACGACGCTGCTGTTCCCGCGGAAGCTCTCGGCGGCGGAACTCCGCGAGCGGCTCGTCGCCCGGCTCAAAGACGAGTACGGCGTCGGCTACGTCGACCTCGACCTCGACGAGGACGGAACGGTCGAGTACTTCGCCGTCGGCTCCCGCGCCGCGGGCCTCGGCCCGACGCTCGCGCCGGGGTCGGCGGCGGTCGCGGTCGCGGCGGACCCGCCGAACAACGCCACCGTCGGTGACACGGTCCAGCTGTGGCGCGACGACCCGGAGCCGAAACGCGTCGCGACCGGTGAGCTCCGCGGCGTCGCCGGCGACGCCGTCACCGTCGCGCTCGACGAGTCCGACGCCGAACGGCTGACGGCGGAGGGCGGCTACCGCCTCGTGACGCTGCCCGCGGAGCCGCAGGCGGACCGCGAGTTCGCCTCCCTGCTTCGCACCGCCGACGAGACGATGGCCTCCGTCGCGGTCGGCGCCGAGAGCGACCTCGACGGGAGCACCGTCGGCGAGGTCGGGGCCGTCGTCGCCGCGGTCCGCCCGGCCGAGGGATCCGTCCAGCCGATCCCGCCGCGCGCGTACGCGTTCGGCGCCGGCGACCTGGTGTACCTCGTCGGCAGGCCGGGCACGATCCGTCGGTTCGAGGCGGCCGCCGCGTCGCCGGCGGATGCGGACGGAGCAGACGGAACGGCCGAACCGGCGTCCGCGGCCGACCGCGACGCCGAACTCGACGACCTCGACGACCTCGACGACGGAACCGACTTCGACGCGGAGGCCGGCCCCGACGACGCGGACGGGAGCGACGACGGCCCAGCGGACGGGAGCGACGCCGACCCAGCGGACGGGAGCGACGCGGACGGGGCAGACGACGACGGTGCCGAACACGACGGGACGCAACGCTCTTGAGTCGCCCCCGCCGGGATCCGCTATGGAGTGGAAGCTGTTCGCCGACCTCGCGGAGATCGCGGGCGACCGGGTCGTGGCCGTCGACGCGGAGCCGGGCGACACGGTGGGCGACGCGCTCGACGCGCTGCTGGACGCGCACCCGGACCTGCGCGACCGCGTCATGGACGACGGGGCCGTCGCGGACCACATCAACGTCCTCCGGAACGGGCGGAGCGTCCGCCACGACGAGGGGCTCGACGCGACGCTGGAGGCGGGCGACGAGCTTGCGCTGTTCCCGCCCGTGAGCGGCGGCTCGGCCGGTGGGTAGATCGGTCGTTTCAAACGCGCGCCGACCCCATCGAGAGCCATGACCGACAGCGACGAGGGGACGCGAGACGACGCCGGGGACGCCGACGGTGACGGACACGACCACGGCGGCCACGAGCCGCACCGCGAGGAGTTCGGCGAGGACCCGGTCGGCCACACGCGCGCGACCGCCGGAATGACGGTGAGCGAGCTCGTCGACGGCTACGGGGACGCGGGGATCGGCGCCGCCGCCGTCAACGAGGCGGGCGACGTGCTCGCGGAGATGTTCGAGAACGACGACTGTACGGTGTTCCTCTCGCTCGCGGGCGCGATGGTCCCCGCCGGCATGCGCCGGATCGTCGCGGACCTCATTCGCGACGGCTACGTCGACGCGCTGGTGACGACCGGGGCGAACCTGACCCACGACGCTATCGAGGCGATCGGCGGGAAACACCACCACGGGCGCACCCACGACCCCGAGAAGAGCCTCCGCGAGCACGACGAGGGGCTCCGCGACGAGGGGGTCGACCGCATCTACAACGTCTACCTCCCGCAGGAGCACTTCGCCGAGTTCGAGGGGCACCTCCGCGAGGAGGTGTTCCCGGAATTAGAGGGGGAAGACGCCGTCTCCATCGCCGACCTCACGCGTGAGCTCGGCCGCGCGAACGCCGAGGTCAACGAGCGCGACGACGTCCCGGAGGGGCCGGGCGTCGCGGCCGCGGCCTACGAGTGCGACGTGCCGATCTACTGTCCCGCGGTCCAGGACTCCGTGCTGGGGCTTCAGGCGTGGATGTACGCCCAGACCGCCGACTTCACGCTCGATGCCTTAGCGGATATGACCGAGCTGACCGACCTCGCCTTCGAGGCCGACGACGCGGGATGCCTGCTCGTCGGCGGCGGCGTCCCGAAGAACTTCACGCTCCAGACGATGCTCGTCACGCCGCGGGCGTACGACTACGCCGTTCAGATCACGATGGACCCCGAGGCGACCGGCGGGCTCTCCGGGGCGACCCTCGAAGAGGCGCGCTCGTGGGGCAAACTGGAGAAGGACGCGCGCAACGCCTCCGTCTACGGCGACGCGACCGTGATGCTCCCGATGCTTATCGCCGCAGCCCGCGAGCGCGTGGAGTAGGAGCGCGAGTGCGGCCCTGACCGCACAACTGTTTATAAAACAATCTGCGGTGGCGCGTGCCTGCGAGCGGCCGCCCCCGGCGGCCGCGAGACAGCACGCGCGAGGGAGTCGCTGGCGGCGCTAGCCGCCAGCGACGAGGTTGGGGAGGCGTGAGGTGCGGTTGCGGTGCTGTGCGGGGCGGGACTCAAAGGGGCAGCCGCGAGGGCTCGGCGCGCGACGCAAGGACCGCAGGCGCGAACGGAGTGAGCGCCGAGGACCGCAGCGAGCGCACCGAGCCCTCGCGGCTGGGGCTTTGGCTGTGTCAGTCACCGAGCCGTCAGCAGCCATTTATAAGTAAGCGGCTGGGGCTTTGGCGGTATCCGTCACTGTCGGTCAGTTTCCTCATCTAACTGAGCAATCGAGAACGTCCACCGCCCCAAGACCGAACTATTCCCGCCCGTCCAGATCCATCGCCTCGGCCAGCAGCGCGTGCGAGTCGAGCGCGTCGTCGTGGTCCGGCACGGTGTGCTGGATCATCACCTCGTCGACGCCGACGCGGTCGGCCAGCTGCGCTAACAGCCCCGAAATCGTCTCCGGGCTCCCGGAGATCGACCGCGGCCACTCGTCGTCGTCGAGCGTCGCGGGCGTGGGCTCGGGCGCGCCGCCGAGCTCCTCGACCGCCTCCTCGACGGTCGGCGTCTCGTCGCCCAGCTCGCCGCGTTGCATCCGCCGGAACGTCGCCTCCGCGGGCGCGCGCCGCCGGGCCGCGGCCTCGTCCGTCTCCGCCGCGACCGCGTTGACCGCGACCATCCCGCGCGGCTCGTCGAGGCTCCCGGGCCCGTTCTCGGGGTCGAACGCCTCGCGGTACGCTGCGAACGCGCGCTCGGCGAACCCGGGGCGGATGAAGCCGGCGAAGCAGTAGCGGAGCCCTAGCTCCCCCGCGATCTCGCCGCTCGACGGGCTCGACCCCAACACCCACGGGACGGCCGGCCCCTCGGCCGATCCCGGCACCGAGAGGTCGGTATATGGGTGTTCGGCGGGGTAGGCGTCACGGAGGTGGTTCACGACCGCGGTGACCCGCTCGCGGTGGTCCTCGTTCGGGTTCTCGACGCGGCGGTCGGTGCCGAGCGCGCGGTCGGACGCGGGCGAGCCGTTGGCGCGGCCCATCCCGAGGTCGACGCGGCCGGGGGCCAGGCCGTCGAGGACGCCGAACGACTCGGCCACCTTGAACGGGCTGTAGTGGTTCAAAAGGACCGCGCCCGACCCGATCCGGATCGACTCCGTCGCGCCCGCGAGCCGCCCGAGCAGCACCTCGGGCGTGGTGCCCGCGAGGCGGTCGCTCATCCCGTGGTGTTCGGCGACCCAGAACCGCTCGTAGCCCAGTTGCTCGGCGTGGCGCGCGGCGTCGACCGTGTTCGCGAACGCGTCCGCCGCGGTGCCGCCACGGGGGACCGGCGAGAGGTCGACGACAGAGAGTTCCATACCCCCGGTCGACGACTGACCCGGTTAACGGTTGGCTCGCCGGCGGGGTGTTCGGGGAATCGAAACTGATCAGACGCGGTGGCGCGTGCCTGCGAGCGGCCGCCCCCGGCGGCCGCGAGTCAGCACGCGCGAGGGAGTCGCGAGCGCTTTTAAGCGCGAGCGACGAGGCTGGGGAGGCGTGAGGTGCGGTCGCTGTGCGGGGCGGGTGGGACTCAAAGGGGCAGCCGCGAGTCCTCCCGGCTGGGGCTTTGGCGGTCTTCGCCGCTCTTCAGTCAGCAGGCGTTTATAAGGGAACAGTTGGGTCTTGAAGTCCTTTCTCGTGTTTCGGTTCTCTATTTATAAGCGCACAGCTACGCAAATAAAAGCGAAAAGAAACCGAAGAGACCGCGGCTCAGTTGTCGCCGGTCTTCGACTGCCACGCGTAGTCGCGCCGGGAGGCGGACTCGCCGAAGCCGCAGGAGGCGCAGCGCTCCTTTTTGACGTGGTAGGACTTCTCGCCGCAGCGTCGACACTTCACGTGAACCGTCTTGTTCTTTTTCCCCTGCGAGGGCGTACCTGCTCCGGTCATGCTTTGATGGTGACGACGTTATCGCCGCGTATAATCGTTGTGTCTTCGATCGCGACCGCGAACTCGCCGTCGAGATTGTCGTCGACGCGGTCGTCCACGTCGGCCTCGGGCTCGATGACGACGTTCATGTGCTGGTCGTAGCCGCCGAGGACGCCGTAGTACGTCGTGCCGTCCTTCAGGTGTACCGTCACCGGCTCCTCGAGCGACGCTTCGAGCACGTCGAGGGGTCGTCCACTCATTGTCCGTATCGCCGCCCCTCGCGGTAATAAAAATACCGGGACGCAGCCCCCGAGCCCGGCCAGCTTGACACGAACCGGGTGACACGACCCGGCTCACCCCAGCCGCTCGCGGACGAACTCCGCCGCCGCCGGGACCGCGCTCGCGTACAGGGCGACGTACGTCAGACTCGCCTGCGTCCGCCGCGCGGAGCTGTACCCCTCCTCGACTCGGTCGGCGGCGTACCCGACCATCTCCAGCCCGGGCCGAACGAGCCGCGTCGCCAGCGGATCGCCGCCGTCGACGACCGCGCTCACCGCCGCTCGCGCCCGGTCCGCGGCCGACCGCACTGACGATTCCGTGGGGGTCTCCCGGTGCTCCCCGTCGCGGATCTCGCCGACGGCCGTCCGGAACGCGTCGATCTCGGCCAGCGCGATCCCGGACTCCACCACGGCGGTGGCGTGTTCGCCCGCATCGAATGCCCGCCTGACGTCGTCGACCGCCGACTCGACCCGAGTCTCGCTCGTGGCCGCCAACTCCTGTGCGACCGTGCCGCTCAGGTCCTCGTCGGCGAACGGCTCCTCGCCGCCGGTGCGCTCGCGGACGGCCGACCGCGTCCGGCTCACCGAGCCTCGCAGTCCCTCGGCGGCCGCGACCAGCGACGCCCACCGCGGCGCCGCGCCGTCGCGCCCGTCGAGGGACGCGTTCCGGAGCCCCTCGGCGTCGGCCGCGGCCGCCCCCGCGCGCTCGACGCGGGCGACTGCCTCGCCGGCGCGGAACGGCTCGGCGACGGGATCCCCGGGGTACGTCACGCGGGGCTCGACGTATCCCGCGCACTCCGCGAGCAGCGACTCGACGGGTTCGTACGCCAGCAGCGCCGTCGCGGGCGACTCGGCCCGGTACTCTAAACCGGCCGCGATCTCCGCGCGGTCGTCGCGGACCGCGCGGCGCCGCGCGGCCAGATCCGAGCGGTCGTCGACGCCGGTGGCCGCGCGGTACGCGCCGCGGACCGCCGCGGCGTCCTCCCGGCGCCGGCGCCACGCGGCGAGGGCGTCGACCGGCCACTCGTCGGAGATCTCGGCGTCCGCGCGCCGACGCGCCTGCTCGCGGTCGTCGCCGATCGCCGCCGCGACCGCCGCGTTGGGGACGTCCGGCTCGGCCGGGACGTCGTCGAGCAGCTCGCGGGCCCGCGCCTCGTGGGCGTCCGCCAGAGACGCGGGGACGGTCGCCGGGAACGGCGACGCCGGCCACTCGGCCGACCCGACGGCGTCGGACGGGAGCGACGCCGTCGCCTCCGGACGCTCCTCGTCGCCGGTGAAGGGGAGCCCGGAGCAGCCGGCGAGCGCTGCCGCCCCCGCCGTCGCGACCCCGGCGAGGAACCGACGACGGGAAGGGGATTCCCGGCTCGAACGCGACTCGCGGCTCGAACGCGACTCGCGGCTCGAACGCGACTCGGGCCGCGAACTTGATGCGCGACTCACGCGCCATCACCGCCCGTCGCGGACGCCGACGCGTTGAAGACGGCCGGCGGTTCCCCCCGCCGGCAGGAGCTTCCCATGCCGCTTCCGCTCCCCATCGAGCGGTCGGCGGCGACGGGGATTCGGATCGCGAACCCGACGGTGTGCGTCTCGTCGGCGTCGCAGTCGACGTCCGCCGGGCGGTACGCCTGACAGAAGTCGGCGTGGGGGTGGAGGTCGCCGTCCGCGAGCTCGCCCGGCTCGACGGACACCGATCGGAGCCGGATCTCCCGACACGCACGCACGGGCATCGCGAGGAGGTACGCCGACGCCGACGCGAAGTCGGTCGCGGCGAGGAACGACCGAAGCCGCTCGCCGGCGTCCGTCTCGGCGAAGGTGAGCTCCGCGAGGTCCTCGTCCGCGACCAGCACGCGCCGCGTCTGCCGCCGCTGGCGCGCCGGTTCGTCGGCGGACAGCGACGGCAGTTCCTCACCCGACGCGACCAGCGCGCCGCCGCGCTCGTCGCGCGCCTTCTCCAATTCGTACTCGTCGATCCGGCGCTCGTGTCGGCTCGGGTAGCTGTTCGACACGGTCTCGCTGCCGGCGCAGCCGGCCAGGGCGGCGATCCCTGACGCGGCCGCGAGGAGGGCTCGGCGGCGGGGAACGTCTGACATCGGCGGCGGTTCGACGGAGAGCGTGAAACGCTTTGCGGGACGCCCCCGGGTCGGGCCGTCGACGTCCGGTTCGGACGCGAACCGTCGTCGCGGAGCCGAACCCGGGAGTTTTTAACGCGCCCGGGAGTACAGCGATGTACCACACTCCCGCGGGACACGGTGAGTCGCGGCGACTCGGCCGTAGCGGGGCCTTCAACGACGCGCGGTAGGACGTAGCGCTGACGGCTCCTTGCGGGGTTTCAGTGACCGACGCCGACCACGGCGTCAGACACGCACACACCATGGAAATCGAAATTGCGACACTCGGCGGTTACGAAGAGGTCGGTCGACAGATGACGGCGGTCCGCGCGGGCGAGGACATCGTCATCTTCGACATGGGCCTGAACCTCAGTAAGGTCCTCATCCACGACAACGTGGAGACCGAGAGCATGCACAGCCTCGACCTGATCGACATGGGCGCCATCCCGGACGACCGGGTCATGAGCGAACTCGAGGGCGACGTCCAAGCGATCGTCCCCACCCACGGTCACCTCGACCACATCGCGGGGATCCCGAAGCTCGCCCACCGGTACGACGCGCCAATCGTCTCCGCGCCGTACACGATCGAGTTAGTCCGCCAGCAGATCGAAGACGAGGGGAAGTTCCAGGTCGACAACGACCTCGTGAAGATGAAGCCGGGCGCCACGATGGCGATCGGCGACTCCGAGCAGGTCGAGATGGAGTTCGTCAACGTCACCCACTCCATCATCGACGCGATCAACCCGGTCCTCCACACGCCCGAGGGCGCGGTCGTCTACGGGCTCGACAAGCGCCTGGACCACGACCCCGTCATCGGTGACCCGATCGACATGGAGCGGTTCCGCGAGATCGGCCGCCAGGACGAGGGCGTCCTCGCGTACATCGAGGACTGCACGAACGCCGGCCGGAAGGGCCGCACGCCCTCCGAGTCGTACGCGAAGAAACACGTCGAGGACACGCTGAAATCGATGGAGGACTACACCGGCGGCATCGTCGCCACCACGTTCTCCTCCCACATCGCCCGCGTGAAGACCCTCGTCGAGTACGCCCGCGAGATCGGCCGCCAGCCGGTCCTCCTCGGGCGCTCGATGGAGAAGTACTCGGGCACGGCCGAGCGGCTCGACTTCGTCGACTTCCAGGGCGACGTCGGCATGTACGGCCACCGCAAGTCCGTCGACCGCGCGTTCAAGCGCATCATGAAGGAGGGGAAGGGAAACTTCCTCCCCATCGTGACGGGCCACCAGGGCGAGCCGCGCGCAATGTTAACCCGGATGGGCCGCGGCGAGACCCCGTACGAAATCGACGACGGCGACAAGGTCGTCTTCAGCGCGAGCGTCATCCCGGAGCCGACCAACGAGGGGCAGCGCTACCAGAGCGAGCAGCTGCTCCGGATGCAGGGCGCGCGCCTCTACGACGACATCCACGTCTCCGGCCACCTCCGCGAGGAGGGCCACTACGAGATGCTCCAGGCGCTCCAGCCGCAGCACCTCATCCCCGGCCACCAGACGCTGGAGGGGCGCTCGCCGTACGTGAACCTCGCGACATCGCAGGGGTACAAGCTCGGACGTGACGTCCACGTCACGCAGAACGGGTCCACCATCCAGCTCGTCGAATGACGAGCGAGACGAAGGAGGCGCGGGTGCTCGACGCCATCCGCGAGCGGCGTGACCTCGTCAACGCCGCTATCGACGAGGAGCTGCCAGTCCAGGAGCCCGAGCGCCTGTACGAGGCGACGCGGTACATCCTCGAAGCGGGCGGGAAGCGACTCCGACCGACGGTGACGACGCTGGCCGCGGAGGCGGTCACCGGCACCGAGCCGATGGGCGGCGACTTCCGCGCGTTTCCGTCGCTCGACGGCGACGCGGTCGACGTGATGCGGGCCGCGGTCGCCATCGAGGTGATCCAGTCGTTCACGCTGATCCACGACGACATCATGGACGAAGACGACCTGCGTCGGGGCGTCCCCGCGGTCCACGAGGCGTACGACGTCTCGACGGCGATCCTCGCGGGCGACACGCTCTACTCGAAGGCGTTCGAGTTCATGACCGAGACGGGCGCGGACCCCCAACACGGGCTCGAAGCGATGCGGATGCTCGCGTCGACCTGTACCGAGATCTGCGAGGGGCAGGCGCTCGACGTCGCCTTCGAGAGCCGCGACGACATCCTCCCCGACGAGTACCTGGAGATGGTCGAGCTGAAGACCGCGGTGCTGTACGGCGCGTCCGCTGCGACGCCCGCCCTCCTCCTCGGCGCCGACGAGGAGGTCGTCGACGCCCTCTACCAGTACGGGATCGACTCCGGGCGCGCGTTCCAGATCCAAGACGACGTGCTCGATCTGACCGTTCCCTCGGAGGATCTCGGCAAGCAGCGCGGCTCCGACCTCGTGGAGGGGAAGGAGACGCTGATCACCCTCCACGCCCGCCAGCAGGGGGTCGACGTGGACGGCCTCGTCGACGCCGACACGCCCGCGGAGGTGACCGAGGCGGCCATCGACGACGCGGTGGCGGCGTTAGAGGACGTCGGCTCCATCGAGTACGCCCGCGAGACCGCCGCGGACCTCACCGAGCGGTCGAAAGAGCACCTCGAGATCCTTCCCCAGAGCGGATCGCGGAGCCTGCTCGAAGACCTCGCGGACTACCTCATCGTCCGCGGCTACTGAGCGGTTCGACCCGATCAGATGGGCCGTCAGCGGGACGGCCCTGGCGACGGCCGTTAGCGGGAGGGCCCCGGCAACAGGGTCGACACCGGCGGTCCGGGCCGCGACGGACACCGCTTTACCCCCGGCGCGCGTTCGGTCGACCGTGTCACGGTACCGAGACGTCGCGCTGTTCCTCCTCCTCGCCCTGCTGTGGGGCGGGTCCTTCGTCGCCATCGAGGTCGGCCTCGACTACTACCCGCCGGTGTTGTACGCCGCCTACCGGTTCGACGTGGCCGCGCTGGCGCTGATCTCGTACGTCTTGATCACGCAGGACGGCCCGTTTCCGCGGACGCGCGGCGACCTCGCCGCGATCGGGTTCAGCGGCGGACTCTCGGTGGCCGCGAACAACTCGCTGCTGTTCGTCGGCCAGCAGTATACCACGAGCGGCATTGCCTCGATCACCTACAGCCTCGTCCCCATCGCGACCGCGGCGGTCGCGGCCGTCTGGATCGGCGGCGCCGGCCTCGACGCGCGCGGCGCGGTCGGCGTCGTCCTCGCGTTCCTCGGCGTGGGGCTCGTCGCGCAGCCGGACCCCGCGAACCTCGGCGGGGGCGTCGCGGTCGGCGTCGGGCTGATCGCGGTCGGCGTCGTCGCCGTCGCGGTGGGCAGCGTCGGCCTCCGGACCGTGGAGACGTCGTTCTCCAGCGTCGCGCTCACCGGGTGGGCGATGGGGTTCGGCGCGCTCGCCATCCACGCGCTCAGCCTCGGGCTGGGCGAGAGCCAGCGGCTCCCCGCCGCGGCGCCGCGCGCGCTCGTCGCGCTGGCGTTCCTCGGGCTGCTCTCGTCGGCGGTGGCGTACACCATCTACTTCACGCTGCTCGACCGGCTCGGCCCCTTCGAGATCAACCTCGTCTCCTACGTCGTGCCGGTCGTCGCCACCGTCGCGGGCGCCCTGCTGCTCGCCGAGCCGGTGACGGCGTACACCGTCGCGGGATTCGCCGTCATCGTCCTCGGCTTCGGGCTGTTGAAACGGCGCGAGATCGCCGACGCGGCCGCCGGGATCCGGTTCCCGGGGTAGGAGAGTCGCGGCAGCGCCGGTCCCGACCGAGCGTCGGCTACGCCGTCGCGTTCCCGGCCGGATCCGTCTCGTTCCCCGACGGGTCGGTCGGCTCGGGCGGCGGCGTCGACCCGCCCGGCGGGACCGCGCCCCCCGGCGGCGCCGCGCCGCCCGGGCCGGTTGGCGACCCGAACGACGCGTCGGGGCTCTCGCCCGTCACGAGGAAGTCCGCGACGTTGCCGATCAGGATGCCGTTATCCGCGCGGTCGGCGTTCTCCGGTTCGAGGAAACTCGAATCGCCGAGCACCGCGAGCGAGTCGCTCCGGACCGCAACGCCGTACGAGCCGGTCTCGCGGGTCGTCGACAGCCGCGACGTCTCCGGGGTGGCGAGCGTCGCCGAGCCGTCGGCGGTCCCGACAGGCGCGGCGCCGCGGAAGACGACCTCCTCGACGCCCTCCGTCAGCGCTCCCGAGCCGGTCGGCTCGACGAACACGCTGAGGTAGTTCGCGTCGTTGTTCTCCATGTCGTACACGTAGCCCGCCTCGCCGTAGACGCCGAACGGCGAGCCGAAGTCGGTGAGCGCGCCGGCGGCGCCGGGGTCGCTCGTCACGAGCGTCCGGCCGCCGGCGTCGACGAACGTCTCGACCGCGTCGGCGTCGGTCGCCGACAGCGCGCCGGGGTTCGTGGTGACGAACGCGTCCGCGTCCGAGAGCATCGACGGCAGCGGCTCCGACCCCACGGCCCCGCCGTAGAACCGGACCTCGTGGCCGTTCTCGACGAGCGCCGCGGTGAGCGGCGCGACGCCGCGCCGGACGCCGCCGAGCGCCCCGACGTCCGCCTCCGCGGGCGCGTCGCGGTCCTCGATCGGCAGGATCGACGTGCCGCCGCCGGGTCCGGCCGCCCCGCCGCCGAGGTGGACGACCACCGTGTTCGACGGCTCGCTGCTCTCCATCTCGACCTCGCCGCCCTCGCTGGCCGTCTCCGGCTCGACCGCGTCCGCCTGCCAGTGGTCGTCCGCGACCGCGTCGGTCTCGGGCGGCGCGTCGTCGAGGACGACTCCCCCAACGGCGGCGACGCCGACGATAGCGAGGAAGACCAGCGCGAAGGCGCCGATCGTCGTTCGCAGGTCGACGCTCATGCGCCGTCACCCCCGTTCGCCGCGGCCGAGCCCTCGTCGCTCGTCGCGTCTCCGTCGCCGCCGGTCGTCGTCCCTGCGACGGCCTCGCCGCCGTCCGCGGTCGGTCGCCCGGTGTAGCTCGTCATCTCGACGTTGTCGCCGACGGTCTCGTCCCACGCCGCCGGCGCGACCGCGAGAATGAGTCCGTCGCCGAGCGTCTCCTCGGAGTCGTCGGCGACGACGACCGTCCCATCGTCCCGCTCCAACAGCGGGATGCCGCCGGGTACGGGGCTCTCCGTGCGCCGCGTGTCGACCTCGTAGTCGTCGATCTCCGCCTCCGTGGCGGCGTCGGCGACCGCGCCGTCGACGAAGCCGAACTCGTCGGCGAAGCCGTTCTCGACGGCCTCGGTACCGAGGTAGGCGTCGGCGTGGGCGATCGCCTCGCGGTCGAGTTCGATCTCATCGCCGCGCTGCTCGATCACGTTCTCGACGAAGAGGTTCGCGAGCGTCTGTCGGCGCTCGCGCTGGGTGTCCGGATCGCCGCCGGCCTTATCCGGGCCGGTCGTCCCCGCGTTCGGGCCGTTCGGGGCCGGCGCGGTGCCGGCCACGCCGACGCTGCCGACCGCCTGGGCGGAGGGCGCGACGTAGATCCGGTCGGCGGGCGCGATAGCGAGGTAGGCGCCGGACGCGCCGAGCGTGTCGACGGCGGCGTACACCGGCATCACCGACGCGGTGCGGTCGACCGCGGCGTACATCCGCTCGCTCTGCGCGGGCAGGCCGCCCCCGCTGTCGACCTCCAGCACGACCGCCTCGATCGAGTCGTTCGTGCGGGCGTCGCGGAGGTTGTCCTCGACGTGTTGTGCCGTCGCCGAGTCGATGGTGCCGTCGATCTCGATCACGGCGACCGTCCCGTCGGGCCCCGTCACGGCGCCGTACACGCCGGGTGCGACCAGCAGCCCCGCGGCCACCGCGAGGACCGCGGCGACGCCGATCGCGTGCCGGGTCTCGATTCGGTCGAGGAACGACCCGGACGCGTCGTCCGCGGCCGGTCGCTCGGTCGGTGTCCGCTGTCGGTCGGTCGCCGTCGGCGATCGATCCGGGCTCGTCGCCTCCGTGCCATCCGTCGGTTCGTCGGGAGTCCTCGGAGGCGAGTCCCCGGAACTCATCGACTCGTCCTCGTTCGATACGGCTGTCGTGGCGTGTGGTCTGTCGTCGTCATCGTGGGTTCGCTCGCGTGTCGGTCACTGGTCGATACGTCCGCGTCGTACTCGCGGTCGACGGCGTCGCTCTCACGGCTGGCACTCTCGCGGTCGACGGCGTCGCTCACGCGTCGGCCACCTTGATCGGGTCACCGACGCTCCCGTCGAACAGCGAGGCGTGGGCCGCGAAGAGGTCGCGCTCGGCGGCGGCGTCGACGATCACGGTCCGCCCGTGTCGGGCGACGCTCGCGTCGGAAAGCGAGGGATCTCCCTCGCGGGCGGCCCGCGCTATCGCTTCCGCCGTCTCCCTGTCGAGGCGTCGCGGGTCCGCGACCGCCCCGTACCGCAGCGCGACGGACGGGTCCTCGGCGTCGCCGTCGTCGCTCGCGTCGCCGCTCGCGTCGGTCCCCGTCGCCGCCTTCTCGTCGGTCACGCGGAGCGACGCCCCGACCGCGCCCGAGGCGTCGACCGCCGTGCGCAGTTCGTCGGGCGCGTCGGCGAGCACGCTCCGGAGGTGATCGCGGGCGTCCGGTCCGAGGTCGACGCACACCGTCGCGTCGCCCCCGAGCAGCGAGGGGAGGGGGCCGTAGCTCGCGGTCGTTCCCGCTTGCCGCCGGGTTCCGCCGTCGACGCGCTCGCCGACGCCGGCGTCGCGGTGTGCCGCGGCGACGGCCGCGCTCGGGCCGTACCCGGCCACGAGTTCATCGGAGGCCACGGCGACGGCCGACCCGAGGCCCCGCGCCCGGAACCGGGCGAACCCGGAGCCGTCGTCCGCCTCGCGAACCGCGTCAGGATCGGCGTCGAGCTCGGCGGTCAGCGCGGCGGCGTCGACATCGCCGACCGCCACGGCGCACCCCTCCACTCCGTCCGCCGTAAGCGCGGCGCCGCCGGTCGCCTGCCGCACGGCGGCGAGCGACACGCTCTCGTACCGGTCGATCAGTCGCCGGAGTCGACCGCCGATCCCGCTCGGGAGGCCGGTCGCCGTCAGGGCCGCGGGGTCGACGCGGCCGGTCACGACGGTGTCGACGGCGCTCGACGCGGCCGCGGCCGGATCGTAGGTCCCGGCGGCGACCGCGGAGCGCGGCTCGTCGGAAGTTGAAGCGACGCCGTCGCTCCCCGTCTCGCCGCCGCTCGACTCGGCTCTGGCCGCGACCGGATCGACCGCGAGGGTCCCGTCGGGCGGCGGTTCGGTGGTCAGGGCGTCGATCGGTCCGCCGACTCCCAGCCCGGTCGCCGCCAGCGCCGCTAGACGCTTCGCGAACGTTCGCTTGGAGGGCATCGTTTCACCTGACTCATGACAAGTAATAATACTACCGGGTGGCCGCCGCCGCCGGCGGTTCCCGCTCGCCGACGGCCGGTCAGCGCTCAGTCGTCGAGCGCGCGGATGTCGTCGAGAATTTCGACGGCGTGGTCCTCGGGGGAGACCCCCTCGTAGGCCAAGACGACGGTGCCCTCGCGGTCGAGAACGTACGTGTTCCGGAACACGCCGTCGAAGGTGTTCCCGAACATCGACTTCTCGCCGTAGGAGTCGTACGCGCTCGACACCTCGCCGTCGGGGTCCGAGAGGAGCGTGAAGGGGAGGTCGTACTCCGTGGCGAACGGTTCGAGGTCGTCGACCGGGTCGTCGCTGATCCCGACGACGGCGACGTCGGCCGCCTCGAACGCGTCCCACTCGTCGCGGAAACCGCACGCCTCGGCGGTGCAGCCAGGGGTGTCGGCGCGGGGGTAGAAGTACACGACCGTGTGGCTGGCCGCGGCCGGGTCGACGGTAACCGTTTCGCCGCGGTGGTCGGTGAGCGTGATCTCGGGTGCGGAGTCGCCCGGTTCGAGCATGGGGATCGACTCTCCGCAACCGTGTTAGGGGATTCGGTCCCTTTTTATCGAGGTCTCGCATTCATCTGGTATCGATGGCGTGGCAACCGACGCCGTACACGGTTCCGCTGCTTGTCGCGGCCGTCCCGTCCTTTGCGTTCGCCGCCTACGCGCTCGGGAACCGCTCGCGCGGCGGCCACGCCCTCCTCTGGTCTTTCGTCGGCGTCGCGGGCACCGCCGGCGTCTGGTCGCTGGCGTACGCGGCGCAGCTGTCGGCGACCGCGCTCGGTCTCACGCTGTACTTCAACCGCTTCGTCTGGCTCGGCGCCGCCGGACTGGCGGTGGCGTGGCCCGCCTTCGTCCTCTCGTACGTCGACCGGACCGGGTGGCTCGGTCGCCGTCGCTTCGCACTCTTCTGGGTCGTCCCCGCCGCGGTCGTGGCCGCCGTCTGGACGGTCGGCGTCGACCCCCTGTTCTACGCAGAGCCCTCCCTCGTTGACGCCGGCGGCTACCGCGTCTTGGAGTACACGCCGACGCCCGCGCTGCTCGGGTTCGTCGGCTACACCTACGCGGTCAACCTGTTCACCTTCGCTGTTCTCGGCTACGCCGCGGTCTCCCGCGACGGCGTGTTCCGCCGACAGGCGGCCGTCCTCTTCGTCGCCGGCGTCGCGCCGCTAGCGCTCGGCGCGGCCGGCATCGCGGGGTTTGTCGGGCCGGAGAACGGGCTCGTCGACTTCACCCCGATCGCCTTCAGCGGGACCCCGGCGCTCCTGGCATGGGTCGTGTTCCGGTATCGGCTGCTCGACGTCTCGCCGATCGCCCGCGACGCGGTGTTCGCAAACCTCTCCGACGGCGTCGTCGTCTGCGACGCCGACGGGCGGGTGGTCGACCGCAACGACCCGGCCCAGGCGCTGTTCCCCGACGCCGAACTCGGCGTCGGGGTCGACGAGGTGTTCGCCGACGTCCCGGCGGTCGCGGACGCGGTGACCGACGCGAGGTCGGACGACGAGTTCCGCGTGACGGTCGGCGGGGACGGCGGCGCCCCGTGGTTCCTGACGGTCGGCGTCCACGACATCACCGGGCCGGGAACGACCCGCGGCGGGACGGTCCTGTTGTTCCACGACGTCACCGAGCGGGAAACCCTCCAGCGGCGGTACCGCGCCCTCATCGAGAAGTCGCCGAACGTGATCGCGGTCTGCGGCGAGGACGGGCTCCTCCGGTACGTGAGCCCGTCGATAGAGCGGCTGCTCGGCCATCAGACGAACGAGATCGAGGGGCGCCCGATCATCGACTTGGTCCACCCCGAGGACCGACGCGAGGCCCAGCGGGCCTTCGAGCGCGCCTTCGACACCGCCGAGCCGCAGTCGATAACGCACCGGATCGCCTGTGACGACGGCAGCTGGCGCCGGTTCGAGACGGTGATCGAGCGGCTGTTCGAGGACGCCCGCGAGGTCGTCATCACCGCCACCGACGTCACGGACGCGCGGCGGTACGAACAGCGGCTTCAGGTGTTAAACCGGGTGCTGCGACACGACCTGAAAAACGACACCAACGTCATCGGAGGGTACGCCGACCTGCTCCGCGACCACGTCGACGAGGAGGGCGACCCCTACCTCGACATCATCGACCGGAAGGTCCGGACGCTGACCCACCTCAGCGATCAGGCCCGCGAGATCGACGTCGCGCTCCACAGCGACGCGGGCCGGACCGAGATCGATCTCGCAGCGCTCGTCGACCGGCTCTGTGAGTCGCTGTCGTCGTCGTTCCCGCGAGCGACGGTGACGGTGACCGTCCCCGAGTCGGCCGTCGTCTCCGCGGACGAGCTGTTGGAGTCCGCGATACGGAACGTGTTGGAGAACGCCGTCGTCCACAACGACGGCGACAACCCGCACGTGGAGGCGACCGTCGTCGCCGACGGCGACCGATTCCGGCTCGACGTGGCCGACGACGGTCCGGGGATCCCGCCGGTCGAGCGAACGGTGTTCTCGGAGGCCCGGGAGACGGCGCTCGAACACGCGAGCGGGCTCGGCCTCTGGCTCGTCCACTGGATCGTCACGGAGTCCGGCGGCGACCTCGAGATCGACACCCGCGAGCCGACCGGAACGGTGGTACGGATGTGGCTCCCGCGAGCGACCGAGGAGAGCGAGGAGAGCGAGTAGGCCCGCCGGCGTCCCGGGCACCCCCGCTCAGACGCGGACGCGGACGACGTGGCCGCCGCAGCCGCACTGCTCGACGTACTCGGCGTCGAGATCGTCGCCGAACGCCGCTTCGAGTGCCTCGAAGAGGTACGCCTCCGGGTGGCCGTGGTCGCCGTGGGTGACGAGGTTGACGTGGTTGCCCGCGGCCGTGTGTTCGACCGCATCGATCGCCTGCCGGACGAGCAGGTCGCGGTCGTCCGCGTGTTCGGGGCCTTCGAGGTTCGCCGACCACGAGTTCTCGTGGACGTGGTCGGTCACCGGGTCCGCGCCGTGGTCGTAGTCGTGCTCCGAGGGTGTACTCGACATACTCGATCGGACGCGCTCCGGTCACGTACGTCTTCGAGCGAACATGTTCAAGCGGGCCGCCGCGTTCGAACGACACTCCCGAACACCTTCGGGGAGAGCTATACCACCGCGGGGCGCCACGACCGACCTATGAGCCCCGACCCGTTCGACGACGCGGACAAGCAGTTGGACGCCCGCGAGATAGACGGCGAACCGTTCGGCGACATCATGGCCGCGCTCGACGATCTCGACGACAGAGAGTCGCTCTGTCTGGTGAACGGCTTCGAGCCGGTGCCGCTGTACGACGTGCTGGCGGAGCGGGGGTACACCCACGAGACGGCGAATCCCGCGGCCGACGAGTGGTACGTCGAGATAACGCCCGCCTGATCCGACCGCGGTCGACCGTCCGCCGCGAGTCGACCGTCCGCCGCGAGTCGACCGTCCGCCAGAGCGCGACCGCCCTCCGCAACCTCTTTGCGCGCGGTCGCCGAACCCGAGTCCATGAGTCACGGACCTCTGGACGAGGACGCGGTCGAGAGCTACCGCGAGGCCGGTGCGGTGCTGGTCGAGGCGATGAACGAGGCCCGCGAGATGGTCGAACCGGGCCGGACCCACCTCGAAGTCGCCGAGTGGACGGAGGACTTCGTCCGCGAGCAGGGGGCCGGCCTCGCGTTCCCGGTGAACATCAGCGTCGACCCGGAGGCGTCGCACGCGACCCCCGGCCGCGACGACGAGACGGAGTTCGGCGAGGAGATGGTGTGTCTCGACGTCGGCGTCCACGTCGACGGCTACATCGCCGACGCCGCGGTGACGGTCGACCACAGCGGGACCCCGGAGCTGGTCGAGGCCGCCGAGATGGCGCTCGAAGCCGCGCTCGACGAGGCCGGACCCGGCGTCGAGGTCGGCGTCGTCGGGCAGGCGATCGAGGACGTGATCCGCGGCTACGGCTACACGCCCGTCCTCAACCTCTCCGGTCACGGCGTCCAGCGCTACGACGCCCACACCGGCCCGACGGTGCCGAACCGCGGGGTCGACCGCTCGGTCGAACTCGAACCGGGGCAGGCGGTCGCCATCGAGCCGTTCGCCACCGACGGCCGCGGGAAGGTCGGCGAGGGGACCGTCGAGGAGATCTTCGAACAGCAGGGCTCCGCGAGCGTCCGCGACCGGCGCGCGCGGCAGGCGTTAGAGGAGATCGAGGCGTTCGACGACCTCCCGTTCGCGGCGCGGTGGCTGGAGACGGACCGCGCCGAGATGGCGCTCCGCCGCCTGAAGCAGGCGAACGCGATCAAGGGGTACCCCGTCTTAAAGGAGGACGACGACGCCCTCGTGAGCCAGGCGGAGCACACCCTGCTCGTCACCGAGGACGGCGTCGAGGTGACGACCGCGGGCATCCACGGCTTCGACGACTGATGGATCAGATCTTCGCGCCGTGGCGGATCGAGTGGGTCGAGCGCGATTCGGACCCGATTGACGGCTGCCCGTTCTGCGTGCTGCCGGACCGCGAGGACGCCCGCGAGGCGCGCGTGGTCGCCCGAAGCGAGCACAACTACGTCCTGCTCAACAACGCGCCGTACAACCCCGGCCACGCGATGGTGATCCCGGACGACCACGTCGAGGACCCGACCGACCTCGACGACGCGGCCCTCCTCGACCACGCGAGACTGAAGGCGGCGACGCTCGAAGCCTTGCGACGCGACCTGGACCCGGACGGCGTCAACACCGGCCAGAACCTCGGCGGCGACGCCGCCGGCGGGTCGATCGACCACCTCCACACGCACGTCGTCCCGCGGTGGAGCGGCGACACGAACTTCATGCCCGTCACCGGCAACACGAAGGTGATCGTGGAGGCGATAGAGCGCACCTACGAGCACCTTCACGCGGGGTTCGCAGCCGACGAGAACGCCACCGATCCGGGCGACGTCGACGCCGGCGACGCGGTGGAACTCGACTTCGATGTCTGAGCCGGCGGTGTCGATTGCTTATAAAGAACCGGTGCGGTGGCGTGTGCCTGCGAGGTCGCCTCGCGGCCGAGCAGCACGCGCGAGGGAGTCGGTGGTCCGGAGCGAAGCGGAGGACCACCGACGAGGCTGGGGAGGCGTGAGGCGCTGTACGGTCGCGGGCGGGTGGGACTCAAAGGGGCAGTCGCGAGGGCGAAGGCGGCCGCAGCAAGCACCGCAGCGAACGAAGTGAGCGAGGAGCGCAGCAAGGCCCCCGAGTCCTCGCGACTGGGGCTTTGGAGATATTCACCGCCGATCCATAGTCGATTATTTATAAGCGAGCGACTGGGGCTTTGGAGATGTTCACCGCCGATCCATAGTCGATTATTTATAAGCGAGCGACTGGGGCTTTGGAGATGTTCGCCGTCGATCTACAGTCAGTCATTTATAAGTAAGCGACCGCGATTTGGAGGGGTTCACCGCAGCGGTGTCGACAATCTAAATCGGATCGCCGGATTTGACCTCCCGCCTCTCCTAGACGCGAGTCAGTACACCAACTCGCCCGAGATGAACTTCCGGGTGCGCTCGTCCGCCGGGTCCTCGAAGATCGCTTCCGTCGGCCCCATTTCCGTGATCCCGTCGTCGAGTAGCACCGCGACGCGGTCGGCGACCCGTTCGGCCTGATGCATGTCGTGGGTCGCGAGCGCGACACCGATCCCCCTCGCTTTCGCCTCGTCGACCGCGTCCTCGATGACGGCGGTGTTCCGCGGGTCGAGGTCCGAGGTGGGCTCGTCGAGCAGCAGGGCGTCGGGGTCGTAGGCAAGCGCGCGGGCGAACGACACGCGCTGAGCCTCGCCGCCCGAGAGCGACGCGGCGGGCTCGTCGGTCTTGTCGGCCAGTCCCACGACCTCCAGGGACTCGTCGACCGCGTCGGCGGCGCCGTTCAGGCGGAGGATCGAGGCGATCCTGTCGCTCCACGAGCGCCGGACGCGGAGCCCGTACTCGACGTTGCGCGCGACCGTCCCGTCGAAGAGGCTCGCCTCCTGGAACACCATCCCGACGCGGCGGCGCAGCGCGAGGCGCTCGGCCTCGTCGACCGCCCACGCGTCGGTCCCGTCGAGCGTCACGGCCCCCTCGTCCGGTTCCGCGGAGAGCGCGAGCGTCCGGAGCAGCGTCGTCTTGCCGACGCCGGAGGGCCCGATGACCGCGACGACCTCGCCGGCGTCGACGTCGAGCGAGAGGTCGCGGAACACGGTCTCGTCGCCGTACGATTTCGAGACGTCACTCGCGCGGAGCATCACCGCGTCACCTCCCGGCGCATCAGTCCGTTACTCGCGCAGAGCATCACCGCGTCACCCCGCTGTCGCCGAAGTGAACGACCACGGCGTTGACGGTCAACACGAGCGCGACCAGCACGGCGCCTAACACCAGCGCGGTCTCGTACTGCCCCTGCCGCGCTTCGAGCTGGATCGCGGTGGTCAGCGTGCGCGTCTTCGAGATCCCGTCCGCGCTCGCGATGTTCCCGCCGACGATGAGCACGGAGCCGACCTCGCTCACGGCGCGGCCGAACCCGGCCAGCACCGCGGTCGCGATCCCGTAGCGGACCTCCTTGATCACGACGAGTGCCACGTCGACGCGCGTCCCGCCGAGGACGCGGGCCGCGTCGCGGACCCCGTCGTCCACGCCGCTTACGGCCGCGAGGGTGATCGCCGTGATCGGCGGCGTCGCCAAGACGAACTGCGATAGGATCATCGCCTCGCGGGTGAAGACGAGGTTCAGCGAGCCGAGCGGTCCCTGGTTCGAGACCGCGAACAGCACGACCAGCCCGACGACCACGCTGGGGAACCCCATTCCGGTGTTGACGACCGACTTCACGAACCCCTTCCCGGGGAACTCCGCGAGGCCGATCGCGACCGCGGCCGGGACGCTGACGAGCGTGCTCAGCGCCACCGCGGTGAGGCTCACGTACAGCGAGACGGCGACGACGCTCCCGACGTAGCCGTCCCTGAACGAGACGTCGAGCAGCGCCGGGACCAGCCGCGGGGTCGAGTCGAGCAGCGCCGGGACCAGCTGGACGGTCGGTTCGATCGGCACGATTACGCGTCCGCGTCGTCGCGTTCGCTGCTCCAACCCTCCGGAACGTACTGCTTGAAGTCCGGGTCCTCGGAGACGGCCCGCGGGAAGAACAGCTGCTCGCCGTCCACCCGATACTCCGAGATGGCATCCTGGACGTCCGGGCTGGTGATCCAGCCGATGTACGCCATCGCGAGGTCGTAGTTGGCGTCCTCGTGGACCGCGGGGTTGACCGCCATGATCCCGTACGGGTTCGCGAGGATCTCGGGGCCGTCCTCGATCGGTCCCTGAACGAGAACGGTGAGATCGACCGTCGAGCGCTGCGAGACGAACGTCCCGCGGTCCGAGAGCGTGTACGCGCCCTGCTGGCTCGCGATGTTCAGCGCCTCGCCCATCCCGGACCCGGTCTCCTGGTACCAGCCGCCGCCCGGCTCCGTCTCGGCGGCCTCCCAGAGGTTCAGCTCCTTGGTGTGCGTTCCCGAGTTGTCGCCCCGTGAGACGAAGGCGGCCTCCGCCTCGGCGACGGCGGTGAGCGCCTCGGTCGCGGAGCCCATCCCCTGAACCCCCGCCGGGTCGCTTTCGGGGCCGACGATCACGAAGTCGTTGAACATCAGGTCGCGGCGGTTGACGCCGTACCCGTCGCGCAGGAACTCGTCTTCGAGCCCGCGAGCGTGGACCATCACCACGTCGGCATCGCCGTCGCGGGCCGTCCGGAGGGCCGCCCCGGTCCCCTTCGGGACCGCGTCGACGCTCACGCCGAACCGCTCCTCGAACCCGGTGTGGATCGCGTCGAGCAGCCCCGTGTCGTAGGTGCTCGTCGTCGTCGTGAGCGTCAGCGTCTCGCCGGCGACGCCGGGCCCGCTCTCACCCTCGTTGCCGTTTTCGCTCTCGTCCCCGCTTTCCCCGTCGCCCGCGCTTCCCCCGCCGTCTCCGCCCGCGCTCCCCCCCACCGCCGAACAGCCGGCCGTACCGGCGACCGCCCCCGCGCCCAACGCCGCCACGAACTCGCGCCGTTGTATCGACATAGATACAACGGTGGGTCGGGCCCACATATAGCTTGCGTGCGGCGGTCGACGTCGGGGCGAAAACGCCAACACGGCCCGGATTCATCGTCCGGACATGGGAGAGCCGACCGAACCCGGGCCGGACGCGGCCGCGGGGCGCGGGCGCGCCGCGCTCATCGAGGACGGCGTCGAGTTCGACGGCCGCGACGCCGCGCTGCTGCGCGCGGTCGACGCGGCGGGGTCGGTCGCGGGCGCGGCCGCGGCCCTCGGGCGCTCTCGAGCCCGCGCCCTCTCGCGGATCGAGGCGCTAGAGGACGCCTACGGGACGCTCGTCGAGCGCCGGCGGGGCGGCGAGGGCGGCGGCGGGAGCCGGCTCGCCGCGTCGGGCCGGAACCTCCTCGACCGCTACGACCGGCTCCAGGCCGTCCTCGCGGCGACCGCGGCGGTGCCCGAGACGGTCCTCGACGGCACCGTCACCGCCGTCGACGGCGAGCTCGCGGCCGTCGACACCGCGGTCGGCGAGCTGTCCGGACTCCACGGCGGAAGCGGCGGCGGCGAGGCGGACGACCCCGGCGTCGACCGCGAGCGCGTGGCCGTCGGCGACGCGGTTCAAGTCCGGATCGGGGCCGACGCCGTCACCGTCAACGACGCGGCCAGCGCGGTCGACCCCGACGCGACGAGTGCCCGGAACCGCCTCGACGGGCGGGTCTCCGCGATCGACTCCGGCGAGACGGTATCGACGGTCCGGATCGCGGTCAGAGCGGGCGACGGGGGCGACGCCGACGTCGAGGTCGCTGCGCTGATCACCGCCGAGAGCGTCGAGCGGCTCGGGCTCGCTCCCGGCGACCCGGTCTCGATCCGGTGGAAGGCGACCGCGACGCGGCTGGTGGCGCACGCGGAGTGATCCCGCTCGCCGCGGGCCGTCTCGGGCCGCCGCCCCGTGGCAACCGGTCCCGCGCAAGCGAACGGTTTTTGCGTCGACCGACGGGAGGAGTGGTATGGACGAGGACACCCCCGAGGGGGCGACGACGGGCGGCGACGGGCGCAGGTCCGCAGGCGCCCGCGGGTCGTCGACGCCCCCCCGGACCGACGGCGGGACCGAGCGCGCGGACGAGCCGACAGAGGACGTCGCGCTCGACCCGTGGGGGTCGGCGTCGGTCGGGGACTACGCGGACCTGTTCGCGGAGTTCGGTATCGAGGCGTTCGACGAGGTCGCCGACGACGTGCCGGACCCGCACTATCTGATGCGCCGGGGCGTCATATTCGGCCACCGCGAGTACGACGCGGTCGCCGAGGCGATGGCGAACGACGAGCCGTTCGCGGCGCTGTCGGGGTTCATGCCCACCGGCGACCCGCACATCGGCCACAAGCTCGTGTTCGACGAGATCATCTGGCACCAGGAGATGGGCGGCGACGCGTTCGGGCTCATCGCCGACCTCGAGGCCCACTCCGCGCGGGGGATGTCGTGGGACGAGATCGACGAGCACGCCCGGAACTACCTCCTCTCGCTGCTCGCGCTCGGCTTCGACGCCGAAGAGGGGGAGCTGTACCGCCAGTCCGACAACCGGGCGGTACAGGACCTCGGCTTCGAACTCGGCTCGAAGGCGAACTTCTCGGAGTTCGAGGCGATCTACGGCTTCGACGGCGAGACGAACATCTCGCACATGCAAAGCGTCGTCACCCAGACCGCGGACATCCTCTACCCCCAGCTCGTCGACGAGCCGAAACCCACAGTCATCCCAGTCGGCCCCGACCAGGACCCCCACGTCCGGCTCACTCGGGACCTCGCGACCCGCGTACGCTACTTCAAGGTGACCGAGGCGTTCGCCTCCTTCGAGCTCGACGACGACGAGCGCCGGCTGGTTCGAGCCGCCTACGACGCGCTGGCGGCGGACGTCGCGGACCCGGAAAGCGACGTCCGCTGCGAGGACGCCGCCGAGTGGCTCGCGGACTACGAGCCGCCGGAGAGCGACCGCGAGAGCGTCGACCTCGCGGCCGCGAAGTCGAGCGCGCTCGACAAGCTCGAAGCCGGTGGGAAGGAGCCGCTCCGCCCCCGCGTGCGCTTCTTCGACCGCAACGCGACCGACGAGGCGTTCGAGGCGCTGATCAAGGCGGTCGACGGCGAGAAGCGCGTGTTCGAGGGCCACGTCGACGCGTTCGACCTCACCCGCGAGGCGGCCGAGTCGCTGGCTCGCGAGGTCGAGATCGACCACGACGGGTTCGGCTTCCGGCAGCCCTCCTCGATCTACCACCGCTTCATGACCGGGCTCACCGGTGGGAAGATGTCGTCTTCCATCCCCGCGAGCCACATCTCGCTGCTCGACGACCCCGAGGACGGCTACGACAAGGTCAGATCGGCGACCACCGGCGGCCGCGACACCGCCGCGGAGCAGCGCGAACTCGGCGGCGAGGCCGATGAGTGCCCCGTCTACGAGCTGTACGCCTACCTGCTCGCGGGCGACGACGACGAGCTCACCAAGGAGGTCTACTCCGAGTGCGTCAACGGCGAGCGCCTCTGTGGCGGCTGTAAGGAGCAGGCCGCAGAGCTCATGCGCGAGTTCCTCGAAGACCACCAAGAGAAGCGCGAGGAGGCCGAGGAACTGCTCGACGACCTCGACATCGACCTCGACTCCGACCGACGCGGCACCGGCGGCGAGCACTGAGGCGTCTCCGCTCAGCGTCGCCGGCCGATTCTCGCACACGATCTTGATAAATAGATGTGCGGTGGCGCGTGCCGACGAGCGCCCGGAGGGCGCGAGTCGCACGCGCGAGGGAGTCGGCCGGCCGGAGCGAAGCGGAGGCCGGCCGACGAGGCTGGGGAGGCGTGAGGCTGCGGTGCGGTCGCGGTCGGGTGGGATTCGAAGGGGCAGCCGAGAGGACGTCGCAGGCGTTCACGAGAGCGGAGCTCTCGTGAGCCAATCAGAACGCTTCGCGTTCTGATGACGACGTAAGCACTGGAAGGAGCGAGCAACGCGAGCGACTGAAGCGCGAAACGAGCGTGCGCCGTCCTCCCGGCTGGGGCTTCGGAGGTGTTCGCCGACGATCCGGATTTGGCTATTTATAAGTAACAGCGACCGACTTACAGTTCGTTTTTCACGTACACGCCAAGCAGTCCGCCGAGCGCGCTCAACACCACAGTGTAGGCGACGCCGCCCAACACGATGACGGCCGCGACGAGGACGATCCCCCCGGCCGCGAGACCGGCTTCGAGCGGGAACCCGAAGACGCCCAGGAACGGAAGGACCACCAGCGCGAGCAGCAGCAGTCCGACGATCGGGATCGACGCGATCGCGCCGGAGAGCGCGCCGACCCGCAGCCCGTCGTCGCCATTTAAGTATCCGGCTACCGCGCCGCCGAGGAGCGGCGAGATGCCGGTAAACGAGAGGACGGCCGACGCGATCGCGCCGACCAGCGCGTTGAGGAGGGTGTTCTCGGTGTCCATGGGCGGTCAGACTCCCGGGGACGGCATACGTCTTGCGGACGCTCGAAGGAGCCTCGGTCGGGCCCGGCGCGACCGTTCCGCGCTCGACGCCGCCGGCGCACCCGAGCGACGACCGAGGCGATGGTTTATGAGGCGGGCGCCACCTCACACGGGTATGAGCGAGGAGGAGACGATCCACGTCGCGGACGTCAGCGAGGGGATCGGCGGCGACGCGACGGCGGACCCCGGCTCTCCGGTCGAGCTCCCGGTCGTCGACGTGCTCACCGGCCGGTCGTTTATCACGGGTAAAAGCGGGTCCGGGAAGAGCAACACCGCGAGCGTCGTGATAGAAAATCTGCTATCTAACGGATTTCCGGTCATGATCGTGGACACTGACGGTGAATATTACGGTTTAAAAGAAGAATATGAAATTCTTCACGCCGGCGCCGACGACGAGTGCGACATCGTCGTCTCCCCCGAACACGCCGAGAAGCTCGCGAACCTCGCCTTAGAGCAGAACGTCCCGATCATCTTAGACGTCTCCGGCTACCTCGAAGAGGAGACCGCAAACAAGCTCCTCCTGGAGGTCGTCAAACAGCTGTTCGCGAAGGAGAAGCGCCTCAAGAAGCCCTTCCTGCTCGTGATCGAGGAGTGTCACGAGTACATCCCCGAGGGCGGCGGGATGGACGAGACGGGCAAGATGCTGATCAAGGTCGGCAAGCGCGGGCGGAAACACGGGCTCGGGATCGTCGGGATCAGCCAGCGCCCGGCCGACGTGAAAAAGGACTTCATCACCCAATGCGACTGGCTCTGCTGGCACCGGCTCACCTGGGACAACGACACGAAGGTCGTCGGGCGAATCCTCGGGTCGAAGTACGCGAGCGCGGTCGAGGACCTCGGCGACGGCGAGGCCTTTTTAATGACCGACTGGGACGAGTCGATCCGCCGGATCCAGTTCCACCGCAAGGAGACGTTCGACGCGGGCGCGACACCCGGGCTCGACGACTTCGAGCGCCCCGAGCTGAAGTCGGTCTCCAGCGACCTCGTCGGCGAGCTACAGTCCATCTCCGACGAGGAGGAACGCCGCGAGTCCGAGATCGCCGACCTCAGACAGGAGCTCGACAAGAAGGACCGGCGGATCGCCGACCTCGAACGCGAGCTGGAGGAGGCCCGCGACCTGAGCAACATGGCCGACCAGTTCGCGCAGGCGCTCCTCGGGAAGGCCGAGGCGCCGTACCGTGGCGGCGCCCCCTCGCGTGCGGGCGCCGAGCGACTCGACGCCGGGCGGCCCGACGAGGTCCGGGATGCCCGGAACGCCCGAGACGGCGGAGACGACGACCAGTCCGTGCTGAAGTCGTACGACGAAGCGGTCGCCGCGACCGAGGGGCGCGCCGCGGGCGACGGCGAACCCTCCCCCTCCGCCGCCGACGGCGGCGCCGATGCCGACGCGGACTCCGCCGCGGACGCAGACCCCGACGCCTCCGACGCCGATCCCGCGGCCGATGAGGAGGCGGGCCCGCCGGACGACGTCGACCCGGTCACCCGCGACGACGTCGCCGAGAGCGCGCTGCGGTTCGACGACGCGATCGAACTCGGCACTCGGGAGGCGGTCATCGAGGAGCTCCGCTCGCGGATCGAGGCGCTCCCGGATCTCTCCCGCGGCATGCTGCGCCACTACCGCCGCGAGGGCGCTAGCGACCCCGTCGCGGCCCACATCGACGCCGGCGGCGACGGCGACTCCGGGCATGCCTACAGCCGGCACCGGCCGATCCGGCGCGCGGGGCTCATCCGCCACGCCGGCCGCGGCCACTACGCCTACGCGGTGCCGGGCCTTGTCCGTGAGGCGTACGCCGACCGGCTGGACGAGGACCAGGTCGACGAGATCGTCCGCGCCGTCGAGACCGTCTTCGTCCCGCCCGCCGAGTTGAACTACCCGCCGGACGCCGACCCATCGGACGTGGAGGGCGAGGCGGTCGCCGACGATCGCGACGCACCCGCGGCGGCCGACGAGGACGCCGACGCCGACGCCACTGCCGCCGCCGAGACCGAGACGCCCGCCGAACCCGACGAGACCGAGACGCCGACCGACGCCGGCCTGAGCGACGCCGCGCGGCGGTTCGCCGAGCGGTCTGACCGCTGAGGCTCGTCAGAACGGCAGCGAGAGGTACTCGCTCGGCACCGCGTTCCGGGCCGTCACCTGCGGGTCGACCACCTGACTGATCTCCAGGCCGCCCGCGAGGCTCGAAAAGAGGTACGCCTCGGTGCGCGAGAAGCCGTGGTGGTGGGCCAAAAGATCCAGCATGTCGCCGTTCGCCAGTTCGACCGCCTCCTCCAACGTCGCGGCGCTCGCGACCGTCTTCACCGCGTCGCCGGTGTCGAGGAGGGGGCGGTCCGGCGAGACGGCCGGGTCCTCGATCACCGAGAGCGTCGCGTCGATCTCGACCGCGATCTCGGCGCCGGTCCCGCACATCTCGCCGTCGGCCATCGCGGCCTTCGCGTCGCCCATCGCCAGCATCGCGCCCTCCTGGAAGACGGGGAAGTAGACGGTCGTCCCGCCGGTCACGTCGGTCGTGTCGAGGTTGCCACCGTGGTCGTCGGGCGTGAGCGTCGATATCGTCTCGCCGCCCGTGGCGACCCCGATCGTCCCGATCACGGGCTCGATCGGCACGTCGATCCCCTCGAAGTCGATTGCCCCTCCTCGGGCGTCGCCATCGGCCGCACCGCCGCCCGCGACCTCCGTGATCCGCGTCGCCGGGTGGTCGATCTCGGGGTCGTCTTGTCGGAGTCCGAACCCGGGCGCGGTGAGCACGCGGCCGCGGTCCTCGGCGACGCGGACGTCCTCGATCTCCACCGCGAGGAGGTCGCCCGGGCTCGCGCCGGCCACCGCGATCGGACCGGTCGCGGCGTTGACCTCCTCCGGGATCTCGTCGAGCAGATCGCTGTCCGCCTGAATCTCGCCGTTCAGGCTGTCGACCGTCTCGATCGTCAGCGACTCGCCGTCGGCGGCCTCGTAGACCGGGTCCATCGCCGGACCGAACTCGTACACGTGGCCGTCGCGGTGTGTGACCGTCTCGCGTGTCATCACGTCGTTGTGGGCGCTCCGGTGACAAAAACCCCGGTCGGCGTCTCCGCGACGATGTCACCGCGGCGTCGGCGTCGCCTCGGGTGAGACGAGCAGGACGTTGTTCGTCCCGCGCGCGACGATCGACTCCGCGGTGCTCCCGAGGAGGAGCCGCCGGAGCCGGCTCGTCCCGCGCGCGCCGATGAGCGTCGCCGTCGCGCCCACGCGCTCTTCTTCGGCCGTGATCTCCTCGACCGGGTTCCCTGACCTGACGTTGGTCTCGACGTCGATACCCATCCGATCGCGGAGGTCCGTCGCCAGTTCGTCCAGCCGCTCCTCGGCGCTCCCCGTCGCCCCCGGATCGCCTCCGCCGCCGACGTGGAGCAGGGACGCCCGCTCCGTCGCGCCCGTCAGCGCCGGGAAGAAGTCGTAGGCGCGGGCCGCGTTCTCGGAGAAGTCGGTCGCGTACAGCACGTCCCGGAACAGGTGTTCCTTCTTGACCGCGTGGCCGTCCGGCGTCTTCTCGATCCGTTCGACGAGCAGCGGCCTGACGGCCGTCCGCGCGACGTTGCGGACGGTGCCGCCGACGAGTCGGTTCCGGAGCGGGGACTGCCCTCGTGACCCGACGACGATCATGTCGGCGTCGATCCGCTCGGCCAAGCCGTTGATGCGCCGGTGCGGGGTCCCGCGCGCGACGTGGATCTCCACGTCGAACCCCGCGCGCTCGAACACGCGTCGCTGCGGGGCGAGCGCTTCTTTGGCGTCGGTTGCGGCCTCCATCCCCGGCAGCCCGCTGGAGACGTTGTCCGGGACGACCGTCAGCAGGTGAACCTCCCGGACGCCGATGTTGTCGAGGCACTCCAGACAGGTCCGGGACTCGATCGCCGCCTCGTTCGCGTCCGATAGGTCCGTCGCGAATACGATACGCATACCTGACCGTTCGTCCCCGACAGTAATATTGTTTTTGTTGTACAATATACCGGCAACGAGACGCCTCGCGACGTTCGTGTCGCGGCCGCGGGCGCGTGGCCGGCGAGCGGTCGCTCCCACCGGGCAATCGGGCTCAGGCGCTCGGGTCCGAGGCGGCCGACGGGTCGTGATCGAGGAGCGGCGAGTCCGGGTTGGCACACCCCTCTCGGCCACAGACGCCGGCGTCGTCGCCCGCGCGCTCGACGCCGGGGGCCAACCCGCCGATCTCCCAGTCGGCGGCGTGGCCCGTCTCGCGCTCGTGGTCTTCGAGCGCGGTCCGCGCCCGCCGGAGCGAGTCGAACGCCTCCTCGTACGCGCAGTCGGTACAGCGAACGCGGACGGTCGTCGACATGGTTCCTCCTTGGGTCCCGACGAGCGTAAGTGCCGCCATCGGCGGTCGGCCGACCGATTCGCCGTCGGACGTCGACGGGTAGTATCATAGAATTGGATTATATGCGCAAGATTAAAATCATTCCAGAGAGTATTGTCTATCGCGCACAATCCACTACACATGAGCACCGAACTCGACATCGCGGAGACGCTGGACGTGAAAGGACTGAGCTGCCCGATGCCCATCGTGAAGACGAAGGGCGCGATCGACGACCTCGCCCCCGGCGAAGTGCTCGAAGTCGTCGCGACCGACCCGGGCAGCGTGAGCGACATCGACGGGTGGGCGACCGGCACCGACGGCGTCACGCTCCTCGAACAGGAGGAGGGCGACGACGTGTACACGCACTACGTCCGTAAGGGGGAGTGACCATGGACGAGATCGGTATCATCGTCTCCGACGACGACCCGAAGAACCTCGCGATGGCGACTAACCTCGGCCACGTCGCGCTGACGATGGACACGGACGTGTTCCTCTACTTCACCTTCGACGGGCTGACGCACCTGTTGGAGGGCGAGAAGGACCTCTCGTCGATTCGGCCGCTGCTCGACGAGGGGATGCCGAACCCCTACGACATGCTCGATCAACTGATCGCCGACGGCGGGGAGGCGGTCACCTCGGTCGCGTGTACGACGACGCTGGACATGCTCCAGTGGGAGCAGGGGGCCATCGACGACGATCTGACGACGCAGTTCGCCGGCGCGGTCACTTTCCTCGAAGCCGCCGAGGAGGCCGACCACGTGTTCACGTTCTGAGCGCCGTCGCCGCGTCAGCTACCCTCGGTCTTCCCACTTTTGTATCCGCCTTTCGGACGCGTCGTCGTCGTCCGAAACGGTCGCTCGCCGAGGAGATCCCGACCGGCGCGAGCGCAGCGCGTGTCCGTACCGTGCGAGAACGGACCAAATTCGTTTTCGAAAGTAGTGGGTAAACCGCACACGTGCCAGCTGAAAAGCGCTGTCCGGACCGTGAAAAACCGCACGAAGCGACGGAGCGACAGGGAACCAGCGCCGTGGAGTCGCTCTCGGTCGTCGCCAAGGGGTCGAACGAGGGGTTTCTCGGCGGTCTCCGAGGGGACGGATCCTCACGCCGGTCCCGTACGCCTGTCCCGACGCCGACGGACCCTGATCTACGGAATAGCGACGGGAAACGGTGCGCGGAACGCACCACGAACCGCTCTGAATGCCGAACCGGGAGTCGGGCCGGTGGCTGCGTTCTCCCCGGAAGGACCGACGCGAGGCCGACACCGGCCGCGCTCACCCGGAGCGCCGCTTGTTGAGGCCGGTCCCGAACGAACAGCTGGTCCCGAACGGCCGGTCAGTCCCTCGGTCAGTTTTTGACCGTGGCACGCTCGGGCTGCTCGTACTTCTCCTCGAACTCGCCGATGAGTTGGCCCATCTTCGCGTACCAGTCGTTGAGCATCCGCTGCATGTCGTCGGCGATCTGCGACGGGTCCGTCGGCCGGTACACGTGGTAGTAGCCTCCCTGCTCGTAGTTGATCTGCTCTTTCTGGATGAAACCGGCCTTGAGGAGCCGCTGGACCGCGCGGTAGGCGGTGGAGCGCTCTCGGTCGACGCGTTCGGCGACCTCGTCGATCGTGAGCGCCTCGTCAGCCGATACGAGCGTCTGGTAGCAGTCCTTGTCCAACTGCTTCAGGCCGTGGAAACACTCGAGTAACCCCTCGCACTCCATGTCCCGTTGGAGCTGTTCGGACATCGAATCGGGCATTTTACAGCCAACATACGACTCCCGTCGCTAAAAGTATTGTGTGTGAGACATACAATTCCGCGCATTCGGCTGACGAACGCCGACTGCGGCTCGGTCGACGGCGCCGGAGCGGGGTCGCTACTCGTCGGCGTCCGCGTCCGCTTCGTCGTCGTCCGCCTCGTCGTCCGCGACGAGGCCGGCGGCCTCGAACGCGGTCTCGACCTCCTCGGTCGGGACCGTCCGGAAGCCGTCGGTCTCGGTCACGGCCGCGACCGCGAGGTCCGAGGGCTCGAACTCGTCGTCGTGGGCGGCCAGCGCCGCGACCGCGAGTTCGATGCCGTCCGAAAGCGAGAGGTCATCGTGCCACTCCTCTTCGAGGTGGCCCTGGATGTCCTGCCGGCCGCCGCCGATGACGGTCGCCTTCCACTCGTTAGGGGTGCCCGACGGGTCCGCCGCGAACAGGCGCGGCTCGCCGTCGTCGATGCCGCCGATGAGGAGGGCGGCGCCGTACGGGCGCGTGCCGCCGCGCTGCGTGTTCTCCTGGATGTGGTCGGTGATGAACTTCGTCAACGTCTCGACGCCGACGGGCTCGCCGTAGCGGAGGCGGTTCCCCTGTGACTGACGGCGCGCTAAGTCGATCAGCTGGCGCGCGTCGGCGACGTGGCCCGCGCTCGCGGTGCCGACGTGGTCGTCGAGCTTGTGGAGCTTCTCGATGCTCTCGGCCTCCATCAGCGACGAGGAGGGGCGGGACATCGCGACGAAGACGACGCCGTCGGTCGTCCGGACGCCGACGCTCGGCGCGCCGCGCGAGACCGCCTCGCGGGCGTACTCGACCTGGTAGATGCGCCCGTCGGGCGAGAACAGCGACGTGCCGCGGTCGTACGCCTGCTGGTCGTTGCCGCCCATCATCGCCGATCACCCGCTCGCGCGGTGTCGCGTTCGCTCATTACCACCACTTACGTCGGCCCGTTGAAAAAGCATCCGTAACCGGTACGTCTCGGTGACAGTCGCCGGCGGAAGCCCCGGCGGCGCGATAGCCGTCAGACCGGTATCGACGCGTCCCTCGCGAAGCGGCGGGACGGCCCTCGCTTCCGTCGTTGACGCGGCCCTCGCTTCCGTCGCCGACGGATATATCCACGGCAGTCGCGTAGTAGGTATGACATTGACGTACACACGAACCCCAGCCGCGCTGCTGGCCGCGCTGACGCTGCTCGCGGCCGTCGGCGGGGCCTTCGCGATCGGCGCGGCGGCGGTACCGGACGCGCGGATCACCGTCGGCGAGGTTGAGGCGTCCCCGGGCGACCCGACCGCCGGCGAGCGGACGGCGCTGAACGTCACCGTCACGAACTCCGGCGGCAGCGCCGCGGCGGCGAATGTCACCGAGATCCGCGTCAGAAACGCCGACGGCGACGTGCTCGACAACGTCTCGGGCGTCGGCGCCCTCTCGGCGGGCGACTCGCTCGACGCGACGCTGTGGACGGCGTTCGAGGAGCCGGGCGAGAAGCGGCTCACCGTCGAGGCGGTCGCGAACCAGTCGACGAGCGGCGAGTTCGTGACCGTCAGCCGGGACACCGTGATCGAGGTGCGCCCGACGCAGGTCGCGCTCGACCTGCGGACCCGCGCGCTCGACCCCGAGGACCTCCGGAGCGACGACGAGGGTGAGGCCTCGGCCGGCGACCTCGGCGTCGGCGGCATCCAGGGCATCTTCGGCGGTGGCGGCGGGCTCGACACGGGCGACGGACAAGACGACTCCCAGCCGGTCGCCGACTCGCCCGTCGAGGTGACGGTCGTCAACACCGGGACGACGACCGCCGACCGCGTCAGCCTCCGCGCGGTCGGGACCGCGGCTGAGGGCGACGGCGGGGACGACTCCAGCGACGACGCCGCGGAAACGGTCGACGTCGGCCCGTTCGTCGTCGAAGACGTCGCGCCCGGCGAGGAGCGGCGGGTGATCGTCGACCTCGGGCCGCTCGACCGGCGGTCCGACGTGACGGTCACCGCCGCGTTCCGCGCAGACACAGACCAGCGGAACGACCGCGGGGCCGACCGCATCGCGAGGTCAACGGTGACGTACCCGGTGCGCGAGGCGACGGCGACCGTGACCGACGCGACGGTCCGTGAGGGCGAGGACGGTGCGGTCGTCGTCGACGCCAACCTCGGCAACGCGGGGAGCGGCGAGATGACGGGCGCGGTGGTCTCGGTCGGCGACGCGCCCGGCGTCGAGCCGACGCCGGCGGGCGGGGAGTACTTCGTCGGGACGCTCGGCGGCAGCGACTTCGTCGGCTTCGACCTGACGACCGCGGTGAACGCCTCCGTCGCCGACGAGATCCCGATCCGCGTCACCTACACCGAGCGCGGCGTCCGGTATACGGAGACGCTGACGGTGGCGGCCCCTGAGCCGGACGACGACGACGATGCGAGCGGCGGCACGCTCGGCCGGATCGGCGCCGGCGGGGTGGGAGCCGCGGGCGCGGTCGCGAGCGGCCTCGCGCTCGTCGGCCTCGCCGGAGCGGTCGGCGTCGCGGTCAGGACCGGACGGATCGGCGGTTCGACGGGGCGGCAACGCGACGGGTCGGCGCCGTGAGCGGGGACGCCGGACTCGACGCGGAGCCCGCGGACGCGGCGGTCGACGACGACGGCTCGCCGGTTGACGACGCCCAGAGCGACGCCGCCGCCGTCGCGCTCCGCGGGGTCGTCAAGCGCTACCCGAGCGGGGGCGGCGAGCCGGTCGTCGCGCTCGACGACGTCGACTTCGCGGTCCGGCCCGGCGAGTTCGTCGCGGTGGTCGGCCCGAGCGGCTCCGGGAAGTCGACCCTGTTGAACGTCCTCGGGCTGCTCGACGACCCGACCGCCGGGCGGCGGCTGCTCGACGGGACGGACGTGACGAGCCTCTCGGTGGCCGAGCGCACCCGGGCGCGCAAGGAGTCGATCGGCTTCGTCTTCCAGGACTTCCACCTCCTGCCGACGCTGACCGCCGTCGAGAACGTCGCGATGCCGACCGCGTTCGACCCCGGCGACGCGAGCGACCGGGCGGCGGCGCTGCTCGGGCGGTTCGAGCTCGGCGACCGACTCGACCACGAACCGAGCGAGCTCTCAGGCGGGCAGAAGCAGCGAGTCGCCATCGCCCGCGCGCTGATCAACGAGCCCGCCGTGCTGCTCGCGGACGAGCCGACGGGGAACCTCGACACCGAGACCGGCGAGGCGATCCTCCGCGAGTTCGAGCGCGTCAAGGCCGAGGGGGTCGCCGTCGTCGCGGTGACACACGACCCGCTCGTCGAGGAGTATGCCGACCGCGTCGTCGACCTCACCGACGGCGTGTTGACCGGCGGGCTGCCGGCCGATGGCGGGCCGGCGCCGGGAACCGCTCCCGAGCGCGACGACGACCGCCGGATTGATCGGGGAGACAGATGAGCGAGAGCGACCGCGCAACGACCGGTGCCGCGGGGTGGCTCCGCGGCTGGGGCCCCGCGGTGTCACTGGCCTCACGGAACCTGCGGCGGAACCGCGTGCGGACGGTGCTCGCGGTGCTGGGCGTCTGTATCGGCGTGCTGGCGGTCGCAGCGCTCGGTATCTTCGGGAACGTGCTGGCGCTGGGCGCCGACGACGCCATCGGTGACATCGGCACGCAGGTCGTCATCTCGCCGAACGCGGACGCGGGCGTGGAGTCGCTGTCGAACGCGGACGTCGCCTCGATCCGGCGCGCGGTCGGCGAGCCGGCCGTGGTACCGCTGTACTCCGACAGCGCCACGGTCGCGCGGCAGGGCGACCAGACGTTCGCGACGGTGTACGGCGTCGAGGAGCCCGCGCTGGCGTACGAGGCCGCAGAGGGCCGGCTCCCGGAGCGGCACCGGCAGGGCGCGATCCTCGGCGCGGGCATCGCCGAGGACCTCGACGCCGGCGCGGGCGACACCGTCGAGATAGCGGGGTCGCAGGTGCGGGTGATCGCGGTGTTAGTCGAGAGCCAGACGTTCAGCCCGGTGGCGCCCGACGACGCGGTCTTCCTCCCGGAGTCGGCGTTCTCGGCGGACGGCTACGCGCAGGCGCTCGTCGTCTCCGACTCGGGCGCCGAGGCGCGAGTCGCGGCCGACGCCATCCGCGAGGAGGTGAACGCCCGCGAGGAGCGGGTAGACCTGTTCGAGCTGGCCGCCCTCGTCGACGAGATCAACGAGTTCTTCAACCTGCTCTCGACGTTCCTGCTCGGGCTCGGCGCCATCTCCCTCGTCGTCGCCGGCGTCTCGATCCTCAACGTCATGCTGATGAGCACCGTCGAGCGCCGACAGGAGATCGGGGTGATGCGCGCGGTCGGCGTCGCCCGCCGCGACGTGTTGCGCGTCCTGCTCGCTGAGGCCGGGCTGATCGGCGCTGCTGGCGCCGCTGCCGGCACGCTGCTCACGGTCCTGCTCGTCGCCGGCCTCGTGGTGGCGACGCCCGCGGTCGACGCCGCGCTCGTTCTCGACCGGACGAACGCCTACTACCTCCTCCTCGCGCTCGTGTTCGGGGTCGGCGTGGGGATCGTCAGCGGCGCGTACCCCGCGTGGAAGGCGGCCAACGAGCGGCCGGTCGAGGCGCTGCGGAGTTGATCTCGGCGACTGATTGGGCGGCCGCACCGCGCCGTGCTATTTAAAATCCGAACGGCGCGCCGGCGAGCGCCCGGAGGGCGCGAGCCGCCCGCGAGGGAGTCAGTCGCCGGAGCGAAGCGGAGGCGACTGACGAGGCTGGGGAGGCGTGAGGTGCTGTGCGGGGCGGGACTCAAAGGGGCAGTCGCGAGGAGGTCGCAGGCGACGTAAGTAGCGTGGCGCGACGCGCCACGGAAAGCCGGCGGCGGAGCCGCCGGCGACACCGCAGGGAGCGAACGAAGTGAGCGACCGAGGAGCGTGGTTCGAGAGAGCGAAGCTCTCTCGTCATCCCGAAAATCAAAGATTTTCGGGCGACAGCGAGCGTGCGACCTCCTCGCGGCTGGGGCTTTGGAGGTGTTCGCTGCCGAGTCACGGTCAACACTTTATAAACAGTACAAACGCCCGAACGCCTATTTATCGCTGTTCCGTGAGGCGGGCTATGTCCCCCAAGCGGCGGGCCGTCATCCTCCTCGGCGCGGGCGCGGTCGGATTCGGCGCCCTCGGGTACCGCGAACTGACGGACTGCGAGGAGTTCGCCTGCTTCGCGTTCGAGTATCAGGGCGCGGACGACGCGCCGAGTCGGTTGACCATCGAACACACCGGCGGGACGGAACGGCTCCGCGCGGGAGACGTGTTCGTCACCGACGTCAGCGTGGACTACGAGGCGGGCGAGTCCGACACCGTCGCGTGGGCCGAGTTGGACGACGACCTCGGACCGGACGACGCGATCGACGGGGAAAGGGTACAATTTCCGATCCGGTTCCCGGACATCGTGACGGTCCGCTGGCGTCGGGAGGGCGACGACGAGGAGGTCGTCGGGGCGTGGGTGTATGACGACGACGAGCGATGAACGTCTCTCCCGTCGATTTGCTCCGGAGATCGTTCCTGTGGAGGCCAACCGGCTTCTGAATCCCCCAAACGGCTTTTGCGCGCGACGACGCACCTGCCGGGCATGGCCCTCCAAGCGGTGCGCGCCTCGCCGCACGTCGTCGGCGCCTCCCCGGCGAGGCGGCTGCTCGCGCTGGCGGTGGTCGCGCTCCTCCTGATCGCCTCGGCCGGGTTCGCGCTCGGGCTGAACGTCGGGCTCTCCCTTGGCTGGATCGCGCTGGCTCTCGGGATCGCAATCGCGGCTGGATTCGCGAGCGCGGGCCTCGTCCCGACCGTCGGGTCGCTGTGGATCGTTGGTCTCTGGTGGTTCGCGTTCCCGCCGCTCGTCGGCTACGTCACTGATGGCTGGGCGGAGTCGACGCGGTACAATCACCCGCGAATGCTGGGCTACGGCTACGAATTAGCGCGCGCCGAGCTGCTCGGCGGGATCGAGTACGGCGTCAGATACGGACTTCTGTTCGCGGTCGTGATCGGAGTTGTCGGGTACGTAGTCGGGATGATCAGTAGTCGGATCTCGACGCGTAAGAAAGAGTCTCGATAAGCGCGGTCGCTCGCTTATAAATCACTGACTGTAGATCGACGGGGAACACTTCCAAAGCCCCAGGCGACCACTTATAAATCGTTGACTCTAGATCGACGGGGAACGCCTCCAAAGCCCCAGGCGTGAGGACTCGCGCGCCTTGTTGCGCGCCTCGCTCAGTTGCTCGCTTCGCTCGCTCTCTCGCTGCGGTGCTTACTGCGGCGTGCTTCGTCCTCACGCCTGCCCCTTTGAGTCCCCCCCCCGCACCGCACAGCACCGCAGCCTCACGCCTCCCCAGCCTCGTCGCTCGCTTCGCTCGCGACTCCCTCGCGCGTGCGACTCGCAGCCTGACGGCTGCTCGTCGGCACGCGCCACCGCAGTTCACTTATAAAAAATCGCCGCGCTGCCGAAAATTCCTATTTAAACGCCGCGGCTCTGGAGCTTCTCTTCTTCTTCCATGTCCTCGTTGGACTGGCCCTTCATCCCCTTCCCGGTGCCGCTCGCGATCCGGGCGAGCTCCTCGGGGTCGTCCCAGTTGTTGACGGCCTCGACGATGGCGGTGCCCATCGCCTCGGGGTCCTCCGCGCCGAAGATACCGGAGCCGACGAAGATGCCGTCGCAGCCGTGGTACATCATCAACGCGGCGTCGGCGGGCGTCGCGATGCCGCCCGCGGCGAAGTTGACGACCGGAAGCCGGCCGGCCTCGGCGGTCTCGTGGACGAGGTCGCGCGGGGCGCCGTGCTCGCGGGCCCACTTCTCGCGCTCCTCGTGGTTGAGCCCGGTGAGCGTCCGGATCTGGTTTTTGATCGTGCGCTGGTGTTTGACGGCCTGGTTGACGTCGCCCGTGCCGGCTTCGCCCTTCGTCCGGATCATCGCCGCGCCCTCGCGGATCCGGCGGAGCGCCTCGGGGAGGTTCCGCGCGCCGCAGACGAACGGGGAGGTGAAGTCGCGCTTGTCCGTGTGGTACTCGTCGTCGGCGGGCGTCAGCACCTCGGACTCGTCGATCATGTCGACGCCGAGCGCCTCTAAGATCTCGGACTCCTTGCGGTGGCCGATGCGCGACTTCCCCATCACCGGGATCGAGACCTCGTCGATGACCTCGGGGACGCGCTCGGGGTCGGGCATCCGCGCGACGCCGCCGCGCTTGCGGATGTCGGCCGGGACGTGTTCGAGGACCATCACGGCGACCGCGCCGGCGTCCTCCGCGATGCGGGCCTGCTCGCGGTTGACGACGTCCATGATCACGCCGCCTTTCTGCATCTGCGCGAAGCCGCGCTTGACCAGTTCAGTCCCCCGCTTCAGCTCCTCCAGATCCGTGGCCTCTGGCATGAATATCGGTACGGGCGCCGGCCACTTAACGGGTCGCTTTCGGGCGGATGGGCGGGCGAGAGCGGCGTTCCCGCCCGAACGAATTCGGGTCGCTCCGTCCCGCTGGGCTCCCGCGCGCAGCCACCCCAACCGCGAAGTCCCCCGCCGTCCAACTCCCCGGACGTGACTACCGGAGCCATCCTCGCCGGCGGGCGCTCGACGCGCTTCGGCGACGCGGACAAGACCGTCGCGCCGATCGCCGGCGTGCCGATGATCCGCCGAGTCGCGAACCGCCTCGCGGGGACCGACGACCCGGTCCCGCCCGGGGCCGACCGCGCCAGCGGCGGCGACCCGGTCGCCGACGAACTCGTCGTCAACTGCCGCCCGGAGCAGCGCGAGGCGATCGAGCGGGCGCTCTCGGGGGTCCCGCTGCCGGTCCGCTGGGCGCTCGACGAGGAGCCGGACCGCGGACCGCTCGCGGGAATTCGGAACGCCTGCCGGACCGCGACCGACGCGTACGCCGTCGTCGTCGCCTGTGACATGCCGTTCGTCGACCCCGCCTTCCTCGCGGCGCTCCGGGAGACGGCCGTGGAGCCGGGCGTCGAGGCGGCCGTCCCGCGACTCGACGACCGATGGTACCAGACGACGCAGGCCGTCTACGCGACGGCTCCGGCCGTGGCCGCCTGCGACCGCGCGCTCGACCGCGGCGACCGCAAGATCCTCGCGATGGTGGACCAACTGGCGGCGGTCGTCGTCGACGACGCGGCGATCCGGTCGCTGACGACCGACCGCACGTTCACGAACGTCAACACGCGGTCCGAACTCGACGAGGCGGAGCGGGCGGTCGCCGCGGCGCTCGACGCGGCGTGAGGGTCGGCGGCAGACAACGAACCGTCGATCAGTTTTTCAGGACCTCGTACGCCTCGTTGAGCTCCTTGAAATCCTCTTTGTCGCCGTCCTCGCCGTCCGGGTGGAGCCGCTTCGCGCGCTCGCGGTACCGCCGTCGGACCGCCTCGCTGTCCGCCGTGCGGTCGAGCCCGAGCGTCTCGTACGCCTCGCGCTCGGTCATCCTATCGGCCGAGGGCGCGCGGTCGCGGGGGTCGCGGGCCCCGGTGCCGCCGGGACCGCCCCTCGCCCCACCGGCGCTCCCCTGCCGCCACTCGCCCGCGCCGCGACCGCCGTCAGTGCCGGCGGCGCGATAGGCGCGCTCCCGGTTGGCCTCGGCGCGGGCGCGCTGCCTGGCGCGCTCTCGCTCTCTCGGCCCCGCCGCCTCGGCCGACCGCCGCGCCTGGTCGTGGAGGCGCCCGCTGGCGTGGTACCAGAGGAAGTAGGAGACGGCGCCGAACGGCACCGCGAGCGCCAGCGCGATCGGGTGGAGGACGACCCCGCCGATCAGGAGCAGCGCCGTCATGCCGACGAACGCTCCGGCGAGCCCCACGACGATCGTTCGGTTCGTCACGGCCGTATTCGGGGGCGGAGGACCGTAAGGCTCTCGCCGCGGGCGGGGGAGACCGACTACTCGGGCGCGTCGCTCCGCAACCTCTCGGGCGCGCCGCTCCGTACCGTTTATGCCCGCGGCCGCCCGGATACGGGGTATGGAACCGGCGGACCGAGAGACGGCCACGGGGCTGCCGCCCGGGATCGCGGCCGCCCGCGAGGAGCTCACGCCGATGCTCTCGCAGTACGCCGACCTCTGTGCCGCCCACGAGGACGCGCTCGTCTTGTTTCAGGTCGGCGACTTCTACGAGGCGTTCTGCGAGGCGGCCGAGACGGTGGCACGCGTCTGCGAGGTGACGCTGACGGAGCGGTCCGACTCGACCGGCGACTACCCGATGGCCGGGATCCCGATCGACAACGCGGCCCCCTACCTCGAATCGCTGCTCGACGCGGGCTACCGCGTCGCGCTCGGCGACCAGGTCGAGGACGCCGAGCAGGCGTCCGGCCTCGTCGACCGCGCCGTCACCGAGGTGATCACGCCCGGCACGGTCGTCGAGGACGACCTCCTCGACTCGGGGACGACGAACTACGTGGCGGCGGTGGCGGCCGGGAGTGACGCCGAGCAAAGCGGCTCGACGGGTCCGGTCGGCCTCGCCGCCGTCGACGTCTCGACGGGCGAGTGCCTCGTCACGTCGGGCGACGCGGACGCGATCGCGGGCGAGCTGGACCGGATCGTGCCGGCCGAACTCATCGCCGGCCCGGACGCTCCCGCGTTCGAACCGAGCGACGCCGAGCGCGGCTGGACGACCCACGACTACGACGCCGGCGCCTTCGACCGCCGCACCGCGACCGAGCGGCTGGAGCCGTACCTCCCGGCGCCCGACCGTCGGTTCGATGCCGACGCCGAGCTGCGCGCGGCCGGCGCCGTGCTCGCGTACGCCGAGTACACGCAGGGCGACGACGGGCCGCTGTCGTACGTCACCAGAATTCGGCGGTACGACCCCCGCGACCGCCTGCGGCTCGACGCGGCCGCGCAGCGCAGCTTAGAGCTGTTCGAGAACCGCGGGCTGGGCGCGAGCGACACGCTGTTCGACGCGCTCGACGAGACGAACTGCGCGCTCGGCCGGCGCTGCTTAGAGCGCTGGCTCCGGCGCCCGCTCGTCGACGCCGACGCGATCCGGAGCCGCCACGACGCGGTCGGCGAGCTCGCCGACCGGAGCCTCGCCCGCGAGGGGATCGCCGACGCGCTCGCGACCGCCTACGACCTCGAGCGGCTGGTGAGCCGCGTCTCGCGGGGGCGGGCCGACGCCCGGGACCTGCGCTCGCTCGGACGGACGCTCGCGGTCGTCCCGGAACTGAAGGCGACGCTCGCGGGAGCGGAGGGGGAGGAACGACCTGCGGACGAGAGCGATCCCGCGCTCCCCCGGACCGACCACCTCCGCGACCTCCGCGACCGGCTCGACGAGTTGACCGCGGTCCGCGAGCTGATCGACGGCGCGATCGCGACCGACCCGCCACAGGAGATCACCGAGGGCGGCGTCATCCGGGAGGGGTTCGACGACGACCTCGACGAGCTCCGGGCGACCGAGCGCGAGGGGCGCGAGTGGGTCGCCGACCTCGAGGCCAGCGAGCGTGAGCGCACCGGGATCGACTCGCTGTCGGTGGGCCACAACCAGGTCCACGGCTACTACATCGAGGTGACCGACGCGAACGTCGAGAAGGTCCCCGACGACTACCGCCGGCGGCAGACGCTGAAGAACAGCGAGCGCTACGTCACGCCGGAGCTGAAGGAGCGCGAGGAGTCGATCGTCGGCGCCGCCGAGCGCGCGGACGCCTTGGAGTACGAGCTGTTCGTCGACGTCCGCGAGCGCGTCGCGGCCGAGACCGAGCGCATTCAGGGCCTCGCGGACGCGCTCGCCGAGCTCGACGCGCTCACGTCGCTCGCCGCGGTCGCGATCGAGCACGATTACGTCCGCCCCGAGCTGCGCGAGGGGGACGACGCGGGCGCCGACGACGCACTCGCCGACGGTACCGCTCTCGACGCCGCCGGCGACCCCGCCGCGGGCATCGAGATCGAGGGCGGCAGGCACCCGGTCGTCGAGCGGACCGAGGACTCTTTCGTCCCGAACGACGCCGACCTGCCCCGCGGCTCTGTCGCCGTGATCACGGGGCCGAACATGAGCGGGAAGTCGACGTACATGCGCTCGGTCGCGCTCGCGGTCGTGCTCGCGCAGACGGGGTCGTTCGTCCCCGCGCAGGCCGCCGCGCTCCCGGTCTTCGACCGCGTGTTCACCCGCGTCGGCGCCTCCGACGACATCGCGGGCGGGCAGTCGACGTTCATGCGCGAGATGAGCGAGCTGACGGAGATCCTCCACGACGCCGGCCCCGACTCGCTCGTCCTTTTAGACGAGGTGGGTAGGGGAACGGCCACCACCGACGGCCGCGCCATCGCCCGCGCGGCCGCCGAGTTCCTCCACGACGAGCTCGGCGCGACCGCGCTCTTTGCGACCCACTACCACGGCCTCACCGACCTCGCCGACGAGCGCGAGCGCGTCTTCAACCTCCACTTCACCGCCACCCGCGAGGACGGCGACGTGACGTTCCTCCACCGGGTCGTCCCCGGCGCCTCCTCGTCGTCGTACGGCGTGGAGGTCGCGGAGCTCGCCGGCGTCCCCGGTCCGGTCGTCGACCGCGCTCGCGACCTCGTCGCCGCGGAGGAGGCGGAGCGAGGGCGGAGCGGCGGGCGATCCGAGGCCGCCGACGAGGGAGCGACGGTCGAGAAGGGCCCCGACGACGCGGACCGCGACGGCGACGCGTCGCTGCGCGAGTTCCTCGCGGAGGAGGCGTCGGCGGACCGAGACGAGGCCGGTCCGGAGGCGGACGGCCCCCCGCCCGAGACATCCTCGACCGAAACTTCGACCGAGGGCGACCCCGCGCGCCCGCCGACGAACGACTCGGACGAGGGAGTCGGCGCCGACGCGCCGCTCGGCCTCGCCGCGGAGCTCCGCGACCTCGACCTCGCGCGGATGACGCCGATCGAGGCGCTGAACGCCCTCCACGACCTCCAGTCGAAGGTCGACGATGACGGGTGAGCGAGACCGCGGTCGCGGCGCGCCCGGCACCGGGGATACCGCCGAAGGCCGCGGCGACTCCGCAGATGAGGAGGGTCGCGTACGCCGGCTCGATCGGGCGACCGTGGACCGGATCGCGGCCGGCGAAGTCGTCACTCGCCCGGCGAGGGTCGTCGGCGAACTCGTCGACAACGCGCTCGACGCCGACGCCTCCCGCGTCGAGATCGCCGTCGACGGCGACGGCACGGACCGGATCCGCGTCGCGGACGACGGCCACGGGATGAGCCGCGCGGACGCGACCCGCGCCGTCGAGCGCCACGCGACGAGCAAGCTGGCGCCCGACGGCGACCCAGTCGGGGTCGACTCGCTCGGGTTCCGCGGCGAGGCGCTCGCGGCGATCGCCGAGGCCGCACGGCTCGAACTCGTGACGAGCCGCGGCGACGGTGTCGGGACGCGGGTCGTCGCCGACGGGACCGCGAAGCCCACCGGAAAGGTGGACGACGAACGAGAGACCGCGGTCGAGCCGGCGGGCCGCGCCCGAGGAACGACGGTCGTGGTCGAGGACCTCTTCGCGACCCGGCCGGCCCGCCGGGAGTCGCTCGCTGGCGCGAACGCGGAGTTCGCGCGGATCTCTTCGCTCGTCGCCGACTACGCGCTGGCGAACCCGTCGGTCGCGTTCTCGCTCGACCACGACGGGTCGGCGACGCTGTCGACGCCCGGGACCGACCGCACGGATGCGCTCCTCGCGGTGTACGACCGCGACACCGCGAGCCGGTCGACGACCGTCGACGCGAGCGTCGACGTCGGGTCGAGCTCGGTCGGCGTCGCGGCCACCCTCGCGTACCCGTCCGTGACCCGGGCCACCCGCGACCACGTCCGCGTCTCGGTGAACGGCCGCCCGGTCCGGAACGGCCGGCTCGCGGCCGCGGTCCGCGAGGGATACGGCAGGCTCCTCCCGGACGGGCGCGAGCCGGTCGCCGCGGTCGACGTCTCGCTCCCGCCCGACCGCGTCGACCCGAACGTCCACCCGGCCAAGCGCGAGGTGGGACTCCGCGACGCCGACGCGGTGGCCGAGGCGGTCGCGTCCGTCGTCGAGGACGCGCTCACCGGTGCGGACCTCCGGCGCTCCGCGGACGTTGCCACCGACCTCGAATCCGCCCTCGACCCGGTGGGCGAGGACGACGGCTCGCGCGCAGGCGCGTTCGCGGACGCCGACCCGATCGGCGTCTTCCGCGACCTCTACGTCCTCGTCGAGGCCGGCGACGAACTGCTCGCGATCGACGGGCACGCCGCCCACGAGCGCGTGAACTACGAGCGCCTCGCCCGCGCGTTCGACGGCGACCCGGTGCCGACCGCGACGCTCGACCCGCCGGCGACCGTCTCGCTGTCGACCGACGAGGCGGCGGCCGCGAGGGCGCACGCGGAGGACCTCGCCGCGCTCGGCTTCGAGACCGAGGCGTTCGGCGGCGGCACGCGTCGCCTGCGGACCGTCCCCGCGCCGTTCGGCCGGACCGCGGACGCGGACGCCTTCCGCGACGCGCTCGCGGCGCTCTCGGGGACCGGCTCGGGGTCGGCGCGGGACGCCCGCGACGACCTGCTCGCGGACCTCGCGTGTCACCCCTCGCTGAAGCGCGGCGACTTCTCCGACCGCTCCCGCGAGGACCTCCGGCATCTGCTTGACCGCCTCGGCGAGTGCGACCGCCCGTACGCCTGCCCGCACGGCCGGCCTACCGTCCTCGCGGTCGACGAGGGGACGTTCGCGGCCGGGTTCGGGCGGGACCGGTGAATCGGGCCGCCGAGGCCGACGAGCCGGGGACGGGGCGCTCGACGGCGAAACGGATGGGGGGTCCCGACCGGTATCTATTAACACGATGAGGACAGGGGTTCTCGCATGGGAGAGCGCACCGAAGTGACGCGGGGGTCGCTGCCGGCGGAGCGGTCGGCCGGCCGGTTCTCCGGCCCCGACGGTCTCCGCGACGTCGTCGAGCGGATCCTCGCGTGGCTTCGGAAGCGACGCGGCTCCGGGTTAGAGAGCGTCTCGACGGCGACGACGATGCGAAACGTCGTCGACGCCGAGGCGCTCGCTGAGGAAACACCGCCGAAGTGGAGCGTCCGCCACGACGTGGTCACCTACGGCGCGGACTCGCTCACCGACGTCCTGGTCTTCCGGCACGGCCCCACCCGCCAGGACCTCGTGGTGATGCCGGAGCGGAACACCGATCCGGAAGGAGAGATAAGCTTCTACCACGCCGACCGCACGAAGGGTGCGCGGCACCTGTTGTCGATCGGTGCGGACTCGCTCACGGCGGCGCTCCGCTACGTCTTGGAACGTATCAACCGGTTCGAACTGCTCTTTACCGGTCGCGGCTCGGAACTGCCGAGCGGCTACACCGGACCGTCGGACCGATAGCGGGACGGGTTGAGTGGGGCGGCTAGAGTGGGGTAGTCCGAGTGAGACGGCCCGAGTGAGACGGCCCGAGCGGGGACGTTTCAGACCGACTGGTCCGCGGAGCGTCCGTCGCCGTCCGTCCGCTCGACGCGCTCGACGCGCTCGACGGTCTCGTCCGCTTTCGACGTCTCGGGGGGATACGTGACGGTCCGCTGCGGGTACGGGATCGAGATGCCGGCCTCGACGAAGCGGTCCTGGATCTCCTCGACCGCGGCCGCCCTCGAGCGCCAGCGCGCCTGCGGGGTCGGCGGGTCGATCCAGAACCGGAGGTCGAGCAGGATCGCCGAGTCGCCGAACCCGGAGGGGATCGCGTACGGCTCGGGGTTGTTCGCGATCGTACCGATCCCGGTGAGGACGTTCTCGGCGATCGCGGCCGCCTCCTCGGGGTCGTCGTCGTAGCCGATCCCCACCTCCATATGGATCCGGAGGCGCCCCTCGCGACTCCGGTTCGTGATCGACTGGTTGGCGACGAGATCGTTTGGCACCACGACGTACTCCCCGTCGAAGTTGCGCATGTGGGTGTTCATGATCGTGATCTCCGTGACGAACCCCTCCTCGTTGCCGATCTCCACCCAGTCGCCGATCTCGAACGGCCGGGCGAACATCAACACGAAGCCGGCGATGAGCGACCCGAGCGTCTGCCGGGCCGCCATCCCGAGGACGATCCCGAGGAAGCCGGCCCCGACGAGGAGGCCGCCGAGGTTCACGCCCCAGATGCCGAGGACGGTGACGCCGGCGAGCACGAGCAGCCCCACCTGCGCGAGCCGGGTGAGCAGCTGCTCTTGGTGGGCCGTGATGCGGTCGCTGTCGGCCGACAGGTCGGCGACGTACGTCTCTATCACGTCGCTGACGACGTAGGCGCCGCCGAGCAGCACCGCCGAGGCGACCACCTGCGCGCCGACTCTGAGGGCGTTCTCCGCGACGGGGACCACCGCGACGACGAGTCCGAACCGCCCCCACAGCGTCAGCACGGCGACGCCCGCGAGCGCGAACAGCGCGAGCTTTGACATCCTCCCCGCGCTAAAGCGCGAGGATTCCTCCGTTGGGGATTCGGCTACCGACCCACGGAGGCAACTTGCGGGTTCGTGCGCGCTTCTTTGGGACTGTCGTGAGGGTGTGGTTTCCCCGACCAGTCGTGGTCGTCCCACTCGAATCGCACGGGCCGTGCCATCGGCCTGACTTCCGTATCGCTGTTTTCTCGAAGGAACGTCTCCGACGCCGTGAGATCGGCATGCCCCTCGAACCCACACGGACACGTCAGCGTATCTCCGTGGCGAACCGTCTCCTCGTGGTCGCTACACTCAGGACACGTTTGAGAAGTCCACGCTTCCGACTCGGTTTCGAGACTAATGCCGTACTCCTCACAGAC
>NZ_FNBO01000003.1 GCF_900102375.1 Halorubrum xinjiangense
GCTTTCTGATCGACCGCAACGCGATCCGGGCTCTCACCGTCAGCTGGCTGTAGATCGGCTTTCTGTACCCAATTGTGAACAGCAACACGACTTCGATCGACACCCAACTCCTCAAGAAGAATAACTGTATTCGAAAGTGATAGTCCAGCGAGATGGTGGCGAATACCCTTTTCAATGATCTCGCGGGGTGTCCGTTCTCGCTCCACAAACCCCAAGTCGATCCACTCGGTAGACTCGGTGAGGCGGGCGGTTTTCGGCATAGGCACTGAATCCTCGTCCCGCCTCATTCTTAACTTAACACCGCGCAAAGACCTAGCCTTTCGCTTATAAATGATTGATTGTGGTTCGGCGGCGAACGGCTCTAACCTCTCAGCCGCTCGTTTATAACTGGGTGCCAGTCGATTGGCGGTGAACGACTCCAAAGCCCCAGCCGTGAGGCGGGCGCACGCTCGTTGCGCTCCTCGCTCGTTCGCTCCGCTCACTCGCTGCGGTGCTTACGTCACCTGCGCCCGCCTCACGGCTGCCCCTTTGAGTCCCGCCCAGCACCGCAACCGCAGCCTCACGCCTCCCCAGCCTCGTCGGTCGCCGTCGCTTCGCTCGGCGACCGACTCCCTCGCGCGTGCGACTCGCGCCCTCCGGGCGCTCGTCGGCACGCGCCACCGCTCACCGTATAACTGATCGTCGCGGTCGCTCAGATCCTATTTAAATATCGCACCGCTGCCGATCACGGCGCCCGCTCTCGCACGGATCACCCTTCCCACTCCTCGAACGACCGGTAGACGCCCTTCGAGAGGTAGCGCTCGGAGGAGTCGGGGAAGACGGTGACGACCGCGTCGTGCGGGGCGTCGATCTCGCCGTCGCGGATCTCGCGGGCGACCCGCTTCGCCGCGATCGCGTTCGCGGCCGACGAGGAGGCGACGAGGTGGCCCTCCTCGGCCGCGAGCCGAGCCATCTCCTCGTGGACGTCGCGGTCGTCGATCGCGTCGATCTCGTCGACGAGGTCCGGGTCGAACAGCTCGTTTGTGTCGATGTCGTGCGTGCCGATCCCCTCGGTCTTGTACTCCTCGTGGTCGACCTCCTGGCCGAGGAACTCGCGGTACGCGGAGCCGGCGGGCTCGACCGCGACGACGTGGGTGTCAGGGTCGGCCTCACGGAAGTAGCGGGCCATCCCCATCAGCGTCCCGCCGGTGCCGCAGCCGGCGACGACCGCGCCGACCTCGCCGTCGAGCGCCGCGTCGATCTCGGGCGCGGTCGTCTCGTAGTGCGCCTCCGCGTTGAGGGGGTTCGAGAACTGCTGAGGGACGACCGCGTCGTCCAGCTCCTCGGCGATCCCGTGCGCGCGGTCGATCGCGAGCCCCATCCCGTCCTCGCTGGGCGTGTTCACGACCTCCGCGCCGAGCGCGCGCATGAGCTGCTGTTTCTCCACCGAGAACCGCTCGGGGACGACGAAGATCGCCTCTAACCCCAGCTGCTTGGCCGCGACGGCGAGCCCGATCCCGGTGTTGCCGGCGGTCGGCTCGATCACGGTGCCGCCCTCGCCGAGGTCGCCGCGCTCTAACATGCGTTCGAGCATGTACTTCCCGATACGGTCCTTGATGCTCGCGCCGGGGTTGAACGACTCCAGCTTGGCGTACACCGGCACCGCGTCCGGCGCGTCGTGGACCTCGACGAGCGGCGTCTCCCCGATCGCCTCCAACACCGACGACAGGGGTTCCCGATGACCGGTCATAGGCCGGCAAACGTTGCCGCGGGATTTGTGTGTTGCCATCCCTTCCGCCGGATCCGGGGCTCCCGAACTGCGGCGTGACTTGCCGGAGTCCGGCACCCGGCTCCGCACGTCGCTGCGCCGGAAGGGGGTTCGCCGAGCGTGCGAGCCCGCGCCACGGATCGAACACACTTATGCCGGTCGTCCGGCTCCGATACCGTATGAGCGAGACCGATGCGGAGGCCGAGGTGACGGTCGTCCTGCCGGACGGATCAGAGCTAGCCGTTCCGGCGGGGTCGACAGTCGAGGACGTCGCCTTCGAGATCGGCCCCGGGCTCGGTCGCGACACCGTCGCGGGGAAGATCGACGGCGAACTCGTCGAAAAGCACGCCGAGGTCCACGACGGCGCGCGGATCGAGATCGTCACCGACCAGTCGGACGAGTACCTCACGGTGTTGCGCCACTCCGCGGCCCACGTGTTCGCGCAGGCGCTCCAGCGGGTCCACCCGGAGGCGACCCTGACGATCGGCCCCCCGACCGACGACGGCTTCTACTACGACGTGACCGACGTCGACGTCGACGAGGACGATCTGGCCGCCATCGAGGCGGAGATGGACGAGATCATCGCCGCCGACTACGACATCGAGCGTGAGGTCCGCTCGCGCGAGGAGGCGAAGGAGGTCTACGCCGACAACGAGTACAAGCGACAGATCTTAGACGAGGAGGCCGACGGCGAGGAGGTCACCTTCTACGTTCAGGACGGCTGGCGGGACCTCTGTCAGGGCCCGCACGTCGAGTCGACCGGCGAGATCGGCGCCGCGACCCTCCTCGAGGTTTCGGCCGCCTACTGGCGCGGCGACGAGGAGAACGACACGCTGACGCGCGTGTACGGCACCGCCTTCGCCAGCGAGTCCGACCTCGAGGAGCACTTGGAGCTGCGCGAGGAGGCGTTAGAGCGCGACCACCGGAAGATCGGGCAGGAGATGAACCTCTTTTCGATCCCGACGGTGACGGGTCCGGGCCTCCCGCTGTACCACCCCCCGGGGAAGACCGTGCTGCGCGAGCTGTCGGACTTCGCGAACGAGCTCAACCGCGACCACGGCTACGAAGAGGTCGAGACGCCGCACGTGTTCCGGACGGAGCTGTGGAAGCAGTCCGGCCACTACGAGAACTACAAGGACGATATGTTCCTCCTCGACGTCAACGACGAGGAGTACGGCCTGAAGCCGATGAACTGCCCGGGCCACGCGACCATCTTCGACCAGCAGTCGTGGTCGTACCGCGACCTCCCGCAGCGCTACTTCGAGAACGGGAAGGTGTACCGGAAAGAGCAGCGCGGCGAGCTGTCTGGGCTCTCCCGCGTCTGGTCGTTCACCATCGACGACGGCCACCTGTTCGTCCGCCCCGACCAGATCCGCCAGGAGATCGAGTCGGTGATCGAGATGATATTCGAGGTCGTCGAGACGCTCGATCTGGAGGTCGAGGTCGCCTTAGCGACCCGCCCCGACAAGTCCGTCGGCGGCGACGAGATCTGGGAGTCCGCGGAGGAACAGCTGCGCGACGTGCTCGAGTCCGGCGGCTACGACTACGACATCGAGCCCGGCGACGGCGCCTTCTACGGCCCGAAGATCGACTTCGGCTTCGAGGACGCGCTCGGCCGCGTCTGGGACGGCCCGACGGTCCAGTTGGACTTCAACATGCCCGACCGGTTCGATCTGACCTACACGGGCGAGGACAACGAGGACCATCAGCCCGTGATGATCCACCGGGCGCTGTACGGCAGCTACGAGCGCTTCTTTATGGTCCTCATCGAGCACTTCGACGGCAACTTCCCGCTGTGGCTCGCCCCGGAGCAGGTCCGGATCCTCCCCGTCTCGGACGAGACGCTCGGCTACGCCCACCGCGTGAAAAACGAGCTGGAGGATGCCGGCTTCCGCGTCGAGGTCGAGGACCGCGACTGGACCGTCGGCCGCAAGATCCGCGCGGGCCACGACGACCGCCTCCCGTACATGGTCATCGTCGGCGACGACGAGCAGGAGGCGGGCACCGTCTCGGTCCGCGACCGCTTCGAGAACCAGCGCGGCGACGTCGACCTCGACGACTTCGTCGACCACCTCGTCGAGGAACGCGAGGAGAAGCGGACGGAGCCCGACTTCGTCGACGCCGAGTGATCGAGGTCAGGCCGGCTCGACGCCGCTGACCTCGAACCGCGCACCGCCCGTTTCGGACTCGACTACCCGGACGTCCCAGCCGTGCGCGTCCGCGATCTCGGCGACGATGTTCAGGCCGAACCCGGTTCCGTCGGCCGACGTGGTGTACCCCGTCTCGAACACCTGTTCGCGCTCCTCTTCGGGGATTCCCCTCCCGTCGTCGGCTACGTAGAACCCGTCGCCGTCCGCGAGGGCCCCAACGGTGACGGTCACGCCGTCGCCGCCGTACTCGCCGTCGCCGCCGCGCTCGCTGTCGCCGCCGCGCTCGCCGGCGTCGTCGGGCTTCGCCCGACTGCTCGCGGAGTTGTGCTCCACCGCGTTGCGGAACAGGTTCTCCAGCAGCTGTCGGAGCCGCGCCTCGTCGGCCAAGATCTCGAACTCGTCGACCGCCCTCTGGAGCGTTCCGCTCCCGCTGTCCGTCGTCTTCCAGGCGTCGGTCGCGAGCGCAACGAAGCTGACCGGTTCCGGGTCGTCGACGGCGTCCCCCTCGCGCGCCAGCGCGAGCAGGTCGTCGATGAGCGTCTCCATCCGCGAGAGCGACCGCTCGACGGCCTCGACGTGCTCGCTGTCGCACTCTTCAGCGAGGAGGTCGGCCCGACCCCTCGCGGCCGTGAGGGGATTCCGGAGGTCGTGGCTCACGACGCTCGCGAACTCGTCGAGCCGGTCGCGCTCGCGCTCCAGCCGTTCCGCCGCGCGCTGCCGTTCTAGCTCGTAGCTCACCCACCGCGTCAACAGCTCGACGAACGTCCGCTGCGTGTCGGCGAACGGCTCGCCGCGCGGGGCCGTGTCGGCGAAACAGAGCGTGCCGTACCGCTCGCCGTCGATCTCGACTCGCCCGCCGATGTACGTTTCGAGCCCGAACGTCTCGTGTGCGGGGTCGCCGGCCCACCCCTCCTCGGTCGCGTCGACGACCGTCAAGAGCGTGTCGCGCTCGACAGTGCGCTTACAGTACGCCTCGTCGAGTGGACAGGCCTCGCCGGGCTGTAAGAGCGGGTGGTCGGCGTGGGAGACCTCGACGTGTTGGGTCCCGTCCTCGATGCGGGTGAGGAACCCGTTCGGCACGTCGAGGTATTCGCAGCCGAGCGTCAGGATGGCCTCGACCTTCTCCGCGAACGTGCGCTCGTGGTCCGAGGAGACCGCGTAGAGCCGCTGGATGGCGTGGAGGCTCTCCCGCTGTCGCCGCTCCAGCTCCCGCTGGTCGGTGACGTCTCGCAGGTAGACGGAGAGGCCGCTGTCGGAGGGGAACGCGCGGACCTCGAACCAGGTGTCCAGCGGCTCGTAGAACGAGTCGAACGAGACTGCGGTCTGGGTCTCCATGGCGCGGTGGTACTCGTCGTAGAACTCGGTCTCGGCGGAGCCGGGGATCGAGTCCCACAGATGGCGCCCCTCGACCGACCCGTCCGCTCCGACCGCATTGTTGCTCATCGCCGACCGGAGGATCCGGCGCCCCTCCTCGTTGGCGTAGGTGACCGTCCAGTCCGTGTCGAGGGCGAAGAAGCCGTCCGCCATCCGATCGAGGACAGTTCGGAGGTCTTGGTCCGAGTCCGATTCACGCGCCGGGTCGGGCATACGAGTAGGAACACGTCCCGACGGTTTATGTGCCGGGGATCAGCGGTCGGAGCGCCCTCACGGACGGCGTTTCGAATCGATACACCCTCCGGTGGCGCTCGGGCCACAGGACCGTTTCGGCGCCGATCGTCCCCGGTTCCGTCGGGTTTTTCACGTCGCTCGTCCGGATCCGAGGTATGTCGAACTCCCACGCGGAACTCGGCGCCGACGAGCGACCGCCCGAGGTCGGAGAGCTGACGCCGCCGGACCGCACGCTGATGGGCCCCGGCCCCAGCGACGTCCACCCGCGCGTGCTCAAGGCGATGAGCACGCCGCTCGTCGGTCACCTCGACCCCTCGTTCGTCGAGATCATGGACGAGGTCCAGGAGCTGCTGCGCTACACGTTCCGGACGGACAACCAGTGGACGATCCCGGTGTCGGGGACGGGGTCCGCTTCGATGGAGGCCGCCATCGGTAACCTCGTCGAGCCGGGCGACACGATGCTGGTGCCGACGAACGGCTACTTCGGCGGACGGATGCGGTCGATGGCCGAGCGCGCGGGCGGCGAGGTCGTCGAGGTCGACGCCCCGTGGGGCGAGCCGCTCGACCCCGTCGACGTCGAGCGCGCGTTCGACGCACACCAGCCCGACGTGTTCGGGTTCGTTCACGCGGAGACGTCGACGGGCGTCCGCCAGCCGGACGTCCCCGAGCTGACCGACATCGCGCACGATCACGACGCGTTCGTGATCGCCGACTGCGTCACCTCCCTCGGCGGCGTCGAGATGCGCGTCGACGAGTGGGGGATCGACGCCGCCTACTCCGGCCCGCAGAAGTGCCTCTCGTGTCCGCCCGGCGCGAGCCCGCTCACCCTCAACGACCGCGCGATGGACAAGGTGCTCGACCGCGAGGAACAGCCTCGGTCGTGGTACCTCGACCTCTCCCTCTTAGAGGGGTACTGGGGCGACGACCGCTCGTATCACCACACCGCGCCGATCACGAACGTGTACGCGCTGCGCGAGGCGCTCCGGCTCGTCGCCGAGGAGGGGATCGAAGCGCGGTGGGCCCGTCACCGCGACGTCGCCGGCGACCTGAAGGCGGGGCTCCGAGACCTGGGGCTTGAGATGAACGCGCCCGACGAGTACTGGCTGCCGAGCCTGAACGCGGTGCGGGTGCCCGACGGCGTCGACGACGGGGCCGTCATCGAGTACCTCCTCGACGAGTACGACCTCGAGATCGCCTCGGGCCTCGGCGACCTCGAAGGCGACATCTGGCGGATCGGCTGTATGGGCTACTCCGCCCGCCCGAAGAACGTCGAGTACGTCCTCGCCGCGCTGGAGGACGCGCTGGCCGAGCAGGGCTTCTGACCGCCTGGGACGGCGCGTTTGCGGGGGTCCCGACCATCGAGGGGTTTTTGCGTGTCCGTCTCTCCCCTCGGTAAGGGTATGAACGATCTACGAACCGGTCTGAGCTACGGGGACGTGCTGCTCGTCCCGCAGCGGTCGCCCGTCGACAGCCGGAGCGACGTGGACCTCTCGACGCGGCTCACGCCGAGCGTCGAACTGGAGACGCCGCTCGTCTCGGCGGCGATGGACACCGTCACCGAGGCCGAACTGGCGATCGAGCTCTCGCGGGCCGGCGGGATCGGCGTCCTCCACCGCTTCCTCACCGTGGACGAGCAGGCCGCACAGGTCGAGCGGGTCGCCGCCGCCGGCGAGCGGGTCGCCGCCGCGGTCGGCATCAACGAGGACTACCTCGCCCGGAGCGGAGCGCTGGTCGAGGCCGGCGTGGACGCCGTCGTCGTCGACGTCGCGCACGGCCATCTCGACCGGACGGTGGCGGCCGTCGAGGAGATCGCCGAGGCGGTCCCGGAGACGGACCTCGTCGCCGGCAACGTCGCCACGCCCGCGGGCGTCGAGGACCTCGCGGCCGCCGGCGCCGACTGCGTGAAGGTCGGCATCGGGCCGGGGTCGCACTGTACCACGCGGAAGGTCGCCGGCGCTGGCGTCCCGCAGCTGACCGCGGTCGACGACTGCGCGGCCGCGGCCGAGGAGCTGGACGTGACGATCTGCGCCGACGGCGGGATCCGGACCTCCGGCGACGCGGTGAAGGCGCTCATGGCGGGCGCCGACACGGTGATGCTCGGCAGCCTCTTCGCCGGGACGGAGGAGGCGCCGGGCGCGGTCGTTGAGGTCGACGGGACGCGGTACAAGCGGTCGCGCGGCATGGCGACGACCGCCGCCGCGGAGGCCCGCGACGACAAGGGCGCGGACGTGGGCGCCGACGAGGGCGTCGAGGCGCTGACGCCGTACAAGGGGCCGGTCGCGACCGTCGCCGAGGAGTTCTGTCAGGGGATCCGCTCCGGGCTCTCGTACTGTGGCGGGCACGCGATCGAGGGCGCCCGCGAGAAGGCGGAGTTCATCCGCGTCGCGCCCGGCGCGAAGGAGCGCGAGGGGTTCCACACCGACGACGACTGGGAGGGGATCAGCGTGGATAGCGAGACGAAGCGCGTCGCCGACTCGCCGACCGGGTCGGCGGCCGAGAGCGACGACTGACAAATAAATCGCGGCGACGACCTCGACGGCCCCGACGACTCCGGCCGACCCGGCGACGGCCAATCGGTCCATGTAACGGCGAACCCGACGACACCCGACCGGATCGGGAACGGCCACCGGTCCCGGTGTGTCACTGCGAGGCGATCTCACGGACCGCTTTTGACGCGCGACGGACAGGTCCGGCGCATGGCCGACGCCTTCGGACGCGCGATCCGCGATCACCACCGCGGCGACCGGACCGAGCCCCTCCTTCAGGGCGACGGGGAAGAGACGCGTGAGCATCCGATCGAGGAGTTCTACTTCACCGAGTTCGACCCCGAGAGCGACGCGGGATCGTGGCTGGCGTCGCGGCTGGCCGGTCCCCTCGTCGACCTCGGCGCCGGCGCGGGACGTCACGCGCTGCGGTTCCAAGAGCGGTTCGAGACGGTGGCCGTCGAGAGCAGTCCGGCGCTCGTCGAGACGATGCGCGACCGCGGCGTCGCGGACGCCCGCGAAGGCGACATGTTTGCGCTCCGCGACTCGTTCGGGCGCGACCGGTTCGCGTCGGCGCTCGCGATCGGGACGCAGGTCGGCCTCGCGGGGTCGATGCGGGGGCTCTCCGCCTTCCTCGCCGACCTCGCGTTCGTGACGGCGCCCGACGCGACCGCCGTGATCGACTGCTACGACCCGGACCACCCGGAGGCGGCGGACCTCCTCGGGTACCGCGAGGATCCGATGCCGGGGCTCGCGCACCGCGTACTGTGGTTCGCGTACGACGGCGAGACGGACCCGACGCTCTACTTCAGACTGTTCTCGCCCGACCGACTCCGGGAGGCGGCCGTCGGGACCGGCTGGGAGGTGTCGGCGATCGATCGCGCGGGCTCCGGGGACGGCCCTCACTACCGGGCCGCGCTCCGGAAGCGGTAGGCGATCGCTACGCGCGGCGGACGGCGAATCCGACCGCGCACGCCCCCTACCACGCGGTCAGGGCCGCGCGGCCGTGGTCGTGCGCGAGGACCGCGAGGAACGCGAGGACCCCGGTGACCGCGAACGCGCCGCCGACGTAGAAGACGGACGCCATGCTCACCTCGACCATCAGCCAGCCGGCGATGAGGGGGCCCGCCACCGAGCCCGGCCGCCAGACGAGTTCGCGGATGCCGAAGCTGGAGGCGACGCCGCCGTCGTCCGTCCCCTCGTCGGCGAACAGCGCCATGCTCGCGGGCTCACGGAAGGAGTCCGCCGCGCCGAGCAGCCCGGAGAGCGCGACGAGCGGGAGGTACGCCGCGGGGAGCTGCCCCAGTATCGGGACCGTGACGCCGGTCCCGAGCGCGGCGCCGATCGCAGCCGAGAAGGGGATCGCCATCGCGATCGCGCCGTACGCGCCGCCGCCGGCGAAGACGAAAAGCGACCGGCCGTACGCGTCGGAGAGCCGGCCGGTGAACAGCTGGCCGACCATGTTCGTCGCCTTCTCGGCGGTGACCGTCACCGCGACCGCGGTCGCGCCGACCGCGAGCCCGCCTGCGGCCAGTTCGGTCCCGGCGTAGATCGGGACCCACGTCCGAACCATCGTCACCGCGAAGGCGTACTGCGCGCGGAACGTCGAGATCGTCAGGATCTTGCGGTTGACCGCGAGGTCGCTGAACGGGAACCCCTCGACCCGGGTCGGGTCGTCGTCGAGGAACCCCCACGTGACGAGCCAGGCCGCGATCATCAGCGCCGTGATGAGCGCGAACACCGGCCCGAAGCCGACCGCGTCGTAGACGGCGCCAGCGCCGAGCGACCCGAGGATGGAGGCCGCGAACGACGCGGCGTTCGCCTTGCCGATCTTGTCCGCCCGCGTCCCGGCGGCGGCGATCTGCCCGACGAGCGAGAGCGTCATCAGCCCCGCGCCGGTGACGACGAGCCCCTGAAATGCGCGGACGACGACGAACGTCGCCGAGGAGTCGACGAGCGGAAACAGCGCGTAGACTCCCGCCCCGGCGCCGAGCACGGCGAGCAGCACGAGGCGCTTGTCGAAGCGGTCGCCCGCCCACGCGAGCGGGATCACGGCAACCGTCTGCGCGAGCGTGAAGCCGGTCGTGTACATCCCGATGATGAACCCGGCCGAGACCGTGACGCCAAGCACTGTCGTCGCCTGCGGGTCCAGCGTGTTGATGTACGTCGGCAGTAGCGTCAACAGGGTGATGAAGCCGAACCCCTCCGCGAAGCGGGTGAGGTAGAGCGCCCAGAACTGCGTTCGGCTCGCCCCGTCAGTCGCGTGGCTCACACCGGATCGGCGCCCAGCTATTTAAAAGGGATTTCGGTTCGAAACGCCCGCCGGCCGACCGGTCCCCCGGTCCCGATCCGGGATTACTCGCCCGCGGCCGCCGCCGCGTACGCCTCGGTGGCGGCGCGGAGCCGGCGCTCGACCGCTCCCTCCCGGCTCCGAACCTGCTCCGTCTCGTTGTCGTACGTGACGAGCCCCGCCGCGGCCAGCTTCGGGAGGTGGATATGTCGCAGCGCGGCTCGGACCCGTCGCCGGTCTTCGTCGACGGCCGGGCTCGGACCGTCCGCGTCGTCGCAGACGGCCTCGACCAGCGCGTCGAGGTCGGCGGCGTCCCCCCCGGTCGCGCGGAGCGCGTCGAGAACCGTTCTGCGACGCTCGTGGGCGACCGCCGCGAAGACCCCGTCGAGGCCGCGTTCGGGGTCGCCGCTCGCGGCGTCGTCCGCCGAGTGCTCGATCACGAGCCGCGTCCTCCGTGGTTCGCGGGCGTCGCTCGCAAGAAAGTGACCATATGCGTTCCACTGCGCGGCGCCGCCTATCGGTTCGCCATGACACACCATGGCCGCTCGCCTATTCGTCGTCGACCGGGAGCGTGTAGGACACGAGCGCCACGATCGCGCGCCGGAGCCGCTCTGTGACGGCCTGTCCGGAGATGCCGAGCTCGTCGGCGAGTTCCTTCGTCGTACAGCCGCGAGGGATATCGTAGTACCCCCGTCTAATCGCGAGCGTGAGTGCCTCGAACTGGGGTTCGGTGAGGCCGTACCAGGGCTGGACGTCCGGCTCCGCGGGGTTGTACACCCGGATCACCTCGAGGCCGATCCCCTCCTCCGCCGCGGTCGTCGAAAACGCGCTCAGCGTCTCGTGGGAGGGGAACCGGACCTCAAGCTTCCACGACGCGGACGTGCCGACGGCGCTCGTCACCTGTCCCTCGTTCGCCCGCAGCGCGTCGATGAGGCGGTCCTGCTTCGCGTCCCACTTCAGTGTGAACAGCGTCCGGTCGTCGAACACGTCGACCACGTGCGCCTCGTCGACGCTCGGGTGTCCCTGAACGCCCTCGACGAACGAGTCGCGCGAGGAGTTGTGGACCCAGAAGAGAGGGACGGTGGCCTCGCCGAGCGGGACGAGGCGTTCGAGTTCGACGGTGGAGTTCCCCTCGACCGAGAGGATCTGGCCGAGTTCGAAGTTGCCGGCCGAAACGCGGAACTCCACGATGACACTCATCAGTTGACTCTGATTTGTCCGTTATCGATCCCCACATAAAGAATCGCACCTTGGTATATCAGGCTCCGGCCGAATCGGAGCGGTGTGAGTGCGTGCGGCGAAATCCGAAAGCGGCCGGGCGGCATGACACATCACCCTCGGCGACTATATTGGTCCGGACCGAACGGCCGGTATGGCAACCGTCATGGAGTTCGCGAGCCCGGTCGACGAGTTCCCGCTGGGGACCGTGTTCGAGAACCTCCCGGAGGTGACGGTGGAGTTAGAGCGGCTCATCCCGGACGAGTCGCTGATCATCCCGTACTTCTGGGTCCGCGGGGCGGAAGCGAAGGACATCGAGGCCGCCTTCGAGGCGCACCGCGGCTTCGAGAGCGTTCGGCTCATCGACGACGTCGACGAGGAGTACCTCATGAGCGCAGAGTGGAACGACGAGTACTACGGCCTCCTGAGCGCGCTCGCGCACGCCAGCATCGTCGTCCTCTCGGGGATCGGAACCAAGGAGGGGTGGAAGTTCGAGGTCCGCGGCGAGACCCGCGAGCGGATCGGCGAGTTCCGCAGCGACTGCCAGGCCCACGACATCCCGATCGAGATCACCGCGGTCCACTCGCTGCTGCCGGCCCAAGGGGACGGGTACGAGCTGACCGACACCCAGCGGGAGGCGCTGGTGTTGGCCTACGAGATGGGCTACTACGACTCCCCGCGAGCGGTGTCCTTGGAGGAGGTGGCGGCGGAGCTCGGCATCTCACAGCAGTCGCTCTCTTCGCGGCTCAAGCGGGGCAACCGCCGGCTGATAGAGCGGACGCTCGCGTCGGAGTGACCACGCGTGCCCGAGTCGGTGTCGGCGGCCCACCGTCGACATAAATACCCTCTGTACTATCAGTGGGATAATTCAACCGAGGCAGACGGCTACCTGAACACATGCACGCAACAGAAGCCGGAATTACCCTCGACTCGTTTTCCTCCTGCTCCGAGTCGGGCTCGAAGACGTATCTGGCGCGGTACGATCGGACGCGGACCCGAGCCAGCATGGCCGTCGTCGCGGTCGTCTCGAAGGCGCTCGGTCGCGACCCCGTCGAGATAGACCAGCTCCACTACGCCGTCGACGCGGACGCGCTCGACGATCTGTTCGACGACGAGGAGACCGGCAACGACGTCTGCGTGACGTTCTCCTACGAGGGCCACGAGATAACGGTGACCGCCGACGAGGTGACCGCGGTCCACCGGTCGCCGGACGCAGGGAACGACGGTCGGGGCGGTGAGTCCGCTTCCGTATGAGTGCCAAAGACGACACGCTCTCCGACGACGCCTCGTTCCGATCCGAACTGCGGGCGCTGCTGCGCCGCGCGCACGAATCGGGCGTCGACGTCAAGGGCGGCTGGGAGTGCCGGAACGGCGACGGGAAGCCCGACTGGGACGTCGTCGTCACGGAGGTCGAAAAGCGGGCGGACTCGGACGCGGACCAGTAGCGGGCGAGCGCCCGGCGGGACCCGAGTAACGGCTCTATACTAAAGTCCGGACGTCTGCGACGGAGTCGGGTATGCAAGCAGTCATTCTCGCCGCGGGGCGGGGGACGCGTATGGGGCCGCTCACGGAGACCACGCCGAAGCCGCTGTTGCCCGTCGCCGACAGACCGCTCGCCGCGCACGTCGCGGACGCGGCGGTCGCGGCCGGCGCCGACGAACTGATCCTCACCGTCGGCTACGGCGGCGACCGGGTGCGCGAGTACTTCGGCGACGAGCGCGCCGGCGTGCCGGTGCGGTACGCCGAACAGCCCGCCCAGCTCGGCACGGCCGACGCGCTGGCCGTCGCGGCAGACCTGATCGACGTCGACTTCGCCGTGTTGAACGGCGACTCGCTGTACGAGGCGGCCGACCTGCGGCGGCTGTTCGCGGCGGCGCCGCGGGTGGGCGCGGTCGAGGTGTCGAACCCGTCCGCGTATGGGGTGTTGGTCACCGACGGCGACGTCGTCACCGAGGTGCGAGAGAAGCCGGCGGACCCGCCCTCGAACCTCATCAACGCCGGCGCGTACAGCTTCCCCGCGGACGCCGTCGACCTCCTCGACGTGCCGGAGAGCGAGCGCGGCGAGCGCGAGCTGACGGACGTGTTGGACCGCGTCGTGGAGCGCGACGAGCTCGAGGTCGTCCGCTTCGACGAGTGGCTGGACGTGGGGCGTCCGTGGGAGCTGCTGGAAGCGAACGAGCGTCGGCTGCCCGGGCGCGCGGACGAGAGCGCCGCCGGGGCCGCGCCGGACGGCGGCGTGCGGTCGGCGGAGGGAGAGTCCGGTCCCGCCGACCCGGCGTCGCCGCGCGTCCACCCGGACGCGACGCTCCGCGGCGACGTGGTAGTCGAGGCCGGCTCGTCGGTGGGCCCCGGCGTCGTGATCGACGGCCCCGTCCGCGTGCGCTCGGGCGCGACCGTGGGGCCGAACGCCTACCTCCGCGGTGCGACCCTCGTGGGCGAGGGCGCGCACGTCGGCCACGCGGTCGAGATCAAAAACAGCGTCCTGCTGGCCGGCGCGACCGTCGGCCACCTCTCGTACGTCGGCGACAGCGTCCTCGGCCGCGACGTGAACCTCGGCGCGGGGACCAACGTGGCGAACCTCCGGCACGACGGCGAGGCCGTGTCGCTCGACGTGAAGGGCGAGCGGACCTCCACGGGACGGCGCAAGTTCGGGACCGTCCTCGGGCCGGACGTGAAGACCGGGATCCAGACGGGCATCGACGCGGGCGTCACCCTCTCGGCCGGGGCGCGGACCGAACCGGGCGAGAACGTGACCCGCGACCGGTGAGACGCCGCCCCGGCGCCTCCGCTCGCGACTCGGAGCTACCGCCAGTCGCTGCCCGCCCGGTCGGCGGCGGCGCGCTCGGCGGCTTCGCCGTCCGCCAACCGCTGCCTCGTAAGGCAGTCTAAGCAGCCGTGAACGCGGTTCGACGCCCCGAACACCCGCACGAACTGCCTGGTGACCGCTCCGCCACATCTCGTACATCGCCTGTTGACGTCTGTCATGCTCTCGCGTTCGGACATGGTCGCGACACGAGCGGACCGGATTTGAGTATACGCGAACTACGAGATCCCGCGCCGCGATCGGCGCCGGTTGGCCTCTCTTACCGACGGTTCGCGAGCGCGACGGAAGAGAGGGACACCCGTTCGTGATCTGGACGGTGGAAAGAGACGAGGGGCGCGAGTCTACGATCCCACGGGAGGGATCGGCTGTCGCGACTCCGCCGACTCGGGGCCGGTCCGAACGACTTCCGTCCCGCCGACGAAGACGCGGTCGGCCGTCGGGGTCGCGCCCGGGTCGACGAGGACGAGGTCCGCGCGGGCGTCGACAGCGATCCGGCCGCGGTCGCTGAGGCCGACTACGTCGGCCGGGTTCCGCGTCACGCGGTTCACCCGGGTCGCGAGCGACTCGCCGGTCTCGACGAACGGCGCCGCCAAAAGCGACGGCGGGTGGTAGTCGGCACAGAGGACGTCGACGACGCCGCGGTCGATCGCTTCGCTCGCGGCGAGGTTGTCCCAGAGGCTCCCGCCGCGCACGAGGTTCGGCGCCCCCACGGCCGTCGCGAGTCCGAGGTCGTGCGCACGGACCGCGGCGTCGAGGGTGAGCGGGTACTCGCTGACGGTGACCCCGCGCTCCGCCATCTCCTCGACCGACGCCGCGGAGTCGTCGTCGTGCGACGCGACCGGGACGCCCGCCCGGCGCGCGATCTCGAGGACTCGGTCGATCCGTTCGCTCCGCGTCGCACCGTCGAGCGAGTCGCGCCGCGCCGCGACCTCGTCTATCGCCTCGGCGGGCCAGTTCCGGTCCTCGACGTAGTGCCGCTCGAACTCGCCGTCGTCGTACTGGCCGTCGCCCGGCGCGTGGTGCATCACCGAGAGGAGGTCGACTCCGGCCTCCGCGGCGACGCGGTCGACGGTCTCCACGCTCCCGGCGGTCAGCTCGCACCGCGCGTGGAGGCGGTTGTCACCGAGCGTGTACCCCTCGGTCGCGAGTTCGTCGGCGAGCGCGGTCGCCTCGTCGAGCGACCGCCCGTCGTCGGGGGCGTCCTCGAACGCCACCGCGTGGTACTTCGTCGTCACGCCGCAGAGCAGGTTCGCGCGGTCGGCGGTCGTGACCGCTGTCCGGAGGTCCGTCCGCGCGCCCGACCGCGGCGAGCGGTGGTGTTCGATGTCGTCGCCGTGGAGATCGACGAGCCCGGGCATGAGGACGCGACCGTCGGCGTCGACGGTCTCGGCCCCCGACACGGGGCGGCTCGGCGTCGGTCCCACGCGGGCGATGCGGTCGCCCGCGACGACGACGTGACCGTCGTCGACGACCCCGCTCGGCGTCACCACTCGCGCGTGTCGGATCTCGGTGCGGGCGGTCATCGCCCTACCGAACGCCGGACGCGGTCGGGCCGTTCGGTTGAGGTACTGGGGGAGGTCGCCGTCTGATCGGCGCGGGGGTACCCGGATAGCATGCCCGCCCGTTCCGCGGGTCGACACTTTGTTACGCTGTGGCAAACACGCGTTCCCGCCGGCCGAGGCGCCCGGTACTCGGCGGCTACCCGGACCGGCCCGCGGCAGTTCGGCACTTTCGGCGGTGGTACGGAGGGGATATCGCGATTGACGCCCGGATCCGGCAAAAAGTACAAACTCGATACCGGAATAATGGGACTGATTACCAAGCGTCCGCCGTAGGCGCGATATTACTATGGGATCGCGACGGCTCCTTCGCCTGTATGCCGAGCTTCCTGTCCGAAGGCGACCGAGACCGGATCGCGAAATTCATCGCCACGCCCCAACACGAGCGCGAACCGGAGATGCTGATACCGACCGAAGAGGACTGACGGCGCCCCGGGAGCGACCTCCGCGTCGGGGGGGCGAACCGCGTGCCTGCGGCGGCTCTCGTCTCGTCTCGTTCCGTTCCTAGCTGCCCCTTTTCAAGAACCAGACGGACTCCCCCGCGGTCACCGGTCCGTCGGCGCGTACACCGTAACTGCGTCGGCGGTGATCGCCGTCGGGTGGTCCCACACCTCCGTCGAGACGCACAGCGCCTCGTTCGAATCCCAGCTGAGTTCGCTGAGCGAGTCGCAGTCGACCCAGTCGTCGAGCGTCGTGTCGCGCTCGTATGGGTCCACGTCCGCCCGCCGGAACGCGGCGGTGATGGCACCGGCCAAGCTCTCGTCGTCGCCGATGCTGTACCGGGCGATGACGGCCGCGTCGTCCGGAATGGCCATGTAATGACTACGGCTGCCGGAATAATAAACCTCAGTGGTCGCCTCGGCGCTCTCGTCGCCCCGGGAGGGGGCTACGCGAGGTTCTGCGCCTCGATGGTCTCCCAGACCGTAGTTCCGCTGTCGGTGATCCCGTAGACGCGTCCCTTCTGTCGCTCCTCGGAGACCAGGAGGTCGACCAGGCCGTGGTCGCGGAGCCCCTGGAGCGCCCGCGAGACGTGGGTGATCGGTCGCCCGGTGTCGGCCGCGATCGAGGACGGGGTCGCCGGCGAGTCGGCGAGCCGCTGTAACACCGCCACCCGGTACGAGGAGCTGATCACGTAGCTGACCTCGTCCCAGTTATCCGTCATCGTCGCCCCCGTCTGCCCGCCGCTGGCGCGCGGCCATCGGCGGCCGCCCGGCGAGAAGCGCCGGCAGCTCGTCGAGCGACGCGATCTCGTGGTCCGGCGCGGCCGCGTCGCTCTCCGGCTCGAGGTCGGCGTAGCGCCCCCGCCGGAGCCGGACCGTCGTCATCGACATGGCGTTCGGCACGCGGAAGTCGATCCGCGGGTCGTCGCCGACGTAGACGGCGGCCTCCGGCGGCGTCGACAGCCGGAACAGGACGTGGTCGAAGACGGCGCGCTCGCGCTTCGAGCGCCCGACCGTCGGCGTGACGAGCACCTCGTCGAACCGGTCCGCGAGCCCGAGCCGGCGGAGCTTTGCGTGCCCGCCGCGACCGTCGGTTATCAGTCCGAGCGCGAACCGGCCGTCGAGCGCCGACAGCACCGCCTCCGTCTCCGGGTACGGTTCGAGCGGCGTCTCGGCGCCGTGGTACGCCGCGACCAGCTCGCCGACGACATCGTCGCCGAGGTCGTGGCGCTCGCGGACGTCGTAGCGGTCGAGACACACGTCGAAGGTGCCGTCGGTGACGCCCTCGTCGAAGTAGATCCGGCGCAGCGCCTCGTGGTAGCGCCGGCCGGTCAGCGACGCCAGCCGGTCGGCGGCGGCGTTGAGCCCCGCCCGGGCGTAGCGCTCGTAGTCGTAGAGCGTGTCGTCGAGATCGAAACAGACCGCTTCGACGCGGTCGGTCATCGCGACTGCGGCCCCGTCACCGAGAGCGGTCGGTCGGTCGACTCCTCGCCGACGTGGTACTCCCGGCCGTCGGGCGACCGGAACAGCTCCTGCCAGTACCGGACCATCCGCGTGCCCCACTCGACGTCGACTGGCGGGATCGGCTCGCCGAGCGCGTGTTTCACGCCGAGGTACGGGAGGTTGGCGCCCGCGCCGACGCACATAACGATCGTCCCCGCGACGCGGGGGTTGATCTCGATCACCTTCGCCGTCCCGTCGGCGTCGTACTTGAACTGGACGTTAACGTTGTACTCTAACCCGAGCCCGCGGCAGATCGCGGCCGCCTCGTCGATGAGGTCCGCGCGCCGCTCGACGGTACCCTCGAAGGAGATACCCGCCCGCGTCCGGGCGCGGGACCGGGGGATCACTGGCCCGACCTCGTCGCCCATCGCGAGTACGTCGACGCTGTACTCCTCGCCCGGCAGGTACTCCATCACCGCCAGCTCCGGGAACGACTCGGCCGAGGAGAGCACCGGCAACACCTCCGAGAGCGTGGTGACCGCCGTGTCGGGCTTCTCCTCCAGCAGGCGCGTCAGGCGGTCCGTGCGCTCGTCTAGCACGCGGAACCCGCGCATCCCGCTCGCGACTGGCGGCTTGAAACAGACCGGCGCGTCGGGGTAGCCGAGCGCCTCGACCGCCTCGACGAACGCCTCGCGGGTGTCCACGCGGCGGTACGCGGGCGCCGACGAGAACCCCTCCTCGGCGAGGTACTCGTACAGCTGTCCCTTGTCGTTGGCGACGGCGAGCGGACCGGGGTCCGAGACCATCACCGCGGCGTCGAACGCCTCGCGCGCGGCGGCCAGGGGCTCTATCTCGGCGGTCGTGAGCGGGAGGACCACGTCGACCGACTCCCGCTCGGCGACGTCGAGCAGCCGGTCGACGTAGCCGTCGGCGCCCCCGGCCGGCACGGTGTACGACTCGTCGACCAGCGCGAAGCCGTACGCCTCCTCGTCCATGTCGACGCCGACGATCTCGATCTCCCGCTCGTCGGTCGCCCGGAGGCTCCTGACGATTCCGGACGCGCCCGGCGCGCCCGCGCCCGTCATCAACACCGTGAGGTCCGACTCGGCGTCCGCGCCCGCGGGCGGGTCTGCGCTCATGATCCCTCCGCCGGCGAGGCCTCGCTCGACGCCTCGTCGGACTCGGTCGCGTCGGTCGGCCCGCCGCCGACCGCGGTTGGTCCGTCCGCGCCGTCGCCCGGGGCGTCGTCGACGACCGACGCGAAGTCGCCGTTCGCGTGGGGCTCGGGGTCGGCGCCGTTTCCGGCCTCGTCGAGCGACGCCGCGGCCTGCGCGGGGCCGTCGTCGTCGCCGACCCGGTGTTCGAGGTGGGCGTTCGCCTCCTGATCGCGGATCGTCGCGTACAGGAGCGTCAGGGCGCCGACCAGCGTCGCAGTCATCCACGAGCCGCCGTCCGCGTCGCGGTCGAAGACGGAGCGGGCCACCCCCGCGGCGCCGACGCCGGAGGCGACCGCGCCGAGGAGGTACAGCGGCGCGATCGGACTGTAGCCGGTCATGAGGTACTTCCGGCGAAGCCGCCACCAGAAGGCGCGGGCCAGCATCAGCGACACCTTCGGAATGTACTCCGTGTAGTCGATGTGGCTCTTCCACCCCTCGCTGTAGGCGTACTCCGACGAGCGCGGGACGTCGGCGACGACCACGTCGGCCGCGTTCAGCCGGACGAGGAGGTCGTTGCAGTAGCCGTAGTACTCGTACATCCCCTCGATGTCAGTCCGCTCTAACGCGTCGAGCGAGACGGCGGTGTAGCCGTTCTGGGAGTCCATCGTCTCCCAGTAGCCGCTCGCGACCTTCGTGAGGTACGAGAGGATCACGTTGCCGAGGAGGCGGAACCGCGGCATCTCCGCCCAGTCCTCGGCGCGCGCGAAGCGGTTCCCCTTCGCATACCCCGCGACGCCCTCGACGATCGGGTCGAGGTAGCCGGTGAGCACCCGCGGGTCCATCTGGTCGTCGCCGCCGAGGACGGCGGTGACGTCGATCCCCTCCGCCCGGGCGCGCTTGTACCCTGTCTTGATGGCGCCGCCGACGCCGCGGTTCTCGTCGTGGCGGATCGGGACCACGAGGTCGTCGAACTCCCCGTCGTGGGCCGCGTTCCGGCGCTCGGCGTGCTCGCGGATCTCCGCCCACGTGCCGTCAGTCGAGCCGTCGTCGACGAGGTACGCGCGGTCGACGAACGCCGGCAGGTCATCGATGACGGCGCCGACGAACCCCGCCTCGTTGTACGCGGGCACCACCACGGCGACGGTGTGGTCTCTATACATCGGCCCCTCCGGCGGGCTGTCGCGGCGACGCGGCGGCGGTCATCTGACCGACCCCCCGTCGAGGAACTCGGCGCGGGTCGCGCGTCCGGCCCGGGTACAGGCGTCCGAGATGGCCCGCTCGACCCGCCCGGAGAACCCGGCGTCGCGCTCGCCCCACAGCCCCGGGTGGGTCAGCAGCTGGAGCGTCTCCGGCAGGTCGTCGACGAACGACGGGTCGTCGCGCCAGCGCTGGTTCGAGTCGGCGACGTAGCCGATCTCGCTGAAGAACTTCGGGGCGTACGCGTTCCGGAAGCCATCGAACTCGCGGTCCAGCACCCACGGCGGCGGGCGGTGGAACGACACCGCGTCGCTCGGCGAGACAACGGTCTCTAACACGGTGCGCTCCTCGTCGACACGCTGCTCGATCGCGGCCGCGTCCGGGACCTCCCCCTCGGTCCAGTACGCGTGCGTGCTGACGTGGGGGATAACGTCGTGGCCCAGCGACTCGATCTCCGCGAGCGACCGACGGTGCTCCCCTTCCAGCGGGTTGTACAGCGGCGACGAGAGCAGGACGCAGTAGGTAGACTCGACGCCGAGGTCGGCCTCGATCCGCGCCATCGCGACCGCGGCCTCGAGCGACAGGTCGACGTCGTGCCGGAGGACGACGTCGCGGTCGCCGAGCGGATCGCCGAACGAGCAGAACTCGTAGCCTGCGGCGGTGAGCCGCCGGAGGAACCGACGGTACCAGTCGTACGTGAACTCGACCCCGTCGGTCGAGCGGTCGATCTGTGCGGATTGGTCGGCGTGTTCGGCCATTCTGACTCGGAGGAGGCGGCAAACACCGGTAGTAATTGGTCACATACCCGCCGACAAGCGAGGACTACTCGCGCCCGGTTCGAGAATTGACTGCCAGACGGCGTCGGCCCGCAGTCGCGGGCCCGCCGCAACCGCCCGACGGCGTCGGCTCTCAGTCGCGGGCCCGTCGCCACCGCCCGACGGCGTCTCGGACCGGACCGAGACCCGGGGTCCCGTCGCGGATCCAGACGGCGAGCGTGAACAGCGGGAGCAGCAGGTATCCGACGAGGAGCGTGACCGGGTCCAGCGCGGCGATTGAGCCCACGAACTCGGTGAAGTACGCGAGCCCGCGGCCCGCGCCGAGATCCTCCTCGTAGGGCGTCCCGGTCACCGCGGGCCACAGGACGCGCCCGAAGAGCGGCGCGCCGCCGGCGCGGATCGGGTTCAACGCGTCGGCGGCGAGGTGCGCCCAGTAGCCCGCGACGACCGCGGCCCCGAGCCGGAACCGGTCGCGGGCGCGGCCCGCCGCGAGGACCGCCGCTCCGACGGGGAGGGCGACGAACGCGGAGTGGCCGAGCGCGTACCCGGTGGGGAAGACGCCGAACACCCACGAGAGCGGCTTGTCGACGAGGTCGGGGATCTGCGTGGCGACCAGCAGCGCGACGGCCTCGCGGTCCCCCGGCGGGTCCCGGGCGAGCGCCCGGAGTCCGAGCGAGTAGACCAGGTACCCGACCGCCGCGTGCTCCCACGGCCACATCAGCGGCCTCGCGGGCCGCGGCGGCCGCCAGAAGGCGGTCCCGTCACGCCGCGATCGTCCGGGGGACCGCCCGAATTGCGGCGGCGATCCGGTCGAGCTCCTCGTCGGTCAGCCCGGGGTGGACGGGGAGCGAGAGCACCTCCTCGGCCGCGCGGTCGGCGACCGGGACGTCGGCGTCGTAGCCGTCGTACGCGCCGAGCCGCGGGATCGGCGTCGGGTAGTAGACGCCGGTGTCGACGCCGGCGTCCGCGAGGTGGTCGGCGAGGGCGTCGCGGTCCGCGCACCGCACCGTGTACTGGTGGTAGGCGTGCTCGGCGCCGTCGGGCGCGACCGGGGGTTTGACGCCCGGAACCTCGTCGAGGGCCTCGCTCAGCCGGGCCGCGTTCGACCGACGCGTCCGCACCCACTCGGGGAGCCGCTCCAGCTGGACGCGCCCCATCGCGGCCGCGAGGCTCGTCATGCGGTAGTTGCTCCCCAGACGCTCGTGCGCGTAGCCGCCGGCCGCGGAGCGCCCGTGATTGACGTAGCTCGCGGCGCGGTCGGCGACGGCGGCGTCGTCGGTCAGGACCATCCCGCCCTCGCCGGTGGTCATGTTCTTCGTCGGGTAAAACGAGAAGGCCGCGGCGTCGCCGAACGAGCCGACCGGTTGACCGCGGTAGGCGGCGCCGTGCGCCTGCGCGGCGTCCTCGATCAGCCTGACGTCCTCGTCGGCGGCCAGGTCCCGGAAGGCGTCCATCTCCGCCGGCAGCCCGTAGAGGTGGACGACGAGGACCGCGTCGGCGTCGGTCTCGCGGACCGCTCGCCGGGCCGCCCCCGGGTCGAGGTTGTACGTCACCGGGTCGATGTCGGCGAACACCGGCTCCGCGCCGGCGAGGCGGATCGCGTTCGCGCTGGCGACGAACGACAGCGGCGTCGTGACGACGCGGTCGCCGTCGCCGATCCCGAGCGCCTCGAACGCGGCGTGGAGCGCGACGGTCCCGTTGGCGACCGCGACGCCGTTGTCCGCGCCGGCGTAGTCGGCGAACGCCGACTCGAACTGGCGGACCTCGGGGCCGTCGGCGACCATCCCGTCTTCGAGCACCCGGCGGACGGCGGCGATCTCCTCGTCCCCGAACTGGGGGTCGGCGAGCGAGATCATCGCTCCCCGTTCCCGCCCGCGAGCTCGTCGGGGAGCGGTCGGTGGTCGGCGGGGACGCCGACGGCGAGCGTCTCCGGCGGGACGTCGTCGACGACGACGGCGCCGGCGGCGACGAACGCTCCCTCGCCCACGGTGACTCCGGGGAGGACCGTCGCGTTCGCGCCGATCGAGACGTCGTCGCCGAGGGTCGGCCCGTCGAGGTCGGCGTCGACGCGGAGCGGGTAGGGGTCGTTGGTCAGCACCGCGTTCGGCCCGAGGAAGACTCGGTCGCCGATCTCCGTCTCCGGTGGGACGTAGACGCCGGTCTGGACGCTGACGTCGTCGCCGACGGTCACGTCCCCGTCGAGGACCGACTTGGTGCCGAGGGTGACGCCGTCGCCGATCGCGGTGCCGGCTCGTACGAGCGCGTCGTGCCCCGTGGCGAAGCCGCGGCCGATCACAACGTCGGCGTAGATGGTCGTGCCCGCCCGCACGAGCGCGTCGTCACCCAGGACGGTCGGCGGTTCGCCGGGCGCGTGCCCGTACCCCACCGTCGCGTCCGCGTCGACGCTGGCGTTCGCCCCTAGCTCGACGGCCGGGTCGCGATCGGCGGCCGAGGCGGATTCGGCGGTCGACGCCGGATCGCCGTCCGGCTCCGACCCGGCGGTCGACTCGGACTCCGGCGGCGTCATCCGGCCACCGCGTCCGCGGTTCGTTCGTCGCTCTGCCCGGTCGTGAACGGTGTTGGTGGCGTCATCTGTGGATCGGTTCGGGGGGCGCGGCGCCCGCCGTCGGGCCAGCCTACCGCCGAAACGGGTATTGTTATTCGTCGCCTTCCCGCGGGGCCCGGGCGCCGCGGCTCCGGGTCGGCGGCGTCGTCGGAAGGTGAACGTCCCCGCTCGCTAGCGGCCGGTCCCGTCGGTGTCGGCCGCTCGCGCCGAGCGGAGGCCGAGCAGCGCGTACGCCAGAAACGAGAGGAGGATCAGCGCGACGGCGCCCTCAACGACCGGAAGGGCCGTCGCCGGTTGGACGGCCATCGCGGCAACCAGCACCACCAATCCGAGGGCCGACAGCGTCGCGGAGTAGGCGTGCCGCGGCCGCTCCGGCTCCTCATCGTCCTCGTCGAGGTACTCGAACACCTCCTCGGCGTGGTCGTCGAGGTCGATGGTGCCGCGCGGCTTGTTGAACGAGACGATATCCATCGAGTCCATCTTCGGGAGGTGACACTGGTAGAGCCCCACGTACACCCGCTTCCGCTCCGCGGAGGAGATCTGCGCGACGTCCTTGTCGTTCTCTTGGGCCGCGATCTGCTCGGCGGTCTCGCTCAGCGAGACCGTCCCCTCCGTCTCCTTGAGGAACCGCAGGACTCGGCGGCGACGCTTGTTCTTCAGAATCCCGAACACGTGGTCGAGCGAGAGCGGCTCCACGCCCGAGCCCGCCTCGTCTTCGCCCGTCGTCTCCCCTGGCCCGGTGTCCGCCTCGGAGGGCTCTCCCTGCCTGGACTCCGCTTCGGAGCGCTCTCCTTGCCTGAACTCCGCTTCGGAGCGCTCTCGCTGCCTGGACTCCGCCTCGGAGCGCTCCCCGGCGGCTGCGTCAGTCGACGAGTCCCGCGCGCGAGCGTCGGCCGCTGACTCCGCGGCGGCTGGCCGCGCCGCTGCCTCGGTCGTCGACGCTGTGCCGGCCGTGTCTTCCGTGTCGGTGTCGTTTGCCTTTCGTGTCATTTTCTGTGGTACGTCGTTCACATCGGCGTTGTCTCCGGGTTCTGGGGAGGGTATTTATACTGTAAGGGACAGCGAAATATTCCGTCACAGCCGTCGTCGCAGCCCTCGGCATTGTCCCATCGTCGTTCATTGGATCCGACAGCCACCGGATAATCATATGGCATGGTGTGTAAATTCATTTATACGATACCGTTCGTGGAGGGTCGAAACGGCCGGATCGACCGCCGTCGTGACGCGGCTCTCGGCCCGTTCGAACGGGCACGGTAATGGCCCCATTCCCGTCGGGCTCTTCGGCGACGGCCGCGACGAAGCGTCGACCGTGACGTCCCCGGCGGCGGTTCGCGCCGATCGCTCGACCGCGCCTGCCCCACCGGGTCGGCTCGGCCTCCGGACGTCTCCGACAGCGACCCGCTACCGACGCCGACCGAACCGACCGGGTAGCCGCACCGCACTCCCGTCGTCACAACGTGGGCGCGCCAAGAACACGCCGCGAGCGCGGCGCTCGTCCGGCTTCCGACGAGACCGCTATCCGCGGAGTAAGCTCGTTGTACGCCGGTTATTGAGGCCGTAACAAAGCGGGTACGACCTGTTCGACCGGACATGACTGCGTCGACACCGCACGGCGGTCTCGCGCGGGGACGCGTGATCTGCCGACGATGAGCCCCGAGGCGAACCCGTCGGACGAGCTGTCGCCTGACCTCGTCTTCGAGATACTGAGCAACACGCGCAGGCGCATGGTCCTGTACTACCTGCGATGGTACGGCGGGTCGGTGAGCGTCCAGGAGCTCGTGGGGGAGGTCGCGGCGCTCCAGAACGACGTCGCCGTCGAAGACCTGACGCGCCAGCAGCGCAAGCGGGTGTACGTCTCGCTGTACCAGACTCACCTCCCGAAGCTGGAGGAGGCGGGCCTCATCGAGTACGATGACGACGAGGGGATCGTCCGGCTCACCGACAGCGCGGACGAGATCGACACGTATCTCACGCCCGCGTCGGAGCCCGCGCGTCGGTGGCAGCTGCCGTACGTCTGGCTCTCGCTCGTCGGCGGGCTGCTGTTCGTCCTCTCCGTGATCGGCGTCCCGGTCGTCGCGTCGATCCCGACGGCCGGCCTCGGGCTCGCGCTCATGGTCGGGTTCGCCACGCTGGCCGCGCTACAGTACTGGCGACACCGGAAACGACGCCAAGAGATCCCGGACGAACTGCTCAAACACGAGGGGTGACGACCCCAGAGCGCCTCGGTGGGCCCGCCCCGCGCTCACCGGCACTCGTCGAGGCGACAGATGCTGCCCGGGTCGGCGACGAGGAACTCCTCGTCGCGGAGTCTCGCCTCATCTTTCGGGAGTATCATGTACTGCCCGCCGCAGTTCTCGTCGAGTTTGACCACCGTCAGCGGCCGCGTCTCGTAGCCGAGGTCGTCGTGGGGGTCCGGGTCCGGCGCCGCCGCCGCCCACGCGTCGTCGATGGAGGAGGTCACGACGACGCCCCCGCGGTTCGGGGTTCGGCGAACCGCCGGCGGACCGACCGCCGGCCGTCGCCGATCGCCCCCGATTCCGGGGTGTCTCCGCGTCGTTTGGCTCTCCCTACTGGGTCGGCGTCTGGCTGCATGAACGGTAGGAGAGCCTTACGGGGTATAGCCGTTCTGTCCGGGTTGTTACCACCTTGTCGTCGAGACGCCCCGGCGTCCGTACCGGGTCGATTCAGGCGCCCGCCGCCGGGCCGTCGGTGATCGTGATCTCGCCGGCGGCGGTCACGGTCACCCCGTACCCGTCGATCGGGAACGTGACGCGCCCCTCGCGCTCCACCCCCTCGATCGGTCGGAAAAGGTTGTCGAGCGCTCCCAGATCGATCTGCTCGAAGACCACGCCGTCGGCCTCCTCGATGTCGTACCCCGGGACCTCGTCGAGGGCCATGAGGACGCTCGTGCTGAGTTCGCTCCCGTCGTCGGGGTCGTGTCTCGCGGTGACGACCGGTTCGGCCGCGCCGCCGTGAACGTTCGACGTGCCACTTCGAGCCATCGAGCGTGGCTCAGGAGAGCATAAGTAAAAGTGATCGCATATCAGCGTTGAGAAACGACGCCGTTCACGGGTCGCTCCAGGCGGTCTCGGGGGCGGGTCGCGCGCTACGGCTCCCCGTGGAACGTCTCGCCCGGGGCGACGACCTCGACCGAAGCCACCGGGTACGTCTCCGGGTCCCGCGTCGGCCGCCCAAGTCCGACGGCGATGCCGAGGAGTCCGATCGCCTTCGCGGCGACGAAGTTGACCGCGTCCGCGACGCCGAGACGGGCGGCGACCGCGGCGAACGCGGCGACCGAGAGGAGGAGCCAGCCCCGCCGGCGGAGACGCGAGGGGGCCGCGGCGATCCCGGCGAGGAGCCACGCCAGCAGCCCCAGCTTGTAGCGCTGGCGACCGATCAGTAGCCGGAGCACGCTCGGGGAGCCGGCGCGCTTCCGGATCGCCTGCCCCGGCGCGACGGCGTACCCCTGTCGCCAGCGCCGGATCGGTTCGACGATCGTCCCGCCTTCGTCGTGGTGTTGGGCGGACACCTCCGGGAGCCGGACGAGCCGGTAGCCCGCGCTCTTCAGCTGGAACCCGACGTCGACGTCCTCGTAGCCGAGGAGGTAGGGGTCGAAGCCGCCGACCTCGGCGAGCGCGCGCGCGTCATACAGCATGACGCCGCCCACCTTGTTCACCTCGCGGATCTCCGTCTGCGTCGACTGATCGAGACACCCCTCCACCGCGGCGGCGTCCGCGTGCTCGTCGAGGTATTCGATGGCCCGCGGGAGCCACGTCTCGGTCAGAGTCATGTCGCCGTCGACGTGGCAGACGAGCTCGCCGCTCGCCACCTGGTCGCCGACGTACCGCCCCGCCCCGCAGGAGATGGCGTGTTCCTCAGGGATCCGGAGAATCGTGATCGGGTACTCCGACGCGCGCTCGACCGTGCGGTCGGTGGAGGCGGAGTCGACGAGGATCACCTCGTACGCGGCGACGCCGCGACAGGCCGCGAACACCGACTCGATGCACTCCCGGATCCGGTCCTCCTCGTTTTCGGCGATAATCACCACCGACAGCAGCACTCGCCCCTTCGTCGAGCGCGTCGTCGGATCGACCGCCAACGACGTCACGCCGGCCGCCCTCCTCCGGGTGGCATCGCCGGTCGGGACTCCGTTCGAGCGGCGTGCTCGGGCCGCGGTCGGTCCCGCTGAACGGACGGACGTGGGGGAGACACTAGTTCGACGGCAGGCGGACGACGCGTATTGTTATCCCCCGGCTACGCCGGGACCGAGACCTCACGGCCGGGTTCGGTCCTCCCGAGGGGCCGTTATGTCCTTCATACTAACGTGACGACGGGCGGAGGGCCGACCCATGTACGATGACCTCGGGCCCGCCGTCGCGGGGGTCCGGAGGCCGAGCCGACAGGGCGGAGACCGCCGTCGACCCGCCGCCGGGTGTCGATGGTAGCGGCGCGGCCGCCGCGGGACCCGAGCGGTCGGCGACCGGGCCGCCGTGACGGCCGCCGGCAGATCGGGGCCGAGAGCCGATGAGCGGCACGGCGAACCTCCTCGACCGGTTCCTCTCGCTGGCGAGCGCGAAGGTGGCCACCACCGTCCTCGCCGTCCTCTCGACCCCGATAATCGTCCGCCTGCTCGGCCCGACCGGGTACGGCGACTACGCCGTGCTCCTCTCGGTCTTCTCGCTGTACATGATCCCCATCAGCGCGATGGTGACCGAGGGGGTCCAGAAGTTCGTGGGCGAGGACCGCGACGATCCGGGGTGGACCGAGGCGGTCGTCGGATTCTACGGGGTCGTCGCCGTCGCGGTGCTGTCCGTCGGCGCGCTCCTCCTGCTGGTCGCGACCCTCGCGGGGCTGCCGTCGCGCTTCTTCGGCGACGGGTTCGACCGGTACTTCCTGTTCCTCGTCGCGTTCGTGATCGCCTCGCAGTTCCGCGCGCTCGGGTCGCACACGGTGTTGGGGCTCGGCCTCGAACGCATCGACGGGCCGCTCTCCGTGGTGAACAAGTTCGGGACCGTCTCGATCGGCATCCTGCTCGTGGCTGGCGGCTACGGCGTGACCGGGATGCTCGCCGGCCATATCGCCGCGAACGTGGTTGTGGCGGTGCTGGCCGGCGTCGTCGTCGTGCGCCGGCTCTCCCTGCGGCGCGTGTTCGACCCGCCGACTATCCCGTACCGGTCGCTTTTGTCGTTCAACGTGATGAACGTCGGGCTGGTGCTGCTGTCGATGTCTCTGTACCACGTCGACGTGATCATGCTACGGGCGCTGACCGACGGGGAGACGACCGGGTTCTACAAGGGGGCGCTGGCGATCGCCGAGTACCTCTGGTTCGTGCCGATCGTCGTCCAGCGGCTCCTCCTCCACTCGACGTCCGACCTCTGGGCGGACGACCGCGTCGAGGCGGTGACGGCGCTCTCGGGGCGGGTGACCCGACAGATACTCCTCTTCGTCCTCCTGTTGAGCGTCGGGCTGGCCCCCATGGCGAACCGCGTGATGCGGCTGTACTACGGCCCCGAGTTCGTCGTTGCGACGACGGCGCTCCTAATCCTGCTGCCGGGCACCATCGCCTTCTCCGTCGCGCGACCGCTGAAGGCGATCGCGCAGGGCTCCGGGCGCCTCCGCGAGCTGGCGGTCGCCATGGGCGCGGCCGCGGGGCTCAACGTCGCGCTGAACGCGCTGCTGATCCCGCGATACGGGATGACCGGCGCGGCGGTCGCCACGAGCGTGGGGTACGGGTCGATGTTCGCGTTCACGGTGGTCGCCGCACGCCGGATCGGGTTCCACCCGCTCTCCGACCTCCGACCGGTCCGGATCGCGGTCACGGCCGGGGTCACCGCCGTCCCGGTGGTCGGACTCAACCGCCTCCTCGCCCCCGACGTCTTCGCCTTCGCGGTCGTGCCGCCGGTCGGCGGCGTCGTCTTCCTTGTCGCCGCCGTCGCCACCGGCGCGCTCGACGGAGAGGACTTGGACCCGGTCGTCGAACGGCTCCCGGGGCGGTACGCGGACGCGGTCGCGAGCGCGACGGCCCGCATCGAGCCGTGACCGGCGCCGCCGTCGGCGGGCGACGCGTCCGTTTTAGACCCACCGCCCGCGACCGCCAGGTCGGGGGCGGCCGTGAGAGAGATGTCGGAGGTCGGCGCCGCCAAGGTTAAACTCGCGGAGGTCGGGGTGGCCGAGGTGTCGCCGGACGGCTGGGGAGAGGTCGTCGACGGTCGCCGCCGCGGCGACGGCGTCGCGGACCGACTGCCACTCGGCGTGACGGATCAGCACCTCGACCGGGACCGTGTCGATCCCGACCAGTCGGCTCAGGTAGAAGCGGTGGCGGCCGCCGCTCCCGAACAGTAGGTCGCCGTCCCGGCCGACGTGGACGCGACAGCAGACGGGCGACAGCGAGCGGTCGTACCCCTCGTCGCGCAGCGTCCGGTAGAGGTCCTCCCGCTCCGTCTCGTAGCGTCGCACGATGTCCGCACGCGAGCCGCAGCCGTGTTCGATCGTCTCCGCGTCGCTCGCGGCCAACTCCGCAGCGAGCCGGTCGATAATGCCCGTCTCGGCCCACGATTCGCCCTCGACGCGGGCCGCGCAGGCGCGGTACTTCGGCTGCGCCTCCACCCGCGGGAGGCCGCGGTCCCAGTCGCCGCCGCGAACGACGCCCAACAGGGCGCGCGGGGACGCCTCGTCGAAGCGCGAGAGCGCGACGTGCCGTTCGACCGACGCGGGGTCGACGTCGATGGTCGCCGTTGGGTCGGGGACCGCGACCATCCCAGCGCGGCGGTAGCGAGCGCGTCGCACCCGCCGCCGCGCGCGGAGCCCCAGCTCCGTGAGGCCGGTGACGCAGAGCCACACCGGCGCCTCGCGGAGCAGCGCGAGCGCGCCCTCCCGGCGGAGTTTCTCGGCGGCCAACGCGGGGAGCGGCCCGCGACGGTCGCGCACGGTCACGCACCCCCGGTCGCGACAGGCGGGCCGATTCGGGGGAACCTTGCGCCGGTCGGTTCGGGCTCGTCTCCCCCGTTCACGACGCCCACGCCTCCGGTCGGAAGTCACCCGGTCCGGCGTCCATCCGGTCGACGTGTCGCTCGCCGTCCGGGGTGACGAACGTGGTGTTCCGGATCGCCACGCTGGCGTCCCTGAGGATGAGCGGGTACCCGGTGACGTCGACCCGCGAGTCGACCAGCTCGCAGTCCTCGGAGTACGCGAGCCGGATCCCGTCTCTGTTGCCGCCGGACTGCTCGATGGCGCAGTTCCTGATGCTCGTCCCGTTTCTCCCCTCCACGTCGACGGCGAACCCGCGCCTGGCCTCGCCGTCGATTGTGAGGCCCTCGAGGACGGGCGCCCCACCCGCCTCGTCGGTCGCGTAGAACGCCCTGACCGCGGGGACGCCGTCGCTATCGACCGTGACATGTGAGTCGATCACGCGCGCGCCCCGGTTGTCGGCGTGGTAGACGATCGCGCCGAAGCTCTCCCTGACCGCCGAGCCGAACCGCACCTCGCAGTCCTCGACCGTCTGTTCGGAGCCGCGTCGGAACCGGATCCCGCGGAGGTTCACCCGCTCGGCGTCGGGCGCGGACTCGACGACGACGCTGTCCCCGCGGGCGGTGGATCCGGTTGACCCGAGGCGGATGTTCGAAATGTTGTTGTTCTCGAACCGGCCGTCGACGGTGTGGACGGCGCCGTCGCCCCCGCCCTCGACTCCCGGCGCCGACCCGTAGAGGCCGTTGTCCGTGAACTCGCTGAACTCGCAGCCACGGAAGGTGATCTCCCCCGAGTGCTCCTCGCCGACGTACGCGCCGGTCATCCAGGTGCTGTCCTGGTCGTCGCGCACCCGGACGTTCTCCGCGACGCCCGTCCCGTCGGGGTTCCGGATCTCCATCCGGAACATCGAGGTCTGATTCCGGCAGCTCCCCTCGACGGTGACGTCGCGGACCACGGCGTCGCCCGCCGCGATGACGGCGACCGAGCCGCCCGCGCCCTCCGCCCCGAATTCGAAGTCGATCCCGTCAAGCAGGAAGTCGGTGACGTCGAGGAACCGCGCGTGGCGTCCCATGTCGCCGCAGCTCCCGGCCGGCGCGCGGAAGGTCGGGCGCTCGTCGCCGGCGGCCGCGATTCCGAGGTGGTCGAACCCGGAGAGCTCGACCCGCGGGAACCGGTAGGTCCCGGCGGGAAACGACAGCAACGTGTCGTCGCCGGCGAGGTCGGTGAGAACGTCGCCGATAGGCTCGCTGCCCGACGGGTCCGCGCCGGCGCGAACGACGTCGGCGACCGTTCCGAACTCGTCGGCGTACCGCGGCGGCGGCTCCTCGTCGTCCTCGGCCGGCGGGTCGCTGTCATTCGGCGCCGATTCGCCCGCGCCGGCGGGCTCGCCGTCGTCCCGGAGCCGGTCGTACGCGACGATCCCCGTCACTCCCACGGCGCCGCCGACGCCGGCCCGCTTCAGCAGCTCTCTGCGTTCCATCTTCCGGGGAGCAGGCCGCGAGAGCCATTTGTAATGGGCGTCTTATCCGGCGACTGCGGCGATTTCGGCCGGCGGGTCCGACCGGCTCGGAGCGGTCAGACCGGCGGGGAGCCGCGACGAACCGCCGGTAGCCGGGTCCTACTTTTCTCTCCCGGGTCGGGACGTCCACCCATGACCATCGAGGTGCGGGAGTGGCTCGCGAAGGCTCGGGCGGTGATGGACGACGACGACGTCGCCGGCGGGCTCAAACTCGGCGCGTACTACCTCTACGTCGGCCTCTGGCTGACCCTCAGCACGCGTGTGCGGTTTGCGACCCCGGCGTTCGAGCGCGAGTGGGACCTGCTGGTCGTGCTGGACACCTGCCGGACCGACGCGCTGGCGGCCGTCGCCGACGAGTACGACTTCCTCGACGACCGCGACTCCGTCCGGTCGCCGGGCAGCACCTCCGGCGAGTGGGTCGCGCACACGTTCGACCGCGCGTACGCGGACGAGATTTCCCGGACCGCGTACGTGACGGCCAACCCGCACTCGAACGCGGTCCTCCGGGACCGGCTGCTGCCGCCGCAGTACGTCCCGGCCCCGGCCACCTGGCCGGATTGGGACCCGGTCGCACCCGATGAGGTCGGCCTGCTCGACGAGGTGTGGGCGGACGCGCGCGACGACCGGCTGGGCGTCGTCCCGCCGGCGACGGTCACCGACCGCGCGATCGCGGCGGGGCGCGAGGCCGACCTCGACCGCCTCGTCGTCCACTACATGCAGCCGCACGCGCCGTACATCGCCGGCGTCGTCGACGGCGAGGACCCCCTCTCCGAGGCGTGTGCCGAGCCGTTCGAGGCGCTCCGCCGCGGCGAGGTCGACCGGGAAGAGATGTGGGACAGTTACCTCGACAACCTGCGGCTGGCGCTCGACGAGGTGGAGAGCCTGTTGGAGAACGTCGACGCCGAGCGGGTCGTCATCACCGCCGACCACGGCGAGGCGTTCGGCGAATGGGGGTTCTACGAACACCCGGTCGGCTGCCCGCTGCCCGCCGTCAAGCGCGTCCCGTGGGTCGAGACGACGGCGACGGACCGCGGCACGCGGAGTCCGACGCCGGCTGCGAGCGAGTCGGCCGCGAGCGAATCGGTCGCGAGCGACCCGGCCGAGCGCGACGTCGACGAGCAGTTACGCGACCTTGGCTACCGCTGAGGCGCGCTCAGAGCCACGGCCGGTCGGCCATCCCCGGGTGGTTCTCGATGACGTCCGCGGGGTTGTGTGCCCCCTCGTCGCCGTAGACGTTCCCGCCGTCGCTGACCTCGGAGAAGTTGTCGAAGTACGCGGACCCCTCGTCGAAGAACCAGTTGTCCGCCACCGCGAGCGATCCCCCGTTGAAGCCGCCGGAGTAGCCCGCGACGCCCTCCGCGGCGGGGTTGTCCCACGTCCGCGACTCGCCGTTCTCGACGATGTTCGACTCGATGGTCGTGTCGCCCTGGAACGGGTCGTGGATGTCGCAGATGTGCATCACCGAGACCGGCGAGAAGTGGTTGTACCGCGCGGTGTAGCCCGGCGCATCGTAGGCGCAGGTCACCGAGTGGCGGTTGTTGTGGAAGTAGTTGTACTCGATGAGACACTCCTTGTTCGCGGCCACGCCGTAGCCGAGCCCCTGACCGTTGTTGTCGTAGATGTAGTTGTGGTGGACGTGTCCGCGGGAGCGCTTGACGGCGATCGCGCGGTCGGGCCAGCCCCACACCTCGCAGTTGTCGACCTCGACGTCACGGCCCTCCAGGCTCAGCGCGTACGTCGGCGTGTCGAAGGAGATGCCGTCCCGATGGGTCACGGTCCTCCCGGGCGAGTGCCCGCGGAGCCGCAACCCGGTCACCCGCGCGTCGGCCTGCGGGCGCAGCATGATCTGGGGCGTCTCGTCGGTGTAAAGCAGCGCGCCGGGCGCGCCGTCCTCGCCGCGGTTCGAGGCGAGGGTGACGCCGTCGGGCACGTCCATCGAGCGCCCGCCGGTGTCGATCGTGGCGCCGCCGGCGACGAACACCACGTCGCCCGCCGACGCCCCTGAGAGCGCGCTCGCTAGGTCGCTTGCGTTGTCGACCACGGCATCGGCGTCCGCGCGGGTCACGATCCGGTCGTACCCGGACCCGCCGCCCAGCGCGACCCCGTCGGGCGCGGGCTCCGTCGCGGTGTGGTCGCCATCCTGCCACGGGAACCCGGTCTTCCAGGCGTCGCCGGATGCGGAGTCGCGCGGGTAGTAGTCGAGCCCGGAGTCGACCCCGTTGACGGTCGGGTGCGCGTCGCCCTCGATCGTCACGTCGGCGACGAGGCTGTCGAACGCGTACGCGTGCGTCTCGCCCGGCTGGACTCGACCGGCGGCCTTCGTTCCGCCGTCGCCGATCCAGAAGAACTCGTAGTCGACCGTCGCGTCGTCGACCGTCGAGGGGATCAGGTCGCCCCCGTCCTCGACCTCGATGTAGTAGTCGGCGTACTCGTCGCCCGTCGCCTCGAACGAGTACCAGTGGGTCCGCTCCTCGCCGGCGATCTGCCACGGGAAGTACCCCTTCCAGTGGTCGCCGGAGGCGGAGTCGCGCGGGTAGTAGTCGAGCCCGGAGTCGTTGCCGTTGACGGTCGGGTGGGCGTCGCCCTCGATCGTCACGTCGGCGACGAGGGTGTCGAACGCGTACGCGTGCGTCTCGCCCGGCTGGACTCGACCGGCGGCCTTCGTCCCGTCGTCGTTGACCCAGTGGGCGCCGTCGACGATCGTCGCGTCGTCGACCGTGGAGGGGACCATGTTGCCGCCGTCCTCGACCTCGATGTAGTAGTCGGCGTACTCGTCACCCGTCGCCTCGAACGAGTACCAGTGCTCGCGGTCGGGGTTCGGGTCGGCGGGCTCTTCCTCCTCCTCGGGTGGCTCCTGTCCGGTCAACTCGGTGACCGTCGTCTCCTCGCCGTTGAAGAAGAGCGTGAAGTCGCCGGTCACGGGCTCGAACCGATCGATCGACCCGGAGAAGTCGTAGGTGTCGCCGCCGCCGTTCCGCGTCGCGCCGTCGACGAGCCACGTCCCGTCGTCGGCCTCCGTCACCGTGTCCTCGGCGTCCGCCGGGCGCTCCGTCTCCGCGAGCACCTTCGTCACCGCGTCGGCGCTCTCGATACGGTAGTCGACCTCGCCGTCGGCGGTCGAGACCACTTCGAGCCGGTCGGTCGCCGGAGACGGGCCGCCACCGTAGTAGAGGCTTACCGCCGCGGTGCCGTCGACGTCGAGGTGCGAGAGGGTGCCGCCGAACAGGTAGGCGTGGACTTCCGAGCCGAGGTCGCCGGCCACGTGACCCCCGTTTATCCGATCGCCGCTCTCGTTCGATCCCAGGTCGGGATGGACGGCGGCCTCGTCCGTCACCAGGAACTCGTAGGCCGCGCCTCCGTCGGATTCGGAGCCGTCGACCACGATCGTGTTCGCGAGTTCGTCCTCACCGGCGCTCGCTCCGGCGGCGCCGAGCGCCGACAGTGCGAGACCGGCTCCGCCGATCTGTACCAGCCGTCGCCGGCTGAGTAGACTGTCGCTAACGGCGTTCTCGGGCGGTTCGTCGTCGGTAGGCGCATCATGCCTGTTTGGCATGGGCGGGTATGACCCACTTACTTATAAATCGGTTTTCGCAGCAATGCGTTCAGATGGTAGCCGGGACGCCCCCGAAGCGGGCGCGGATACCGACGACTACTGACCGGTTCGAGACCACGTGCGCACCGGATCACGACGACTCGACCCGAGGCGGTTAGGAAGCGGTTTCGAGAGGTAAGGCGCTCCTAACCGGCCACAGAGCGACGGTACGCCCTCCCGACTGCGACCCCGCCGAATGTCGCGCGCGGGCCGGTAAGCGACGCATTCCTTTCGGACTCCCGGCGCACGCCTCAGGGAATGACCAGTGAGCGCGCGCCGCAGGGCGCGGACTGCGAGGGGGAGGATCGAGCCGACAGAGACGATCGAGCCGACGGAGACGATCGAACCGACGGAGACAATCGAGCCGGCGGAAACGATCGAACCGACGAGGACGGTCGAGAGGCAGGCCTGGGCGAACCCGCCCGATGGACGGCCAGGACGCGGCGTTTCAGACGGCTCCCTCCCGCCGTCACGCCGCTCAGCGCCGGGGACCTCCTCGCCGGGCTTGCCGGCCAGCGAGCGGGCACCGGCCGCGACGAGTTCCGGGCCGAGATCGCCGGGTTCCTCGACGCGACTTCGACGGGGACGTACACCTCGTTCCGCCGCGCGCTCTGCGCGTGCCTCCTCGCCCTCTCGGCGGCTGACGACGAGGACCGGACCAACGTGCTCGTCCCGGCGTTCTGTAGCTCCGACTTCCCCGAGGCGATAGACGGCGCCGGGCTGAACGCAGTTCGCTACGACGTCGACCCGGCGTCGCTGGCGCTCGACCCGGAGGCGGCCGCCGCGAAGCTCGACGCGGATACCCTCGCGCTGGTCTCGGTGAACGTGCTGGGCTACGGCTCGGAGCTGGACCGGATCGCCTCGCACTGCGAGTCGGTGGGCGCCTTCCTCGTGGAGGCGCTCGGCTACGCCGTCGGCGCGTCGTACGACGGCGACCGGCTCGGTACCTTCGGCGACTGCTCGGTGCTGAACTTCCAGCAGGGGAAGCCGATCCCGGTCGGCGGCGGGATGGTCGCGTCCCGCGACCCGGACGTCGAGTTCGCCGACGAGGGGCGCGAGCCCGTGGCGCCGAACGTCGCGGCCCTGTCCGGGTACGCCGCGCTCGGCCGCCCCCGCCCCTACTACTGCTACTCGCGGGTCACGTCGCTGCTCGACCGGCACGGCGGGTCGGCGACGAGACACAGCACCCACCCCGAGTCGAAGTTCGACGTCCCCTACGCCCCGCCGTTCGCGACGATGTCTGACTTCCAGGGGGCGATCGGCCGCCGCGTCTTCGGGCGCCTCGGAGACGACAGGCGCCACCGGGATCGGACCGCGACCGCGTACGCCGCCGAGCTGGCCAACTGCCCGCACGTCGACCGGGTGCGCCCCGTCGCCGGCCTGAGCGACCACCAGCACGTCCGCTACCCGCTGTTGGTCGACGACCCGGCCGTCCGAGACGAGGTCGCGGCGGCCCTTGACGAGCTCGGCGTCGAGGCCTCCCCGCTGTACGACTGGCCGCCGATCGAGCCCGAGCGGTTCCCCGGCGCCGCGCGCCTCCAGCGGGAGATACTCACGCTCCCGACGCACCCCTACGTCGACGCCGCCGACCGCCGTCGGATCGCGCGGACGATCCGGCGCGTGGCCGAGCGGGATCGGTCGTGACCGCCGGCGGCCGGACGCGACGAGGGCAGTGAGTCAGCCCGGAAGGGAGCGCGTTCGCCCGCCCCGCGACCCCGCCCCTCGGAACCCGGAGGAACTGCCGTGAGCCGTATACGCGGCCTATCTCCGGCAAGCATGCCATAACAATACGGCCGCCGCCAAGACGAAGTCTTGTGTACCATCGAGAAGACGGATACCACGGCCGAATCCCCCGCCGTCGGCGCGAATCGACGGGGGTAACGGCGGCTTACGCGAACGAAATGCGGTCGAACGAGGGCGGGACCGGAGCGCGGATCGCCGCATGAGCGGGACGACTGACGCCGACCGGAACGCAGACGGCGGCCCGCTCGCGGCGGGCGTCATCGGCGTCGGGTCGATGGGGAAACACCACGCGCGGGTGTACAGCGAGCTGCCGGGCGCGGAGCTGGTCGGCGTCACGGACGTGGACGCGGAGCAGGCCGAGGAGGTCGCCGCTGAACACGGAACCCGCGCCGTCGACCGCGCGGACCTGCTCGCGGCCGCCGACGTCGTCTCCGTGGCGGTCCCGACGGCGTACCACTACGAGACCGTGCTAGAATGTATCGACCGCGGCGTCGACGTCCTCGTCGAGAAGCCGTTCGTGGACGACCGCGAGAAGGGCCGGGAGTTGGCCGAGCGGGCCGAGGCCGCGGGAGTCACGCTCCAGGTCGGGTTCATCGAGCGGTTCAACCCGGCGACGCGCGTGCTCGCGGACATCGTTCCCGACCTCGACGTGGTCGCGATCGACGTCGACCGGCTCGGCCCGCCCGTCGACCGCCAGGGCGAGGACAGCGTCGTGATGGACCTGATGATCCACGACATCGACATCCTGCTGTCGCTCGTCGACGCGGAGATCGAGTCGCTGTCGGCGATCGCCCGCGACGAGGGGCACGCCACGGTCCAGTTCCGCTTCGACAACGAGAGCATCGCGGCGCTGACCGCCAGCCGGCTGACCCAACAGAAGGTCCGGCAGCTCTCGGTCACCGCCATCTCCTGTCGGGTGAACGTCGACTTCATCTCGCAGACGGTCGAGATCCACCGCCACTCGGTCCCGGAGTACGTCGAGTCGAACGGCGACATCCGCTACCGACACGAGAGCGTGATCGAGCGCCCGATAGTCGAGAACGGCGAGCCACTGAAAGCCGAGCTCGAGGCGTTCGTGACGGCCGCGCGCGACGGGACGGAACCGGTCGTCACCGCAGAGGACGCGCTCCGGGTGCTGGAGGTCGCGGAGCGGATCGAGCGGCTGGCGCTGCCGAAGAAGCTCGTCGCGGGGTCGCAATGAGCGAGCAGGCAACGGGCCGCGCGGCCCTCTACGGCGCCACCGACGACGAGGCGGCACAGCGGGCCGCGTTCACCGGCGGCGAGGTCCCCGTCGCCGTCTACGGCCTCGGGAAGATGGGGCTCCCCCTAGCGGCGGTGTACGCCGACGTCTCGGGGAACACCGTCGGCGTCGACGTCGACGAGTCGGTCGTCGAGACGGTGTCCGCCGGCGAGTGCCACGTCAAACGCGAGCCGGGCCTCCGGTCGCTCGTCGCGCAGACAGTCGCCGACGGGTCGCTCCGCGCGACGACGGACTCGCGGGCGGCCGCCGCCTCGGCCGCGGTCCACGTCCTCATGGTCCCCACGCTGCTGACGGAGGCCGAGGAGCCGGACCTCTCCGTGCTGCTTTCGGCCGTCCGCGACGTGGCCGCCGGGCTCTCGCCAGGCGACCTCGTCGTCGTCGAGTCCACCGTCCCGCCACGGACGACGACGGACGAAGTAGTCCCGCTGCTCGTCGCGGAGTCCGGGCTGCCCCCGGAGGCGTTCGGCGTGGCGGCGTGTCCGGAACGCACCGTGAGCGGCGAGGCGCTCGCGGACATCCGCGGCACGCACCCGAAGGTCGTCGGCGGCGTCGACGACGAGAGCGCGCGCGCCGCCGCGCTGATATACGACGAGATCAGCGACAACGAGGTGATCGAGACGTCGGACGCGACGGTCGCGGAGGCCGTGAAGGTGTTCGAGGGCGTCTACCGGGATGTCAACATCGCGCTCGCGAACCAGCTCGCGAAATACGCCGAGGCGCTCGACGCCGACGTCACCGAGGCCATCGACGTGGCCAACACTCAGCCGTTCTGCGACATCCACGACCCCGGGCCGGGCGTCGGCGGCCACTGTATCCCGGTGTACCCGTACTTCCTTACCGGCGCGTTCGACGTCGACGACCCCCTGCTCACGACGGCCCGCGAGGTCAACGACGGGATGGCCGAGTACACGGTGACGCTGCTCGAACGGATCCTCTCGGCCCACGGCGTCGACCGCCCGGACCTGCGGATCCTCCTCCTCGGGCTGACGTACAAGGCGAACATCGAGGAGCTCCGGAACACGCCCGCGCTCCCCGTCGCGCGGTTCCTCCGGGAGGCCGGCGCGAGCGTCGTCGGGGTCGACCCGATGCTCGACGACTGGAGCGACGCGCCCCCCGACCACGAGCTTGCCGGTATCGAGCGGTGCGCCGTCGACGACATGTACGACGCGGCCGCCGACGCCGTCGTCCTCGTGACGCCGCACGACGAGTTCGCGGGCGCCGACTGGGCGGCGTTCGACGCCCCGGTGCTCGACGGCCGCGGGGCGATCGACGCCGCGTCGACCGAGGCGCCGGTGTACCTCATCGGCGGGCGGTGGCCCTGAGATGTCCCTGAACGCCGCCGTCAGGTCCGCGGCGGACCGACCGGGGCGCGAGGTACCGGCGCCGACCGAGTCGGACACCGGGCTGCGCGTGCTGTTCGACGTGGGCCACCCGGCCCAGGTCCACCTGTTCCGGAACGCGATCGACGTGCTCGAACGCGCGGGCCACGAGACGTTCGTCGCCTCCCGAGAGAAGGAAGTCACGGTCGACCTCCTCGACGCCTACGGAATCGCCCACCTGCCGCTGACGAAGCGGGGCGACTCCTTCCCGGCGCTGCTGTGGGAGCTCGCCTGCCGGGAGCGGCGCCTGCTGTCCGTCGCGCGGCGGTTCGAGCCCGACGTGGTCGCCAGCCGGCTCAGCCCGGCGGCGGCGCACGTCTCGCGGCTCGTCGGCTGCCGGAACGTCGTCGTCAGCGACACGCACATCGACTCGCCGGTGATGCGGCTGCTCAGCCAGCGACTGACGCTGCCGTTCGTCGACACGGTCTGTGCGCCGGCCGACTTCGACCTCCCGGTTCCGAAGGGGAAGCGCCGCGCGCTCGACTTCCAGGAGCTGGCGTACCTCCACCCGGAGTACTTCCGCCCGGACCCGGTCGGGCTCGCCGAGGCCGGCGTCGACCCCGGGGAGCCGTACTTCTTCGTCCGGCTCGCCGGGTGGGACGCCTACCACGACGTGGGGCACACCGGGCTCTCGCCGGACGCCGTGCGCGAACTCGTCTCGTTCCTCTCGGACCACGGGAGCGTGTACCTCTCGGCGGAGGCGGAGCTCCCCGCCGACCTCCGCGAGCACCGCCTTCCGGCGCCGCCCGAGTACGTCCACGACGTACTCTACTACGCCGACCTCTACGTGGGCGACTCCGGGACGATGTCGACGGAGGCGGCGCTCCTCGGCACGCCGGCGGTGCGGACGAACACGCTCGTCGGCGACGACGACGAGAACGTCTTCCGCGAGCTGGAGCACCGATACGGGCTGCTCTCCTCGTTCGCGGACGAGGACAAGGCGATCGCCGAGGTGCGGCGGCTCGTCGAGGCCGGCATCGACGAGCGCGAGTGGCACCGGCGGCGCGACCGGCTCGTCGACGAGCAGCCGAACGTCACCGAGCGGCTGGTCGACGTGATCCTCGAAGGGGCGGTGCCGTCATGACCGAGCGAGACCCCGACGCGGCCGACGGGGGGGCGGGCGGCGCGCTCCCGACCAACGCGCAGGTCCGCGTCCCCGTCGGTCTCCGACAGAAGATCGAGTCCCGGCTCGGCGAGACGGAGTTCGACTCGGTCGACGAGTACGCGGCGTTCGTCCTGACGGCGGTGTTGCGGGAGATCGACGAGCGCGACGATGGCGACCCGCGGGACGGAGACGCGCCCGCCGACGTCGGCGACGACTCGGTCGACGGCGAGGCCGTTCAGGACCGCCTGGAGTCGCTCGGATACCTATGAGCCGCGGAACCGTCGTCATCTCGCTGGACGCCGAGCTCGGGTGGGGGTTCCACGACCACGAATCGCTCCCGACCGAGCGGGTCGCCGGGGCCCGCGGCGCGTGGCGCTTCCTCGTCGACCTGTTCGAGGAACACGAGATCCCGGCGACCTGGGCGGTCGTCGGTCACCTCTTCCTCGCCGAGTGCGACGGCGTCCACGCAGACCACCCGGCCGGCCCGGAGTGGTTCGCCCGCGACCCGGGCGCGCGATACGACGCGGGCGGGACGGTCGACCCGAATGGGGAACCCGACTCGCGGTCGCACTGGTTCGGTCGCGACCTGATCGACGCGATCCGCGGCGGCGACGTCGACCACGAAATCGCGTCTCACACGTTCTCGCACGTCGAGTTCGGGAAGTCTGACACGTCGAGGGAGGTCGCCGCGGCGGAGCTTCGGCGGAGCGTCGCCGCCGCGGCCGAACGCGGCGTCGAGCTCGAATCGATCGTCTTCCCGCGGAACAGGGTCGGTCACCGAGCCCTGCTTCGCGATCACGGGTTCTCCTGCTACCGGGGACGCGCGCCGAACCGGTGGTACGACGGGCGACCGCTGAGGCGGCCCGGAAAGCTCGCGACGTACGCGCTCGGGGCCGCCGGGCCGCCGATCGTCGAACCGACCGTCGACGAGTACGGGCTGGTGAACGTCCCGGCGTCGCTGTACCTGTACGCGTTCGACGGCGCCGCGCGAGACGCGATCGAGGCCCTCTCCGAGGACCCCGTCGGCCGACAGGTCCGGCTCGGGCTCGAACGGCTCCGCGATCGGAACCGGGGCGTCTTCCACCTCTGGCTCCATCCGAACAACGTCGTGACCGCTCGCGACCGCGAGCGACTGGCTCGGATTGTGTCGACGATCGCCTCGTACCGCGACGAGTACGGGATCGGCGTCGACACCGTCTCCGGCGTCGCCGCGGCGGAGGGCGCCCGATGAGCGACTACGAGATCCGCCCGTTCGAGCCCGGCGACGCCGACGGGTTCCGCTCGCTGTACGCGACGGTAATGGGCGAGCGGAAGGGACAAGAGTGGTTCGCGTGGAAGTACGCCGAGAACCCCTACGCGGAGGAGGTCCCGGGGATGGTCGCGGTGCGCGACGAAACGCTCGTCGCGGCGAGGCCGCTGCTCGCGCTCCCGATGCGCGTCGACGGCGAGCGCGAGGTCGCGCTCCAGCCGGCGGACACGATGGTCCACCCGGACCACCGGCGGCAGGGGCTGTTCACGCGGATGACGGAGCGAGCGATGGAGCGCTACGGTGACCGCCCGTTCTTCTTCAACTTCCCGAACGAGCGGTCCCGCGCCGGGTACCGCAAGCTGGGCTGGGCGGTCGTCTCGGAGCGCGAGAGCTACTACCGGATCTCGAACCCCCGGGCCCTCGGGCGCTCGCGCGGCGGCGGGGCGGCGGTCCGGCTCGCGAGCGCGGCCGCGACGCCGGTCGCCCGCGCGTACTACGGGATCCGGGACCGAACCGCACCAGATCCGCCCGAAATCGTGGTCGAGACGGCGTCCGATCCCGCCGCGACGCTCGCCGAGCTGGCGGCGTCCCCGCCGCCGGACCGGATCCACGCCGCCCGCGACGAGGAGTTTTACCGGTGGCGGCTCGGGAACCCCGACTGGGAGTACACCGCCTACGTCGCCGAGCGGGAGGGCGACCCGGCGGCGGCCGTCGTCGCCGGCACGGCGACCGATTCGGGAGTGACGACGACACGGATCCTCGACGTCGCGCCGCTCGAAGGCGCCCCGGAGGACGCGCTCGCGGCCGCAGTCGGGCAGATTGTGGCAGACCACGCGGCGACGGATGTGTTCGTGGCGCCGCCGCAGGGGATCCCGGCGGGCGTGCTGCGGGCGTTCGGATTCCACGCCGACTCGGTCCCGCCGCTCTCGCGGGTCGCGTCGCCGACGTCGCACGTCGTGCGGGCGCTTCCCGCAGACCGGGCCACGGAGGAGTCGGCCCTCACCGACCCGGACGACTGGCTGCTGACGTTCGCCGAGGCCGACACGAGCTAGGCGGCGAGGAGAATCGACGTTTTGCTATTTTTGCTGGGTCCGTGTCGCGTCGACACTGCCGCGTTAGGTTTCACCGAGTCAGACACAGCCGAGTAGGTCCCGCCGAGTCAGACGCTGTTCCGGTCGACGACCCGCCGCGCCGCCGCGTGGATCCGCTCCGTCTCGGCCGCGTCGGCGTCGATCCGACCGAGCCGGCGACCGAGTTCGGTCATCACGCCCGGCCGCGCCGCGGAGACGTCGTTCCGTTCGCCGGGATCGACGGCGAGGTCGAACAGGCTGGCGTCGTCGCCCAACTCCACGCGCTTGAACGGGACGCCCCGCATCGCGCGGTTGCTCCCGCACTCGCTGGACGCGACGACGTAGGGGGCCGTGGCGGCCTCGGGGTCAAACGTTCCGGTCCGCGCGATTTCGAGCGCGGTGTCGTGGACGGACGCCAGCGAGGTCGGCTCCGTCACGTCCGCGCTCACACCGGCGTTGTGGACGAGGTACGGGACGCGGATGTTCTCCTCGTACACCTCCCGGTGATGGTGGCCGTAGTTCCCGTGGTCGCCGAACGACTCGCCGTGGTCGGAGTGGACGAGGAGAGCGGGGTCGTCGCGGGCGAGGTCGGAGCGAAGCGTATCGACGAAGGCGTCGGCCGACCGGACCGTGTCGCGGTAGCTCCGCAGCACCGACTCGCGGACGCGGGGCGACAGCTCGCCGCCTTTCCCCCGCATCGGGTCCGACGAGCGGTAGGCGCTGTAGTACGTGCCGAACAGGCTCTGCTCCTCGCGGTGCCTCCGGGCCGGAATGAACGGGAAGTGGGTGTCGAGGACGAACACCCACAGGAAGTAGGGCTCCGAGAGCGACTCGCGGACGCGCTCGATGTCGTCGTACAGCGACTCCCAGCGCGCGAAGAACTCGCTGCCGGAGACCAGGTTCGAGACGAGTTCCACCGGCCGCGCGCCGGCGTCAACGCCGGGGATCCGGTCCGCGACCGAGGAGACCCACCCGCCGGAGTCGGTCTCCGAGACGTCGACGAACTCGTCGAAGCCGCGGTCGAATCCGGACGCGCTCGACGTCCACGGGTTCGGCGTGACCGCGCCGGTGTCGTACCCCCGTTCCCTGAGGCGCTCGGCGAGCGACGCGTGCCGCCGCATGTGCTCGTTTATCGCCGCGAGCCGTCGCTCCCAGTGGGTCCGCTGCGGGTACTCGTCGAGCGAGGTCGGCCGCCGCCGCCGGCCGGTGAACACCGCCGGCATCGACGAGAACGTCTGCGGGCCGGGCGCGATCGCGTTCCGGTACGCGACGCCCTCCGACGCGAGCGAGTCGAGCGTGGGCGTGAGGTCGCGGTCGCCCCCGAGGAACCCGCAGTGGTCGCCGCGGAGGCTGTCGATCGACACGAGGACGAGGTTCCGGGAGTCAGTCGACATCGGTGTCCTCGACGGTCGGTTCCGAGCGAGGCGCGCCGGCGATCGTTGGGAGTCGGTCGACGCCGGGAGTCCTTGCGAGGCGGCCGCCGAACGGCGGCGCCCGAGCGCGCTCGGCGTTCGTCGTGGGCTGTGACATTGTTGTCACGATGTCGGCGCGTCGAACGGTTTGTTACGCGGAGCCAACCCGCGCTCGACGCCGCAGCCCCGCGTCGCCCGCCCCGCTCCGCGTCGCGGCTCCGAGCCGATTCCGGCGGTAGGGACGAGATAACAAACCCCGCCGGCCGCCCCGGTCGCTCCAGACGCGTCGAGCGCTCGCTCGGTCGAGCGCTTCGCCCCGCATCCATGCACGTCCTGAACCTCGTCACGAACTCGCAGGCCCCGTTCTTCGAGCAGCAGGTCGCCGCCGTATGTGACAGGGGCGTGTCGACGACGACCGTCGCGGTCGCCGGCGACCGCCGCACCACCGACGAGGAGACGAGCGGCCGATCCGTCCTCGACTACGGCCGGTTCTACGCGCGCGTCCTCCGGCGCGCGACCGAGTCGTACGACCTCGTCCACGCCAACTACGGGCTGACGGCGCCGATGGCGCTCGCGCAGCCGCGACGGCCGGTCGTCCTCTCCTTTTGGGGGTCCGACCTGCTCGGGAACGTCGGGCGACTCAGCCGGTGGTGCGCGCGCCGCGCGGACGCCGTCATCGTGATGAGCCGAGCGATGGCGGACGAGGTCGGGACCGACTGCCACGTGATCCCGCACGGCGTGGACCTCGACCTGTTCCGGCCGATTCCGCGGCGGGACGCCCGCGAGGCGGTCGGCTGGGAGCGGGACGGCAGGCAGGTGCTGTTCCCGTACGCGGCGAAGCGGGAGATGAAGGACTACCCGCGGGCGGAGCGCGTCGTCGAGGCCGTCCGCGCCCGGACCGACGAGCCGGTGGCGCTCCGGACGCTCCACGGCGTGCCCCACGCCCGGATGCCGCTGTACCTGAACGCGGCCGACGCCCTCCTCCTGACCTCGAAGAGTGAGGGGTCGCCGAACTCGGTCAAGGAGGCGATGGCCTGTAACCTCCCGGTGGTCGCCACCGACGTCGGCGACGTCGCGGAGCGGCTGGCCGGGGTCGACGCGTCGCACGTCTGCCGGAGCGACGAGGAACTCCGCGACGGCCTGATTGACGTCCTCGAACGCGGCGAGCCCTCGACCGGCCGGGCCGCCGTCGAGTCGCTCGGACTCGAGCGTATGGGCGAGCGGATTCGTGACGTGTACGAGTCGGTTATCTGAAGCGTTTCGACCCCGTGAGGCACCGAATCGAGGGAGTTCTGCCGGCCAGAAGCTCTCGGCCGGTTCGACCCGTTAGGGCGGCCATAACAATACCGAGTTCGTTGCTACTCGAGGCAAGCACAACGCGCTGCGACGAACCATGAACGAACGACGCTCCAGTCGAGCCGCAGTGTATCGCCTCCGATCCGACCGCCCCTCGCTCGACCGCCCTCCGGCCGGCGCGAGACCGGCGGGGCGGGACAGATGAGCGGAGAACACGCCTTCAGGGGCTTGCTCTCGCTCGACCGCCCGGACGTGGCCGTCGCGCGGCTCGGCGTCGTCGCCTGCCTGCTCCTGCTCGGGCTCCGGCTGCTGACGTCACAGCCGCTGCTCGTGATCATCCCGGTCGCCGGCGGCGCCGGCTGCCTCCTCTACCTCGGCGCTCGGCGCCGGCGGTCCGCCGCCTTCGAGTACCCGACGATCCCCCGGAGCGCGGCCGGCTACCTACCCGCGGGCGTGTTCGCGGGGCTGGCTGGCCTCGTCGTGTTGCTCCGCCTCTCGGGGACCCGCACGCTCCCGATATACCTCCTGACGGGGGCAATCGGGGCGGCCGTCCTCGGGCAGGCGCTGTTCACGCCCGACGACGAGCTGGCGCCCGGCCTGGTGGTGACGCAGATCGTCGTCGCCGCCGTCGTGATCCGGTTCTCGGTGCTTTTCGCGACACCCGGGTTCATCGGCGTCGACGTCTGGACGCACGTCCCGGACTTCGTCGCGGGCATCGTCGAGGCAGAGTCGCTGTCCGCCATCGCCGAGAGCAAGTACAGCATGGCGCCGTTCTACCACGCGATCGGCGCCGCCGGGGCGCTCGTCCTCGGGTCGGCGCGCGTGGGGACGTACCTCACAGTCGGGCTGCTCGTGCCGCTGTCGGCGCTGTTCGTCTACGCCGCCGGGAGCCTGATCCTCCCGGTCCGGTGGGCGCTGGCCGCGACCGCGCTGTACGCGTTCGCGGACCAGTTCGTCAGGTGGGGGCTCCACGTCATCCCGACGAGCCTCGGCCTCGTCTTCTTCCTCGGGGCGCTGTACGCGCTCACGGCGCTGCTCGTCACCGACGACCTCCGGGCCGGCGGGCTCCTCGCCGCGTTCAGCCTCGCGACCGTGTTCACCCACCAGGTGTCGACGGCGGTCGTCCTCGTGCTGCTCGGCGCCGCGGCCGCGTCGGTCCTCGCGATTCGGGTGTTCGGCGGGCCGCTCGACGGTCCCCCGGCCGCGACCGCGGTGACGGTCGTCGGGACCTTCCTCGCCACGCTCGTCGTGACCGTCGTCTCGTGGGTGAACACGCCGTGGTACGGCGACGACCCGTTCCTCTGGCAGATCCTCGACACGCTCGCCGCGACGCTGGTCGGCGAGGCCGGCTTCCTCAACCTCGCCGGCGGGTCCGGGGGCGGTGCCGGCGCCGCGGAGGCGGCGGGACCGCTCGCCGGCGTCGTGCCGTACGTCGAGTGGTTCGGCTTCGCCGTGCTGCTCGGGGCGGCGATCGTCGGCGGGCTGGCGATGGCGCGCTCCGAGACGCCGCCCGCGGTCACGCTCAGCTACCTCGCGAGCGCGGCCGCGATGTTCGTCGTCGTGTTCGGCTTCTCGATCTTCGGCGTCCGGACGATCATGCCCGGCCGGTGGATCGCGTTCATGTACGCGCCGTTCGCGATCGTCGCCGCGCTCGGGCTGTTCCACCTCTCGCAGCACGCGTCGCGGCGCGTGATACTCGTCGTGTTCGTCGTGGTCGCGCTCGGCTACCCCGCGACGATGGTCGTCGCCGAGAAGGCGACGCTCGACAGCCCGGCGTTCGACGACGAGTACCCGCGCTTCTCGTACACGGAGTCCGAGATCGCCGCGGTCGAGTCGATCAGCGCGGCGTACCCGCCCGGAGAGGACCGGGCCGACATCCGGAGCGACCACCCGTACTACACCCTCCTCGAACGGTACGGCGGTTACAGCGGCGACCGGATCGCGGTCGACGAGTCCGGGGCTGATTCCGCCCAGCCGTTCGTCTTCCGCGAGTACCAGACGACCGGTCCGGCGACGTTCGAGACCACGGCCGAACCGGCCGGGACGGTCCGGAGCCGGACGTTCGGCGCCGACCACGTCTGTTCCGGCGCCCGGAACCACGTGTACGCAAACGGCGACGTCACGCTGTGTACGGCCGCCGCCGCGGGACCGGGGGCGGACGCGTGACGCCCCCGAAACGCGGCTCCCGAGGCGAGTCCGCCGGCGTCGTCGGGGGGTGGGGCGACCTCGCGGTCGCGGCGGTCCTGACGGTGGCCGCGGCCGCCGTCCTCCTCTCCGCGGCTCCACCGCCGCCGCTCCGGTGGGGGTTCGGCGTCCCGTTCCTCCTCGTTTGGCCGGGGTACGCGGTGGTCTCCGCGCTGTATCCCGAGCGGCCGAGTGAGGAGAGCACCGCGGCCTCTGGGACGCATTTCGGGGGGAGAAATTCGGGGGGAACGTATTCGGAGACCGCGTCCCGCGCGGCGGCGCTCGCGAATCCGGGGTGGACGGCACGGGCCGCGCTCTCGCTCGCGTCGAGCGGCGTCGTGGTCGCGCTGGTCGTGATCGCGGCGAACCGGGTGGCCGCCGTCCGCACCGGCCCCGTCGTCGTCGGCCTCCTCCTCGTCACGCTCGCGGGGCTCGGCGTCGCCGCGGGCCGTCGCCTCCTCGTCGCGCCAGAAGACCGGGCGGCGCCCGTCGGGGCGATGACCGGAGGCGTCGCGACGGTGCGGGAGGGCGGCAGCGGACCCGCCGGCGGACCGAGCGGCGGTCCCTTCACTCGCGGGACCGGCGGCGGGTCGGCCGCGACGAAGCGGCAGACCGTCGCGCTTGTCGTCGCCGCGGCCCTCTTGGTCGTGACCGTTGCGGTCGCCGGCGCGGTCCCGCCGCAGGGCGAGGGGTTCACCGAGGCGACCCTGCTCGCCGAGAACGAGAGCGGCGACCTCGTCGCGACCGACTACCCGACGACGTTCGTCGCGGGCGAGGGACACCCCCTGACGGTCGCGATCGAGAACAACGAACACCGGCCGGTCACCTACGAGGTGGTCGTCCTCGCACAGGACGTCGACGCGGACGGCTCCGTAACGGCGCAGCGGCAGATCGACGAGTTCGACGTCGACACGGACCACGGCGAGCGCGAACTCGTCGAGCGACAGATCGCGCCGGAGACGACCGGGGAGGGCGTCCGCCTGCGCTTCCTGATTTATACCGACGGGGCGGACGGAGCCGACGGCGAAGGGAGCTCGGCGGCCAACGGGAGCGACACGGCGGACGCCGAGGTCGACCCCGAGGACGCGGACCAGGTGCTCCAGCTGTGGATCGACGTCGTCGACGAGCGCGACGAGTGAGGCGGGAGGGGCTGTAAGTCCGGCTCGAACATCGTCGTCTCAGGCGTCCGCGACGATGCGGTGACCGCCGCCGAAATCTCGTCCGGTTGTTCCTGAAATCACCCACCTTGGGAACTGTGCTATGCCTCCCCGTCTAACGAGTAGCGTCCCGAGGCCGCTCGACCAGTCAGACGATCTCGTCGAGTAGCTCGAATCCGTCTTTAAATTGGACGCGGTCTTCGAAGCCGTTCGCTGTGAGCGCAGTGACGACGCCCTCCCCCGCATCTGTATCCGTCGTCACGACGGCGATGAACTCCACGTCACCGTCGCTCAGACGTTCAACGGCGACGGCCCCGAGCGCGGTATCTGCTTTCTCGATTCGGTCCTCGTCGCGGTTCGAGGAGGCAGCGATGTACGAGCGGACACCGTCCATGACCCGTGACACCGTGCCGTCCGTGTAATCTGGTTCGTCGGCAACCGCCACCCATCCGGCGTCGATCGCGCTCCTGATCGGCGTCTGACCGGGCGTACTGCGGTCAGGTGCGCCGCCAAGTTCGTCGTAGACGCGCCGTGGGATCACGAACGTGATGTCGTTCCCGCGGGCGAATCGTTCGAGAGCGGTGTACTTGTTGTTCTGTTGGCGGCCGCACGCGATGAACAGCCCGGAATCCGCGATCCACGTTACGGCACCGTCGGCGTCGTCGAACGGCAGGTCCTCGTCGGCCATCCATCAGTCCTCTGTCGCTGGAGGGTACTCGCGGGCGTCCCGAATGTCCTCGAAGTGCGGGTCCACCGACTCCATCTCGTGAACTACGTCCCGGAGCGCCTGTAGTACGGCGACGCCGAACGCGTACTGAAGGTCCAGTTCACGAGCGGCAACGCGCTCCGACATGTTCCCGTTCGCGTATGGAACCGCGTAGGTGAGCGCGGCAGCGAGTTTGCCGAGCCCGTACTTCTCGACAAGGAGATCGAGATCTCGGTCGTGAGGGGAGCGACCGAACGCGTCGACGAGCGTCGGGGTGACCGTGTACTCGTCACCGTCGAGCGTCGCCGTGAGCGTGATCGGGACCGCCGAGTAGGTGTGCGTCTTCTGGTCGTCGTCCCGGGCCAGGACGCTGAGTTCGACGAGCGTGCCCGTATCCGAGTACGCGGTCGTCCGTGGTATCTCCAACTCGTCGGTGATCTCGTCGATCGTCACTTCGCCTTCCCGAAGCACGAACGAGTACAGTCGCGCCAGCCGTGGCTCCTCGAGAAGCCGGGCGACCGACAGGAGACCACTGACCGCTCGCTCGGGGCCCGCTGTGGCCTTCGACATACAATACATAATTCGTGTATTGAGTAATAACGGTTGGGGCGGCAGGCACCGAGTCCCTTCCTGCGGGACCGCGGTCCACGCTAGCCGGGGACCTACGGATCGGCTCCGGTGGACGTTTTCGCCGCAGCCGCTCTTTTATAAATAGACAACGCCGGATCGACGACGAACACCGCCAAAGCCCCAGCCGCTCGTTTATAAACAATCGACGACGGATCAGCGGTGAACACCTCCAAAGCCCCAGCCGCTCGCTTATAAATAGTTGCCTGCGTCTCGGCGGTGAACACCGCCAAAGCCCCAGCCGCTCACTTATAAATAATTGACTGCGTCTCGGCGCAGAACACCTCCAAAGCCCCAGCCGCGAGGACGGCGCACGCTCGTTGTCGCCCGAAAATCGGAGATTTTCGGGATGTCGTCAGAATCCTTTGGATTCTGACTGCTAGCCAGAAATCTCTGATTTCTGGCGATGACGAGAGAGCTTTGCTCTCTCGAACCACGCGCTTCAGTCGCTCGCTTCGCTCGCTCCTTCCAGTGCTTACGTCGTCATCAGAACGCGAAGCGTTCTGATTGGCTCACGAGAGCTCCGCTCTCGTGAACGCCTGCGCCGTCCTCGCGGCTGCCCCTTTGAGTCCCGCCCCGCACAGCAACCGCAGCCTCACGCCTCCCCAGCCTCGTCGGGCGCGTCTTCGGGCTCCCTCCGGTCGCCCTCGTCGCGCCCGACTCCCTCGCGCGTGCTGACTCGCGGCCGCCGATGGCGGCCGCTCGCAGGCACGCAGGGAGGCGCGACGCGCCTCTTGCAGCCGGCGGCAGAGCCGCCGGCGACGCCACCGCATTCATTTATAAATGTACGTCGCCGCCGCTCCCGGCTTATTAAATAGCGTTCGAGCCGCGGTCGTCGTCGCCGAGCCCGACGGGGAGCGCGCTACTCGACAGTGACGCTCTTCGCGAGGTTGCGCGGCTTGTCGATGGACCGGTCCATCGCGTCGGCTGCGTGGTACGCGATCAGCTGGAGCTGGACGTTCGCGAGGACTGCCACGAGGTCCGGGTGGGTCGCCGGGACCGGGAGGAACTCGTCGGCGGCGTCCATCAGGTCGGTGGCGGTCCGCGGGGCGACGGCGACGACGGGGGCGCCGCGCGCGCGGACCTCGTTGATGTTGCTCTCCAGCCGGTTCCCGTGTTGGCCGGTCCCGATCGCGAAGACGGGCGTGTCGGACGTGACGAGGGCGAGCGGGCCGTGTTTCAGCTCGCCGGCGGCGAACCCCTCAGCGTGCTCGTAGGTGATCTCCTTGAACTTCAGCGCCCCCTCAAGCGCGACCGAGAAGGCGTTCCCGCGGCCGACGAAGAAGTGCCCGTCGTCGCCGAGGCGCTGCTGGGCGATCGCCTCCGCTCGGGTGTCCGTCGTCACGGCCTCGACGTGTTCGGGGAGGTCGGCCAGCGCGTCTAAGCGCGCCTCGTGGTCGGCGGTCGGCTCGCCGGTGACGTCGCGGACGAGCCGCTCCGCGAGCAGGGTCAGCGTCGCGACCTGCGAGGAGAACGTCTTGGTGGCCGCCACGCCGATCTCGGGGCCGGCGCGGATGAAGAGCGCGTCGTCACAGGTCCGTGCGGCGGTGGAGCCGATGACGTTCGTCAGCGCGAGCGTGCGCGCGCCGCGGTCGCGGGCGCTCTGTAGCGCCTCCAGCGTGTCCGCGGTCTCGCCGCTCTGCGTGACGCCGATCACCAGCGTCTCCTCGTCGACCGGCGCGGGGTAGGCGGCGTACTCGCTCGCGATGAACGTGTTGGCGTCAATGCCGTCGTTCGAGAGGAGCCACTCCCCGTACGCGCCGGCGTGGTACGACGTTCCACACGCGACGAGTTGGACGCGGGAGATCCCCTCGAAAGAGCCCGGCGGGAAGTCCTCTAAGACGACGTCGTCGCCGTCGATCCGCCCGTGGAGCGTTTGCCGGAGCGCCATCGGCTGCTCGTGGATCTCCTTCAGCATGAAGTGGTCGTAGCTCCCCTTCTTGGCGTCCTCGGGGGTCCAGTCGACCGTCTCGACCGGGCGGACGACCGGGTCGCCGGCGCCGTCCGTCACCCGGTAGCCGTCGGTCGTGAGGACGACGACGTCGTCGTCCTCTAGGTAGACCACGCGGTCGGTGAACTCGAGGAACGCCGGCACGTCGCTGGCGAGGAAGTGTTCCGAGTCGCCGACGCCGACGACCAGCGGCGACCCGCTCCGGGCGGCGTAGATTGCCGGCTCGTCTCCGAGGACCATCGCGACCGCGTAGCTCCCCTCGAGCTGGTCGACCGCGCTCCGGAAGGCGGTCTCCGGGTCGTGGCCGTCTTCGAGCCGCTCTTCGATCAGGTGCGGGATCACCTCGGTGTCGGTGTCGCTCGTGAACTCGTGGCCGCGCCCCCGCAGTCCCTCGCGGAGCGCGGCGTGGTTCTCGATGATCCCGTTGTGGACGACCGCGACCCGCCCGTGGCAGTCCGTGTGCGGGTGGGCGTTCTCGTCGGTCGGCGGCCCGTGCGTGCTCCAGCGCGTGTGCCCGATACCGATCGAACCGTCCGTCATACCCGCCGAAACGGCCGACTCCAGCTGTGCGACCTCGCCGCCGCACTTCTTGATCTCGACGCCGTCCCCGTTACGGATCGCGACGCCCGCGGAGTCGTACCCGCGGTACTCGAGGTTTTTGATGCTGGTCAACAGCGGTCCGAGCGAGCCCTCCTCGCCGATACGGGCGCTGATGCCGCACATCAGTCGCTCACCGAGGGCTGGGCGTCGTTCCGCGCCGAGTCGAAGAAGCGAGCCCACGGGCCGTCCGCGGGGTGATCGGTTCCCGTGCCGCGCTGCGAGTTGCTGTGTCGCATACGCGTCAACGGGCCGAGATTCCCTTTGTTATGGAGCGGTAACCAACGACGACTCCGCGGCGGGCCTTGGTACGATGGTACTACTCCGAGAAGAGTTTCGACGAAAACGACGGTCTCACGGCGGTTCTCTTCGGAAGGAGCTCGTTACCGTCCCGCGTGGGTGGCGGTTCGTTCGGGGAGGGTGATCGAGCCGTTCCGAGCCGCCGGACGACTCGGCGGAGGCCGGTCATCGACGCGTTCGAAACGGCGACCGTTCGGACGTCCGGGCGCGGTCCGACCGTCCCTCACCGCCACATCCCGAGCGCGACGTACGCCCCGCGCTTCGCCGTCATCCACTCCGTCGTCCGCCGCTCCTCGTCGGGGTGGACCGGGTGGAGCGTACACTCGTCTGGACGGTCCTCGTACCGCGCGAACGTGGCTTTGATCCGCGCTTCGCGACCGCTTCGGTCCTTGGTCGATCTCATCGCTAACCGCGGATGAGACCCGTTCGCGTATTGTAATAGACGTCCTAATCGAGGTCACGAGGGTGTCCGACGACGCGCTGGAGCGAGTTCTCGGTCGTCCGCCGTGCCGCCCTCAGGAGCGCTCCGTGTCGGCCCCAGATCGCAGCCCTGTCGCCCCGGAGCGAGGCTGGGTCGCCCCGGAGCGAGGCTGGGTCGCCCCGGAGCGAGGCCGTGTCGCCTCCGGAGCGCGGCGACGTCGCGTTCCGACAGCCGTCCGGGCCCGAGAGCTGTGTACGGCTGAGTTACTCGCTGCGGGCCGGCCATACCGGGCGACGGCGTCGCCGCGATCGGCACGTCCGCCGCCGCGCCGCCGCGGCGGCCGCCGCTCAATAAGCTGAGCGAAGTCATTTATACCAGATATATAACAAACTACCCGGCCGCGGTACGGTGGGTGTGGTGAATTCGAACACAGACGACGGCGAACGGTCGACGGATGACGGGGGCACAAACACGCGACGCCAGTTCGTGGCCGGATCGGCCGGCGCGCTCGGCGGCGCCGCGCTCGGGGGATCGCTCGTGGGGTCGGCGGTCGCACAGACCGACGACGAGGACGGCGAGGACGGCGAGGACGGGGAAGACGGCGGAGACGGCGAAGAGCCGGTCGAAAACGAGTTCGAGGACGACGTCGACATCCTCAACTTCGCCCGCACGCTGGAGTTCCTCGAAGCGAGCTTCTACGCACAGGGGTTAGAGAACATCGGCGAGGAGGACCTCTGTAACTGTCAGCTTTTTGGCGAGGAGGACGACCCGCGCCGCGAGCAGGTCTACGAGGAGCTCCAGACGGTCCTGGCGCACGAGGAGGCCCACGTGGAGGCCCTCGGCGCGGCGGTCGAGGAGCTCGGCGGCGAGCCCGTCGAGGAGCCCGAGTTCGACTTCGGGCTCGCGGTACAGTACCCGGTGGCGTTCCTCGCGACGGCGGCGCAGCTGGAGGACGTCGGCGTGTCCGCGTACGCCGGCGCCGCGCCCTACATCGAGAACGAGGCCCTGGTCGCCCCGGCGCTCGGGATCCACAGTGTCGAGGCCCGCCACGCCTCGTTCCTGCGGACGCTCAACGGGGACTCCGGGTTCCCGAACGCGGTCGACGAGGCCCGGTCGCGCTCGGAGGTCGAGGCGCTCATCGCTCCCTTCGTCGTCGGCATGGAGGCGCCCGAGGGCGAAGCGCCCGACGACGGCATGGACTCGCCCGACGGTAACGGGACGGACACGCCCGACGACAACGGCACGGACATGCCCGACGACAACGGGACAGACATGCCCGAAGACAACGGCACGGACGTTCCCGAGGATAACGGAACGGACGTCCCCGACGGCAACGGCACGGACGACAACGGCACTAACACCAGTTCCTAACGCGATCGGCGACGCGGTCGAACCGGGACGACCGCGGCCGCTCCGTTCGGTCACTCCGCTTTTTTCCCCGCTGGCGTCGACCGTCGATCGACCGGACGGATCGAGTCCTGGTCGGCGGACTCGCGGTCGGCGGGCCCGAACGGCGACTCGTCGAACCCGGTTGGCCGAACGTACTCGAAGGTAACGCAGTCTTGTGAATTGTGCGCCTCGGATACGAACTCGATAACAAAGCCGAGACGGGTCGTGTGTCCGGACGCGATGGAACGAACGACAGTCACGGACGACGATGAGGGGAAGCGCGTCGTGAACGCCAGCGGCACCGAGATCGGCATGGTCAGCACGGTCAGGGACGGCGTCGCGCACGTCGACCCCGACCCGGGGATGACCGACACGATCCGGTCTAAGCTCGGGTGGGGGGACGCCGATCAGGGCGACTACGCCTTGGAGGCGACGCGCATCGACACGGTGACCGACGACGAGATCCGGCTGAAAGACGAGTTCTAAGCCGAGCGGGAACACGGACAGGTCGACCGACACGGATCCGCTCCGCGGCTTTTCGCCCGCTTCGACGCCCGCTCGCCGCGTAGCCGGCGGCTACTAATCCCGCCGCTCGCGCAACGCCGAGTCAGCATGGACGGAAAACGCGTACTCGTGACTGGCGGATCGGGGTTCATCGGCGGAGCGATCGCGGCGTCGCTCCGGGCGGACAACGACGTGCGGACGCTCGACACCGACCCCGATCCCCCGGCGGGAGTCACCGCGATCGAAGGCGACGTGCGTGACCGCGAGGCCGTCGAGGAGGCGGTCGCGGACGTCGACGTGGTGTTCCATCAGGCGGCGATCGTCAGCGTCGAGCGGTCGATCGACGACCCGAACGAGACCCACGCGGTGAACGCGACGGGGACCCTGCGCGTGCTGGAGGCCGCCCGCCGACACGACGCCCGGGTCGTGGCGGCGTCGAGCGCGGCGGTGTACGGCGACCCGGAGGGGGTCCCGCTCGCCGAGGGCGCCCGGCTCGAACCGACCTCGCCGTACGGGCTGAGCAAGCTGGCGCTGGACCACTACCTCCGGCTATACCACGAGCTGTACGGCCTCGAGACCGTCGCGCTCCGCTACTTCAACGTCTACGGGCCGGGACAGACCGGCGGCGACTACGCCGGCGTCATCGAGGCGTTCCTGCGCGCGGCGCGCTCCGGAGAGCCCCTGACGGTCCACGGCGACGGCGAGCAGACGCGCGACTTCGTCCACGTCGACGACGTCGTGCGGGCCAACCTCCTCGCCGCGGAGACGGACGCGGTCGGCGCGTCGTACAACGTCGGCACCGGCGACTCGGTGACGATCCGCGGCCTCGCGGAGCGCATCCGACGCGCGGTCGGGAGCGATTCGCCGATCGTCCACGGCGACGCGCGCGACGGCGACGTCCGCCACAGCCGCGCCGACATCAGCAAGGCCCGCGAGGAGCTCGGATACCGGCCGTCCGTCGGCCTCAGCGAGGGACTCGAGACGCTCGTCGAGGACCGACGGGTCTCCTCCGCCTCGCAGAACAGGTGACCGGCCGCGCCGTCGCTCCTTTTTTTGCTCTGCTGAAACCTCAGCCAATTACAAGTTTTCGGAGGCGTGCTGAATATAGAGCGCGAGTCCGGCATATGAGCTGAGTTAATTTCACCGACTAATATTGCGCGTGGCATGAAAATATGACTACAGAGATATCAAACTCTATTTTCTTGGAATGTAATCACCCATAAACGATGAAGACATCAGTTTACTTCGATCTTGATGGCACTCTTCTCAATTACAGTACCCCTTTTTCGGAACTTTTCGTACAGACACTTCCAACTGATGCTACCGAAGAGATGATTGAAACGTATTCTGAACAGGTACTTACGAGTATTACACAGGTAGAGGACGAACCGTACCAGCGGGCTTTCGACGCGGTTTGCGAACAATACGACCTCGACCTGGATACAGAGCGGCTCGCAGCAGAATACATTGAGAAGGAAGCGAGTTCAACACACATCCCTCACACAGTACGACAGCTTGTTGCGTCCATCGCAGTTCGCCACCAGACCGGTATCCTCACAAACGGCGACGGACGGATGCAACGTCGGAAAATCGAGGAACACGGGCTCGACGAGTTCGTTGACACAGTTATCGTTTCGAACGAGATTGGGACACGGAAACCGAATCGAGAGATCTTTGAAGCGGCCAAAGAGCGACTTCCCGCAGAAGTGTTCGTCTATATCGGAGATACGTTCGAGGAGGACATCACTCCAGCACGCGAAGCGGGATTTGAGACCGTCTACGTGGGCGAGGAACCCCATCCGGACACGTCGGTGGCCTCGAGAGGAACAGAGGAACTGGCGACGTTGCTCCTTCCGTTAATCGAAGAAGGTTCGGCATAGTTGAGAGCGGCACTGTTCTGACGGTAGCCAGTCAGAATGTATTCCTGCGGAGGATTTCAACAGAGCCTATTTTTCAAAAGTCAGATTTTGACGCGTTGGCCTTTCAAAAACCACCGCCCGCGTCGTCACTCCCGCCGACGGCCGCGCGTTGCGACGCCCGCCGTGACCGCCAGTGCGAGGAGCGCGGCGACGACGCCGAACCCGGGCGTCTCGTCCTCGCTCGCCTCCGTCGCGTCCGTCGTCGAGTCGTCCGCCGTTTCGGTCTCCGAGTCGTTCGACGCCGCGTCCTCGTCCGTCTCGTCGGCACCCGTCTCGTCGGTGTCCGTCGAGTTGGTGTCCGTCGAGTTGGTGTCCGTCGAGTTGGCGTCCGTCTCGTCGGTGTCCGTCGAGTTGGCGTCCGCGTCCGCCGCCTCCGAGTCGGCCGTCTCGTTCGCGCTCGACGTGGCGTTCGCGTCCGCCGCCGCCTCCCCACCCGGGGTCGTGTTCGCGGGCGACTCCGCCCCGGCGGTCGCGTTCGACTCGCCCCCAGTCGTCACCGCGAACAGCGAGAAGCCGCGGGTCTCGGCGTCGACGGTGACCCGTCCGTCGGCGCTCGTGGCCTCGGCGTCGAGCTCGGTCCAGGCCGTCCCGTTCCAGCGCACGACCTCGACGCGGTCGAGGGCCGACTCCTCGAGCGTCTCGTTCGAGTAGGCGAACGTGACCGTCGCGTTCTCGTCCGCGAACTCGTCGTCCGGGTCGATCCGATACATCCCGACCGCCTCGTCGGGCGCGGTTACGCCCTCGGGGAGCTCGCGGAGCTTGTCGACGATGAGCAGGCCCGAGACGGTCTCCCGATCGAAGTCGACGACGGCCACCTCGTTGGCCGGGAGCTCGACGACGCCGTCCCCCTCAACTGCCCCGTTGTCTCGCTTCTCGACATACGTCGGGATGCTCCAGCCGGAGCTGGACCCCTCGTCGTCATCCTTCGCGGAATCGTCGGAGGAGTTCGCGGACCCGCCGTCGTCATCGTCCGTGGACTCGTCCGAGCCGTCCGTGGAATCGTCCGAGCCGTCCGAGCCGTCTGAGCCGTCCGTCGACTCCGACGACTCCGACTCGGTGACAGTGACCTCGGTCGTCAGTCGGTCGCCGGTCGTGGCGGCCGCGAGCGACCAGTTTCCGGCGCTGTCCGCCGTGTCCGTCCACGTGAGCGTCTGGCTTTGAGTCTCGCCCGGCGCGAGCTCCACCGCACTCTCCGCGACGCTGTCGCCGTCGACCTCGATCCACACGTCTCGCGTCGTGACGTTCGGGTCGTCGTTCGTCACGGTGACTGTCGCCGTCAGGTCGTCGCCGGCCTCGACGGGCGAGTCGGTCTCGACGCCCTCGACGGTGAAGAACGAGCCCTCGTCGATCTGGACCGTCCGGTTGTCCGCCCCGTGGTCGCTCACCACCTTGATGCGCTCCGTCCCGGCGTCACCCGGGCCGGTGTCCCACGTGAGCGTCACGTCCTTGCTCTCGTTCGGTTCGAGCGTCAGTGCCGGGCTGGCCACCGAGTCGACAATATTGTTGCGGTCGTCTTTGAGGTGGATCTGCTGGCTGTCCGCTGTCGTCCCCTCGTTCGTGACCGTCGCCTCGACGACGAGCGCGTCGCCCTCGGTCACCGCGGCGTCGTAGTCGGTTATCTCCACCGCGAAGAACGGGTCGCCGTCGGCCGTCTGCGACGGCGCCTCGGCCGCGACGCCGACCGCGCTCAGCGCGCCGAGCGCGCCGAGGACGAGCAGCAGTGCGGCGAGCGTTGCGATAACCACGAACTTCGTCGGTCTGTCGGGTGACTCCGATCGCATAGTCGGCGCGAAGCGGGAGCGTAACTAAAGTACGGACAGCTTATCGCGCGGAAGCCGCCGGCTAACCCCGTCTTCGGCGGTGCTGGAGTTATTACGATTCGACGGGGAACGCCGGCCATGGGCGATTCGGCTTGCGACCGTCGGTTCTGTCCGCAGTGCGACCTGGCGCTCTCCCGCGCCGACGGGACCTGCCCGGAGTGCGGGGCGCGGATCGAGTGCCGCGACGACGGCGACCGCTGACCTCGCGCCGCCGCGCTTACATCGTGTCCGAGTACTTATCTCGCCGGTAGAGGTCTATCTCGTGCGCGGACGAGCCGGACCGCGACGCGGCGAAGGCGATGGCCTCCGCGACCTCCGCCGGCTCGGTGACGCTCCCGGGCTCGAACCGCTCCTCGAACGGCTCGCCGTCCTCGCTGCCGAACTCGGTCCGGACCTCCGAGGGGTTGACGACCGAGACCGCCACGCCCTCGTCGCCGACCTGCGCCGCGACGCTGTGCGCGAACCCGCGGATCCACCACTTCGTCGCGGCGTACACGGGGTTGAACGGCCGGGGAAACTCTCCGGCGAAGCTGCCGACCGCGACGAGGGTCCCCTCGCTCTCCCTGAGGTGCGGGAGCGCCTCGCGCGTGAGGAAGAACGCGCCGTCGACGTTGGTCTCTTGCATCGCGAAGTACTCCTCGTCGGTCATCGTCGCCACGTCGCTCCCGCGGGCGAGCCCCGCGTTGACGACGGCGACGTCGAGGCCGCCGAACTCCTCGACCGCGGCTTCGACCGCCGCCGCCGACGTCGCCGGCCGCGACGACCGCCTCGACGCCGTACTCGGACCGCACGTCGTCCGCGACCGATTCGAGCGCCTCGCGTCGCCGCGCCACGAGGACGAGGTTCGCGCCGCGCTCGGCGAGCGCGTGCGCCGTTGCTTCGCCGATTCCCGAGCTCGCTCCGGTGATCACCGCCGCCGCGCCGTCGAGGTCCGTCATGTCCGTGGGATCGGCGAGGGCGGAAATAAAAGGTCGCGTCTGTGGGAGCCGACTCGGGAACGTGCCTTCTGCGCGCCCGCCGCGAAGGCCCGTCGAAGTCCCTCCCGGAGGCGAGTCGACCCCTGATCGCCGGGCGTTTTTCAGGCGAAAGTACCGACCGGAGCGGAAGCGGGCCATACCGTGCGACTAACTACCTCGGTCGGCGCCGAAGAGGGGGCATGGCGATTCGAACGACGATAGGGTGGTCGCTCATCACGTCCGGCGTCGTAACGCTGCTGCTCGCGTTTCTCCCGTTTCCGTCCGTCTACTGGGGGGTCGCGCTCATCGTCGTCGGCGTCCTCGTCTTCGTCACCCGACGGGCCACGTGAGGCGGTCACCCGGTGCGACCCGTCGACCGAGCCCGAACGCGACCGGTCACCCCACGGCGGCCGATCCTCCGCAGTCAGTCGTTCCGGTACTCCTTCTGGAACCCCTTGAATTCGCTTCGGTGGGCCTCTTCGTCGGCGAGGATGCCGACCGCGAGGTCCTCGGTCACCGGGTCGTCCGCCTCCTCGGCGGCGTCTATCAGGTCGTGATACGTCGAAATGGCGGCCTCCTCAGCGTCGAGGACGCCCTCGATCACCGCGAGGACGTCCGTCGAGTCCTCGGGCGGCTGAAGCGACTCCTGTCGGGCCGTGAAATCGGTCGAGGACGGGGGTCGCGCGCCCAGCTGCTTGAGGCGTTGGCCCAGTTCGTTCGAGTGGGCGAGCTCCGCCTGGATGTCCTCGTGGAGGCTCTCTTTGATCTCCTCGGCCCGAACGCCCTCGAGGATGATCGCGTTCGTCTGGTAGTTCATCACGGTCTCGATCTCGTCCTCGTAGCTCCGCCGCAGCAGCTCGACGACGCGTTCTGATGACATGGCGCCGGACCGTTGAGCTGAGGGCCGTATAAGTATACTCGGCCTATCTACGTCTCGGTTTCCGGCGGAGCCTCCAGCGCGGCGGCAGCGCGCCGAGACCGGGACGACCTCGGGAGGGGCCGTGGTCGCCGCCGATCAGTTAAGCGAGAAGATCCCGGCCGACGCCGTGAGTCTGGCGACCGCGGAGAGCCGGAGCATGTAGGCGGTGAACACCAGGTACGGCGCGAGCGAGATCGTGAACGCCGCGGCGACGAACGTCTGGAGCGGCGGGAGACCGAGCACCCAGAAGTCGGGGAGGAGCCCGGCGTTTATGGCGAGGATCGTCGACGCGTTGATCAGGATCGCCGGGAGGGAGGTCACCAGCAACGTCTGCGAGAGCTTCGACACCTCCTTGGTGTAGTACAGCGTTTTGAAGTACTCCTTGCCGACGGCGAACAGCTCCAGCGCGTCGGTGAGGTGGTTGAGCTGGTCCTCGAGGTTGTCGGCCGCCTCGCCCTTGTGAGCGGACCTGAGCGTCCCGGACCGTTCCATCTGCGCGCCGTATCTGAACTCCATCCCCTTCCAGAGGACGGCGAACTCGGCCCCGCCCGTGTTCTCGACGGCGCCGAGTTTGTCGGCCATCTCCGCGACGGTCGACGCGTAGGTCCGAATGTCCTCAGACCCCTCCGAGTCGAGCCCGTCGTCGTCGAGTCGTTCGGCGCGCTCCCGGATCTCCCGCGACATGACCTTCAGGAACGACGCCGGGTCGGACGGGTTCTCCTCGGGCCGAGACAGCTTGCTCAGCTTCTCGCGGAAGTCCGACGCTCCCTCGACGCGGTCCGATTGGTTGGAGACGGAGCTCATGTCGTGCGAGAGGACGATCGAGTTTATCGACACGACGATCGACACGAGGAGGATCATCCCGCTCAGGAGCGTGTCGAGTATCGTCTGGACCGCCGACGTCTCCGTCAGCAGGTTCTGCATCTCGAACGTCCAGACGGTCCCCAAGAGCACGAAGGAGACGAAGACGAACGTGAGCAGCGCCCCGGTGACGGCCAGCCGGTTGGCCTCCAGTAGCACCCACCGGATGATACCGAACTCGCCGTCCGCGGACGGAATGGGAAACCAGTCTCGCCACCGGCGAACGGCGCGTCCCAGGTTCATGGCCGCTCGACCCGTCGAGACCCGCCGGTGTTCCGCCGCGCGTTCGGTTCCATGGCAGCAACACCGGGAAAGAGCGGCAAAACCCTGCGGCCAATACACTACAATGATCCGGACCGCGGGGGCTCTGCTGTCCGCGACCCGCCCGTCGGAACCGACCGGCGCGCGCCGATAGGTCGCGATTACTTAATCCGCGTGAGCGTCTCGCCAGCGTATGGATCTCGAGGGCCGGACGACGCCCCCGGCGGGTGGCCGGCCGATGGGTTCGGCCGAGGACGGGGGCCGCATCGGGCGGGTTCGATCGGTCACCGCGCGCCGGAGGGGCTCAAAGAGACCGGACGGTCGACCGACGAGCGGATGATGACGGCGCCGTTCGCAGCGACGTCCTTCACGACGGCGGCGCTCCAACTGCCCACCGAGCCCGACCCCGGCCCGGACGAACTGGCCGTGTTCTGGCCGCTCCTCGTTCAGCTCGGCTGGTTCCTCGCCGGCTTCCTCACGGTCGTCCTGATCGGGTGGCTCCTCGTCCAGCCGGTCCTCAAGCGGGCAGTCCGGCGTCGGAACCGCAACAACCCGACGCTTCAGGCGGCCGTCGTCCTGTACTTCCGCCTCCTCGTGGCGCTGGCGGGCACGCTGGTCGGAGTGGCGGTCGCCGGCTACGGAGGGTTCCTCGGCGACTCCGCGCTCGTCATCAGCGCGGTCGCGCTGGCGGTCGGGATCGCCGCGCGCGAGGTGATCGGCTCGCTCGTCAGCGGCGTCGCGCTGGTCTTAGACCCGGAGTTCAACGTCGGCGACCACATCGAGTGGGACGGCGGTGCGGGCGTCGTCCAGTCGATCGCCCTCCGGATCACCCGCGTCGAGACCGCCGCCGGCGAGCTCGTGACGATCCCGAACACGATCCTGACCGCCGGCGAGATCACCCGCCCCTACGGGCGGGGGAACCATCGGATCGTCCAGGAGCTCGGAGTCGGGTACGAGGCCGACCTCGACGAGGTGCTGGAGCAGCTCACGGACGTCGCCGGCGAGACGGAGGGGGTCCTCGCGGAGCCGTCCCCGGCCGCGTACGTCGACGACCTCGGCGCCGACGAGGTGTCGGTCCGGGTCCACTACTGGATCACCGACCCGACTCGACGCGACGTCTTCGCGGTCAGGTCGGCGTACGCTCGCGGGGTCAAAGACCGGTTCGAGGCCGAGGGTATCACCGTCAACCAGCCCGCCGAACGCGAGCTCTCGGGGCGGATCCGTCTCGGCGACGACTCCGCGTCCGAGTGAGACGACCGCGACCGGGAGGGAATCGGTCCACAGACCCGGAGTTCGGGGGTGTCGCAGCCGGGGGCATCTTCCGGTAGTTCCGATTTCGCGGGGTAAGACGCGATTACAGGCCCGTTAAGCGGCGTGTGTCTAAACGGCAACCGTCCCTGAGAGCGAGTGTATGAGCCCACCGCGGAGCGGCAGCGAGCGGAATATCCCCGCAGTCACCGCCGACACGGCAGTCGTTCGACCCCCGTCGGCGGGAGAGGGACATGACTGACGAGGCCCTCGACGTTCTTCTCCTCGGGTCCGGCCCCGCGGACGCTCGACGCGTCGCCGAGCTGCTCGAATCTGGGACGCAACTCAACCGGATCGAGCTCGACGGGTCGGTTCCCGATCGGTCCGTGCTTCACCGCGAATCGACCCTCGAAGCGGGGCTGCGGCGGCTGTCAGACGGCGATGTCGACGTGATACTGTTCGACCTGGGACTTCCCGACAGCGACGGTTTCGACGCGCTCGTCGGGGTCCTCGAGGCGGCCGATTTCACGCCCGTCGTCGTGCTCACGGACCGGGACGACCGCGACCTCGGGATCCAGGCGATCCAGGAGGGGGCCCGCGACTACCTCGTCAAGGGCGACCTGACGGGCGACCTCCTGATCAGCTCGATCCGGTACGCGGTCGAGCAGGCCCGCCAGGAGCGCGAACGAGTCCAGCACCGCGAGCAGCTGGAGGCGCTCAATCGGCTGTACGGGATCAGTCAGGACATCGTCCACGCGCTCATCACGGAACCGACCCGAGAGGGCCTCGAACGGGCCGTCTGCGAGCGACTCGTCGAACCGGACGCCTACGACGTCGCCTGGGTCGGCGAGGTGAACCGCGCGACCGAACAGCTCTCCAGCCGCGAGTTCGCGCCGGCCGACGCCGAGTTCGACGTCGTCTCTGGCCCGTCGGCCGGCGACGCGGACGGCGAGCGACCCGAGGTCGAGGCGGTCCGTACCCGGACGGTACAGGTCGTTCAGGACGGCGAGACCCCGCCCGAGTTCGACCGCTGTCACGAGGAGATCCGGGCGGCCGGCTACCGCGCCGCGGCCGCCATCCCCGTCGCATACGGGAACATCTGCTACGGCGTGGTCGCGATCTACGACGAGTCGCCGGACGCCTTCGTCAGCACCGACCGGGAGAGCCTCTCGCGGCTTGGGGAGATCATCGGGCACGCGATCGCCGCCGTCGAACGCAGGGACGCGCTCACGAGCGACACGGTGTTCCAGTTGACGTTCAGTCTGGAGCGCGAGGCCGACGCGCTCGTCGCCGCCTCCACCGCGGGGTGGCGCCTCGACGTCGCTCGTCTCATCGGGGCCGACTCGGGCGTCCTCGCGTACGGCACCGTCGAAGGGATAGAGAAGCAGGAGCTCCGCGGGATCGCGGAGCGGTCGCAGCTAGTCGACGGGCTCCGGATCCTCTCTCCCGAGGCGGACGGCTACGAGGTGGAACTCACCACGGGGTGGGGGGAGAAGCTGGTCCCCGCCCTCGCGAAACACGGCGCCCTCGTGACGGCGCTCACCGTCGCCGACGGCGAGTTCCGGTTCGTCGTCGAGGTGCCGTCGGAGCGGGACAAACACCAGATCGTCGACATCGTTCACGACCACTGCGCGGACGCCACGCTCCGCGCCCAGTGGACGGTCGCCCGCGACGACCCGGCGATCACCGACTTCCACCTGGCCTTCGAAAACCAGCTCACGGAGAAGCAGCGCGCCGTACTCAAGGCGGCGTATCACGCCGGCTACTTCGACTGGCCGCGAAAGAGCACCGGCGAGGAGGTGGCCGACCTGCTCGGCGTCACGCAGGCCACCTTCAGCGAGCACTTCCGGGGGGCCGAACGCACGCTGTTCGAGGCGGTGTTCGAGGGCGGCGAGGACGACGGCGTCCCCGCCTCGCCGTGGGAGCCGTCCGACCCGGACGCCCCCCGCTAGTCAGCTTCGGCGACCGAGTTGAGACCGCGCGACCGCTCGATGGTCACCGCCGAGGCGACGCCGCGAGACGAGTCGATCAGCTCGCGGCCGCTCTATCCGGAAGGAGCGACCTCACCGCGTTCCGCGTCCTCGCCGCGTTCCACGTGCATAACCGCACCCGCGAGCGCGGGGAACCGCTCGCCCAACCGAGGTCTGAGGTAGACCAGCCCGCCGATGACGACGGCAGTGACGAGCAGGGCGCCGACCGGGCCGACCCGCCTGCGCGCCAGGTTCCAGACCGTCCACGCGGTCCCGAGGAGCTGGAGGGAAATCATACGGTCAGGCCCCCGGCACCCCGAAGGCGCCGATTCCGAGCCCGAGGAACCCGTTCAGGACGAAGAGGATGACGAGCGCGGCGACCCAGGCGACGATTCCGATGAGCGCGGCCTGCCCCCAGCCGCCCGGATACCGCCAGTTGATGACGGCGACCCACACGATCAGCGCGAGGATCGGGCCGAAAAGCGGGAGCCACGCCGTCAGGGCCCACGCGACGGCGCCGAGCAGGGCGGTGACGACCGCGTGGCCGTAGTCGTCGGTGTCCGCGATCACCCGGGCGCTCACGTAGATCGCGAGCCCCCCGATCAGGAGGGCGACGACGAACGCGACTGCCGAACCGACGAATCCTGTTATCACGCTCGTAGTTCGCCGACTACCGTCAACAGGATGTCGCCAACGTGTATTGATCCCCCGGAGCGCCGTGCGGTCTCACGCGTCCTCGCGGCCGCCTTACGGGCGGTCGCGGAAGAGCGCCAGGTGTCGGAGCGCCATCCGGTTCTCGATGCCCCCCGCGAGCGCCCCGGAGAGCACGCCGAGCGTGCTGATGAACGCACCCACGCGAACGAGGTCGACCATCCCGACCGTCGGGTCCTCGAGGCTCGGCCAGTTCGTCATCAGGTTCGGCGGGAAGACGGCGAGTTCGATCAGGAGCATGATCGACCCGACGAGGGCGAAGAGGCCCGCCATCGCCGCGACGAGGATGAGGAACACCGTCACGTTCACGAGCGCCATGTGTTCGGTGATCACTTGACTGTGCTCGCGGGGGAAGGAGAGCCGCTGGACGTACAGGATGTGGACGGCGGCGGCGACGACGCTCCCCGCGGCGAACAGGGCGGCGGTCCGGTTGGTGAGGTTGAGCCCGACATCCCACGCCTCGGCGCTGAACACCAGGATTAGCGTCGGCGTCACCGCGGCCGTCGAGAGGCGCGGGAGCGAGAACGGGAGCAGCGGCGCGCGGCTCTGGAGGAGCGTCGAGAACACGATCCGCGGGTTCCGCGCGAGGCTCAGCGCGTGGAACGCGAGGCGTCTGAGCCGCCCGCGCGAGGCGTCCGCCTCAGGGATGCGGGCCGCGATCGCGTCGAGGTGGCTCGCGACGTCCGCGTCGAACGACGGAACGCTCCGCCTCGAAGGGTCGAACGAGAACGGGGCCATCACGCCGCCGTCGTCGTGGCTCCCGCCGAACACGTGGCCGAAGAGGTGGACGAGGAGGGTCGCTGCGTTCCAGCGAACCGCGGGCGAGTCGAGCGTCCGGACCGCCTCCCGGCCGGGGCGCCGAGTCAGTCGTCGGGTCGAAACGACGGCGACGCGGGCGAGCGGGGACGCGAGCCCCTCGACCACTCGCTCCTCGCGCGAGGTCAGCGGGACGTCGGTCGCGACGACGACGAGATCGTAGGGGCGTTTCACCATGTGGAGCGCGGCCTCGTCGAGGAACTCGGACGGGCGTCGCGGGGCGCCGTCGGCGAGCGGGTCCGGTTCGGCGCAGTGGATCCGCCAGTCCGCGTCCGTCGCCGCGGCCAGTTCGTCGACGGCGTCGCGGGCCGTGCGATCGGCGAACGACGCCAGCAGATCGGCGTCGGCGTCCGGCGAGTGCGCGACGAGGACACCGACGTCGATCCGCGCCGCGGCGTCATTGCCGCGTCGGCCCGCCGGGGCCGAGTCGGAGCGGGCGCCCCCGTCGCCGTCGCTCATCGGCCCGCGTCAGAGGTACGCATCGTCCCACTCGTCGGCGAGGTGCGTGTTGCCGCAGTTCCCGCACTCCAGCCTGTCTTGCCCGTCGATGGAGACGTCCGTGCTGCCGCACTGCGAGCAGAAGTAGCCGTACGGGTCCGTCTCGTCGACCGCGGAGTAGACGGGGAAGAACGGGGCCTCCCTGCCGGGAACGCCGTCGCCGCCGTCGACGAACCGGTCGGCACCGTCGACGGAGACGGTGTCTGGCACGGCGACGCTCGGTTCCGTCGACGTCTCCGTCGACTGGCCCTCGGTGAACACGGCGACGTCGAACTCCTCGCCGCCGATCGGGATGCGGTCGTGATGGGACCGCTTGAGCCCGAACCCTTCGAGGAACTCGCCGCCCTCGACGGCGGCGTCCAGGATACACGCCGCGAGCGGCTTCTCGCCGAACCGCTCGCGGACGCGCTCGACCAGCGCCGTGGCGGCGCCCCCGCCCCGTGCGGTCGGGTCGACGTGGAGCCACCGGACCGTCGCCTTCGCGCCGACCTCGACGGTGACGAACCCGCGGACGGTCCGGTCGCCGTCGACCATTTCGTCGGCGACGAACACGAGGGTGTCCGCGTCGTCGAGCATGGCGGCCAGCGACGCGTCGTCGAACTCCGATTCGAGGATCGTCTCTATCTGTGCCGGACTCAGTGAGTACGACGATCGCAGCGAGTCGCCTGCGATCGCACTGATCTGTTCTCGGTCGTCAGACGCTGCGAGACGGACGTTCATGATTGGTGGAAGCGGTGATGGGTTCCGAGTCGGTCGCGTTCGCGCGCCGCGGCGTCGGCCTCTCGTTTCGAGAAGTACGGGGCTGCGAGGGACCGGCGACGGTCCGGGGCGACGTCACCTGCCTAGGTGAACCGCGTCGTCGGAGACGGACTCGACGCTGGAGGAGTCGAGGACGTAGTCTCTGCCGTCGTCGTCGCCCCAGCCCAGTTTGGACCGGGTCGCGTCGCTCAGCCCCGGTGCGGGGTCGACGTGCGCTTTCTCGTCTTCTACGGCCGTGACGCGGCCGACCGTGTCGCCGGCGGCGTTCAGTACGTTCTTCCCTTCTTCCTCCTCGGTCAGCGCCACGTGGTCTCGCATTACGAGCCCATCGAGGGCGGTCTCGGCGCTAAGGATTCTGCTTGCCTGTGCCGGGCGTATATGCGTCCCCGAGTGAGGCCGCCAGAGCGGCTGCGACCGCTCTGGTTCGCGTACCGATCACGGGCCCCACGGTGCGGTGGGCGGCACGACGGCGGGGGCGGGCCCGACGCTCCGCGGCCGCGGGATTCCACGTGTGTTGGGCTCGCGTTGATTACGCGAGGGGACGACGGACACGGTATGGACAACCAGACGCACGTCCAGAGCGTGTCGGTCGAACCGGGAGAGCTGCTGTACGACAGAAACAGCGAGGTCGTGGGACGGGTGAGCGGCGTCACCGACGCCGGGTTCGAGGCGGAGATCATCGCCGACGACGAGAGCGAAGTCGAGGAGGTCCCGGGCCAGGAGTTCGGCGAGGGGTACCTGATGTGGCGGTGCGGCGAGTGCGGAGAGATGGACGAGCTAGAGGACGGGCTGCCGGGGTCGTGTCCGAACTGCGACGCGCCGCGAGAGGCGATCACCGCGGTCGAAGAGGACTGACCTGTTCCACCGCACGCCCGAGAGCGCGCGCGGATTCACCGGAGCGGACCGCGTTCGGTCCCGCCTCGCCCCGCCGGAGGCGCCCGCGCGGGCGTTCCCGAGTTCACCGACCGGACGGGACGCATGAGCCGCGAACCGGACGTGGCGCGTTCCGTCACCGACGCCGGGACGGCCCTCGAACGCGCGGCCGACTGGGTCGTTCTCGGCGGCGACCGGCGAGCCGTCGCGGGCTGTCTCGCCGTCGGGGTCGCCGGCGTCGTGTGGGCGCTCGTGGCGGCCGGCGCGCTCGCTGTCGGGCCGGAGAGCTCCGTCGCGAGCCTCTTTGGAAGCGGCCTCACCTCGGGGGTCGTCACGCTGCTCACCATCGCGCTCTCGATCAATCAGCTCGTCCTGTCGCGGGTGTTCGGGTCGGTCGACGTGCTAGCGAAGCGGCTCGACGGGTCGCGGGAGCTGCGGGAGACCGTCGAATCGATCGCCGGGGTCCCGTCGAGCCCCAACGATCCGGCGGCGTTCCTCTCGCTGATCGCGACGACGCTGACCGACCGCGCTCGCGGGCTGGCGGCGACCGCCGACGGCGCCGACTGGGACCCGCCCGAAGAGCTCGCGAACGCGCTTCGCGACCTCGCCGCGTACGGCGAGAGCCTGGACGAGAACCTCGACGCCAACGACGGGATGACCACGGTTCTCGGCGCGATCCTCGGGACCGAGTACGCGCGGAACATGACCGCCGTCCGCCACCTGCGGAACGAGTACGCGGCGTCGGCCCCGGAGGGCGTGTCGGCGGAGTTTGAGGCCATCGAGGAGCTCCTCGAGTCGGTCGCGATAAGTCGCCAGTTCTACAAGACGATCGCCATCCAGCGGGACCTCGCGACGCTGTCGCGGCAGCTCATCTACTCGGGGATGACGGCCCTGGTGGCCGTGATCGCGGTGACGCTCGTCTACCGGACGGGTTCCACGACGCTCCCGGCGGCGACGCTCCCCGTCGTCGTGAGCGCCGGGATCGGGGCCATCGTCGCCCCGCTGGCGCTGTTCGTCGCGTACATTCTCCGGGCGGCGACCGTCGCGCGACAGACCGTCTCCGTCGGCCCGTTCGTGCCGTCCGAAAACGGGGACTGAGCGGGTATCGTCGCCGCGACGGAAGACGGCATTCTACGATCTTAGGCGGAGAGTTCACACGGCTCTCGTCGGTATCTCTCATCGGAGACAAATCATGTCCGATACACCGGGGGAAGTCCGGATCCGAGTCGAAGCGGCGGGCGACCGGCCGCCGCTCGCGGCGGCGAGGGCGGCGTCCGACGACGCGCCCGGTGCCGCGGGAGCCGAACGCCGCCGCGGTCCCGCGGTGGCCTTCGGAGCGTCGACCGCGACGGACGGCTCGGAGTCCGCCCCCGAGAGGCGGCGCATCGAGAGGCCACGAGCGACACCGACCTAACTCATGTACACGCTCACCACCGGCGTCGAACTGGAACTGTGGGTCGTCAACGAGAGGGGACGGCTGTGTGACGGGACGGAGGTGATCGAGGCGCATCCGCGGATCGAACCCGAGTTCATCAACCCGCTCATCGAGGTGAAGACGGAGCCGCACACGAGCGAACGCGACCTCCGTCGCGACCTTCAGTCCGTCCTCCAGACGGCCATCCTGGCCGCGGAGCGCGCCAGCAAACGCCTCGTGCCGCTGGGGACGCCGCTGACCGAGGCGGACCCCCCGGCGAACTGCGAGCGCGGACGGGTGTTCGAGACGGTGTACGGTGACGGCGTCCGCAGCGCGAAGAACTGCGCCGGAACGCACATCCACTTCGAGCGGGAGGACGCCGTCGACCAGCTCAACCTCCTGACCGCGCTCGACCCGGCGCTGGCGCTGACGAGCTCCTCGCCTTACTACGCGGGCGAACGCCGGGCGAACTCGGCGCGCGCGCTCGCGTATCGGACGGACTGCGGAGACGAGTTCCGCTGTTTCACGGACCTGTGGGAGTACGCGGACAGTCTCTCCGAGTGGCGGGACCGGGTCGACGAGAAGTACGAGCGGTTCAAGCGGCTGGCCGCCGACCGCGGGGTCTCCGGTGAGACGATCGAAGCGCTGTTCGCGCCGGAGAACACGGTGTTGAACCCGGTTCGGCTCCGAGAGTGCCAGCCGACGGTCGAGTGGCGGGCGCCGGACGCGACGCTCCCCAGCCAGGTCGTGCGGCTCGCGAGCGACGTCGAACGCCTCGTCTCGCGCGCGGCGACCGCCCCCGTCGAGTTCGGGGCCCCGAGGCTGGAGAACGACCGTCTCAAGCTTCCCGAGTTCGAGGCCCTCCGCGACGTGAGTCGGCGGGCGATCGAGTCCGGGCTCGACTCCCCGACGGTCGAGTCGTACCTCCGGGAGCTGGGCTTCGACACCGCGGCGTACGACCCCCTCTCGTCGAGGCTCCGCGGCCCGCCACGGCTCGGCGAGTCTGCGGCGCGAACGCGGCGGTTACGACAGGCCGGTCGGCTACAGGCCGACGTTCAGGACCTCACCGACGAGGAGACGCGCTACTCGATGTTCCCGGCCTGAGGCCGTCGTCGCCGGACCGACAGAGCCGGGACGCCGGAAGTTGGAACTCGGCCGAATCGGAGCTTCGGCTCGCGGTAAGCAGCGTCTCACGGCCGCCGTCGACCCGGCGACGACCCGCGGCGGCGTGCGCTCTCCTCCCGGGCTATCTGACCGATATAACGGTGCGCTACGATCAATAAGGCGAGCGTATCCGGTCGTCGATCGCGGGGTCGCGGAAGCCGATCTACGCGGCCGTCCGGGGCGAACGACCGTCGCCCGACTACGCTGTTCATACTAAAATCCCGTCGCGGACATCGGGCGCACATGGAAACCGTCGTCGACGCCACAATTCCGACCGATCAGTTCGTCCTCGAGGAGACCCTCGCGCGGGTCCCGGACGTCGAACTGGAGGCCGTCCGGTTCGCCGTCAACAGTTCGGCGTGTGCCATGCCCTTCCTCTGGGCGTCGACCAGACGGCCGGAGCGACTGACGGCCGCGCTCGTGAACGACCCGTCCACGGAGCGCGTGAACCGGCTGTCCCGGGAGGACGGTCGCCACCTGTACTCGATCGACTGGACGGCCGACGCGGCGCGGCTCATCGACGAGTTCGCCGAGGCCGACGGCTCGATGCTCGACGTCCAGGGCACGGCCGACCGGTGGACGTTTCGGATCCTGTTCTCCGACCGCGCGTCCGCCTCCGAGACGTTCCAGTCGTGGCGCGACGACGGCCTCGAGCCGTCGCTCGCCCGCGTCGGTAGCCTCTCCTGCCGAGAGGGAGAGACGACGGGGCTGTCGACGACGCAGTACGACACCATCGCCCAGGCGTTTCAGACGGACTACTACGACGTCCCGCGGGGGACCACGCTGGAGGAACTGGCCGCGGACTTCGGCGTGTCGCATCAAGCCGTCTCCGAGCGCCTCCGCCGAGGCCACTCCCACCTCGTCGAACAGCTGCTCTCGGAGTCGACGGTCGAGGTGAGAACTCGACCGTGATCCCCGGTCGCTTCCGACACCGGCGCCCGGCCGACCGGGCACCTGACCGAGCGATTGTGAGACGGACGGGGCCCGCCGCGTGACCGACCCGTGGGGAGGGGGAACGTGAGTTTCCGATACAGGCGGTCGGCTGAGACCGCCGTCCGGGTCGTCCGGGGGATCGTCAGCGAGAGCAGACGCAAGAACGTCCCGTTCATGGCCGGGAGCATCGCGTACTCAGCGTTCGTCTCGCTGCTGCCGCTCGTGCTGCTGCTGGTGATCGCAGCCTCCGTGATCGGCGGCGAGGCGCTCGCGGACCGCGTCCAGCGGCTCACCGAGAGCTACCTCTCGCCGGCGGGCCAGACCCTGCTGGCCGACAGCATCGGGCAGGCCGGTACTCAGACCGGGCTGTCGGTCCTCGGCCTCCTCGTGCTGCTGTGGGGCGTACTCCGCGTCTTTCGCGCGCTCGACACCGCCTTCTCGGCGATATACGACACCCACGCGAAGAACGACCTCCGGAATCAGTTCACGGACGGCGTCGTCGTCTTGGTGACCCTCGCAGGCGCGCTGTTGGCGGTGGTCGTCGCGGGGCTGAGCCTGCGGTACCTCCCGGACCTCCCGTTCCCGAGGCTGGTGCGAGAGGCGCTGCTGGTGGTCGGGCTCTCCGTCGTGTTCGTCCCCATCTACTACGTGTTCCCCGACGCGGACCTCTCCGTGAAGATGGTCCTCCCCGGCGCCGTCGTCGCCGCCGTCGGCTGGGCGCTGCTCAACGCCGGGTTCGGCATCTACGTCCGCTACTCGTCGGCGGGGGACCTCTACGGCGTCATCGGCGGCGTCATCCTCCTCATCACGTTCCTCTACTTCGGCGCCCTGGTGATCCTGATCGGCGCTGCGACGAACGTCGTCCTGATGGGGCGCCGCCGTCCGAATGCCGTCAAGACGGTGGAGCCCCGGTGACGGCCTCGACGCCGCTTCCGTCGATATCCGTTCTTCGGGAGGAATTCCATGCGAAAAGCAGTTCAGTGGAGGTGCCTCTTGAGCGATTTCGGGAGTGGGTATCGCAGATCGGTGGCGACGAAACGGTATTTAAATAGTCGTGAGCGACCACAGCGATCACTTATAAAGGCCTATGCGGTGGCGCGCCTGCGAGCGGCCGCCACCGGCGGCCGCGAGCCAGCCCGCGAGGGACGCGGTGAGCGACGGGCGACCGGAGGGAGCCCGAGTGAACCGCGAGGCTGGGGAGGTGTGAGGCTGCGGTTGCGGTGCCGTGCGGGGCGGGACTCAAAGGGGCAGTCGCGAAGCCGCCGCAGACGACGCAAGCACCGCAATGAGTGAGCGGAGCGAACGAGTGAGGAGCGCAGCGAGTGTGTGGCGGCTTCGCGGCTGGGGCTTTGGAGGTGTTCGCCGTCGATCCACAGTCAGCCATTTATAAGCGAGCGACTGGGGCTTTGGAGATCGGCATCCCAGCAGCGCCGGTCGCGTATAAATGACCGACAGCAACACCGTGCTCTGACTTATAAACGACCGACCAACTGTACCGATACACGTACTCCCGCTAGCTCACCCGATCTCTGTACTGACCGATCTACGGTCGATACTTCCGGGGTTGCGCGGCTGAATCAACCGCACGATCTCGCTTGCGAACTAGTCGTTGACAGTTCTACCAGCTCAGAGGGATGTTCTGATTGCCGTGCAAAATGTACGTGCATATGCCCCACACCAACCCGTCGGTCGCGACTGGTGGGATGGCGAGATCTCATGTTGATCGTGCTGCCGGGCGCAGAAGCGACCGCTCCGGCCCCGCCCCGAATTCCCGATGATCTTATATCCGCCGATAGACTGTCCTTCTCGTGCGCATCTCGTCTCTCGCCGCGCTGACGGGACTGGTCATCGCCAACCTCGTTCCCATCGTCGGTGTGCTCGTATTCGGATGGCAGGCGCTCGACCTCCTGCTACTGTACTGGCTTGAGGCGGCCGTTGTCGGCGTGTTCACCGTGGTGCGGGTGTTGCTGGCCATGGGTGACCCGAACGATACCGGCCTGGGCGCGCTGTTCGGGTTCGACAGATACACCGGGCCGGGTGCCGGGACAAGCAACGTCCGGTTCGGGGCCGTGGCGCTGTTCTGCTTTCAATACGGGCCGCTCTGGGTGGTGCACGGCGCGGTGCTCTTCTTGCTCCCCAGGTTCGCCTTCGAGCCGCTTGGCTGGGAGCCACTGGCCGTGTTGCCGACGCTCCTGCCCGCCGTTGGCGCGATGGCCCTGAGCCACAGTCTCTCGTTTGGCATGGGGTTCCTCGCCGGTGGGGCCTGGGAGCGTACCGCTCCGGTCGCCCAGGTGTTCGCGGTGTTTCCACGGCTCCTCGTGCTCCACTACGCGGTCCTCATCGGCGGCTTCGGGGCCGCGACGTTGGGGTCCCCGTTGTTCGCGCTCGTCGTGCTCATTGTGCTCAAGACGGCCGCCGACTTGCTCGTCGAGTACGCCGAGCCCATCCTCCGAGCGGCGTGACGGGCAGGACGCTCACGTCGTCGGAGCGGGTCACAAGTGTACTCGTCACGTCCCTCGTGTTGCGATCTCGCGCGGCCCCTAGGTCGTTGCGGCGGACCGTAGCATTATCGAAGCCGGCGACGACGGCCGGCGCGACGACTGTGAGTGTCCGGCCGTCGACGGCGTCGAACACTCGTGTCGGCCGTGCTACGGGGACGGGTTCGACGTCTCGGACCCAAACGTCGACAAGGAGTGAACTGGCGGTCTACACTTACTTGCCTTGCCGCAGCGGGTAGGGGTGGCAAGCGCCGAGAATTGTGTCACTAGTTACCGCATTGGGGATGTCAATACTTCGGATGCGATAGGAGGCCTCCGCTTGAGAGTGTTAACTCGGTTTTGAACGCAAGAGTGGCAATGTACCTATCCTTCGAGGTGTGTCACGGCGTCCGGCAAGCGTCGTAGTATACTACAAATCCCGATGTTGATCTCGACGATTTCTCATGGCTAGTGATGACTGTAGCCACTGTATCTCGCACGCTGCTACTGACACGCCGTGGAGAGGTCGGCGTTCGACATCGGTACGTGAGTTCCCTCTACTGAGCGATCAAGGGTGTGAATAATTCCACCTCCGAAGGAGGTCAACAGAACCACATACACCTACTATCGATATCTCCGATTTCCTGCGGTCAATAAAAAGCTTATACAACCGGTGAACCATCGCCATGTATGGATTCGCGGGTCGTATCGTTTCTTCTCGGGGAGTCGTTGAAACGATCGCTCCGGTATCTCGGGTACGCGGTCGTTCTCATGGCCTTGTGCTTCGGTCAGCTCTATCTTGCTGGAAATTCGGAGATCGGAAACTCATCGAGTTTATCTATCAGTCCGCTTGGAGCCACTGTAGTAGCGACTATTTTGGCGGGGATACACACGTATCGAAACGACGGACTACTCATGAGTATCGCCGTCGCCGCGATCATCGTGAGCGGCTATACACTGTACAGTGCCACCGCTCTTGCTCACCCCCAACCCGACTATGGACTGTTAACCGGCGTGGGGACCGCAATGTTGTATGGCGTCCCAATCGGGATGATATCATCTGCGGTTGCGTATGCGTTACGGCGATTTGCTCTGATCTAATCTCTTGTGGTGTCTGAGAAAAATAGAGAGATACAGATACCCCACTGAGTGAACGGGCGGTACTTCTCGCGACTGTTTATAAGCGATTGATACCACTGTGCTGAACAACGCCAACGCCCCAGCCGCTCGCTTATAAATGATAGACGGTGGATCGACGGCGAACATTTCCAAAGCCCCAGCCGCTCGCTTATAGATCGTAGATGGTGGGTCGATGGCGGACACCTCCAAAGCCCCAGCCGCTCGTTTATAAATGGTAGACGGTGGATCGACGGCGGACATCTCTAAAGCCCCAGCCGCTCGTTTATAAATGGTAGACGGTGGATCGACGGCGGACATCTCTAAAGCCCCAGCCGCGGGGGCGGCGCACGCTCGCTGTGCTCCTCACTCGGTCGCTCACTTCGTTCGCTCCCTCGTTGCGGTGCTTACATCGCCTGCGCCGCCCCCGCGGCTGCCCCTTTGAGTCCCACCCCGCTCCGCACAGCACAGCGCCTCACGCCTCCCCAGCCTCGTCGGCCGGTCTCCGCTTCGCTCCGACCGGCCGACTCCCTCGCGCGTGCTGACTCGCGGCCGCCGATGGCGGCCGCTCGCAGGCACGCGCCAGCGTACTTCCCTTTATAAACGACTACTGCTGTCGCTCACACCTTTTATACACCGTACCACCGCCGCAGATCTGATTCTCTGACTTCCGCTATCGATCGTCGCTATCTCTACAGTGAGCGCTCGAAGCTGTATCGACCGACCGGAGTCAGATTCCGAGAACCGCGAACGCGGCCGGGCACTGATGCGTCCCGCTCACTCGACGGGGACGACGACGAGCGACAGCTCGTCCTCCGTGGCGGTTTCGAGGGCCGAACGGAGCTCCGAGAGCGAGGTCGGACGGTAGCTCTCGATCCCGAAGCTGTCGGCGAACGCGACGAAGTCGGGGTTCGTCAACTCGGTCCCGAACGACTCGCCGGTGTGGGCGGTCTGTTTCTCCGAGATGAGCCCGTAGTCGTCGTCGTTGAAGAGCAGGATCGTGAACGAGCAGTCCATGCGCGTCGCCGTCTCGATCTCGGCGGCGTTCATCAGGAAGCCGCCGTCGCCCGTCGCCGCGACGACGTTCGCGTCGACCGCGAGGTCGGCCGCGACCGCGCCCGGGACCGCGATCCCCATCGAGGCGAAGCCGTTCGAGACGATACACGTGTTGGGCTCGTAGGTCGGGAAGTTCGCCGCGATCGCCATCTTGTGGCTGCCGACGTCCGAGACGAGGACGTCTTCGGGCGCCATCGCCTTGCGTAAGGCCGGCAGCACCGACCGGACGGTGAACGGCGGGCCGTCGGGCGGGTCTCGGTCGACGTCCGCGGCGATCCGCTCGCGGTACTCCCGGTACCAGTCGGCGTCGTACGACGGTCCCTCGTCGCGGTACCAGTCGAGGAGCGACCCGAGCGTCCGCTCGATGTCCGCGACGACCTCGACGTCGGGGTCGTACGCCTCGTACACCTCCGCGGGCTCGCTGTCGACGTGGACGAGCGCGGTCCCCTCATCGCGCCAGGCCGCAGGGTCGTGTTCGGCGATGTCGTAGCCGACGGTGACGACGAGGTCCGCCGCCGCGATGGCGCGGGTCGGCTCGTCGTTCGCGCCCGAGTCGAGCGTCATCAGCGAGCGGTGGTCGGCGTCGGAGACCGCGCCCTTCCCCATGTACGTGGAGACGACGGGGACGTCGGCGGCGTCGACGAACTCCCGGAGCCGCGTCGCGGCGTGCGTGCGAACGGCGCCGTTGCCGGCGACGAGTATCGGCCGGTCGGCGTCTCGGAACATCGCTTTCACCCGGTCGAGCGCGTCGGGGTCGGGCGCGGCGAACGGCACCCGGTCGCCGGGGTCCATCGGCCGCGTTTTGGTCTCCGCCGCGGCCACGTCCTCGGGGAGTTCGAGGTGCGTGGCGCCGGGCTTCTCGTACTGCGCGAGCTTGAACGCCTTCCTGACCGACTCGTGGACGATGTCCGGGCTGTCGAGCTGCGTGTTCCACTTCGTCACGGCGCCGAACGTCCGGAGGACGTCGATCGCCTGGTGGCTCTCCTGGTGGAGCCGTTCGAGCCCGCCCTGCGCGGTGATCGCCACCAGCGGGCTCTTGTCGAGGTGGGCGTCGGCGACCCCGGTCAGGAGGTTCGTCGCGCCGGGGCCGAGCGTGGCGAGACAGACGCCGGCGTCCCCCGTCAGCCGTCCGTGGACGTCGGCCATGAACGCCGCGCCCTGCTCGTGGCGGACGGGGATGAACTCGACCGAGGAGTCGCGCAGCGAGAACAGCAGGTCCTCCATCTCTTCGCCGGGCAGGCCGTAAACGCGCTCGACGCCCTCGCGTTCGAGGCAGGCGACGAGCAGGTCGGAGACCTTCATCACTCCACCCACACCGTCTTGCGGTTGACGAACTCGCGGATGCCGTCGCCGGCGAGCTCGCGGCCGTACCCCGAGTCGCCCACGCCGCCGAAGGGGACCCGCGGGTCGGACTTGACGAGCTGGTTGACGTACACGCAGCCCGCGTCGATCCGGCGGGCGACGCGCTCGCCGCGGTCGCGGTCCGCGGTCCAGACGCTCGCGCCCAGCCCGAACTCGGTGTCGTTCGCGAGTTCGACCGCGCTCGCCTCGTCGGCGACCTCGTACACCGCCGCGACGGGCCCGAACGTCTCCTCGCTGTCGACCGGACACCCCTCGGGCACGTCCGTCAGGATCGTCGGCGGGTAGAACGCCCCCTCGCGGTCGAGCGGCTCGCCGCCGGTGACGAGCGTCGCACCCGCCTCGACGCTCGCCGTCACCTGGTCGTGGAGGTCCGACAGTAGGTCCGGCTTCGCCTGCGACCCGAGGTCGGTGTCGTCGGCCATCGGGTCGCCCACGGCGAACGACTCGACCTCGTCCGTGAAGCGGCGGCGGAACTCGTCGTAGACATCGGTGTGGACGACGAACCGCTTGGCCGCGATACAGGACTGGCCGCCGTTCTTGTTGCGCGCCCAGGCCCCGGTCTCGGCCGCGTCGGCGACGTCGGCGTCGTCGAGGACGACGAACGGGTCGCTCCCGCCGAGTTCGAGGACGGTCTTCTTGAGGTGTTCGCCCGCGGTCGCCGCGACCGCGCTGCCGGCCGGCCCGCTCCCGGTTACCGTCGCCGCCCGGACACGGTCGTCGGCGAGGATGTCGTCGACGCGGTCGGAGGAGATCAGTAGCGACTGAAACGCGCCCTCGGGGAAGCCGGCGTCGCGGAACACCGACTCGATGGCGAGCGCGCAGCCCGGCACGTTCGAGGCGTGTTTGAGCAGGCCGACGTTACCAGCCGCGAGGGAGGGCGCGGCGAACCGGAACACCTGCCAGAACGGGAAGTTCCAGGGCATCACCGCCAGCACCGGTCCCAGCGGCTCGTAGACCGTCTTCGCGGTCGTCCCCGGCGGGCTGGGATGATGGTCGGCACTCAGATAGGTGCTCGCGTGCTCGGCGTAGTGATCACAGCCCTGCGCGCACTTTTCGACCTCCGCGACTGCCTGGTCGATCGGTTTCCCCATCTCGCGGGTGATCGTCTCGGCGTACTCGCGCTTGTTCTCCCGAAGGGTGTCGGCCGCGGCCGAGAGCAGCCGCTCCCGGTCGCGCATCGGTCGCTCGCGCCACTCCTCGAAGGCGTCGCTCGCCCGGTCGAGGGCGTCGTCGACCTCCCCTTCCGTGTGTTCCTCGTAGGAGTCGAGTTGCTCGTCAGTCGCGGGGTTGACAGCGTCCATGGATCGGAGACGGGGAGGCGGCCGATAGTTAGGCGTTCGCTATTCCCACCTCGACGCGGGAGTCTCGGCGCCGCCGTCGCTCGTCGGTTAAAACACGGGCCGGGCGCGATTTGAACACGCGACCGACGGATTAAGAGTCCGTCGCTCTCCCTAACTGAGCTACCGGCCCTCACTCAGTCGTATCAGCGTCGACGTAAAAGGCCTTTTCATTCGGCGGCGCGCGAGCCGCGTCGGTCGACCGAGAAATCGACGGATGAGACCGGGATGCCGCACCCCCGACGCTCGCTATCATGGGAAACGGTTATCAACACCCGTGATGTACGAGTGTCGTATGTCAGACAACCCAATCGGAGAACGTGTTGACCGTCGGACGCTCCTCCGCGGGGCGGCCGCGGCAGGTGTCGTCGGACTAGCTGGCTGTTCGGGCGGCGGCGACGGAGATGACGGCGGCGATGGAGACGACGGCGGCGACGGCGGCGGCGCAGACGTCATCCGCTGGCACGCCGGCGGCACCGGCGGGACGTACTTCCCGCTCTCCGGTGAGTTCGAGGGGATCATCGAGGACACGACCGACTTCCCGGTCGAGGTCTCCTCGACGGGTGCGTCGGTCGAGAACGTCGGCAGCCTCGGCAACGGCGACGCCGACTTCGCGCTGATCCAGAACGACGTCGCCTACTTCGCCCGCAACGGGGAGGGCCTCGACGCGTTCGAGGGCGCCGCGGTGGAGAACCTCCGCGGCGTCGCGACGCTGTACCCGGAGACGATCCACGTGCTCCTCAACCCCGAGGCGGACGTGGGCTCGCTGTCCGATCTCGAGGGCATGCGCGTCAACACCGGCGACCTCGGCAGCGGGACGCAGGTGAACGCGCTCCAGATCCTCGAGTCGGCGGCCGGCCTCACGACCGACGACTTCGAAGAGCAGAACACCGACTTCACGCAGGCGGCGAACCAGCTCCGCGACGGCGACGTCGACGCGGCCTTCGTCGTCGGCGGCTGGCCCGTGGGCGCGGTCGAAGAGCTCGCGACGACCACGGACGTCCAGATCCTCAACATGTCTGACGAGGAGCGGCAGGCCGCCCGCGACGACGCCTCGTGGTTCGCCGACGACACCATCCCCGCCGGCACCTACGAGGGCATCGACGAGGACGTCGACACCGTCTCGGTACAGGCGATGATCGCGACGCGGTCGGAGTTCTCGGCGGACACGGTGGAGGCCGTCACCGAGGCCATCTTCGAGAACCTCGACCAGCTCTCGATCAAGACGGACTTCATCAGCGCCGACTCCGCGCAGGACGGGATGTCGATCGAGCTCCACGAGGGCGCGGCCCGCTACTTCGAGTAGCGTGACATCCGGGTCGCGACTGCCGTCGAGTCGGCGCGGAACCGCCCTCTTCGCGGTCGCCCTCGCGGCGACCCTCGCGACCGCGACCGGGGCTGGGTACGCCCTCGGTGCGGTCGACGCCGTCGCTGGCGGCCCGACGCTGGTCGTGACCGACGACAGCGGTACCGAACTAGTGACGGCGCCGGTCTCCGAGGAGACGGAGGTCGTCATCGAGTACACGCACAGCGTGGAGAAGACGACCGTCCGCGACGTGTACGTCCCGAGAGACGGGGAGCTAGTGATGACTCGGATGGAGTTCAGCTCCTTCGGGGCGGGGCTCCCGTCGCAGGCGGACGTGACCGAACGCGACGGTCGATACGTCTTTGAACCGCCGTCAGAATCGTACTCGACGCTACACCTCAAAACGGGGACCGTCGCCGACCACGATCTGGTCGTCGGCGACGAGCGGTACGACATCGCGGGGATGACCGACGGCGGCGCGGTCGAGCTGACGGTCGAACGGCGGGCGATCCCGGCGCTGTAATCGCCGCCGGGGAGACCGGTCGCGAGACGGTGACACGAGGGTGACACAACTGTGAGCACGAACACATCGGACGGGGTCGAATCGGACGACGAAGGGACCGAAGTGGCCGATCAGGTATTCGAGGAGATCGACAACAGGCGCTCGCTGACGGGGGTCGGACTGGTCGCCGTGGCGCTCGTCGGGATCGTCTTCTCGGCGTACCAGCTGTGGCTCGGCGCTCGGGGATTCGTCTTCGAGTTCACCGTGCCGGGCCTCACGACGGTCAGGCTCGGCGCGCTCTCCTCGCTCCAAGTGCGCGCGATCCACGTCAACTTCGCGCTCGTGATGGCGTTCCTGCTCTTTCCGGGATCGAACGGAGCCGGTGCGATCACGGGTCGCCTCGCCGCCCTCCCGTCGCTCGCGCGGGACCGCCTCGGCGACTCTTCGGCGACGCGCGCGGTCGAGGGGGTCCGCCGGGGCGTCTGGTGGCTGTTCGTTGACGAGGGGTCAACGCGGATCACGCCCTCGGACCTCGGATTAGTCCTGCTGTCGACGTTCCCGACCGCCTACTACCTCACGCAGTACGACGAGATCACGGACATCATCCGCGTGCGGGGACTCGGCGGCGCCGGGTCTCTCGGGGAGGTCGTCCCGTGGCTCTCGTTCGCGGAGGTCGGGTTCCTCGCCGAGTACAGCCTCGCGTACCTGATGGGCGTGCTCGCGATCCTCCTCGTGTTGGAGGCGACCCGGCGGGCGCTCGGCCTGCTGCTCACGCTGCTCGTGAGCCTCTTCCTTTTGTACGCCAAGTACGGCTACCTGCTGCCGCGGGACCTCCCCGTCGCGCGGACGTTCGCGACCTCGGAACTCCGCTGGGGCCAGATCGTCCAGAACCTCTGGTACACGGTGGAGGGGATCCTCGGCGTGCCTGTCGGCGTCTCCGTGCGGTTCATCTACATCTTCATCCTGTTCGGCGCGTTCCTCGAGATGTCCGGCGCGGGCAAGTGGTTCATCGACCTCGCGTACTCGATCACGGGCACTCGAAAGGGTGGCCCGGCGAAGGCCAGCGTCGTCGCCTCCGGGTTCATGGGGATGCTCTCCGGCTCCTCCGTCGCGAACACGGTGACGACCGGCGCGCTGACGATCCCGCTGATGAAACGCTCGGGCTACTCGCCGGAGTTCTCGGGCGCCGTCGAGTCCTCCGTCTCCTCCGGCGGCCAGATCCTCCCGCCGGTGATGGGCGCGGCCGCGTTCCTCATCGTCGAGTACACCGGGACCCCCTTCCGCGACGTGGTCATCGCCGCGACGCTGCCGGCCATCGCCTTCTTCTTCGGGATGTGGGTGATGGTCCACTTCGAGGCCGCGAAACGCGAGATCGGCGGGCTCTCTCGGTCTGAGCTGCTCGATCTGGGGCCACACATGCGCCGCGGCTGGTTCTACCTCGTCCCGCTCGGGCTCCTCCTCTACTACCTCGTCATCGCCCGGCTCTCGGTCGGCCGCGCCGGGTGGCTCACGATCGTCGCGACGGTCGCGCTTATCGCGATGGTCGCTGCGTATAACGAGCGGACTGGCCGGTACCTCGTCGGGGCGATCGCCGCCGGCTACGCGCTGTTCGCCGCCTCGCTGGCCACGCTCGGCGTGACGCCGATCGAGTTGGCGTACGGCGCCGAGGCCGCCGAGTTCGGCCTGACGGCGGCGCTGAGCGAGGCCCTGTCCTCTCTGCCGACGGTCATCACGGCGATCAGCCTCGCCTTCCTCCTCGCCGACCCGCGCGGAGACGCGCCCCTGCTCGACCTCGACGACGACGTGGTCGGCGCCGCGAATTGGTTCGACGAGCGGGGCGGGTCCGACGTCGCGTCGTCCCGGGCGGGACAGTTCGGCACCTTCGTGCTGAAGGCGATGGAGTCGGGCGCCAAGACCGCGACAATCGTCGTCGTCGCGGTCGCCGCGGCCGGGATCATCCCCGGGGTCATCGGGATCACCGGACTGGGCGGGAGCCTCCGCGCGCTCATCATCAGCGTGAGCGGCGGGTCGCTCGTCCTCCTGTTGATCCTCGCCGGGCTCGCGGCCGTGATCGTCGGGATGGGGATGCCGACGACGGTGATGTACATCATCATCGTCGTGCTGCTCGGGCCGGTTCTCCCCGAGTTCGGGATCGCGATCTTAGCGGTCCACCTGTTCGTCCTCTACCTCGGGCTGATGGCTGACGTGACCCCGCCGGTGATGGTCGCCGCGTACGCCGCGGCCGGGATCGCGAAGTCCGACCCGTTCGACACGGGGAAACAGGCGTTCCTGCTGTCCCTGAACAAGATCCTCGTCCCCTTCGCGTTCGTGTTCTCGCCGGGAATCCTGCTCCTTCGGACGCGGGAGGGCCAGGGGTCGATCATCACCGGCGCCGACGTCGCCGACCTCGGCTACTTCCTCCCCGAAGTGGTCGTCCCGATCGTCGCGATGTTCGCTGGGGTGTACGCGCTCGGCGTCGCGATCATCGGCTACTTCCGGACCGACGTGCGGTCCGGGTCGCGCGTCTCGCTGGTCGCCGCGGCCGTGCTGCTGTCGGTCCCCGGAATGGTGCTGCTGCCGGCGAGCGCCGCGTTCGGGCTGGTCGGCGTCGACGTCTCCCTCTACTCGGTGACGAACGATGTCGCGGCGCGCGGGGTCGGTGCCGGCATCCTCGCCGTCGCGCTCGTCCGGAATCTGCGCCGCGCGAGCGGCGGGACGGCTCAGCCGTCGACGGCGGAGGAGTCCGCGGACGCCGCCTCACAGTAGGGTCGGTCGTCTGCGGCCGCACCGCCCGCACCGCCCGCGCCGCCCGTACCGCCCGTACCGGGGTCGCGTATGCCGTTTCGCGCGAAGAGCGCACTCGTTAAGTGTCGCGCCGCGGAATTCCCCCTAATGAGTAGTGGGGCATCCGGATCCGCGCGGACCCGTTACGCCATCCTCGGCTGTGGGAGCGTCGGTCACGCGGTGGCGGAGGAACTGACCGAGCGCGGCAAGGACGTCCTCATCCTCGACCGCGACGAGAGCCGGGTCGAGGCGCTCCGCGATCAGGACCTCAACGCGCGCGTCCAGGACATCGCCGAGTCCGACGTCGTCGACGAACTCGCCGACCGCGACATCGTGTTGATCCTCGCCAGCGACGTGGAGGCGAACAAGGCCGCCGTCTCCGCGGTCAGAGAGACTGGGGGCGACCACTACGTCGTCGTCCGGGCCTCCGATCCCGTCAGCGAGGACGAGCTGCGCGAGCGTGGCGCCGACGTCGTGATCAACCCTTCGACGGTGATCGCCGACAGCGCGCTCCAGTCGCTGGAGACGGGCGAGCTAGAGTACATGGCCCGCCAGCTGGCGGAGATAATCGGGGAGGGCGGCGACCGGATGGCGATCCTCACCCACGACAACCCCGAGCCGGACTCGATCGCGTCCGCGACCGCGCTCCAGGCGATCGCCGAAGCGTTCGGCGTCGACGCCGACATCATCTACTCCGGCGACGTCGGCCACCAAGAGAACCGGGCGTTCGTCAACCTCCTCGGGATCGACCTGCTCGCCCGCGGCGAGGCGCCGGCGCTCTCGGAGTACGCGACCGTCGCGGCCGTCGACCTCGCGAAGGCCGCCGCGGAGGACCTCGAACTCGAAACGTCGATCGACATCTACCTCGACCACCTAGAGTCCGAGGTGCCGTTCGACGCGCGGTTCGTCGACGTGCGGACCAACGTCTCCTCGACGTCGACGATCCTCACGAAGTACCTCCAGGAGTTCGACCAGTCGCCGTCGGAGGCGGTCGCGACCGCGCTCCTCTACGGGATCCGCGCCGAGACGCTGGACTTCAAGCGGGACACGACCCCGGCGGACCTGACCGCCGCCGCGTACCTCCACCCGTTCGCGAACCACGACACGCTCGAACAGGTGGAGTCGCCGTCGATGAGCCCGGAGACGCTGGACGTGCTCGCGGAGGCGATCCAGAACCGCGAGGTCCAGGGGAGCCACCTCTTCTCGACGGCCGGGTTTATCCGCGACCGCGAGGCGCTCGCGCAGGCCGCCCAACACCTGCTCAACTTGGAGGGAATCACGACGACGGCCGTGCTGGGCATCGCCGACGAGAAGATCTACCTCGCGGCGCGCTCGAAGGACATCCGGCTGAACATCGGCAACGTCCTCGACGAGGCGTTCTCCGAGATGGGCGACGCCGCCGGCCACTCGACGCAGGGCTCATTAGAGATCCCGCTCGGCATCTTCACCGGCATCGAGGCGAGCGGCGAGAACCGCGACACGCTCCTCCACCTCACCGAGGAGGCGGTCCGCCGGAAGCTGTTCGACGCGCTCGGCGTCGAGGGCGGGAGCGGCGACGGCTCGAACGGGTCCTAACCCCCGCAACTGTCGGCCCTGGAAGCGCCGCCTCGGCGGGGCCGTTTTCCGGCTTGGCGCCGTAGCCGCGGACAGACGCCGCATGTACGTTCCCAAGGACCCGCCGCCGGACTGCCCCGCCTGCGGGGATCCGTACGACTCAGTCTCCCGGCACACCGAGGGGTTCGTCGCGAACCTGATCGACAACGAACGCTACCAGCGCGTCTGCTTCCAGCCGGTGAGCGACGGCAGCGACCCCGCGCTCGACTGTTACCATCACACACACGAGCAGGCCGGCACAAGCGAGCGGGCGGCACCCGACAAAAAAGGCGACTGAGCGCGGTCGGCAAGGGGCCGTCCGCGGACGGCGCGTTTAGAAGTCGTCGCCCTCGGTGATCGAGGTGTACGAGCCGATCAGCGCGCCCGAGAGGTCGACGCCCTCGAGGGTGGCACCCGTGTCGATCACGGAGTTGCGGATCTCCGAGTCCGTGATCGTCGCGTCCTCGAAGACGACGGCGCGGTCGAGCGTCGAGTCCGTAACGGTCGCGCCCGACATGACGTGGACGACGTCGCCCAGGTCGCTCCCCTCGACGGTCGCGTCGTCGGCGACGAGCGTCCCGCCGTCTAAGGCGTACTCCACCGCGTCGAGGTAGCTTTCGGCGGTGCCGATGTCGAACCACGCGCCGTCGAAGGTGTACGCGTGGACCGCTCCGCGCTGTTGAAGCCACTGGAGGAACCAGCCCGGCTCGTCCGGGTTCTCGCCGTCTTCGAGGTAGGTCGTGAGCTTCGGGAGCGTCTCCGCCGGGAACGCGTAGCAGGCGATGGAGACGAGCGTCGACTCCGGATCGTCCGGTTTCTCCTGGAAGTCGATCACCTCGTCGCCGTTCAGCTGGACGAGCCCGTACGACTTCGCGCGCTCGCGGTCGCCGACGTCGTAGGCCGCCAGCGTCGGCGTCCCCTTGTCCTCGAAGAAGTCGGCGAAGTCGCCGAGATCGAAGCTGATCATGTTGTCGCCGGCGACGACGACCAGGTCGTCGTCGACGCTCTCGCGATCGACGAGCTGTTCGAGCGCCCCCACGACGCCGAACTTCTCGTCCTCCTCGACCGTCTCCTCGACCGAGAGGGTCGGCTTCTCGAAGGGGCTGTCGTCGAGGTAGTCGGCGAACGTGTCGGCGAAGCGCTCGTTCGTCGAGACGAACACCTCGTCGACCCGGTCGTCGGCCTCGAAGTCCTCGAATATCTCGTCGATGACAGTGTTGTCGCCGACCGGGAGGAACATCTTCGGCCGGTGTTCGGTGATCGGCCAAAGCCTAGTCGCGTAGCCACCCGCGAGTACGACTGCTTTCATACGGCTACCGTCTCACCCCGGTGACATACCTCTTGCGCCCGCGTCATCGTTCAGAGCGAGCGCGTCGCCGTCGTCGGGGATCCGCGTCGCGATCCCGGACGGTTTTACTCGGCGCGCCGCGAAGAATCCGTATGGAGACGACGCGCCAGCGGATCGCCGACGCGCTCCGCGAGGAGCCGCGGACCGCGAGCGACCTCGCGGCGACGCTCTCGCTGCCGACGCCCGTCGTGTACGAACACCTCGAACACGTCTCGCGGTCGGTCGCGGACGGCGACCAGCCGAGCGGCGACGGGGGCGGGAGCAGGGGCGAGGAGTTTCTCGTCGCGCCGCCGACCTGCCGCGAGTGCGGCTTCGACGGCTTCGACGACCCGGTCAACGAGCCGTCGCGGTGTCCGGAGTGTAAAAGCGAGCGGATCGAGGAACCGGCGTTCGTGATCCGGTAAGGAGTCAGTTCGGGATTACAGTTCGTCGAGCAGGGTCGTGGCCGCGGCCGCGGAAGAGCCCGGGCCGCGCGCGGTGATCAGGTCGCCGTCGACCGTGACGCTGGTGTCGGCGTCGAGATCGGCGTCCCACTCGGCGCCCGCCAGTCGGACCTCGTCTTCGACCCAGTACGGCAGCTTCCGGCCGTCGGGCATCACGTCCTCGTCGTCCACGATGCCGTCCTCCCACTCGTTGGGGAAGCCGGTGACGGAGCGCCCCTCGACGAGCGGCGTCCCGTCGGCCTCGCGCGTGAACGCGAGGATGCCGACCGCGTGACAGACGACCAGGGCGACGCTCTCGTCGCCCGCGACCGCGTCGAGCAGCAGCTGCCGGGCGTGTCGGTCCTGGTTCACGTCCCAGACGGTGCCGTGGCCGCCCGGGAAGACGACGGCGTCGTAGTCGGCGGCGTCGACCGTCGCGACCGGTGCCGGATCGTTGAGCTCGGGATGCTCCTCGTCGACCTCGCGGAGCTCCGCGACCCGTTCCTCGCCGCCCGCGGCGTCGGGTTCGAGCGAGCGCTCGTCGACGACCGGCGGCGACCCGGACGGCGTCGCGACGGTCACGTCGACGCCCTCCGACTCCAGCGTCGTCAGCGGCTCGATACACTCTTCGGCCCAGTAGCCTTCTTCGCTCACGACGAATAACGCGCTACTCATGTGTACCCCGTTATTCGTGACCTCGACATAAAAGGTGTCCGCGCCCGGCAGCGGCGAGGGGCGGCGCGGTGTTTATAAATGAACGTAGCGGTGCGGTCGGCGCGCGCCTCCGAGCGGCCGCCCCGGCGGCCGCGAGTAGGGAGAGACCGAAGGTCTCTCTGACAGCCGGCGGCGGAGCCGCCGGCGAGAGCGCGTGCGAGGGACGCCGTGAGTGACGGGCGACCGAAGGGAGCCCGGAGCGAACGGCGAGGCTGGGGAGGTGTGAGGTGCGGTTGCGGTGCGGGGCGGGACTCAAAGGGGCAGCCGGGAGGACGAAGCCGCGTGACGCAAGGACCGCAGGAACGAGTGAAACGAGTGACGAGGACCGCAGCGAGCGCACCGAGTCCTCCCGGCTGGGGCTTTGGCGGTGCTCGCTGTCGATCTACTGTCAGCAATTTATAACCGAGCGGCCGGGGATTCGACAGCGTTTGCCGCCGGCTCGCTGTCAACGACCTATTCGTCGCCCTGGGCGTCGACGACCACGACCTCGCCGTCCTCGACGGTGACGTTGATCAGCGTCTTCACGTTGTAGTCGGTGTCGTCGAGCTCGTTCTCGCCCGCTTTCTTGATCACGGCGACGACGTCGACGACCTCCGCGCCGACCTCGTCGGTGAGCGCGTCGAGGATGGCCTTCATGGTGCCGCCCGTCGAGAGCACGTCGTCGAGCACGAGCACGCGGTCGCCCTCCTCAACGTCGTTGATGTACATCTCCGACTCGGAGTAGCCCGTCTCCTGGAACAGCGGGACCTCGCCGTCGAGCCCGTACTGGCGCTTGCGGATGACGACCAGCGGGATGTCGGTCATCAGGGAGAGCGCGGTCGAAATGTGGATCCCCATCGCGGCGGGGGTGACGATCTTGTCGACGTTCTCCAGCTCCGCCTTCCGGATGATCCGGATGACGATCTCCCGGAGCAGCTCCGGTTCGAGCATGGGAACGCCGTCGCTGATCGGGTGGACGAAGTACTGGTACTCGCCTTTCTCGATGATCGGCGCGTCGAGGAGCGACTGCCGCAACTGGTCCATGTCGCCGGTACTCGGGCGGATTAATAAAGCGTGGCGATCCCCCGGCTCCGTGGAGCGCGATCGCACGAAACTAGGACGCGTAGTCGCTGTGTGTCTCACCACTGAACCCCCAGTCGCTCGGCTATACGTGGGTCTCTTCTGATCGATGGCGACCTTCTCCAAAGCCCCAGCCGCGAGGCCACAGTACGCTCGCTGCGCTCCTCGGTCGCTCACTTCGTTCGCTCCCTGCGGTGCTTACGTCGCCTACTGTGGCCTCGCGGCTGCCTCTTTGAGTCCCGCCCCGCACCGCAACCGCGCCTCACGCCTCCCCAGCCTCGTCGGCCGGCCGGAGCGAAGCGGAGGCCGGCCGACTCCCTCGCGCGTGCGACTTCGCGCCCTCTGGGCGCTCGTCGGCACGCGCCACCTTCCAGTACTGATAGCCGGTCTGCGGTCGCGCTACTCGAACTCCGGCTCGCGCTTCTCCAAGAACGCCTTCATTCCCTCGCGCTGGTCGTGGGTGCCAAAGAGACCGGCCCACGCCCGCCGTTCCAGGGCCAGTCCTGTCGCCGCCGAGCCCTCGCCGGCCGCGTTCAGCGCCTCCTTTGCGGCCCGCAGTGCGGTCGCGGGCTTCGCCGCCAGCTCACCGGCCAGCTCGTCGATCCGGTCGTCGAACTCATCGTCCGCGACGACCTCGCCGACGAAACCGACCTCGGCCGCCTCGTCGGCGCCGATCCGTTCGCCGAGGAAGATTAGCCGCCGGGCGACCTCGTCGCCGACGAGCGCCGGGAGCCGCTGCGTGCCGCCCCAGCCCGGGATGATCCCGAGGTCGATCTCCGTCTGGCCCAGGACAGCGCTCTCGGCGGCGACGCGCATGTCGCAGGCCAAGGCGAGCTCGCAGCCCCCGCCGAATGCGTAGCCGTCGACCGCGGCGATCGTCGGCGCGGGGAACGACTCGATCGCGTCCGCGACGCGGTGACCAAGCTCGGCGTACGCCTGCGCCTCGGGCGTCGAGAGGTCGACCATGTGCGAGATGTCCGCGCCCGCGACGAACGCGTCGTCGCCTGCGCCGGCGATCACGAGAACGCGCGCGTCGCGGTCGGCCGCCTCGTCGAGCGCGTCCTCGATCGCTTCGAGCGTCTCGACGGTGAGCGCGTTGAGCTGTTCCGGTCGGTCAACAGTGATCGTCGCAACCCCGCGGTCGTCGACATCGAAGGAGATGGTGTCCCGACTCATATGGGCCCCCTCGCAGGGCGGCGTAAAAACGGTTCGGCAGCCGGAGCCGCCCCTCTGCTGGAGCCCCCGCGACGCGGCCCTCACACCTCTTCGCGGCTATCGATCCCGGTGTAGATGAACCACGCCGTCGTGTACACGCCGACGAACAGGAGGTAGCCGACGACCAGGCCCCCGAGCTGTCGGCTTGCGAGCCCGTCGGGGAGCGTCCGCGAGAGGATCCCGAGCGCGAGGGCGAAAACGAAAAGCGAGAACAACCCCGAGAGGGCGTACACGCCGAGGTCCGAGGTGAGACGTTCGCGCACGCACCCACCAACGCGTTCCCGTTACATACTCCCATCGGTCGCGCGGTGAGTCGCCGGGTCGCGGTCGTCGGTGGCCGCCCCGGCCGCCCGACCACCTCTGAGCGCCGACCGCCCCGTTGCGCGGATTGCAACCCCTATATGCCCCCGGCCATACGTACCGATATGAACGGGAACCGGTTCGGCCGACTCTTCCAGCTGACGACCTACGGCGAGAGCCACGGCGACGCGATGGGCGTCACCGTCTCCGGCGTCCCCGCGGGCGTCGAACTCGACGAGGAAGCAATCCAGGCGCAGCTCGACCGGCGCAAGCCGGGCCAGTCGATGATCACCACCTCGCGGGGCGAGCCCGACGAGGTCGTCGTCAACTCCGGCGTTCAAGACGGCTACACCACGGGCACCCCGATCGGCATGGTGATCCAGAACAAAGACGCGCGCTCGGGTAAGTACGAGCCGTACGTCACCGCGCCGCGCCCCTCGCACGGCGACTACACCTACTCCGCGAAGTTCGGCACGCGCAACTGGGGCGGCGGCGGGCGCTCCTCCGCGCGCGAGACCGTGAACTGGGTCGCCGCGGGCGCGGTCGCCGAGCAGGTCCTCGACGCCTCCGACCACGACGTCGAGATCAAAGCGCACGTCAACCGCATCGGCGACGTCGAGGCCGACGACGTGAGCTTCGAGCAGATCCTCGCGAACAGCGAGGAGAACGACGTGCGCTGTGCCGACCCCGAGGCGGCCGCCGAGATGCAAGCGCTGATCGAGGAGTACCAGGAGCGGGGCGACTCGATCGGCGGCTCGATCTACTTCGAGTGCCGCGGCGTCCCGCGCGGGCTCGGCGCCCCGCGCTTCGATAGCTTCCCCGCCCGCCTCGGGCAGGCGATGTTCTCGATCCCGGCGACGACCGGCGTCGAGTACGGGCTCGGGAAGGGCGCGACGGACGTGGCCGGCAGCGACCGCAACGAGGACTGGACGTTCGACGACGGCGAGTCGTTCGACCACGTCGAAAGCGAGGAGGGCGACCCGGTGCCGGTCGGCAACGACCACGGCGGGCTCCAGGGCGGGATCACCACCGGCGAGCCGATCTACGGCGAGGCGACGTGGCATGCGCCCACCTCGATCCCGAAGAAGCAACGCTCCGCCGACTGGGAGACGGGCGAGGAGAAGGAGGTCCAGGTCGTCGGCCGGCACGACCCGGTCCTCCCGCCGCGGGCCGTCCCGGTCGTCGAGGCGATGCTCTACTGCACCGTCCTCGACTTCATGCTGCTCGGCGGGCGGATCAACCCGGACCGCGTCGACGGGAATCCGGGGCAGTACGACACGGAGTACCACCCGAGCAGCCCGGACAACGAGTAGCGGGCGAATCGCTTACCCCCGACCACCTACTCCCCCGGCGACCACTCGCAGGCGTCCCCCGCGGTGAGGTCGTTCTCGTCGATGTGCGCCGAGAGGCAGGCGTAGTTACAGAAGTACGTCGGCGAGCCGCAGTCGTCGTCGCAGTCGCGCACGCAGATCGGGTCGTGGTCGAAGATCCGCGAGCCGCAGTACGCGCAGGTCTCGTCGGCCTCGGGCGTCGAGACGGTCGTAGACATATCCGGACATACGGACTTCCGCGTTGAAAAAGCGTCGTGCGTCCGTGCGACTCACACGACGATGACGGCGTCGACGACGACGAGCAGGACGAAGCCGACGAGGAAGGCGCCGGTCGCGGCGTCGGCATGCCCGTGGCCGTGCGAGGAGGGGATGAGCTCGCGGAAGACGACGGCGAGCATCGCGCCCGCCGCGAACCCGGACGCGACCGGGAACAGCCCGGCGCCGAGCCCGACGAGCGAGTAGCCGAAGACGGAGGCGACGACCTGCGGAACGACCCCCGACAGGGTGGTGTACCAGATCACGCGGAGGTTCGACATCCCCGTCTCGGCCATCGGCACGGCGAACGCGAACCCGTCGGGGATGTTCTGAAGTCCGATCACGACCGCGAGCAGCAGCGCGACCTCCTCTAACCCGGACGCGAACGCGACGCCGATGGCCAGCCCCTCCGGGGCGTTGTGGAGGGTGATCGCGCCGCCGATGAGCACCGCCTTCCGGAGCGAGGACTCGCGCTCGTCGACGAGCCCGCTCGCGCTCGCTGCCGACTCGGCCTCGGTTTCGTCGGTCGGAGGGGCCGCTTCGGCGTCCGAGTCCTCGGCCGGCGACTCCATCACGGCGACGTCGTCGTCGGTCGCGCCGCCCTCCGCGAACCACTCCCGGTACTCCGCGTGGAGGTGCGGAACGAGGTAGTTGCCGCCGAGCAGCGCGAACCCCCCGAGGAGGATCCCCGTCATCACCGCGCGGAGCGTCCCCTCCTCCATGCCGGGGATCACGAGCCCGAACACGCTGGCGGCGACCATCAGCCCGGCCGCCAACCCGAGGGCCGCGTCGTAGATCCGATGCGTCACGCGGTTTCGGAAGAAGACGGGAAGCGCCCCGAGACCCGTCGCGAGCCCGGCGACGCTCGTCACGCCGAGGACCGAGGCGAGCGTTGTCATGCGTTTCGTGACCGCACGCGAGTTGATAAAGTGGCGGGGAGCGGCCGTCGCCGGTCTCCGGTCCGGGGATCGCGGTCAGCGGGCCACCGCGTGCCGGAGGTCGCGGCCGTAGGCTCCGAGCGCGACGAGGAGCGTCGCGAGCGCGCTCACGGGGACGACGGCGAGCCAGCCGGCGGTCGCCCCGACGCCGAATCGTACGCCCAACCCCGCCGCGACCCACAGCGTCGCGGCCGCCGCGAGCACCAGCAGCCCGCCCGTGACTCGGCGGTCCTCGCGCCCGAGCGCGACCCCGGCCGTGGCGCTCCCGACAGCGAGCAGGTGGAACCCGAGGGCGAGCGGCCACGCCCGGATCGACGGCGGGAGCGTCGCGAACGGACGCGGCTGGTCGAGGAAGTACGCCCACACCGGGTAGCCGCCCAGTCCGCCCCCGTCGCCGCCGAGCGTTACGAACCCCCAGAGGCTCACGAGCGTCGGGGCGTCGTCGCCGCCCGGAACCATCGCCATCGGGACCGCGAGCAGGGCGACGACGAGGAGCCACTCGACGCCCCCGCTCGTCGACGGCGACGCCCGCCCCGACGGTGACGCCCGCCCGGAAGGCGACGCCCGCCCCGACGACGAGGTATTGTCCGGTCGGTCCATGCGATCGGTTCGGCGCCCGGAAGTAAGTATGGTCTGGACCTCGCGTCCGTCGGGAGCCTTTTACCGGTCTCCGAGCGAAGAGCCGCCAATGCCAGCCCTCCGCTCGATCCGACCGGCCGTTAGCGCCGTCGCCAGGAACCCTGTCCTCGTCGGCGTCTCGGCGCTGTTCGCGCTCGCACAGCTCCCGGACCTCCTCGTCGGATCGGCCGCCGATCCGGGACTCTCGGCCGCGGTGTCCGCGGTGACGTTCGGGATACTGATCCTCGTCGTCCCGTTCTTCCAGGGCGGCCTGCTCGCGATGGCGGACGAGGCGCTCGACGGAGAGGCGCGGCTCGCGACACTCGTCGCCGCGGGGAGGGACCACTACCCGCCGCTGCTGGTCGCGTACCTCGCGGTCCTCGGCGTGAGCCTCGCGTTCGGCTTCCTCGTCTTCGTGGGGCTGCTCATCGGGATCGCCGGCAATCTCCTCAGCGACCCGTCCGGGTTCGTCGCCGTCCCCGCCGAGGACGTCACGGTCGTCGCGGTGCTCGCGATCATCGCCGTCGGCCTGTTCGGCGCGTACCTGCTCGTCACCTTCCTGATCCAGTTTTACGCGCACGCGGTCGTCGTCGACGACGCGGAACTCGTCGCCGCGTTTCGCCGCGGCGTCCGGCTCGTGCGGTCGAACCTCGGCGTGGCGCTCCTGTACACCGGACTCCTGACCGTCGGCGGCGCGGCGTTCGGCCTCCTCGTCGGCGCCGCGTCGCTGTCGCTCGCGCCGCCGCCGGCGACGGAGTCCGTCCCGGCGTGGGTTCCGAGCGCCGAGATCGGCGCGCTCGGAACCGTCGGGGTCGGCATCGGGGTGATAGCGGTCACGGGCGTCCTCGGCGCGGTATGGGCGGCCTACTCCGTGGCGTTCTACCGCGGCCTCTCGGATCGGACGCCTCCACGCGGCCGTCAGGCGTAACTCGTCGCCGCCCGTACCGCGGGTGTGAACACCGACGACGGCGGCCATCACGACGCGGCGGTCGACGCGCTGGCGGTCCGGGAGTACGAGCGCGCGGGGAACCGCTACACCCGCGGCGGGCGACGCGTCCTCGCCGACCCCCGACCGGAGGTCGACCCCTTCGAACCGGACGAGAAAGGGTGGGTCGGGCAGGGACTCCAGCAGCTGCTCGCGGCCGCGGTGGCGTACCGCGTCGCCGGCCTCGACGGGCGCGCGAGCCGACGCGCGGCCGAGGGGATCGCCGCGGCGCGCGACCTCGAGTCCGCGCTCCGGCGACCGGGACAGGCGGCCTGTCTCGCGGAGTTCGTCGCGGATTTCCGGGTCGCCGGCGGGCTCGGCGACGCCGAGGCGGCGTACGACGACGCCGCGGAGCGCTATGTGGCCGCCGCCGACGAGATCGACTCGCCGCAGGCGCTCGCGACGACGCCCCTCTTCGAGGCCGCGGCCGCGACAATAAAGCAGGTCGCGAGGGGACAGGCGGACGGCGAGATAGCGATCAAGTGGGAGGACCTTCACGGCCCCGACCCCGACCGACCGGGCGACTTCCTCGCCCACCGCGCCCGAGTTAAAAAGCAGCGGTTCGCGGGATTAATCCAGCGTGCGGTCGACGACGGGCACCTCGCGGCGCCCCGGGGAACCACCGAGTACGACAACGACTCACACCGCTGTCCGGACTGCGGGTCGAACCACGTGAACTGGGCGGGGACCGGGATCCTCTGTCTGCGCTGCTCGCGGCCGACCGAGAGCATTTAACAGCTCGCCTCGAACCGGTGAGTCGACACCCGATGTCGCCCTCCATTCCCTCCTCCGGGAGCGCCGAGCGATCGCTGTCCCACGACGAGGACGCCGGCCCTCTCGACTCCGGCAGGTCCGACGCACAGCGCGGGCCCGGCGCGCCCGGGTCCGATCGCGGGCTCCGGATCCGGATGCTCGTCGCGACCGCGCTGGTGGTCGCGCTCCCGTTCGCGTTCGTGTACGCGTTCGTCTTCCTGATCAACGCGGTCGGCCTCCCCCTGCTGGAGTGGGCGAACGAGCGCCCCTACACCGGCGAGGTGTACGTCAACCCCGTCTTCCTCGCGGTCGTGGTCCTCGGCGGCCTCGCGGTCCAGTACCGGTACGGCCCCCGGACCGTGTTGCGCTCGGTCGGCGCCCGCCGCGTCTCCCCCGACGAGTACCCCGAACTCCACGCCGCGGTGACGCGGCTTGCCGCACAGGCCGACCTGCCCGCCCCGGACGTCGCGGTCAAGCACACGGACCTCCCGAACGCGTTCGCGGTCGGGACGCCCGGCGACGGGACCGTCGTCGTCACGACCGGGCTCCTCGACCGGCTCGACGGCGACGAGCTCGACGCGGTGATCGCCCACGAGCTATCGCACCTCGCGAACCGCGACGCGAGCCTGATGACCGTCGCCTGGGTCCTGCCGACGGTCACCTACTACGTCGCGGTCCTCGCCTTCTACGTCCTCTACGGCCTGTACAACTTCCTCCGGTTCGGCGGCGGGGGCGGAGGCGGCGACCGCGACGGCCGCGCGCTCCTGGTCGGCCTCGTGGTGATCACGGTCAGCGCACTGCTGACGCTCACCGTCTCCGCGATGTTCTGGTTCGGGAGCGTGCTGATCCACCGCGTGCTCTCGCGGTACCGCGAGTACGCGGCAGACCGAGGCGCCGCGGAGATCACCGGGTCGCCCGCCGCGCTGGCGAGCGCGCTCCGGACCGTCGACGAGGCGATGCCCGAGGTCCCCGACCGGGACCTTCGCGAACTCGACGGCGGCGCGGAGGCGCTCTACCTCGCCCCGTTGGAGGCCCGGGCGTTCGGCGACAAGGAACTCGTCAGCACGGACGTGTTCCCCGAGACGCACCCGCCGACCCGGGACCGGATCGCGCGGCTCCGCGAGCTCGCGGGTGAGGAGACGTGACGGACGGCGAGAGCCGGCCCACCCCGCCGACGCCGAGTCGCCGACGCTTCCTCGCGGCCGCCGCGACCGGCCTCGCGGCGACGACCGCCGGCTGCGGCTACGTCCCCGGCGGCGGCGACCTCGCGTGGGAGGAGTCCCTCCCGGCCGGCGGGCTCGCGTTCGCCTCCGACAGGTGGTACCGCGCGACGAACGATCGGCTGGTCACCGTCGAGAACCATTCGGGACGCACCTTCGACTTCGAGGACAACGTCTGGCGCGACCTCTCGAACGCGGCCGTCTCCCTCCTCACCCCGGACGGGGCCGCCCGGGGCGTCGGCGAGACGGAGCGGCAGGTGACCGGCGCCCCCGCGGTCACCGACGGCGCCGCCTTCCTCCCGGTCGAAGGCGGGCGGCTGACGGCGGTCGACTTGGCGGGCGGCGCGCCGTCTGGGGGTGGGTCGGGCGCGGCCGAACCGGCTGACCGCGACGAGGGACAGTCGATGGACGACCCGGTCCGCTGGCGAGTCGATGCTGGGTCGCTCCTCGCGGGCGAGGCCGGAGACGACGAAACGACCGAGTCCGGGGACGACGGGGCGGACGCGACCGGTTCGTCCCTCCAAGGCGTCCGCGCGAGCGACGCGCTCTCCGTCGCGGTCGGGGCACGCGGTGTCGCGGCGTTCGACGCGCAGACGGGCGATCCCGCGTTCTCGGTCCCGGACCTCTGGACCGACGCGGACGGCGGGGGCGGAACCCCGACAGACGCGACTTCGCGGGTCGCGGTCGACGGCGAGACCGTGTGGGCGCTCATCCCGGAGAGCGCGTCGGCTACCGATGACGACGACGCCGCCGTCGTCGGGTACGACCGGTCGGGCGACGGGCGCGTCGAGCGCCCTGTCGCCGGCGACAACGAGTGGCTCGTCGCCGTCGGCGGGACCGTCGTGACCGGGGCGCCGGGCGCGTCGCTGACGGGCTACGACCGGAAGCTCGACCGTCGGTTCTCGCTGGACGTCCGGGCGCCGACCACCCGGCCGAGCGACGTACCGCCCGGCGAGGGGCGACTCTACTACTCTCGCGGCGGGACCGTCACCGCGGTGGACGTGGACGCGGAGGAGGTCGCGTTCGAACGGTCCGACCTGCCGTCGGGTCACTTCGCCGCCGACGCGGCTGGGGTGTACGTCGTGACGAACGCCGGCGGCTTTGGCGACGACGCGGAACCGCGGGCGGTCGCCGTCGACCCGGACGGCGCGGTGCGGTGGCGGGCGCCGCTGCCCGAGGGGATCGAACCGGAGGGGTTGTTCGCGATCGGGGAGCGTCTGGTCGTCCTCGACTCGGGGCGGGCGTACGGTTTCCATGCCGCAGCCGGCGAGCGGCCGTCGCTGCTCGGGTAGGCAGAACCGTTTGGTCCAGCTGACGCCGGGAACGCTCCTACTCGGTCACTCGTCGTCGTACTCCATCGCGACCGAGTTGATACAGAACCGCTTCCCGGTCGGTTCGGGGCCGTCGTCGAACACGTGGCCAAGGTGGGAGTCGCAGTTGGCGCACCGGACCTCGGTGCGGCGCATCCCGTGGCTGGTGTCCACCGTCGTCGTCACCGACTCCTCCTCGGCGGCGTAGAACGCGGGCCAGCCGCAGCCGGACTCGTACTTCGTCTCGGCCTCGAAGAGGACGGTGCCGCAGGCCCGACAGCGGTACTCCCCGTCGTCGGGGTGGTGGTCGACGTACTCGCCGGAGAACTTCGCCTCCGTGCCGCTCTCGCGGAGGACGCGGTACTCCTCCTTGGAGAGCCGCTCGCGCCACTCCTCGTCGGTCAGCTCGCTCGGGTCGCGCTCGTCGATCTCGCTCATACCACCGATACACGCCGCACGGGCAAGGGGGTTGCGGCGGTCGAGGCGACCGCGACGGCGCGTCGATGCCCACCCAACTGGTTTCACCCTCGCGGCGGATCGGTCCCCATGGCTCGCGAAGTCACGCACGAGGAGCGAGGCCCGGCGGTGCTCGATGACGACGACAAGGGCGACGACGGCCTGATCTACGTCTGTCAGTGCGGCCTCTCCGACTCGAAGCCGCTCTGTGACGGCTCGCACAACGCGACGACGGACGAGCAAGACAGTGCCGTTTATAAATACAAAAATGACGACGCTGACGGCGAGCGCCGCGAGATCGACGAGATCGTTTACGAAGACGAGTAACGGAGCGCTCTCGACGAAGCCCTCAGAGGACCCCCATCTCCCCGAGCCGCTCGGGGAGGTAGGTGTCGGTGACGAAGTCGAGGCCGCGGCTCGCGAGCGACTGCTGTTCGGACTTCTTCCCGATGTCGAGCTGGAGCTCGATCTGCTCTTCCCAGTAGTCGGTCTGGAACCGCGGATCCTCAAGCTCGGACTCTAAGGCGTTGATGTCGGAGTCCGAAAGCGGGTCCGAGGGGAGGTCGTACTCGACGATGTCCTCAGGCTGGATCCCGATGAACCGCGCCTCGGGCGTCGCGAGGTACTTCGAGAGGTGCGCGGACTTGATCGAGCCGTAGGCCACGGAGCCGTAGATGCGGTACGACCAGGGGTCGCCGTCCGTGAACACCACCACGGGGAGGTCAAGCTCGTCGCGGAAGCGCTTCGTCAACCGGCGCGTGGCGCGGGCGGGCTGGCCGCCGAGGTGGACGACTAAGGCGTCGTGCTCCTCGTCGAAGCCGTTCTCGACGAGCCGGTCGCGCATGCCGCCGGTCTCCACGCAGAGGACGAACTCGGCGTCGTTGTCGAGGAACTCGATGGTGTCGGGGTTGTTGGGGATCTGGTACCCCCCCTGTCCGACGTCAAGTTGGCAGTGGATCTCGCGGTCGCCGCGGTTGGTCTGCTCGCGGATCTCCAGCGGGCCCATCACCTTCGCGCCCGACTCCTCCGGGCGCATGTGGAAGTCCTCGCGGGTGACGCCGGTGACGATCTCCAAGTCCTCCACGAGGTCGTTCGACTCGTCCTGCGAGGAGAACTGCGCCTCGTTGTTGTCCCACGACTCCGAGAGGTAGTACAGCTCACGCAGCGTGGACGAGCGGTCGTCGTCGAGCTGGTTCGCGAGGAACTCGATGGTGTAGGCGGCCTTCAAAAGCTTGCGCGCGCCCCGCACCGAGTTGGCGCTGCGCGTCGAGGTGCGGTCGCCGTAGGTCCAGACGCCGCTCTCCTCGTCGTACTGGATGTTGCTCTTCGTCCGCGTCGGGAGCGTCATCTCCGGGATGTTCCCCGCCGCGAACTGGTCGTAGAAATCCGCGGCCAGGTCGATCAGCTCGTCTCGTGCGTCGCTTTCGGTCGTCATTTAGGCGTTCACCGTGAGTTTCTCCGTCTCCACGCCGCCGACGCTGACCTCGAACTCGGGGTCGCCGTCGACCGCGTACGTCAGTTCCCGCTCGTCGCCCGAGGGGACATCGGGCTTCCACTGGACGAACCACTCGCCGTCCATGTCCACCACCGTCCCGTCCGAAAGGTCGGTCGGCTCCGTCGAGACGATGTCCGTGATCTCAAGCTGCTCGTTCACGTCCGAGTGGTTCTCGACGACAAGCGTCACCGTCTCGCCGTTCACCTCGCGCTCGACGCTGACGTTGTTCATGATCCGCGCCAGGGCCCCGTCGATGTCGGGGCGCGGCCGGCCCGTGACCTCCGAGACCTTGTCGGCCATCTCGGGGAGGATCCGGCCCAGCACGTCCTGTTTCTCCCGACGTTGCTGCATCGAGCGCCGCTTGCTGAGATACGACTTCAGCTCGCGGGCGGCCTCGCGGACGGCGAGTTCGATCTCGTCTTCGATCTCCGGGACGTTCGCCAGCGCGTCTTTCGACTCGCTCGTGAACGGGACGTTCGTGGAGGCGACGTGAATGCTGATGACCGCCGGGCCGTTCGGCATCCCCGAGCCGCCGGGCTGGTCGAGCCCGTAGTTGCGCCACCCGATCTGCTTTATCACGTCCGTCGTCGCGCAGGCGCCGCGCTGGTAGACAAGGGGGACGCGGTTCGCGAACCGGAGCAGCTCGACCGACCCCTCGGCCGGAATCTCCCCGCCGTAGGCGATGCCGGCCTCGACGATGAACGGGTCGCCGCCGTGGACGTCGGCGTCGCGGGTCGCCGCCGCGTAGAAGTCGGCGTCGTACTCTTTCCGTAGCCCGGCCTCGACCAGTTCGGCCGTGATCGGCGCGAGACACCCGGTCGGCGGCGCGAGGATGTCCGTCGTCCGCATCGCTTCGAGCAGGTCGGCGGCCGCGTCGCGGTCGCCTCCGATCGCCTTCACCTTCGGCGGGTCGTCCGGCACCGTCCGGGCACGCGACCAGAACGCCTCGACGACGTTCTCGCGGGCCGTCTCGCCGAACGTCGCGTCGTGCTGCTCGGCGACGAAGCCGGCCGCGTCCGCCACGAGGCGTTCGAGGTCGTCGCGCGTGACGCGGAACGCGTCGCCGTCGAGGTCCTCGAACCGCCGCGCGAGGGCCTCGGCCATCGCCTGAACCGCCTCATCGTCCTTCCGCGTCGACGTCGCCTCGTCGACGAGGGCGTAAGCGTCGGAGACGAGCGGCGACGCATCGGCGTCGTCGGCGCCGTCACCGCCCTCGCCGGAGTCTGCGTCCTCGTCGCCGCCGAGCCCCGTCACCGCCCGCCACGCGGCGTCGACCGCGTTCTCGCGGACGGTCCCGCCGAACGTCTTCCCCGTCTCGTCCTCGACCGTCTCCGCGGTGTTGTCCACGATTTCTGCGACCGCAGAGCGGGTGACCCGGTCGTTGTTTCCGACCGTCTCGGCGACCCCGTCCGCGAAGGCGGTCGTCGCCGCCGCGCCCTTGTTTGCGACGGCGTCGGCGACCGCGCTCGCGACGTCGCGGTCGTCGTGGGCGCGCGGCGGTGACCACGACAGCTCGCGGCCGTAGTAGACGTCGCGGAAGTTGTCGATCACGCCGTCGGCGGTCTTCTTGCCGACCCGCGTGAACTCCTCCTGGAGGAAGCCGGAGACGGAGTACGACTCGGTCGCCTCAAGCATCTTGATCAGCGCGCCGAGCTCGACGCCGTGCGGGTGCGGGCGGATCTCCTCCGTCTCCGCCGGCAGCTCGTCGGTCGCGCGCTCGAACTTTAGCGGCTCGTCGAGCCCCGGCTCCCGCAGTTCGAGTCGCGCGTGGGGGTTGACGACCGCGGTGTGTTTCACGTAGTCGTGGAGCTGCTGGCGGGCGCGCATGTTCGCCTCCATCTCCAGCTCGATCCGCGTGCCGTGAGGGCGGTCCCAGGTGGTCTCCTCGTCGGCCTGGATCTCCGGCTCGTTCGTGTCCGTGTCGATGATGAGCTCGAAGTACTGCGCCCGCGACTGGCCCTTCGGGCGCGAGGTGATCTTCGCCGGTTGGCCGGAAGTCAACTGAGAGTACAATACAGCCGCTGAAATTCCGATCCCCTGCTGACCACGATTTTGTTCACGTTTGTGAAACCTTGAACCATACAGAAGTTTCCCGAACACTTTTGGGAGCTGTTCTTTCGTGATGCCCGGCCCGTTGTCCTCGATGACGAGCCGGTAGTAGTCGCCCAGCTCCTCGATCTCGATGTAGATGTCGGGGAGGACGCCGGCCTCCTCGGTCGCGTCCAAGGCGTTGTCGACCGCCTCCTTGACGGCGGTGACGAGCCCGCGGGCGCCCGAGTCGAACCCGAGCATGTGTTTGTTCTTCTCGAAGAACTCGGCGATGGAGATCTCGCGCTGGCCCTCGGCCAGCTCCTCCGCGATCCCCTCCTCGTCGCCGATCGTCGACTGGAAGGACGTCATTCGGTACTCTTCCCTTTCACCGAGGCACCTAAAAACGCACCGCCGGCGCGGTGAAAGTGGATCTCCGCGTCAGACGCCGTCTCGTCCGGGTGTGTGGGTCGCAATCGCGGACGAGGTGTCGTGACGAACGCGGACCGGTGGTGTCGGCGGTGCCGTCGACCCTCGCGCGTCGTTACATTGAAATAATATAAATTAATTGAATAGTGTGTCGCAGTGACGTGGGGGTTACTGACAGCTGTGACGGGAGGGAGCACGCAAATGGCAGACGACGACGCGAAAAGCGGGGGGAATCGGGCGGAAAGCACGACCCGGCCGCGGGCGGCGAACCGACGGGCGGTGCTCAGGGGGGTGGCCGCGACCGGCGCCGCCGTCGTCTGGGGATCGGGGGCAGTCGCGGGCGAACCGGGGCGAGGGAACGCTTCCGCCGGGGCATCCGGCGGCGGATTCCCGCCGAAGGGAATCACCGAGTACGGTCGGCGCGTCGACCTCGGAAACGGATCGGTGAGGACGTTCACGACGGAGACCCCGTCGGGGGAGCCGAAGTACCACGGCGTGGAGTTCGACCGGGCGGCACTGGAGGGGTTGCCGGGCGCAGACGCCCTCGCGGCGGCCGACAACCGGGCCGAGACCGACAAGTATCGCGCCGGCGGGCAGGCGACGAAGGTCCACTTCAAGCAGTCGCTCCAGTTCTTCGTCCCGTTCCCGGACGCCGAGGAGACCCCGTTCACGTTCCTGGGACTCAACTGGAACCCGGGCGGCCACTTCGGCGGAGCGGGGGCGTGGCTGAAGCCGCACTTCGACATTCACTTCCACATGCTTGACCCCGCGCGGGTCGACGCCGTCGAGGGACCGCGGCTTCCGCCGTACGACACCGGGAACGGTGAGTACGATCCCGGCAGCCCTGAGCCGGACCCCAACGGAAATGTGGACGAGACGAACTTCGACTACGACCAGCTTCCCGAAGGGTACACGCGCTCGCCCGACGTGGTCGCCGACCAGCGATACATCACGGACATGGGCGAACACACGGCCCCCGCGGACGCGCCGGAGCTGCCGGACGGGCCGGGGGAGCCGGGGACCCCGGAAAACTTCGATAACACGCTCATTCAGGGGTTCGTCGGCGACGCCGAAACCTCTCGGCTGGCGTTCGTCGAGCCGATGATCACGCGGGATTTCCTCTTAGGCTTCGGCGGGAACGAGACGTACGAGGTCCCGCAGCCGCAGGAGTACCCGCACGACCGGCAGCACCCGACCGAGTACGGAGTCCGCGACGTTCCGTCGAAGGACACGGTCGCCGTGATGCTTGGGGGATTCGAGCGGGTCTGATCGGCGATCGGGTCGCCTCCCTCCGGCGCGGGGTGCCGGGCATCGGTTCGCCCGCCGACAGGTTTCTCCCCGCGACGCCCCTTCGATCGCCCATGGCAGAATGGACGGCCGACGAGATGCCGCGATTGGACGGGAAGACGGTCGTCGTGACGGGCGCGAACAGCGGGCTCGGCTTCGAGGGGACCCGCGAGTTCGCCGCGCGGGGCGCGACCGTCGCGATGGCGTGTCGAAGCGTCGAGCGCGCCGAGGCGGCGGCCGAGGAGATCCGCGCCGACGCCGGGGGCGCGGTCGACGGCGCCCTCGACGTGCGCGAGTGCGACCTCGCCTCGCTCGACTCGGTGGCGGCGTTCGCCGAGGGCCTCGAAGCCGACTACGACGCGGTCGACGTGCTCTGTAACAACGCCGGCGTGATGGCGATCCCGCGGAGCGAGACCGAGGACGGGTTCGAGACGCAGTTCGGCGTCAACCACCTCGGCCACTTCGCGCTCACGGGACGCCTGTTCGACCTCCTCGACGCGGCCGAGGGGATCGGAGGCGATGCCCGCGTCGTCACGCAGTCCTCGGGCGCCCACGAGCAGGGCGAGATGGACTTCGCCGACCTTAACTGGGAGCGGTCGTACGGCAAGTGGAAGGCGTACGGGCGCAGCAAGCTCGCGAACCTGCTTTTCGCCTACGAGCTCCAACGACGCCTCGACGCGACGGGCGGCTCTAAGGCGAGCGACGAGGATAACGGCTTCGGGATCCGCAGCGTCGCCTGCCACCCCGGTTACACCGACACGAACCTCCAGCTGCGCACCGCCGAGGAGAGCGGCAACCCACTGATGAAGGTGGGGATGAAGGCCGCGAACGCGGTGTTGGGTCAGGACCCCGAGATCGGGGTCGAGCCGATGCTGTACGCCGCGACGGCCGACGTCGACGGCGGCGCCTACGTCGAGCCGGGCGGCCTGATGAACATGCGCGGGCACCCGACCGTCGGCCGGTCGAACGACGCCTCCTACGACCGCGAGGACGCCCGGAAGCTCTGGGAGTACTCGACCGAGGCGACCGGCGTCGAGTACCCGCTCTAACCCGCTCCCGCCGCAAGTCCGCGGCGTCAGTGGAGGGTCCCCTCCCGGACGTGCGCGTCGTGGGCGAACAGCGCGTACCCCACGTCGACCGCGCGGTACCCCGTCTCGTCGGCGATCTCGCGAATCGGCTCGATCATCGCGACGTAGTCGGCGGCGTCGAACGACTCCCTCCGGCCGTCGAGGTAGCCGAGCCGCTCCAAGGACGCCCAGACGCGCGTGTCGACGACGGCGTGGCGGTCGCCGTCGAGGGCGGCCAGCACGCACGACGCGGTCGGCGCCTTGAACCCGGCGAGGCCGGAGAGTAGGTGAATCGTCGAGAAGTCGCCGTCGACGGCGCGGGCGTTACGGGTCACCTCCAGACACCGCTCCTCGGGGTTCTTCTCGACGTGGTAGGCGCTCCGCGTCGACGACTCGTAGGCGATCTCGTACAGCTGATCGCGGGTCAGGTGCCCCTGTGACCGGTACAGGTCGCCGAACTCCGCCAACCGCTCGGGGAGGACGCCCTGCGTCTCGGCGTAGCGGTCGAGGTTCGCGGCGACGAACGCGTCGAGGTCGTCGGTGTGCGCGTCGGGGTCGTCGGGGTGCGCGTCGAGGTCGTCGTCGTGCGCGTCGAAGTCGTCCGCCTGGGCGTCGGGATCGTCTGCCTCCATGCGATCCGATCCCGGCTCGGAGACCAAAACGGCGGCGCCGTCGCTGGCGGGTGTAATATACGCGGAACGCGTTTCGAGAGCTGTCCGAGTTCGCCGGTAGCGGATGCCGCGACCGAGCTACAGCCGAGTGAGGTTCGTCGCGCGCGGACCCTTGTCCGCCTCCTCGATCTCGAACTCTACCTCCTGTCCCTCTTCGAGGTCCGGGCCGCCGACGTCTTCCATGTGGAAGAACACGTCCTCGTCAGCGTCGTCAGTCTCGATGAATCCGTAGCCGCCGGTGTCGTTGAAGAAGTCGACCTTGCCTGTCGCCATCGCACCTGATACGTCTCCCGACGTGGATATAAGTGTTGTGTGCCGCGATCCCGGCGGCGCGATCGAACCAAAGTAGCTCCGCACCGGTGATCGCTTTCGATTCCGAATTTGAACCCGTCACAGGCTTTGTTTTCTAATGGGAAAACGCACTAAGGGAGTACCCCGTAGTAATACCCAAGATGAGCACCAGAACCACCCACCTCGACATCACGGGGATGAGCTGCGCCAACTGCTCGGCGAGCGTCGGCGACGCCGTGGCGGCGCTCGACGGCGTCTCGCGGGCGGACGCGAACTACGCCACGGACGAGGCGACCGTCGAGTACGACCCGGAGGCGACGTCGCTCGCGGCGATCTACGACGCGATCGAGGACGCCGGCTACGGCGCGGTCTCCGAGACCGCGACCGTCGCGATCACCGACATGACGTGTGCGAACTGCGCGGACGCCAACCGCGACGCGTTAGCGTCCGTGCCGGGCGTCGTCGACGCCGACGTGAACTACGCGACCGACGAGGCGCAGGTGCGGTACAACCCCGCCGAGACCTCGCTGTCGGCGCTGTACGACGCCGTCGAGGACGCGGGCTACTCCCCCGTCCGAGAGAACGAGGCCGGAGACGGCGAGGGCGCGGACGGGGAAAGCGGCGGCTCCGACGAGAGCGCGCGCGACGCGGCCCGGAACGCGGAGATTAGAAAACAGCTCCGGCTGACGCTGTTCGGCGCCGCGCTGTCCGTCCCGCTCCTCTTCTTCCTCGTCGACAACCTCCTCCTCGGGGGCGCCGTCGTGCCGGACCGGCTCTTCGGCGTCGGGGTCCACTGGGTCGCGGCCGCGCTCGCGACGCCGGTCCAGGTCGTGCTCGGTCGGCCGTTCTACGTGAACTCCTACAAGGCGCTCGTCACGAACGGGCGCGCCAACATGGACGTGCTGATCGCCCTCGGGTCGACGACGGCGTACGTCTACTCCGTCGCCGTCCTCCTCGACGTAGTCGCCGGGAGCGTCTACTTCGACACGGCGGCGCTGATCCTCGTCTTCATCACGCTCGGCAACTACCTCGAGGCCCGCTCGAAGGGACAGGCCGGCGACGCGCTCCGGAAGCTGTTGGAGATGGAGGCCGACACCGCCACGCTCGTCGACGAGGCCGGCACCGAGCGCGAGGTCCCCATCGAGGACGTCGCGGTCGGCGACCGGATGAAGGTCCGCCCCGGCGAGCAGGTCCCGACCGACGGCGTCGTCGTGGAGGGACAGTCCGCGGTCGACGAATCGATGGTCACCGGCGAGTCCGTCCCCGTCGAGAAGGCCGAAGGCGACGAGGTCGTCGGCTCCACCATCAACGAGAACGGGCTCCTCGTCGTCGAGGCGACGAAAGTCGGCGCGGACACCGCCCTCCAGCAGATCGTCCAGACGGTGAAGGAGGCGCAGTCCCGCCAGCCCGACATCCAGAACCTGGCGGACCGCATCTCCGCGTACTTCGTGCCCGCGGTGATCGCGAACGCGCTGCTGTGGGCCGTCGTCTGGTTCGCCTTCCCCGAGGCGCTCGCCGCCTTCGTCGACTGGCTCCCGCTGTGGGGGCAGGTCGCGGGCGGGCCCGCGCCGGTCGGCGGCACCGTCTCGGTGTTCGAGTTCGCGATCGTCGTCTTCGCCTCGTCGGTCCTGATCGCGTGCCCCTGCGCGCTCGGGCTCGCGACGCCGGCGGCGACGATGGTCGGGACCACCATCGGCGCGCAGAACGGCGTCCTGTTCAAGGGCGGCGACGTCCTCGAACGCGCGAAGGATGTCGACACCGTCGTCTTCGACAAGACGGGGACGCTCACCGAAGGCGAGATGGAGCTCACCGACGTCGTCGCGGTCGGCGAGGTCCCCGACGGCGGCGCGGTCGTCGAGGACGGGACCGACGCGGCGACAGGCGAGTCGACGGCGACGGCAGAGGACGAGGTCCTCCGGCTCGCGGCGAGCGCGGAGCGGGGCAGCGAACACCCCCTCGCCCGCGCCATCGTCGACGGCGCCGAGGCGCGCGGGCTCGACCTCGCCGACCCGGAGGACTTCGAGAACGTCCCCGGGCACGGCGTGACGGCCACCGTCGACGGCGCCGAGGTGCTCGTCGGCAACCGGAAGCTGCTACGCGACGCCGGCGTCGACCCCTCCCCCGCGGCGGAGACGATGGAGCGGCTCGAACGCGAGGGGAAGACGGCGATGCTCGTCGCGCGGGTGCCCGCCGGCGCCGACGACGGGGAGCTCCTCGGCGTCGTCGCCGACGCTGACACCGTGAAACCGACGGCGAAGGACGCCGTGGGCCAGCTCCGCGACCGCGCAATCGACGTGATGATGATCACGGGCGACAACGAGCGGACAGCCCGCGCGGTCGCCGAGCAGGTCGGGATCGACCCCGAGAACGTCCGTGCCGGGGTGCTCCCGGAGGACAAGTCCGACGCGGTCGAGGAGATCCAGTCCGACGGTCGCCGGGCGATGATGGTCGGCGACGGCGTCAACGACGCGCCAGCGCTCGCGGTCGCGTACGTCGGCACTGCTATCGGCTCCGGGACCGACGTGGCCATCGAGGCGGCCGACGTGACGCTGATGCGCGACGACCCGCTCGACGTCGTGAAGGCGATCCGGGTCTCGGACGCGACGCTCCAGAAGATCAAACAGAACCTCGTGTGGGCGCTCGGCTACAACACGGCGATGATCCCGCTCGCGTCGCTCGGGCTGCTCCAGCCCGTCCTCGCGGCCGGGGCGATGGCGTTCTCCTCCGTCTCGGTGCTGACGAACAGCCTCCTGTTCCGCCGGTACGACCCCGACGGCGACTACCGGCTCCTCGGGTTCCTGCGTCGCTAAACGGAGGGCCGCGTCTCCTCGTTCTCCCGTACCACGTCCCGAAGCCCCAAGACGGGGCGGGGCGTACACCGTCGCATGGCCACCCTCCTCGTCGTCGGCGGCAGCGGCTTCATCGGACGCGACGTCTGCCGGTTCGCGGTCCGCGACGACCACGAGGTCCGCAGCGTCTCCCGGAGCGGTCGCCCCGACATCGACGAGGCGTGGGCGGACGCCGTCTCGTGGACGAGCGCGGACCTCTTCAGCCCGAACGCGTGGCGCGACCGCCTCGACGGCGTCGACGCCGTGGTCCACTCGGTCGGGACGCTCACCGAGGCGCCGACGGAGGGCGTCACCTTCGAGCGCGTCAACGGCGACGCCGCGCTCCTCGCGGCACTGGAGGCCGAGCGGGCCGGCGTCGATGCGTTCGTCTTCCTCTCCGCGGCCGCGAAGCCGCCCGGTATCCGAAACGCCTACCTGACGGCCAAGCGCCGGGCGGAGGCGTCTCTCACCGATCTCGACCTCGACGTCGTCACCCTCCGCCCGGGACCGGTGTACGGGGAGGGGCAGCCGCACATCCCCAGCGTCGCCGACCGCGTTCTCCGGTTCGCCGCGAGCGCGCCGCCCATCGCCTCCCGACTCGGCGAGTCGCGACCGCTCTCGGTGGACACCGTCGCGCGGGCGACGTACCGCGCCGCGCTGGACCCGGACGAACGGCTGCTCGACGTCTCCGACATCCGGGACCTCGCGGGCTGAGCGGCGGGGCGGCCCGCGACGTGGGACCGGTCTCTCGGCGTCGCCGCGTCAGCGCGCGCGGCGCTCCTTGGCCATCTCCAGCGAGATGAAGAAGCCGAAGTACGCCGGGATCCCTGCGAGCATGAACATGTACAGCACCCACTGCGGCGCCGTCGGGAAGGCGACGTTGTACAGCGCCGACGCGAGTCCCACCCAGACGAGCGCGAACAGCAGGTCTTGAAGCATCCCGGTGCCGTTCTCGCTGAGCACGTGTCGGGCGCGGTCGGCGACGCTCGGGTCGGTCGGCTGGTCGTCCGGCGTCTCCGCGGCGTCCGAGTCGGGCATGCTATGAGTGTATGTGGGGGGTTACGTCGGTGTTGCGGAATCGCGCGGGTCGACTGCGCGAGGAACGGGACCGCGGACCGGTGCGCCGCCCTCAGTTCTCGTCGAGGTAGTCGACGACGAGGACCGGGACGTGCGTCGACCGCAGGGTGCGCTCCGTAACGCTGCCCAGCAGCGCGCGGCGCACGCCGGCCCGGCCGTGACTGCCCATCACGATGAGGTCGACGCCGTGGTTCTCGGCGTAGTCGGCGATCACCTTGTGCGGTCGGCCGCCCGAGACGTGTTCGACCACGTCGACGCCGCGGTCGGCGCCGCGGTGGGCGACCACGCCGGTCGCCTCGTCGGCCTGCTCTTTCAGCTCGCCCATCTCGTCGAACCGACCCTGCTTGAGCCGGTCGACCTGCTCGGTGCCGAGACTGAAGTTCACCGAGTCGATGTCGACCACGTACAGCGCGTGGACCTCGGCGTCGTACTTCTCAGCGAGGTCGAGCGCGTGGTCGACGGCAGACTCTGCGACGTCGCTTCCGTCCGTGGGGACGAGGATGCGTTCGTACATGGATTACTCCTCCGTGGCCGCGTCGTCAGCGCGGCCGCCGTCCGCGGCCGCGTCGTCCATTGCGCGGCCGCCGTCCGCAGCCGCGTCGTCCATTGCGCGGCCGCCATCCGTCGCGATGTCTTCGCCGCCGTCGGCGACGACGTCCTCGGCGGTCTCCTGCTGTCCCATCGGTTCGGGGCTGTGACACTGCCTGACGATCCGCTTCGTTTCGAGCGACGGCTCGTCGGTCGCCATCGAGACGACGACGGTGACGGCGAGCACGACCGGGAGCGTGATGAGCGCCGAGCCGATGGCGGGCATCCACGTCGCCAACCCGGCCGACAGCGGCGCCTCGAGCGAGCCGATGTACGTCGGGACGATCTCGTTGATCATCGGGATCGACCAGAGGGTCAGCCCGGTCGTCATGCCGGCCAGCGCGCCCTGGCGGTTGGCGTTCTCCCACCACATGCCGAGGAAGAACATCGGGAACAGCACGGAGCCGGCGAGCGAGAACGCGTAGCCCACGAGCGCCGCGATCGAGGACGCGGGGTTGAGCGCGGCCAGCGTGGTCAGCGCGCCCAGCGCGACGATCGAGAGGCGGCCGACGAGGATCTGCTGGCGCTGCGTCGCGTCCTCGTTGATGATGTTCGTGTAGATGTCGTGGCTGATCGCCGAGGAGCCGGCGATGAACAGCCCGGCGACCGTCGCGATCGCCGCGGCGATACCGCCCGCCGCGACGATGCCGACGAACCAGGACGGGAGCCCGGACAGCTGCGTCGCCAGCACGACGATGACCTCGCTGGCCGCGCCCGTCATGCCGGGGTCACCGTACGTCGCACCGACGTTCTGCGAGTAGAGGTCGGTCCCGAACGCCGCGAACGCCGGAGCGCTCCAGTAGAGGATGCAAATGAAGAACAGCCCCCAGACCGTCGACCAGCGGGCCGTCCGCTCGCTCTCGACCGTGTAAAACCGGACGAGCACGTGCGGGAGCCCGCAGGTGCCGACGATGAGCGAGAACGTCGTGGCGACCCAGAGGTAGTAGCTCGACCCGGCGAACGGCTCGGAGAACTCGCTGCCGAGCTGACTGATCAGCGCGCCGTACTCCAGCTGCGGTAGCACCGTCGAGTAGCCGTTCGTGTAGCCGACGACGAACAGCCCGACGACGAACGCCAGGATCAGGATGACGTACTGGACCGCCTGATTCTTCGTGGCGCCCAGCATCCCGGACAGCGTCAGGTACCCGACGGTGACGACCATCATGGCGACGACCATCACCTGGTACCCGTCGAGGCCGGGGATCAGACCGCCGTAGTTACCGAAGATGTACAGGCCGACCAAGGCCATCCCCTTCGCCTGCCCGATGGCGTAGACGAAGCCGATGAGGAACGTCGTCACCGCCGCGATGGCGCGCGCGGTGTCGGAGTTGAACCGATCGCCGACGAAGTCCGGCGCCGTGTACTTTCCGAACCGACGCAGCTGCGCGGCGAGGAAGATGAGTAGGATGAAGTACCCCGTCGTCCAGCCGACGACGAACACGAGGCCGTAGAAGCCGGCGAGCGCGATGGACGCCGCCATCCCGAGGTACGACGCCGCCGACATCCAGTTCGCCCCGATCGCCATCCCGTTTTCGACGTTCCCGATGGACCGGCCGGCGACCCACATGTCGTCGGTGTCGGCCACGCGGAAGACGAAGCCGATGGTGAGGAACAGCCCCAACATCCCGATCACGAGGAGCGCCGGCGCCAGCTTGAACGAGATGTCGAGGGCCTCCGGCAGGAGGTCGCTCTGCAAGAGGAGCGAACTCGCCGTCATTCGTCGACCCCTCCGTCGGCCGCCGCGGCGTCAGCGCCGCTTTGAGTCGTTGCGACGTCAGTGTGTTCGATGCCGTACTTCTCGTCGAGCGCGTCCCGCTTCCGCGAGTACCAGAACGAGAGGATCAGCGCGCTGGTCGGGGCGCCGAACGCGACGAGGAAGTAGTGGAGCGGGAACCCCAATATCGGCATCGTCTGCGTCATCGGACCGGGCGCGAGCCGCGTCAGGGTCACCGGCCCCCACACCGCGAGGACCCAGATGGCGAACCCCGTCCAGACGATTCGGAGGTGATCGCGCATGTACGGCGTGCTCGGATTGAGGATGTTCACCTCCGCGCCGAGGTAGTCGGTGTTGTTGTGCGTCTGTGCGGCGCCGGTCGAGGCGACGCCGCCGTCGGTGGCCGCGTCGTTAGGTGCGCGACCCCCGTCGGTGGCCGCGTCGTCGGCTGCGCGAGCCCCGTCGGTGGCCGCGTCGTCAGTTGCGCGGCCACCGTCAGCGACCGCGTCGTCTCGTTCGTGTGAGGTATTATCTGTCATGTTTTGGCGTGTGTTGTGGGTTCGTTTGTATGATTTTTTCGTGATGATTATCGTCGTGTGATCCGTCGTGGTCGTCAGTGAAACCGATTGAAAACGGTTCGCCGAGCGCTACTCGGCGTCGGCCTTCTGTTGGATCTCCTCGACAATCTCGGGGTTCCGAAGCGTGCTCGTGTTCCCGAGCTCCTTGCCGTCTGCGATGTTCTCCAGCAGGCGCCGCATGATCTTCCCGGACCGGGTCTTCGGCAGGTCGGGCGTGAACACGACCTGCTCCGGGCGGGCGATCGGACCGATGGCGTCCTCGACGCCCGCGACGATCGCGTCGCGGAGCTCCTCGGTGCCCTCGTAGCCGTCTTCGGTCGTCACGTACGCGTAGACGGCCTCGCCTTTGATGTCGTGGTTCCCGCCCACGACCGCCGCCTCGGCGACGCCCTCGACGCCGACGATCGCCGACTCAATCTCCATCGTCCCGAGCCGGTGGCCCGAGACGTTGAGCACGTCGTCGACACGGCCGAGGACGGTGATGTAGCCGTCCTCGTCGATCTTCGCCCCGTCCTCCGGGAAGTACACCCAGTCGTCGGGGTCGTCGCTGTCGGTATCAGAGTACTCCGCCCAGTACTCCTCGATGTAGCGCTCGTCGTTGTTGTACAGCGTCCGGAGCATGCCGGGCCACGGTTTCTGCACCGTGAGGTAGCCGGCCTTCCCGGGCTCGACCTCGTCGCCGAGCGTGTCCAGGATCTGGACGTCGAGGCCCGGCAGGGGCGGTCCCGCGGCGCCGGGCTTCATGTCCTTGATCCCGGGCAGCGTCGTCACCATCATCCCGCCCGTCTCGGTCTGCCACCACGTGTCGACGATCGGGCACTCCTCGTTTCCGATGTGCTGGTAGTACCACTTCCACGCGCGCGGGTTGATCGGCTCGCCGACCGTGCCGAGCAGGCGCAGCGAGGAGAGGTCGTGGCGGTCCGGGAACTTCGAGCCCCACTTCATGAACGCGCGGATGGCCGTGGGCGCGGTGTACAGCTGGGTCGCGTCGTACTCGTCGACGATCTCCCAGAGGCGGTCCTGTTCGGGGTGATCGGGCGTCCCCTCGTACATCATCGTCGTCGTCCCGAGCGCGAGCGGCCCATAGACGATGTAGGAGTGACCCGTGATCCACCCGATGTCGGCCGAGCAGAAGTACGTGTCATCTGGCTTGATGTCGAGGACCGACTGCGAGGTCCACGACACCCACGAGAGGTAGCCGCCGGTCGTGTGTTTCACGCCCTTCGGCTTCCCCGTCGTCCCCGAGGTGTACATCAGGAACAGCATGTCCTCGGCGTCGCGGGTGACCGGGTCGACCTCGGCGCCCTCGTGTTCCGCCACGAGGTCGCCGTAGTCGACCTGGTCGTCGCCGAGGTCGTGACCGAAGTCGTCGCCGTTCGGTCCGAGGCGATCGACGATTACCGTGGTCGTGTCGTGGTCGACGCCCGCGAGCCCCTCGTTCGCCTTATCGAGGTGGTCGAGCGGGTCGCCGCGACGGTAGTAGCCGTCGCAGGTGACGAGGTACTCCGAGTCCGCGGAGTTCATCCGCGTCGCGAGCGCGTCGGCCGAGAACCCGGCGAACACGACGCTGTGCGGCGCACCGATGCGCGCGCAGGCCAGCATCGCGATCGGCAGCTCCGGGATCATCGGCATGTACATCGTGACGACGTCGTCCTCCTCGACGCCCTGCTCCCGGAGGGCGGCCGCGAACTCGTTCACCTCGCGGTGGAGCTCTTCGTACGTGTACGAGCGGTCGTCCTCGTCGACCGGTTCACCGACCCACTCGATCGCGACCTCGTCGCCGCGGTCGTCGAGGTGTCGGTCGAGGCAGTTCGCCGACGCGTTCAGCTCGCCGCCCGTGAACCACTCGTAGAAGGGCGGGTTGCTGTCGTCGAGCACCTGGTCGTAGTCGGTTTCCCACTCCAGCAGGTCGGCAGCCGTCTCCCAGCACTCGGGCCAGTTCTCGTCGAACTCCTCGTATATCTCTGGGTCGGAGACGTTCGCCTGCTCGACGAACGACTCCGACGGCTCGAATACCTCCTGTTCCGCCAATCTCGCTTCCAGTTGGCCGTCTCCCTCTGTCATGGTACGGTCGTATCCAACCGATCTCGGCATATAAACGTCGACGCTAAATACGAAAAATCGTGACAGACTCCGCCGGATCGAGCGGCGAGAGCCGCGCCGCGGGACGCGCGAGCGGTCGGAGTACCCGCCGGCTGAGCCTACCGTGAGGTTACCCGCCGGGCGGGGCCGCTCGCTCGTCGTCCCCTCGGCCCGGTCGCGCCGCGTCGTCCTCGAACACCCCGTCGAGGAGGGCGCGCTGGGCCTTCCGGAGGTGGTTGTGGAACGTGGGCGACGAGACGTCCATCGCGTCGGCCACCTCCTCGGCCGTGCTCCCGCGCGGCCAGTCGAAGTAGCCGCCGTGGTACGCCGCCGACAGCGCGGCCCACTGGCGGTCGGTGAACCGGTCGGCGATCCCGTCGCGGAGCGAGGACTCCGCGCGCGGCGAGCGCGCGACCGACTCCTTGCTCGCGAGCCTGACGTCCGCGAACCGGTCGCGGAGCCCGTCCGCGACGGGACGGACGTTCGTCCCTTCGGGGAAGTCCGCGACGACGCGGACCCGACCGTCGGCCGCCGACGCGTCGCGCACGGTCGCGCCGTGGTCGATGAGCGCCCTGACGAGCGACCCGTCCGCGAGGCGCACCGAGGCCGAACAGCCGTCCTCACGGGTCTCTATCACCCGGAAGTCGGAGACCCCCGCCGCCGCCTCGACGACCGCCGCGACGTCCTGCGGTCGGGCCCCGTTGACGGAGAGGTACGCCCGAGAGACGTCGTCGTCGACGTCGACGGTCGAGGCCAGCTCGATCCAACAGTCCAGCCGGTCGCTCGCCCGGGCGAGGAACGCGGCGTCGTCGGTCGTGTGGAACTCGACTTCAGTGACCGCGTCGGAGTGGAGCAGCTCTCGCCACCGGTCGGCGGTGATCGCCCGCCCGAGGCACCCCCCGAGCGCGGCGAGCGCTCGGCGTTCGGGCTCGTCGGCCGGGTCGTCGTCGGCCGCGACGACGCAGAGCGCGCCGTGGACCGCGCCCTCGTAGGCCGCGGGGACCGCGACCGCGGGCCGGCCGTCGGTCTCCTTTCGGCCGTCGGTCGCGGCCGACGCACCCTCCGGTATCGCGTCCAGCCACGGCCCACCGGCGGTCACGCCGCGGTCCGCGAGCGTCTCCCGAGCGACGCCCGCCGCCGCGGTCACGGCCGCCCGCTCGCCGCCGACCGCCCGGCGGACGACCCACGCCTCGGCCCAGCGGTCGACCTCGATCAGCCCCGCGACGACGGCCGCCGCGGGGGCCGACGACCCCGGGTCCGCGAGCGCCTCGAATCCCGGGAGGACGGTCATCACGGTCTGCTCTGCCGACGCGTCGCCGACCCTCTCGTCGCCGGCGATGGCGGCCGCGAGCGCCTCGCCATCGAGCGGGTCGAGGTACGAGTCGAACGTGCCGAGCGACTCCCAGCCGCCGGCGTCGCGGACGGCTCGCGGGTCGACGCCGCGGTCGACGAGATGTCGCCGAGCGAACGTCTTCCGGAGGGCGCTCGGGGTGACCCGCTCGTCAAGCGCGCCGTCGGCGAGGCCGGCCGCCCGCGCCGCCGTCTCGCTCACGATCATCTGGACGCGCCGGGGCGAGACGTCGACGTACGGGTCGTCGTCGCCGAGCCCTTCGCTCGTCGCGTACCGGTCGAGATCGGCCGCCAGCGAGGCCGGAACCACCGTTTCGCGGCCGATCCGTTCGTCGCCTGTCGGGGGCGAATCCCCGTCCGCTCGCTCGTCGCCGTCACCCGCGGGGACGGCGAGCAGTCGCGCGTCCGAGACCGACTCCGCGTCGCGCAGGTGTCGCGGGGCGACGCGGGTTATCTCTTCGGTACGGAGCCCGGCCTCGCCCGCCAGCCTGACGACCAGCGCCGCGCGATACGTCTCCGCGGCGGTGACGAGCGCGTCGTAGGCGTCCGCGTCGAGGCCATCGACCATTCGTTTCGGAAATCAACAAGTAGCCGAAACAAAATTCTTCCGGAAAACGGCTCTTCAGCGGGGTGACCGCGCTTTCGCCGCGAAAGCCCTTCTTATCGGGTCCGTTTTCCTACCGTTGTATTTCGGTTAACTACGCGATTCCGAAACGCTGCTCGCCGGTCACCCGGACAGGCCGACGCCCCAGGACACGTGGTCCCACAGGCGCTCGTAGCCGTAGTACGTGATCGTCTTTACCCCGTTGGTCACGAAGCCGATGCTCGCCGCCTGGCCGACGTCGCCGACGACCAGCCACGCGACCAGCACCGTGATCGTTACCATCAACGCACGATAGCAGAGGGTCTTGACGACGGCGCGGCGGCGCGCGTGGACCGCGTCCCGTGAGAAAACGCTGGTGGCCATGCCGTGTCCCACGGTCGCCGCCGACAAGTAACTATTACTCGTATCTCGATGGGCTTAGAGAAACTGTATTCAGTTTCTCTTTTCACGCACAGTCGACTCGATTTCTCCCACGACCTCGGGGTTGCGGAGCGCGCTCACGTCGCCGAACTCCTCGCCGCGGGCGATGTCCTCCAGCAGCCGCCGCATGATCTTCCCCGAGCGCGTTTTCGGGAGCTCGGGCGTGAACACGATCCGGTCCGGACGGGCCACGTCGCCGACGGCGCTCGCCAAGCGGTCCGCGATGGTGTCGCGGAGCCCCTCGTCGGGCTCGACCGCGCTCTTCGTCGTCACGTACGCGACGATCCTCCCGTCGTCGTCGCCGACGACCGCGGCCTCGGTCACGCCGTCGGCGTCGACGATGGCCGCCTCCAACTCGCCGGTGTTGAACCGCTGTGCGCGGACGTTGATCACGTCATCCACCCGGCCGAGGATCGTGACGTAGCCGTCCTCGTCGACGGTCGCCCCGTCGCCGGTGCGGTAGCGCCAGCCGTCCCCGCCCTCCAGCCAGTACTCCCGCAGGTAGCGCTCGTCGCCCTCGCGGAGGCCGCGCAGCATGCCGGGCCACGGGGAGGCGAGCGTGAGGTAGCCCGACTCGCCCGGGTCGACCGGCTCGCCGTCCTCGTCGACGACGCGGGCGTCTATCCCCGGCAACGGCGGGCCGACCTTGCCGGGCTTCATCGGCGTGACGCCGGGGAGCGTCGCGAGCGCGATGGCCCCGGTCTCGGTCTGCCACCACGTGTCGACGACGGGCGCGTCGCCGCCGCCGACGTGGTCGCGGTACCAGCGCCACGCCTTCGGCGTGATCGATTCGCCGACGGTCCCCAGCAGGCGGATCGACGAGAGGTCGTGCGACTCGGGGTACTCCGCGCCCCACTTCATGAACGACCGGATCGCGGTCGGCGAGGTGTAGAAGACGCTCACCGCGTTGCGCTCGATCAGGTCCCAGACGCGGTCGCGGTCGGGGTAGTCCGGCGACCCCTCGTACAGCACCGTGGTCGTCCCCGTCGCCAGCGGGCCGTACACGCCGTAAGAGTGGCCGGTGATCCAGCCGATGTCGGCGGCGCACCAGTAGGTGTCCTCGGGCCGCACGTCCAAGACCTTCCGCGTCGTCCACGCGACGTGCGCGAGGTAGCCGCCCGTCGCGTGTTCGACCCCCTTCGGCCGCCCGGTCGTCCCCGAGGTGTACATCACGAACAGCAGGTCCGTCGCGTCGCGGGCGACCGGTTCGACCGTCTCGCCGTCGTGGGCCTCGACGAGCGCGTCGTACTCGTGTTCGTCGTCGCCCAGCGAGACGGCGAGCTCGTCGCCGAGTCGATCGACGACGACCGCGGCCGACAGCTCCCCCTCGGCGCGGATCCGCGCGTTGTCCGCCTTCGACTTCTGGTTGAACGCGTCTTCGCGGCGGTAGTAGCCGTCGCAGGTGATCAGGAACTCCGAGTCGGCGGCGTCGATCCGGGTCGCGAGCGCCTCCGCCGACAGCCCCGCGAAGACGACGTTGTGCGGCGCGCCGATGCGCGCGCAGGCCAGCATCGCGATTGGCAGCTCCGGGATCATCGGCAGGTACAGCGTCACCACGTCGTCCTCCTCGACGCCGAGCTCGCGGAGCCCGGCCGCGACCGCGTTCACCTCTCGGTGGAGGTCGAGGTACGTGTACGACCGGCGCTCGCCGCGCTTCCCGAACCACCGAATCGCGAGCTGGTTGCGGCGCTCGTCGAGGTGGCGGTCGACGCAGTTCACGGCGGCGTTGAGCCGGCCGTCCGGGAACCACTCGTAGAAGGGCGGGTCGCTGTCGTCGAGGACGGTCTCGTACTCCCGGTCCCACGTCAGGAGGTCGGCGGCCGCGCGCCACGCATCCCGCCCCTCGCGGTCGAACCGGTCGTACACCGCGGGGTCGCTCGCGGCGGCTCGCTGCCTGAAGTCGGCCGGCGGGGGGACGACGTCCTCGTCGCCGTCGACGAGCCGACCGTCGGTCCCGGGGTTGTCCATGACACCGTATGGCCCGCGCAGACCCGTATACTTTGTCCGGGTCACCGGCGAGTGAGAGCCCCGGCGAGTGAGAGCCCCGGCGAGTGAGAGCCCCGGCGAGTGAGAGCCCCGGCGAGTGAGAGCCACAGCGAGCGCGGCGGCGGACCGATCGCCGCCGACCGCCCGCGGTCAGGCCGACTCCTCGGCGGGCGGCGCCGAGAGGTCGGCGGCCTTCGCGCGAGCGCGGGCGACAATCGAGGGCTTCGCCTCGAAGTCGACCGTCACCTGGTCGCCCGCGTACGTCTCCTCGGCGACGTGCCCGTGGTCGTGGACCCAGGAGACGAGGCTCATCGCGTCGTCCGAGACCGGAAGGACGAGCCGCTCGCGCTCCCAGTTCGGGAGCTCGTCCTCGACGCGGTCCCGGAGCTCGGCCACCCCCGCGCCCGTCTTCGCGGAGACGGCGATCGGGTCGGGCGCGACCCCGGAGAGCGCGGCGCGCCTGTCCGCCAGCTCGCCCGGCTCCAGCCGGTCGATCTTGTTGAACACGGTGACGACGGGCGCCTCGTTGCGCTCGTAGAGGGTGTCGTGGCTCGTGACCAGCTTCTCGCGCATCTCCTCGACGGACTCGCTGGCGTCGACGACGAGCAACACAAGGTCGGCGCGGTAGACGGAGTCGAGCGTCGACTCGAACGACTCCACGAGCCAGTGGGGGAGGTCCGCGATGAACCCGACCGTGTCGGTGAGGAGGACGTCGCGCTTCTCCATCTCGGCCCGGCGCGTTGTGGTGCCGAGCGTCGTGAACAGCATGTCCTGCGACTCTGCGGTGGTGTCGAGGTCGCGGTGGCGGTCGGCGTTCTCGTCGACCTCGAGTTCGTCCGCGAGCCGGCGCATCAGCGTCGACTTCCCGGCGTTGGTGTAGCCCGCGAGCGCGACGAGGTCGAACCCGGAGTCGCGGCGCTGCTCGCGGCGCGCCTCCTCCTTCTCGGCGATCGACTCAAGCTCGTCGCGGATCTCCGATATCTGCCGTTTGATGTCCCGCTCGACGCTCTCGTCGTACTCGCCGAGCCCCATGAACCCGGGGCGCTCGTCGCGCTTCGCGAGGCTCGCCTTCGCCTCCGCGCGCGGGAGCTCGTACCGGAGCTCCGCGAGCTCGACCTGGAGCTGCGCCTTTCGCGTGTTGGCGCGCTGGCCGAATATCTCGAGGATGAGCGTGAACCGGTCGATCATCTCGACGCCCTCGGGGAGCTTCCCGCCGACGTTGAACGTCTGGTACGGCCCCACGTCGTTGTCGATGATCACGGCGTTCGCGTCGGTCCGCCGGACGAGGTCGCGGAGCTCCGCGACCTTCCCCTCGCCGAACATGAACGCGGCGTCCTCGGTGCGGGTCTGGGTGAGCTCGCCGACCACCTCGTAGCCCGCGGCGGCCGCGAGCTGCGATATCTCGGCGAGGTCGGCCTCTCCGGAGTCGACGCGCTTGGCAACGACTGCGCGGCGTCCCTCGGTCGACGAGTCGGCGTCCGCCTGCCCGGCGTCCCCGCTCATCGGAGGAGTTCCCGGGCGGCGTACGCGGCGTGGTGTGCTGCCTGCACTGTTTCGCGCTCGCCTATGCTCTCGACGTATTTAAACTCGGGCTGGAAGCTGAGTCCGACGCGCGCGGCCGGCTCCTCGTAGAACTCGCCGCCCTCCGCGACGACCGGCCCCGCCGGCGGAGTCGGGAGGTTCCCGACCGCATCCGCGGCGAGCGCGACGGTCGCCTCCAGCGTCGGCCCCTCGCGCGAGGCGGCGAAGCTCATCCCCTCCACCGAGCGGATCCGCGCGGAGTCGACCCGCGCGTGGACCGCGGCCGCGACCATCAGGCACTCGCCGTCCTCCTCGTGGCGGCCGCTGATGTCCACGCCGACGACCTCAGGGGCGGGCGTCGTCCACCTCGGTTCGGGCGGTCCGCGCAGCCGCGTCGACTGCCTGTGCGTCCATGCGAGGGCGTTGGTCGGCAGCCGAATTGAACGTTTCCGTGGGACCGTCGCATCCCCGCCTGACGGCGGTCCGAAATACTCGGCAGGTCACTCCCGCAGCTCGTCGACGACGGCCGCGATCCGGTCGACCGCCTCGTCCACGTCGGCGTCGTCGACGTCGAGGTGCGTGGTGAACCGCGTCGTGTGCTCGGCGAACTCGACGCAGCCGACGCCGGCGTCCTTACAGGCCGCGTAGAGCGACTCGGCCGGGATGCCGGCGGCCTCCGTGTGCGCCACGACGATGTTGGTGTCGGGCGCGGGCGCGTCGACGCCGTCGAGCGCGTCGAGGCCGGCCGCGAGCCGCTCCGCGTTGCCGTGGTCCTCGGCGAGCCGGTCGACGTTCTCCAGCGCGCGGAGCCCGGGCGCGGCGATGATGCCGGCCTGCCGCATCCCGCCGCCGAACAGCTTGCGGACGCGGCGGGCCTCCTCGACGAACGCCTCGTCGCCGGCGAGGATCGACCCGACCGGCGCGCCGAGCCCCTTCGAGAGGCAGAAGGTGACGCTGTCGACGGGGTCGACGATCTCGCTCGCGTCGACGCCGAGCGCGACCGCGGCGTTGAACACGCGTGCGCCGTCGAGGTGGACCGGCACGTCGGCGTCGCGGGCGGCCTCCGCGGCGGCCGCGATCCGGTCGACGGGGACCGCGATCCCCCCGCGGTAGTTGTGGGTGTTCTCCACGGAGAGGAGGCCGGTGCCGGGGCGGTGGAGGTCCTCGTCGACGAGCCCCTCGCGGACCGCGTCCGGCGTCGGGACGCAGCGCTCGCCGGCGTCTATCGTCCGGGTCTGGACGCCCGAGAGCTTGGCCGCGCCCGCCAGCTCCCAGCGGTAGATGTGCGACTCGCGCTCCAAGAGGAGCTCTTGGCCCGGCTCCGTGTGGGTGTGAACCGCGATCTGGTTCGCCATCGTCCCCGAGGGGACGTACAGCGCGGCCTCGGTGCCGACCGCCTCGGCCGCCCGGCGCTCCAGTTCGTTGACCGTCGGGTCGTCGCGGTACACGTCGTCGCCGACCTCGGCGGTCGCGGCCGCCTCGCGCATCTCCGCCGAGGGCGCCGTGACGGTGTCGGACCGCAGGTCGATGAAGTCGTCGTCGGACATCTGTTACCTGTCCTTCCGCGGCGCCGGGCATATATCCCGCGCTCGGCGAAGCGTCGCGGCGAGGAGGGGATTCTGACGGTTCCGGGTTCGGTCCCTTCTTAACTGCCGGGATCGATCCGTGACGTATGGCAACGGAAGCCGCGGCAGACGACGCAGCCGACGCACCGGACGCCTACGACGCCCTCCTCGACCGCGTCCAGCGGTGGAACGCGGTCGGCAGCGCCTCCGGCGTCCTCGGCTGGGACCAGCAGGTGATGATGCCCGAGGGCGGCACCCCGGCCCGATCGAAGCAGCTCTCTGCGCTCTCCTCCGTTCACCACGACATGGTCACCGCCGACGAGACGGGCGAGCTGCTCGACGAGCTCGACGACGCCGACCTCACTGACGAGCAGGCGGCGGTCGTCCGCGAGGTCCGCCGCGAGTACGAGCGCGCCGACGCGGTCCCGGTCGAGCTCGTCGAGGAGATCTCCGAGACGGGCTCCGAGGCGCTCCAAGCGTGGGAAGCGGCGAAGGCCGAGGACGACTTCGACGAGTTCGCGCCGTACCTCGAGAAGCACGTCGAGCTGAAACGCGAGTACGCGGAGCACATCGACCCCGACCGCGACCCCTACGAGGTCCTCTTCGAGGAGTTCGAGCCGTGCCTCTCGATGGAGCGCGCCGAGTCGATCCTCACCGAGCTCCGCGAGGCGCTCGTCCCGATGATCGAGGACATCCGCGAGTCCGATGTCGACCTCGCCGTCGACACCTTCGAGGGGACCTTCCCCGAGGACGATCAGGAGGCGCTCTCCCGGGACGCGCTGGAATTCGTCGGCTACGACTTCGATCGCGGGCGCCTCGACGTCTCCTCGCACCCGTTCACCTCGGGCAACCAGTTCGACTGCCGCGTGACGACCCGGTTCGACGAGGAGGACCCGCTCGGCGCCGTCGGCTCGACGATCCACGAGTTCGGCCACGCCCAGTACAACCTCGGGCTCCCGCAAGAGCAGTTCGGTACGCCGCTCGGCCAGTCGCGTGACCTCTCGGTCCACGAGTCGCAGTCGCGCCTCTGGGAGAACCACGTCGGGCGCAGCGAGGCGTTCTGGCAGGAGTTCCTCCCCATTTTCAAAGAGCACTTCCCGCAGACGGAGGCGGCGACGGTCCGGGACGCCTACGAGGCGTTCAACCAGGTGTACGAGGACAATCTCATCCGCGTCGAGGCCGACGAGCTTACCTACCACCTCCACATCGTCATCCGGTTCGAGATCGAGCGCGACCTGATCCGCGGCGACCTCGACGTCGAGGACGTGCCCGAAGTGTGGAACGACAAGTACGAAGAGTACCTCGGTATCCGCCCCGACACCGACAGCGAGGGCTGTCTCCAGGACATCCACTGGAGCCACGGCAACTTCGGCTACTTCCCCACCTACTCGCTCGGCTCCGTGATGGCCGCCCAGCTGTTCGCGGCCGCCGAGGCGGAGATAGACGACCTCGACGGGAAGATCGCGGCGGGCGAGTTCGACGCCCTCCACGACTGGCTCGGCGAGAACGTCCATCGGCACGGCTCCCGCTACGAGACCAACGAGCTGGTGAAGCGCGCGACCGGCGAGGACTTCTCGGCGGACGCGTTCCTCGACTACGTCGAGGAGAAGTACGGCGAGCTGTACGGGATCTGAGGCGGACACGAACGCACAACTGCGATTCGCTGTCTCACGGCTCGGCGGTTTCGACGCCGCGGATCTCGAACCGAGCGCCGCCGGGCGCGCTCTCCATTATCTCGACGTCCCACCCGTGGGCGTCGGCGATCTGCGAGACTATCGACAGGCCGAATCCGGTCCCGTCGTCTGACGTGTAGCCGGCCGCGAACACGTCCCCGCGGTCGTCCGGCGAGATGCCCGGGCCGTCGTCGGCGACGTAGAAGCCGTCGGCCAACTCGCCCACCGTCACGGAGACGTCGTCGCCGCCGTGGTCGAGCGCGTTTTTCAGTAGGTTCTCGAGGAGCTGGCGCAGGCGGTCGCGGTCGGCGCGGACGTCGCGGTCGCACTCGACGCTGAGCGTGGCCGAAGGCGTCGCGAGCGGGTCCCAGCAGTCGGCGGCGAGCGCCCCGATATCGACCGCCGCGAGCGAGAGCGTCTCGGAGCCCATCTTCGCGAACAGCAGCAGGTCGTCGATGAGCCGCTCCATCCGGTCGTGCGCGTCTGCGACCGCCTCGAGATGCGGGCTCGAACAGTCCGCGGCGACGAGTTCTAACCGGCCCGTGGCGACGCCGAGCGGGTTCCGGATGTCGTGGCTCACCGCGGACGCGAACTGGTCGAGCCGGTCGTTCTGCCGCTGGAGCTCCCGTTCCCGGTCGAGCCGGTCCAGCGCCGTCTCGGCGTGGCTGAGGAGGAGTTCCGCCAGCTCAACGTCGTCGTCGTCGAAGGCGTCCGGCGTCGTCTCGACCGCCTGAAACACCCCGTGGTCGCCGATCGGTACGCTGATCCCGGACCTGTACGACGCGTCGGCCGGCACCGTCTCGTCGTCCGGCGTGACCTCGGCGACGGTGTACGACTCTCCCGTCTGGTAGGTCTTGCCCGCCAGCCCCTCGTCGATACGCATCTGCTGGCTGCCGTCGGGCGGCGCGGCCGCGGACGTGGCGCGCGGGACGAGCCGCTCGCCGTCCCGTATCATGATAGTACACAGGTTGAAATCGAGGAGGTTGGCGGCCGCTGCGACCGTCCGTTCGCAGACGCCCGCGACTGTCTCCTCTGTCTGGATCGTCGTCGCGACGTCGTGGAGCGTTTCGATGACGGCCGCGCGCCGGGCGCGTCCCATATCCATCAATCAAAACGGAGTGTAATGAATCTTACAGTCAGTCACTTCGACTCTGTCTCGCCGGAGTCGCGTCGAGGGCTCCTACTCTCGACCGGTTCGAGCCGCCGGACCGGATTCGCCCTCCTGCTCCTCGACGCGGTCACACGCCCAAGCGGAACCCCGTCATCAACACGATTATCGCGAGCATCACGGCGCCCTCGAACAGGCCGACGACGAGGTTCTTCTTCTCGATCGATTCGAGCCGTGAGGCGTCCGGGTCGGGCGACACCGTCTCGTAGTACGCGCTGAGCTGGAGGCGGTGCGGGACCGCCAGTCCGAACGCGAACAGTCCCCAGCCGAGGCCGAGCGCGAGTCCGGACCACGTCCCGCCGAAGCCGTAGCCGAGGCCGAGGCCTGGCGTGAGAAGCACCGTTCCGGACAGCACCGTCGTCAGCGAGAAGCCGACGAGGAAGAAGACGGCCTTCGGGATGAGCGTCTCGTTTACCGCCGCTGCCGCCTCCTCGTCGAGCCCGCCGAGCGTCGGGCCGATGATCGCGGGGAAGATCAGCGCGAAGCCGAACCACACCGCGCCGGCGGCGATGTGCGTATAAAAGAGCAACTCGGTGCTCGCGAGCGCGAGGCTCGCGGCGAGAAAAGCCAACGGGACGAGGAAGCTCCCGGCCGCGAACGCCGGGTTCGCGGCGTCCGCGAGGTGTCGGATACGTTCGAGGAACCCGAGTTCCGCGACGCGACGCCCGCCTTCGGTAGCGACTGCCATGGACACCTAATCCGGAGAAAGCGTAAAATGCGTTCTGGTCGACACGATCGCGGCCGGTTTTCCGTAGTATCGACTGGTGTGTCGTGAGTTAATCGGGGGCCACAGTAGGTAGCTAGAGGCTAACTTAAGTACTCGTAGGAGAATTGATAGGTAGATGATGTGCTTCAGATGCGATCTCGTAGGCGGGTATGAGAGGGGCTTCTCGTCCCAGAACGAAGAGAGTAGCCTACCCATACTCGGCGATGTGTTCGCGGGTGAATCGTGGAATTAGATCTCAAACAGCATCTCCCGAGTTTGGTGCTTCTGTTCGGGCTGACAGTCGTCGGGGTGTTTCTGCGGGCCAATTCCGATCTGTTCGTGCCGGTCGCGCAGGACCTCGACTTCGCCTTCCGGCTGATGATCGCCGGGACGGTTATCGCGGTCATTCGGAACGAGCTCGGAATGAGCACCTTCGGCGTGTTCGGGCCAGTGATCCTCTCTTTCTCGTGGGTGGTTATCGGCCCGTTCTGGGGGTTCGTTATCATTGCGTACATCTTTATCATCACGTCGCTCGCCCGCGTCGCCATCAGTGACTTAGACCTCGGGACCGCCCACCGTGTGGCGTCACTCCTCGTCGTCGCAGCCATCGGCCTGTTCGTCCTCGAAGCCGCCGCTCAACTCCAAAATCTCCAATCGCTCCAAGCGGTCATCCTCTTCCCGGTGGTGTTGACCACTTGGTACGCTGAGCGCTTCGTCGGCAGTCTCACCGAGACCGGCTGGCCGCCTGCGACTCGCCGCCTCGCCGCGACGCTTCTTAGTATCGCTGCGGCGTTCTTTGTCGTCACCTACGAGCCGCTCGTCGGACTCGTCATCCGTTCGCCGGAGCTGTGGGTCGCGCTTGTCGCGGTCAACATTCTTTTTGGGACGGTCACCGACACTCGTCTCGCCGAATACCTCCGATTCAGGACGTTACGGCGCTCTCTCGGGACGAAAAACGCCGGAAATATTCTCACAATGCGGATCAGAAATCGAGAGTTCATCAGCAGATACAACCCCGCGTCGGTCATGGCGGCGTTCGATAAGGGCGACATGAAGAAAACGCTTCACGGGCTTTCAATCCCCACGCCCGCCACCTATCTCATCGCTGCGGACGAGTCCGATTTCCAAGAACTTCGGACGCTCCTCGAGACAAAAGACGAGTTCGCCATTAAACCGATCGATGGATCCGGTGGCCGTGACGTGCTCGCCGTTCGGGGGCGCGACGAGGAGACCGACGAATTCCTCACGAACCGCGGGCGGCTAACAGCCGATGAGATCGTGGCTCACACTCGAAATATCTGCGTCGGCGGTGTCAGTGACTACGGTGCTCGCAGAGAGGCCCTCGTCGAGGGGTTCATCACACCCGACGGGATGCTTGCGAACCGAATAACGGACGGAGTGCCCGACCTTCGAGTCATCACCCTCCTCGGCTTTCCGGTGATGTCGATGGTCCGGCTCCCGACCGAGGAGTCGAACGGAACTGCGAATATCCATACGGGTGCCGTCGCCGTCGCTATCGACATTGCAACCGGTGAAGCGTCCGGTGGCTACCAGCAGACGCACGACGAATTCATCGATTCCCACCCCGATTCGGGAGCCGACCTCGAATTCAGCGTTCCCGACTGGGAAGCCGTCCTCACAATGGCGTCACAGGCCGCCATCTCGAGCGGCCTCGGGTTCGCCGGCGTGGACATCGTCTTCGATGAGGAGGACGGACCGATGGTGCTTGAAGTGAATCGACGTCCCGGTCTCGGCATCCAGAACGCGAATATGGACGGCCTGCTCCACCGCCTTCGCACCGTCGAAGCGCACGGTGATCTGGACCAATTCCAATCCGCACACAACCGCGTGCGCCGCTCGCAGGAATGGGCAACGCATGACTGGGAGATGGTCGAGCAACCATCGACGGACCGCAAGACCGCAAGCGAGGTGAGTATCTGATGTCATCGAGCAAAGTCGGTGACACCGCGTGGCCGTACACGCAGCTTACAGCCGCTCTACTGTTCAGTATCCTCCTTTTCATCCCCATCGTCCTCGCGGGACTGCCCGGAGTCGCTCGAACGCCGATCACCGGCCTGTTCACGCGAGAGGAGGTGCTCTTGCTGTTCTTTATCGGGATGCCGCTCGTGTTCACTGTATTCGCCGTATATCGTGTCGCACAGTTTTACGGGATATTCGGAGGGAGCGAAGCAAATTAGCAGTCGAAGGTCGGTTAGCTATTCCACCTGCGGTGGAAGCCCCGTCGTGTACGGCGAGGAGGATGTCACTTCTCGATGATGCTCTCCTCGACGGCCTCGCCGAAGTGGCGCGCGACGTCTTCGTAGTAGACGAGCGCCTCGTCGCCCGGCTCGACGTCGGTGACGGCCTTGCGCCCCTCGCTCGTGGCTATCTTCACGGTCTCGGCGTTCTGGATGAGCGTCTCGATCCGGTCGGTGCCGTCGTCGGTCTCGATCTCGGCCTGGATCCGGAACATCGGACGCTTCTCGATCTTCACCCGGCCCACCACCGCCTCGCGGGTGTGGCCGTCGGTGTCGACGACCTGGACCTCGTCGCCGCTCGACAGCTCGGCCAGGTAGTTGGTGCCGCCCTCGGGGTTGCGGACGTACGCGTGGACCGCGCCGGCGTTCACGCGGAACGGGCGCGAGGCGACGTACGGCGACTCCGCGGTCTCGGCGTGGACGAAGAAGAGCCCGCGCGACATCGATCCGACTAACATTCCCTCGCTGTCGTCCATCAGCGACCCGGTGTCGATGCAGACGCGGTCGGCCATCCCGGTCTGTTCGACCTCGGTCACCGCGGCGTGTCGGAGGTCGAGCGTCTCGCGGTCGGCGGCGTCGCGGGCCTCGACCGCGCCGCGGATCTCGTCGGGGGAGTCGGAATCGAGGAGGACGCCGTCGGCGCCGATCTCCAGCGTCTCGAAGGCGGTCCGGGCCTCCGTGGCCGTCGTCGCGCCCGCGACGAGGTGCGTCTCCTCGCCGACCCGCGCGATAAGGTTCTCCAAGGGGATGATCGACCAGTCCTCGCCGACGACCACGGTGAAGTCGGCGTCGTCGGCCGCGGCCTCGGCGAACTCCTCGTACTCGGTGCCGAGGACGCGGACGTACGCGCCCTGCGCGCGGTCGTCGCGGCGGCGCAGCGTGGTCAGGTCCGCCGACCCGGAGAAGTCGTCCGGCATCGAGACCGTCCCGTCGCCCTCGCCGCCCTTGCCGACGAAGTACGCGTCGGCCTCCGCGTTGCTCTCGGCGTCGTCGATCACGTCGGCGTCGGAGCGGAACGCGGCCACCTTCACGTCGCCAAGCTCGCGAACGCGGCCGATGTCGTCCTCGTCGACGAGCACCCAGTCCGCGCCGGCCTCGATGGCGGCGGTGACCCGTCGTTTGCGCGCCTCCCAGTCGCCGACGTCGCCGTCGGCTTTGACCCAGACTGTGCGTGTCATTGTCGGAACCTCACGGCGCGCCGGCTTGAAAACTGCGAAAGGAACAGCGAGCCCGACCTCACGCCTCGACGAACCCGCCCGCCCGCAGCGCCTCCTCCACGCCGGCCCCGTCGTGGACGACCGCGGAGACGGCGCGGGCGATCCCCTCGGGGTCGTCGTGCTGGAAGATCGACCGCCCCATCGACACGCCGGCCGCGTCGCCGTCCATCGCGCCGCGCACCATCTCCACCGTCTCGCGGTCGGTCCCCTTCGAGCCGCCCGCGATGACGACCGGGAGCCGGGTCGACTCGGTGACGCGAGCGAACGAGTCGCCGTCGCCGGAGTAGCCCGTCTTCACCACGTCGGCGCCGAGCTCTTCGGCGAGACGGACAGCGTGGCCGAGCGCTTCGGGGTCGGACTCGTCGACGCCCGGGCCGCGCGCGTACGCCATCGCGAGGACCGGGAGCCCGAGGCGCTCGGCGTCGGCGGTCAGCTCGGCGAGCTCCTCGATCTGGTCCGGCTCGTGGTCGGAGCCGACGTTGATGTGGAAGGAGACGGCGTCGGCGCCGGCGCGTACGGCATCCTCGGCGGTCCCGGTGACGCGCTTGTCGCTCTCGTCGGGGCCGATCGTCGTCGACCCGTTGAGGTGGACGATGTAGCCCGCGCCGTTCTTGTTGTCGTGGACGCGCGGCGCGACGCCGCGCTGCGTGAGTACCGCGTCCGCGCCGCCGGCCGTGACGCCGTCGATCGTCGACTCGATGTCGACGAGCCCCTCGACGGCGCCCATCGTGATCCCGTGGTCCATCGGGACGATGAGGTATCGGTCGTTCGTGGAGATGCGGTCGAGTCGTGCCGAGAGTCCTGCTGTCATTGTGAGGTGAGTCGTTGTGTGAGAGTGTGGCAATCGGAGGTAAGTGGGTTTCGTTCGGGGTGGTATTGGTCCGTTTCGGTCCGCGGGCGGCCCCGCCTCGGCTCAGACGGAGTCGACCGCCTCCGTCCGCGAGCGGTGGCCGCGCTCGGCCCCCCGCTTCAGTTCGCGGGAGAGCGCCTCCAAGCGGTCGGCGACCGCCGCAGTCGGGCGGTCCTCCGCGACGCCGTCGGCGACGATGTCGACGAGCGCGGAGCCGACGATGATCCCGTCGGCGCCGCCCGCGACGATGCGCTCGGCGTGGTCGCCGGCCGAGATGCCGAACCCGACGGCCTTCGGCACGTCGTACTCGCGGAGCCGGTCGAGGCTCTCCGTGGTCTGGTCGGAGACGTCGTCGCGCGCGCCCGTCGTCCCGAGCCGGGCCTGGACGTACACGTACCCCGACACCCGCTCCATGAGCCGGTCGAGGCGGTCCGCGCGCGTCGTCGGCGCAACGATGAAGACGAGGTCGAGCCCGAGCTCGTCGCAGGCCTCGCGAAGCGGGTCCGCCTCCTCGGCCGGGAGGTCCGGGACGACGAGGCCCTGGATCCCGGCCGCGGCGGCGCGCTCGACGAAGGGCCGGGGACCCGTCTCGTCGCCGTACTGGTAGATCAAGTTGTAGTACGTCATACAGACCAGCGCGGCGTCGACGTCCAGCTCCTCCGCGAACGAGAAGAACCGCTCCGGCGTCATCCCCGCGTCGAGCGCGCGGACGAGCGCGTCCTGGATCGTCGAGCCCTCCGCGATCGGCTCGGAGAAGGGGAGGCCGAGCTCGATCACGTCGGCGCCGCCGCGGTCGAGCGCCTCGACGTACGCCTTCGACGACTCGTAGTCCGGATCGCCGACGACGAGGTAGGGGACGTAGGCCGGGCCGTCGGCGAAGGCGGCGGCGATCGCCTCGGAGTTCGCCATCTAGATTCCCCCCGTGAACATCGACATGTCCGGCGCGTTCGCCACGTCCCGCTGGTCCGTTTCCTCGATGGCGGCGTCGAGGTCCTTGTCGCCGCGTCCGGAGACGTTCACGACGACGCGATCGCCGAGCTCCTCGTGGTGCTCCTCGAGGAAGCCGAACGCGTGGGCCGTCTCCAGCGCGGGGATGATCCCCTCGGTGTTCGAGAGCCGGTGGAACCCCTCCAGCGCGGCGTCGTCGTCGACCGCGACCGGGTCCACGCGGCCCTCGTCGACGAGGTACGCCAGCTCGGGGCCGACGCCGGCGTAGTCGAGTCCGGACGAGATCGAGTGGCTCTCCATGATCTGCCCGTCTGAGTCCTGAAGGAGCTTCGTCCGCGCGCCGTGGAGGACGCCCTCGTCGCCGGTGTACAGCGACGCGGAGTTCGGGGCGACCCCCGCCTCCTCGTCGACGTCGAGCGTGGAGCCGCCGGCCTCGACCGCGTGGAGCGCGACGGACTCGTCGTCGACGAAGTCGGCGAACGCGCCCATCGTGTTCGACCCGCCGCCCGCGCAGGCGACCACGTCGGTCGGGAGCCCGCCCGTCTTCTCTATCGCCTGCTCGCGGGCCTCCTCGGAGATGACCGCCTGGAAGTCGCGGACCATCACCGGGAACGGGTGCGGGCCGACGATGGAGCCGATCACGTAGTGGGTGTCCTCGACCGTCTCCGCCCAGTCGCGCATCGTCTCGGAGATGGCCTCCTTGAGCGTGCCGCGACCGGTCGTCACCGGCTTCACCTCGGAGCCGTTCAGCTTCATCCGGAACACGTTGGGGCGCTGGCGGTTGATGTCGCGCTCGCCCATGTAGATCGTACAGGGCATGTCGAGGTGGGCCGCCGCCATCGCGGTCGCGGTGCCGTGCTGGCCGGCGCCGGTCTCCGCGATGATACGCTCTTTGCCCATGTACTGCGCCAAGAGGACCTGGCCGAGCGCGTTGTTCAGCTTGTGTGCGCCGCCGTGGAGCAGGTCCTCCCGTTTGAGGAATACTTCCGTGTCGTAGCGCTCGGAGAGTCGGTCGGCGCGCTGGAGCGGCGTCGGCCGCCCGCCGAAGTCCGCGAGGCGCTCCCGGAACTCGTCCAGGAAGCCGTCCTCGTTTTTCAGCACGTAGCGCTCGTAAGCGTCGGCCAGCTCCTCTATCGCGGGCATCAGCGCCTCGGGGACGTACTGGCCGCCGTAGGGGCCGAACTTCCCGTCGTCGCGGCCGCGCTCGCGGCCGGGGCGTCGCGCTCGCTCCGTCTCCTCCGTCGTCCGCGTGTCAGTCTCGCTCATGTGGGTGTCTCCGTCGCGTCTCGGATGTCGCTTTCGCCGTTCGCGTCGTCGTCGCCGCGCGCGTCGTTGCCGTGGTCCGCGTCGATCGCACCGTCCGCCGCCTCCGTCCGCACCAGTCTGCGCGTGTTCGCCTCCACGTCGCCGTCCATGATCGCGCTGCCGACGAGCAGGGCGTCGGCGCCCGCCGCCCGCATCCGGCGGACGTCCCCGCGCGACCCGATGCCGCTCTCGGCGATCAGCGTGGCGTCGTCCGGAGCGTGGGGCGCCACGGACTCGAAGGTTCCGAGGTCGACGACAAGCTCCGCGAGGTCGCGGTTGTTCACGCCGATCGTCGTCGCCCCCGCGTCGAGGGCACGCTCCAGCTCCTCGCGGTCGTGGACCTCCACGAGGACCTGGAAGCCGCGGTCGCGCGCGGCGGCGAGCAGGTCCGGGAGGTCGTCCCCGACGAACCGGGCGATCAGGAGGACGACGTCGCTCTCGACGGCGTCCAGCTGCGCCTCGTCGACGACGAAGTCCTTCCGGAGGACCGGCACGTCGACGGCGTCGCGCACGCGTTCGAGCGTGTCGACGCTCCCGCCGAAGTGCTCCGGCTCGGTGAGCACGCTCAGCGCGGCCGCCCCGCCGGCGACCATCCCCTCCGCGAGCGCGACTGGGTCGTCTTCGCGGGCCCCCTCGGTCGTCGGGCTCGTCGGCTTCACCTCGGCGATCACCGGGACGCGCCCGTCGGCCTCGGCTCGCTCCAACGCGGCCGAGAGGTCACGAGGCGCGACCGAGACGGTCTCTCCCGCCGCCGCTCGCGCGGTCGCCCGCTCCCGAGCGGCCGACAGGATCGACCTGACCGCCGGCGCCAGCTCGTCTGGATCGTCCATTACTATACACTAATGTACGTATCTGTTCATAAGGCTTGCGGGGGACCGGGTCGCGTCTCGGCCCGCCGTCGGCGGCGGGCGCCGGGCTCTCGGGGGATATTTTAAGTGAGCGACCCGTCTCATGGAGGGTATGAGTATGGCGGGTACGTCCGGCGTTTTCGCGCGGGAGTTCGACGAGATCGACCGGACCGTTCAGGTCGGGTTCGCCGGCGGTCGCGTCATCTCGGTGTCGTTCCCCGCCGAGCCGCCGGCGGACGCCAACGGCGACCACGACCTGTTGGACAGGATCGACGCGTACCTCGACGGCGAGCGCGACGAGTTCGCCGAGGTGGCGCTCGGCCTCACGGTCCCGACCGACCAGCGGGAGGTGCTGGAGGCGCTCCGGAGCCTCCCGTACGGCGAGGAGGTCTCCGTGAGCCGGCTCGCGCGGCTCGGCGGGTTCGACCCCGACGACCCGGACGACGTAGCGACCGTGACGGGGGCGCTCGACGACAACCCGATCCCCGTCCTGCTGCCGGACCACCGGGTGAGCGGCGGGCCGTACGCGACGCCGGGCGACGTCCGGAGCGCGCTCCGGCGCGTCGAGGGACTCTCCCGGTGATGCCGCTCGGGCGTCGATGGGACGGCTCGCCGCGATGGACGGGAACGGTCGAAAAACGTTCGGACAGCTGAACGCTGCCGTGACGCCTCGTCGGCGCGCGCGACTCCGCACCGATCGGTTTCGCCGGTCCTCGGGTCAGTCCGAGAGTTCCTCGATGCCCTCTTTGATTTCCTCGAGCTTGAAGAACGACGCGAGCGCGAGGATCGTGCTGGGCCACAGTCCGACGAACTGGCCGCGCTGTTTGTCGCCACGGACGTAGTAGAAGTACAGCGCGAGCGCGACGGAGCCGAGGGCGGCCATTACCGGGAGCCCGAGGCCGTCTGTGCCCATCTCTTCGAACGCTTCGCCCGCCGGGTCGTCGTCTGTATCGACCATACGCCATTCAACATCCGCAAGGTGAAATGGACCCAGCCTATACAATGCTACCAAATCGAGCTCGGACCTCCGGCCGCACCGACGCCGCCCGCCGACTCGTTTCGGGCCTTCGACCCTGACCGCGGACTCCGCTCACGGACATTCGTCACGGTACGGTGTCCCGCGCCTTCAGAGGCAAGTGCTACGCCGCAGGATCGACCGCTCAGACCTCGAAGTCGGGCGTGTCGAACGCGCCCTCGTCGGCGTCGACGTCGTAGCGCTCGATCCCGGTGAGCGCCAGGTCCATCGTCGCCGCGGCGTCCCACCGGCCCGTGTTGATGACGAGGTCGTAGATGGAGCGGTCCGACAGGTCGATCCCGTAGTAGGACTTGTAGCGCTGCTCCTCGATTACCTCGCGGACCTGCATCTCGGAGGTCATCTCCTGGCGCTCGGCCGTGCGGTCCGCGCGGACCTCGTCCGGCGCGTCCAGCCAGATCCGGATGTCGGCGCGGTTGCCGGCGATCCAGCCGGCGAGCCGCGACTCCAGTACGAACGCCTTGTTCGCGGCCCCCCACTTCTCGGCGATGCGGCGGAGCCGGCGGTCGAGCGCGCGGTCGATCTCCTCGGACTCGCCGGTCTCGGCGATCAGCTGCGAGAGGCTCATGTCCCGCTCGGCGGCTATCTCGCGGAACAGCTCGCCGCCGGAGACGTAGCCGCAGTCGAGCGACTCGGCGATCCCCTCGACGAGCGTCGTGGCCCCGCAGCCCGGCGGGCCGGAGACGGTGACGAACAGGTTCCGGTCGATCCGTCGGTCGGGCTCCGGCGAGGTGCCGCTCATGCGTGTGGCGACACGGATGGCCGCCGGATAAACGGGTCGGTTCCGCGATTTTCCGCGGAATCGACGGAACGGTGGGTCGGTTCCGCGAATGTCCGCGGAGCCGACGCAACCGATTTCCCTTCCCGAGCCTTCGTGATCGCCGTGAGCGAGACCACGGACCGCGGCGACGAGGCCGCCGCGCGGGCGCTCCTCCGCGACGCGGTCGAGCGCGGCGCGATCGGGAACCCCGGCTTCGACCCGGAGACGGTCCCGATCGCCGACGCCGACGTGCTCGCCCGGCTCTCGCCGCCAGTCCGGCGCTGGTGGGTCGAGCGCTTCGGCGGGTACGTCGGCGAGAACGGCGGCTTCTTCACGCCGCCGCAGCGCGAGGCGATCCCCCACGTCGACGCCGGGGAGAACTGCCTCGTCGCCGCCCCGACAGGCAGCGGCAAGACGCTCGCCTCGTTTATTTCGGTCCTCGACGACCTCTTCGCGCGCGACCGCGCCGGCGAACTGGAGAACGCCGTCTACTGCCTCTACGTCTCGCCGCTGAAGTCGCTCGCGAACGACATCGAGCGCAACCTCGAAACCCCGCTGGAGGGGATCGGTGAGGCGGTGGCCGCTGCGGAGGCTGGCGACGGCGACGCTGACACTGCCCCCTACGACCCCGGTGTCAGACAGGCGATCCGCCACGGCGACACCTCGAAGGCGGACCGGCAGGCGATGCTCTCGGAGACGCCCCACGTCCTCAACACCACGCCGGAGACGCTCGCGATCCTGCTCAACTCGCCGAAGTTCAAGGAGAAGCTCCGCACCGTCGAGTACGTGATCGTCGACGAGATCCACTCGCTGGCAGCGAACAAGCGCGGCACGCACCTCTCGGTGTCGCTGGAGCGGCTGACCGAGCTGACGCGGACCGGCGGTGGCGAAGGGAGACGAGCGGACGACGACGAGGGGGAGAGGGAGGGGGAGGGAGAGGGGGCGGCCGAGATCACTCGGATCGGCTGCTCGGCGACCGTCGAGCCGCTGGACCGGATCGCCTCGTTCCTCGTCGGTCAGGAGCGCTCGAGCGGAGCGGTCGGCGACGTCGACGGGTTCGAGACGCGCCCCTGCGAGGTGGTCGACGCGCGGTTCTCCCGGGAGTTCGACCTCGAACTCCGGACGCCCGCCGCCGACCTGATACACACGCCGCGGTCGGCGGTCACCGACCGCTTCTACGAGTCGCTTCGCGACCTGATCGAGTCTCACGAGAACACGCTCGTCTTCACGAACTCGCGCTCCGGGGCCGAGCGGACGCTCCAGGAGCTCCGCCAGCGGTTCGACTACGACGAGTCGGACTCGGGGTGTCACCACGGGAGCCTCGGCGAGGCCCAGCGGACGCGCGTCGAGGAGGGGCTGAAGGCGGGCGAGCTCGACGTCGTCACGACCTCGACGAGCCTCGAACTGGGCATCGACATGCCCCACCTCGATTTAGTGGTCCAGGTGGGCTCGCCGAAGTCCGTCGCGGCGCTACTCCAGCGCGTCGGCCGCGCGGGCCACAGCCCCGGCGAGACCGTCGAGGGGCGGGTGTTCGCGCTCGACCGCGACGAGCTGATCGAGTGCGCGACGCTGCTCGCCCGCGCCGAGGACGGGTTCGTCGACCGCGTGTTCCCGCCGGAGGGCGCGTACGACGTCGCCGCGCAGCACGTGTACGGGATGGCGATAAACCGGATCCGCCCCGACCGCGAGGTCCGGGAGGTGTTGCGCCGGGCGAACCCGTACCGCGGCTTCGACGACGCGGCCTACGAGCGGCTGTTCCGCTACCTCACCGGCGACTACGACGGGCTGGAGGCGAAGAACGTCTACCCGAAGGTGTGGCGCGACGAGAACGACCCGCCCGACGGCGAGCACCACTACCCCGAGTACCCGGTCGGCGAGACGCTCGTCGGGAAGCGGGGGCGGCTCGCGCGCGTCATCTACATGACGAACGTGGGCACGATCCCCGACTCGTTCACCTGCGACGTGTTCACGCGCGACGACGAGTGGGTCGGCACCTTAGCCGAGTCCTATCTCGACACGCTGGAGTCGGGCGACGTGTTCGCGCTGGGCGGCGAGCGGTTCGCATTCCGCTACCGCCGCGGCTCGAAGGTGTACGTCGACCGGACGAGCGAGCGCCCGACGGTCCCCTCGTGGTTCGCCGAGCGGCTCCCGCTCTCGGCGGACCTCGCGCGGGAGGTCCTCGACTTCCAGGCCGAACTCCTCGACCGACTTGTCGGCGACGGCCCGAGCGCCGGGCCGGCCGCGGTGCGCGCGTGGCTCCGTGAGTTCCCCGTAGACGAGAACGCGGTCCGCGCGCTCGCCCGCATGTACGACGAGCAGGTCCGGTACGCGGGCCCGGACTCGGTCTCGACGCCCGACCGCCTCGTCGTCGAGGAGGAGCTCGACCGGAACGAGTACAATCGCCGCTTCTACGTCCACTCGACCTACGGTCGGCGGTTCAACGACGGCCTCTCGCGGCTGGTCGCCGCCGAAGTGGCGAACCGGACCGACGCCAACGTCGCGGTCGCGGTCGCGGACCGCGGCTTCAGCCTCGCGCTCCCGCTGAACCGCAAGGTCGACGTGGCACAGATTCTGGCCGACCTCGACCCGGAGACCGTCCGCGAGGACCTCCGCGAGGCCGTCCAGGGGACCGACCTGCTCCAGCGCTACTTCCGAATCAACGCCGGGCGGGCGCTGCTCATTTTAAAGCGGTATAAAGGGTACGAGAAGTCGGCCGCCGAACAGCAGGTGTCCGCGGAGATGCTGCTGTCGTTCGCGGCCGAGTTGGAGGAGTTCGCGGTGGTAGAGGAGACGTACCGCGAGCTGCTGGAGGACCGGCTCGACGTCGACGGCATCAGCGAGGTCGTCGGCCGGATCGCGGGCGGCGACCTCGCGGTGGAACACCGCGTCATCGACTCGCCCAGCCCGGTCGCGTTCGGCCTCGCGACGCTCGTGGACTCAGACACCGTCATCGCCGACGACGAGTCCGCCGTCCTCCGCGAGTTCCACGCCCGCGTGATAGAGGAGATCGGCGAGGTACAGCGGAGCGCCGAACGGGACCGAGGCGGCGGGGACACCGGACCCGGAAGCGACGGAGCGATGGACCGCGACGCCGAACCGCCGGCGGACCGCCGACCGGACTGACATGCCGGGCCCCGATTCCTCCCCGACCGCGGCAGCCCCGTCTCAGATCCGCCTACGGTTCGCCGGCGCCGTCGCGCTCGGCGCCCTCGGACTCGCCGCGCTGTCGCGCCCGCTCGGGACCGCGTGGGTCCTCGCGGCCGCCCTCCCCGGAGCGTACCTGGCCGCGTACGCGTGGACCAACCTCGACGCGAACCGCCCGCCCGACGGCGGCGACCCGCGCCCGCGGCTCGGCCCGGCAAACGCGATCACGCTGGTCCGCGGCTGGCTCGCGGCCGTCCTCGCCGGCGCGGTGGTCGCTCCGCCGCCGGACCCGCAGGTCCCCCTCGCCCTCTTCGTCGGCGCGGTCGGCCTCGACGCGGTCGACGGGGCGGTCGCCCGGCGCACCCGAGAGACGGTCCTCGGCGCGCGCCTCGACGGCGCGACCGACGCCCTGGCCGTCCTCGTCGGCGCCGCGGTCGGCGTCGCGCTCGGGTCCCTCCCGGCGTGGTACCTCCTCGCCGGCGCGGTCTGGTACGCCTACGCCGGGTCGCTGTGGCGGCGGCGACGGGCCGGGGCGCCGGTGTTCGAACTCCCGCCAAGCCGGGTCCGCCCGTTCATCGGCACCGCGCAGTTCGCCGTCGTCGCGCTCGCGCTTCTTCCGGACGTCGCCGGCGCGGGCGGGGACTCCCGACTCACCGCGGCCGCGGGAGTCGCGCTCGCGGCGCTGCTGGCGAGTTTTGTCCGCGACTGGGCGGCCGCGACGGGTCGGCTCGGTCGCGACGACCCCCCGATTGCGGCCGGGCGAGACGGTCCCTGATCGGGCCGGTGGCGGAAGCGATGCGGAGGCCGGCGCCTCACGACTCCCGGTACAAAAGGACCGCGAGGACGGCGATCAGCACGACCTGCGCGACCTTGTCGATCGCGTGGCTCGTTGGGATCGGCGGGAGGTCGTTGAGCGCCCACCACAGCACGATCTGCCCCGCCGTGAAGGGGATCCCCAGCGCGTACACCAGGCGTCGGCGGTAGCCGACGACGACGGCCGCCACGCCGGCGCCGAATCCGAGCGTCGCGAAGAGGAACAGGACCATGAACGTCCCGCCGGACTGAACCCCCAAGACGACGTGGGCGATCCCGGTCACGGTCGCGGCGACTATCCCGACCCAGTGGAGGGGCGTCAGCGATTCGACGTCGGCGCCGGCGTCGGTGTGTGCCATGAACACGTGAAACACGGGCTCGGCGGGCTTATGTCTACTCCCGCGCGGCCGCCGTCGGTCCATCTCCGATCCCCCGCCGCCGGGGCTTTATGTTGGATCGGCTCGTCTGACCGTTAATGCCACACCGGTTAAATCGTCGCCCGCGGACGGGTGAGTCCGCGTGAGCGATGAAGGAACCGAACGAGCGGTGGAGTTCGCGGCCCCTGAGCGCGTCGAGGTCGTCTCGATCGAGCCGCCCGTCCCCGAGCCCGACGAGGTGGTCGTCTCCGCGTCCGTCTCGGCGGTGAGCGCGGGGTCCGAGCTACTGGCGTACCGCGGGGAACTCGACCCGGAGACGGTCGCTGACGAGGAGCTGTCCTCGCTCGACGGCGACCTCTCGTACCCCCTCCGCTACGGCTACGCGGTCGTCGGCCGGGTGACCGCGGTCGGCGACGCCGTCGACCCCTCGTGGCGCGGCCGGACCGTCTTCGCGTTCAACCCCCACGAGAGCCGGTTCGCCGTCTCGCCCGACGCGCTCCGCCCGGTCCCCGAGGGGATCGACTCGGAGACGGCGACCCTGTTCGCGAACGCGGAGACCGCGGTCACCCTGACGCTCGACGCCGCCCCCCGGATCGGCGAGCGCGTCGCGGTGTTCGGAGCGGGCGTCGTGGGGCTGCTCACGGCCGCGCTGCTCGCGCGGAGCGGCGCCGAGACCGTCGTCGCCGTGGAGCCGAAGGACCGCCGACGGTCGCTCGCGGCCGATTTCGGCGCCGACGCCGTCGTCGATCCGAGCCGGTACGACGGGCGCGCTGGCGTCGTGGACGCCGTCCGCGAGCAGGCCGGCGGCGGCGTCGACCTCGCGGTGGAGGTCTCCGGGCGCCCGGAGACGCTCGAGACGGCCGTCGAGACCACGCGGTTCGACGGGCGGGTCCTCGTGGGATCGTGGTACGGGACCAAGCGCGCCGACCTCGGCTTCGGCGACCATTTCCACCGCGGGCGAGTGACCGTACAGAGCAGCCAGGTCACCACCATCGCGCCGGAGCTCCGTGGGCGCTGGGACCGAGCGCGTCGCCGCGAGACGGCCTGGCGCGAACTCCGGCGCCTCGACGACGACCTCGACGTCGCCGACCGCCTCGTCACCGACCGCGTCGCCGTCACGGGCGCGCCGACCGCGTACCGGCGGCTCGCCGACGAGACCGAACCGACCCTCCAACTCCTCTTCACCTACGCATGTACGAACTGACCGTCAGCGAGTCGTTCGTCGCACAGCACTACCTCACCGTCCCGAACCCGCCGGCCGACGAGGCGGAGCTTCACTCGCACACCTTCACCGCGGAGGCGACGTTCCGGGGGCCCGAGCTCGGCGAGTACGGCTACCTGCTCGACATCGACCTCGCGCTCGACGCGCTGGCCGACGCGGCCGACCGCTACCGCGACGAGACGCTCAACGAGCACCTCGACGGCAACCCGAGCGCCGAGCGGCTCGCCCGGGCGCTGTTCGACGACCTCGCGGCGGTGGACGCGCCGGCCGCGACCGAACTGTCCGTGACGGTCCGAGAGGACGACATCGCGAGCGTCGCCTACGCCGGCGAACTTCGGTGACCGCCCGATGCGCGTCGCGCTCGTCCTCGCCGGCGACATCGAGTCCGAGTCCGGCGGGTTCTACTACGATCGGCGGCTCCGCGACCGGCTCCGCGAGCGCGGGCACGCGGTCGAGGTGGTCTCCCTCCCGCGGGGGTCGTACCGCCGGCGCCTCGCGCCGAACCTCCGCGCTCGCCGGCTCGCCGACCGGCTCACCGGGTTCGACGTCGTCGTCGAGGACGGGCTGGCGCACCCCTCCGTGCTGTGCGTCAACCGGCGGCTCGACGCGCCGACCGTCGCGCTCGTCCACATGATTGCCTGGCGGGCGCGGGCGGCGGCGGGGGCGGCCAGAGGCGCGGCGAGCGGCGTCGAGCGCGTCCGCTCGGCAGTCGAGCGTCGCGCGATAGCAGCGGTCGAGCGCCGGTTCCTCCGCGGAGTCGACGGCGCCGTGTACAACGCGGAGACGACGCGGCGGGACGCGACCGGGCTCGGCGGCCCGGACCGGATCGTCGTCGCGCCGCCGGCCGGAGACCGATTCGAGCCCGTGGTCTCCGAGTCGGAGATCCGCGAGCGAGCGCGGTCCGGGCCCCTGGAGGTGACGTTCCTCGGCAACGTCGTTCCCCGGAAGGGGCTCGACGCGCTCGTCGACGGGCTCGCGCGGCTCGACCCGTGCGAGGTCGACTGGCGGCTGACGGTCGTCGGCGACCGGACCGTCGCACCCGCCCACGCGGAGGCGGTCGCGGACGCGGTCGCGGCGGCCGGGATCGCCGACCGAGTCAGCTTCGCGGGTCGGCTCGACGACGAGGCGGTCGCGGCGCGGCTCCGCGAGAGCCACGCCCTGGCCGTCCCCTCGCGCTACGAGCCGTTCGGCATGGCGTACCTGGAGGCGATGGGGTTCGGCTGCGTTCCGGTGGCGACGACCGCGGGCGGGGCGGGCGAGTTCGTCCGCGACGGCGAGTCGGGGATCCTCGTGCCCCCGGACGACCCGGGCGCCGTCTCCCGAGCGGTCCGCGACCTCGACGACCGCGACCGCCTCGCCGAGACGGGCGTCGCCGCGCGCCGTGACTACGAGTCGCGGCCGGGGTGGCCGGAGACGCTCGACCGCGTCGTGGACTTTCTCGCGGCGACGGTCCGGGGCACGGAGACGCGGGGTGACGCCGCGTGACCGACCACGCGACGTACCTCGACGCGAAGCGCGCGCTCGACGACCGGTCGCTGAACCGCGCGGTCCTCGACCGGTTCGCCGCCGAGCTCCCGCCGGAGCCCGAGGTGCTCGAAGTCGGCGCCGGCACAGCGACGATGGTCGAGCGCCTCGTCGACTGGGACGCAATCGACGGCGGCCGCTGGGTCGCGGTCGATTCCCACGAGGAGGCGCTCGCGGCGGGCGAGGACCGGATCGGCGGCTCGGTCGGCGACGTCGTCGTCGAGTATCGGGTCGCCGACGCCTTCGAGTTCGCACGGGAGGCGGCGGCCGCGGGACGGCGGTTCGACGCCGTCGTCGGCTGCGCGTTCTTCGACGTGGTCGACGCGGCGCCCGCGGTCGACGCCCTCGCCGAGGTGGCGCCGCTCGCGTACGCGCCGATCACCTACGACGGCGAGACGCGCTTCGCGCCGCCGGACCCGGACGATGAGACGGTCCTCGACCGCTATCATCGACACATGCGGGAGTTCCGACCCGGCGGCCCAGCGGGCGCGGCGGCGCTGGCGCGCGAGGCGGCCGTGATCGCCGAGGGGCCGTCGCCGTGGGCGATCGAACCGCCGTACGAGTCGGGCGAGCGGACGGTCCTCTCGCACCTGCTCGACACGGTCGAGTCGGCGGTCGGGGAGACCGGGTACGACGCGGGCGACTGGGCGGACCGGCGGCGGGAGGCGCTCGACGAGGGCCGGCTGCGCTACGAGGCGGCGAACCGCGACCTGTTGGTCCGGCTGGAGTGATCCCGGCCGCTCGCGCCGACTACGACCCGCTCAGGCCTGTCGGGAGCGGGTCGGGGAGCCCCTCCAGCAGCAGCGTCGTGTAGTGGAGGAAGACGGCCAGCGCCGCGACCGACAGCAACAGCAGGAACAGGAGGATCAGCCGCTCGTCGCTGCGGACGACCGCGGCGGTGTCCGCGAGGAACCGCGTCGGGAGGCGAAAGCGGGGCATCGACCGGTCGTTGCGCTCGCGTCCGCTTAAAAATGGTCGGTGAGTCGGGGCGACGGGTCGGTGAGTCGGGGAGACAAGTCGGTGAGTTGAGACGACGGGTCGGCCTGCCGCCGAGCCGGCGCGTCGCTCAGTCGTCTGAGGGGGACGGGCGGGTGCGCCCGAGGGGCTCGCCGTCGACCGGCTCGTCGGGGTTCGCGTCGACGGCGGCGTCGGGGAGGCCGAGCTGCGCGTCGACGTCGGCGTTCTCGCGGACGTGGACGGTGCCGCGGTGGACCGCGATGGCGTCCGCGAGGTGGAGCCGGACTGCGTCGAGTAGCACGTCGGCCTCGAGGGGTTGCCCCCGGTGCTTGATCTCGTCGACGTCGGCGCCGGGCGGCACGTCGAAGGCGCGCTGGGCGATGACCGGGCCCTGATCGAGGTCCGTCGTGACGTAGTGGGCGGTGACGCCCGCGATGCGGACGCCGGCGTCCTTCGCCTGCCGGTACGCCTCCGCGCCGGGGAACGCCGGCAGCAGCGAGGGGTGGACGTTGATGATCCGGCCCTCGTACCGGAAGACCACCTCCGGCGAGAGGATGCGCATGTAGCGGGCCAAGGCGATCAGGTCCACGTCGTACTCGGCCAGCAGGTCGAGCAGGCGCCCCTCGTCGGTGTTGCCGTTGCCGTCGCCGACGTCGTAGAACGGCTTGTCGTAGCGCTCGGCGAGCGACCGGAGGTCGCCGCGGTTGCCGATGACGACCGGGATCTCGGCCTCCTCGCCGTCGTCGGCGAGGTCGCCGCTGGCCTCGGCCTCCAGCAGCGCCTCGGGCGCGTGGGTCTCCTTCGTGACCAGCAGCGCGATCCGGCGCGCGTCGCGGTCGCTCGGGAAGCGGACCTGAATGTCGACGTCGAGCTCGCGGCCGAGCTCGGCGAGCGCGCGGCGGAGCTCGCCCCGAGAGGTCTCCATCTCCGCGGTGTCGACGCGGGTCGTCATCCGGAAGACGCCCTCGCGGACCGCCTGATCGAGGTCCTCGATGTTGATTCCCCGCTCGAACAGCAGGGAGGTGACCCGCGCGATGAGTCCGGTCTTGTCTCCTCCGACGACCGTGATCTCGGTCAGTTCGCGGGTCATGCGACGATCACCTCCGCGGGTTCGAACGGCTGCATACACTCTCCCCAACAGGCGGAGGGGTTTGCCCCTTTCGTTCCGTTCGGTCCCTGCCTCCCGCATTATCGACCGGTAACTATCCACGAACGTGCCTATAAACGGCGTTCCAAAACGGTTTTTACACACGACTCCGCACCAACGACCATGACCGCATACACGGCGACGGTGACGGTCCGGCTGAAGCGGGGCGTCCTCGACCCGGAGGCCGAGACGACCCAGCAGGCCCTCGAACGGCTCGGGTTCGAGCTGTCCGACCTCCGCTCGGCGGACCGCTTCGAGGTCGACCTCGACGCCGCCGACGCCGACGAGGCGGCCGCGCGCGCCGACGAGATGGCCGAGCGGCTGCTCGCGAACCCCACGATCCACGACTACGACGTCGCGGTCGCCGAGCGATGACGGTCTCAGTTGTTCAATTCGGCGGCTCGAACTGCGACCGCGACGCCGTCCGCGCGCTCGACCACCTCGGCGTCGACGCCGAGCGCGTCTGGCACGAGGACGGCCTTCCCGACGACGCCGACGGGATCGTCCTCCCCGGCGGGTTCTCCTACGGCGACTACCTCCGCGCCGGCGCGATGGCCGCCCGTGCGCCGGTCATGGAAGCGGTCCGCGAGGCTGCCGACGAGGGCGTCCCCGTGATCGGGATCTGTAACGGCGCGCAGATCGGCTCGGAGTCGGGGCTGACGCCCGGCGCGTTCACCACGAACGCGTCCGCGCGCTTCCAGTGCGAGCCCGTCCACCTGCGCGTCGAGCGCGCGGACACCCCGTGGACCGCCGCCTACGACGAGGGCGACGTGATCGAGGTCCCCATCGCGCACGGCGAGGGGCGCTTCGAGATAAGCGAGGACGCCCACGCCGACCTCGTCGCCGACGACCGCGTCCTCTTCCGCTACTGTGACGCCGACGGGAACGTCACCGACGCCGCCAACCCGAACGGCTCGACCGACAACGTCGCGGGCGTCCTCGGCGAGCGAGAGACGGTCGCCGTGCTGATGCCCCACCCCGAGCGCGCCACGCTCCCGGACCTCGGTCGCAGCACCGACGGCGCGGGGATCCTCCGGGCGTTCGCCTGACTGTCGCTTTTTTAACTTCGCCGACGAACGATCCGCCATGCGAGCGCGACACATCGACCACGTCAACCTCCGGATCCCCGCGGACGGCGCCGACGCCGCCCGCGAGTTCTACGGCGAGCGGCTCGGATTCGGCATCGAGGACGCGCTGTACGCGGCCGACGAGAAGCCCTTCTTCGACGTGCGGCTCTCGGCGACCGCCGTGATCCACCTGTGGCCGACCGACGAGTTCGAGCGCCCGACGAAGACGAACTACGACCACGTCGCGGTCGTCGTCGAGGAGTCGGCGGCGGAGATCGAGGCCGAACTGGAAGCCGCCGGCGTCGCGGTCGAGAAGACCCTCGACTCGCCGCTCGGCGCGACCGGGGAGGCGGGCGCGGTGTACGTCAGGGACCCGTTCGGCTACCGGGTGGAGCTGAAGGCGCGGGTGTGAGGACGCCCCCTCGCCAACGGTTTCGAACGCTCGCCCCGAACCAGTTCGCCCCGTCGAGCAACCCTCGCCCCGACGCGGCCGTTTAAGAGTCCCGAGCGACAGGGTCGAGTATGAGCGAACAGCAGCCGAAATCCGACGACGACGAGCGGCGGCGTCGCCGGGAGACGGACCGATTCGCCGGCGGGAAAGACGAGAGCCTGCGGAGCCGCGACGTGACGGAGGGGCCGGACAAGGCGCCGCACCGCGCGATGTTCCGCGCGATGGGGTTCGACGACGAGGACCTCTCGTCGCCGATCATCGGCGTGCCGAACCCGGCGGCCGACATCACGCCGTGTAACGTCCACCTCGACGACGTGGCGGACGCCGCGCTCGAGGGTATCGACGCCGCTGGCGGGATGCCTATCGAGTTCGGGACGATCACCATCTCCGACGCCATCTCGATGGGGACCGAGGGGATGAAGGCGAGCCTGATCTCGCGGGAGGTCATCGCCGACTCCGTCGAGCTGGTCTCGTTCGGGGAGCGCATGGACGCGCTGGTTACGGTGGCGGGCTGCGACAAGAACCTCCCCGGGATGATGATGGCCGCGATCCGGACGGACCTCCCCAGCGTCTTCCTCTACGGCGGCTCGATCATGCCCGGGCAACACGACGGCCGCGACGTGACGATCGTCCAGGTGTTCGAGGGCGTCGGCACGTACGCGCAGGGCGACATGGACGCCGACGAGCTCGACGACTTAGAGCGGCACGCCTGCCCCGGCGCGGGCTCCTGTGGCGGGATGTTCACCGCCAACACGATGGCGTCGCTCTCGGAGGCGCTCGGGCTGGCGCCGCTCGGCTCGGCCTCACCGCCCGCCGAGGACGAAGCGCGATACGCGGTCGCCGAGCGCGCGGGCGAGCTGGCGATGGACTGTATCGAGAACGACCGCCGCCCATCCGACATCCTCTCGCGGGAGTCGTTCGAGAACGCGATCGCGGCCCAGACCGCGATGGGCGGCTCGACGAACGCGGTGCTCCACCTGCTCGCGCTCGCGGCCGAGGCCGACGTCGACCTCTCGATCGAGGACTTCGACGAGATATCGCGGCGCACGCCGAAGATCGCGAACCTCCAGCCCGGCGGGAGCCGCGTGATGAACGACCTCCACGAGGTCGGCGGCGTGCCGGTCGTGCTCCGGCGCCTGCTGGAGGCGGACCTGCTCCACGGCGACGCGATGACCGTGACGGGCCGGACGCTCGCCGAGGAGATCGCGGCGCTGGAGGAGAACGGCGACCTCCCGGACGACGACGAGATCGAGGCCGACTTCCTCTACACCGTCGACGACCCGAAGGAGGAGGAGGGCGCGATCAAGATCCTCGACGGCAACCTCGCGCCGGACGGCTCGGTGCTGAAGGTGACCGGCGACGACGAGTTCTACCACGAGGGGCCCGCCCGCGTGTTCGAGAACGAGGAGGACGCGATGGAGTACGTCCAGTCCGGCGAGATCGCGTCCGGCGACGTGATCGTCATCCGCAACGAGGGCCCCCGCGGCGGGCCCGGGATGCGCGAGATGCTCGGCGTCACCGCCGCCGTCGTCGGCGCGGGCCACGAGGACGACGTGGCGCTGCTCACCGACGGCCGCTTCTCGGGCGGCACCCGCGGCCCGATGATCGGGCACGTCGCGCCCGAGGCCGCCGTCGGCGGCCCGATCGGTCTCATCGAGGACGGCGACCACATCACCGTCGACATTCCGGAACGCGACCTGACGGTCGACCTCTCCGAGGAGGAACTCGACGAGCGCCGCGAGGCGTGGGACGCGCCCGAACCGCCGTACGAGGGCGGCATCCTAGCGAAGTACGGCCGCGACTTCGCCTCCGCCGCTGACGGCGCCGTGACGAACCCGCGGCTCACGCGCGACTTATAAACGAGACGAGCGGGCGTTTTGTGGTTTTTAGATATGCTGTGGCGCGCGCCTCCGAGCGCCCGGTGGGCGCGAGGAGCGCCGCGCGAGGGAGTCGCTGGCGCCGTTTGGCGCCAGCGACGAGGCTGGGGAGGTGTGAGGTGCGGTTGCGGGGCGGGACTCAAAGGGGCAGTCGCGAGGGCGAAGCACGGCGCAGCAAGTACCGCAGCGAGGGAGGGCTAGCGACCGAGCGAGGAACGCAGCAAGCCGCGCGAGCCGTCGCGACTGGGGCTTTGGAGATATCTGTCGCCGATCGGCGGTCGGTTATTTATAAGTGAGCGGCTGAGGATTTGGAAGTGTCCTCCGCAGCGCATTCGATCAGTTATTACAGAGAAATTAGTAAATCCGGAGATCCACAGCAGTAGCCACTCGAACTACTCTTCACTCGCTCCGCCGTCGGTCCGTGCGGTCCGGACCGACTCGGCGCGCCAGACGTTGCTCCGGCGGCCGGCGCGCGACAGCTCCATCTTTACTACCGACCCCACCGGCAGGTCGGCGACGCGCTCGCGGGCGTCCTCGTCGGCGTACTCGACGACGTGGTACGTCTCGTTGCGCGGATGGGCACGTACCGTGGTACATTCGTGATCATTCTGTGCTGAAATGACGGTGTACGCGTTTGATTGCGACATCTTATCTCGTTATTGCTGGACATCCTATTTCAAATCTCCGTATATTCACTACGGTCGTCACCGAAGTCGTAATATCGATATAAGGTATTGAAGTTCCGAAACGATCAGGCGGATTCAGGGCGTGTTGTTCGCCATGAACAGCAGCAGTAGTGCGCCGAACGCGACCGTGACGAGCGCGAGCGCGAGGAACGCCAGCCGGATCGCGAGGATCGCCGTCGTCCGCTCTTCGGGAAGGAACTCGGAGACGGCGAGCAGCGCGATCGTGGCGCCGAAAAAGAACGGGACCGACCGGAACGTCCCGATCCGCGACACCGACCCGAGCGCGTAGATGTTCCACCCGGCGATCGCCAGCCCGATCGCGAGCAGCGCGGCGCGCTCGATGAGGGCCGTCCGCTGTGCGACGACGGCGTCTCTGACCTTGCGGAGTCGCTCGGCGGGCATGCCACCTCAAGTCTCACGCAGGCGATAAAAACTGTCGCCGGTGTCGGATCCGAGACCTGCCTGCGGATCAGTACGCCTATTCCCGACGACGGCGAAGGCCGGCCATGGACCGAGGCGACGGGCCGGAAGGCGAGACGACCGCTGACGGCGAGCCGAGCGCAAACGGCGAGGTCGGACCGGTGGACGAGACGGAGACCGAGATCGGGCCGGACGGCGTGACGGACGGGGCCGCCGGCGGCGTGGCATTGTTCGTGGACGGCCCCAACGTGTTGCGCGAGGAGTTCGACGTCGACTTAGACGACGTGCGGCGAGCTGGCGAGGCCGAGGGACCGCTGGTGACCACACGCCTCTACCTCGATGAACACGCGACGCCGGGCCTCATTCAGGCCGCGGAGGCCCGCGGCTTCGAGGTCGTGATCACGAGCGGCGATGTCGACGTGAAGCTCGCGGTCGACGCCGCGCGGTTCGCGGCCGAGGGCCGGATGGAGACGCTCGCGATCGCCTCGCGCGACACGGACTTCAAGCCGGTCGTCGAGACCGCGAACGGCTACGGGATCCGGACGCTCGCCATCGCGCCCGGCGAGTTCGGCCGCTCGGACGCGCTGCGGAACGCCGCCAACGGCTCCGTGACGCTCGACGGCGACGAGAACGACGTGGCCGACAGCGGAGGCGACGGGGCAGACGCCGAATCGGCATCGACGCAGTAGCGATCGAAACACGGTGTCGGCGGTGGCTGTTTATAAGTGAGCGACGATACCGTAGTGAGCGCTTCTGATATCCCCACTTCTCAGTTAGAAGCTATTTATAAGGGATCGACAACAGACACCGTAAAAAGCCCCAGCCGCTCGGTACTACGTCGTTGCCACCGCGGAGAACACCTCCAAAGCCCCAGCCGGGAGGCGGGCGCACGCTCGCTGCGCTCCTCAGTCACTCGTTTCACTCGCTCCTTGCGGTGCTTACGTCGCCTGCGCCCGCCTCCCGGCTGCCCCTTTGAATCCCGCCCCACCGCACAGCACCGCAGCCTCTCACCTCCCCAGCCTCGCCGCTCGCTCCCTTCGGTCGCTCGCGGCGTCCCTCGCACGCGCTCCTCGCGGCCGCCGAGGGCGGCCGCTCGGAGGCGCGCGCCAACCGCTCCGCTATTTATAAATTATCGCTGCCATCGAGCTACTTCACCGCGACCCTTTCCGCCGAAACCGACCCAGAAGCAGCGCACCGACTCCGCCGGCCAGTCCCGCGCCGCCGACGAGGACGACGCCGGTCGCGACGCCGCCGTACCGCGCGGCCGCCGCGTCGACCCCCACGCGGATCCAGCCGAGGTTCGGCACCGCGAACAGCGCTTTCCCCGCGATCCACTCCTCGGGGACGACCGGCGCGATGCCGGCGCTCTGGTCGTACAGCTCGTTCGCGTCGCCGCGCGTCACGTACCCGTCGTACGGCGCGGGACAGGTCGCGAGTTCCGCGCAATCGGCGGCGAGGAGCTCCGGGTCCGCCCGCTCCGTCCAGTCCTCGCCGGCCTCGACGGGGAACGCGAGGCGGTGAAACACCGGTCTCCCCCCGGCGCCCGGCACGGTGTAGACGACCACGTCGCCCGTCTCCCCGAGCCGCGTCGGCGCGTCCGGGTCGGCCGCGGTCGAGAGGTCGCCCCACGGCTCGCGGTCGGTCGCGGTGACGACCACGAGGTCGCCGCGCTCGACGCCGGGGGTCATGCTGCCGCTCTCGACCGCGACGAACGGCGGCCACGTCCCGACGAGCGCGCCCAGCAGCACCGCGGCGAGGAGGACCGCGACCGCGGGGGCGACCGCGCCCGTGCCATCGAGTCGGGGACTGCTCACGCCCGGTAGGGGGAGCGGCGACCGCTTGAGGCTGTCGGCCGCGAGGAGCCCGCCGAGAGCGACGCACCGGGCCCGCTCCGGACACGGGGACACCCGATGTCACACGGATACAAGGAGGAAGCTCGCGGCTTCAGTCGTTGGTCGATGACAAAACCTTAGGTTCGTCCCGGAGAGGTGCGAGTATGACCGATCGCCTTCCTCCGCTCCACGACGCCCACGACGAACGCGGAGCCAAGTTCACCGACTTCGGCGGCTGGCAGATGCCCGTCGAGTTCGACTCGATCCAGACGGAACACGCCGCGGTCCGCGACGCCGTCGGCGTCTTCGACGTCTCGCACATGGGCGAGATCGAGGTGGCCGGCCCGGACGCGACCGAGCTTATGAACCGGCTCACGACGAACGACGTGCGCGCGCTCGACCCCGGCGACTCCCAGTACGCCGCGATCACGAACGAAGAGGGCGTGATGCTCGATGACACCGTCGTCTACCGGCTCCCCGACGGGACCGCGGCCGGGGAGGCCGCCGCGTCGCTCGCGGACCTGGAGGACGCCCACGACGGCGACCTCGACGCGCCGAGCGGCGACCCAGCGTACCTCTTCGTGCCGAATGCGGGCCACGACGAGCAGATGCAGGACCGATGGACCGCGCACCGAGACGAGTGGGGACTCGACGCGACCGTCGCGAACGCCACCGACGACTGGGCGATGCTCGCGGTCCAGGGCCCCGACGCGGCCGACGCCCTCGACGAGGCCACGCCCCGCGACCGCGTCGTCGACCTCTCGAAGTTTGAGGCGACCGCTGCGGCGGTGGCAGGCACCGAGAGCTGGGTCGCGCGCACCGGCTACACCGGCGAGGACGGCTTCGAAGTGATGTGTCCCGCCGACGCCGTCGAGTCGGTCTGGGCGGCGTTCGTCGACGCGCCCCGCGAGGCGCAGCCGTGCGGGCTGGGCGCGCGCGACACGCTCCGCACCGAGATGGGGTTCCTGCTCTCCGGACAGGACTTCGACCCCGAAGACGAGCCCCGGACCCCCTACGAGGCGCGGATCGGCTTCGTCGTCGAACTCGACACGGAGTTCGTCGGTCGCGACGCCTTAAAGGCGCAGAAGGAGGCGGGGGTCGCCGAGAAGTTCGTCGGGGTCCGCCTCCGCGACCGCGGCGTGCCCCGCGGCGGCTACGCGGTCACCGACGGCGACCTCACCCGCGTCGGGAAGCTGACCTCCGGGACGATGAGCCCGACGCTCGACGAGCCGATCGGCTTGGGCTACCTCCACGAGTCGTACGCCGACGCGGGCACCGAGGTGAGCGTCGTCGTGCGCGGCGACGAGAAGCGCGCCGAGGTCGTGATCCCGCCGTTCCTCGATAGGTAAGGGAAACCGGGTCCGGGCGCGATCGAGACGGAGCGGCGTCCAGAACGGACGACGCTGGGGCAGTTTTATTCCGATTCACACGAATCTGAACCCATGCGGAGACGTCAGTTCCTCGCCGGAAGCGTCGGGACGACGGTGGCAGGGTTGGGTGGCTGTCTCGGCGACGAGATCTGTCTCGGCGACTGTCCGTCGTGTACGGGTGAGGGGAGCTGGCCGCCGACTGTCGAGGTTGAGGAACCGGAGCTCGCTCCCGGCGACTCGGAGGTGTTCGACATCCGCGTAGACGGTATTACGGAGTTCTCGTTCGATTCGCGGCTGTACAAGTGCGGTCCGAGTGACGCACCGGTACAGTTCAGGGACGTCGAGTTCAGAAACCCGATAGACGCGCAGGCCGACTCCTGTCCGCCGATCTATCTGTGGGACGACTGCGCCAGCACGACGCTACACGTGAGGGTCGAAGCTGCGCAGGATGCCGAACCCGGTAGGTACGAGTACGGGTTCAACGTCGGGAAGACGGTCGGCGAGCGCCGCTCGAAAGACTACGAATACGCGGTCACGGTGAGCGAAGCGTGAGGTCGTGAACGCGCGATAGCCGCGACCGCGGTTCACTCCTCCGTAGGGCGCTTCCGCTTCTCAACGACCTCGACGTCCGAAATCCGCGTGTCCGGGTACCCGCCGTCCGCGTTCTTCTCGGCCGCCTTCACCATGTCCCAGACGGTGTTGAGGCCGGTCGTGACGCCCTCTAACGCCTCCATCTCGCAGCCCGTCTTCCCGGTTGTCTCGACCGCGACGGTCAGTTCGATCCGGTCGTCGCCGACCGCGAACTCGGTGTCGACGTTCGTGATCGGGATCTGGTGGCACATCGGGATCGTCTCCCACGTGTGTTTGACCGCCTGGACCGCGCCGACCCGGGCGGTCGCGAGCACGTCGCCCTTCTCGACCGCGTCGGCCTCGACCGCGGCCACCGTCTCCGGCGTCAGCCGGATCTCGCCGCGAGCGACCGCGCGTCGGCTGCTGTCGGGCTTCGCGCCGACGTCGACCATCTGGACGTCGCCCGCCTCGTCGGTGTGGGTCAGCGCGTCCGTCCCCGCGGACTCCGCGCTCGGTCCGCCCGACCGGGCCGCTTCCTCGTCACTCATTACGCATAGCCTCCGGCAGCCGGTCGGGTAAGTCCGTCGCCACCAGCCCGGCTCCGTTCGCCTCTGCGGCGGCGTCGCCCGCGCGCCCGACGACGTACGCGCCGGCCGCGGCCGCGCGGAACGGGTCGGTCACGGCCGCCAGCGCGCCGACCGTCCCCGCCAGCACGTCGCCGGTCCCGCCGACGGTCATCCCGGGGTTGCCGGTGCGGTTCAGCCGGACGTCCTCGCCGTCGGAAATCACGTCGACCGCGCCCTTCACGAGCAGCGCGTGGCCCACCTCGGCCGCGAACTCGCGGACCAGTTCGGCTCGCGCGTCCGGGTCCGACGCCGTCTCGCCGCCCATGCCGACGAGTTCGCCCTGATGCGGCGTACAGATGAGGTCGGCGTCGGTATCGACGTCGGGGACGACCCGGAGCGCGTCGGCGTCGACGACCGCGCGCCCCTCGAACGCCGTCAGGAACTCCCGGACGAACTCGTGGGTACCGTCGCCGCGCCCGAGGCCCGGCCCGAGGACGACGACGTCGTTTCCGGCCGCGAGCGACGCGACCCGATCGACGTGGGCGGGACCGACGCGGTCGCCCGGCAGCGCGCGGACGATGAGGTTCGGCGAGAACCCCTGGACCGCGCCGGCGACGCGCTCGGGACACGCCACGCGGACGAGGTCGGCCCCGGCGCGGAGCGCGGCGAGCGCGGACAGCGTCGGCGCCCCGGTGTACGGCCCCCCGCCGACGACCAGCACCTCGCCGTTGTCGCCCTTGTGCGAGTCCGAGTCGCGGTCGAGTCCGAGTAGGTCGCCCGGCCCGGTGAACCGTTCTGCGGCGGCCGGGATCCCGATGTCGGCGACCGTCACGTCGGCGTCGAGCGCGGCCAGCCCGGGCTTCTCGGCGTGGAACGTCACCACGCGGTCTGCGCGCACCCTGACCGAGTCCGGGCCGCCAGTCGGGTCGCCCGTGTCGGCGTCGATTCCCGAGGGCACGTCGACCGCGATGACCGTCGCGTCGGTCGCGTTGATCGCCTCGGCGGCGGTCCGCTCCGGTTCGCGGAGGCCGCCCGATACGCCCGATCCGAGCATCGCGTCGACGATCACGTCGGGGTCGTCGCCGTCGGGACCGGCGAGGTCGATGTCGCGGGAGTCGGTGACGGTTTCGGCCGTGATTTCGGCGGCTTCGAGCGCGTCCCAGTTCTCTCTCGCGATGTCGGTGCGGATCGTCTCCGGACGGCCGAGCAGGTGAGCCGTAACGTCGTAGCCCTTCAGGAAGCGCGCCGCGACGAGCGCGTCGCCGCCGTTGTTCCCGCGGCCGCAGACGAGCGCGACCGTCGCGCCGGGCTCCGCGACGGCGCGGACCTCGCGGGCGACGGCGTTGCCGGACGACTCCATCAGCTGTTTGCGGGGAACGCCGAGCGCGGCCGCGTTGGCGTCGACGGCCGCCATGCGGTCGGTCGTGATCATGGCCGGCGGTTCGGGCGCGGACGGATTAAGCGGGCGGGGTCCGAGAGCGGACGGAGAAGCGGGCGGGGTCGCGCCGCGCCGCCCGCTACCGGCCCCGGAGCGGCGTCTCCGGAAATGAAAATGTTGAAGCGGTCAGGTAGTGAAGTCGGCGAATGACCGTGGTACTCGCAGTAGCCGTCGGCGCGGACGACGACCCGAGCCCCGCCCCGACCGGCGCCGTCCCCGCCGGTCGGCTCCTCCGTGGCGGCCCGGGCCGCCGGCGCCCCCCCAACCGCCAGACGCGACCATGAACATCGGCTTCTTCACCGACAGCTACTTCCCCGGCATCGACGGGGTCACCTACACGATTCAGGCGTGGCGCGACCGCCTCGAGTCTCGGGGCCACGACGTGTACGTCGTGTATCCGGAGAGCAGCCACGAGCCGGACGAGCGGGAGATACCGGTCCCGTCGCTGCCGAACCCCTTCTACCGACAGTACCGCCTCCCGACCTACCGTCGCCTGTCGACGCTCCCCGACCTCGACGTCGTCCACTGTCACGGCCCGGCGTCGACCGGCCTGATGGGGCTGCGGTACGCGAAACGGTACGACGCCACCTCGGTGTACACCCACCACACTCCCGTCGAGGACTACTTCGTCCAAGGCCTCAAATCGGAGCGCCTCGCCTCGCTCGCCGGGCGGGCGTACGTCGCCTACGAGAACCGCTTCCTGAAGGCGTTCGACTGCGTCACGGCCTCGACCTCGCGGATCCGCCGCGACGTGGAGCCGTACCGACTGCCGGTCGGGATCGAAATGGACCGGTTCCGGCCGCGGGAAGGCGCGTGGATGGCCGCGCCGGCGACCGACGGCGGTCCGACCGCGGCAAACGCGTCGGTGGTCGGGTACAGCGGCCGGATGACTCACAAAAAGAACGTCGACGAGACGCTCCGGCTCGCGGCGCGGCTGCCCGAGGTGCGGTTCGAACTCGTCGGCGAGGGGCCGGTCCGCGCGGAGCTGGAGGCCGAAGCGCCCGAGAACGTCCGGTTCCACGACTTCCTCCCGCGGGAGGAGCTCCCCGACTTTTATGCCGCCCTCGACGTCTTCCTCACGGCGTCGACCTGCGACACGCTCGGGCTCTCGACGCTGGAGGCGAACGCCTGCGGCACCCCGGTCGCCGCCGCGGACGTGGCGCCGTTCGACGAGACGATCGGTTCCGAGAACGGCGCCCGCTTCGCGCTCGGCGACCTCGACGACATGGAGCGCGCGGTCCGCGACTGCCTCGACGGCGACAGAGACACCCGCGCCGCAGTCGAGCGGTTTTCGGTCGAGCGGACGATAGACGAGCTCGAGTCGATATACGGGGTGACCGGCTAGATGGGCGCGGACAACGTCGACGCCTTCCAGCGGCTGGTGTTCTCGGTGCCGCGGCTCCGGGTTCAGGCGGCCGCGCTCGTCCTCCTCAGCGGACTGTACGGGATCGCCACCGTCGCGGCGATAACGCTCTTCACGCCGTTCGCGCCGGATCCCTCTCGAATCGTTCCGGTGGCCGTCCTCATCTTCTTCATCCCCTTCGTCGTCGCCGCGGAGCTTTTCCCCCGCGTCCTCGACGGCTACCCGCGTCCGTGGAGCTACTTTCTCGCGCTCACGTCGCAGTTCGTCCTGTTCGTGTACGCGCTGGTGCTCTCCGGCGCGAACAACGTCGGGAACGCGTGGAGCATCATCTGGCTGAGCTTCATCACGCTGTACCTGATCAACATCTTAGTGCTCGTCGTCTCGACGGGCATCGACCACTCGGACCGGATCCTCCTCGCGTCGCTCGCGGAGCCGGCGCTGCTCATCGCCGCCTTCTACGCCCTCGGCGGCAGCGACCTCGGCTTCTCGACGTACCGCCACGTGTTCGCGTTCGCCTCGTTGCTCATCGCGGCCGGCTTCCTCGTCTTAGTCCTGCTCGTCGTCGACTACCTGATCCGGAGCAACACCGACGTCTCCGCGTTCGCGCTCACCTCCGGGCTCCTCCGGAACGACCGCGAGTCGCTCGACCTGGGCGTCGAGGCCCGCCCGGCCGTGGAGACGTTCACCGTCGACAACGGGAATCGGCTCACGGTCGCGGCCCCGTGGGTCCACCCGGGACCGCTCGGTGGGTTCGGCGGCGGCCAGCTGAGCAGGAACCTGATCGACGCGCTGAACGACGGTCGGGAGGCTGAGGGGACCGAGCGCGCCGAGGCGGAGGCCGCGGCCGACGGGGGCGCCGAGGCCGCCGCGACCGACGGCTCGGCCGGGTTCTTCTTCCACGTCCCGTGTACGCACAAGGAGGACCTCTCGAACCCGGCGGACGCGGAGCGGATCCTCGACGCGGTCGCCGAGCCGGAGCGGACCGGGCGCGCCTCGCGGCTCGTCACCGAGTCGTACGGCGACCGCGACGGGTACGCGGACGTCCGGTTCCACGGCCGCCGGATCGGCGACAAGGACGTGGTCGTCCTCCACGGTCAAGGGATCGACGACTACGACACCGGCGTGTTCATGCGCGACGTCGACCACGACGACGTGCTGTTGATCGACCAGCATAAACACGACATCCAGAACGGCCCCGACGTCGAGATCCAGTACGGCTCCGCCGAGGCCGACCGCCTGAAGCGCGCCTTCGACGACTTCCGCGACCGGCTCGCGGACGCCGAGCTCGCCGACGACTACGCCGCCGGCTTCGCGGTGACGCGGACGGAGCAGAACGCGCTGGCGATGGTCGAACGCGTCGACGGCCAGGAGGCCCTCTGGATCGGCGTCGACACGAACGGGCTCACCCCCGACGTGCGGGCCACCGCGGACGCGTACCGCGACGAGTTCGACGCGGTGATCCCCTTCTCGACCGACACCCACGCCTCGATCCACGAGCTGGCGAACATGCGCGAGTCCGACGTCGACGCCATCGAGCGCGCGGTCGACCGCGCCGTCGACGACCTCGCGCCCGCGACGGTCGGGTTCGAGAGCCGCCGCACCGAGCCGGTGAAGCTCCTGAAGAACGACTACAACGGGCTCGTGTTCAGCGTCAATATCCTCATCCGCTTGACGATCATCTCGCTCGTGACGCTGTACGCGCTCCTCGTGTTGTGGCTGTTCTTCTGAGGCGACTCACCCGGAGCGGTTCTCTCACGCTTCCCAGAGCGCTTTTTGCGCCCTTGCTCCGATCGCGGGCCGTGTTCCCGGACGCCCTCTTCCGCGGCACCGGTCGCGGTTCGAACGTCGCGCTCGGCGCGGTCGCCTCCGTCGCGGCGTCGCTCGGAGCGCGCCGAGTCCGCGCGAAACTCCGCGCTACTCCAGCACCCGAACGCCCAGCGCCGACGCCGACGCGCCGCCGATCAGCATCGGGAGCCAGTAGACGGCGCCGCGGAACACCAAGACCGCGGCGGTGATCGCGGACGCGGCCACGCCGGTTGTGGGCACGAGCAGGCCGACGAGCGCGGCCTCGATGCCGCCGAGGCCGCCGGGAAGCGGCGTCGCGCCCGCCACGTACGACAGCGGGACGACGAAGATCGGGATCAGCGGCGAGATCGGGTGGCCGACGGCGGCGAAGGCGGCGGTGAGCGCGGCCGCCTGAAAGAGCCAGCCCACGAGCGAGAGCGCGACGATCCCGAGGAGCCGGGTGCGGTCGGTGCCGACGCGCTCGATGTCGGCGAAGAAGTTCCCCAGTCGGTCGGCGAGGCCCGTCTCGATCGTCTCCGCGTCGAAGCGGTCGAACCGGCCGAGGAACGGGCCGATCGCGCCCGGAACGCGGTCGACGACGGCGACGCGGTAGCGCCAGACGAACGCGATCGTCGTCACGATCGCGGCGATCAGCGCGACCGCGCTCGCGACGGCGAACTCGACGCGCTCGCCGACCGCGGTGGTGGCCGCGTACGACCCCACGCCGAGGAACACGAGCGACACCGAGGGGACGACGTTGAGCACGTCGACGCTCGCGATGCCCACGAGCCCCGTCTCGTAGCGCGCCTCGCCAACCTTCGAGATGAGCGCCGCGGCGACCGGCTCGCCGCCCGCCTGCCCGAACGGGGTGACGTTGTTCGCGAAGGCGGCGCCGCTGTAGACGAGGAACGCGGTCCAAACCGACATCTCGACGTCGAGCGCACCCAACACGGCGCGCAGCATGAGGCTCCAGGCCGCCAGCCAGCAGAGGCCGAGGCCGGCGGTCACGCCGACGAGCGCCGGGTCCGCGGCCGCCAGCGCGTCGACGACGCGGTCGACCCCGACGACGACGAACAGCACCGCGAGGAGGAGGACGGCGCCGCCCGCCCCTAAGATTAGCGCGCGCCGTTGTGGGCCTTCCATAGACGGAGTGACGCGGTAGCGAACTTGAAACGTCTGCTTCGCGGCCGCCCCGCAAGGGCGGCTCTCCGGCGCTGGCGGCTCTCCCGCGATCGGCCGCCTCGGGGCGAGAATGAGAATACATACGTACCGGCGGGCCGACGGCCCACCCAATGGAAGATCAGCGGTTCCTCGAGTCGGAGTGGGATTACTGTCTGGTGCTCGACGCGTGCCGGTACGACGTGTTCGCGGACGTGTACGACGAGTACCTCGACGGGACGCTCGAGAAGCGGCGCAGCGTCGGCTCCTCGACGCCGGAGTGGGCCTACCGCACGTTCACCGGCGATCACGACATTGCGTACTTCTCCGGGAACCCCTTCATCAACGATCTGGGGATCCCGCTGAACGAGCTGAAGTGGGGCGCCAGCTGCGACTACGAGTGGACGGCCTCCGAGCACATCAGCGACATCCACGACGTCTGGAAGACCCAGTGGGACGACGACCTCGGCACCGTGCCGCCCGAGGGGCTCGCGGCGGCGTACCGGAACAACCTCGACGCGGTCGAGCGCGCCGACCGCACCGTTCTCCACTACATGCAGCCGCACGCGCCCTACCTCTCTCGCGGGAAGGGCCAGAAGCTCAAGCAGATCCAGAAGGGGATCAAACGCCAGGAGGAAGAGGAGGCGGAGGGCGGGAGCGACGACGACGGCGGGCTGCTCTCCTCGCTCAGCGACTCGGTCCGGCCGAAGATAGAGAGCCGGCTGGACGACAGCGAGTTCGCCCAGAAGGCCGGCCTGTGGCTCGAACTCGACCCGAAGGACCTCGTGACGGACGGCACGCGCGTGACGGCGCTGTCGATGTACGAGGAGAACCTCCGGATCGCCTTAGAGAGCGTCGCCGAACTCGTTGAAGAGCTCGACGGCGACGTCGTCGTCACCGCCGACCACGGCGAGGCGTTCGGCGAGGAGGGCGTCTGGGAACACCACATCGAGACGTACATCCCCGCGCTGATGGAGGTCCCGTGGCTAGAAGTCGAGTGACCGGCCGCGTCGGGGGGAGCCCTCGGTGTCGACGATGAAGGTCAGCCACTACTTCGAGTTCGAGGAACACGTCACCGGCGGCGTGGCGGCGTCCGTCGACCACCAGCGGAAGATGTTCGACCGGGTGGGGATCGAGTACACCACCGAGCCGACGCTGGACGCCGACGTGATCCATTTCAACCTGATGGGGCCGCGATCGGTCTGGTACGCGCGCCGCGCCCGGTCGGCGGGCGTCCCGGTCGTCGCGCACACCCACGTCACTGCCGAGGACTTCGGCGACAGCTTCCGGTTCACCAACGCGCTCGCGAGGCCGCTGAAGCCGTACCTCCGGCGCGCGTACGGGCTCGCCGACCGGCTGGTCTGCCCCTCTGAGTACAACCGCGACCTAATCGAAGAGTACGCGGACGTGCCCACGACCGTGATATCGAACGGCGTCGACCGCGAGAAGCTGGCGGGGTTCGAGTCTTTCGAGGACGAGTACCGCGGGCGCTACGACCTGGACCTGCCGACGGTGTTCATGGTCGGGCACGTGATCAAGCGGAAGGGGTTAGAGACGTTCGTCGAGACAGCCCACCGGACCCCCGACGTCGACTTCGTCTGGTTCGGCCCCATCGACCGGTCGCTGAAGGGGCGCGAGACAACGCGGCTGGTCGACGAGGCGCCCGCGAACTGTACGTTCACCGGCTTCGTCGACGACATCCGCGGCGCGTACGCCGCGGGCGACATCTTCTGTTTCCCGACTCACGAGGAAAACGAGGGGATCGCGCTGTTGGAGGCGATGGCGGCCGGGAAGCCGCTCGTCGTCCGCGACATCGAGACGTTCTCGTGGCTGAAAGACGGAGAGGAGTGTCTGAAGGTGGGCGACGAGCGCGACGCGACGGGGGAAGCGAGCGCGGCCGACACCGAGGCTCGCGGCGACAACGTCGAGGGCTTCGTCGACGCGATCGACGAGCTCCGCGACGCCGACCGCCGCGCGGCGCTCGGCGCGAGCGCCGCCGAGCGCAGCGAGGAGTTCTCTCTCGACGCGATCGCCGACCGCTACCGCTCGCTGTACGCGGATCTGGCGTAGGCGGCGCCGAGCGGCAGGTCCCGCGCCGATCGCGGAATCTTGCGAAAACCGCAGTTGGTATGTCCGCCCGTCGAGTGCGTTGACCCAAATGACTCGAGTGAGCGTTATCGGCTGCGGGAACATGGGGGGCGCCCTGCTCAGGGGGCTCGCCCGCGCGGAGGGGTACCACCTCACGGCGATCGACCTCGATCCCGAGGCGCTCGCCGCGATCGAAGACGCCGCCGACGAGACGACCGAGGACGTGGCGGCGGCGCGCGACGCGGACATCGTCGTCCTCGCGGTGAAGCCCGACGTGGCGCCGGCGGTCCTCGACGAGCTCGACCTCCGCGCGGACCAGCAGCTCGTGACGCTGGCGGCGGGGCTCCCCCGCGAGTTCGTCGCCGAGCGCACCGACGCGTCGGTCGTCCGGATCATGCCCAACCTCGCGGCCGAGACCGGCGACATGGCCGCGGCGGCGACGAACGCAGGCCTCACCGACGAGGTCCGCGCGATGCTTGACGCGGTCGGCGAGTTCGTCGAGGTCGACGAGTCGCTGATGCACGTCTCGACCGCGGTCAACGGCAGCGGGCCGGCGTTCGCCTTCTACCTGATCGACGCGATGAAACAGGGCGGGATCGACGGCGGGCTCGACCCCGAGCAGGCGGAGACGCTGGCCGCGCAGACGTTCAAGGGCGCAGCGGAGACGGTGCTGCGCGACGACCGGAGCGTCGACGAACTGATCGACGCGGTCTGCTCGCCGAACGGGACGACCATCGAGGGGATGGAGGTGCTGTGGGACAGCGACGCCGACGCGGCGGTCGAGGACGCCGTCGCGGCCGCGGAGCGCCGGTCCCGCGAACTCGCCGAGGCGTTCGACGATGCCTGAGGACGCGGGCGTCGAGCGCGTCGGCGCGGCCGATCCCGAGCGCGTCGAAGCCGCCCGACGGGAGGCCGCCGGGGCCGACCGCGTGATCGTCAAGGCCGGAACGAACTCGCTGACCGACGAGGACTCCCGGCTCGACCGCGTGAAGCTGGACAAGCTCGTCGCCGACGTGATGGACCTCCGCGGGCGCGGCGCGGAGGTCGTCCTCGTCTCGTCGGGGGCGGTCGGCGCCGGGACGGGCCGGCTCGCCGAGGGGCCTGAGTCGCGGGAGGGCGTCGACTCCATCGCAGAGAGCCAGGCGCTCTCGACGGTCGGCCAGGGCCTGCTGATGCGCCACTACACCCAGAGCTTCGAGCGCTTCGACCAGGACGTCGCGCAGATCCTCGTGACGGGGACCGACCTCGACGCGCCCGAGCGGTTCGACAACTTCACCAACACCGTCGAGACCCTGCTGTCGTGGGGCGTCATCCCGGTCGTCAACGAGAACGACGCGGTGGCGACCGATGAGCTGCGGATCGGCGACAACGACATGCTGTCGGCCTCGGTCGCGATCGGCCTCGACGCCGATCTCCTCGTGACCCTCACCGACGTCGACGGCGTCTACACCGGGAACCCGAAGCGCGACGACGACGCCGAGCTCATCGAGGCGGTCGACGACGGGTACGAGCGGCTGCGCGAGATCGTCGGCGACGGCACCGAGACGGACTTCGGCGGCATCCGCACGAAGGTGGAGGGCGCCCACGACGTGAGCCGCCACGGGATCCCCGCGATCATCGCTGGCTCCGCCGAGCGGGACGTGTTAGCCCGGATCGCAGCGGGTAAGCCGACGGGCACGCTATTCGTGCCGAAGATGGGTGACGAGCATGAGTGAGAGCCACACCGAACCGGAGACGGACGTCGAAGCGGACACGGACGAACTGGCCCGCCGAGCCGAACGCGCCGCCCTACGGCTCGCGAACGCCGACGAGGCGACCCGGAACGAGGCGCTCCGGTCGATCGCGGACGCGATCCGCGAGCGCGAGTCCGAGATACTGGAGGCGAACGCTGTCGACGTCGAGGAGGCGGAGCAGATGCTCGCGGACGGCGAGTACACGCAGGCCTTGGTCGACCGGCTGAAGCTTGACGAGACGAAAGTCGAGGAGATCGCGTCGATGGTCGAGTCGGTCGCCGACCAAGACGACCCGCTCGGCGAGACGCTGGCGGCGCGCGAGCTCGACGAGGACTTGGAGCTGTACCGGGTCGCGGTGCCGATCGGCGTCGTCGCAACGGTGTTCGAGTCGCGGCCCGACGCCCTGGTCCAGATCGCGGCGCTCGCGTTGAAGTCCGGCAACGCCGTCGTCCTCAAGGGCGGCAGCGAGGCCAGCGAGTCGAACCGCGTCCTCCACGAGGCTATCGTCGACGCGACCGCGGACCTCCCCGACGGGTGGGCCGCGCTCATCGAGGCCCACGAGGAGGTCGACCGCCTGCTCGAACTGGACGACCGGGTCGACCTCGTCATGCCGCGCGGCTCCTCGGAGTTCGTCTCCTACATCCAAGAGAACACCCAAATTCCTGTGCTGGGCCATACCGAGGGGATCTGTCACGTGTACGTCGACGCGGACGCCGACCTGACGATGGCCGAAGACGTCGCCTTCGACGCGAAGGTCCAGTATCCGGCGGTGTGCAACGCCGTCGAGACGCTGCTCGTCCACGACTCCGTCGCGGACACCTTCCTCCCGGAGCTCGTGGCGCGCTACGAGGACGCCGGCGTCGAACTCCGCGGCGACGAGCGGACCCGCGAGGTCGTCGACGTCGCGCCGGCGACCGACGACGACTGGGACACGGAGTACGGCGACCTCGAACTGTCGATCAGGGTCGTCGACGACGCGTACGACGCGATCGACCACGTCAACGACCACGGGTCGAAACACACCGAGTCGATCCTCACCGAGGACTCGGAGACGGCGAAGACGTTCATGACCGGCGTCGACGCCGCGAGCGTCTTCCACAACGCGTCGACCCGCTTCGCGGACGGCTACCGCTACGGGCTCGGCGCCGAGGTCGGCATCTCGACCGGGAAGATCCACGCTCGTGGGCCGGTCGGGCTGGAAGGGCTGACGACGTACAAGTACTACCTCGAGGGCGACGGCCATCTCGTCGCGAGCTACAGCGGCGAGGACGCCCTCCCGTTCACGCACCGCGAGCTCGACGGCGCCGAGTGGAGCCCGGGCGGAGAGTAAGCGACCCCGGCGGGCCGCGGCGGCTCACCCCTGGAGGAGGTTCAACACTTCGTCTGCGACGTCGGGTTCGACGGCGACGACGTAGCGCTCCCCGGGCGTCAGCGTCGTGTCGGAGCGGGCGATCCGGTGCCCATCGGCGTCGGAGACGACCACCGCCCCCGCCGGGAAGCGGACCTCGGTGAGCGACTTCCCCGCGGCCGGCGCCCCTTCCGCGACGCGGATGAGCATGATGTCGAGGTTTCCGGTCACGTCTGCCAGCGTCTGAACGTCGCTGCCGAGGACCTCGTTCGCCGCCACGCGGGCGCCGGCGCGCTCCGGGAACAGCACGGCGTCGACGAACCGCGTGTACGCCTTGCCGGCGGCGCGGTCGATGCGGGCGACCGTCCGGATACCCGGCGCCAGCTCCCTCGCCGCCAGACAGACTGCGAGGTTCAGGCCCGTCTCGCCCGTGAGCGCCGCGATCGCGTCTGCCCCCTCGATACCGGCCTGTTCGATGATATCGGGGTTCGTCGCGTCGCCGCGGATCACCGTTGCGACGTACTCGTCGGCTATCTCGGAGACGACCCGCTCGTCGCGCTCGACGATGGTCACCCCGTGGCCGCGCTCCGAGAGGATCTCCGCTGTCTGGAAGCCGACGCGTCCGCCGCCCGCAATGACGATATCGAGTGAGTTTGCCATGAGTTCAGTCCTCTCCCCGCGGTGCGGGGTTGCCCTCGCCGGTCGGCGACGCGGAATCCGGGTCCGCGCGCGCCCTGTTGAGCAGGAGGTACGCGACGCCGCCGAGCAGGATCCACGCCGCGCTGAGCGCCAGCGCCAACGGGTCCGTCCGGAGCAGGTACTCCACGAGCACCCCCGTCAGGACCAGGTTGAGCGCGATGCCGATCAGCGGCGGCGCCGGGTAGAACGGCATCTCGTAGGGGCGGTACATGTTCGGGCGCTCCCGGCGCAGCCGGATCGCGGCGACGTTGACGATGACGAACGACAGCAGGAAAAACAGGCTTGACATGTTGCCGGCGCTCTGGGTCGGCAGCGCGACGGAGCCGAGCATCACCACCGCGCTGGCCAGGATGGCGACGAACGGCGTCCCGTAGCGGTGGTGGATCTGGCCGAACGACGGGAGCAGCTGTCCCTCGCGCCCCATCGAGAACGCGACCCGCGAGGAGGCGATCACGACCGCGTTCAGCGCCGTCAACGTCGAGAACACCGCACCGAAGACGACGAGCGCGCCGCCGTTTCGGATGATCGGGATCCCGGTCGGCATGAACGAGGTGGCCGCCGTGGCGATCCCCGCCTCTCCCGCGTCGGCGAGGCCTCCTGCCCCGAGCGTCCCGAGGGCGACGGTGACGACGGCCAGGTAGACGACCACGGTCACGGCGAGGCTCACGAAGATCGCCTTCGGGATGTTCTCGCGCGGGTTCTTCACCTCCTCCGTGACGGTGGTGATGAGGTCGTACCCCTCGAAGGCGATGAACGTGAGCCCCATCGCCGGGAGGACCGCGCCCGCTCCGCTGCCGGCAGGGAACAGCGGTTGGAACTCGGCCCCCGAGAACATCGGCGACGCCAGCCCGAAGGCGACGAACACCACCAGGATGCTCACCTTGACGATCGTGAACACCGTCTCTGCCTTCCCGCTCGCGGCCGTGGAGACGGCGTTGAGCGCCACCAGTCCGAAGACGGCGACGAAGGCTAAGAGGAAGCCGGGCGTGACCGCGGTGTCGACGACCGGGACGACCACGGCGCCGACCTCTCCCGGCGGCGCGACGACCCCGTAGACGTGGAGCAGTTCGAGGAAGTTCGGGGCGAACCCCAGCGCGTACAGCGCCCCCGCGATCATGTAGGCGAACCAGAGCATCCACCCCATGATGAACGACGAGAGGTCGTCGAAGATCTCGCGGACGAAGGCGTACCCGCCGCCGCTCTTCGGGATCGAGCTGGCGAGCTCGGCGTACGACAGGCCGGTGAACGCGGTGACGACGCCGTTCAGTGCGAAGACGATGATCGCCGCCGGCCCGGCGATCTCCGCGGCGAGCCCCGTCAGCACGAAGATACCGGCCCCGATCATCGCCCCCATGCCGATCATCGTCGCGTCGAGCAGCCCGAGCTCGGCCTCCGGCGACCGAGTCTGGCTCCCGCTCATCGCTCGGGGTCGTCTCGTCCCGTGTCGTCCATCGTACGCTCCCACAGACCGTGTTCTTGCCACTTTATCTCTATGGTGAATTTCGTCGGTCTCGGAATTCTGGCAGGGAGTGATACCGGCGTCCGTGAGCCGCCGCGTGAGCCCGCTGTTCCGGACGCACCGGAATTCAGGTCGGATTAAAGGAGCCGGCCGTCGAGACGCGACACGATGACCCAGTCAAAACGATTCGTCATCGCGGGCGGCGGGCGAGTCGGGCTTCAGACCGCGGAGAACCTCACCGAACAGGGTCACGAGGTGCTGCTGATCGAGATCGACGGGGACCGCGTCGCGGAGTTGTCCGACGCGTACCTCGGCCCAGTGATCCACGGCGACGCCACGCAGCAGTCGATCCTCAGGCAGGCGGACCTCGCGAACGCCGACGCGATCGCGGCGCTGACCGACGAGACGGGGACAAACCTAGATATCTGTATGACCGCCCACTACCTCGCGCCGTCCATCCGGACCCTCGCCAGATCGGAGTCGCGGACCGAGCGGGAACACGACGAGGCCATCGACGCCACGCTGCTCCCGCAGTCGCTGGGCGGCGACCACGCGGCCGACATGCTCACCGGCGAGGAGGTCCGCACGCTCGTCTTCCCCACCGCCGACCTCGACATCATCGAGGTGACCGTCGCCGAGTCGGCTCCCGTCGCGGGGCGACGGCTGGATGAGATCGCGCTCCCGGCCGGAAGCCTCCTCATCTCCACGTCGGCCCGGGAGTCGCTCGCCGGTCCCGAGACGATACTGGAGCCGTCGGAGCAGTACATCCTCGCCGTCGAGTCTGACGTCGTCGACGAAGTCGTCAACCTCTTCCGCGGGTGAGCGGTCGCGTCGGCGGCGTCAACCGCAGCGGCTCCTCTGATCTCCGCTAACAGCAGCCGTCGTCGTCGGCGCCGCAGACGCTCCCGTAATCGATTCCGGTCTCGTCGCCGATCGCCTCGTTACACTGCATCACCATGGTGGTGAACGTGAACTCCGAGGAGCACTCTTTCGCCGCCGCGAGCTCCTCGCCGAGCGACTCGGCGGCCGCGACAACCTCGTCGTCCGTGAATCCGTCCTCACCGGCGTCCTGATCGGAAGCGCTCAACAGCACCCACCTCCGGTGGACCGCGCGAACTCCTCGCCGATCTCGTCGCTGATGGCGTCGTTCGTTCGCTGGAGGAGTTCTATCAGATCGGCCTGGGCGGTCTGCTGACGCTGGATTGTCTCGTTGTTCGACATCTCGGTCTGGAGTTGCTTCAGCTCGGCCATCACCGACTCGTCGAAGCCACCACGCTGCATCTGCTGTTGCTTTCGCTGGTACTCGCGGAGCAGCGCCATCGCGTCGTCATCGTTCTGTAACGCCTCGTCGGCCGCGACGAACTGCTGATACGTCTCAGACTCGCCGAGTGTGTCGAGGAACTCGCGGAGCGCCGCCTCGACGTCGGCTTCTACGTCTTCCTCATCGGACACGCCCACGCTCTCCTCGGCCGCAGCTTCTACGTCCTGTGCGTCGCTCACGAGGGCGTCACCTCCGGTGCGTCCGCCTCGACAATGTCCGCCAGCCCGGTGATCTCCTCGCCGAAGGCGCTGAGTTCGTCGAGCCCGATCGGTTCGTCCTGCCGGAGCGGCGCCGACATCAGTGGCGCGTCGAACCGGTCACGGATCTCCTCGAGGTACTGGGCCTGCTGGGCGCGGCGGTTCGCGAAGAAGGCGTTGTCGCCGTACTCCTCGGGGAGGAGGTAGTTGGCGACGACCAGCGAGGTCTTGATGCCGACCTGGTCTTCGAGGTCGGCGGCAGCCCGGTACGCCTCCATCATCGGGGTGTACTCGGGGTACATCACGAACGCGAATGTGCTCCGTTCGGGATCTTTCATCGTCTCGATGACCTCGTCGTACTGGTCGCCCTTCGCGGGCGCGGCCCCCTTCGTCAGCGAGCCGAGGTCCATGAACCCCTTCCAGTCGGAGGGGAGTTCGAGCAAGCGGAGGGTGTGACCCGTGGGTGCCGTGTCGAAGACGACGACGTCGTAGCCGTCCTCGTCGAAGTAGCTCACGAACTTCTCCAAGGCGGCCATCTCCTCGGCACAGGGCGACTCCAGCTCCTCCTCGACGTTCGCGATCGCGGCGTCCACGTCGATCTGGGTGTCTTCTTTGTCCTCGTACATCTCGGTGACGTGGTCGAGGACCTGCTCGCGGTACTCCGCAAGCGCTTTCTCCTGGTCGATCCGCGCCGCGTCGAGGTTCTCCTGGCCGACCGAGGTAGGTTCGTGGCCCACGGGCTCGCCGAAGATGTCCTCTAAGTGCGCGGCCGGATCTGTCGTGACGACAAGCGTCTCGTGGCCCGCCTCGGCGAGCTTCGTCGCTGCCGTCGAGGCGACCGTGCTCTTGCCGACGCCGCCCTTCCCGGTGAAAAAGAGGTACTGCGTCTCCTCGCCCGGCGTCAGCTGATCGACGACCGCGTCACGGTCCGTCATCGAATCGAACTCGGCCGCGCCGTCAGCATCGACATCAGTCGCGGTCCCGACGTCGACGGTCGCTTCTCTGCCGTCGTAGAGGACCCCGCCAACGTCCGCGAGCAGGTCGAGGCCGGCGATCTCGCCGGGCTGGAGCGGGTACGTCGCCGTCGCGTCGGCGTCGAACTCCTCGCGGGCGCGCTCGATGACAGCCTGCTCGTCAGCACGCTTCCCATCGAAGAAGGGATCCTCACACACCGACTCTGGGAGATAGCCGTTGAGGATCAACAGCTGCGACTCGATCCCGAGGTCGCCGAGGTCGCTCGCGCTGCGTTCGATCTCGTCGATCGAGGAGTCCTCCGGCTTGCCGACGAAGGCGAAGGAAGTGCGCTCGTCGTCTTGGAGCGTGTCGATCGCGCGCTCGTAATCCTGTTTTTTGTCCTCCATCGAGGCGGCCGGCCCGATACAGGTCGAGCCGCCCTTCTCGAGTTCGGCGTTCCAGTCGGAGGGAAGCTCCATCAGCCGGATGGTGTGGCCCGTCGGCGCCGTATCGAACACCACGACGTCGTACTCGGGGCTGTCCATGAAGTCGACGAAGTTGTCGAAGGCGGCGATCTCCTCGACGCAGGGGCTGTTGAGCTGCTCTTCGACCGTCTGGATCTCCTCTTCACCGAGCAGTTCGCGCATCGGCTCGATCGTCTCCTGGCGGTACTCCTCGGCGGCGGTGTCCGGGTCGATCTCGATCGCCGAGAGGTTCTCGATCCCGTCGATCGCTGTGACCTCGTGGCCGATGGCTTGCCCGAAGATATCCGAGAGGTTCGGCGCGGGGTCGGTGGTCACCAGCAGCGTCTCGTAGTCGTTGTCGGCGAGCCACGTCGCGGTCGCACAGCTCACCGTGCTCTTGCCGACGCCGCCCTTCCCACTGAAGAAGACGAACTCCGTCTCGTCGCTACTCGGTTCGACGACGTCACGCGCGCTCGTCGCCGTCGACTGTGATTGGGCCATTCGTTAGGCCTCCTGTGGCGCGGCGTTGCCGTCGACGGCCGCGGTCAGTTCGTCGTACGAGAGGTACTCGCCCTCGGCGACAATCTCGTCGTCGACGACCGTGATCGGGAGGATCGACGGACCGTCCTCCTGAACGCGGTCGTAGATCCGCTGCGTTTCGAGGAACTGGTCGATGTTGTGCTGCATGTTTGCTCGGTTGACTTCGAGGTCGTCGAACGCGTCTTCGAGCTGGTCGAGCGCCGCGCTGACCTCGACGAGTTCGTCGTCGGGATCGGGACCGCAGACGCCGGTGGAGCAACACATCGCTTCTTCGTACAGGGTGAGTTCGGTCATGGTGAGGTCAGATTGTCGTCGATCATCTGAGCGATCGTTCGCAACGGAGGGTATCACCGAGTTTCCGTGCGATCAGTACACTTGAACGAACCCTCATATGATTATAAATCCTTCGATAGGCCTGATCACCGAAAACGCGTCAAACAGCGTTTTACTGTCTTCAAACACGGCCATGAGATCGACATACGCCTTCTCTGTCAATTAGAAGAGTTACAGTTAGCCGCATCTCCCAATTGAGGATATAATGAATTACAAAGCAAACCCTGACGTTAGATGCGTATCGGTCCATAACGCTTAATCACACGTCGTTTCAATTGTGTGTATGTCATCCACCGAGCGGTTACAGCGGTACGTCGCCGATGAGTGCGGCTCCTGTACAGACGAAGATCTCGCCGACCGGTTAGCGGAGCTGGAAGAACTGAACGAGAGCGTTGGCGGGTCCGACCTGGAGACCGACATCGAGCTGCTGTCGGCGCTCGGCAACGAGACCCGATACAAGATCGTCCGGATGCTTCACGCGGCCGACGACGAGGAACTGTGCGTCTGCGAGCTCTCGCCGCTCTTGGACGTGAGCGACAGCGCGATCAGCCACGCCCTCTCGCAGCTCACCGACGCCGGCCTCGTCACGCGCCGGAAGGAAGGGAAGTGGCGGATGTACCGCGCCACGCCGCGCGCGAACGCGGTCCTCGTCGCGCTCGACGGGTCGCGGTCGCTGTGAAAAAGCGGCCCCGGCTCAGAGCAGGCCGGCGAAGACGGTGTTGAACAGCACGCCGATCGTGATACCGATCGTCACGACCGTCGTGGCGTAGATCGCGAGCAGTCGGCGCTCGAACAGCTTGTTCAGGAGGATCAGGTTCGGGATGCTGATCCCCGCGCCGCCGATGACGAACGCGATCACCGTTCCGATCGGGATCCCCGCCTCGGTGAGCGAATGCGCGATCGGCAACATTCCGCTGATGCTCACGTAGATCGGCGCGCCCGCGAGCGCGGCGATCGGCGTCGCGAGCGGGTTCCCCGGCCCGGCAATCCGCTGGAGGAACTCCGCCGGCACGGCGCCGTGGATCAGCGCGCCGATCGCGATCCCGACCGCGATGTACGGGAGCGTGTCGCGGAAGAAGGAGAGCGCACCTTCCCCGGCTGCAGTCACGCGTTCCCTGTGGGTTCGGTTCGACGCCGCAGTGCTACACTCGCTACAGCCGCCGGCGTCGGCCGCCTTGGAGGCGTCCGATGCGGGGGCGCCGCCGTCGGTCGCGATCTCGCGGCCGCCCGCAGTGATCCGGACGTCTTTGATATAGCCGTCGAGATCGAGCGTGCCGATGACCAGCCCCGCGACGATCGCCGCGAGCAGCGCGGTCGTCACGTACGCGACGGTCACGCCGGTTCCGAACAGCCCGAACAGCAGGAACACGGCGATCCAGTTGACGATCGGGGAGGCGAGCAGGAACGAGAAGGCCATGCCCGTCGGCGCGCCGGCACCCAACAGGCCAGCCAAGACGGGGACGGTCGAACACGAGCAGAACGGCGTCACCGCCCCGAGGCCTGCCGCGAGGACGTTCCCGCTGCCGTGGTCGCGTGCGCGCAGCATCTCCTCGACGCGCTCCGGCGGGAGGTACTCCTGTGCGAGCCCCACGAGGAACGACGCCCCGATAAACAGCGGTGTGAGGACCATCGCGAGATGGAGGAAGTAGTCCCACGAGTCGAGCAGCGCCGCTTCGGTTCCCGTCGGGATCATCGATCCTCACCCAGCGCCGCGGCCAGGTCGAGCAGCTGGAGGCTCGCCGTGTCCGCGATCCGGTAGTACGTCCACTTCCCCTCCTTTCGCGTGTTGACGATGCCGGCGTCGCGAAGCTTTCGCAGGTGCGACGCGACCGTCGACTGGGGCGCGTCGAGTACTGTCTCCAACTCGCAGGCACAGAGTTCGCCCTCTCGAAGCGCGTGGACGACCGCGAGTCGCTTCTCGTTGGCTAACGCTTTAAACGCCGACAGCTCCGCCTCGACGACCGCGTCGTCCGCCCGTCGAGTCTCCGGGAACGGCCCGTCACAGCAGACGCCATCCCCCATCCGTCGGAGCGTCCCGCTCGCGGATTCGGAGCCCGCTTGAGCCGCCGCGTTCGGTTCCTGCGACATTATCGATCAGTCCTCCGCGCGGTCGGCGCGCTCATCCGGCGCGTCCGCCTCCCCTTCGTCCGCGTCTACCTCCTCTATCTGCATGTCACAGCAGCTCTCGTCGTTGTTCGACTCGCCTCCGAGCAGTCGGTCGAGTATCGACATACATATCGATATAACTCGATATAACTTAACTCATTTGGTGTACTGTTCAGACGTCTCGCGAGCGAGATCAGGTGGATATTATGTTCAAATGAACCGCGTCGGCGCACCCCTCTCATAGAGCCGAGCGAACGAGTCGGTGCGCGGTAAACCAAGACGCTAAAACTTCTTAGACACTCTCTCGGGTGAAAGTTGAGCAGTAGTTACACCCCAGCCCGAGCGGTTCGCATCGCTCACGATACAGTGGGACCCGAAGAACCGTTATATTTAAAAATACGCTAAATTGTCTCTCGAGGAGAGGGCGGCCAAAGACGACCAGACGGACCGTAAAAACGAGATATCGATTGACGAGTTGCTGAGCGAAGAGAGCAAACGCCAGTACGCCGTCGTTATCGACGTCGGCGCATTCGCATGCGGACCGGTGCGTCGGACTTGGTCCTCTTCCAAGGTATTCTCTCGGAGATCAACGGGGCAGTACGGGGATCTGAACCGATCGACGATCAGATCGAGATGTGCTTGGATCGGCTCGAACTCACGGTAAACAACCTCGGGCGCGGTGGCCCGAGGCTTTCTAATTTCCTCAGCCGTGCGTAGCATTCCCTGCTCGGCAAGCGAGCGGGATGAGGGTGGACGGATTACACGCCCCGACCCGGACAGACGCACCAACCGAACCTGCGGTTGGGTTTTGTGAGTCCGGTAATTCGTATTGTTATCGTCGAGTTTCACCTTCTCGCGCCACGCGATGTTCACCGAGGCGTTCCGGTCAGTGTGGTCTTGTACCACGTCACACCCATCGTTCGGATACCAGAACCGCCGTCCTTGACGACTGCCCCGCTCACCACAGCATGAACACGTCTTCGAATTGTGAGAAGCGTCTCCGGTATCCGTTGGGATCTCCCGCCACGTCGCCTTGTACGAGACGAACGTCTCGAACTTATGCTCATGAAGATCGAGGTTTTTGATATAGCGAGATGCGATTTACACGTTGCGCCCACGACAGCAATTCGTCGGAGAGTTCCCGACAAAATTAACCGCCGATCCGGCGAACTCCGGAAAAATTACCCCCGCCGCCGCCGCATCGACGCCCATGGTCGACTCCGACTGGGGCGACTGGCTGCCGCGCGCGGTCGCGGCCGCCGACCCCGACACGGTTGCGCTGTGGTACCTGGGCTGTAACGGCTTCGCGGTCAAGGGAAGCGAGGGGACCGTCCTCTGGATCGATCCGTACGTCGGCACGGGCGACCCGCCCCGGACGGTTCGGATGGTTCCGATCCCCTTCGATCCGGCCGACGTCGAGACCGCGGACGCCGTGTTGGCCACCCACGAGCACACGGACCACGTCCACGGTCCCTCGCAGGCGCCGATCCTGGAGAACACCGACGCCGACCTCGTCGCGCCCGACGACTCGCTCGCGGTCGCGCGCGAGGAGGAGGCGTGGACCGACGAGTACGCGGTGAGCGAGGCCGCCTTCACGGAGGTGACAGAGGGCGACGAGCTGCGGATCGGCGAGTTCACCGTTCACGTCGTCGAGACGCGCGACGCCGACGCCACCCACCCCGTCGGCTACGTGATCGAACACGAGGCGGGCACGGTGTTCCACGCCGGCGACAGCAAGCCCTCGCCGTCCTTCACCGGGCTCGCGGAGCGGTTCGACATCGACCTCGGCATCCTCGCGTTCGGTTCCGAGGGCACGATTCCCGACAAGGAGACGGGCGAACCGGTCCAGACGAAGTGGTACAGCGACGAAAACGAGGTCGCGACGGCGGCGAACGACCTCGGACTCGACCGGCTGGTGCCGACCCACTGGGACATGTGGAAGGGGTTGACCGCCGACCCGACGGCGCTCCACGACCACGTGCGGAGCTACGAGTCGCCGAACCGGCTGGAGATCGTCGAGATCGGCGACCGGATCGACCTGTAAACGGGAGTCGAGCGGCCGTTTTCGCGGCGTTTCGGTTATCAACCACGAAACCCGGCCCGTGGAATTTAAGCCCCTGCTCCGGGACGTGCGGGTATGAGCGAACGGACGGCTGAGGCGGCCACGACCGTCGACGAGGACGGCATCCGCGTCGAGAAATCCTTCACGGACGACGCGTTCCCCGTGCCCGCGGTGATGTACACCCTCTCCTCGCACCGCGAGGACCCCGTACGGGTGCGTATCGTCGACCGGATCCCGGAGTCGTTCCCGATGGATCGGGTGGGGTTTCACCCGGAGTACGAGAGCGAGAACTGGACGGCGTACAAGGACCACCGCGTGGAGTTCGAACGCGTGATCGACCCCGACGAGAGCGTCGAGACGGTGTTCGGGATCCGCGACGACGACCCCGACCTCGACGGGTTCCTCGGGACGCCGGTGATCGAACACGTCCCCGTCGGCGAGGAGATCGAAGACGTCCTCGGCGCCGGCGACACGGACGCGGTACGAGAGGTGCTCTCCGGCGACCGCGCGACGCTCCCCGGAATGGCGGAAGACGACGAGCTGTTGCCCGAAGACCCGGCAGAAGAACCCGTCGAGCCGGTCACGACCGAGGAGACAGACGCGGAACCCGCCGAAGCAACGGAGGCTGACGACGAATCGGAAGCCGCCGGTGAACCGGACGTCGACGAGGCGGAACGTGACGACGGACCTACGCCTCCCGAGCCGCGTGCGGTCGACGAGGGCACGGCCGCCGTGACCGCGCACGAGGGGGAGCCGATCGGGGCCGCGACGGAAGCGGAGACCGACGCCGAACCGGAGGCCGAGCCCGAACGGCCAGAGGCCGCCGCGGAACCTGCCGACGAGACGGAAACGGCCGAGCGCGATGCGAGCGACGAGGCCGTAACGCTGCCCGGAGAGGGCGGCCTCGCGGCGGCGCTGGCGGCCGAGATCCGCTCCGGCGCGGCCGACGAGGAGGACGTCGCGGCCATCGAGGAGGCGTTCGAGGGCGGCGTGCCACGGAGCGTCGACGTGCGGATCGCTCGCCTCCAGTCGAGCGTGGCCGACATCGAGGCGTACGCCGACGCGCTCGCGGAGTTCATCGACGACGAGGGGACGGCGAGGGAGATCCTCGACGGGATCGACGAGCGCGTCGACGCCGTCGAGTCCGAGGTCGAGGCCCTCGACGGCCGCCTCGACCACGCGGACGACGAGCGCGAGGCGATCGAATCGAACGTCGCCCGCGTCGACTCCGCGGTCGACGACGCCGCCGACGCGGTCGAAGAGGTCGACGAGCGCGTGGACGCCGTCGAGAGCGACGTCGAGGCGGTCGAAGGCGACGTGCGTGGCGTGGAAGCGGACGTTCGGGCGGTCGACGAGGAGGTCGCGTCCGTCGACGAGAGCGTCGAATCGGTTCGAGACGCCGTTTCGGACGTCGAGACCGACATCGACGACCTCGCGGCCGACGTCGACCGCGTCGAGGGGCAGGCCACTGCGGTCGAGAACGCGGTCGACGACCTGGGCGACGACGTCGAGACGCTGTACGAGGAGGTCGACAGGGCGGCCGAGCGCGCGGAGAACGCCGAGGAACAGGCCCAGGACGCCGAGGACCGCGCCGCCAACGCCGCGGCGCGCGTCGACGACGTGGAGTCCGGGCTCGACCGCTTCGACGAGGAGTTCGACGACCTGTGGGACGACCTCGCCGAGGTCGACTCGCGGCTCACCGACATCGAGGACCGGCTCGGAGAGGACCTCGACGACGTCGCCGCCGAGTTAGACGAGATCAACGACCACCTCGAGGAGCTCGACGAGTTCCGCTCTCGCCTCAACGAGGCCTTCGGTCCCTAATTCCGCTGTTTTCGACGCCGTGCGGCCGCTTCAGTACGATTCCGCCGGTCCCTGTCGGTCCGGTTCAAAAACGCAACCCGTTTTACGCGCCCGACCGCAGATCGGTCAATGACAGATCCGGTTCCGGTCGCCGTCCCCCGCAAGGGACGACCGCTCGAAGCGGTCTTAGAGCGGATCGCGGCCGTCGCGGACGACGACCGCCTCGACCGGCTCGCGGACGGGGTGAGCAACACGCTCCGGTACGAGAAGGCCGTCACGAAGGGGTCCGTCGACGCCGACGCCGGCCCCTACGAGCGGCTCGCCGAGTACTCCGACCCGGCGACGCCCGCCGAGCCGGAGTTCACGCTGTTGCGCGACGACCGGAACGGGAAGCCCCGGCGGATCGTCTTCGACGCCGCAACGGTCGATCTGGGCGACGTGACGGTCAAACTCGTCGGCCGCGAGGAGCCGTTCCGCGCGCTCCGGACCCACGAGTTCGCGCTCGGCTTCGACTCCGCCGACCTCGTCTTAGAGGAGGTCGTCGGGATCAGGGACTCGGGGCTCGGCAACATCTCGGACATCAACGACCGCATCGACCCAGTCGACACCGACGTGCGCGTCGTGACCGGCCTCGGAGACACGGTGTATCACACCCTGATGGGGCGCGAGGACCGCCGGGCGCCGAACACGACGTTCGACCGTGCGTACCTCGCCGACTACGAAGGGCCGCTGTGTATCTCGCCGCGGTACGAGCGCCTCGTCACCGCGGTGTTGGGGACCGACGCGCTCGATGGCGTCGAGTTCGTCTACCCTGAGGCGGACGAGGAGGAGGAGGCCGCGATCGCCCGGGTCGGACTCGGCGTGTACCTCACCGTCACCGGCTCCACGGCGCGCGAGAACGGCCTCTCCGTGGGCGAACACCTCTTCCCCAGCGAGACGGTTCTGATGCGTAACGCGGCCGAGACGGACGATCGCGTCTCTCGCGTCCTTCGGGCGCTCGAACGCGAGGCGGCCGACTCGGAGATCCGCGTCTGACCTCCCGTATCGTATAGCGGTATGGAATATACGTGTACAAATCTGGACGCGGGTAAGCCCCGACGCGCGGCCTCGACTTCTCACGAGTACCGGGGACCGGTCGAACGGGCCGACACCTACACGAGCCGTTTCGAACTGCTGCCGATAACGGTCGGCCGCGGGTCGTACTCCGAACACACGGCTGATGGTGGCTGACCTGGCCCGTGGCGATCCCAGCGTTTCACCTCGGGAGGCGTTTCGGTGGGGTATTCTATCAAAAAGAGATATCCGGAATTTTGTACCCCGAGAGCGCAATATACGGAACTAGAATTTGGGATATGTTATTCACGCCGACAGATATAGGGTACCACTCTCCGAGATAAAGTCACTTATGCGTAAATCTAGGATAGATTGAAGTCGCGGGCGCGAGAAGCGTCGTCCGAGAACGATGGAAGGCGATCGACAGTCGGTGAAGACGTACGTGCCGACGGAACAAAAAGACGTCTGGCGCGACCACGCCGACGAACTCGACATGTCGCTGAGCGAGTTCGTCAGGACGATGGTTCAGGCCGGACGCAGGGGGTTCGCGCCGACGGACTCGACGGGACCCGAGGAACCCGCTTCTGAGACCGCTGACCCCCGGGGTCACGACCTCGAAAAGGGCGTCCGGACGGCTCTCGAATCCGGCCCCTGCTCGTGGGACGAACTCGTCGAGGCGGTGGTCGGCGACGTAGAGGACGAACTGGAGGCGACCCTCGACGACCTCCAAGAGCGCAACCGGATTCGATACAGCGGCCGAGACGGAGGGTACGTGTTGACCGATGAGTAGCACCCGCGCGGCCCCTGATCCGGACGACCCAGTCGGCTACTTCCTCGAGGACCTCACCTACCACGGAAAGACGCAACGAACCAGAGCGGCCTACGAGCGCGTCCTCCGACGGTTCGAGGGGTTTCTCGACGAATCCGAGCCGGAGTCCGCGACCCACCGCGACTGTATGTCGTTCGTCCACTCGATGCGGGGCGACGTCGCCGACAGCACGGTGGCGACGTACGCCGCTTACCTCCACCGTTTTTACGGGTATATGACGGAGGTGGGCGTCTTCGACAGCAACCCGATGACGCTGGTGATGGAGGAGATGGACGAGACCGTCGATAAGGACCCCGCTCGTCGCGACGTCTCTATCCCGGCGATGCGGTCGTTCGTCGCCGGGATCCGCCACCCGCTCCACCGCGCGCTCGTGGTCACCCTCCTGAAGACCGGAATGCGGGTCGGTGAGCTCTGTAACCTCGATTTACGCGACCTGTCTGTCACCGATCCGGACCTCGAAGCGGCGTACTCGCTCGGGGGGCGCCCGGCGCTGTCCGAGCGACCGGACTCGATATTCGTGACCGCCGAGGCGACCGTCGGCGAGGAGCTGAACGGCGAGGTGCGGACGGCCGCGAACAAGCGGAAACGGGGGACGGTGATCCCGGTCGACGACGAGCTCCGTCGGGCGCTGAAGGCGTGGCTCGCGGTGCGACCAGACTCGCCGTCGCCCGCGGAGCCGCTGTTCGTCGGCACCGCGGAGGGGTGGGGCGAGCGGCTCCGCCCGCAGGCGGTCAGACACGTCGTCGAGCGGCACGCCCGTGAGGAGGGGTGGTATCGGACCGGCGGCGGCGCCGACGAGAACGTCACGCCCCACTACTTCCGGCACTTCTTCACGACGCACCTCCGCGATCGGACGGGTGACCGGGGCGTGGTGAAGTACCTCCGCGGCGACGTCGCCGACGACGTGATCGACACGTACACCCACAACTGGGGAGATCAGGTGCGGGAGGTGTACGAGGCGAACGTGTACCGGCTATCGGTGTGAGTCGTCGAGTGACACGGATTTCTGTCGCTCGCATAGCAACGGAAGTCTGCTCGAAGTCCAACAGATAAATCTTATTTCGCTATACTAATATCGGTGCGGCGGCCCTCCCGTGGGTCGGGTACTGATTCTCGGAACAGCGGAGAGTTTGAGCTACTCGCCTTCTTCCTCGTAATCGTCGAGCCAGCCGGTGACGGCCCCTTCGAGTGCCGCCGTCGTGCTCCCGAGGTTCAGGATCTGATACCCGTTCGCCGCCTTCTCGTTGACGTCGTCCATGCCGAATCCGAGGCCGCCGACGGGGACGCCCGCCTCGACGGCTTTCGATCGGGTCATCTCGACGGCCTCCTGAACGTCCGGGTGGTCAATCTCGCCGGGGTGGCCGAGCGAGACGGAAAGGTCGAACGGACCGACGAAGACGAACCCCAACTCCGGGACGGACAGGATCTCGTCGAGGTTCTCGACGGACGCCGCCGTTTCGATGGTGACTCCGACGCACGTCTCCCGGTCTTCGGTGGCGACGTAGTCGTCGGCGAGGCCCCAACGGCTGGCCCGGGGAGACGCCAGCCCGCGATCGCCGGGGCCGTCGTCGTAGCGGAACCGGGCGGATCGAACCGCCGTCCGGACCTCGTCTGCGGTCTCAACGCGGGGCAGAAAGACGTTTCTCACGCCGAGGTCGAGGGCCTTCCGGACGAGCGTCGGATCCGTGTCGGGGAGGCGGACGAGCAGTTCAACGTCGGTCCGTTCCGCCGCGCGGAGCAGGTCCGCCAACCGGGGCCCGTGCCACGGGTCCGGGCCGCCGTGTTCGAAGTCCAGCCAGACGAAGTCGACGCCGAGTTCGCCGTAGTACTCCACGAGCGTCGGGCTGTACGCGTTATCGAGCACGCCCAGCGCCACGCCGCCGTCGTTCAGGGTCGAGACGAGGTCGTTAGCGGGGTGAGATGTGGTCATGAGCTGTGGTGAGTCGATAGTCTGTCGGATCGCTGGGACAGTCCGGTCTCGGTGCCTCCGTCAGCCGCTGCGTTTCCGAGCGCGGCGAGCGCGTCGATCACGGTTTGAGGCGGACCTCCTCGTCGCTGACATCGGCGATACGGCTGGGTTCGAGCTCGTAATCGTCCTCGTCAGCGTCCCCCCATCCGAGCCGCGAGCGAATGGCGCCGGTGATTCCGGGAGACGGATCGACGTACGCTCGCCCGTTTTTCACCGCTTTCACGATCCCGATCTTCTTTCCCTCAGAGTTGACGACCCGCTTTCCCTCGTCCGCTTCGGAGATGTCAGTTCGTTTCATTGCGTGTGCTCGGACGGCGCTCGCGGGGTTTGTTATGGAGGCCGTATCCGGCTCTGCCGCGAGTAACGCCGCATTACCGGTCGTTCGCGCCCGCGACGTCGATACCGGCTGGTGACCGGTTCGTTTCGAACGGCGACCGGTTCGCTCCGACACCGTGTCACTCATGTGTCGTGACGGTGTGGACCCGACGATGGCGCTCCTCGAAGTGACCGCCGCCACCGGCCTCTCAGTGGTCGCCGGCACGGCGGTCACAGCCCTCCTCTGTGTCGGCCCGCGACAGGTGTCCCGTGCGATGACCGACGTCGACGACCGCGTCCGCGAGGTCGCCCCCTACCTCGGGCCGGCGCTCGCGCTGCTCGCGGCCAAACAGCTCACCCAGGGGTACCGCCTGCGGCTCTCGCGGGCGCTCGACTGGGACATCACCGACGCGCTGTACGCCCTCGAGGGCGGGTTCGTGGCCGCGCTTCAGGACCTGACTCCGGAGGCGACGCTGGAGTTCTTCACCGTGAGCTACATGATCGGGTTCGCGTTCCTCCTCGTCGCGGCCCCGGTGACGTACTTCCTCTCGCCGGGGCAGGGTCGACGGCACCTGAAGGAGCTGCTCGTCGCGTACATGCTGAACTACGCGGTGGGGACCGTCTGTTACACCCTCTTCATCTCGTACGGGCCGCGGAACCACTTGGAGACGGTTTCCGGGCTGATGTACCGGGCGTACCCGCAGACGCAGGACCTCACGGCGGCGGTGGCGTCGAACACGAACGTGTTCCCGTCGCTCCACACCTCCCTGTCGGTGGCCGTCGTCGCCGTCGCGTGGCGCTCGCGACGGACGCATCCGCGGTGGACGCCGGTCGCCGCCGCGGTCGCGGCCGCCGTGGTGTTCTCGACGATGTACCTCGGGATCCACTGGCTGTCCGACGTCGTCGCAGGCGTCGCGCTCGGCGTCGTATCGGTGGCCGTCGCGGCGCGGATCGTGGACCGAGCGGAGTCGTCGTCGGTAGCGGCTCACGGCGGCGAGCGCGGGGACCCGACCGTTCGCACCGGCGACGATTAGCGTGTCGGCGGCGCTCGACCCGCAGAGCGCGGCGGTGAGGCGTCGGGGCTTTCACTCGCGCGGCGCGTACGTCGACGCGTGACTCGAACCGATCCCCACGCCTTCCGGGGGCGACTCCTCACGACGCTCCGGCTCCAGTTTCCCGACGCGCTCGACCGCGCCGGGGGATTCCGGCTGCTGGACCCGGAGAGCGGGGAGCCGTACGCGGGCGACAGCCGGCACCTCGTGGCCACCTGTCGGTCGATCGCGAACTTCGCGGCCGGCGCCGTCGCCGACGGGCCCGACTGGTGTCTCGAGGCGGCGGAACACGGGGTCGCGTTCCTCGAGTCGGCCCACCGCCCCGACGCGACCGACCGAAGCGAGGGATTCCACCTCATCGTCGACGCCGACGGCTCGCCGGTCGACCGCACGCGCTCGGCGTACGGCCACGCGTTCGTCCTGCTCGCGTACGCGCGGGCGGCCGCCGTCGACGTCGACGGCGCGGCCGCGGGACTGGACGCGACCGTCGACCTCCTCGCGGAGCGGTTTCACGACGGCACCGGCTGCCTGCGGAGCGACTGCGCCCCGGACTGGTCCGAGCGCGAGCCGTACCGCGGACAGAACGCCAACATGCACGCCTGCGAGGCCTACCTCGCCTCCTACGAGGCGACGGGCGACGGGGAACACCTCAACCGCGCGCGGCGGATCGCGGAGCGGATAACCGTCGACCTCGGCGCCGAGACCGACGGTCTGCTCTGGGAGCACTACGACGCGGAGTGGAGCCACGACTTCGCGTACAACGCCGACGAGCCGGGCCACCGGTTCCGCCCGCCCGGGTACCAGCCCGGCCACCACGTCGAGTGGGCGAAGCTCTGCGCGCTGCTGGACCGGTACGACGCGGCATCACCCGCGGACCGCGAGTCGGTCCCCGGCTCCGGAGACTGGTACGAGCGCGCGGTCGCGCTGTTCGACGCCGCCGTCGACCGCGGCTGGACCGACCGCGGATTCGCGTACACGGTCGAGGCAGACGGGAGCGTGATCGTCGGGGACCGGTACGGGTGGGCGGTCGCGGAGGGGATCGGCGCGGCCGCGGCGCTCGCGGAGCGGGCGAGCCAGCGGGGCGACGACGCCGCGCGCCGGCGCTTCCGCGAGTGGCGCGACCGGTTCGTCGACGCCGCCGACGCGTACCGCGGTCCGGCCGGGCTCTGGTACGAGAAGCTCCCGCCGGCGGGGACCGAGGGGGAGCCGGTCTCGCCGGAGCCGCCGGGCGTCGAGCCCGACTACCACCCCGCGAGCGCCGCCTTCGAGGGCTGGCGCTCCGGGACGCGGTGAGCGCAGGCGGGGAAAACCGAAGCCGCGGTCACTCCTCGTCGATCAGACTCTCGACGAGGTCCTCGGGGTCGAACAGCGTGATGTCGTCGTACCCCTGCCCGGTGCCGAGGAAGAGGATCGGCTTGCCGGTGACGTACGCGACGGAGATGGCGGCGCCGCCCGAGGAGTCGGCGTCGGCCTTCGTCAAGATTGCGCCGTCGATCGCGGCGGCGTCGTCGAACTCCTTCGCGCGGTTGACGGCGTCTTGCCCCGCGACCGCCTCGTCGACGAAGAGGGTCATGTCCGGGTCGACGACCCGATCAATCTTCTCCAGCTGGGCCATCAGGTCGTCGCTCGTGTGGAGGCGGCCCGCCGTGTCGCCGAGGACGACGTCGATGTCATTCGCCGCCGCGTACTCGACGCCGTCGTAGATGACCGCCGCCGGGTCGCCGCCCTGGTCGTGGCTTATCAGGTCGCGGCCGAGCCGGTCGGCGTGCTCGCGGATCTGCTCGTTGGCGCCCGCACGGTACGTGTCGCCGTTCGCGAGGACGGAAGAGTAGCCGCGGTCGGCGAGCCACTCCGAGAGCTTCGCGATGCTCGTCGTCTTCCCAACGCCGTTGACGCCGGTGAAGACGATGGTGACCGGCTTGTCGGCCTCGGCGATCCGCTGTTCGAAGTCGAACTGGCCGACCGCGATCACGTCGAGGAGGGCATCGTGAAGCGCCGACTCGACGAGCTCACCGGTCGTCTCGACCTGCTTGCGCGACTCGCCGAGCATGCTCTCGCGGACGCTATCGAGGATCTGCTCGGCGACGCTCATCTCCACGTCGCTTTCGAGGAGCGCCATCTCGAGGTTCCACAGCGGCTCCTCTAAGTCCTCCTCCTCGATGATGATCCGGCCGGTCGCGAACGCCTTCGCGCGCTGGAACGTGCTCGGCTCGTCGTCGCTCGACGCCGAGTCGTCGTCCGCGGCCGCCTCCGCGGAGTCGCTCTCGACCGCAGCGGCGTCGGTCGTGTCGCCGACGCCTTCGGCCGAAGCGTCGCTCGCGGCTGCGCCGCTCTCGGCGGCCGTCTCGTCGTCGGGGGGCTCCTCCTCGGCCTCGGTCGACTCCTCGACGTCCTCGCGGAAGCCGGAGAGCTTGTCTTTCAGTCCGTCGAACACGGTCGAGTCCTCGTCTTACTCCTCTTCGTCCTGCGACTGCTGCATCTGCTGCATCTGCTGTTGTTGCATCTGCTGTTGCATCTGCTGGGCCTGCTGTTCGAGCTCGTCGCTCTCGGACTCGAGCTCCTCGACCTCTTCTTGCGTCTCCTCGATGCGGTCGTCGAGCGCCTCCTGCTTGCGCCGGAGGACGTCGATGGCGTCGTCCTGCTCCTGCTCCGCGGAGTAGTTGCCGCCGAGCGAGACGATGACCTCGTCGATGTCCTGGACCTCCGCGCGGAGGTAGGCGCCGCCGCCGAGCGGGACCTGAACGGTCGCGCCCGTTTCGAGCGTCTCGATGGCTTCGACCGCGTCGTCGATGTCCGCCTTCTCCTCGCGGTAGTCGGCGATTTCGGCTTCGAGGGTCTCGATCTCCTCGTCGAGCGCCTGCAGCTCCTGAGAGAGCTGCTGGAGCTGCTGTTGTCCGCCGCCCATCATTCCTCGGACACCTCCTCGATGTCGATCTGGGTGCGCTTGCGGTTGTGCTGGCTCCCGACCGTGGTGTAGATGCGCTCGCGGGCGAGGTCCTCGTTTTCCGCCTCGACGTCCTTCGTGAACGGCTGGTCGCCGTCTCGGCTCTGGAACCGTCCACTCACCGTGTAGGTACTCATGTTCCCCGATCCGGCAGGGACAGGGAAGTATCTTCCTAAAAAGGGACAGGCGACGCCGCCGCCGCGGTCGGGGCGGAGCGGAGTCGGGAGAGGGCGGAACGGTCCCGAGGGACAGCAAAGCATTCCCGAGACCCGGCGGAGCGATCCCGAGAGCCGGGCTCACCCGGAGAGATCCGCGCGCCGAAACCGGACGACGGCGAGCGCGACGAGGACGGTCGTCGCCGCGAGCAGAACCGCCGCGCCCGCGAGGTCGTACTCGCCCAGCACGAGGACCGCGGAGGGGTCGTAGTGCGCCGTCGGACAGAGGTCTCCGGTCGTCGCGTAGTCGGTACTCGCGACGACGGACTCGAACATGAACAGCGCGAACAGCGCGCCGAGCGCGACCCGCTGGGCGATTCCCGGCCGCGAGACGAGCGTCGAGACGGCGATCCCGACCGCGACGCACGTCAGGTGGTACGGCACCGCGAGCGCGTGGACCGCGACGAGCCGTTCGACCGCGATCGTCTCCCCCACGGCGACGACGCCGACGTACGCGACGACCGGCAAGACGAGGTTCAGCAGGGCGACGAGCGGGACGAGCCCGAGGAACCGCCCGATGACGACGTCGCGGCGCGCGACCGGCGCCGACAGCGTGAGATCCATCCGGCCGGAGGCGACGTCGCCGGCGACCGTCTCCCCGGCGAGGTACGCGAGGTAGAGGCCGACTAAGAGCAGCCACGCGAACTGGTAGAACTCTACCGCGAGGAACCCCTCGATGGAGGAGATGGCGATGATCCCGAACGCTTCCCGGAACGCGGGCGGAAACGCCTCGACGTACGCGTCGAGGTCGATACCTGCGGTCGACAGCGACGGGTAGAACGCTAAGAAGAGGAGCAGGAACGCCGAGAGCAGCCCCGTCACGACCAACGAGCCGCGGGCCCGGCCGGCGGCGTCGTATCGCGCGATCGCGAGCCACGGCGTCCGGCGGTCGCTCATCGGGCGTCACCCTCCGACTCGGCGGTCGCGTCTCGTCCCGCGTCACCGCCGTGTCCCCCGCCGCCTCCGTCGCGTGTCGCGCCGCCTCCGTCGTGCGTCGCGCCGCCGCCTCCGCCTCGAGTCGGCCCCGGCACGTCGCCGTCGTAGAACGTCATGAACGCCTCTTCGAGCGGCGCGTCGACGACGTCGAGGTCCAGCACGGTGTACCCGCCGAGCAGGTCGATCAGGGCGTCGTACCCGCCGGTCCACGTGAACGAGACGGTCTCCCCGACGCGCAGGTTCATGGTCCCGCGGACCTCGAAGTCGGTCCGGTCGACGTCCTCCGCGACGCGGACGCGGACCCGCTTGCCGCCCCGCGAGCGGAGGTCCGAGACGGACTCGACCGCGACGAGGTGGCCCTCCCGGAGGACGCCCACGCGATCGCAGAGGGCGGCCACCTCGCCGAGGACGTGCGAGGAGAGCAGGACGCTCGCTCCGTCGTCGAGGCGCTCGCGCACGAGACCGGCGAACTCCTCTTGAAGCAGCGGGTCGAGCCCGGAGGTCGGCTCGTCGAGCAACAAGAGGTCCGGGTCGTGCATGAACGCGGCCACCAGCGCCACCTTCTGCCGGTTCCCGCGCGAGAGGTCGGCGATGCGGCGCGACTCGTCGAGTCCGAACCGCTCGACGAGTTCGTCGCGGCTCACCGCGCCGCGGAGCGCCGCCTGGTGATCGAGAAAGGCCTTCGCGGTGCGGTCGCGGTCGAGCCCCGGGTCGCCGGGGAGGTACCCGATCCGCTCGCGGGCGCGGCGCGACTCGACCGGGTCGGTCGCGTCGTGACCGAGCAGCGTCGCGCCGCCGCTCGTCGGCGAGAGGAACCCCAACAGCGTGCGGATAGCGGTCGTCTTCCCGGCGCCGTTCGGCCCGAGGAAGCCGAACACCTCACCGTCCTCGACGGTGAACGAGACGTCTTCGACCCCGCGGACGTCGCCGTAGTATTTGGAGAGATCGCGGCACTCGATGGCGGGCATACCGTCCGCAACTCCGCTGCGGCTCTTAAATGTGGGAGTGTGGCGGAAACGGAGACGGGAACGCGAGGACTGGTTAGTCGATGAAGGCGAGCGTCTCTTCGATCCGACCGAGTTCGGGCCCGGTCGTGTCCTCGCCGACGACGTACCCCTCGTCGGTGGCGACGAGGCCGGAACCGACGAGCGGCGCGCCGTAGTTGACGGTGCCGAGGTCGGCGCGGACGTCGAGTGCCTCCTCGACGGCCTGAAGCTCCGACTCGGTCGACTGGGGGTGACAGAGCACGCCCGTGTTGTTGGCGACCGCCGCGGTGCCGACGGTCCGGACGTCGCCGAGGTCGCCCCGGGTCACGGGGACGTCGAGCGCGTCTTTGACCGCCTGGATCGACTCCCGGGAGAGGTCCGGGTGGACGTAGGCGCCGTAGTCGTTCGCGAGGACGACGTTGCCGGCGGCGTTGATCTCGCCCGGGAGCTCGCGCACCGTGGTATCGGCCGTGTCGGCGATGCGGTCCTTCTCGCGCTCGGTCGCGCGCGAGGAGACGAGCACGCCGTTCTCGTTGCCCGTCGCGAGCGCGCCGACCGTGTTGGACCTTCCGACTGTCGTCAGCAGCGGCTGGGCGCCGAGTTCCGCTCCGAGGTCCTCGGCGAGGCTCTCGTCGACGTCCGGCCGGACCAGCAGGAGGTCGTCGACGGCGCGGGCGAACACGCCCACGTACGACGAGCCGGTGAAGGTCGCCCGTAACACGTTACTCTGCGTGTTCGGCCTCGACGACCGGCTCGCCGTCCTCGACGAACCGAGCCGCGCGGACCCGAACCGTGCTGGGCGGGTTCTGTCGCCCGTTCTCCCAGACGGCCTCGTTGACGGAGCCGTCGATGATCACGTCGTCCTCGTCCACGGAGAAGTGCTTCGCGAGGTGCTGACGGGTGATCTTCATGGCGTAGTCGGCGCGCTGCTGGACGGGCTTGTCCTTCGCGTCGCGGAGCGGGACAGTGACGACGCGCTCCTCGAAGTCGTTCGTCGACATCTACTCGTCCAGGTCGTTCCGGCGCCAGTTGCGCCGCTTGGGGTTTCGCGTCACGTTCATGTCCGTCTTCATCATGACCCACGCGGGGACGCGGGTGTTCTGGCGCTCGGCCTTCGCCAGACGCTTCTTTTGAGCCTTCGACTTGTCTCCCATAGTGGCGCACACTTCCCCCGGGTCGCATAAAACCCCTTCCATACGGGGTCGCGCGCGGCGGCGCTCGGGCTCCGTTCGGCCGCCGCTCGGCGCGCGCCGAGACATCGGCGGAGCCCGTTACGGTTCCCGCTCGGCGATGCCCGTATAAATCCGGTAACAGCGGTCGAGGACGTCGAGGCTCGCGCTCTCGGTGTCGGTGTGCGCCTCGCCCGGCTCCGAGGCGCCGCAGACGAGACAGTCGGTGCCGGCCCCCGCGAGCCACCCCGCGTCGGTCGCGTGCGGCTTCGTGACGTGTTCGGGCGCGTCGAGGCCGCGCTCGTCGTGGACCGCGCGGGCGACGTCGAGCGCCGCGTCCGCGAACCCGGCGTCGCCGCAGGCCATCGGCGGGAGGTCTTGGTCGACGACGAGTTCGACGCCTGATACCGCGTCGGCGACGCCCGCGAGGTCCGCGCGGCCGCCGGGCACCGTGCGCTCGTCGACGGTCGCCTCGCAGCGCTCCGGGATCACGTTCCACGTCTCGCCGCCGTCGACGATCGTGACCGCGAGCGAGCCCGAGACGTCGTTGCCGAGGACCGTCGCCTCAGGCACGTCGAGGTCGCGCACCGCGTCGATCGCGTCGCAGGCGCGGTATATCGCGTTCTTGCCGGCCTCGGGCTCCGAGGCGTGCGCAGCCTCCCCGCGCGCGACGAGCCGCGATCCGCGCCGCCCGCGGTGAGCGACGACCACGTCCGTCACGCCCGGCTTCGAGTAGTTCGTCGACCCCTCCGCGACGACCGCGCGGTCCGGCGCGAACCCGGCGTCGATCGCGTGGCGCGCCCCATCGCCGCCGACCTCCTCGCCGACGAACGACGCGAAGACCAGTTCCCTTCCCTCGGGCGGCGACGCGTCTCGGAAGGCGCACATCGCGGCCGCGACCGAACCCTTCATGTCGGCGGTCCCGCGGCCGTAGATCCGACCGTCGCGCCGCTCGACGACGTACTCGCCGTCGAGGCCGTCGCCCGTCGTCTGTTCCGGCGCCGGCGGGACCACGTCGTGGTGGCCGACGAGCGCGAGCGAGTCGGCGTCCGGGTCGTCGGTCGCGCCCGCGAACGCGAGGACGTTGCCCGCCCCGTCGCGCTCGACGGTCGCGTCCGTCTCTGCGCGCAGCCACTCCTCGATGGCGTCACCCGCGGCCGCCTCGTCGTCGTGGGAGGGGATCGAGACGAGCCGCTCGGTCAGGTCCGCGAGTTCGTCCATGCCGCCTAGTGGCGGCCGTCACCGCTTAAGCGCGTCCCTCGCGGACACTCGGGGCGACCGGACGCTGGCGCCCGGGCCTCACGTGGTGAACAGTTCGGTGTCGTCGGGCACCGCGAACAGCCCGAGTCGGACGCCGGCGTCGAGCCAGCCGTAGCCGTACGAGTAGGACGCGAGCGCGTTCACGGGGTCGCCGTCAGCCCGGAAGTGACGGCCGTCCTCGAGGTACGACTCGGCCATCTCCGTCACGTCCGCCGCGGCCGAGCCCAGCGGCGTGTCGGCCGGCGGACGCGGCTCCGCGACCGCCAGCGCGTCGGCGAGCATTCGCTCGTAGCGGTCCGTCTTCTCCTCCAAGTCGGCGGGCATACGCGAGTGTCCCGACGGGCGGACAAAAGCGCCCGGGTCGATAGGGGAGGCGGCCGGGGGCGGTCCGGTCGACGGAGGAGCCGACCCGAAGGTTTTCCACCCCTCCCCGTGAGCGCCCGACATGAGCGGAGGGGAGTCGTGCGATTACGCGCACGACGTTGGCGGAGAGCGGTTCGACGACGTCGACGGCGACGTGTGGCGGTGCCCGCTCGACCGCCACGGCGACACCGACTACTGCGTGTTTCACCAGCCGATCCGGTCGCACCCGGTGCGGGGCGTCTCGGCCGAGCGGATCGGAGAGGAGATAGTCGAGGTCGTCGAGTCCGAGGGAGCCGACGAGAACAGGCTGTTCGGCGCCGTCTGTCCGGGTATCGACCTCGAATACGCGGTGGTCGACGGCGAGACGACCCAGCCGGTCGACCTCCGGGAGTCGTGGCTGCTCGGCCCGGTCGAGTGCTACAACTGCCGGTTCGCGAACGTCGTCCGGTTCGACGGCTCCGTCTTCGAGTCGCGCGCGGTGTTCGAGGACGGGACCTTCGCCGCGAGCGCGAGCTTCTCCGACGCCGAGTTTCGCGGCCCGGTCGCGTTCAACCTGACGGCGTTCCGGCGCTGGGCCGACCTGAAGGACGCGACCTTCCACGACGAGGCCTGCTTCAGGGGCGCGTCCTTCGCGAAGGGGCTCTTCGGCGTCGGCGTCGCCTTCCGTGACGCGGCCGACTTCATGAACGCGGCGTTCGACTCCGTCGCGAACTTCTACGACGCGACGTTCGAGCGCGGCGGGCTGTTCTCCTCGGCGACGTTCCGCGCCGACGCGAAGTTCACGGCCTGCGAGTTCGGCGCGCCGGTGGCGGTCGGGACGAACTTCGTCGACGACCCGTCGCTCGCGGACTCCGAACTGCCGTACCGGGATGGGAGGGTCCCGGAGACCTGCCTGGCGCTCTCGTCGGCGCGCTGCGTCGGCGACCTTCAGCTGGCCGAGACGACAGCGGAGTCGCGGATCGTCGCCGCCGGCGTGGACCTCCGCGGCGACGTGGAGCTGCGCGGCATGGAGTCGGTGTCGGGCGACCCGATCACCGTCGACTTCCGGGACGTCGACTCCGTCTCGGGGGCGATCGAGATCACCGATCACCACGTGTTCGACTTCGGCGGGAGCGTGCTCGGCGACGTGCGGCTCGAGCGGGTGGCGTCGGCCGACCCCGACCTCGACAGCTTCCGGTTCGAGAACACCGTCTTTGAGGGGTTCGACTTCGGGGCGTACCGGTCGCTTTTCGACCGGTTGGAGTGGCGGCTCCACGGCGTCGACGCGACGCCGTCCGAGCGGGAGAACACGTACCTGCGGGCGAAAAACGGGGCGATCGCGGTCGGCGAGAACACCGCGGCCCGCGAGTTCCACTTCCGGGAGCTGCTCAACCGCGGTCGGTCCCACCGGCGTTCGGCGTTCGGCGCGACCGACGCGGACGACGGGGGCCTCGGGGGACGGCTCCGGTTCGCGCGGAAGTGGCTGAGCAACCAGGTCCTCAGGTACACCTGCGGGTACGGCGAGCGACCGGGACGCGTCGTGTACGCCTCGATCGGCGTGATCGCGTTGTACGCGCTCGTCTACGCGCGGCTGGGCGTCGAACTGACGTATCAGGGGCCGCTCGCGGCGCTCGCGTTCAGCTTCCAGTCGTTCAACGCGCTCGTGTTGGGGATCCCGGAGGTGTCGACGCCGGGCCTCGGCGTGATCGTCGCGAGCGAGGCGTTCATCGGTCCGTTCTTCGTGGCGCTTTTCGTCTTCGCCATCACGCAGTCGGTCGGCAGGTGAGCCGGCGACCGGGTGCGGCGGCGTGACGGCCCGACCGTCGGGGGCGACAGGGGGCCGCGGAGCGTCGGTGCGGCCCCGAAAGCGCAACGCCGATACGCTCGGCCGCGAAACGGAACCCCATGTACGAGGCCGTTCACGCCCACCCCGACGGGGAGGCGACCGTCGCGCGCCACGCCGCGACCGCCGCCAGGCACGGCTACGACGGGATCGTGGTGCGGACGCGCGACGCGCTGGCGGCGGCCGGCAACGGTGGCGGGTCGACCGCGGCGGACGGTGACGGGAGCCCCATCTGTGACCCCGAGGCCCTTCGGGAGGAGTACGGGATCGACGTCGTCGACGCGGTCGAGATCGACGCCGACGACCCGACGAGCGCCTCCGGCGCGGTCGGGAACTACCGCTCCGACCGGACCGTGGTCTGCGTCGTCGGGGGCGACGACGCCCTGAACCGGTTCGCGGTCGAGCAGGCCCGCGTCGACGTGCTCGTCCGCCCGATGGCGAGCGGCGGCGACTTCAACCACGTCCTCGCGAAGGCGGCGCGCGACAACGGCGTCCGCGTCGAGTTCGATTTCGGCCCGGCGCTGCGCGCCACCGGCGGGAAGCGCGTCCGGGCGCTCGCCGACCTCCGGAAGCTCCGCGAGATCGTCGACCACTACGACGCGCCCTACGTCGTGAGCGCGAACGCGCGCTCGCACCTCGGGCTGCGAGCGCCCCGCGAACTGGTCGCGGTCGGCGAGGCGATCGGGTTCGACGCCGAGGCCGTCCGCGAGGGGCTCCGGGCGTGGGGCGACCTCGTCGAGCGCAACCGGGAGCGCCGCTCCGAGGGCTTCATAGAGCCGGGGGTCCGACGTGGCAGGTATGAAGAAGACGGTTGAGGAGCACGCCGAGCGGTTCTCCGAGAAGGCCGCGGCATACGACGACTCGAAGAGCGACGAGTACCACGCCTGCGCGAGCCTCGTGATCGACCACGCCGCGCCCGAAGCCGACGACGTGGTCCTCGATTTAGGCGCCGGGACCGGCGCCATCGCGCTCGCGGTCGCCGAGGACGCCGAGCGCGTCCTCGCGCGCGATATCAGCGAGGGAATGATGGAGGAGGGTCGCCGGAAGGCGGACGATCGCGGCCTCGACAATGTCGAGTTCGCGTACGGCGAGTTCCGCGACCCCGGCCTCGACTCGGACCGGCGAGTCGACGTCGTCACCTCGAACTTCGCGCTCCACCACCTCGCGGACGACGAGAAGCGAGAGGCGATCCGGGTCATGGCGGAGACCGGCGCCCGGCGGATCGTCCTCGGCGACGTGGCCTTCTTCGAGGAGCCGGACCCCGAGGCGCCCTTTTACAGCCCCGAGGTCGACGACCCGGCGACGGTGGGCACGCTCGTCGAGGCGTTCACCGAGGAGGGGTTCGCGGTGACCGCGGCCGAGCGCGTCCACGACCAGGTCGCGGTGATCGTCGCGGAGCGGGTCCGCGAGCTCCCGGTGTGATATCGCCGTGAAACACCTCCCGAAACACCTCCGGCCGCGGTGGCGGTACCTCGCTGTCGGGATCGAGTCGTGGGCGGACACCGAGATCGGGCGGCGGGCGTTCCAGCGCGCGCTGTGGTACAGCGCCGGCAACCTCCTCGGGGACGCGGGCAGCGCCGACGCCGACCTCACGCTGTTGTCGTTCGCGCACGCGGACGGGACCGGCGAGGCCGTCGTCCGCGTCAGACACGGGCACGTGGACGACGCGCGCGCCGCGATCGCCTGCGTGAGCGAGGTCGACGGCGAGCCGGTCGGAATCCTCGTCAGGGGGATTTCGGGGACGGTGCGTGCCTGTGAGGAAAGATATATGGGTCGCGCGACCGCCAGTTCGACACAGCGAGACGTCGCGTTCGAGGGCGCCGAGCGGCCCGCGGTCGTGCGCGGAGACGCGTGCGACCTGCGGGGCGAGTCGGGCCGCGTCGGCGCGACGATGTTCGACACCGAGTGATATCATGCAGGGCCAATCCCAACAACAGGCGTACGACCGCGGCATCACCATCTTCTCTCCGGACGGCCGACTCTACCAGGTCGAGTACGCTCGGGAGGCGGTGAAACGAGGGACGGCGAGCGTCGGGATCCGCGCCGAGGACGGCGTCGTCCTCGCGGCCGACAAGCGCGCCCGCTCCCCCCTCATGGAGCCGGAGAGCATCGAGAAGCTCCACAAGGCCGACGACCACGTCGGCGTCGCGAGCGCGGGCCACGTCGCGGACGCCCGCCAGCTTATCGACTTCGCGCGCCGGCAGGCGCAGGTGAACCGCCTCCGCTACGGCGAGCCGGTCGGCATCGAGACGCTGACGAAGAACATCACCGACCACATCCAGCAGTACACGCAGGTCGGCGGCGCGCGCCCGTTCGGCGTCGCGCTCATCGTCGGCGGGGTCGAGAACGGCGAGCCGCGCCTGTTCGAGACGGACCCCTCGGGCACCCCCTACGAGTGGCAGGCGCTCTCGATCGGCTCGGACCGCAGCGACCTCCGCGACTACCTCGAGTCGGAGTACGACGAGGGCATTTCGACGGACGAGGCGGTCGGGCTCGCGCTCGACACCCTCGCGCAGTCGAACGACGGCGAACTGTCGCCCGACGGCGTCGGCGTCGCAACGATCACCGTCGACGACCCCGAGTACGCGGAGCTACCGACCGACGAGATCGAAGGGGTTCTCGACGAGCGCGACCTGCTCGCGACCGACGAGGACGAGGCGGACGGCGAGGACGCCGACGCCGACGAGGAGTAACGCGTCCGCTCGCTCCCGGTCGCCGGAGGCGTTTCGCCGCCGGTCGGGAGAGTTATGCCGTCGGAGACTGACCGGAGAGGCGTGCAGAAGACGGCACTCATCACCGGCTGTTCCTCGGGCATCGGCCGCGCCGCGGCGCACGCGTTCCTCGACGAGGGATGGACCGTGTACGCTACCGCGCGGAACCCCGCGGACGTCGAAGCGCTCGGCGAGGCGGGCTGTGAGCTCGCCACGCTCGACGTCACCGACCAGGACGACGTCGACCGCGTCGTGGACCGCGTCTTAGACGAGGAGGGCGCGATCGACGCCCTGATCAACAACGCCGGCTACGGTCAGTTCGGCCCCGTCGAGGACGTCGCTACGGAGCGGGTCCACGACCAGTTCGACGTGAACGTGTACGGTCCGCATCGCCTGATCCGCGCGGTCCTCCCGGCGATGCGCCGCGAACGCGACGGGACCATCGTCAACGTCTCCTCGGTCGCCGGTCGGGTGTCGATTCCCGGCGGCGGCGTCTACAGCGGCTCGAAGTTCGCCCTGGAGGCGATGTCCGACGCGCTCCGCAACGAGGTCGCGGACCTCGGTATCGACGTGGTCGTCGTCGAGCCCGGCCCGGTACAGACGAACTTCTCGAAGCGCGCGGAGCGGGAAGCGGACCCCGAGGAGCGCGAGGGGATCGCACGGACCGACGCGTACGAGGAGTTCTACGCGATGTTCGAGGACGCGAAGCTGATCGGCGGCGACGGCCCCGGCGCGGTCGAGCCGGAGCTCGTCGCGAACGCCATCTACGACGCCGCGAGCGCGACCCAGCCGCCGGCACGGGTGCAGCCCGGCACCGTCGCGCGCGTCGGCGTCCTCGCGCGACTCCTCCCCGAAGCGCTGCTGGATAAGGCGTACGGGCTCGTTCGAAACTTTACCTCGTAGTGGTCGGGCGTCACGCCGGACCGCTGCCGTCGCCGTCCGCGTCGACCGCGAACGGGCTCTCCCTCTCTCGCCAGTCCCAGCCGGGGAGCCGCGTCTGGAAGCCGGCCGCGAGCGCGGCGTCGAGGTCGTCCGCGCCGGCGGTCCCGGCCCCGGTCCGGTCCGTCTCGGCCGTGGCGTCCCGGTCCACGTAGAGGTCCGTGACGTGGAACGTCGCTTCGGCGAGCAGCGAGAGGGGGCGGCCGCCCGCTATCGTCGCGGCCAGCTCGCGGCCGAGGACCTCGTCGACGACGAAGCCGGGGTAGTCGCCGGCCACGTCGAGGTCGCGCAGGAGCGCGACGCAGGCCGCGACGTTGACTGCGACCTCGCCGGCGGCGAAGACGGCGTCGACCTCGCGGCGGTACGCGTCGGGCGCCACCGCGTCGACGTCGGTCTCGAAGAGCCGGCCGAGCCGGTCGCGGGTGTCGTTGAGAATCGGGACGACCACGTCGGCGCGGTCGCGGACCCAGGCGTGTTCGTCGCGGACCGTCTCTGGCGTGACGCGCATGGACGGAGTCAGGTCGCCTGCGGCTTGCCCTTTGCGAAGGCTTTTATAACGGCGGGGCAGTAGTCCGATCCAAGCGGGTTTTCGCTGGCTGTTCCCGCGTACGGAACCAGTACGGACAGTACTTCCACTATGCCTACCCCGTCACGGTCGATCGATCGGCGGCGAGTCGCCGCGCGACGTGATTCGACGACGACGGCGGCCTCGACGACCCGAAGTGAGATATGAGTCAAGTCGACAAGCAACTCGATACGTTGAAATCAGAGATCGAACAGGAGATCCCGAACGATATCACGGTCACCGACGTGAAATACGAGGGGCCGGAGCTGGTCGTGTACACGCGCGACCCCAAGCGCTTCGCGGGCGACGGCGACCTTATCCGCCGGCTCGCCTCGAAGCTCCGCAAGCGGATCACGGTCCGACCGGACCCGAGCGCCCTCTCGCCGCCGGCGCGGGCCGAAGACCAGGTCCGGGAGGTGATCCCGGAGGAGGCCGGCGTGACCGACCTCGACTTCCACGAGGACACCGGCGAGGTCGTCATCGAGGCCGAAAAGCCCGGGATGGTGATCGGCCGCCGCGGCTCGACGCTCCGCGAGATCACCCAGGAGGTCGGCTGGACCCCCGAGGTCGTTCGGACGCCGCCGATAGAGTCCTCCACCGTCTCGAACGTCCGCGGCTTCCTGAAGAACGAGCGCGAGGAGCGCCGCGACATCCTCGAACGCGTCGGCCGGCAGATCCACCGCGAGGAGATGTCCGACGACGAGTGGGTCCGGATCACGACGCTCGGCTGCTGCCGCGAGGTCGGCCGCGCGGCCTTCATCCTCTCGACGCCCGAGACCCGGATCCTCATCGACTGCGGCGACAAGCCCGGCGCGGAGGGAGAGGTGCCGTACCTCCAGGTGCCCGAGGCGCTCGGCGCCGGCGCGGCGACGCTCGACGCGGTCGTGTTGACCCACGCCCACCTCGACCACTCGGCGCTAGTCCCGCTGCTGTTTAAATACGGCTACGACGGTCCCATCTACACGACGGAGCCGACCCGCGACCTGATGGGTCTGCTCACGCTCGACTACCTCGACGTCGCGGCGAAGGACGGGCGGACGCCGCCGTACGAGTCCGCGCAGGTCCGCGACGCGATCAAACACACCATCCCGCTGGAGTACGGCGACGTGACCGACGTGGCTCCGGACGTGAAGCTCACGTTCCACAACGCGGGCCACATCCTCGGCAGCGCCGTTACCCACTTCCACATCGGCGACGGCCTCTACAACGTCGCGTTCTCGGGCGACATCCACTACGAGGACACGCGCCTCTTCAACGGCGCGGTCAACGATTTCCCGCGCGTGGAGACGCTCGTGTTGGAGTCCACCTACGGCGGCCGCAACGACTACCAGACCGACCAGGAGGACTCCGAAGAGGCGCTCAAGGAGGTCATCAACGAGACGTACGAGCAGGGCGGGAAAGTCGTCATCCCCGCCTTCGCCGTGGGGCGCTCCCAGGAGATCATGCTCGTCTTAGAGGAAGCGATGCGCGAGGGGGATATCCCCGAGATGCCCGTCCACCTCGACGGGATGATCTGGGAGGCGACCGCGATCCACACGACGTACCCCGAGTACCTCCGCGACGACCTCCGCGACCGCATCTTCCACGAGGACGAGAACCCGTTCCTCGCCGACCAGTTCAACCACATCGACGCCGGCGAGGAGGAGCGACAGGAGGTCGCCGACGGCGATCAGTGTATCATCGTCTCCACGTCCGGGATGATCGAGGGCGGACCGATCATGTCGTGGCTCCGCCACATCGGTCCCGACCCGGACTCGAACCTCGTGTTCGTCGGCTACCAGGCGCAGGGTACGCTCGGCCGCCGGATCCAGAACGGCTGGGACGAGATCCCGGTCGACGGCTGGGGCGGCGGCAGCCGCGGCGACACGCTGACTCTGGAGATGGGCACGGAGGTCGTCGACGGCTTCTCCGGTCACGCCGACCGGCAGGGGTTAGAGAACTTCGTGAAGACGATGAACCCGCGCCCGGAGAAGGTCCTCTGTGTCCACGGCGACGAGAGCTCGGTTCAGGACCTCTCGTCGTCGCTGTATCACGACTACAACATGCGGACGTTCGCGCCGAAGAACCTGGAGACGTTCCGGTTCAAGTAAGCGCGCGACGAGATGGACCGAACCGACGAGACGCCGGACCCGGACGACCTCCTCGAGACGGCGCTCACGGACCCGGAATCGCTGGATGCGGCGCGAACCGCGAGGCTGGTGGCGCAGCTGGAACAAGACGACGCGGACGTCCGGCGGGCCGCGTCGTGGGCGATTCGCTTCGTCGCCGCGGAGCGGCCCTCGATCGTCGACACCTGCGCCGGTCGGTTCCGGCGGGCGCTCCGTGACCCCGAGGCCCGACCGGTCGTCCTCCGGACGCTCGCGGTCCTCGCTGAACACAACCGGGAGGCGGTCACCGAGATCGTCGACGGGGCGGTCGAGGCCGAAGCGATCGACGAGGTCGTCGGGCGACGCGTCGTCGGGGGGTACCGGCCCTCGGAACCAGAGTCCGGCGGGTCGGTTATCACCGACGAAGGAGAGGAAGCGACCCCGCCGACCGAGACCGCCGTCGACGTTGAGCGTCGCGAACCGAGCGACGCGGCACCCGACGAGGGACCGCCGGAGCCGTCCGGTCATCCTCCGGCCGAGCCACCGGCCAAACCGCCGCGGCTCGACCGAACGCTTCCCGAATACGATCCGGTCCCGGCCGAGGAACGGCGCGGTGGTTCGGACGTCGACACCACCAGATTCGCCGAGGGCGGTCGAGAGTTCACGGCGGCTCGTCGAACGGCGGCGAGCGCGCGGAGCGTCGACGAGACGGCGTTCCGGGACGCGGTCGAGCGGTGGCGTCGGATCGACGGGCACGACGCCGTCGCGCGCGTCGTGGACCACGGAACGCGCCCCGCGCCGTGGCTCGTCTCCGAGCGGGGCGCTCCGGGATCGCTCGCCGATCGGGACGCGCCGGTCCCGCCGGCGGAGGCCCGATGGATCCTGTCTCGGATCGCGGCCGCGCTCGGCTACGCGCACGCGGCCGGCGTGTTACACGGGGGAGTCTGGCCGGGAGTCGTCACGCTCGTGAACGCGGTCGAAGACCCGGACGCCTGGGCGTATCCGCGGGTCGGCGGCTGGGGGCTCCGAGCGGCGGTCGGGCCGACCGCGGAGCTCTTCGAGCTACCCGACCGCTACGCCGCGCCGGAACACGTCGCGCCCGATCGGTTCGGGGGCGTCGACGCCGCGACCGACATCTACGGGCTCGGCGTGATCGGGCACGAGCTACTGACGGGTAGCGCACCGGTCCGGGAGGACGGGACCGTCCGCCCCACCCGGACGGTCGCCGAGGGCGTCCCCGAAGGGCTGTCGACGGTCCTCGCGAAGGCACTCAAACCGGCGAAGATGGCCAGGTACGCGTCCGCGGCGGCGTTCGAACGGGACCTGGCCGCGGAGGGCGACGGTGCGTGAGCTTGCGGCGGGATCGATTCGCCTCGCGGACCCCGGTCTCCCCGCGAGCGTCCCGGACGCTGCGGCCGTCGTCGGGCCCGCCACGGTGTCGTCAGGGACGGGCGTCACTCGGTTCGTCGCGGCGGTACTCGTGTTGACCGCGTGTCTCGGGACGGCGCGGTACGCGCTGGTGACCGCGAGACACGAGCCGCACGACACCCTCGTGTGGCGCTACGTCGCGCTGTCGACGACCGTCGGTGCCGTCTTCGCGGGGCTGCTACTGGTCGAGACGGTCACGCCGACCGTCGGAACGGTCGTCGTCGCGTTCCGGCTCCTCGCGCAGCTGTTCTTCGTTGCCTTCCTCGCGCTGTCGCTGCGGGAGCTGTACTACGCACAGCCCGCGACGTCGACGGAGAGCGACCGGATCTCGCTGTCGACCGCCCGGCGGATCGAGACCGGATTCATGCTGCTCGCATTAGTCCAGTTCCCGGTCGTCGTCTGGGTCGGGCCGACGGCGGTCGCACAGGTGATCCTCGCGCTCGCGGCCGGCGCGTTCACCGTCTACGGCGCCTCGTTCGGGCAGGCGATCCGCGCCCGGCGGTTGACCCGCGGAACCGTCCTCGACGCCACCGTCACCTACACCATCGCCGTCCTGCTCTGTGTCGGGGCGCTGAGCGTCGCGGAGGGAGCGGTCCTCGCGCCGATCCCTCAGGCCGCCGTCAGCGGCGCGGTCAACGTTCTCCTGGTGATGGTCGGAACGTTCCTGATCAGCCTCATCATCAGGCTGAAACGGAGCGCCGACGCGAGCGGCGGTGCCACCCCCTGACGCGGGCGGAGTCGTCGGTTCGGCGTCCGTAACCGGGTTCGGCGTCCGCGACTGGATTCGGCGTCCGTCTCAGTCGTCGACCTTCCCGTCCCGTCCTTCCCCGTCCGACTCGCGCTCCCGCGCGTCGACCTTCCCGTCCCGCCGGTCCCGCTCCCGCGCGTCCGGGTCGCGTTCGGCAGGGTCGCCGTGCCCGCCGCCGCCCGGCGTCCGGACGGAGACCGTCGTTCCGGCCGCGACGTCGACGGACGCCTTCGCCGGGACCGCCTCGCCGTCGATCAGGTTCTCCCCGAGCGCGCCCTCCGCGCCGCCGTCGAGCCCCCGCGGGGCGGTCCGCCGGCGCTCGGTTAGTAGCGAGACGGTCGCGTCGGTCTCGACGGTGACGGTCCGCTCGATGCCGAGGCCGCCGCGATGGCGGCCGTCGCCGCCGCTCGACGGGCGCAGCGCGTAGCGCTCGACGCGGAGCGGGTACGCCGTCTCCAGCGCCTCGATCGGCGTGTTGAGCGTGTTGGTCATCCCGACCTGAACGCCGTCCATCCCGTCTTTGGTCGGCCGGGCGCCGAACCCGCCGGCGATCGTCTCGTAGTAGGTGAACTCCCCCGCGCGGTCGCCGATTATCAGGTTGTTCATCGTCCCCTGCCCGCCGGCGGGAACGGCGTCGGGCACCGCCTCTGCGAGCGCTTCCAGCGTCACGTCGGTGACGCGCTGGCTCGTCTCGACGTTCCCGCCGACGACCGCGGCCGGCGGTCGGGGGTCGAGCAGCGATCCCTCGGGTGCCGAGACGGAAACCGGCTCGTAGCAGCCGTGGTTCGGCGGGATATCCGGGTCGGTGACCGCGCGGACGACGAAGTACACCGCGCTCTTCGCGACGGAGAACGGGGCGTTCAGGTTGCCGTCCACCTGGTCGGCGGTGCCGGCGAAGTCGACGTCGATCGCGGCGCCGTCGACGGTGACCGCCACCTCGACCGGGATGTCCGCGTCCGTCACGCCGTCGCCCTCGAGGACGTCCCGCGCGCGGTAGGTGCCGTCCGGCAGCTCCCGGATCTCCGCTTCGACGCGCTCTCGGGAGTAGTCGATGACGGCGTCGAACGCGTCGAGTAGCGTCGACCCGTGCTCGTCGAGCAGTTCGCCGACCCGCTCCTCCGCTCGCGCGTTCGCGGCGCGCTGCGCGCGGAGGTCCGCCTCGCGCTCGTCCGGCGTGCGGACGTTGGCGAGGATGAGATCGCGGACGGCGTCGTTCGGCTCGCCGCCGTCGACGAGGCGGACCGCCGGGAGCCGGAGCCCCTCCTCGTATATTTCCCGCGCGCCGGGCGGCATGCTCCCCGGCGCGCTCCCGCCGACGTCGGCGTGGTGCGCGCGCGACACCGCGTACCCGACGACATCGCCGTCGGGCGCGACCGGCGAGACCAGCGTGACGTCGGGGAGGTGGGTTCCGCCGGCGAACGGGTCGTTGACGACGAACACGTCGCCTGGCTTCGGGTTCTTTTCGAGGACGACCTCGACCGCGTCGGGCATCGCGCCGAGGTGGACCGGGATGTGTTCGGCCTGCGCGACCAGCCGGCCGTCGGCGTCGAACAGCGCGGTCGAGCAGTCCTGCCGCTCCTTGATGTTCGGCGAGTACGCGCCGCGGATCAGCACGTGGCCCATCTCGGCCGCGACGCTCTCCAGCTGGTTCCGGAGGATCTCCAGCGAGACCGGGTCGATGTCCGCGTCGGCGCCGGCGTCGCTCACGCGTCGCTCACCTCCGCGACCAGCGCGCCGTCGTCGCGCAGTCGGACGCGCCACGCGGGCGGGACGACGACCGTGCTTTCCGCGCCTTCGATCACGACTGGCCCCTCGACCCCCTCACCCGTCGGGAACCGATCGCGGTCGTAGACGGGCGTCTCGCGGGCCCCGTCGGGGAAGACCGCCTCGCGGGTGGTCCGCGGCTCGGCGCCCTCGCCCCCGACGGCCCCGACCGCGGGCGCGCTCCGGGGGACCGTCGCCGTCGCGCGGCAGTTCACCAGGTCGACCGGCTCGTCGGCGCGGTAGCCGTACGCCGACTCGTGGGCCGCCGCGAACCGCTCCCCGACGGCCGCGGGGTCGAAGGGGCGCTCGACGTCGACGGTGAGCTCGAAGCTCTGCCCGGCGTACCGGCAGTCAGCGGCGTACTCGACGCGCGCCGCGTCCGGGTCGCTGACCTCGTCCAGCAGGTCGTCCGTCAGGTCCCCGTAGAGCGCGTCGACCGCCTCTGGGTCGACCGTGTCGAGCGGCCCCTGGCGCGTCCGTACCGCGTCGCGCGTCTCGTCTGCCGCGAGCAGGCCGTACGCTGACAGGACGCCCGACGCGTGGGGAACGACGACGCGCTCGACGTCGAGGCCGTCCGCGATCGAGACCGCGTGCATCGGGCCGGCGCCGCCGAACGCGACGAGGCCGAACTCGCGGGGGTCGTGACCGCGCTCGACGGTGACAGAGCGGATCGCGCGGGCCATGTCGGCGTTCGCGACGCGGTGGACGCCGAGCGCGGCCGCGACCGGGCCGTCCATCCCCGCCTCGTCGGCGAGGTCGGCGAGCGCGTCGCGGGCGGCCGCCGCGTCGAGCGACAGGTCGCCGCCGAGGTCCGTGTCCGCGCCGACGTACCCCAACACGAGGTTCGCGTCCGTGACGGTCGGCTCCGTCCCGCCCTTCCCGTAGCAGGCGGGGCCGGGGTCGGCGCCGGCCGAGCGCGGGCCGATCCGGAGCGCGCCCCCGGCGTCGACCCACGCGATCGACCCGCCGCCGGCGCCCACGGTCTCGACGTCGACCATCGGCGTGCCGATGGGTCGGTCGGCGACCGCCGACTCCGTCGTCCGCGCCACCTCGCCGTCGCGGACGAGGCTCACGTCGCTGGAGGTGCCGCCCATGTCGAAGGTGATCAGCCCGTCGCGGTCGGCGTCGGCTCCCGCCGTCGCGCTCGCTCCCACGACGCCCGCCGCAGGGCCCGAGAGGACGGTCGTCACGGCGTTCCGCCTGACGGTGTCGGCGTCGGTGACGCCGCCGTTGGCCTGCATGATCCGCGGCTGCGGGAGGCCCAGGTCCCGCGCCCGCTCGGTGAGGCGACCGACGTAGCCGTCGATCGCCGGGCGCACGTACGCGTCGACGACTGTCGTCGAGGTGCGCTCGTACTCGCGGAACTCGGGGAGCACCTCGTGGGAGGCGGACACCGGGACGTCGAGTTCCGCGCGCAGCGCGTCCGCGACGCGCGCTTCGTTCTCGGGGTGCGCGTAGGCGTGCAGCAGGCAGACCGCGACGGACTCGACGCCCGCGTCGCGGAGATTGGCGACGAGCGACTCGATCTCGGGGTCGTCGACCGGGCGCTCGACCCCGTCCGGAGCCGCGCGCTCGGCGACCTCGAACCGGCGGCGCCTGGAGACCAGCGGCGCGGGCTTCTCGGCGTCGAGGTCGTACAGCGACGGCCGGGTCTGCCGGCCGATCTCCAGCACGTCGCGGAACCCCTCGGTTGTCACGAGCGCGGTCCGCGCGCCGTCGTTCTCTAAGAGCGCGTTGACGGAGACGGTCATCGCGTGGGAGAACTCGGTCACGCTCTCGGGGTCGATCCCGGCCGCCTCGCAGGCCCTCTCGATGCCCGCCGCGACGCCCTCGCTCTGGTCGTCGGTGCTCGGCACCTTTGCGGTGACGAGGTCGCCGTCTACGGAGAGCGCCACGTCGGTGAACGTCCCCCCGACGTCGACGCCGATCGCCGGGCCGGCCGTCGGTCGGTCGTGGGCGCCCTGTCGATCTTCGACGCCCTGTCGATCGGCCGCCGGTCGACCGTCCGCGGATCCCCCGCCCATCTACGACACCCCCGCGGCGTCGCGGGGCCTCCGGACGCCGGGCGGCGCGGTGTCTCGGTCGCATGGCATAGGCCCCCATCGTTACCGGACGGACTTAAGACCGCCCAGTTCCGCGGTGCGGCCTCCCACGGCGCCCGGCGATCGGCAGTCGCCAGTCCGGCGCTGGGATCCCGCGACGCGACGAGCGTACGAACATCTTCGGGGACAGTCGGAGGCCGGTGGCGAACCGCGATCCGACCATGGGAGCAGTTCCGGGCGGTCTCGACACGGCGCAAGGGCCGCCGATGACGGTCCCGCTTCGCCACTTTCTCGTCGGGCTGGCGCTCCTCGGCGGCGCCCTGCTCGTCGGGATCGGGCTGATCGTCGACGCGGTGCCGGGGCTCGGCGGCCTCGTCCACGTCCACCTGTTCCTGGTCGGATGGGTGTGCGTGACGATCATGGGCGCGATGACGCAGTTCGTCCCGGTGTGGTCGGGGACGACGCTTCACTCGCGGGGGCTCGCGAGCGCACAGCTCGCGCTGGTCGGCGGCGGATTGATCGGGTTCGCGGCCGCGCTCGCGCTGGGTCGACTCCCCTGGCTCGCTGGGTTCGGCGCCGTCATGCTCGTCGGCTTCTGGACGTTCGTCTACAACGTCGGACGGACGCTCGCCACGGTCGACGGGTTCGACGTGACCGAGCGCCACTTCGCCGTCGCGCTGGGCTTTTTCGTCCTCCTGACCGGACTCGGCGTCCTGCTCGCGGTCGACCTCGGGTCCGGGTTCCTCGCTGGGCTCGGCATCTCGCACGCCGGGGTCCGCGGCGCCCACGTCACCCTCGCCGTCTTCGGCGCGGTGCTGACGACGATATACGGCGCGTTGTACCAGCTCGGCACGATGTTCACGCAGACGGAGCTCCACGGGGTCGACCACCGGCTCCGCGCGGTCGAGGAGGTCGGTCACCCGGTCGGCGTCGTCGCGCTCGCGGCCGGGCGACTCGTCGGGGCGACCCCGCTCGCCCGCGTCGGCGCCGTCCTGGTCCTGCTCGCCGCGCTGGGGTTCGGGGTCGTCCTCGCCCGCCGACTCTCCGAGATGCGCGTCGAGCGCACGCCGATGCACACGCGGTACGCGGTCGTCGCGCTCGCGCTCGGCGCGTGGGTCGCGACCGCCGCGCCCGCATGGCTCCGATCGCCCGCGGCGCCCGAGCACGCGCTGGGCGGGGCCGGGAGCGCGCCGCTGCTGCTGCTCGGCGTGGTCGGGTTCGTAATCTTCGGGACGCTGTATCACATCGTTCCGTTCGTCGTCTGGGTCGAGCGGTACAGCGACCGCCTCGGCTTCGAGGCGGTCCCGATGATCGACGACCTCTACGACGACCGCCTCGCGGCCGCCGACGGGGCGCTGCTGTTCGCCGGGACCGCGCTCCTCGTTACCGCCGACCTCCTCGCGGGCGCGTCGGGGACGACGCTCGCCGGCGGAGCTCCCGGACCGGCGCTCGTCGGCGTGTCGCTGGTGACGCTCGGCGTCGCCGTCTTCGCGGCCAACGCGGTTTCGGTGATCCGCCGGCACAGCCCGGGCACGCTGGCCCGCGTCGCACTCGGGCGGTTCGCCCCGCGGCGAGCGGTTGGTGAGTACGCCGACCGTGCGGACGCGGACGACGGAGCGGACGCGGACGACAACTGCGGCGAAGCCAGTCCTTAAGCGACGCCGCGATGAGCCGATAGTATGCGCATCGCGCTCATCGCTCACGACGAGCTGAAAGACGAGATGGTCGCGTTCGTCGAGACGCACACCGAGGTCCTCGACGAGTGCGATCTGGTGACCACCGGGACGACGGGCAAACGCATCGCGGAGGCTACGGGCCTTTCCGTGGACCGACAGTCGTCGGGGCCCTACGGCGGCGACCTCCAGATCGGCGCGATGATCGCGGACGACCTGGTCGACGGCGTCGTCTTCCTCCGCGACCCGCTGACCGCGCAGGCGCACGAGCCGGACATCTCGGCGCTGCTGCGGGTCTGCGACGTGAAGGACGTGCCGCTGGCGACGAACGTGGCGTCCGCGGAGCTGCTCGTCGAGGGGCTGCTCGGCGCCGATTCTCTCGACTGATACCGCCGACCGCGGTCATTTAAACGGCCGAACGAAGAGACGCCTGATGACGCGCCCGCAACGGACCCGCGCCCTCGCGCTCTCGCTGCTGCTCCTCGCCGCGAGCCTCGGCGCCGGCGCGCTCGCGGGCCAGGCCGCGGCGTGGGGCGGGACGGCCACGCAGTCGGCGGCCGAAGGTCCCGTCGTCGGTCCCGCGACCACCGGGCCCGGCCTCGGTTCGAACGGGAGCGACGTCGCGCCGATAACCCGGTGTTTCACCGGAAGCGGGTACCCCATCTCGATCGGGGACGGCGAGGGGGGCGCGACGATGGAGGCGGTGGTCCACCTCTCGGTGCTGACCGACCCGGACGCGGGCAACGAGTTCGGCCTCGAGACCGCCGGTCGGCTCGACGGGGAGTCGATCGTGACGCTCGCCGCGGGCGTCAGGCTGACCGCCCGGCAGGCGGTCGCCGACGGGATCGACCCGTTCGCGGCGTTCGACGTGTTGTACACCTACGAGCTACGGCTCCCGATGTTCGCCGGCTCGGTCAGCGACGCCGACTACGAGGACGACGGGTCGCCGATCGATTCGGGCGCCGGCGCGGTCGCCTGTTGATCGGCTACTTCAAGCTCTCCGCACCCCGTCGTCGCCAGTGTCCGGCGGCCGAACGCCGCGCACTAGCGACAACACCTCCTGCCGAGTCGCCTCGAAGCCGTCGACGGTCGGGTAGGCGCCGCCGGCGAGCAGGTACTCGCCGGCCGTCCACACCGCGAGCAGCGCCTCTACCGGAACCCGCTCGCCGTCGACCGCGCAGCGGCCGTGGAACACGGTGAGCGTCACGCGCGACGCGTCCGGGTCGTCGACGGCGAGAGGGCGGTCGTCGCGGCGCACGAGGTCGGAGATGTCGCGTTCGGCGAGGCGGTCGCGGAACCCCTCTCGGGCCCGCGACTCGACGAGCCGGGTCAGGGCGGGGTTCGGTCCGGTGTCCGGGGAGACGCGGAGTCGGCTCGCAAAGAAGAACGGCCGCGGCGGCGGCGTCTCGCGCTCGTAGCGGGCCGTTCCTGCCGTGACCGAGACCGGGCCGGCATCGAACGGGCGCTCCGTCGTCTCGGCGACGAGCGTCCAGCCGTCGAGGCGGTCGCGGGGGACGGCGGGCGGCTCCATGGGCCCGGATCTCTCCGGACGGGAATAAAACGGCGGGCCGCGGGGAGAGCGGAGTCGGACGAACGGCAGGAGCGGAGTCGGAGCCGATGAGACGGCGGTCAGTGGTCGTCTTCGCGCCACTTGTGTTCGCACTCGGTACAGACGAAAAAGCGGGTCTCGGACTCGTCGGCGGAGCGGATCTGTTGCATGTACCAGTACGCCCGGTCGTTGTCGCACTCGGGGCACTGCGCGGTCGTCGTCGGGAGCCCCTTGTCCTCGGCGTCGCTCACGTCGACGATTTCGGACTCGACCTGTGACTCGGTCGTCCACTCGTCGTCGCCGTCGTCACGGCCGATCTCGTAACCGCAAGAGTCGCACACCCAGTGGTCTTCGCCCTCGCCGGATTTCATCATGGATCCGCACTCGTCGCAGAACTTCATGCCCGAACCTACCGCGGATCGTATTTAAACGGCGGGATCGCGGGCGAGGGCCGGGCGCGCGCTGGGGGCCCTGACGCCCCCGTCAGTCCGCGTCGACGTGGTCGGCGAGCGCGAACCGAACGCGCTCCTCCTCGGGTCCCTTCGTCTCCCGGCCGGTGACGACGACCTCGCCGACGTCCGCGGTGTTCGCGACGTGGGTCCCGGCGCAGGCGGTGCGGTCGTACGGCTCGCCCTCGGCGTCCGCGCGCGCGATCTCGACGATCCGGAGCTCCTCGATCGAGTCCGGGAGGAGGTCGATCCGCGTCCGGTCGGTGTCCAGCGTCGCCTCCGCGGTCTCGCGGTCCATCGTGTAGCTCGACACCGGTCGCCCGTCGGCGACGAGCGCGTTGAGCCGCGACTCGATCCGGTCGAGGTCGTCGTCGGAGAACCGGTCGTACTCGGCGTCGAGGCGCGCGCGGTCGCGATACAGCTGGTTGCCGGTCGTCCGCGCGTCGAACTCGTCGAGCAGCAGCGCCGACAGCAGGTGCTGTGCGGTGTGGTACCGCGAGTGCGCCGCGCGGCGGTCGGCGTCGACCTCGCAGGCGACCTCGGTCCCCGGCTCCGGGAGCGAAGGCGACCCGGCATCGTCGGCTGCCCCGTCGTCGACCGCCTCGTCCGCCCCGGCGATCGGTTCGACCTCGTGGTGGACCGTGTCCGCCATCTCGACGTCGACGACGCGCCAGCGGGCGGTTCCGTCGCCGTCGACGACCCGGATCGTTCCGGTGTCGTGCGGCTGCCCGCCGCCGGTCGGGTAGAAGTGGGTCCGGTCGAGGACGAGCCGGTCCGGGTCCGAGAGGACGCGCTCGACGGTCGCCTCGAACGTCGTCACCGTGTCGTCCGCGAGGTAGAGTCGCTCGGTCACGGGCGGGAGGAAGGGCGCCGTCGAGATATATCCCCGGTCCTCGGAAGTTCCCGTCGAGCCGGTTCCGCGGGAGCGTACTCACTCTGTCGGCCGCTATCGCGACTGATACGCGGGTGTCCACGTTTATCAGCGCCCCCGTCCTACCGGCCCGTATGAACGGGGGTGAGCGCGGAGCCGCGGCCGAGCGCGCGCAGAGCGAGGTGCTCGGCACGGTGCTCCTGTTGGGGCTGACGGTCGCGGTCGTCGGCACCACCGTCGCGCTCGGCGCGACCGCGCTCGACGACTCCCAGCGGACCGCCGACCTCCAGCGCGTCGAGGGGGCGATGACGCAGGTCGACTCCAAGGCGAGCCTCGTCGCGCACGGCGGGTCCTCCGCCCAGCGGGTCCGGATGGACGTCGGTCGGGGCGCGGACTTCCGCGTCGACGAGGACGCCGGCTGGCTGCGGATCGAGGTGAGCGGGGGCGACAACGGGACGGTCACGAACCAGACCTCGCTCGGCGCGATCGTCTACGAGCGCGGCGGCGAGACCGTCGCCTACCAGGGCGGCGGCGTCTGGCGATCGAGCGGCGGGCGCTCCCGGATGGTATCGCCGCCGGAGTTCCACTACCGCGGGACCGACGGGCCGGAGACGCTCACGCTCCCGCTGGTGTCGATCGAGAACGGGTCGGGCCCGTTGGGCGACACCGTTCGGATCGGCGAGAGCCCGGGCGACGCCGAGTCGGTGTTCCCGAACGACGACTACGGCAACCCGCTCTCCGACAGCAACGTGACGGTCGAGATCACGGTTCAAAGCGAGTACGCGGACGCCTGGGGACGGTTCTTCGAGTCGCGAACGAGCGCGTCGGTGACCGAGCTCGACGACGACCGCGTGCGGATCCGGCTCCGGACCGCGACCGAACACCCGACGCTCGGCGCCAGCGTCTCGGCGACGGGGCGCTCCGAGCTCCAGATGGGCGACGTCGACTGGCTGTACGCCGACAGCTACAACTCAACGAACGGCACCTACGACTCGCAGACCCCCGGCGACCGCGCGAGCATCCAGACCCGCGGCGACTTCGCGCTCACCAAAGGCGGCGGCGGGAACACGGAGACCGTCAGGATCCGCGGGAACCTGACGGCCGAATCGTACAACATCCCGCCGGGGCAGTCGGACAAGCTCAACGTCAGCGGCGAGACTCGGACGGAGAGCGCGTTCGACGAGCTCGCGCCCGTCGCGGGCGGTATCAGGCAACGGATCGACGGCGTCCGAGAGCAGAATCTCGCGGACGGGAATTCGCGGAGCGCCATCGACCTGGCGGGCGACGAGTCGGAGACGATAACGGAGGACACGTACGTCAGCGGCGACGTCACCGTCGCCGACCGCGCGACGCTCAGCGTCGAAGGCGGCGCGACGCTCCACGTCGCCGGCTCGGTGACGGTCGAGGGGGACGAGAACGCGACGCTCGACCTCGACACGGGGAGCGGGAACGTCACGGTGCTCGTCGACCAAGGCGTCGACCTCAGCGGCAACGCGACGACCAGGGCCTCCGGCGGCGGTCGCGCGGAGCTGTACGTCGACGACTCGATCGGCCTCCAGGACACGGCCTCGGTGACGACGGCCGAGGACACGCGCCTCGACGTGTACAACACCGACGAGATCGACCTGACCGGACGCGTGAACATCGCGGCGGACGGCGACGTCGCGGGCAACCTCTGGCTGTACTCGAGCGGTGACGAGGTCGAGATAGAGGGCGGCGAGAGCGACGACAGCGACCGGGTTCGGTTCACCGGCGTCTTCTACGCGCCCCAGAGCGAGGTCGAACTGGAAGACCAGATGACGATCAGGGGGTCGTTCACCTTCCGGCAGTTCTCGTTCGACGACGGCGACATCGAAATCCACTACGACGAGGCGCTGCGCACGCGCCAGCCGTTCGACGGCGAGACGGTCCCCGTCGTGAGCTACCTCCACGTCTCCACGCACGGCGTCGTCGTCGAGTCCGGCTGAGTCCCGCGGTCGACCCCCTTCGGAACCTGTCGAGCCTCAGTCCGAGAACTCGACGCGCGCGGCGGTCCGGTGGACGACGAACCGGTCGTAGCGGTCGGCAACGAACGTCACCGTGAGGTCCGCGGAGCCGTCCGTCGTCACGGCGATCTGGTCGTGTTCCGCCGCGAGATCGCGGTAGTACCGCTCCCAGACGGTCGCCTGCGTGGAGTTGATATCGAGCGTGACGTTCTCGGCGGCGGTCCGGTCGTCGGCCGCGACCCCCCGGTCCGTGCGCTCGCCGACGACGAGGACCGTGCGCTCGCCGCTCACCGACTCCGCGGGACCGCCGAGCCCGTACAGCGAGTAGACGACCGTGTCGCCGACCAGCAGGTCGGGCTCTCTGATCATCACGCCGTTGTCGCCGTTCATCCGGAACACCGCGCCGTTCTCGTAGACGATCCGGGTGTCGCCGGCGCCGCGGTAGGTGAGCGATCCCCCCTCGGTGACCCGCGTCCCGAAGCCAGTCCCGTTGAGCCGGAACTCGGAGTCTCCTTCGAGCGCCAGCTCGCCGCCGCCGAGTCGGAGCTCGGTCGCTCGGCTCGGCACGCCGTCTCGGCTGAGGTCGTTGAGGTTGTCGTGGAGGACGTCGAACGCGCGCTCGACGTTGTTGTCGCGCTCGGCGAGCTGGGCGTCCTCTAACCCCCCGAGCCCGACGGTGAACGTGACGGCGATGGTCGTCGTGATCAGCGCGAACACCAGCACGAAGCCAACGGTCTCGCTGACGCCGCGGTCGGCCGTCCGGAAGGTCAACGCGCGGTCGGAGCCCGTCATCGCTCGCTCACCACCACTGCGCCGTTGCCGTCGTCACCGCCGTCCGAGTCCCATCGAATTTCGAGGCTCCCGCCGTCGACGGTCGCGTTCTCGACTGCGACGTCCTCGCTCGTGCGGAACGGGACCTCCACGGTCGCGTCGGTCCGGTCGCTTTCGAGCGCGATAGTCCCCGTCGCGTCGCCCGCTCGTACCCGTATCCGGTAGCCGGTCCCCGAGACCCGGTCCGGGAGTGTCAGCGACCGTTCGACGGTGAGGTCCTCCCGCGACGCCGTGTTCGCGGCGAGCCTATCGACGGTGCCGAGGTCGGCCGCTATCCGCTCGCCGACGACAGTAAGCTCCCCCTGCGCCGCGCGCTCGCGCTCCGACTCGACGAACGACCCGCCAGCTACGAACAGGCCGGAGAGCAGCAGGGTCGAGACGGCGAGCGTCATGACGTAGCCGACGGTGACCGACACGGCGCGGTCCGACCCGCCCGAGCGGTCACGCATCACGCTCACCCGGGGCGAGCCGTATCACGTCGCGGTAGGTCAGTTCCGGCGTCCGGTGACTGATCTCGACCTCGACGCCGTACACCGCCTCGGCGACGTACGGTCGCGAGGACCGGTCGGCGTCCGCGCCGCCGTCGCGGTCGTCGACGACGAGGTGGTATGTCCCCTCCGCCGCGTCGCCGTTCTCGTAGCGGATGTCGTACTCGTCGCTCCCGGTCTGAACTTTCTCGGCCCAGGAGAGCGCGTCGAACGGCTCGCCGTTGACCGTGCCGGCGGTGAAGTCGACGGTGTGGTTCCCGTCCGAGCGCGACGCGAACGTCTCGGCGGTCGTCCCGGTCGCGTTATCCACCGTCACGGTGAGGTCGCCGTCCGTCTCGCGGGTCAGCGTCGCCGACCACGTCTCGTTGGTGCCCGCGGTCGTCCCGTCGGCCACGACGGTGAACGCGCCGCTCGCCGAGTCCGAAAGGTTGTCGGGGTCGACCGTCAGTCGGAAGTTCCGCGTCCGGGTCGCGTTGCCCGCGACGGTCCAGTCCGCGTCGGCCGAGTCGGGCGCCGTCATGTTGCGGAACCCGCTCTCGGTCTCGTTCTGCGCGATGAAGTAGCCGTCCTCGACGGTCGATCCGATCACGCGAACGTCGGCGATCACCCCGTCGCGCGCCCGGAGGTCCGCGACCGTCTCGGCGTACGTCTCCGCGCTCTCGTTGAAGTCGCTCGCCACCCCGGCCGCGCTGCTCCGATTCCGGTGTTCGCGGTGGAGGATTCCGGCGAGGTCCTCGGTGACGCCGTCGCGGAACTCGATCGCCTCCGCGCCGCCCGCGTCGGCGCCGCGGGTCGCGAGGTTCTCCGTGTAGATGACGGTGTTCAACAGGAGCACGACCGCGACGAAGAGGACCGCGAGCGTCAGCCCCGTGATCAGGATTATCTGCGCGCGGTCCTCGTCGGGGTCGGCGGTCTCACGGCCACGGAGACGAGGGGGACTCACATCTGCCATGCGGTGATGCGCACCTCCACGACCGTGTACAGGACCTCCCCGTCCCCGTCGACCGGGTCGGCGAAGTACCCTCTGCCGGGGCCGTCCTCCGCGAGGGCGTGCTGGTCGTCGGCGCCGAACCGGTCGTCGCCGTACAGCGTCACGCGCGTGCTCGCCGTCGCCGCGTTGTCGCTCGGCGACCCCATGTCGACCATCGCGACGTCGCCCGTGCCGTCACTGCTGTCGTCCGGGTAGTAGACGTCGATATCGAACGCGATCTGCCGGTCGCCGAACGCCTCCGTCAGCGGGTCATGGAGCGGGTGCGACGCTGGCGGGATCCCCGCGTATCCGCCCCCGTCGGTCGCGCCGACGAAGCTCCCGTTGTCGTAGTGTAGCAGCGCCGCCGAGAGGTTTCCGCTCGCCTCGGTCGTCGCCAACAGGTCCCCCGCGGCTATCTCCGCCTGGTTCTCGACGTGTTGGTTCGACGTGCTCGCCGAGAGCGGCGTGACGGCCGTCGCCTGCGTCGCGAAGATGAGGCCGGTGACTAAGAGCAGCGCCGCCGTGAACGCCTCCAGCGTGTGCGCCTGTCCCCGGTCGTCGGGGAGGTGTTCGACGAACATCTCACCACACCCGCAGCGTGAGCCGGTAGGTCTCCGGCGACTCCCGGTCACCGGGGTCATTGATCGTGACGATGCGGCTCGCGGCCGAGACGCTCTCGCTCCGCGGCGGTTCAGGGCCGGCGCGCATCGCGACGACGGTCCCGTCCGCGTCGAGCGACGCGACGCTCCCGCGCTGCGTGACGGTGAGGTTGAGCCCGCGCCGGTCGGCGACGCCGAGTTCCGCGTGGAGGTCGTCCGCGTTCGCCGTCCACGCGCAGTCCGACTCGTCGCTCGCCGCCTCAGCGTCCGTGCCGTCGAAGAACGCGAGGGTACAGGCGTGCGACAGCGTCGCGGTGGAGCCGGCGCCGGCGAGCGAGGGCTCGGCGAGCGACGACTCCGCCAGCCGGGCCGCGCCGCGCTCGGCGACGATGACGGTCGCGCCCTCGCCGACGGCGTACGGCTCCAACAGCGACGGAACGAACGCGAAGGTGAAGCCGACCGCGACGAGGAACACCGACATCCCGACGACGAAGTCGAGGACCGTCTGCGCGCGGTCACCCGACATAGATCCACACCCCCAGCGCCAGCGTCATCAGGATCACGGCGAACTTGACGCCGGAGATAAGCTCCGCGTCACGGATGTAGCCGCTGATGAACCCCGAGAGGATCGCCTGGATCGTCACGGCGTGGAAGAAGAGCATCGAGAGCACGTCAGGATCGATGCCGCCGCCCCCGCCGAACCCCGCTCCGCCGCCGCTCCCGCCGCCGTCGCTCTGGGAGACCAGGTCGCCCATCACGTCGATGAACTGCGTCTGGAGGATGGCCATCACGCCGAGCAGCGTAATGTACGTCATCACGATGATCGCGACCTGCATCCGGGTCCGGGACTTCCGCTCGCGCTCGATGTCGTCCTGGTTCTCAGAGGCCTGCGCGGCCGTCGTCAGCACGTCCGTGATCTGCGAGGAGGCCTCCTGCGCCTCGGTGATCAGCTTCACCGTCCGCGCGAGCCGGGGCACCGCGTACGAGTTGTTGAACTCCACTAATGCGTCCCGCAGGCTCATCCCGTAGTTCACCTTCGCGTGGATCACCTCGAACTCCTCGGCGAGCTTCCCGGTCGACGTCTCCGAAACGGTGCGCACGGACTCGAGCAGCGTCTGCCCGGTGTCGTTCGCGGAGGAGAGCTTCCGGAGCGTCTCCGAGAGCTTCCCGGTCACCGCGCGCCGCGAGCGCTGGTGCCACTCGTAGAAGATCCCGAGCGGGATCAACACGACGTAGAGGGGCACGTACAGCCAGACGAACGCCGACCACACCGGGCGGGCGATCCACCCGTCGTACGTCGTCGGCGCCGAGCCGGCGGCGACCGCGACGGCGACGAGCGCGAGCGCCGACGGCACGGTCAACGCGAGCGTGTACAGCGGGTTCTCCCGGAGGAAGAGGTGCGGCGCGGCGAGGATCTCCTTCGTTTTGTGAGTCCCCTCTCGGTCGCGGATGCGGTCGAAGACGCCGAACGGCCCGACGAACGCCTCCACGAGCCCGAAGTGGAAGAGGCCCTCCTGACTCGTCTGTCGGAGGCGCTCGCTGCCGCCGTCGGGCTGGAGGTAGCCGTCGCCGGGGTCGTCCTGTTTCACCGTCGAGACCAACACGAGGAAGCCGACGCCGACGAGCGGGATGAGCAGGTACACCGTGACGTACAGCAGGCGGTCGTCGGCCTCGCCCATCATCCCCATGATGACGAGGATGATGATGAGAAGCAGGGGGAACAAAGAGAGCGTCATATACATCTCGCCGAACAGCTCTAACGTCTCCAACGTCATCTCGCGCTCCTGTTTCGACGTACGGAGGTGTTTCTCCTTTTTGTCCTTCAGGAAGCTCTCCATGTCGCCGCCGGAGTTGACGATCGAGAGCATGTCGGCGAGGAACTGCGAGAGCTCGTCGGAGGGGGTCTCCATCGACTGCTGGCGGATCGCGTTCCGGTAGTCGGTGCCGAAGTACTCCGTCTCGTTGACGATGCTCTGGAACTCGCGGGACACCTCGCCGTACGTGTCCTCGGCGGTCGCCATCGCGCGGAGGATCTCCAACTGGTTGAGCCCGCCGACGGAGAGCGCGTACATGAAAGACACCGAGTCCGCGAGCAGGAGGTTGATCTCGCGTTTCCGCGAGGAGGCCCGCGAGTACGGGACTGCGACGAGGCCGCCGAACCCGAACGCGAACCCGATCGAGCCGAAGACGAGCCCGCTGAGAAGCACCGCCGTCGGCACGACGAGCGACCGGAGCAGCGCCTGAACCTCCGGAGTCGGCGCCGGGACGCCGAGCGAGAGCGCCGACGGGTCGATCAGCCCGAGCGAGAACACCCCGTAGCCGACCAGCGTGCCGAGCGCCCAGAGCACCCCGCCGACCAGCAGGCCGACCGCCAGCGCCAGCGAGACGTACATCTCGACCTGATCCGGCATCCGCGCCTCCGCCAGCTTGCGCTCGACGTCCGCGACGAAGTCGCCGTCGGGGTCGAACAGCAGCTCGAACACGGGGTAACACAGCTCCGCGAGGACGTTCGCGTCGAGGCCGCCCTCGCCCGCGTCGACGTCGAGGCTCACGGCGCGGCCCTCGCGACGGACACGGCGCTACCCCTCCTCCGCGGGCTCGACGGCGTCGAACCCCCACTCGTCGATCTCGTCGGTCGGCTCGTCGTCGACGTCGTCGCTCCCCTCCTCACCGTCGCGGCCCTCGTCGGCCCCCTCTTCACCGTCGCGGCCCTCGTCACCTTCATCGGTGTCGTCGCTCGTCGCCGGTTTCTCGGTGTCGTCGGTCGCGGCCGACTCCTCGTCGTGAATCTCGCCGGAGGGCTCGCTATCGACGGGCTCTGCGGCGCTGAACCCCTCGCTCACGTCGGGGTCCGCGCTCGAGTCGGGCGACGCGCCGCCCTCGGACGGGGGCGCGGGCGACGAGAGCACGTCGACCCCCTCGTCGAACGGCTCCCCGAAGTCGATCTGATCCGGGTCGCCGGATCCGTCGCTCGCGGGCGTCGCCTCCGCCTCGGAGACACCCTCGAAATCGCCGTGCGAGGGGTCCGGCGACGGCGCAGCCGACGGGTCGGACTCGGTCGGGGGCGCGTCGGTCGCGTCGGCGTCCGCGGCGTCGGGCTCGGTTCCCGTCGTCGCCGGATCCGGGCCGGCCGGCTCGTCGTCGGCCGCCTCGGCTTCCCGGGCCGTTTCGGCGAGCGCCTCGCGGTCGCTCGGGGCGACTTCGACGTCGCCCGCGTGGTTCATCTCCAGGAGGGCGTCGGCGACCGAGTCGGGGACTTCGCCGCGGTACGTCTCGAACAGGTCCTCAGCAGCGTCGAGTATCTCCGCGGCCTCCGCCTCACCGTCGGCGTCGGGCGTCGGCCGGGGGACCAGCTCTTCCTTGTCGCGGTCGACGTTGATCAGCACCGACTCCATCTCCCGGAGGTCCTCCAGCGACCGCTCCAGCTCGTCGTTGGCCATCAGCGCGAGCACCGTCTCCGGGTCGTTGATGAACGCCTGGAACGTCGCCGCCACCTGCGCGTAGCTGTTGAGCCCGTGATCGATGAGGTACGCTAACACGATCCGGCGCTTGCGCAGCTCCTCGTCGAGCGTCGCGCGGCTCCAGCCGCGGTCGAACATGATGTCCTCGAGGGTATTCGAGTCGCCCATCTGGAGGAACTCGTCCGTCTCCGCCTGCCACTGGAACACGTCTTGGACGTTGATCTCGTCGTTCTCGGCGTCGTAGTGGTTGATCTCGGTGATCGACTTGTTCCGGCGCACCTTCTTCCCTTGGACGCGGGTGGAGGTCTGGATGGAGACCAGATCGAGCGCGGTGAACATCGTCTTCGAGACGTTGATCGGGTCGGTGGTGAACCGCTTGAGCACCTCGCCGACGGAGTCGGCGTGGAACGTGGTGTAGGTGGTGTGGCCGGTCGACATCACCTGGAACGCGGTCCGGCCCTCCTCGCCGCGGATCTCACCCATCACGATGTAGTCGGGGCGCTGGCGGAGCGCGGCCTCCAGCAGGTCGAACTCGTCGATGTCGCCCTTGTCGTCGTCGGAGAAGGAGGGGCGCGTGACGGAGGCGATCCAGTTACGCTGGGGGAGCTCGACCTCGCGGGTGTCCTCGATGGAGACGATCTTCGCGTTGGAGGGGATAAAGAGGGAGACAGCGTTCAGGCTCGTCGTCTTCCCGGAGGCGGTCCCGCCGGCGAAGATCAGGCTCTTGTGGTTCTCGATGGAGAGCCACAAAAAGGCCATCTCGTCGAGCGAGAACGTCTTCCAGTTGATCAGGTCGATCGGGGTGAACGGCACGTCGTTGAACTGCCGGATCGTGTAGTTGGTCCCGTGATCGGACACCTCGCGGCCGAGGGTGAGCTGGGCGCGCGAGCCGTCCGGGAGGGTGGCGTCCACCTGCGGCCGGCGCTTCGAGATCCCCTTCCCGGAGCGCTGGGCGAGCTTCACAACGAAGTCGTCGAGCTCGTCGGTGCCGTGGTGGATGTTCGTGATGATCTGCTCGTACTCCGAGTGGTAGACGAAGACGGGGGAGTTGTACCCGTCACAGGAGATGTCCTCGACGTTGATGTCGTACTTGATCGGGTCGATCCGCTCGTAGCCGACGAAGTCCCGCTTCAGGTAGTACAGCAGCTTCTCGACCTGGTGGTCAGAGAGGGTCCGTGAGTCCTCGGCGAGCACCGCGGGCTCGGGCCGAGCGCTGATCGTCGGCGGGTCAGGCGGCGATTCGGTCGGGGGCTCGTACCCGAGCGACTCCGCGATCCGTCCGGCGATCCCTTCCGTCGGGTCGATGCCGAACCGGTCGACCAGCGTGTCCGCGATCCCGGCCTCGTCGCCATCGTCCTCGTAGAGTCCATAGCGGTCGAGCAGCGAGCGCGCCTCCTCAACTATCACCTCCTCGCGGAACGCCTCGTCGCCGCCCGCGATCGACTCGGCGGCGTACTTGATCGAGGTCCGGAGCTTCCCGGTGAGAAACTCCGTGAGGTCCGCCTCGATCTCCGTCCGGTACGGCTGGACGGCGTAGTACTTCGCCTCGTTCTCCTTCCGCGACCGGAAGACGATGACGAACGAGTACGGCTTGTTCACCCAGTAGCGCTCTTCCTCTTGGAAGTGCGTCTTCTTCGGCATCGGAACCGCCTTCTCTAAGTCGTACCGGTTCGTCAGCGTAGTGTGGCCTTCGTCGGTGGAGAAGAACGCGTCCTCGTCGATGTCGGGGTTGACGTCCACCGTCCGCTCGTCGACGAGGTCGGCGAGGTCGGCCGCGGCGCTCCCACCCGCGCCGAGCAGCTCCTCGGTCCGGTCCGGATCGAAGCCGAGCGCCTCCGTCTTGTCCTCGTGGGTGAATTCCAGCGGCACCGCCTCTCCCTCCTCGTTCTCCTCGGTCGGCGGGTTCCCGTCCGCGTCGAGGAAGAACTCCTCGCGGTAGTCGTCCCACGTGTAGTAGCCTTTCAAGACGGGAACAGAGTAGGGGTCGTAGCGTGCGGCGCACAGGTCCCAGAGGACATCGCCGACCGCGGCCGCCGCACGGAAGCGGTAGTCGGTCTCGCTCGGGTCGAACCCGAGGAGCGTCGCGGGATCGAACGCCACTCGGTCCCACTCCTCGGGCGTCGGCGCGCGCGATGGCACCAACTCGACGCTGTCGCCGGGAGCGACGACGACGCCTGAGGTGCCGCCGCGACCGACCGGGGCGTCGAAGACCGTCTCGGGGTCGGTGGCGGCGGGGACGGTCTCGTCGAGATCGCCTTCACCGTCTACAGCCGAGCCGGTCTCTTCGCCCTCGTTCGGGCCGTCACCCGCTACGGCGCTCGCTTCGTCCGCGTCCGGGCCGTCCGCACCTCCCTCTTCGTCCGTTTCCGTCTCTTCCGCGTCCGTCTCTTCCGCATTCGTCTCGTCTGCGTCCGTCTCTTCCGCGTCCGTCTCGTCTGCGTCATCCGCCACCTCGCCCGCCGCATCGTCTTCGGCGCTGTCGTCGTCTTCGCCCTGCTCGTTTGCGGCGGATTCGGGCGTCGACGGCGCCGCCACCCGCTCACCGGTCGGCACGACGGCGGCGCCGTCGAGGACGACGGCGTCGGGGCCGACGACGAGCGTGCCTCGCTCCGGGGTGCCGTGGCCGGGTACCGCGGTCTCTCCGTCCGCTTCGAAGGGCTCGTCGACGCCCGCAGCGCGGACGACCTCGCTCGCGCCCTCCGGCAGGTGGAGCGCGACCGCGTCCGCCGGGACGACCGGCGCGTCCGGCACGTCGGCGTACACGCGCTCCGCGGCGTCCTCGCGTCCCCGTTCCGCGAGCAGCGACCGCCAGGTGTACCGGTCGGTGACGACCGGAGCGCCGTCGCTCGTTCCGTCTCGGTCGTCGGATTCCGTCGGGGCGGACGCTCCGTCGTCCGATTCGTCCACTTCAGTCGCGTCCGCTTCAATCGAGTCCACTTGAGTCGCGTCCGTCGACGCCTCCCTATGGTCCGCTTCAGTCGCGTCCGCGTCCTCCGCCTTGGACGCCGATCGGTCGCCCTCGGGACCGGACCGCTGGGCGGACCGCTCGGCGTCCTCGTCGCTCATAGTTCGGAGAACAGCTCGTCCGTTGAAAAAGGTGTCTCGCAAAACACCGCGATTGATAATCGACCGGGACGGGCGGGTTTTAGGCCCCCGCGCACCGATCGCCGTCCGTGTCACGCTCCGAGCGGTTCCGGCGACTGCGACGGCTCCGGCAGCCCGCCGTCAGGCGGCGCGTCCGCGCGGCGATCGCCGAGGAGCTGCTCGGAACGCCGCGAAGTCTCGCCGTCGTCTGCGCGTTCACCGCGTTCATGCTCGCGGTCGGGAGCGGGTACTACGCGCCGACCGCGGGCGAGGTGCCGGTCGCGCTCTGGCCGCTGTACGCCGACTCGGCGGTCGCCGTCGCGCTCGGCGGCGGCGTCCTCGCGACCCTCGTGGCGACCGTCCGGCGCGGCGGCGACGTCACCGCGGACGCGCCGGTCTCCCGCGGACTGGCGTACCTCCACACGCTCGCGTTCGTCTGGTTGGTTCAGTTCGGCGTCTGGCCGCTGGTCTCGCTCAACCTCGCGTTCGGCGAGTACGTCGCCGCTCCCGACGCGTGGATCTACTACTGGGGGGTGATCGGTACGCACCTGCTGTTCGTGGGGCTCGCGCTGTTGTTTCCGGCGTTCGGACGCACGACGCGCGGCGCGCTCGCGACGGCGCTCGGGCTCGGCGCGGTCAACGTCATCGTCGACTACGGATTCGGCTACCACCCGCCCCTGCTGTACGAGCCCGGGGCCGGGCTGGCGGCCGCGACGCTCGCCATCGCGGTCGGTTCCGTCGCGCTCGCGTCGCGCTCGTTCCGGCGGCTGGAAGAGGGGTCGGACTGAGCCGCGGTCGGAAAAACAGGCTCGGTCGAGCGCTGTTTAAATGACTTCAACAGCAGCGACAGATATTATTTAAGTTGTATAAAAGGGCGCGGCGGGATCCACGCGAGCGAACGCAGTGAGCGAGCGTGGAGCCAGTCGCGCCCGTGACTGAGCGAAGCGAAGGAACGGGCACGGCGGGATTTGAACCTCAGTCACTTCGCTCGCTCCGCTCGCTCCGTTCCCTGCTTCGAATCCCGCTTGTGCCGCTACTGCTCACTTCGTTCGCAGATAGCGGGCGCGGCGGGATCCACGCGAGCGAACGAAGTGAGCGAGCGTGGAGCCAGTCGTGCCCGTGACCGAACGTAGTGAGGGAACGGGCGCGACGGGATTCGAACCCGCGATCGAGAGGTTAGGAACCTCTCGCCCTGTCCGCTAGGCCACGCGCCCAAAACGGGTGGAAAAAACGGGACGGCAGGGATCGGTCGGCACCGGGGGCCGGCTTACGCGCTGGTTTCCTTGTCGGTCTCGGTCTCGAGCTCGTCAAGGTCCTCGTCCTCGTCTTCGAGCGTCGAGTCCGCCTTCTCGCCGTCTTGCATGTCTTTCAGCTCTTCTTCGACCTGTTCGCGGCCCTTCTTGAACTCGCCCATCGCCTGGCCGGTCGACCGAGCGAGCTTCGGGATCTTGTTCGCCCCGAACAGCAGGACCAACACGAGCAGGATGATGAGGAGCTCCGGCCCCGCCGGAATGCCGCCGATCAGTGGTGTCGCACTTACCATCTCTGCCTCCGAGTAACCCTGTGGCGATTATAGTCTTTTTGCCTCGATCGGACCGCCGCCGCCGAAACGGTGATACGCGCGGCCGACGAGGTGCCGATATGCCAGACGTCGGCGACGACGCCCCCGACTTCACCGGATCGCTCGTAGACGGCGACATCGCGCCGTTCGAACTCTCCGACCACCTCGGCGAGGAGCCGGTCGTGCTCGCCTTCTTCCCCGCCGCCTTCTCGAACACCTGTACCGACGAGATGGAGGCGCTTCGCGACGGGTTCGACCGCGACGACTGCGCCCTCTTTGGCGTGAGTACCGACCTGCCGCACGCGCTCGGCGCGTACCGGACGCAGTACGACCTCCCGTTCGCCTTGGTTGGCGACCCGGACCACCGCGCGATCGAGGCGTACGACGTGATCGAGGAGTTCGAACACTACGGCGTCGAGACGGTCGCGCAGCGCGCCGTCTTCGTGATCGACGCGGACGGGACCGTGACGTACCGCTGGCTCGCGGACAACGCAGGGCAGGAACCGGACTACGACGCGCTCGCCGAGGCGGTGGCGGACGCGGCGGCCTGACGGGCGCGGCGGCCTGACGGGCGACCGGTCGGACGGTGGCCGCGCTCAGGCCGGGTCCCGGAGCGATTCGAGCGCCTCCGGGTTCTCCATCGACGAGAGGTCGCCCGGGTCCTCGCCGTTGTACACCGACTCGATCGCGCGGCGGATGATCTTCCCCGACTGCGTCTTCGGGAAGGCGTCGACGAACAGCAGTTCGCGCGGCCGGAACGGCTTGCCGTGTTCGTCGCCGACCAGCGCCCGAAGCTCCTCGCGGAGATCGTCGCCCGGGTCCACGTCGGGTTCGAGGACGACGTACGCGACGACCGCGGTGCCGGTGGTGTCGTCCGGGACGCCGACCGCCGCCGCCTGGTTGACGGCGTCGTGGTCGATGAGGACACCCTCTATCTCGGCCGGGCCGACCTTCCGGCCGGCAACGTTGAGGGCGTCGTCGGCGCGGCCGTGGAGGAACCAGAAGCCGTCTTCGTCCTTCTGCGCGAAGTCGCCGTGGTCCCAGAGGTCGTCCCACGTCGACCAGTACTCTTCCAGGTAGCGCTCGTCGCCCGACCACAGCGACTTCGTCATCGAGGGACAGGAGTCGCGCGCGACGAGGTAGCCGCGCCGCCCCGACTCCGTCACCGACTCGCCGGCCTCGTCGACGATGTCGATGTCCATCCCGAGCCCCGGCCCGCCGAGCGTACAGGGCTTCAGGGGCTGGTTCGGCATCGGCATCAGGAAGCAGCCGCAGATCTCCGTCCCGCCCGAGATGTTGACGATGGGGCACTCGCCGCCGCCGACCGCGTCGTAGAACCAGCGCCACGACTCGGGGTCCCACGGCTCGCCGGTCGAGCCCAAGATCCGGAGCGAGGAGAGGTCGTGGTCCTCGACCCACTCGTCCCCGTGTTTGCGGAGCGCGCGGATCGCGGTCGGCGAGATGCCGAACTGCGTGACCCCGTGTCGCTCGATCATCTCCCAGAAGCGGTCCGGCTCGGGGTGGTCGGGCGCGCCCTCGTACATCACGACCGTCCCGCCGAACGCGTGGTTCCCGATCAGCGTCCACGGGCCCATCATCCAGCCGATGTCGGAGACCCAGAAGAACCGGTCCGCGGGCTTCTGGTCGAAGCCGAAGTGGATCTCCTTCGCGCACTGTGTGAGGACGCCCGCGTGGGTGTGGACGATCCCTTTCGGCGTCCCGGTCGTCCCCGAGGAGTACAACAGCATGGACTCCTGGCCGCTCGGGAGGTGTTTCGTCTCGTACGTCGCGGGCTGGGAGCCGACCGCGTCGTCCCATGTCCGGTCGCGGTCGCCGTCCCACGGGACGGGATCGACGCCGTCGGCTCCGGAGCTACCGCTATCGCTGCTGCCGTCGCTCGCGGGCGTCGCTCCCAGTCGGTCGTACACGACCACCTCCTCGACGTGGCCGGCGTCCGCGACCGCGTCGTCCGCGGTCGCCTTCAGCCGGACCTCGTCGCCCCGCCGGTAGAACCCGTCGCCGGTGAAAAGCACCGCGGGCTCCGCGTCGTCGATCCGCGTCGCGGTCGCCTCGCGGCCGAACCCGGAGAAGATCGGCACGGCGATCGCGCCGACCTTCAGGCAGCCGTAGAGGATCGCGACGACCTCTGGCACCATCGGCATGTACAGCCCGACGGTGTCGCCGGTCTCGATCCCCGCCTCCGTCAGGTAGTTCGCGACGCGGTCGCTCTGTCGGCGGAGCTCGTGGAAGGTGATCTCGCGGACGTCGCCCGGCTCGCCCTCCCAGATCAGCGCGACGCGGTTCCGGTTCGGGGAGTCGACCGCGGCGTGGCGGTCGACGACGTTGTGCGCGACGTTGACCTCGCCGCCGGGGTACCAGTCGGAGAACTGCGGCCCCTCAGTATCGTCCCGGACCGCGTCGTACTCGGTGTAAAACTCGATGTCGAGGTAGTCGACGATCTCGTCCCAGAACCAGTCGACGCCGGAATCGGGCTCGCCCGCGACCGCCGAGGTGGTGCGTTCGATGAGCGCCTCGTAGTCGTCGATCCCGTGCTCGCGCATGAACGCGGCGACGTTCGTCGACTCCGCGAACGCCTCGCTCGGCTCGTGTACGACCTCGTCTATCCCCTCGTACTCGTCCATCTCGTCCAGTGATTTTCGCGGCGACAGTAAGTAACTTTCCTGAAGGACCTACCGCGGCTCGCCGCACTCGCCCGCGACCTCGACGGCCGCGTCGTCGACCGCGACCAGTCCATCGTACACGCGACAGGTCCCCGCGTCCCACGCGAGCCGCCCTTCCCAGTCGGCGCCGGTGACCGCGGCCTCGTGGCGCCCGTTCACGCCGACAGTCACCTCGAAGGCGCGGGCAACGCCGGCGTCGACGCGGTCGGACTCCGCTTCGTACGTCGTCCCGTCGTCGCCCTCGACGAGCACGTCCACGTCGACGGGGTCATCGCCGTCGTTTCGCACCGTCAGGTCGAGTCGGCCGGGGTCGGCCCCTCCGAGGCCGAGGCAGCCGGCGGTCACGGCCGCGAGCGCGCCGGCGCCCGCCGCGAGGAGTCCGCGTCGTTCCATGGCGGTCGCTCGTCGCGAAGGTACTTCAAGCCCGGACACGCGGCGCGGTCGTCGACGCCGTCGAAACGGGACCGCCGGAGACGGCTACTCGGCGTCTCCCGTCTCCGCGTCGCCCGTCTCCGCGTCGTCCGCCTCGTCCGCGGCGGCGTGGACCGACTCGGGGACGATGTCGACCGAGGCGACGTCGTCGTCCGGTTCGAGATTCATCACGATGACGCCCTTCGTGTTGCGGCTCACCGTCGAGATCTCCTCGACGCGGGTCCGCATGATCTGACCGGCCCCGCTCATGGCGACGAGGTGGTCGCCGTAGGTGACCGCCTCGATGGCGACGACCTCGCCGTTGCGGTCGCCGGTCTTGATGTCTATCAGTCCCTTCCCGTTACGGGACTGTTGGCGGTACTCGTCGAGGTCGGAGCGCTTCCCGTAGCCGTTCTCGGTGACGGTGAGCACCCAGTTGTGGTACTCGTCGTCGATGGCGGCGACGCCCGCGACGGCGTCGCCCTCGCGGAGGTCGATACCGATCACGCCGCGGGCCGTGCGCCCCATCGCGCGGGCGTCCGACTCGTCGAAGCGGATCGCCATCCCGTTCCGGCTGCCGATGACGATGTCGCGCTCGCCGTCGGTCACCTCGACGTCGACGAGCTCGTCGCCGTCCTCCAGCCGGATCGCGCGGATCCCCGTCGACCGGATGTTGCCGAACTCGTCGACGGCGGTCCGCTTGATGTAGCCGTCCCGGGTGACCATCGTGAGGAACTCGTCGTCGTCCAAGTCCTCCGTGTTGACCACCGACTCGATCTCCTCGCCGTCGTCGAGATCGAGGAGGTTGACCGCGGACTTCCCCCGGGCCGTGCGGGACATCTCCGGGATCTCGTAGGTCTTCAGCTCGTAGATCTGTCCGCGGTTCGTGAACGCGAGGAGGTAGTCGTGGGAGTTGGCCGCGAACACGGAGGAGACGCGGTCGCCCTCCTTGAGCCCGGTGCCGATGATCCCCTTGCCGCCGCGGTTCTGCGCGCGGAAGGTGTCGAGCGACATCCGCTTGATGTAATCGTCCTCGCTCATCACGACGACGCACTCCTCCTCCGGGATGAGGTCCTCGTGGGTGACGTCGCCGACATCCTCGATGAAGCTCGTGCGGCGCTCGTCGCCGTACTCCGCTTTCATCTCCCGGAGCTCGTCGACGATCACGGCGTCGAGCTCGTCGGGGTCGGCGAGGATCGTCTCCAGCCGCTCGATCCGGGCGGTCACGTCCTCGTACTCCGACTCAATCTCCTGGGTCTCCATCGAGGTGAGCGACCCGAGCTGCATCCGGACGATGTGGGCCGCCTGGGCCTCGGAGAACTCGTACTCGGCCTCGAGCGCCGCCTTCGCGGCGTCGCGGTCGTCGGAGTTCTGGATCGTCTCGACCACGTCGTCGACCTGTTCGAGCGCCTTCAGCCGTCCCTCGAGGATGTGCGCGCGGTCCTCGCGCTCCGCGAGCTCGTGCTCGGAGCGCCGTCGTACCACTTCCCGGCGGTGCTCGATGTAGTGGCGGAGCGTCTCTTTTAAATCGAGCACCTGCGGCGAGCCGTCGACCAAGGCGAGGTTGATGACGCCGAAGGTGCGTTCGAGGTGGCTCTCTAACAGCTGGTTCTTGACGACCTCGGCCATCGCGTCGCGCTTGAGCTCGACGACGATACGCATCCCGTCGCGGTCGGACTCGTCGCGGAGGTCGCGGATCCCCTCGATCGCGCCCTCGTTGACGTCCTCGGCGATCCGCTCGACGAGCCGGGACTTGTTCTGCTGGAAGGGGAGCTCCGAGATGACGATCCGGCCCTCCTCCTCGTCGACCTCGAACTCGGCGCGGACGCGGACGCGACCGCGGCCCGTCTTGTACGCCTTGTGGACCGCGTTCCGGCCGACGATGTTCGCGCCGGTCGGAAAGTCGGGCCCCTTGACGTGCTCCATCAGGTCCTCGACGGTCGCGTCGGGGTTCTGGATCAGCTCGACTGTCGCGTCGACGACCTCGCCGAGGTTGTGCGGCGGGATGTTCGTCGACATCCCCACCGCGATCCCGGAGGAACCGTTGACGAGCAGGTGCGGCACCGCCGAGGGCAGCACCTCCGGCTCCTCGAGCCGGTCGTCGTAGTTGGCGGTGAAGTCGACGGTGTCGCGCTCGATGTCCGCTAAGAGCTCCTCGGCGATGGGGGCCATCCGGGCCTCCGTGTACCGCATCGCGGCCGGCGGGTCGCCGTCGACGGAGCCGAAGTTCCCCTGGCCGTCGACGAGCGGGTACCGCATCGAGAAGTCCTGGGCCATCCGCGCGAGCGTGTCGTAGATTGCGCTGTCCCCGTGCGGGTGGTAGTCACCCATCGTCTCGCCGACGATAGAGGAGGACTTCCGGTGCGAGGAGTTGCTCGTGACGCCCGCCTCGTGCATCGCGTAGAGGATGCGCCGGTGGACGGGTTTGAGCCCGTCGCGGACGTCGGGGAGCGCGCGACCCGCGATGACCGACATCGCGTAGTCGATGTACGACTGCTCCATCTCGTCCTCGATGCGGGCGTTCGTCACCTGCGCGGCGGGAACGTCGTCGGGAGTGGCGTCGGGGAGGTCCGAGCTCATATGTCCACCCACTCGGCTTCCGTCGCGTGTTCCTTGATGAACTGCTTGCGCGGCTCGACCGCGTCACCCATCAACACGTTGAACATGCGGTCGGCCGCGGCCGCGTCGTCGATGGTTATCTGCTTGAGGATTCGGTTTTCCGGGTCCATCGTCGTGTCCCACAGCTGGTCGGGGTTCATCTCCCCGAGTCCTTTGAACCGCTGGACTTGGTCGGGGGCGCCGTCGCACTTCTCCGCTACGATCCGGTCGCGCTCCGCCTCCGTCATCGCGTCGTACGTCTCGCCGCGGTAGCGGACGCGGTACAGCGGCGGCTGCGCCGCGTACACGTAGCCCGTTTCCAGCAGCGGCTTCATGTGGCGGTATAGGAGGGTCAACAGTAGCGTCCTGATGTGGGCGCCGTCGACGTCGGCGTCCGTCATCAGGATGATCTTGTTGTACCGGGCGTCCTCGATGTCGAACTCCTCGCCGATCCCCGCGCCGATCGCCGTGATCAGCGCGCGGATCTCGTCGTTCTCCAGGATGCGGTCGAGGCGATGCTTCTCGACGTTGAGGATCTTCCCCTTCAGCGGGAGGATCGCCTGGTTCTCGCGGTTGCGGCCCTGCTTGGCCGAGCCGCCCGCGGAGTCGCCTTCCACCACGAACAGCTCCGCCTCGGTCGGGTCGCGGGTCTGACAGTCGGCCAGCTTACCGGGCAGCGCGGTCGACTCCAGCGCCGACTTCCGGCGGGTGAGCTCCTCGGCCTTCTTGGCAGCCTTCCGCGCTCTGGCGGCCTCCGCGGCCTTATGGACGACCTTCTCGGCGGTGTCCGGGTTCTCCTCGAAGAACGTGCCGAGCTTCTCGTGAGTCGCGGACTCGACGACGCCGCGGACCTCGCTGTTGCCGAGCTTCGTCTTCGTCTGGCCCTCGAACTGCGGGTCGGGGTGTTTCACCGAGACGACCGCCGTGAGCCCCTCGCGGACGTCCTCGCCCTTGAGATTGGCGTCGAGGTCGTCGACGAGCCCGTGCTCGTTGGCGTAGTCGTTGACGGTCCGCGTGAGGGCGGTCTTGAAGCCGGTGAGGTGGGTACCGCCCTCGCGGGTGTTGATGTTGTTCGCGAACGCGTGGACCGAGCCCTGCAGCTCCTCGGTCGCCTGCATCGCGACCTCGACGTGGACGCCGTCGGTCTCGCCCTCGAAGTAGATGACCTCCTCGTGGATCGGCGAGCGCGTCTCGTTGAGGTACGCGACGAACTCGCGGATGCCGCCGTCGTACTTGAACGTCTCCTCGGTGTCGTCGCGGTCGTCGACGAGGCGGATCTCGACGCCGGAGTTGAGGAACGCCAGCTCGCGGAGCCGGTTGGCGAGCGTCGACGTCTTGAACTCGGTCGTCTCGAAGATCTCCTCGTCGGGCCAGAAGCGGATCCGCGTCCCGGTCGACTCGTCGGCGTCCATGTCCCGGACGCGCTCGAAGCCGTCCTCCGCGGGCTCGCCTCCCGCGAACTCGTGACGGAAGACGCCGCCGTCGCGTTTCACCTCGACCTCCAGCCGCTGGGAGAGGGCGTTGACGACGCTGACGCCGACGCCGTGGAGGCCGCCGGAGACCTGGTACGACTTGGAGTCGAACTTCCCGCCGGCGTGGAGGACGGTCAGGATGACCTCCAGTGCCGGCCGGTCGTACTCCTCGTGGGTGTCGACGGGGATGCCGCGCCCGTCGTCGGTGACGGAGGCGGAGCCGTCGTCGTGGATCCGCACCTCGATCGCCTCGCAGTACCCCGCGAGCGCCTCGTCGATGGAGTTGTCGACGACCTCGTAGACGAGGTGGTGGAGCCCCCGACCGTCCGTGGATCCGATGTACATCGCCGGTCGCTTACGGACGGCCTGAAGGCCTTCGAGGACCTGTATTTGGCCGGCTCCGTATTCACTCTGCTCTGACATAGGAACTTACCATCGCTAGTCGCTGTCGGCTTATAAAGCCGGCGCACGCGCGCGGGCGTGAACGGCGAAGCCCGCTCTCCCACCACCGGACAGCCCGCTCTTCCGCCACCAGACAGCCCGCTCTTCCGCCACCCGAATCAACGCGCTGTCGGGCCCCGACCGGCGAGGTAACCGACGTATGCGGAGCCTTCCCACAGCTACAAGCCGCGGCCCCGCGTACCAGTCACCGATGCTACCGATCGCGGATGCCTTCGAACACGTTCACCGCGGCTGCGAGATCCGGTACGGACGGGGGCGAATCGACGGCCTCGGCGGCTGGCTCGGCGAGCGCGGCCTCGACGACGCGCTCGTTGTCTGCGGCTCGAACACGGGCGCGAACGACGCGCTGATGGACCCGATCCGGGCGGGGCTCGGCGACCGGCTCGCCGGCGTCTTCGACGGGACGACTCCAGACAAGCGGGTCGAGACCGCCTACGACCTGCTCGACGCGCGGGCCGAGGTCGGCGCGGACGTCCTCGTCGCGGTCGGCGGCGGCGCCAGCCTCGACATCGCGCGGCAGGCGACGCTGCTCGCGGCCGACGGTCGCGACCTCGACGAACTCCGCGCCGACGCGGAGGAAGGGCCGACGGCGCTTGGCGACCTCGCGCCCGAGCGCGGCCCCGACTTCCCGTTCGTCGTCGTGCCGACGACGTTCGCGGGCGCGGACGTCTCGACCGGCGGGTCGCTGGAGGTGTTCTCGGCCGACGAGTCGCCGACCGGCCAGCCGGTGAACGTCAGCGGGAGCGGCGCGTGGCCGATCGCCGACGTCGCCGACCCCGCCCTGTTCGAGACGACGCCAACCTCGGTACTGGCCGGGTCGGCGATGAACGGCTTCGACAAGGGGATCGAGACGCCGTACGCCCGCGACGCCTCCCCCGTGAGCGACGCGGCCGCGGTCCACGGGCTCCGGCTCCTCTCGGACGCGCTTCCCCGCGTGGCGGGCGACCGACCGGGCGGCGAGGAGGCGACGGACCGCGCGGTCGTGGGATCGCTGCTCGTCCAGCTCGACCGCAAGATATCGGTGATCCACGCGTTCGGCCACGGGTTCGCCCGCCGCTACGACGTCCAGCAGGGCGCGATCCACGCCGTCGTCGCGCCGCATGCGCTAGCGTACCTCTTCGACGAGGTCGACGCGAGCCGACGGGCGCTCGCGGCCGGGCTTGGGATCCGGACCGACGGCCGTGACGACGACGCGATAGCGGAGGACGTCGTCGAGGCGGTCGCCGAGGTCCGCGACGCGCTCGACGTCCCCAGCCGCCTTCGAGACTTACCCGAGACCGAGGAGGACGATCTGCCGGCGATCGCCGAGTTCGTCGCCGAGGACCCGCCGATGGCGCGCGCGCCGGCCGACCTCGACGCGACCGCCGAGGGGATCTTGGGCGTGTTGCGCGCCGCCTGGTAGGCGCCGGTTCCGCGGGCGGCGCCGTCCGCCAGCGCGGCGTTACGACTCGGCCGCGTACGTCTCCAGCGCGGCCAGCGTCCCGTTTTCCGTGTCGACATCGAAGACGTCGACGAACGCGAACAGCGCCTCGCCGTCGGCGTCGAGCAGGCGGCCGCGGACCGCCACGCCAGGGCCCGCGGGGTAGGCGCGCTCGACGACGTGCGTCGTGTCGGTGTTCGGCCGCTCGTCGCGCATGAACGCGACGAAGCGGTCGCGCCCCTCGAAGGTCCGGTCGGGGCGCCGCTGGACGAAGTCGGGGTCGAGCAGCGCCGCGAGCAGGTCGTACTCGCCGGCGTCGAGCGCGTCGTAGTACGCCCGAGCGAGGGCGGCGGGGTCTGAATCCTCAGGCGCCCCCGCCTCTCCCTCCCCGTCCGCCTCACGCGGCGAGGGCATCGAACTCCTCGGCGGAGGTGCGGGTCCCCTTCGAGATGATCACGTCGCCGCCCCGGAGCGTGGTGTCGATGTCGGGGCCGACCAGCCACTCGTCGTCCGCGCGGCGGATCGCGAGGACGCTCGTCGAGATGTCGGTCGCCGGCACGCCGTCGACGACCGCCGTCCCGTCGAGGTCGCTCCCCTCGCCGACGGTGGTGCGGGTGATTATCTCGTCGGACTCCTGGACCGCCATCTCCACGACCGGGTGGACGTCGAGGTCGCGGCGGACCCCTTCGGTGATCGCGAGCGCGGCGTCGGAGATCTCCTCGGTCGCGACGCCGAGGTGGATGAGCCCGCGCAGCGACACCGGGTCGGCGGCCTCGGCCGCGGCCCGGAGCGTCCACGCCTCGAACCGCGACTGGAGCGCGTCCACCTCGATCTCTAAGTTGCTCACCTCCTCCGCCAGCTCCTCGTTGTCGAAGAGGACCGAGCCGTACGCGAGGTCGACGGCGAGCTCCGAGAGGTTCTTCATCAACACGATCGAGTCGACCGCGCGCTCGAGGTCGTCGATCGCGGGCTCCGCGGGCGGGTCGGGCTCGAACGGCTCGCCGCTCAGTTCGGGGTAGACGTCGGCGACGCCCGTCTCGGGGCCGCGAAGCAGCGTCACGTCGCCCGCCTCCAGCCGGGTGGTCGGCCCGGGGTTGAGGATCCAGTCCTCGTCGCGCCGGACCGCGATGACCCGGACGCCGGTCACGGATTCGAGGTCGATGTCGTCGAGCGTCCGGCCGGCGTACGCCGAGTCTCCGGTCACGGTCCCGCGGACCAGCGTCTCGACGCCCGCCGAGAGCGCGCCCCGCATCGCGTCGGGGAGACCGATCTCCTCGGTGACGATCTTCGCGATGTCGCCCGCGGCGTCGGCGACCTTGTCGGCCGCGGCGATCACGCCGAGGACGGGCGCGAGCGTCTCGGCCTCGTTCGGATTCCGCGCCGCGAGCATCAGGCTCATCCGGGCGCGAAGCTGGAGCACGTCCATCCGGTGTTCGAGCTCGACGACCTCGTGGGCGACCGTCGGGCTCCCGTGGAGGACCGCGGAGTACGAGAGATCGATCAGAAGCTCCGCCGTGTCCTTCATCTCGACGAGCAGGTCCTTGACGCTCGTCGGCTCGTAGCGGACCGTGCGCCCGTCGAAGCGTCCCATGCGACTCACTCTCCGGCGGCGAGTAAAAGGCTTGTTGCGGGCGCGGCCGAACGCTCGAGGCGGGTTCGAGGGTCGAGTCAGAGCGCGTCGCCGGCGACGTAGCCGAGATCGACGGCGGCCGGGTCCGGGTCGCCGTCGACCGGTGCCGCGAGGTCGACAAGCGCGAGCCAGCCGAGCAGCCGGGCCGCGCGGTCGCGCCACGCGGCCTCCCAGTCGGGATTTCGGGCGCGGTCGTGGCGCGGGACCCGCTCGCGGGTGGCCGCGAAGAGGTCGGCGGGCGTCAGCGGGTCGTCGGGCGAGGCCTCCCGCAGCGCCGCGAGCGCCTCGGGGACGAGGAGGACGCCGTCGCGGAGGCCCTCGCGGACGCGCTCGGGAGTCGGCTCGGCGTCGGCGCGGACGAACCCGCGGGAGGTCTCCTCGGCGAGGCCGAGCGCGCGGAGGAACGCGAGCCAGTCGTTCGCGGTCTGGCGGTCCGGGAGGTCGCGGCGCCGGCGCAGCCGGGCGCAGCAGTCGTCGGTGTCGCCGGGGACGAGCGGGACGGCGCGCTGGTGCTCGCGGAGTTCGTCGAGGTCGGCCGGGGGTTCGGGGACGGGTTTGAGTCGCACGGGAGCGTGAGGTCGGCGGTTGTCCGGCGGTCAGCGGTAGCCGAACGACTCGGCGAGCAGTTCCTCGTTCGTCTCGCCGACGGTGTAGACGGGGCCGTCGACGACGTCGACCGTGACCTGCGCCGGCGCGAACACGCTCTCGGGGACGTCATAGAAGTCCCAGTCGGCGTCCTCGAACACGTCGACGAAGGGCGTGCCGTACTCCTCGCTCGCGGTCGAGACGATCTCGCCGAAGCGGTCGTCGTCGCGCGCGACCTGGAGGTGGACCTCGCCGCCGTACGCCAAGGCGTCGTTGGTCCGGCCCATCGCCTCCGTCTCGTCGCGGGTCGGGGGAGCGAGCGGCGCCGAGCCGGAGGCGTGGAGCACGTCCGTGGGCTCGTAGCCGACCTCAAGCAGGCGGAAGACGGCGAGCTCGGCGGCGCGGGCCGCGGTGGTGACGGAGCCGGCGGTCGAACCGGTGGCGAACGTCGGGAGGAACACGCCCTCGGCGTCGACCTCGGCCAGCTCGGCGACCTGCTCCGCGACCTCCTCGTCGGGGAGGATCGTCGACTCGATCGCCAGCGTGGCGAACTCTGCGGAGTCGTAGTAGCCGACGCGCTCGAACTCGGTCTCGCGGCCGACGAGCGCGCGGGCGGGTCCGGAGCCGAGCCCCTCGAAGCCGCTCTCGGTGGTCACCTCCCAGCCGGCCTTCTGCGAGCAGAGCAGGGCGACGGCCGGGTGGTCGGTCGACAGCTCGACGTACTGGCGCGGCGCGCCCGCGAGCGTCCCCATCCGGGTTCGCAGGTTCGCGAGCCCCGCGGTCTGGATCTCCGCGAGCAGCAGTCCCGCCTCGACCCCGCCGGCCGCGTCGATTCCGAAGTCGACGACGGTGGCGCCGTTGTCCAGCTCGTAGCCGACGACATCCAGTTCGCCGGCGAAATCGAGCGCCTCGTCGACCAGCTCGATCGCGGTCCGGTTGATGCTCTCCATGTGTCGGCCTACTCACTCACCGTTTAAGGGGTTTGGCTGTTCGACTCGGGAGCTCTCGGAAGCCCACGGCGACGACATTTATAAACAAACGATGCGGTGGCGCGTGCCTCCGAGTGGCCGCCGAAGGCGGCCGCGAGGAGCACGCGCGAGGGAGTCGGTGGTCCGGAGCAACGCGGAGGACCACCGACGAGGCTGGGGAGGTGTGAGGCGCGGTGTCGTGCGGTGCGGGGCGGGACTCAAAGGGGCAGCCGCGAGGCGGGCGCAGGCGACGCAAGGACCGCAGGAACGAACGGAGTGAGTGACGAGGAGCGCAGCGAGCGTGCGCCCGCCTCGCGGCTGGGGCTTTGGAGGTGTTCGCCGCCGATCCAGAATCAGCCATTTATAAGCGAGCGGCTGGGGCTTTGGAGGTGTTCGCCGTCGATCCAGAATCAGCCATTTATAAGCGAGCGGCTGGGGCTTTGGAGGTGTTCGCCGTCGATCCAGAATCAGCCATTTATAAGCGAGCGGCTGGGGCTTTGGAGGTGTTCGCCGCCGATCCGTCGCCAATCACTTATAAATAGTTCAAGAGGACGTTCGACGAGTAGTCACCAGAAGCCGCCGTCGGAGTCGCTCGGGCTACCGGCCTCGCCGGGACCGGGCGGGCCACGGGGACCGCTCGGCCGCGGATCGGGGTTGATATCGACGGGCTCTGCCTCCGCTGCCGGATCAATTTCCCGCCCCTCGTCGAAGCGGACGAACGAGAGGTAGAACGCCTCGCCGCAGCCGACGCCGTCGGCGTCCGGCTCCCGGTAGGGCTCGTCGCCGCCGACGTCCGTCCCCCGAACCCCATCGTGCGGGTCCCAGTCGACGCCGTCGCTCTCGCCGCAGACGAACCTGACGCCGTCGGCGTCGACCGCTTCGCCATCTCTCTCGCCGTCCTCCCCTTCATCCGCGTCGAACGGGTCCGTGGGCGCGACGTACGTCCACCCCTCCAGCGGGTACGGCGTCACCGACTTGTCCGCGAGGTACCCCTCGCGGTCGAGCGCGACGAGCGTCCCGCAGTGCGGACAGTAGTACGTGACCGGGTAGCTCATACCGGGAGTACGGGCGCCGTTTATAAACAGCCGTCGCCGGCGCGTCAGGTATTTGATCGTTCGGAGCGACGGTCCGGTATCCCATCTGATTCCCCTGCCGACGACTCGACCGCATCGGGCGACTCCTCCGGACTCGTCACGCGACGGCGACTCCTCTACGGCGTCGCGGGCGGAGTCGGCCTCCTCGGGGGCGGCGGCCTCTACGTCGCGAACGCGCTCGGCGGCGACGCCGGCGGGTACGAGGCGCCCGAGACGCAGCCGATGGTGTCGACGCGCGGGCGCCTCGACGCCGACGATCCGACGGAGCGGTCTGGCTCGTGGGCGTTCGACGGGGCCGACGCGGTGGTCCTGCTCGTCCACGGCCTCGGCGCGGACACGAAATCAGCCCGGGATCTGGCGTACACCGCCCGGCTGGGACTGGAGGCGATGGCTGCGGCAATCAACGGAAATGGCGTCCCGGCCGTAATCGGCTACTCGTGGGCGTCGAACGTCGACTGGGGGGCGGCCAAGGAGGCCGCCGACGCGAACGCCGCGCCGCTCGCCGACTGGCTGAGAGAGTGGGCGGACGACGACGGCCGGCCGGTCCACCTGTTCGCCCACTCGCTCGGCGCCCGCGTGACGGGGGCGACCCTCCGGGAGCTCGCGGCCCAAGGACGAACCGACGCGCTCGCGTCGGTCTCGCTGTTCGGCGGGGCGATCCCAGACGAGAGCGCCGCCGTCGACGGGCGATACGGCGCCGCGATCGCGGCGCTCGACGCGCCCCTCTTCAACTTCCACAGCCGGAACGACCGCGTCCTCGGCTGGGTGTACCGCGCGTCCGACCGGACCCGCGCGGTCGGTCACGGCGGGCTTCCGGACGGGGCGACCGCGCCCGACGGCTACGCGGACGTCGAGGTCACGGACCTCGTCGCGGACCACTACTCGTACGTCGAGCCGGAGGAGGGCTGTCTGCCGCGCGCGGTGGACCGGATCGGACTCGGGTAGTCCGCCGGCGCGGTCCGCGGCTCCTCCCCGCCGGCGCAGTCCGCGGCTCCTCCCCGCCGGCGCGGTCCGCGGCTCCACTCCGCCGGCGCGGTCCGCGGCTCCACTCCGCCGGCGCGGTCCGCGGCTCCTCCCCGCCGCCCCGCCCCCGGAACCCCTTTTACGGGCGCGGTCGACCCTTCGGGCATGATCGACGAGACCGTCGCCGAGATCCGGGCGATGCGGACCCACAGCACGTCGGCGGTGGCCGTGAAGGCGACGCAGTCGCTCGCGGACCTGTTAGACCGGGAGTACGTGACCGTCGACGAGTTCGAGCGCGACCTCGAACACAACGCGGGGGTGTTGCGGCGGTCGAACCCCTCCCACGCCGCGCTCCACAACGCGATGCGCGAGGTCGAGCGCTCCATCGTCGGCGAGGCGACGAGCGTCGAGGGCGCGAAGCAGCTCTTGGAGGACGTGATCGCCCGCGTCGTCGACGATATCGAGACGGCGAAAGGCGAGGCGGCCGCCAACGCGGCCGAACACATCGAGGACGGCGACACCCTGCTCGTCCACGACTACTCGACGACGGTGCTGGAGGCGGTCGAGAACGCCGCGCGCGACGGCGCACACCTCACCGTCTACGTCACCGAGGCCCGCCCGCGCACCCTCGGCCGCAAGACCGCGCGGGTGCTTGCCGGCGTCTCGCGCGTCGACGTTCGCATGGTCGTCGACAGCGCGATGGGGTACGCGCTCCGCGACTGCGACCGCGTCCTGCTCGGGATCACCTGCATCACCGGCGGCACCTACTACAACCGGATCGGCACGTTCCCCTTGGTCGTCACCGCCCGCGAGCTGGGCGTCCCCGTCACCGCGGTCGGCTCGGGTGCGAAGACCATCGAGGAGTTCCGGTTCGAAAACGAGTTCCGCGACGCCGTCGAGGTGATGCGCGAGCCGGTCGAGGACGTCGAGATCGAGAACCCCAGCTACGACGCCACGCCGATCGGCATGATCGACACCGTGATCACCGACGACGGCGTCCGGAACTAAAGCGAGACCGCGCCGAGCGCGGGCATAACCCGGCGAGCGCCGCCGAACGGCCCAAAACGCTTTGTGCGTGTACCGTGTTACCGACTACAATGAGCGTCCATCAGGGTTCAACCGGGGTGTTTCAGATCCCCGATCAGGGGGTGACGGGAGCGGGGTGTTCGGACGTCTGGTGCGAGCTGGGCGCGGCCGCGACCGAGCCGGGAGTCGTCACGGCGCTCGCGCTCGTCGGGCTCCTCGCGCTGTTGACGTTCGCGTACGTCCGCGACGCCGAGTCCGCGTGCCGCCGCGAGCGACGCCGCGTCCTCGACGAGCGGGACGCGTTCGAGTCGTTCGCCGATCGGGTGGCGCAGATCGACACGGTCTCCGTCGCGACGGACACGACGCCGACCGGCGTGCCGGCCGGCGCGCTCCGCGGAATCGGCTCCCCCGGCGGCGGACAGGGTCCCGGAGGGGGGCCCGGCGGCAACAACGTCACTCTCAGACGGGTGATGGCCGCCTACCACGACACCGTGCTGTCCCTGCCGCACTACCGAGCGGAGTACGAGGAGACGGCCGCAGAGAGCCTCGCGGCGGAGCTCGGACCGGACACCGCGACCGCGCTGGCGTCCGACGGCGGGCTGTCGGAGGGCGCCAAGTCGGCGCTCGTCGACCGGAGCCGGCGCGCGGCCACCGCGCGAGACCGCCTCGCCGACGCCATCGACGAGGAGATCGGCGATCTAAGCGACCGCGAGGCGACGCTGTCGTCGATCGACCGCCGCCGTCGCCGGCTGCTCGGGCACCTGGACGGGATCCGGCCCGGTCGCGAGACCGACGCGGCGATCGACGTCTGGAACCGGCTGACAGAGCTCGAACGGGAGTGCGACGAACTCGCCGCTGAGCGGCAGCGGTCGCTCGACGACCCGCCGCTGACCCACGAAATGGGCCCCGACGGCGACCGCGAGCGGCCGTTTTACGGCTACCTCTACGGCCCCACCGACGGTCCGCGCTACCCCCTCCTCGCGCAGATCGCGGAGGTCGCCGACGAGATCCGCGCGGACAGGGAGCGCGTCGGCAGCCGTATCGCCGCCGACCGCTGACCGCCGCGTGGCCGCGGACCGTCCCGTTACGTCGGATTGCCCCGTGACTGCGGACCGTCCCGTTACGTCGGATCACCCCATGACCGCGGATCGCCCCGTGACCGCGGATCGCCTCGTAGTCGCGAATCGCCCGCCAGCCACGGGAGACGCCGCCGTACGACGCGGAAACTCAAAACTACCGGATTGTTTATGAAGGTAGGGTGGGACTGAGCGTGTATGAGTTGGCAAGCGGCGGAGCGAGCGTTCACGGACGACGCTATCGCCCGAGAGACGCTCCCCGAGACGTTCGAGCGCACCGCGAAGCGACACGCGAACCGGACCGCACAGCGGTATAAGGGGGGGACGTACGACCGATCCCTCGTCGCCGAGGAGGTCGTTCCGCGGGCCCCGGCGGGCGAGTACACCGAGCTGACGTACGCGGAGATGCGCGAGATCGTCCGGAACCTCGCGACGGGGCTCCGTGAGCTGGGCGTCGACGGCGACACGCGCGTGGCGATGTACGCGCAGACGCGCATGGAGTGGGCCCAGACCGACTTCGCGGCGCTGGCCGCGGGCGCGGTCGTGACGACCGTGTACGCGTCGTCGTCGCCGAGCCAGCTGCGGTACCTCCTCGAGGACCCGGAGGCGACCGTCGTCGTCGTCGAGAACCGCGAGATGCTCGACGACGTGCTCGCGGTGCGCGGCGACCTCGAGCACGACCTCGACGCGATCGTGGCCATCGACGACGTGGAAATAGAAGAGATCTCGGCCGACGACGTGTACACCCTCGGCGAGGTCCACGAGCGCGGCGCCGAGGCGTTCGACGAGGCGACCTACGAGGAGTGGATCGACGCAGTCGACGTCGCCGACCTCGCCAGCCTCATCTACACCTCCGGGACCACCGGGAAGCCGAAGGGCGTCCGCCTCACGCACGCGAACTTCCGCGACAACGTCTCGCAGTGTTACCGCCGGTTCGCCGACCGGGCCGACCGCGACCCGGACGTGCCGGGCATCTCCGAGGAGACGACCACGCTCTCCTTCCTGCCGCTCGCGCACGTCTTCGAGCGGATGTCCGGCCACTACATGATGTTCGCCGCGGGCGCGACCGTCGCGTACGCGGAGAGTCCCGACACGCTCCGGGAGGACTTCGGGCTCGTCCGGCCGACGACGACCACGAGCGTCCCGCGCGTCTACGAGAAGCTGTACGACGCGATCCGCGAGCAGGCGGGCGAGTCGCCGGTGAAAGAGCGCATCTTCGAGTGGGCGGTCGAGGTCGGCCGGGACCACCACGAGGCCGACGACCCCGGCGTCCTGCTCGACACTAAGCGCGCGGTCGCCGACCGGCTCGTCTTCTCGTCGGTCCGCGAGGCGATCGGCGGGAACGTCGACTTCTTCATCTCGGGCGGCGGGTCGCTGTCGGCCGAGCTGTGCGCGCTGTATCACGCCATGGACCTGCCGATCTTAGAGGGGTACGGGCTGACTGAGACCTCGCCCGTCATCAGCGTCAACCCGCCGGAGGCGCCGAAGGTCGGCACGATCGGCCCGCCGGTGGTGAACACCGAGATCGCGATCGACGGCGCCGTCGTCGGCGAGGAGGTCGCCGACTTGGCCGGCGACGTCGGCGAACTGCTCGTCCGCGGCCCGCAGGTGACCGACGGCTATTGGAACCGGCCGGACGCGACGGCGGAGGCGTTCGTCGACGCGGACGACCTCCCCGACGACGCCGTCACCGCCGGCACCCCGCCCGACGAGCGCGTCGACGTTGACGGGGACAAGGCAGACGACGCCGAGGCCGCCGCCGCGGCGCCGTGGTTCCGCACCGGCGACATCGTCCAGCTCCGCCCGGACGGGTACGTCGCCTTCCGCGAGCGCGCCAAGCAGCTGCTCGTGCTCTCGACCGGCAAGAACGTCGCCCCCGGGCCGATCGAAGACCGGTTCGCGGCCAACGAGTTCGTCGAGCAGTGCGTCGTCCTCGGCGACGGCCGGAAGTTCGTCTCCGCGCTCATCGTGCCGAACTTCGAGAAGGTGACGGCGTGGGCCGACGAGAACGGGATCGACCTGCCCGAGGAGCGCGCGGCGGTCTGCCGCGACGACCGGGTCCGCGATCGGATCCAGGAGGAGGTCGACCGCGTGAACGGGGAGTTCGAGTCGTACGAGAAGATCAAGCAGTTCCGGCTCGTCGAAGAGGAGTTCACCGAGGATAACGACCTGCTCACGCCCACGATGAAAAAGAAGCGGCGCAACATCTTAGACCGGTTCGCCGACGAGGTGGAGCTGATCTACGAGGAGAGCTAATCCCGTCCGTCGCGGTCGATCCGCCGAGAAAGCCCTAAACGTCGGGGAGGAGTACGATACTCGATGGCGTCCCTCGTGACCCCCCGCGTCGGATTTGCCGCGCTCGGCGGCCTGTGTGCCGGCCTCGGTGCCGGACACCTGGCGCTTCAGGGGGGAGGCGTCGGGGCGCTGCTCGAGTCGTCGCTGATAGTCGGGCTCTCCGGCTTCGTCTTCTACACCGTGTACGACCTACCGGGCTGGGGGATATCCCCGTCCGGGCGGTGGCGCGCGGTTCGGATCGCCGCCCTGACCGCCCTCTCGTTCGCCGCGCTCGCAGGTGTCGTCTGGCTCATCTGGCTGCTCGAACACCACGCGTTCAAGCTCTCGTTTCTGATCTCGTTCGCCGCGAGCCTCGGCGCCGCGGTCGGGTCGCGGGCCGGGCCGTACGCGGTGAAGGCCGACGAGAAGCTCGCCGAGGCGCAGGAGCTAGCGACGCTCCTCTCGATCAACGACCGCGTGCTGCGCCACAACATCCGCAACGAGCTGTCGATCGCGCTCGGCTACCTCGACCGGATCGAGGACGTGGAGGACGACGCGGAGGTTGCGGACCGGGCGGCGATCGTCCGGACTCACCTCGAAGAGCTCGTCGAGACGAGCGAGCGGACCCGCCGGATCGCGTCGATCTGGCGGACCGAGTCGCTCCAGTCGTTCGACCTCGTCGCCGTCGTCGAGGAGCGGGTGGCCGAGGTGAGCGCAGAGTTCCCCGGCGTCACCGTGCGGACGGAGCTGCCGGACAGTCAAGTGGTTCGGGCGCACCCGTCGCTCCCGCTCGCGTTGGAGGAGGCGCTGCGGAACGCAATCGAACACAACGACGACGACGTGACCGTCGCGGTGCGGGTGGGACGGGACGGCGGCGCGACGACGCTCTCGATCGCGGACACCGGGCGGGGGATCCCGCAGATCGAACGGCAGACGCTCCGAAACGACGAGGAAACGCCGCTGGAACACACGGAGGGGCTCGGGCTCTGGCTGATATACTGGACCGTGACTCGGGCGGGCGGAACGGTCGATTTCGCGGACAACGAGCCGCGGGGCACCGTCGTCGGGATCCGGCTCCCGGATCGGCCCGAGACGAGCGCCTCGACGGGCGGAGTACCGGAAGACTTCGCCCCCGAGGAGTGGGCAGACTCGACCCGGAGCGGGGCCGAGTCAGGGGACGCCGGCTCGGCGGAGTCGTGGCCGGACGAGGCCGCTTGAGCCGACGCGACGGCACCTCTGCCGCGGACGGTAACTCACCGAGTCGTCACGCCGAGGAGGCCGTCGACTCCGGCCGGTCGTCGCGCTCGACCGAATCGCCGTCGACAGGGTCGCGCTCGACCGAGTCGCCGTCGACGGGGCCATGCTCCGGCGCCGCGTCGGCCGCCACCGGGTCGCCGAACGCGTACACCGTGTTGTGGCCGGTCACTTCGACGGTGAGGAAGTCGCCGACCTCGACCCCGCGCTCGGTCGCGTTCTGGACGATGATCTGTCGGTAGGCGCCGTCGCGGCACTTCACGGAGTCGCCGGTCCCCTCCTCGACGACGAGGACCTCGAACCGGTCGCCGACCATCGACTCGTACGCCTCGCCGACGACCGCCATCTTCAGCTCCGACATCGCCTTCGAGCGCTCCTTCTTGACGGTCCCGCCGAGCCCCTTCATATCCGCGGCGTCGGTCCCGGGGCGCTTCGAGAAGCGGGTGACGTTGATCTTCTCCGGGCGGACCTCGGCGAGTAGGTCCATCGAGCGCTCGTGGTCGGCCTCGCTCTCGGTGGGGAAGCCGACGATGAAGTCCGTCGAGAGCGTCCAGTGGTCGAGCCGGTCGTCGAACGTCTCCACGACCTCGCGGAACTTCTCCACGCGGTGCTGGCGGCGCATCTCCTCCAGCACCTCGTCGGAGCCGGACTGGACCGGCGCGTGGATAAAGTCGTACAGCTCCTCGTTGGCGGCGAACACCTCGGCCAGCTCCTCGTGGATCCCGTGGATGCCGCCGGGGTTCGCCATCCCCAGCCGGACCCGGAACTCGCCGTCGATGTCGCAGATCCGGTCGAGCAGTTCGGGGAGCTTCCGGTCGCCGTTATCCCAGCCGTAGACGCCCGTGTCCTGACCGGTGACGCGGATCTCCTTCGCGCCGGCGTGGACCAGGGCCCGCGCCTTCTCGACGTTCTCCTCGATCGAGGGGGAGTCGACGCGGCCGGTGGCGAACTTCGTGATACAGTACGAGCAGTTGCTCATACAGCCGCGGGCGATGGGAAGGATGCCGACGACGCCGTCTAAGACCGGCTCGGCGTCGGGCGTGACCGTCGGGCACTCGCCGTTGAGCACGTAGGTGGGGACCTCGTCCCAGTGGAGGATCTCGGCGTCGACGTCCGCCTCGGCGAACATGTCGCCCTGCGCGAGCGCCATACAGCCGGTGACGACGAGTTCGGTGGTCGTCTCCGACAGCTCTTCCGCGCGGCGGAGCATGTTTCGCTCCGTCTTCTCGACGACGGTACAGGTGTTGAGGATGGCGACATCCGCGTCTTCCGGGCCGTCGGCCGGGCGGTGCCCCCCGTCGCGGAGGGCGCGCTCGATCTCCCGGCTCTCTCCCCGGTTCGAGCTACAGCCGTAGGTTTCGATGTGGTACGTCGCCATCGGAGTGAGTTCATTATCGGTCCCGTGGGCAAAAACGCGACGGATCGGGGCGTGGGCGAGTCAGAGCAGGCCGGGTCGAGCCGGCGTCCGCCTCAGTCCTCGGCGACCGCGGCGGTCGGCGCGTCGGCCTCCGCGGTCGCCTCTGGTTCGTCAACGGTGTCGCGCTCGGCGGGCGGGACGGCCTGGTAGACGGAGCGGCGGGCGTCCCGGGGGCACAGCCCCTCCTCGACGAGGCCGACCTCGGTGAGCTTCTCGACCGCGAACCGGACGGTACGGGTCGAGAGGCGGGTCTCCTCGGCGAGGCCGGTCTGGTCGAACCGACCCTCCGCGTCGAGCACGTAGTAGACCAGCTTGGCGCTCGGCGGGAGCGGTTCGAGTAGCTCTCGGGTTCCTTCGTCCATACGTCACGTACAGGGGCGATTCGCGCATAACCGTGGCCCGCCTGTGCGCTCCCGCCGCACGTCAACCGGGTTTTTATATACTAGTTTTGTGAGTGGAACTCGAACCGAACGCCGTCGTCGCCGTGTATCGACAGCTCCCAGCCGTGGGCGGTCGCGATCTCGCGCACGATCGCGAGGCCGAACCCGGTGCCGTCGGAGGTGCTCGAACGCCCGTACTCCGTCGCCGCCTCCGGGTCGATCTCGAAGCCGGTCCCGTCGTCCGCGACGTAGAACCCGTCCGGGAGCGACCCGACGGAGACGGTGAGGTCGTCTGCCGCCTCGGTGGCATCGTCTACCCCGGTGGCATCTTCTGCCCCGGTGGCATCGTCTGGGTCCGAGCCGTGTTCGACGCTGTCCTCGGGCTCTGCCCGACTGTTCGTGAGACCGTGTTCGACGCTGTTTGTGAACAGGTTCTCGAAGAGCGTGCGGAGCCGCTCCGGGTCCGCCTCGACCGTGGAGGTCGCCTCAGTGACGTCGAGCGTCGCGCCCGCGGTGTCGACGGTGCGCCACGCGCGTTCGGCGGCCGCGTCGAGCGTGACCGACTCGACCTCGTCGACCGTCTGGCCCTGTCGCGCGAGCGCGAGGAGGTCGTCTATCAGCTGGCTCATCCGGTCGTGGGCCCCCTCGACCCGGTCGAGCTCCGCGAGGACAGCCGGGTCGTCGGTCAGCGAGCGGGCGAGGTCGGTCCGGCCGGCGGCGACGCTGAGCGGGTTCCTGAGGTCGTGGGAGACGAGCCCCGCAAACTTCTCCAGCCGGTCGATCTCCCGCTGGAGCGCTGCGTCGCGGTCGCGCAGCTGCTCGGTCCGCTCGGCGTGATCGAGCGCGACCGCGACGTTCGCGGCGAGGACGCGGGCCAGCTGGAGGTCCGTCTCGTCGAAGAAGTCCGGGTCGCACGAGCCGAGCGGCATCGCGCCGTGGTCGCCGAGCGGGACGACGAGGAGGCTCCGGAGGTCGCCGTACCCGACCGCGGTGTCGACCGCGGCGAGGTCGTCAACGACGATTGGCTGGCCGGACTCGAACGCCTCCCAGACGCGACCGTCGCCCGGGCCGAACGCCGGCCTGTCGCCGAAGGCCGCCGTCGCCTCCGCGCTTATCGCTGTCGGTCGGAGGACGTTCGCCTCGGGGTCGTACAGCCGGACGCCGCTGTTCGGGAACTCGAGGATGTCGATCGCCGCGCGGGTCGCCACCGCCGCCACCTCCTCGCGGTCCCCGCCGCCGAACATCTCGCGGGTCGTCGCGTGGAGCTTCCTGAGCGTCTGCTCGACCCGCTTCTGCTCGTCGATGTCGGCGTAGACTGAGTAGACAACCGGCTCCTCGGGCTGGACGACGGGGATCGCGTGGAGGATGAAGTTCCGCAGCCCGTCGGTCGCCCGACGGCGGACCTCCAGTCCGGTCGGCTCGTCCGCGGCGATCAGCGCCTCGTGGTCGAACCGCTCCGCCTCGGCCGGCATGATCGCGTCGACCACCTCGCCGTAAGCCGACCCCTCGGCGTCGTACCCGAACGCGTCGACGAACGCGTCGTTCGTCTGCGCGAGCGTTCGCTCGCCGTCCTCGCCGACGATGGTCCGCGCCATCGGGAGCGGGAGGTTCTCGAAGAGGGCGGCGAGGCGGTCGCGCTCCCGGCGGAGGGCGGCCTCGGTCTCGATCCGTTCGATCGCGTTCGCTGCGTGTGAAGCGATCAGCTCCGCAAACTCGACGTCGCGCTCGTCAAACGCGGCGTAGCCGTTGGAGACGGCCTGTAACACGCCGTGAGAGCCGATCGGGACGCTGATCGCCGACCGGATGTCGTCGGCGACCGGGTCCGCCACTGCCGACCCCTCCCGTCGATCAGCCCGGTTCGACGTCCGACCCGGGGACGAGGGGTCTTCCAGTTCGTCCGGGTCCGCGGGGTCGACGCTGAGATTGTCGACCACCATCGTCTCCTCCTCGGCGACCGTGGTCCCGACGACCCCCTCGCCGACGTCGAACGTCCGGACCTCGTCTCTGGTGACGCTCTCGGAGAGGACGGCGGGTACGACCCGGTCGCCGCGTCGGCGGGCGGTGACACAGCGGTCGAACTCGAGTATCTCCTCGGCCGCGTCGACCGTGCGGTCGAACACCGTCGCGACATCGGTCACCGACGCCAGTTCCGTCGCGAACCGGTGGATCGCAGTGATCTGGTCGTTCACCTCGCGGAGGTCGCGCTCCGCCCGGCGCCGCCCGAGCGCGTTCGCGACGCTGTTCGCGAGCATCTCGTAGCGGTCCCGCCCCGCACCCTTCTGAAGGTAGTCGGTGACGCCGGCGGATATCGCGTCGCTCGCGATCTCCTCGCTCCCCTTGCCGGTGAACAGCACGAAGGGGACGTCGGGGTCGATCTCGCGGACCGACTCGAGCAGTTCGAGCCCGTCGCTCCGCGGCATGTCGAAGTCGCTGACGACGCAGTCGACGCAGTCGTCCCGGACCACGTCGAGGGCCTCGTCCGGCGACAGTCGCGTCACCGTCTCGATCCCGTCTAGGAGCCGCTCGACGTGGGTCGCTGCGAGGTCGGCCGCCCCCGGCTCGTCGTCGACGAACAGGACGCGCCTGGACGGGTCGACGCTCGATCCCGGCGCGTCGGACGAGTCCGCTCCGGGCCCCGCCGAGGGGCCACCGGGATCCGAATTCATGAGCGTGTGTTTCCCTACCGATAGTTTTAGCTTTCGCTCCGGCTACCGAAGTTGAAAAACGGAACCCGAACCGAAACGGACGGTCGAACGGGTCGACGCCGTGCGACGGACGCTAGAGGAAGTCCTCGACGTGGTCGGCGACCTCCTCGGGAGTGTCGCCGACGGGGACGCCCGCGTCGTTGAGCGCGTCGATCTTCGACTGCGCGGTGCCGGTGCCGGAGCCGGAGACGATGGCACCCGCGTGGCCCATCCGCTTGCCCGGCGGCGCCGTGCGCCCGGCGATGAAGCCGGCGACCGGCGTGTCCATGTGTTCGCCGATGAACTTCGCCGCCTGCTCCTCGTCCTCCCCGCCGATCTCGCCGCACATCACGACGGCGTCGGTCTCGGTGTCGGCCTCGAACGCCTCGAGGGCGTCAACGAAGGAGGTGCCGATGATCGGGTCGCCGCCGATGCCGATGGCGGTCGACTGGCCGAGCCCGCGCTCGGTGAGGTTATCGACGACTTGGTAGGTCAGGGTGCCGGAGCGAGAGACGAGCCCGACGTTGCCCTCCGAGAAGATGTTGCCGGGGAGGATGCCGAGCTTCGCCTCGCCGGGCGTGATGATGCCCGGACAGTTCGGCCCGATGAGGCGCGTGTCGGTCTCGCTCAGGCGCTTGTTCACCTTCGCCATGTCCTGGGTGGGGATCCCCTCGGTGATCGCCACCGCGAGGTCGAGGTCGGTGTCGAGCGCCTCGAACACCGCGTCGGCCGCGAACGCCGGCGGTACGAAGATCACGGAGGCGTCCGCGTCCTCAGCCTCGACGGCCTCGTCGACGGTGTCGTAGACCGGGACGCCGTCGACCTCCTGGCCGCCCTTGCCGGGCACCGCGCCGGCGACGACGTTTGTGCCGTACTCGATCATCTGGCCGGCGTGGAACTTGCCCTCCCCGCCGGTGATCCCCTGGACCACCACTCTGGTGTCGTCATCGACGAAAATACTCATTGGGTCACCTCGTCAGCGTTCGCGACAGCGCGCTGGACCGCGTCCTCCAGCGTCTCCTCGACCTCGACGAGGTCGGTGTTCAGAATCTCCATCCCCTCCTCGGCGTTCGTGCCGGCGAGCCGGACGACCACCTTCTTCGGGATCTCGTCGAACTGCTCTAAGGCCTCGTTGATCCCCTTGGCGACCTCGTCGCCGCGGGTGATCCCGCCGAAGATGTTGAAGACGACCGCGTCGACGTTCTCGTCGGAGAACACCATATCGAGCGCCTGCGTGACGCGCTCGGCCTTCGCGCCGCCGCCGATGTCGAGGAAGTTCGCGGGCGCGCCGCCGTAGTAGTCGACTAAGTCGAGCGTGGTCATCACGAGCCCGGCGCCGTTGCCGATGATGCCGACGTTACCCGACAGGCGGACGTAGTCGAAGCCGTACTCGCCGGCCTTCCGTTCGAGGTCGTCCTCGTAGGACTCCTCGGCCATCTCGGCGAGGTCGGGCTGGCGGAACAGCGCGTCCTCGTCGATGTTCATCACGGCGTCCGCGGCGACCACGTCGCGGTCGCTCGTGATCATGACCGGGTTGACCTCGATCTCGGAGGCGTCGTTCTCCTCGTAGAGGTCGTACAGCGTCGAGAGGATCGAGGCGACGTCGAGCGCGACGTCGGCGTCGACGCCGGCCTCGTAGACGACCTTGCGGGCCTGATACGGGTGGAGCCCGAACGCGGGGTCGACGTGCTCGCGCGCGATCGCGTCGGGGTTCTCCTCGGCGACCTCCTCGATGTCCACGCCGCCCTCGGTCGACACCATCAGGACGGGCTTCCCCTCGCCACGGTCCATCGTGACGCCGACGTACAGCTCGTCGACGAAGTCGACGCCGGACTCGACGAGGACCTGGTCGACGGTGTACCCCTTCAGGTCCATCCCGAGGATCTCCTCGGCGTACTGCTCCGCCTCCTCGCGGTCAGTCGCGATCTTGATCCCGCCGGCCTTGCCGCGGCCCCCCACGTGGACCTGCGCTTTGATCGCGGCCGGGTAGCCGATCTCGTCGACCGCGTCGAGCGCCTCGTCGACGCTCGTCGCGAGCCGGGAGTCCGGAACCGGGATCCCGGCGTCCGCGAAGAGAGACTTCGCTTGATACTCGTGAAGTTTCATCCGTGTGGGATCGGTACCGACATCGGCTTAAATGGTTCCGATTCGGCGCGGACGGGCGCCCCGAAGCCGGCGGATGATCCACCGGAGAACGGTCCCTTCAGGCCTCGTCGCCGAGGATGACGCGGTGCGTCATTGCCTCGGGGTCCAGCACCTCGTCGGCCTCCTCCTCGGTGAGGTACCCCTCGCTGACGGCGACCTCGCGGACGCTCTTGTCCTCGGCGAGCGCCTTTTTGGCGACCTTCGAGGCCTTGTCGTAGCCGATCGCGGGGTTCAACGCGGTCGCGAGCGCCATCGACTGCTCGACGCGCGTCTCGCAGTGCTCCTCGTTGGCCGCTAGCTTCCCGACGAAGCGCTCGCCGAACGTCGCGGCGACGTTCGAGAGCAGCTCCGCGGACTCGAGGAAGTTGTGCGCGATGACCGGTTTATAAAGGTTCAGGTCGATCTCGCCGCGGGCCGCACCCGCGGAGACGGCGGCGTCGTTGCCGACGACCTGCTTGTGGACCTGGTTGACAGACTCCGCGACGACCGGGTTGATCTTCCCGGGCATGATCGAGGAGCCCGGCTGGTTCTCCGGCTGTTCGACCTCCCCGAGCCCGTTCCGGGGGCCGGAGGCGAGGAGCCGCAGGTCGTTGGCCATCTTGTTGAGGCTGCCCGCGATCGTGCGGAGCGCGCCGTGGCCCTCGGCCATCGCGTCGTGGGCGGCCTGCGCCTCGAAGTGGTTCTCCGCCTCGCGGAACTCCGTCCCGGTCTCGTCGGAGATGTACTCCGCCGCGAGCTCCGGGAAATCGGGGTGGGTGTTGAGCCCGGTCCCGACCGCGGTGCCGCCGAGGGCGAGTTCGCGGAGGTTCGACTGGACGCTCTCGGCGCGTTCGATCCCCTTCTTGACCTGCGTCCGGTAGCCGCCGAACTCCTGTCCGAGCCGGATCGGGGTCGCGTCCTGGAGGTGCGTCCGGCCGGTCTTGACGACGCCGTCGAACTCGGTCTCCTTGGCTTCGAGCTCGGCGTGGAGCGTCTCCAACGCCGGCACGAGGTCCTTCTCGACCGCCTCGAGCGCGGCGACGTGCATCGCCGTCGGGATCACGTCGTTCGACGACTGGCCGTAGTTGACGTGGTCGTTGGGATGGACGACGCGGTCGCCGATCTCCGCGCCCGCGATCTCGGCGGCACGGTTCGCGATCACCTCGTTGGCGTTCATGTTCGAGGAGGTCCCCGAGCCGGTCTGGAACACGTCGACCGGGAACTGGTCGTCGTGGTCGCCCGCGATCACCTCGTCCGCGGCGGCGACGATCGCCTCCGCGGTGTCCTCGTCGATGAGGTCGAGGTCGCGGTTCGCCTGCGCCGCCGCCTTCTTCACGACGCCGAGCGCGCGGATGAACCGCCGGCTCATCGGGATCCCCGAGACGGGGAAGTTCTCGACGGCGCGCTGGGTCTGTGCCCCCCAGTAGGCGTCCGCCGGCACCTGCATCTCGCCGAGGCTGTCCTCCTCCGTGCGGTAGTCGTCACCCATGCGCCGACCTTCCCGCGAGACGCTGTAAAAGGTACTGGAAGCCGCCAACGCCGTAGAATCGTGTGGTTAAGTACCAATATATTCGGTAACAGGGACCAAGTACGGGCGGTCGAGAAAATCGAGGAAAACGGCCGAAAATCGGCGCAAACGCTTGGCCCTTATATATCGGTCCGCCGCCAACGACCGGGCGCACATGAACTCGAACGACTCAGCGATCGGAACGGCGCTCGACCGCGACACGGTCCGGTCGACGAGTAAACTCCTGATCGGCGCGCTGGCGGTCGTCGGCGTCCTCGCCGTCATCACCCTGCTGCCGGGCGCCGACCGGCTCGTTCCCTTTGCCCCGGTGACGTTCGCCGCGGTCGCGACGGCCGTCGTCACGCTCGCGGTGGCGGGCATCCTCCTGTACGCGGCGCCCAAGTTCGCGCTACTGACGCGGCTGGCGCTCGGCGGGCGCGGCGCCGATGGCGAGGGCGACGCGCCGCCGAGCCGGATCGCCGAGAACGCAGGCGGCGTGGTCCACTGGCTCGTCGTCTTCGGCGCCGTCCTCGTCGCATACCGCGGGCTCGCGGGCGCCGCGGTCCCGCTGTTGAACGGCGCCGCGTGGGCGTACGACGCCGCCTTCCTGTTCGTCGCGCTCGTCCCCGTCGTGTTCCTCGTCGCCCGCCTGACCGTCACCGTCGACCCGCTGGCCGAGGCGGTGGCCGACCGCGTCGCGGGCGAGGCGTCCGACGGTGAAGCCGACGAACCGACCGCGACCGACGACCGAGAGGACGGCTGATCGGAAGCGCCCAGTCAGCCCTCTTTAAAAACGAACGGGAGCGTCACGAGCGCCCCATTGAACCCGAACGCGACCAGCAACAGCAGCCCGAGCGGCGGCTCCTCGCCCGGATAGGTGGCGAGGAGGACGAGCGATCCGATCCCCAGCGCGGCCAACCCAAGCGTCAGCGCGGCGTCCGACCACCGGTTCCAGGCGTCGTCGAGCGCGGGTTCGAGCCGCGCGAGCGGCCAGTCGGTCTCGGAGCCGTCGCCGGCGCGGTCGGCGCGGTCCGTCCACGGCGTGTCGTCGGCGGACTCGTCGAGCCACTCGTCCCCGTCGGCGGTCGTTTCTCCGTCGTTTTCGGGACCCCACTCGTTTCGGCCGAGCAACCGTTGGACCCCCGAACGCCCCGCGGCCGCGAGCAGCGTCGCCGTCCCGAGCGCCGCGAGTCCGCCGAGGACGGCCGGAGACGTGACGCGCGCTTCGAGGGCGAGGAAGAGCGAGATGAACGCCAGCAGCGAGACCGCGGCGAGGGTCCCGCGGAGGGCGCGAGCGATGGCGGAGCGCATCGACGTGGAGGGCTCGCGGATTTGGCGGGTCGGAGCCGGCGGTCAGGCCCCGTCGACCGGGAACAGCCCGGCCTCGCGGAGATCGGCGTCGAGGGTCCCGTCGCCGTGTTTCGCGTACGCCTCGGGGGTGTACGTCTTGATCTCCAAGGCGTGGACGGACTGCGTCATGTGGTCGCCCACCGCGTCGTACACGCGCCGGTGCTGGTCGACGAGGGACTCGCCCTCGAAGGCGGGCGAGACGACGACGGCCGCGAAGTGGGCGTCCTCGTCCTCGTCGTTGTGGATCCGGGGCGCGGTCACGCTGGCGACCGCGTCGGGGAGGTTCCCCTCGATGAGATCGGCGACCTCGTCGGGTTCGATCGGCATGGTCCCGCTCGGTCGCGGAGGGGCAAAAGTCGACCGGCGTTACTCCGCCGGTTCGGCGTCGAGTTCGGCGCCGACGCCCGTCACCCGGATCCGGTCCGCCTCCACCTCCTCGTAGGTCGCGCCCCACCCGCCGACGGTCCATCGTTCCTCCCCGTCGTCGACGACCATGGAAGCGGTGCCCGTCAGCGCCATGACGCTCGGGGCCTGGTCGCCGTCGACCGCGGCGTCCGAGAGGTGTTCGGCGTCGACGACCTCGCCGGAGACGGTCACCGACCGGTCGCCGTCGGTCTCGCGCCCCTCGATCTCGACCCGGAGGGGCTCGTCCCCGCGGATTAGGGCGCGGTTCTCGAGCAGGAACTGTCGGATGTCCGCGTACCGCTTTGGGCCGGCCATGTCGGCCTCGTACGCAACGGGGGAGGGGAGCCACGTGAAAAGCAGGAAGTGCCAGAAGAAGACGTACGTGAACGAGCGGTTGCGGAGGATGAGCCCGTAGTCTTCCACCGCGGCGGGGTTCGGCGCGAACGCCGTGCGGCGCAGGTCGGAGGTGAGCACGAACGGCGCGGGCCGGGAGAGGCGGTGGGCCGCGCTCACGGCCCCCTCGTAGTCGGCGTCCGCGAGCGGCTCGTCCCCGTCGCGGCCGAGGATCGTGACGTTGACCGTGACCCCGCGGTCGCGGGCGTCGGCCAGGTCGCCGCGCAGCGCCTCGAACTGGTCCCGGGTGAGCGTCGCGTGGACCTGCGTCTCGGCGTCCCGGACGAACGTCCGGGCCGCTTCGAGGACCGTGTCGAACCGCTTGACGATGCTGACCGTCTGAGTGTCGAGCGTCGGCCGCTCGTAGCGCTCCTCGATCTCCTCGGCGGCCGACTCGAACGCGCTCGCGCGGTCGGTGAGCCCAGAGACGATCGTCTCCGGGTCGGTCGCGCGAGCCTGGAACGTCTCCTGTTCGTACAGCTCCACGTACCCGAAGTCGTCGAGGTCGCGGAGCACGTCGTATATCCGCGCGTCGGGGACGTCGCTGGCCTGTGCGACCTCGGTCGCGGAGGCGGTCCCCAGTTCGAGCAGCGTGACGTACGCGTTCGCCTGATAGTAAGAGAGGTCCGCGGCCTGGAGCGTCTCCAGGAGTTCCTCGGTGTCCATGACGATCAATTAACCACCTCGGTGTATAAAAATCATCAAGACGGTTCGGCCGTCGCCGCCGCGATCTCACCTGACGTCCGGATAAGGGACCGGTCCGTCGAGGAGCGGGTCGTCTGTCGACTCCATCCACGACTCCAGCTCGTCCCGCAGGCGGTCGAGCGCGTCGGCGTGGGCCGGGTCCGGGTCGCTCGCCTCGGCCGCCGGCTCGAACGGCTTCTTGTCCGAGGCGAGGTTCTCAGACTCGTGCGGGTCCGCCTCGAGGTCGTACAGCTCCTCCGTGGGGCGCTGCGGGACGTGGAACTCCTCGTGGACCGCTCGGCCCGAGGCGGTCGGCGCGACGTCCATCGGAACGAACACCCTCGGGAGCACGGAGAAGTTCCGGACGTACTTGTACCGCTCCGTCCGGATCGTGCGGATCGGGTTGTAGCGGTCGTGCCACGTCATCTCGGCGAAGATCCGGTCGCGGCCCTCGTGCGGTTCCCCGCGGAGCAGCGGCGCGAACGACTCGCCGGAGGTGTCCGTCGGCGGCTCGACGCCGAGCAGGTCCAGCATCGTCGGCGTGAAGTCGACGTTGGTGACGAGCGACTCGTGGACCTCGCCGCCCGCGACTGCGCCCGGGTGGTGGACGACGAGCGCGGTCTCGATTCCGGGGTCGTAACAGGTTCCCTTCGCGCGCGGGATCGCCAGCCCGTGGTCGGTCGTGAACACGAAGACCGTCTCCTCGGCCAGCCCGGCGTCGGCGAGCGACTCGCGGTAGCGACCCACCGCCGGGTCCAGCACCTCCGCGATCACCGACCGGAGGTCGGCGACGTCCTCCCGGACCCCCGGCGCGTCCGGGAGGTACGGGAAGTCGTCGAGCGGGACCTCGTCGGGATCGTAGGCGTCGTAGGTTCCCTCGGAGAGGTACTCCCGGCGGAACGGGCGGTGCGGCTCCTCGATGCCGATCGAGACGAAGAAGGGGTCGTCCGCGTCCGCGCGCTCGGCGAAGAAGTCGTCGACGACGTCGACGAGTTCGAGCGCGCGCTTCGTCCCGCTGTCGACGTAGTCGTAGCCGAGCCGCTCGGGCTCGTCGGGCACCTCGTGCTGGAAGCCGAGCAGGGCCGTCTCGTAGCCCGCCGATCGGAGGCGCTTCGGGAGGGTCTCCCAGTCCTCGCCGAGCGCCCAGCCCATGTGTGCGAGCCCCATGACGCCGTTCTCGTGGGGGTAGTAGCCCGTCATCATGCTGGACCGGCTGGGCGAACACTGCGGGGCCGAACAGAAGCTGTTTGCCATCCGCGCGCCGTCGGCCGCGAGCGCGTCGATGTTCGGCGTGTCGACGTCGGCCCCGTAGCAGCTGAGGTGTTGGCCGAGGTCGTGACAGTGAACGAGGACGAGATTCGGGCGGTCCAGCGAGTCGGGTGCGGTGTCGGCTCCGTTCGTCATATCCCCCACTAACCGCCGATACACCCATAAATAGCCGTGATCGCGTGCCGCGTCGGGTCGACTGAGATTAGTAACTATACCGGTAATTAATAAGCAAATTTGAAGTAAGTGGGCCGACTGGGTTGGGACGACATGTCCGATGATCGATCCTGTACTACGCGGCGGAACGTGCTGAAGACGACCGGCACCGCGTCGGTACTCGGGAGCGTCGCGCTCGCGGGCTGCTCCGGCAACGGCGGGGACGGCGGAGACGGCTCCGACGGAAGCGACGGCGGCGACGGCTCCGACGGCGACGACGGAGGGGACGGCGGGAGTAACAACCTCGAGATCACGGGCGTCTGGTCCGGCGGCGAGCAGGAGTCGTTCACCAAGGTGATGGACTTCGTGGAGGAGTCGACGGGCATGAGCCTGGAGTACTTCCCGCGCGACACCGACAGCCTGCTCACCGGGACCCTGATGGACTACGAGTCCGGCGTCGCCTCCGCGGACATCGTCGTGATGCCCTCGCCGGCGCGGATCATCTCGGACGCCGAGAACGGTCACCTCGCGCCGGTCGGCGACGCGTGGAACGCCGACAACTTCGCGGTCGACCCGTCGCGAGTCACCGTCGACGGCGAAGTGTACGCCGCGCCGTTCAAGATGGACCTCAAGCCCGGCTTCTGGTATCGCAAGTCGTTCTTCGACGAGCACGGCCTCTCCGAGCCCGAGAGCTGGGACGAGTTCATGACCCTGCTCGACGACATCTCGGGGATCGAGGGCGTCGACGCGCCCATCGCCTCCGGGAACGGCACCGGCTGGCCGCTCAGCGACCTCACCGAGGGCTTCTTCATGCGGCAGGAGGACGGCGCGTCGCTCCAGCAGGGGCTCATCGACGGCGACGCCTCCATGACCGACGACCGGGTCGCGACGGCGTTCGACGAGATCAAGACCCTCCACGAGGAGGGGTACTTCAGCCAGACCCGCGACTTCGGCGTCCAGTACGAGTACTTTTGGGACAACAGCCTCCCGCTGTACTTCATGGGCTCGTTCACGCCGGCGCAGGACGCGGTCGAGGACCCGTCGGACCTCGGCGTCTTCCGACTGCCCGGCGTCGACGGCATCTCCTCGTCCGTCAACTGGTTCACCGTGCCGACGTACTCGGACAACGTCGACGCCGCCCGCGACGCCCTGAGCTCGTTCGTCTCCGCCGAGGGGCAGCAGGTGTGGGTCGAGGACGGCGGCTTCATCGCCTCCAACACCGAGGTGCCGGACGACGCCTACGAAATCGAAGTGATGGCGAACCTGCCGGACCTCGCTGCCGAGGTGACCGTCGTACCCGACCTCGACGACGCGCTCGGGAACCCGTTCCAGCAGGAGTTCTGGTCGGTCCTCAAGGGCCTGTGGGCCACGCCCGACACGCCGACCGACGAGATCACCAGCTCGCTCGACGACGCCCACCAGGAGACGCTTAACGACTAACGATGGAGTCGACGTCGACCGCGGACGACCGGAGCGACCGCCGCGGGTCGCTGGCGCAAATGTTCGACCCCGAGGAGCTCCGCCGACGCAACCTCGTCTCGCTCGGGATGGACGTCCTCATCCTCGTGACGACGGGCTTCCTCGCCATCCTGTTTACGATGGGGTTCTGGCCGTCGGTCATCGGGGTGGTCCCGATGGCGACGCTTCTGTACTTCGGGTGGGCCTCCTCGAAGGCGTTCTTCGTCGCGCAGGCGCTCGCGATCGCGGTATCGCTGCTCGGCACCGCGACCGGCACGCTGCCGTACTGAGGCGGCGGACTGCGGTTTCCCCTTTCTCACGTAGGCCGCAGCCGTGGCGTCGGCGCCGGCGGCCGCCCGCGGCGGATCGGAAGTGAAGGCATATATCCGACAGCCGCGTGTTCCTCCCTCGTATGAAGTTCTGCGACGAGTGCGGGTCGATGATGCACACGGCGGGCGACGCGTGGGCGTGTCGCTCGTGTGGGAACGAGGAGCCGCGGGACTCGCAGGCGGAAGCGGCGATGGAGACCCGGGACGGGCAGCGGGACGACGGGGCGCCCGCCGTGGCCGACGCGACCAGAGACGACGCCGAGACGACGCGAGAGCCCTGTCCGGCGGCCGACTGCGACGGTGAGCGAGCCCACTCGGAGATGCTGCCGAAGCCGGGCGGCTCCTACGAGGTCCGGCTGTTCACCTGCGTCGAGATGCGGCCACAAGTGGCGCGAGTCCTGACGGCACGTTTCGCGCGCAGCACTTCCCGGTTCGGCCTCGCCCGGCAGAACCCGTCGGTCAGAGCGGGTTTCAGCGATGGAAAAAAACGGGCGTCCATTCGACGGAAAACCGACCGACGGCGGCTCAGTCGGCGACCGCGGCCACCATCCCCTGCTTGTAGTATCGCTGGAGCGTGACGAACAGGAGGATGGGAACGATCATCGTCAGCACCGAGCCGGCGGCGACGAGCCCCCAGTCGATCTGGAGGCGACCCTTCATCAGGGGCAACACCTGCGGCGCGAGCTGGTTCTCACGGGACCGCATGAACACGAGGGGGAAGAAGAAGGAGTTCCACACCCACGTGAACTGGATGACCGCCACGGAGACGAGCGCCGGGGCAGAGTACGGCAACACGATCGACTTGAAGATCTGGTACCGGGACGCGCCGTCGATCCGGGCAGCCTCCTCCAGCTCCTCGGGGAGCCCCAGGAGGAAGTTCCGGAGGAACATGACGACCCACCCCATCCCCCAGCCGATGTGGACCAGGATGAGCCCCATGTACGTGTCGAACAGGCCGGTGTTCCGCAGGGTGTTGTAGTTACCCATCGCCACCAGCTCCGGCGGGGCGGCCATGACCACGATGAGCAGGAAGAACAGCCCCTTCTTCACCGGGAAGTCGAAGCGGGCGAACGGGTACGCGACCATCGTCCCGAGCAGCGTCACGGCGAGGACGGACGGGATCGTGACGATCGCGGTGTTCCACATCGCCTGCCGCATCGGCCCGGACTGGAACGTCCACGCGCGGGCGTAGTTCTCGAAGGTGACGGTGAACGTCTCGAAGTTCCACCAGCCCTGAATGATCTGGTCGAGCGGGCGGACGGAGGCCATGAACAGCCCCACGAGCGGGACGAGCCACAGGAGCGCGACGCCGATCGCGATCGCGTACCGCAGCGCGCGCGGGCCGCTCGGCACCGCCGCACGGAGCCGTTCGGGGAGCGGTCGGTCGGAGATCGGTGCGGTCTCAGGCGCCTCGTGGTACACGCGCCCGCCGTCGGTCTTCGGCTCGCTGTCGGCGTCTGTCGGATCGTCTGAGTGGTGTGTGTCGGTCATAGTCGATCAGTCCATTGACGCGATGTACCACGCCATCGGGAGGGCGATCACCAGCTCGATGAGCGCGACGACCATCGCCTTGCTGTACTCGATCGGCGTCGAGAACGCGGCCTGATACACTTCCAGGCCCAACACCGAGAACACCCCGCCCGGACCGCCGGACGGGCCGCCGGCCGCGTAGACGATGGCGAAGATCCGGATCACCCAGATCATGCTCATGATCACGACGACGGCCGTCACGGGCTTGACGAGCGGCCAGATGATGTCCTTGAACCGTCGGAACCGCCCCGCGCCGTCGACGCGCGCGGATTCCAGTAACGCGGGGTCGATCCCCGCGAGCGCGGAGCTGTACAACAGCATGCTGAAGCCGGTCTGCACCCAGACGCCGCCGGCGATGAGCGCGTAGATCGCGATCTGGGGCTCCTGAACCCAGTTTCGGACCGCCGACTCCAGCCCGATACCCCGGAGCAGCCCGTTGAAGATGCCGGCCTGCGGGTCGTAGACGAAAAGCAGCACGAGCCCGATCACGACGGTGGGCGTCGTGAACGCGAGGAACACCATCGATCGGAGGATGCTCCGGCCGCGCAGGTCGGCGAACAGCAGCGCGAGGCCGAGGCCCAGCAGCGTGCTGAAGGGGACGTGGACGATCATCCAGATGATGTTCTGCGGGAGCGCTCCCATCGGGTACTGGAACGCGAGGAGGTTGCTCCAGTTGATGATCGCGTCGTCTTGGAACGTCGCGACCCACGTGTCGAACCCGGCGAACTGCCCAATCGTGAACCCGTCCCAGGTGAAGAAGCTCCCGACCGCGGAGTAGAGCATCGGTCCGACCGAGAAGATGGCGAACAGCGTGAGGCCGGGGAGCATGAACACGAGGATCGCCGTGAGCTTCTCCCCGTCGACGTCGCGGTCGAGCCGGTCCTCCAGGTACGATTCGACTGACATGGTATCAGGCCACCAGTTCCCCGTCCTCGTCGTAGAGGTACGCGTCGGTCGGGTCGAAGGTGAGGTGGATGTGATCCCCCGCCTCGGCGTCCGTCTTCGGGACCTTCACGTTCACCACGGAGCCGCCCACCTCGACGTTGACCAAGACGAACTCGCCGAGCGGTTCGACCGTCTTGACCGTGCCCGGCACCGTCCAGTCCGTGTCGGGAGGCTCGATCGACACGTCGATATCTTCGGGCCGGATCCCGACAGACACGGTCGACGACGACGTCTCCGCCGGCATTGGGAGGGTGTTGCCCTCGGCGAGCTGGACGGTACCGTCGCGGTTCTCTCCCTCGAAGAGGTTCATCGGGGGCGACCCGATGAACTTCGCGACCCAGGTGGTCCGCGGCCGCTGGTACAGCTCCTGGGGTTCGGCGACCTGTCGGATCGTACCGTCGTTCAACACGACGATCTTGTCGCCCATGCTCATCGCCTCCTCCTGGTTGTGCGTGACGTACACCGTCGTGATCCCGAGCTCGTTCTGGATCCGCTTGAGCTCGGAGCGCATCTCCAAGCGGAGCTTCGCGTCGAGGTTGCTGAGCGGCTCGTCGAGCAGGAACACCGACGGCTCGCGGATGATCGCCCGCGCGAGCGACGTCCGCTGGCGCTGTCCACCGGATATCTCGCCCGGGTCGCTGTCCATCTGGTCTTCGATGTGTAACAGCCCGGCGACTTGGGCGATCCGCTCGTCGCGCTCCTCCGGCGGCACCCCCCTGACTTTCAGCGGATACTCGATGTTCTCCCGGACGGTCATATGCGGGTACAGCGCGTAGTTCTGGAACACCATCGCAACGTTGCGATCGGCGGGCGGCATCCCGTCGACGCGGTCGTCGTCGAAGTATATCTCGCCCTCGGAGAGGTCCTCGAGCCCCGCGATCATCCGGAGCGCAGTCGTCTTTCCGCAGCCGGACGGCCCCAGGAACACCACGAACTCCCCGTCGTCCACCTCCATGTCCAGCTTGTAGTTGGCGACCGTGTCACCCCCGTCGAAGTACTTACTCACCGATCGCATGCTAATGCGGGTCATCAACTACTCGGCGGTATTCATTTATTACACTTATAATTAATCATGGCCCATTGATGAGAGGATCGCCGATGGTGCGCGTGATCCGTTCTCTCCGCGGCTAATTCATCAAGTACTTACTAATCCTTTCACTACGTGATAGAGATGAGTTCCGCCCGCTTCGACTACAGCACGTTCCCGCAGATCTCCGGTGAACTCTTCCGCGCCGTTCAGCGGCGGGACCTCTTCGACGACGACAAGCGGTTCGTCGACGCCGAGCCGCGGGTCGATCCGGATCTGCTGTTCGAGCGGTATCTGACGCGGCGGAACCGAGACGACTTCGACCTCGAGTCGTTCGTCGAAGAGCAGTTCAGGCTACCGGAGCCGGTCGGGGTCGCACCGAACCTCGCCGCCTCCCGGTCGATGAAAGACCACGTCTCGTCGCTGTGGGGAGCGTTGACGCGAGCGTTCGACGACGCCGACGCGGCGGGGTCGACGCTCGTCCCCCTCCCGAACCCGCACGTCGTCCCCGGCGGTCGCTTCCGCGAGATGTACTACTGGGACAGCTACTTCACCGCGGAGGGGTTGGCGGCGGACGATCGAACCGACCTCGTCGCGGGCATGGTCGAGAACATCGCGTCGCTTCTGGACCGCTTCGGCTTCGTCCCGACCGGGAACCGTACGTACTACGACAGCCGGTCGCAGGTTCCGCTGTTCTACCGCATGCTTCGCGTGTTAGAGCGCGAGGAGGGGTTCGACGCCGTCGCTCCCCACGTGAACGCGCTCCGAACGGAACACGAGTTCTGGATGGACGGGGCCGACCGCGTCGCCCGCGACGACGGGCCCGCGGCACACCGTCGGGTGGTCGGACTCTCGGACGGGACCGTCCTCAATCGGTACTGGGACGACCGCGCTCGCCCGCGACCGGAGTCGTACTACGAGGACCGTCGCCTCGCCGACCGGGTCCCGGTCGACGACCGGCCTGCGCTGTTCCGGGACGTTCGGGCCGCCTGCGAGTCCGGCTGGGACTTCAGCTCTCGGTGGCTGGCTGGCGACGACCTCACGACGATCCGGACGACGGAGCTGGTGCCGGTCGATCTCAACGCCGTCCTCTTCGGGATGGAGTCCGCGCTCGCGGAGTGGCTTCCGCGCGTCGGACGGACGGCGGCCGGCGAGCGGTACGCCGACCTGGCCGCGCGGCGTCGGGAGGCGATCAATCGGTACTGCTGGGACGCGGAGGCGGAGTTCTACGTCGACCACTCGTGGACCGACGACCGGCGGTCGGACCGCCTCACACTCGCCGCCGTCGCGCCGCTCTTCACCGGGGTCGCGACCGAGGACCGGGCGGCCGCGGTCGCGGACCGGCTCCGCCGGGACTTCCTCCGGCCCGGTGGACTGGTGACGACGCTCGAGGCCACCGGCGAGCAGTGGGACGCGCCGAGCGGCTGGGCGCCCCTCCACTGGATGGCGGTCACCGGGCTGCGCCGGTACGGGCACGAGGACTTGGCCGACGACGTCGCGAGCCGCTGGGTCGACCTCGCGCGGAGCTCCTTCGATGAGACCGGCCGCATGGCGGAGAAGTACGACGTCCGCACGGCCGAGGCGGCGAGCGACCTGGGTGAGTACGAGCTCCAGTACGGCTTCGGCTGGACGAACGGCGTCGTCACGGCGCTATCGGCTCGGCGGTAGCCGGTTCCGGGTCCTCGTCGAGCTCGTCGCGTCGCGCTTCTGAACGCTTATCCCCGACGACCGACTTCGATCGAGTATGAGCGACGAGGACGCCGTCGATGTCGAGACCCCCGACGACGCCGAGGGCGACGCGGCGAGAGCGAACGGCACGGCGGAGGCGACCGCCGAGGGAGCGGCCGGCGAGTCGGCCGACAGCGAATCGGCCGGCAGCGAATCGGCCGACAGCGAATCGGCCGACAGCGAGCCGGTCAGCGAGGACGCCCGCCGCGACGCCGAGGCGCTGGCCGCGGCCGTCGCCGAACACGACGAGGCGCTTGCCCGCGAGGTCGCGGCACTGGAGGCTGACCTCGCAGAGACCCGCGAGGCGCTCCAAGAGCGCGACGAGGAGGTGGAAGAGCTGACGAGCAAGCTCGCCCGCGTGAAGGCGGACTTCAGCAACTACAAGGAGCGCGCAAAGCGGAAGCAGGAGGACATCCGCGAGCGCGCCTCCGAGGCGCTCGTCGAGCGGCTCACCCCGGTCCGGAACGACCTCCTTCGCGCGCTCGACCAGGACGAGGGAAGCGACCTCCGCCCCGGCGTCGAGTCGACGCTGGAGAAGTTCGACGAGGTACTCGCCGACGAGGGCGTCGAGGCGATCGAGCCGGAGCCCGGCGAGGTGGTCGACCCCGCGCGCCACCAGGTGATGCTCCGCGTCGACAGCGACCACCCGGAGGGGACGATACACGAGGTGTACGAGCCCGGCTACGAGATGGGCGACCGCGTGTTGAGCGAGGCGAAAGTGACCGTCAGCACCGGCGACGGGGACTAACACGCCGAGTCCACCGCAACCGAGCAGTGCGAACGCGTTTCACGACCGGATCGCCGCCTCGTAGGCGTCCGCCAGGTCGTCGAGTCCCGCGTTCGGCTCCGCCGCGTGCGGCACCGACAGCGGCGAGACGGACACCTCGCCGTCGACGACGGCCCGCCGGTCGGTCCCGACCGGGTCCGGCACGTCGCCGTCGTTCATCCGGCCCCATATCGGGTCGGAGAACCCGACGCGGCCGTCGCCGTTCCGCTCGGCGCGCATCCCGTACCACGTCGAGGGCGTCGTGACGCGGAGCGGCGCGCGGTCCGCGTCCGCGATTGGCGCGTTGACGTTGAGGTAGTCGGCGCGGTCGAACACGCCCGCGTCGACCGCCTCGTCGACGAGGAACCGGGTCGCTCGCGCCGCGTGCGCGAAGTCGGTCGCCTCGAACTCGCGTTTCCACCAGTCGTCGCCGCCGGGGACGTACATCGAGGTCGCCACCGCGGGGACGTCGAAGAACGCAGCCTCGACCGCGGCCGAGACGGTCCCCGACCGGCCGAGGGTGTAGGCGCCGAGGTTCGCCCCCTCGTTACAGCCCGCGACGACCGCGTCCGCCTCGGGGACGAGCTCGTCGAGCCCCGCCACGACGCAGTCGACGGGCGTGCCCTCGACGACGTACCCCAGCTCGTGGTCGGCGACCGCGACGTCCTCGGAGAGGCGGCGGCCGACCGAGGACTGGTCGTCGGCCGGGGCGACGACGGTAACCGCGTACTCGGCCGCGAGCGTATCGTACAGCGCGCGCAGCCCCGCGGCGTCGACGCCGTCGTCGTTGGTCAACAGGATCCGGTCGACGGTCATACCGAGTACTGGGGCGAGTCGGGCAAAAGTCCACCGTCGATCGGCCGGCGCGGACGGCGGCCCCGCGACCGCGAACCGAACGGAAAAGCACACGTATCGGCGGGCCGACCGTTCGGTATGGGATTCGGGGACACCGCCAAGAAGATCCAGACGCTCGCCGACCGCGCGGAGCGCACCTACAAGAAGATCAGCGAGCTTCGCGACGAGGTCGACGAGACGCAGGAGACGGTGATAGACACCTCAGAGCGCGTCAAGACGCTCGAAAACGAGATGGCAGAGCAGCGGGCCGTCCTCGACGCCGTCGCCGAGGAGGTCGGCGTCGACTTAGCGCGCGTGAGCACCGAGGCGCACATCACTGACGCCGAGGAGTCGGCGGCCGAAGAGGCGGACGACGCCGACTCGCACGCACCCAGCGATTCGGACACCGACGCGGACGCGACCGACGGTTCGGACCCGACCGAGGAAGACGCAGCTTAATCGTCGCTCGCGCGCGTCTCGGCCCGCGAGACGACCTCGGCGGGCACGCCCGCGACGGTCGTGCCCGGCGACACGTCTTCCGCGACGAGGGAGTTCGCGGCGACGCGCGCGCCCTCGCCGACTGTGACACCCGGGAGGACTACCGCCCCCGCGCCGATCATCGCCTCGTCCTCGACGACCACGTCGCCGAGCCGGTACTCCTCGTGGAGGAACTCGTGGCAGAGCAGCGTGGCGTCGTACCCGATTATCGCGTCGTCGCCGACGGTGATCCGCTCGGGCCAGAACACGTCCGGCGTCGACTCCAACCCCCACGCGACGCCGGCGCCGACCGTGACGCCAATCTGCCGCAGCAGCCAGTTCTTCAGCCGGAGGCTCGGACAGATCCGCGCGAGGACGATGACCACGTAGTTGCGCACGACCGCGAGCGGCGACTTCGCGTCAGGCCACGACCACAGGGAGTTGCGCGCCCCGGGCGTCGGGAACCGGTCGAGGCGGTCGCTCCGGGGAGAATTGGCGTCGTCGCGAGTGGCATCCGGATCGCTGCCCGTCGCGTCCGTGTCGTCGTCGGTCACGTCACGCCGTTTGGACGGCGAGAATAAAAGGGTCGCTCCCGGCTGCGGCGGTTCGGCTCTCGACTGCGTTAGCTCCGGAGGTCGTCCATGTGGTCGATCCGGCGCCGGACGAGGTCCGCCTTCCCGATGTCGTGGCGGATCCGGACGCGGTCGCCCGCGGCCGCCAGCGCGTCCTCGGCCTGCGCCTCTGCGGCCGCGATCGAGTCGCCGCGGCCGACGACGGCGAACGCGCGCGACGTGGTGGTGTAGAGGCGGCCGTCGCGCTCGTCGACACTCGCGTAGTAGAGGAGCGCGTCGCCCGCGCTCTCCTCGTCGACGGCGATCTCCGCGCCCGCGTCGGGGTCGGTTGGATAGCCGTCCGGCACCGCGTACTTACAGACGGTCGCCTCGCCCGAGAAGGAGAGCTCCGGGAGCGACTCGCCGTCGCGCGCGGCGGCGAGCACGTCGACGAACGGCGTGTCGAGGACGGGCAGCGTGTTCATCGCCTCCGGGTCGCCGAAGCGCGCGTTGAACTCGACGACCTTCGGCCCGTCGTCGGTGAGCATGAACTGGCCGTAGAGGACGCCCTTGTAGTCGGGGAGCGCGCCGACGACGGCATCAAGGACGTCGACCGCGGCCTCGTAGTCGCCCTCGGCCATGAACGGGAGCGATAGGCCGGTGTCGGAGTACGACCCCATCCCGCCGGTGTTGGGCCCCTCATCGCCCTCGTAGGCGCGCTTGTGGTCCTGGACCGCGGGCGTCGTCCGAACGTCGCCGTTCGCGACGAACGCCTGAATCGTGAACTCCTCGCCGACGAGCCGCTCTTCGAGGACGACGCGGTCGTACTCCGAGTCGCGGAGGTATTCTTTGGCCTCCTCCGCGGTCACCTGGTCGCCGATAACCTTCACGCCCTTGCCCCCGGTGAGGCCAGCGGGCTTAACCGCGAGGTCACCGTCGTAGTCGTCGATGTACTCGCAGGCGGCCTCGACGTCGTCGAACACCGCGTAGTCGGGACAGCCCGGGACCGCGTGCTCCTCCATGAACTCCCGCTGGTACGCCTTGTCCGTCTCCAGACGCGCCTCCTCGGCCCGAGGGCCGAACGCGTAGACGCCGGCGTCGTCGAGCGCGTCCGCGACGCCCGCCTCCAGCGCCGACTCCGGCCCGATGACGGCCAGATCGGCGCCGACCTCGGTCGCGTAGTCGGCGACCGCCTCGGCGTCGGTCTCGTTGATCGCCTCGAACCCGTCAGCGAGTCGCCGGATCCCCGGATTCCGGACGCTCGCGCAGGCGTATAGCGCGCAGTCGTCCGCCACCGCGCGGGCGATCGCGTGTTCGCGGCCGCCGCCCCCCACCAGCAGTACGGTCTCCGTCATGTCCGACGGATATCCGCACGGTAGTGTAAACCTTACTCTCTACGCGACCAGATATATGCGCGTTCGTGGGTATTACCGGGCACGCCGGTAGGGGGGATGAACGGCGGGAGCGGCGCCGCTCGTCCCGGCCCGGACGCCTTTTGCCCCGCCGGGTCGAATCAGGCCTATGTCACAGCCGACCGAGCGGAACCGCCTCGACGGGGAGGCGAGTCCCTACCTCCGGCAGCACGCCGACAACCCCGTCAACTGGCAGCCGTGGGGCGACGAAGCGTTCGAGCGCGCCCGCGAGCACGACGTACCGGTGTTCGTCTCCATCGGGTACTCCTCGTGTCACTGGTGTCACGTCATGGCCGAGGAGAGCTTCGAGGACGAGTCGGTCGCGGCCGCGGTCAACGAGTCATTTGTCCCGATCAAGGTCGACCGCGAGGAGCGCCCCGACGTCGACACCACGTATATGACCGTCTGCCAGCTCGTCACCGGCGGCGGCGGGTGGCCGCTCTCGGCGTGGTGTACGCCCGAGGGGAAGCCGTTCTACGTCGGCACCTACTTCCCGCCCGAGCCGCGGCAGAATCACCCCGGCTTCCGCGAGCTCTGCGAGCGGATCGCCGACTCCTGGAGCGACCCCGAGCAGCGCGAGGAGATGAAGCGGCGCGCCGACCAGTGGGCCGAGAGCGCGCGCGACGAACTGGAGTCGGTGCCGACGCCGGACGCGGCGGGGGCGGACGGAGAGGGCGCCGCCTCACCGCCCGGCGACGACCTGCTCGACACGGCCGCCGCGGCCGCGCTGCGCGGCTACGACGATGAGTACGGCGGCTTCGGGAGCGGCGGCGCGAAGTTCCCGATGCCGGGGCGGATCGACCTCCTCATGCGCGCGTACGCCGGCAGCGGTCGCGACGCGCTCCTGTCGGCCGCGACGGGCACCCTCGACGGGATGGCCCGCGGCGGGATGTACGACCAGATCGGCGGCGGGTTCCACCGCTACGCGGTCGACCGCCAGTGGACGGTCCCCCACTTCGAGAAGATGCTGTACGACAACGCCGAGCTGCCGATGGCCTACCTCGACGGCTATCGCCTCACCGGCGACCCCGCGTACGCCCGCGTCGCGAGCGAGTCGCTCGCGTTCCTCGACCGCGAACTGCGCCACGACGACGGCGCGTTCTTCAGCACCCTCGACGCGCGGAGCCGGCGGCCTGAAAGCCGCCGGGGCGGCGGTGCGGACGACTCCGACGAATCGGAGGACGTCGAGGGCGCCTTCTACGTCTGGACGCCCGCGGAGGTGGACGCCGTCCTCGACGAGCCGGCGGCGACGCTGGCGAAGGAGCGATACGGGATCCGGACCGGCGGTAACTTCGAACGCGGCACGACGGTCCCGACGGTCGCCGCGTCGGTCGAAGAGTTGGCCGCGGACCGGGACCTGTCGCCCGACGAAGTCCGAGAGATTCTGACGAATGCGCGGACGGCGCTGTTCGACGCCAGGGAGTCGCGTCCGCGGCCCGCCCGCGACGAGAAGGTGCTAGCGGCGTGGAACGGGCGGGCGATCTCCGCGTTCGCGCAGGCCGGGAAGACCCTCGGCGAGCCGTACGCGGACATCGCCCGCGAGGCGCTCGACTTCTGCCGCGAGCGACTCTACGACGCCGAGAGCGAGAGCGGTGCGCTCGCCCGCCGCTGGCTCGACGGGGACGTGCGCGGGCCGGGATACCTCGACGACTACGCGTTCCTCGCGCGCGGCGCGCTCGACGTCTACGCCGCGACCGGCGACCCGGAGGCGCTCGGGTTCGCGCTGGAGTTGGCCGACGCGCTCGTCGCAGAGTTCTACGACGCCGACGACGGGACGATCTACTTCACCCGTGAGCTCGGCGGCGAGACCTCGGAGACAGACGATTCCGGCCCCCTCATCGCGCGGCCGCAGGAGTTCACCGACCGGTCGACGCCGTCGAGCCTCGGCGTCGCCGCCGAGACGCTCGCGCTCCTCGACGGCTTCCGGACCGACGGGGAGTTCCGCGATGTCGCCGAGCGTGTCGTGACGACCCACGCCGACCGGATCCGCGGGAGCCCGCTGGAACACGCCTCGCTCGTGCGGGCGGCCGACCTCGTCGAGACCGGCGGGATCGAGGTGACGATCGCCACCGCCGAGGTCCCCCACGAGTGGCGAGAGACGCTCGGCGAACGGTACCTCCCGGGCGCGCTCGTCGCGCCCCGCCCCGCTTCGCAGGAGGGTCTCGACGCGTGGCTCGACAGCCTCGGCATGGCCGAGGCCCCGCCGATCTGGGCGGACCGCGACGCGACCGACGGCGAGCCGACCGCCTACGTCTGCGAGGGGTTCACCTGCTCGCCGCCGCGGACGGACCTCGACGCGGCGCTGGAGTGGTTGGAGACGCGGGAGCCGTCGGCGTAGCGGCCGCGCGTCAGCCCGCCTCGGCTCATCCTCTGGCGGGTCGGGACGCCGCGTCGTAATTAAATATCCCCGTCACCTCGCTTCCTCCATGTACGATTTCGTCGTCGTGGGCGCGGGCCCGCCGGGCTCCCGGTTCGCCCGGCGCGCGGCCGAAGCCGGCCGCGACGTCGTCGCCTTCGAGAAGGGGTCGGTCGGCGAGCCGCTCGCCTGCTCGGGACACGTCTCCGACGACGTGTGGGGGTACGTCCCCGACGGCGCCCGCGACGAGCTCCTCCAGAACCTCGTGTACGGCGCCCGGTTTCACGTCGGCGGTCCGGGATCGCGGGCGTACCCGTTTTATAAACGGGAGCCGGTGTCGAACGTGATCGACCGCGTCGGGCTCGACCGGACCCTCGCGGACTGCGCGCGCGACGCTGGCGCCGACGTCCGGGAGAACCACACGGTCGTCGGCGTCGAGGAGCGGTCCGACCGGGTCGTCGTCGAGGTCCGGACCCCGGCGGACAACGTCGAGGAAGTCGAGGCGCGGATGGTCGCCGGCTGCGACGGCCCGACCTCGCGGGTGCGCCGCGCGCTCGACCTCCCGGAGCCGGCGGAACTGCTCCACGGCGTCCTCGGGTTCGACGACGAGGCGGACGCGGGCGACTTCGTCGACGTCCACCTCACGGCGCCGACGTTCTTCGCGTGGCGGATCCCCCGCGGCGACGCCGGCGTCGAGTACGGGCTGGCGGCGCCGCCGAGCGAGAACGTGTCGGGGCGGTTCGACCGGCTCACCGACGCGTACGGGGCGACGACCGACCGGCGCTGCTCCGGCGCGATTCCGGTGGGGCCACCGGCGGAGACGACGAGCGACCGCGGCTTCTTGATCGGCGACGCCGCCGCGCAGACGAAGCCGTTCACCGGCGGCGGCATCCTCTACGGGATGCGCGCCGCCGACGTCGCCGCGACGGTCATCGACCCGCGCGACCCCTCGACGCTCGCCGACTACGAGTCCGGGTGGCGCGACGAACTCGCCACGGAGATCCGGCTCGGGAAGGCGATCCGGCGGTGTTACTCGCTGCCGGAGCCGGTCCAGCGAGTCGGCCTGCGAGCGCTCTCGGGCGAGATCGGCGTCCACATGGACGAGCCGTCCTCGTTCTTCTCGCCGTCGAACCTGCGGGCGCTGTTCTCACGGGGCGAGCCGCCGGAGTGAGAAGGAACGCGTGAGGGCGGGCGGGTCGCGGCGCGGAGGCGGGGGCGTCCGGTGGGCGGCGCTACTCCTCGACGACGTTCGCGAACGAGACGTTCTCGCGGACGCTCGTGATCTCGACGGTCGGCTCCTCGCCCGGCTCGGCGTCCGGGACGATAACGACGTACCCTCGCTCGATCTTCGCGATCCCGTCGCCCTTGTCGCCAAGCGTCTCGATGGTCACGTCGCGGACCTCGCCCTCCGAGACGGGCGGGTCCGGCTGGACCGCGCCGGCGGCGCCGCGTGAGGTGGGGCGCTGCCCGTCGTCGGACGGCGTCCCCGCGGAGGAGCCGTCCGCATCCGGGACCGACGCGCCGTCGCCGCCCGACGCCGACTCCTCGCCGCTCGGTTCGGCGCGGTCTAAGACGGCGATTCGATACGTTTCGCCCTCGCTGACGCTGCCGTGTTCGATCTCAGAGGCGGGGACGGTGACGACGTAGTCGTCGCCCCGGGACTCCACCCGACCCGTGTACAGACACGCGAGAGAATCAGTGATCTCGACCATGGTCCCTTTTGGCCGTACGGGGATGAAAAGCCACCTGTTCGGACCGTGGGGCGTGCGAAGGTAAACGTTTACCCTGTTCCGAATGAATCACCCGGTTATGAGCCCAGACTACGAGTCGCTCCACGACCCGAACGCGGAGTACACGATGCGGGAGCTCTCCGCCGAGACGATGGGGACCACGGGGACGCGCGGCGGCGGCCGCGACGTCGAGATCACGGACGTCCAGACGACGATGGTCGACGGGAACTTCCCATGGACGCTGGTCCGCGTGTACACCGACGCGGGCGTCGTCGGCACCGGCGAGGCGTACTGGGGCGCCGGCGTGCCCGAGCTCATCGAGCGCATGAAGCCGTTCGTCGTCGGCGAGAACCCGCTCGACATCGACCGCCTCTACGAACACCTCATCCAGAAGATGTCCGGCGAGGGCTCCGTCGAGGGCGTCACCGTCACCGCCATCTCCGGCATCGAGGTCGCGCTCCACGACCTCGCCGGCAAAATCCTCGACGTGCCCGCCTACCAGCTGCTCGGCGGCAAGTACCGCGACGAGATGCGCGTCTACTGCGACTGCCACACCGAAGAGGAGGCCGACCCCGAGGCGTGCGCGGACGAGGCCGAGCGCGTCGTCGACGAGTTAGGCTACGACGCGCTGAAGTTCGACCTCGACGTGCCCAGCGGGTTCGAGAAGGACCGCGCGAACCGCCACCTCCGCCCCGGCGAGATCCGCCACAAGGCGGAGATCGTCGAGAAAGTAACCGAGCGCGTGAAGGACAAGGCCGACGTCTCCTTCGACTGCCACTGGACGTTCTCGGGCGGCTCCGCGAAGCGCCTCGCGGACGCCATCGAGGAGTACGACGTGTGGTGGCTCGAAGACCCTGTCCCGCCGGAGAACCTTGAAGTCCAAGAGGAAGTGACGAAGAACACGGTCACGCCCATCGCGGTCGGCGAGAACCGCTACCGCGTCACAGAGCTTCGCCGCCTCATCGAGAACCAGGCGGTCGACATCGTCGCGCCTGACCTCCCGAAGGTCGGTGGCATGCGCGAGACCCGCAAGATCGCGGACGTCGCGAACCAGTACTACGTCCCGGTCGCGATGCACAACGTCGCCTCGCCGGTGGCGACGATGGCCGCGACGCACGTCGGCGCCGCCATCCCGAACTCGCTCGCCATCGAGTACCACTCTTACGAGCTCGGCTGGTGGGAGGACCTCGTCGAGGAGGACGTCATCGAGGACGGCTACATCGAGGTGCCGGAGAAGCCGGGCCTCGGCGTCACACTCGACATGGACACCGTCGAGGAGCACATGGTCGAAGGCGAGACGTTGTTCGACGAGGCGTAAGCCTCGTCGAGCCAGCAGCGCGGAGCGCTGCGTTGTTTGATTGAGCGGAGCGAAATCAAGCGCAAAAATCTCCGATTTTCTCAGTTTGACGAAGCGTAACCCTTGGAGTAGCGAACGTCCGAGATCGCGCCGCTGCCACCGTTAAAGTCCACTGTCCCTGATAACCCGGAAAGGCCGTGCTGACTGTAGCGCGCGAATCGGTCGCCGCTCGTTGGTCACGCAAGCGGCCGATACGGCTCACCAGAACGGGGCGGACGCGATACTTCAGTGGAGTTTACTACGCTACATATTGCCACACATACGCTTATGCTGTTGCTCGACCATTAGTATGTGACGACAATTGAGGTCGTTTGACATCCTCCTCCGCGTGAACGCGGAGGAATCCCGAGCGGTGGGAGTTTCAGGTTCGCAACCATGAGTCCGATTTCTTCTTCGGGAACCCGTTTAACCCATCACGAAACGGTGGCTGACTGGCGGTGCCAAACCGCCGTTACTCCTATCCTCAATGCCGCTGACTCCCACCTGTTATTTTTGCCAGCAGGGAGTCGCCGACACTTCGACGGACTTGGAGGTATCTTTGGGCTTGCTCGACCAACAGGCACAGACGAACGCTTCTGGCATTCGCGTTCACCGTGTTGGTGTTTCGGATATTGTCTCATTAGCGGCGGCGAGGCCGCCTCCGAAGGCCGTTCGGAATCGCTCCGTTCCGACCTGACCTTACCCT